>CATYMO010000011.1:0-17850 GCA_958409415.1 uncultured Eggerthella sp. | reverse complement strand
TCGCGAGCGCCACTCGTGAGTCGCGCAAGGCAGTATTATCCTCGCGGGTAGGGGGTGCGTCAAGGGGTAATTTTAGAATTCTGGACGCATCTTCACAAGATGTTCACATATTGTCGATTTTATATATAAATCGAACTGTAGATTACCCATGATCCGCCGCCATGAGAGCATTTTTCGGCCGAGAATCACGCCTTCGCACAAGGAAATCTTCGTTGATGCGCGTGCTCATATCGATTAAAAAATTATGCTTGAAAACCTTTGATACTGGTAAGCGGTAGTGCTGAGTGCTTTTCTAGCAATAGTCCTATCTTCGGCCCTATCTTCGCTCTTTCACGGTGATGTCGAACATCCGAAAGCATGAACAATAATAAAGATACAAACGCCACGAATAGAAAGAACGGAAATAACCCGAAAGATTGAATACTTCGTTTTGCGCCAGGGCGATATAATCAGAAGATAAATTTAACGCCTCAATGAAGGAGCTTGTATGAAAACAGAACTTTGCGATGTACTCGGAATCGAATACCCCATCATCCAGGGTGCGATGGCGCATATCTCCGATGGCAAATTCGCTGCAACCGTGAGTGAAGCGGGTGGACTCGGCGTGATCGCCTCGACGCTTCATGATGGCCAATGGGTCAAAGAACAAGTCGAGATCGCACGTTCTATCACCGACAAGCCCTTCGCGGTGAACCTGATCATGGAAAGCGACATCGTTGAAGAATGTGCGCGCATGTGCGTTGAGCTCAAGGTACCGATCTGCACGATCAGCGCAGGCAACCCCGAGAAGATCGTTCCGATCCTCGTGGAGGGCGGCATCAAGGTCATCTGCCTCATCCCCCACGCCCGCGCAGCGAAGAAGATGCAAGATCTGGGCGCGACCGCTGTTGTTGCTGAAGGCATGGAAGGTGGCGGACATATCGGCAAGATGTGCACCTTCCCCATGGTGCGCCAGGTTGCCGAAGCGGTGGATATTCCCGTTATCGCAGCGGGTGGCATCGCTGATGGCAAGGGATTCATGGCGGCACTCATGCTGGGTGCAGTGGGTGTTCAGATGGGCACGGCATTCCTCGTAGCGGAAGAATGCCCCATCAGCGATGTTTATAAGCAGATCGTCATCGATGCGAGCGATAGCGACACCGTGCTCACCGGTGAATATGGCAAGAAGCAGGTGCGCTGCATCAAGAGCCCCTGGACCGAAGAATACTGGAAACTGCATGACTCAGGCGCATCGAGCGAAGAGCTCGATCAGTTCTGCCGCGGAACCGTTGCAGCTGCGCGCGATGGTATCATCGAGCGCGGTGCATTCTCTGCTGGCATGATCTCAGGGCTGATCAAAGAGATCAAACCAGCCGCACAGATCGTGACCGACATCATGGAAGAAGCCGACCAGGCCTACGCCGATTTCAAGAAGATCTACGGCTAATACGTGAGAACAATCAGTATTCTCTTTCGAAAGGCTGGTGAAACACCAGCCTTTCGTGTATTCAATTCAACTCAAAATAATGTTATACATATCTTATGCGGCTGACCGCCACCCTGGAGAGAGACAGTTAGCCGTTCTTCTAATTCACCTGTATCCGCAAATTCAACATTTTCAGTCTTTTCAATCCCTTGATACCGAAAAGATGGCACAAAACCTACGATAAAACTCGTTAAAAAAGGAGCAGCTATGAACACTATTGAAGAAGTCCTCGATTTCAACCAGACCTTCGTTGAAGAGAAGCGCTACGAACAGTTCGAGACCGATAAGTATCCTGAGAAGAAGCTTGCAGTATTGAGCTGCATGGATACGCGCTTGACCGAGTTGCTTCCTGCAGCGCTCGGCCTTAAGAACGGCGATGCCAAGATCATCAAGAATGCGGGCGGTGTGATCGCCCACCCCTTCGGCAGCGTGGTCCGTTCCCTACTCGTCGCGATCTTCGAGCTAGGCGTTGAGAATATCATGGTGGTTGGTCACAGCAATTGCGGAGCGCAGCATATGAATGCCGAAGAAATGATCTCTCATATGCTCGATGCAGGCGTTCCGCGCGACCATATCGAACTGATGCACTATTGCGGCATCGATTTCGAGAATTGGCTCGCCGGATTCGGCGATGGCGAAGAGAGCGTGCGTGAAACCGTACACCTGATCGAACGCCATCCACTCATTCCTTCTTCGGTATGCGTGCGCGGCTTCATCATCGATTCGACCACGGGTAAGCTCACCGAGGTCGATTGTACCGAACGTGAGGGAGATATCTGGTAGTTCATCTTCACCGCAACTCATCTTAGGACTGCCCTTTTGAGCCTGTGCTCCTTACCCAGCGCAGGCTCTTCTTTTGTCTCGTGAGATGCACTCAGATTTCGCTTGGATGCCGTTTGCAGGTAAGAGCACTCGCGAATGGAATATTTCGCATGGCGAAATGCTCACTTGGGGTAAAGTACAACTGATAAATCCATTGGAAATCTGTGCGTGATCGCACGCTTTTCGGGCGTGCTCTTAGCGCATGACAAAACAGGCGGAATACACCTCATGACTACAGCTCAGATCATCTCCATCGTCATCTTCGTCGTGGTGATGGCGCTCATCGTTTCAGAGAAGATCCATCGCACCACTGCTGCGCTTTGTGGTGCGGTCGCGCTCATTCTGTTCGGCATTCTCGACTTCGATACTAGTGTCGAGCATATCGACTTCAACACCCTTGGTGTTCTGGTGGGCATGATGCTCTTCGTAGGCGTGGTCAAAGGGTCGGGCATCTTCGAGTACCTAGCGATAAAATCGGCGAAGCTCGTACGGGGCAATCCGTGGCTCATCATGCTCGTCTTCTCCATCATCACAGCTCTGCTCTCGGCGCTGCTCGATAACGTGACCACGATTCTCTTGATCGGTCCGGTCACCTACACGGTTTGCAAGCTCTTGCTCGATATCAATCCGATCCCGTTCTTCATCACCGAGATCCTTGCTTCGAATATCGGTGGTACCGCAACGCTCATCGGCGATCCGCCCAATATCATGATCGGATCGGCAGCGAATCTTTCGTTCTTCGACTTCATCATCTACGACGCGCCGTGCGTTCTGCTCATCATGGCTGCCGTACTTGCGATCTTCTACTTCATGTACGGACGCAAGCTCGGTGTGAGCGATGACAAGCGCGAAGCTGTCATGCATCTGGTTGAAGCGGATGCGATCCATGACAGAAGCTTGTTCCATAAGAGCGTGATCATGATCGTGGTCGTGGCTGCAGCGTTCGTGACCCATGGATTCTTCCATATCGAGCCGAGCGTTATCGCGCTGGCTGCTGCAGGCATCATGCTCGTTATCAGTGGTGCAGATATGGAGAAGACCATCCGCGAAGTTGAATGGACCACGATCGGCTTCTTTGCCGGTCTGTTCGTTGTCGTTGGCGGCATGGCAGAAACGGGCGTCATTCAGATGATGGCTGAAGGAATGATGGAGCTGACCGGTGGCGACTTGCTGCTCACGCTCATTATCCTTGTTTGGGCGAGCGCGATCATATCCTCCATCCTTGACAACATCCCGCTGGTGGCAACGCTCATTCCTATCATCACCACGATGGGCGCTTCAGGTGTCGATGTTGCTCCCTTGTGGTGGGCTATTTCGCTGGGTGCCTGCCTCGGCGGTTGCGGTACGCTCATCGGTGCGTCTGCCAACGTTGTTATGGCCTCGATCTCGGAACGCCACGGCTATCCCCTTTCCTTCATGGAATACACGAAGGTCGGCTTCCCGATCATGATCGTTTGTACGGCTATTGCCTGCGTATACTTGATCGTACGTTTCGTTGTTTTGGTATAACATGAATCGAAAGGGCTACTATGAAGCTCGGTTTCATCGGTGCGGGTAAAGTCGGCACCACGCTCGCTAAGTATCTTGCCCCTCATCATACGATCATTGGTTTTACTAGCCGCTCGTATAAGAGCGCCAAAGAATCTGCTGACTTCACCGGGTCGCGCGCGTTCGAACACTTTGAAGAGCTTATCCCCCTCTGTGATACCGTGTTCATCACGGTCCCCGATGGACTGATCGAGCCTGTCTGGAACGAGATCCTTGCAAGCGACATCGACCTACAAGGCAAGAACATCGCTCACTGCAGCGGCGCGCTTTCTTCTGAGGTGTTTGCAGGGCGTGAAGAACGTGGAGCGTTCGGCTATTCAGTTCATCCGCTTTTCGCGGTACCTTCTAAGACCGAAACCTATCAAGAGCTCCATAAGGCATTCTTTGCGATCGAGGGCGATTCGGAACACCTTGCAGAAATGGTCGCTCTCATCGCCGATGAAGGTAACGTGGTTCAAGTGATCGATGCGGCAGAAAAGGTGCGCTATCACGCCGCTGCGGTCCTTGCGTCAAATCAGGTGATCGCACTCTACCAACGTGCCTGCGATGAGCTCGTTCGCTGCGGATTCACGCCTGAGAACGCCGAAAAAGCCCTTGCTCCCCTCTTCTTAGGAAACGCTGAGCATGTGGCGCAAGACGGCGTTATAGCGTCTCTTACCGGCCCTGCAGAGCGTGGTGACACGGCAACCATCCAAAAGCACCTTGATTGCCTTGACGGCTCTACGCGCGAAGTCTATGCGCTCTTGAACGATACCCTGCTCGAGATTGCCGCTCGCAAGCACGAATCGAACAACTAGTTTTCAACATCAAACATCATTATTCATTTCTCCTGCAAGTATCGGTGAAGCATCAGGAAAGTGTAAGCGAGATCCGCCAAAGCGAGCCGATACAAAAAAAGGCTCGACTGATCAGTCGAGCCCTTTCTGAAAGACCAATTGAAGTTTTTGAATTTACTTCAAGGTTACAGCAGCACCAGCTTCCTCGAGCTGAGACTTCATTTCCTCTGCCTTGTCCTTTGCAACGCCTTCCTGGACAGGAGAAGGTGCGCCCTCGACGAGCTCCTTAGCCTCTTTCAGGCCAAGACCAGTGATGTCACGGACAGCCTTGATAACAGCGATCTTGTTGTCGCCGAAGCCTTCGAGGATAACGTCGAATTCAGACTTCTCGTCTGCAGCACCTGCATCGCCAGCAGGAGCGCCAGCAGCGCCTGCAACCATAACAGGAGCAGCAGCAGAGACGCCGAAGACCTCTTCGAGTTCCTTAACGAGCTCAGAAAGCTCGAGCGCCGGCATTTCCTTCAATGCTTCAACAATTTCTTCGCGAGTTACAGCCATGGTATGACTCCTTTTTTAATCGTTATGCCTTGCGTGGCATACTTATCATTTCTTTTGGCAACATCTATGCTGCCTGTTCAAGCCCTAAGGCTAGGCAGCGTTTAGGCTGCATTCTTCTGGTCGGCGATAGCACCGATGGTGCGAGCGACCTGCTCGAGCGGTGCGTTGAGCACGCGCACGATCTGCGACATGGGGTTCTGGAGCGAACCGAGAAGCTTCGCGATGAGTTCTTCGCGCGAAGGAAGAGCTGCGATCTTCTTGACTGCCTCTGCATCGACGAACTTGCCGTCCATGATGCCACCCTTGATGACGAGCGTTTCGTTGTCCTTCGAGAAGTCGCGAAGAGCTTTCGCTGAAGCGACTGGATCTCCGTCAGCGAAGACGAATGCTGAAGGGCCGGAAAGAATCTCGTCCATGTCTGCCATATCCAGTTCCTTGAGTGCGATATGCATGAGCGTGTTCTTGTACACCTTCATGACCGCACCAGCTTCACGGATATTGCGACGAAGCTCCTGTGCTTCCTTAACGGTAAGGCCACGATAATCGACGACCCAGACCGCCTGAACATCAGCAAGATCCTCTTTGATCTGTGCAAGAGCATCGACATTCTTTGTGCTTGGCATTTACGTTACACCTCCTTCTTTTCAAAACTCGAGTTCCGCCCCAGTTGAGTGGATCGAATTCTGAAAAGAAACGACCCCTGCGCCAATGACAGCAGGGGTCGACAAAGCCATGAATGTGAGCTTCTCTTAACCACCTCGGCGGGCTGCGCAAGCGCAATTAAACGTACGTACCTGCTGTCTTGGGTAGCGGAACAGTTATTCCGTGTGCTTTAAGAAAGCCTATACATTATTTCAGTGCGCACATACCTCGTCAAGAGTAATTGCTCGAAGAACACGCGAACGGCTACTCTCCGATCGAATCGACCAGCACCACATTCCCTTCCGAAGAGCCATGGTTGAGCACGATCACATCGCCCACTTTATAGCGCACGACATCGACCACGCTCGCCACCGGACAATCGAAGATCGCCTGTTGCCCATCGAGGATGAGATAGTAGTGGGAATTGCCATCGAGCACGACCGGCGAGATGGATGCGATCGTTCCCGAAGTGCTTCCTGCAGAAGGATGCGCCGAAGCATCGGAGCCACCTACATTGATCCCTTGGCTCACCAAAAGCTGCTTGTAGGATTTCTCAGTAGCGGCTAACGTATCGCCCACCGCAACGTTCTGGTAGCGCTGGATATCGACCATCGCATACATCTTCACCAAACCAGCAGCATCCTTGAGTGCCATGAAATAGGTTGGCTGTCCATCAACGTTGATGAGCAGTGGGAACGTGGCATCGTATTGAAGATGCTGGACCTGACCTTCGGCTGAGCGCATAGCAGATTCTTCCGTTGCACCCGCTACGGAATAGAACTTCGATTCAGCCGTGCGCTGGTTGATCATGACGCAACCGATGATCGAGTTATCGGCCGTAGCTGACGTAACGCCGCTGTAGACCCACACGTCATCGTCCTGCGCGATGTAATTGAAACCGCTCTTGCCATCGGTCGAGGGCGTAGTCTGCTTCACGCCATTCTGGCCGAGCCACGAATTGATCCAGCCACCTGAAAGCGCTCCTGACCAGTTGTACTGTTCGATGAGCAGTTCTGCCGGATAAGCACGGTCGACCCATTGCGGAACATCTTCTATAGCGAAGTCTTGGCATTCACCGGTTGAAGCGTTGCAGAGTACAACACGTTGGATGGTCGTGCCGCCGAACAGACCGATCGTACGCTTTTGAACGGGATAGATCCAGAACGGTTCACCATCATCGTTGATCTCGAACGATTTCTCATCGAACATGTAGAACGGATAGCTCAATTGCACATGACGATCGACGTTATAGAAGAACGGATCGGAATCCGAATAGCGAATGGGGTTTTCAAGACGCACGATCTCAGTATCTTGCGTGGACATATTCACGATAACGTAGGCAGGGATGCCCCCGTCTTTATTCGCCCACCACTTGAAGAAGTCGGCATAGTTGAGCGGGCTGACGCGCACTGGCTGTCCTTTATAGTTGATCTGAGAATAGAGATCGGAGATCTCGAACTGCGAAACGTAGTCAGCCATGGTACCCATGGTGCGGTTGCCGAGCAGGATCGCAGAATCCTTATCGATGAAGGGGATCTCGCTATAGTTCACTTCAGGAATATCGGTAGCGAAATCGGCGTCTTCGGTAGCGAGGACCGTTGAATACTTCTCGGCATTACCTGGGAAGAAGGATTGCGAGGCGAGCCAGCCAACAGCACCGATGACCGCAATAGCGATCGGAATAGCCATAAGGCCAGAGAAGAGCTTCACTTTCTTAGGGCTTTTCTCGCGCTTACCCATGCCTGTTTGGTAGATCTGGCGGAACACGAACAGAACGAACGTGACAAGCGCCAGAATAACGATAAGGAAGCCCCACAGATCGATACTTTGGATATTGATGGCCGGATGGAACCACCAATAGGCGAGCGCCAAGACGAGCACGAGCACCACCGCTGCGATGATGATCGTGCGCTTCTTCAGATGCGAGAAGCGTGACTTGATCTTGTTGAAATCGGCACCAGCGCCTGATTGTTGAGCCTGCTTGATAAATTCCGACCAATCGATCGGTCCTTGCTGCGGTCCTTGCTTACGAGGATCGTCCACGGGATGTCTCCTTTACTTTCGTTCTTCCCATGCATAGCGTGCTGCACCGAGCGCGCCACACAGATCTGGAGCGTCGGTGATGAAGAGCACATCGCCCAAACGCGATTCAAGCTCCTGCACCACCCCGCTGTTGCGCGCAACGCCCCCGGTCATCATGAAGGGAGCTTCGCCACGCGCACGCTTCACCATCGAAGCAGTCTTCGATGCGATGGATTTATTCAATCCATGTACAATATCATTATCTGAATGATTATCCGCGATAAGCGAAATAACTTCCGATTCTGCAAAAACAGAACACATGCTCGAGATGGTAAGGTCTTTCTTCCACTCAAGCCCGCGCGTGCTCATCTGATCCATGTCAAGCTCGAGCGAACGCGCCATCATCTCAAGGAAGCGCCCCGTACCCGCAGCACACTTATCGTTCATGATGAAGTTCGAGACTTCGCCTGCTTCATCAAGGCAGATGACCTTGCTATCCTGCCCGCCGATGTCCACGATCGTACGGATCTCAGGATTGAGGTAGTGCGCACCATGCGCATGGCAGCTGATCTCGGTCTTCGTGTCGGTTGCAAACGGGATATTATCGCGCCCGTAGCCGGTAGCCATGATGGCTGCGAAGTCCTTTTCGGTTGCCCCGAGCTGTTCACAGACCGCTTCGAGCGCCTCGCGGGCTCCACGTTCGGCCTTCGGGCCTGTGCGCACGATAGCGCTTGCCACCACTGCGCCCTCTTTGTCAAGCACGACCATATTCGTGGTGGTCGAGCCGCTATCGATCCCTGCGTAGTACGTTCCTTGCATATTGAACACTTTCTCGTTCGTTTGCTGACGCGCATCAAGCCCTAAGCTTTCCGAAAATGCCTCGAGCCTTGTTGAAAGCTGACCCTGCGCCATAGGCATATAGTCGGATTCGATCTTGAGCATAGGAAGATCCGTCTCGTCTTTGAGCGCGGAATAATCGAAACTGTAGAAATCGCAGAACTTCACCGTGTTATAGATGATGCCCTTAAGGTACGGATTCTCGAAGAGCACGCGCCTGCCACTCACATCGGTCATGCGCATACAGGGCACCATGCGCAGGAGCGCGTGCGCATACCAATCCATCAGCTCTTCAAGGCTGAGGCTTTGCGCGCCTTCAGGGAGTGGTTCGAGTCCCCTGCTTCCGCAGCACGTAAGGTTTGCGACAGGCAGCGACATATTGCCTGCGATGGATGCTTCAAGCTCAGGGCTCACGCGTCCACCCAGAAGCGCGATGAAATCTTCTTGAGGGAACTCCCACGAAGCCTGTGCACAGGCCTGGATGAACAGTTCGGTGTTGAAAGGCCTTCCCGTTGATCGTTCAAGATCATGTACGAAATTCAAAAGGACGCCAGCGAACAATTCACGTGCGCAGCCATTGTTCTCGTGGGGAAGATCGAGCAGATAGAGATGCTCCTGATCGCCTTCAAAATCCAAGACATCGTAGACACGACGCAGCGAATCGCAGCAGTCTATGATGATGACATTGCGCTTGTCGAGGCTCTGCTGAATAAGGGACTTCGCATGGCAGCAGAGATTCGCATGCGTGAGCGCCTCAGCGCGCTCGAAATTCTCCTCTTCCCTATCGAGCAAACAGGCCTCTTCACCGAAGGCAGCGAAGAGCTCGATAGGTGCGTATTTGCAGCTGTAGTGGATCATGCGCGCAAGGCTTTCAGTTGTTCGATGAAGGCATTCACACGGGTGACCATCTGGCCATCTGCTACGTTGCGCGAGTCACAACCATCGCCGTCGAGCACGAGCGTAGGTAGGCCATTCTGCTCGAAATACTGTTTGGCAAGCTGTGAGATACCGAGCGTTTGCTTGCATCCCCAGTGACAGAACACCACGACTCCATCGGCATTGGCATTCTTTGCCTGCTCGAGCGCAAATGCCAAGCGCTCTTTTGCGCGCCCGTTCATCGCGCCATATACGAGGCGACGCGCCATGCTCTCGAAGGGGTGATCGGGATCAGGAAGATCGATCGATTCAGCGGCGATATCGGTACCGACCAATTCGCATTCAGGGCCGGCATCGAAGATATCGCGCATCGACTCTTGCCAATTCGGCAGGGTATGTATCCAGAACAGACGCACCTTGTCGGAGCGTTCGGTACTACGTGCGCGCTCGGTCACAGCGAGCACGTCTTCCATGAAGCGAAGCGCTTCAGGCCTACCGAGCATGATGTGCGTGGAGATCATGGCGCAGAGTTCGCTGGTCATGGTGGTATCGAGGCTCACCTTGCCGCGAAGCGCGAGCGCACGCTGATACGCCTGGATCGTTCGTTGCGAATTTACCATAGTAGCGCGCAATGCTTCAGGATCGAGCGAACGATGCGTGGCATCTTCAAGCAGTGCTGTTAGTTCACGCAGCTGATCTGCGATATAGACCACCGCATCTTCATCGGCAGTAGTAGGCACATCGATGACATAGTGCGGCACATCGTAGAATTTCGCGAGGCGTGGGAATGAGAGCTGGTTCGCATCGCAGGCAAGCGTGGTGTTCGCGATCATGAGCGGGCGGGGCATGATGCCCGTTTCCGCTACCCCGATCATGAGCTTGTGGTACGAACAGAAGGTCTCGGCGATATCGTGAGATTCTGAAGTCTCCACGAACACCTCATCGCAAGCGGTGTTTGCAACATAGGCTGAAATGCCTTCGGGAAACATAGGCGTGAGCTCCATGGCGTGGAGGATCTCGCATGGCATGAAGATGTTGACCATGACCGCATTTTCAGGATGGCGGAACGAATCGACGATCGTTCCTGCAATACCACCATTCACGCGTTCGGTTGCTGCGCGCACATTGCGAGGCCGCGGAAACCTGCCCGCAAGATTCACCCAAGAATAGGCAGCCATCAGAAGCGCTCGGGCATGATCGGGCGAAGCAGCGGTTTGCTTCGTGATGATCTGACCAAGCTTTTCAACAACGGGCGATGCCATGGACGATCCTTATGCGAGCGAACGAAGCACGTATTGCAAGATGCCCCCGTTGAAGTAATACTCACCTTCCGTAGGAGTATCGATACGCACGATCATGCTGAAGGCGATCTTCTCTCCTGAAGGCTTCACTGCCTCGACCGCAACATGTGCAGGCTCGGGCAAGCCTTTCGAGAAATCGATCGGCGCGATCGTGAAGGTTTCGGTGCCATCGAGCCCGAGCGCTTCAACGCTCTGGCCTTCTTCGAACTGAAGTGGCAGGATGCCCATGCCGATCAGATTCGAGCGATGGATACGCTCGAAGCTCTCAGCGAAGGCAGCACGTACGCCTTGCAGCATCGGGCCCTTTGCAGCCCAATCGCGCGAAGAGCCACTGCCGTACATCTTCCCAGCAAGCACCACGAGCGGCGTTTCGTTGTTCTGATAATCTTCAGCAGCGTCCCAGACAGCCTTGATCTGATCATCGAGCAGGTCTTTCGTCCAGCCGCCCTTCTTTCCTTCGGCAAGCTTGTTCATGAGCTTGACGTTCGCGAAGGTGCCGCGCATCATGACCTCATGATTACCGCGGCGTGCGCCATAGGTATTGAAATCGGCGGGAAGGACGCCATGCTCTTCAAGATAGCGCGCTGCCGGCGAATCGAGCGCGATGGCCCCCGCCGGTGAGATGTGATCGGTCGTGATGAAATCGCCCAAGTTCAGAAGCGCACGGGCATCTTTGATCTGTGCTGGAGCACTGGGCTCTTTTTCCATGCCGTTGAAATAGGGCGCACGACGGACATAGGTGGAATCGGGATCCCAGGCGAATGTATCGCTCGCCTCTTTGCCGAGAGAGCGCCACTTCTCGTCGCCCTCGAACAGGCTTGCGCTCGATTCATCGAAGGTAGCCTTCGTGCAACATTGAGCGAGCAGGCGTGCGACCTCTTCATCGTTGGGCCAGATATCACGCAGGAAGACTTCCTTGCCTTCTGCGTTCGTAGCAATAGGGGTGGTTTCGAAATCGAAGTCCATCGTGCCCACCAGCGAATAAGCGATAACGAGCGCAGGGGCACAGAGATAGTTCTGAGAAACATCCGGTGAGATACGGCCATCGAAGTTACGATTGCCCGAAAGGATGCTCGCTAGCTCGATGGAATCGGCGATATCGTGCATTGCCGGATAGACCGGACCCGAATTACCGATGCAGCTCATGCAGCCAAAGCCACAGGTGTAGAAGCCCAAGTCTTGCAAGCCTTCGATGAGGCCAGCAGCTGCCAGGATATCTTCGGTTGCGCGGCTGCCCGGAGCAAGGATGCACTTGACCCATGGTTGCGGCTTCAAGCCTTGCGCGGCGGCGTTGCGCGCGAGCAGACCAGCTGCGATCATCATCGACGCATCGGTTGCGGTTGTACAGCTCGTTACTGCCGCGATCGCGAGCGCTCCGTGAGTAAGATCGTGTGTCTGGCCTGCGATCTCAACCTTGACCGTATCTGAAAGATCAAGATCACGATCAGCGCAGATAGAGCGGAATGTCTCATGAGCCTTTGCGAGCGGAATGCGATCGTGCGGGCGTGAAGGGCCCGCCAGATTGCGCTCGACCGTTGAAAGATCGAGTGTGAGCACCTTGGAATAGGTGCGAGGGGCTGCATCCGCATACCCCCAGAAACCCTGCTCTTTAGCATAGGCCTCGACGAGCGCGATCTGCTCTTCACTGCGGCCCGTGAGCGCGAGATAATCGAGCGTCTTCTCGTCAACCGGGAAGAGCGTGCAGGTGCAACCGTATTCTGGCGTCATATTCGAGACGCAGGCACGCTGCGTTGCAGAAAGCGTGCGCACGCCTTCGCCGAACACCTCAACGAAGCAACCTACCACTCCTTCAGCGCGAAGCATCTGAGCGAAGGTGAGCGAGAGATCCATCGCGCTCACACCCGCTGGGAGCGATCCGGTAAGGTTAACGCCGATCACGCGCGGAACGAGCGTGGTGATAGGCTGCCCTAGCGCAGCAGCTTCAGCTTCGATGCCGCCCACTCCCCAACCGAGCACGCCAATGCCATTCGCGGTAGGAGTATGCGAGTCAGTTCCAACGAGCGTGTCGAAATACGCGAGCGTGCCCTCTGCTTCTTCACGCGTCATGACCACACTTGCAAAGCGCTCGATGTTGAGCTGATGGCAGATGCCCGATCCAGGAGGCACGATGCGCACATTCTGGAAGGATTCCTGCGACCATTTCAGAAAATCGTAGCGCTCCTTGTTGCGCTCGAATTCAAGCTCCATGTTGTTTGCAAGAGCAGCGGCACAACCCGATTCATCAGCGATGACCGAGTGATCGATGACCAGATCGCAGGGAATCTGCGGATTGATGTTCTTCGGATCGCCGCCCAATTCAGCGCATGCTTCACGCATAACAGCGAAATCGACGAAGACCGGCACACCCGTGAAGTCTTGGAAGAGCACGCGCGCAGGACTGAATTCGATCTCTTCGCCCGTAACGCCTTTCGTTCCTGCTTCAACGAGACGCTCAGAGAGGATCTTCGCTTCTTCGTCGCTACGAGCGTTACGAAGAATGTTCTCCAAAAGCACGGTAAGCGAATACGGAAGCGCTGCATAGCCTTCTACTTGAGAAACAGGAAAGTACGTATAGGTTTTGGTACCAACCGTAAGTTGCGCTGCGCGATTGTTCATGCAAGCTCCTTAAACTAAAACAAAGTGAACATCATGGTCCATGACGAACAAGGTTTTACAAGATTTTTGGTATTAGCGCTCAAGCTGAGCAACGAGCGCATCGGTGAATTCCGTACAGGTTGCAGCAGGGGCATCTGAACCAGTAGCTTTACGGATATCAGCCGTAAGCACCTTACCCTCCGCATAAACCGCGCGCACCGCATCGCGAATTCGCTGCGCGATCTCGAATTCACCAAGGTGATCGAGCATCATTGCAGCAGAGAGAACCTCGGCTGTAGGATTGCAGATATCCTTGCCAGCGATGTCGGGCGCTGAGCCATGCACCGCCTCGAAGATCGCGTATTCTGGGCCGATATTAGCACCCGGTGCAATACCGAGGCCACCTACCAGACCAGCACACAGATCGCTCGCGATATCACCATAAAGGTTCGGGAACACGATGACCTCGAACTGAGAGGGATCCATAACGATGTTCATGCAGAACGCATCGATGATGTTGTCATTGAATTCAATGGACGGATGCTCTTCAGCAACTTCACGTGCGCAACGCAAGAACAGACCATCGGAATGCTTCATGATGTTCGCCTTGTGAGCAGCAGTGACCTTCTTGTAGCCTTGCTTCTCAGCGTAGTTGAATGCATATTCGACGATGGCGCGGGAGGCAGTTTCAGAGATGGGTTTGATGGAGATGCCCGAATCCTTACGGATGGTGCCCGCACCCTTTTCTGCAACGAAATCGATCAGCGCAAGTGCATCTGGCGAACCTTCTTCGAATTCGATGCCCGCATAGAGGTCTTCAGAATTCTCGCGTACGATGACCAGGTCGACGTCTTCGTAGCGGCCACCTGCACCCGGGATAGAGAGCACGGGGCGCAAGCATACATTAAGGTCGAGCGCCTGACGAAGCGCCACGTTCACACTGCGAAAGCCCGTGCCCACCGGAGTGGTGACGGGGCCTTTGATAGCGACCTTGTTCTTGCGAACCACATCGATAGTAGAGGGCGGAAGCGGCGTGCCGAACTCTTCCATGAGATGAGCGCCTGCTTCAGCGATCTCCCATTCGATGTCCGCGCCTGCTGCTGCCACCACACGCTGCATTGCAGCGGTGGTTTCCGTACCGATACCGTCGCCCGGGATGAGCGTAACCGTGTGTTTCGCCATTATTACCTCGCTTTAGTTAAGATTGTCGATGATCTGCTGACTGCGACGTTTGAGCGCACCTTTGGATTTTTCCGCATCGAACGCCATACGCTCTTTCAGTCCCTCTTTTACGCTTGGAGCGATCTTGCCCTCAGAAAAGCCAATGAGCGCGATGAGCATATCCTGATATTCATAATCACCGTGGTAGCACTGAATAGCCTCGTCGAGCAGCGGCCAAACCTTTTCAGAACGCATAGCGGTAGTTGCCCCTAGCTTACACAAGAAACGAAGCGCAGCCAAACGAACGAAGCCGTTCTCTTCATCGAACAGGGCGGTTTCAGCATCAACGAGCGCTTTATCGCAGCTCTTCGAGGCGAGCGGAACAAGCGTGGTAAGCACTTCGAGGCTTTCCCAACGCGTCTGAGCTTCTGGTCGCTTGAGCGCATCGATGAAATCGTCAATATAGGGAACCAGGATCTCGGGATCCACTTTTGCAATCTGCGCGAACACGGCTGCTGCGTCTTGGCGCGCACGGCGCGAAGAGCCAGACAGATCACGGGCGAGCTCTTCCCTCATCTTCTCTGAACCGATCGCTTGTTGGGCAGTCTCTTTAATTGATTCGGTCTTTTCGCTCACGCGTTTCTCCCTACTGTTTCAATCTTTACCTAGTTATCCCATCGTGGAGACAACTGCAACTTATTCATTATACCCCTGTTTATCCCGCAAAATGAAAAGCCCCCGCGTTGCGGGGGCTTTAAGCGTCAGTATGGTAATGAGACTATTCAGCAGGAGTCGTGTAGGCACGATTGACCGCGCTGTCGACCGGAACACCTGGGCCCATAGTGGAAGAAACCGTGATGGACTTCACATAGCGACCCTTAGCTGCTGCAGGCTTCATACGAAGAATCTCATCGTAGACGACCCCGTAGTTCTCAGCGAGCTGTTCAGGGGTGAAGCTCACCTTGCCGAGAACAACATGGCAGATGCCATAACGGTCGGCGCGATACTCAACGCGACCGCCCTTGAGCTCCTTAACTGCCTTTGCAACATCTGGCGTAACCGTACCGAGCTTAGGGTTCGGCATAAGGCCGCGCGTACCGAGGATACGACCAAGACGGCCAACCTTAGCCATCATTTCCGGCGTAGCAACCGTTGCGTCGAAATCGATCTTGCCGCCCTGGATGTCGGCGATCAAGTCATCGGAACCGACGATATCGGCGCCAGCTTCTTCTGCTGCACGAGCAGCATCGCCCTCAGCGAAGACTGCAACGCGAACCGTCTTGCCAGAGCCGTTAGGAAGGCTCACCGTGCCGCGAAGCTGCTGATCTGCCTGGCGCGTGTCGAGATTCAGACGAATGTCCACATCGACCGTCTCGTCGAAGTTCGCGAACGCGATATCCTTCACGAGCGCCATAGCCTCAAGCGGAGCATAGAGCTCTTCGGTCACCTGAGCTTCAGCTGCAGCATATTTCTTACCCATAGTTCTTTCCTTTCGTGGTCATAGCGAGATTTCTCTGCCACATTGAGCAGTGCTTCAGGCACTGCAGGTCAATAAATGATTATGCCTCGGGAGAAGCACCTTCACCATCGAGGATAGCCTTAAGACGACGCGTGATGACGTATTCTTTCTTCGGCTCACGACCCTCGATGTTCACGCCCATGGAACGCGCAGTACCAGCGATGATCTCCATCGCAGCTTCGATATCGTTCGCATTGAGGTCGGGCATCTTGATCTCAGCGATCTCGCGCAGCTGATCGAGCGAAAGCTCGCCGACCTTGCGGATCTGAGGAATGCCAGAACCGCTCTTGATGCCGAGCTTTTCCTTGATAAGGAAGGCAGCCGGAGGGGTCTTGCAGACGAAATCGAAGGTCTTATCTTCATAGATAGTGATCTCAACAGGGATGATCGTGCCAGCCTGGTCCTGCGTTGCTGCATTGAAAGCCTGGCAGAACTGCATGATATTAACACCCTGGGCACCCAATGCAGGACCGACCGGAGGTGCAGGATTTGCGCCACCAGCAGGAATCTGGAGCTTAACGAAGCCCGTTACATTTTTAGCAGCCACTTCAGTGTTCCTTTCAACTGAATAGTTTCATTTCCATATATGACAAAGCGTATCAATGAGAAGCCCCGTCCACACACGGGCATATCTACGCGTTGTTAACAAGATTGCATTGTAGAGGTTAGATGCGAGCCACCTGATCGAAAGACAGCTCAACGGGGGTTTCGCGACCGAAGATGGTAACGAGAACCTTGACCTTGCCCGATTCGGGCGATACCTCAGCAACGACTCCATCGAATTCTGCAAGTGCACCTGAGACAACTTTAACTGCCTGGCCCACTTCAAGTGACGTGGAGGTTTTCTTCGGCGCTTCACGGCTCGTGCGATTCATGATCTTGTTATATTCCTCGCGCGTAAGCGGCTCAGGATTTCCCTGGCTACCTACAAAGCCGGTGACACCAGGGGTGTTACGAACCGCAGCCCAGCTACGGTCGTCAAGATCCATACGAACCAGAACATATCCGGGAAGCACTTTCTTTTCGGTTTCCACCCTACGGCCACCTTCTTTGATCTCGGTGACAGATTCAGTGGGGATTTCAATAGCGAAGACACGATCTTCAAGACCAAGGCTTTCAATGCGCGTCTCGAGACTCTTCTTGACCTTATTCTCATAGCCAGAATAGGTGTGCAAGACGTACCATTTTTTGCTCATAGCCTATGCTCCCAAACTTGAGATCGCGAACAGAAGCGGTGTGACGATCCAGTCGTCCAAAATAAGGGTATAGATACCGAAGAAGATAAGCGCGACGATGACCACGCCCGTCCACTGGATAACATCCTGTCGACTCGGCCAGGTAACACGACGCATCTCTGCACGGACATCAAAGAAGAACTGGAAGCGACGCTTCTTCGGCTTAGCCTCTTCCTGCTTGATCTGATAATCCTGCAGTGATTCCTGCTTTTCTTTTTCCTGCTTCTTAGCTTCTTTCTTCGCAAGGAAGCCCTTTTTCTTGGGCTCCTCTTCAACAGCTACTACGGCTTCACCACGCTCTTGCGCGGCTTTCTTCGCTGCCTTCTTAGCAGAAGCTTTCGCCCTTTGTGTTTTTGACTTTTTTGCCATACAACTTCCTGATCTGGAAATCCAACAGTCTATAACGCCAAACAAGCAGCTTATTAAGCTGCTTATTAGAACAAGCTGGCAGGCCAGGAGGGACTCGAACCCCCAACATGCGGTTTTGGAGACC
>CATYMO010000010.1:0-41396 GCA_958409415.1 uncultured Eggerthella sp. | reverse complement strand
CATTGCACCACATCCTTACTCGTGGTGCAATGATCGCTAGAATTCGCCCGGGTAGCTTTGTCATCTAGTGAGAGTCGCGTAGAATACTGAACTCGTGATGAGATTATCTGAGATACCGGTTGGGGCGTATAAGGTCCTGCTTCTGCTCGTTACCATGGCGTGGGGTGCGAGCTTCGTCTATATGAAGGATCTGGTTGCCGTGTTCCCGCCTGGGTGGCTTTTGGGGATACGCTTTACGATCGCAGGGCTTGTTATCCTTCCGTTCTTGCTCAAGCGCTTGCGCCTGCGCCTTACCTGGAAAGCGCTCGCTGCCGGTATGGTGATGGGTCTGCTCGACTTCTTGGGATTCTTCACGCAAACGGTCGGTTTGCAAACGGTTTCGCCAGGTATCAATGCGTTTCTTACTGCGGTGTATGTGGTGCTCGTGCCGTTCATGTGGTGGGTCGTTGCAAAACGCAAGCCCACCAAGGCGAACATCGTAGCGGCGTTCGTTGCGATCGTGGGCATATGGCTCGTATCGGTCACGAGCGCTTCAGGTTCTTTGAGCATCGGTTTCGGCGAGATCATGACGCTGCTCTGCGCATTCTTCTTTGCAGCACATATCGTTTCGGTTTCGATCTTCTCGGTCTTCTATGATGTGCTCATGCTCACGGTCATCCAGTTCATCACTGAAGGCTTGCTCGGCTTAGCTACCGGCGCGGTCTTCGAAACGCTTCCTGCGCTCACGCAGATCATGCCGGTCATAGTCGGTGAGCTCGCATTCGTGGTGTTATTCGCGACCATCTTCGCGTTCGGCGTGCAGAATATAGCGCTTGCGCGCATCGAGCCTACGCAAGCCTCACTCATCTTAAGTCTTGAATCAGTGTTCGGCGTGGTGTTCAGCATCCTGCTCTATGGGGAGCTGCTCACGGTGCGCCTCGTTGTTGGCTTCGTGCTCATCTTCATCGCGCTCTTGGTGAGCGAAGGCATCTTCTCGCGGAAGCGAAAGACAGCTTCATAACATACAAGCAGCGCTTTTCTCTGGAAGACACTGCTTGTTCATGTAAAGGAGAATTTGCAGCGAGCGCCAAGCAGCTAACAGGAGTTATACCGCGCACGCCATGATGTAGTCGTCCATCACGAACCCGTTGCCGATATCGGCCTCAACCGATTCGATGATGTCGAACCCATTTCCCTTATACGCGCGGATGCCCAGTTCGTTGCCTTTATTGACGGTCAGATGCATGCCTGTAAGTTCCAGTTTGCGCGCGTAGTCACGCAGCCATGCAAGTATCTGGCTTGAATAGTGCTTGCCACGCTCTTCGGCGTAGAGATAGATCTTCGAGATGAACAAGCGATCTGCGTGAAGCGGTGTGATCGCTTCGCCGTGTGCTCTTGCGCGTGGGTTTTCCCGATCGTTCGAAAAGCGCTCAGGCGCAACTCCCACATAGCCCACGGCTTTGCCCGTCTCATCGATCACGAAATAGTATTCGTAGCCATGCTCAGCGATGTCGCGCGCGATCGCGTCTTTCGACTGGAATTGCTCGACCATATACGCTGTTTGGTCTGCTCCGATATGCGCGGGCCAGTACTCGAACCAAATATCATGCGCCATTTCTGCCAAGGCATCGAGATCGTGAACGGGTTCAACTTTTTTCATCTCTATCATGCGATCATCCAATCGACCTGGGGTTATTTCGTGCGTGTAACGCTCGCACTTCTTGTTTGTTTCATCTTATTTCCACGTGCGTTAACAATGGCGAATGAAAAAAGCATACCGCAGAGCGCGTGACAAGATAAAGAGGTCGGTTTCAAAAAATCTCGACCTTTAAGGAGGGTTCCATCATGTTTGATACCGGATCGACGTCATTCATGCTCATCTGTACCATGCTGGTGTTATTGATGACACCAGGTGTTGCATTCTTCTACGGAGGGCTTGCACGTCGTAAAAATGTTGTGAACACCATGTTCATGTCGATGGCGATCATCGGTGTGGTAGGGGTGCTATGGATTATCGCGGGCTGGAGCTTTGCGTATGGCGGAGATGGCTCCAACCCCTTCTTCGGAGGGTTCGACCAACTCGGATGTGCTTCGGTCGTGCAGGATATGCTTGTAGAAGCGCAAGTCGTTCCTGAAGATGCGGTCTATCCGGCTATCATCGATGTGGTCTTCCAGGCGGCCTTCGCAATGATCACCTGTGCGATCATCTGGGGCGCAGTGGCAGGGCGTATGAAGTTCGGTGCCATGATCGCCTTCGTGAGCATCTGGGTGCTCGTCATCTATTGCCCGCTCGCGCACATGGTGTGGGGCGGCGAAGGCAGCTTCATCGGCGATCAGATAGGCGCGCTCGACTTCGCAGGCGGCGATGTCGTCCACATCAGCTCTGGTCTTGCTGGCCTGGTCCTTTGTTTGCTGCTCGGTTCACGCAAGGAATTCGGTACGGTTGCGCATCGTCCGCACAACATTCCGCTGGTGGTGCTTGGTGTAACGCTTCTGTGGTTCGGATGGTTCGGCTTCAATGGTGGCTCTGAATTCGCGGCTGATGGCATCGCAGCGCTCGCGATCCTGAACACCGTGGTCGCATCTGGCGCAGCACTGCTTTCCTGGATGGTAGTCGAGAAGATCGCGGTAGGTAAGCCAACGCTCGTTGGTGCGGTAACCGGTCTCGTTGCGGGCTTAGTCGTCATCACGCCCGCTGCAGGTTTCGTCGAGCCGTGGGCGGCGATCGTGATGGGCTTCATCGTCTCGCCCATCTGCTACTTCGCAATGTCAGTCCTGAAGAATAAGATCGGGTATGACGATGCGCTCGACGCGTTCGGTTGTCATGCGGTCGGCGGCATGGTCGGTGGCGTGCTCACGGGTATCTTCTGCGTACCAGAACTTTCCTGGACGGATTTCGGCGGCCTCATCTATACGGGCGATCCCACGTTGCTTGGCGCTCAGTGCTTAGGTATCTTGGTCACGGTCGCGTTCGTGAGCATCGGTTCGCTTGTGATCGGCCTTATCGTGAAGGTATGCTTCAAGGGAAGCCTGCGCGTTTCTAAGGAACAAGAAGCAGCGGGTATGGATATCAGTGAACACAGCGAATCTGCTTACCCTGCATTCAACGGTCTTGATTAACAGCACGCGAGTGAACCTAAGGCGAACAACGCTAAGAGGGTTCGCACGAGATCAGCAACACGCTGGTCGAAGAGAAAGGATAGCAACATGAAGCGTATATGTGCGGTGGTTCGGCCGACCATGCTCGAACCGCTCAAGGAAGCGCTCTTTCAGGCAAATGTTTCAGGTATGACCATCTCGCAGGTGCATGGTTGCGGCAACCAGCATGGATGGAGCGAGTACTTCCGTGGTAACGAGGTCATCTTGAACATGGTTCCGAAGATCAAGTTCGAGATCATTGCCGACGATGCCCAAGTCGATGCGATCGTGGATGTGATCGTTTCCACGGCACGCACCGGGGAAGTGGGCGATGGCAAGATCTTCGTTTCGAATATCGAACGTGTCGTGCGCATTCGAACAGGCGAGGAAAACGACGCAGCGCTCTAGTGTGAAACCATGCGTTAAAACACGCGTCTCTCTAGGAGATTTCAGAGAAAGACACGGAAAGATGGTATAGTTAATCACACTATTACCTCAAAGAAAGGAACGCGTGATGACTCGCAAGATTGCTATTTTCGATACCACCTTGCGCGATGGCGAGCAGTCGCCAGGCGCATCGATGAACTCCGAAGAGAAATTGGTCATCACGCGTCAACTATTGCGCCTCGGCGTTGATGTGATCGAAGCAGGTTTCCCCATCTCATCGCCGGGCGATTTCAAGAGCGTGCAGCAGATCGCGGCCGAAGTAGGCGATAAGGCGATCGTCTGTGCGCTCACGCGTGCCATGGAAAAGGACATCGATTCTGCTGCTGAGGCGCTGGCTGATTGTGCGCTTCCGCGCATCCATACGGGCATCGGCGTTTCGCACAGCCACATCTTCGATAAGCTGCGCACCACGCCTGAGGTCATTCTCGAGCGTGCGGTGAACGCAACCAAGTATGCCAAGAAGTACGTTGAAGATGTCGAATTCTACTGCGAAGATGCGGGCCGTTCCGATTATGAATTCCTCGCAAAAGTGGTCGAGGCGGTCATCGCTGCTGGCGCTACGGTGGTCAACATCCCTGATACCACGGGTTATTCGCTGCCTGAAGAGTACGGTCGCCGCATCAAGTTCTTGATGGAGAACGTCAAGAACATCGACAAGGCTTCCATTTCGGTCCACTGCCATAACGACCTCGGCATGGCTACCGCGCTTTCCCTTGCGGGCGTTGAGAACGGTGCAACGCAGATCGAGTGCACCATCAATGGCCTGGGCGAGCGTGCTGGCAACACCGCCATGGAAGAAGTGGTCATGGCTATCAAGATGCACGGCGAAGAGCTCGACGCTCACATTGATATCAACACGCGCGAATTCATCCGTGCTTCGCGCTTGGTGTCTTCCATCACGGGCTTTGTGGTGCAGCCCAATAAATCCATCGTCGGTGCGAATGCCTTCGCGCATTCTTCCGGTATTCACCAAGATGGTGTGATCAAAGAGCGCACCACCTACGAGATCATCGATCCTACCGAAGTTGGTGCAGGTCAAAGCTCGATCGTGCTTTCTGCTCGTTCGGGTCGTGCAGCGCTGCGTCACCGCCTGGAGGCACTCGGCTATCATATCGAAGGTCAGGAATTCGAAGACCTGCACACGGCATTCCTCGATCTGGCTGACAAGAAGAAGGAAGTCTACGACGAGGACCTTGAGTCGCTCGTTGGCGAACAGGGCCGTACGCAAGAAGCTTCCTATACCCTGAAGAGCGTTCAGATCTCTTGCGGTCAACCGCTCACGCCAACGGCCACCGTTACGCTCGTCGATAAGAACGACAACGAATTCTGCGCCTGCTCTATCGGTACCGGTCCGGTCGATGCGCTCTATCGCGCGGTGAACGAGATCGTGGATATCGAAAACGATCTGTCCGAATTCTCGGTGCAGAGTGTTACGCGCGGCATCGATGCACTTGGCGAAGTGACCATTCGCGTTACCGCAGCTGATGGCACGGTCTACACTGGTCGTGGCTCCGATGGCGATATCATCGTATCTTCCGCAAAGGCTTATCTGAACGCACTCAATCGCCTGATCGCTGACAAGCAGTAAGGAGCAAGCGCACGCAGTGTATTGTCTTGAATGCGGACAAAAGATCGAGGACGGGCAGAATGAATGCCCTCAATGCGGTATGTCCGTTGACGAGATGAAGAAGCGCATTGCCGAGGCGCAAGAGAAGCTCACCTATGCTGAAACTGTTGGGCCGGCGGAAACCACCAAGCTTCCGCCGGTTCCTGAACGGGTCTATCACGATAAAGAGGGCAATGTGATCGATCCTGCCGAAGAGATCGATACGGCTGCCGCTAAAGAGAAGGAAAACGATCTTCCTGTTATCGGGCATGCGGAAGACCCGCTTATCACCATGCCCATGCAAAAGATCGTCTCGGATGATGGGAAGGTCGTTGCTTCTGCGAGCGATGAGGCGAAGACCTTCATCCAACCCCCAAAGAAGAAAAAGAGGCTCACAGCGCGCACCAAAGCGGTCCTTGCGCTCGTTATCGTGTTCGCGGCTATCGCTATCGTTGCGGCATTCCTTAATTCTGCTGGCATGCTCAAGCATGAAGAGATCACCGCATCTGACCAGGTTGAGCAGGTGAACAGCGAAGCGGTCGATACGCAAGATTCTCAGCAAGAGATCCAGCAATCGGATACGGCCAAAGAGCTCCAAGAGAACTATCGAACACTTGGCAACTATCGTGGTCAGGTGAACACGGTCGTAAGCAATTTCAACAACTATCACCTCGCATCCGATAAGGCAAAACGCCAGCAATACGCCGATGAGTGCAATAAGCTCATTTCCTCTGTCACCGATTCGAAGGCGAAGCTTGTCGAGGAGATGAACGAGCTGGGCATGAATGAGAATGATGATCAATTCTCGAATTACACCAAGATCAACAAGCTTTATGAGCTTCTTCTGACACGCCTGAAGGTGATCAAGGAGTGTTGGGACGTGAGCGTGGCTTCAGCTGATCCGAAGAAGGATGCGAAGGCGATCTTGGCTCCGCTCTCAAAGGATATCAAGGGTGGTAAGTCTTCTTCGATGGCTGATTTCGACGCACTCTATCCACAGGTGAAGTTCTCATAAAAGCAAGCTCATAGCCTTGCGTTTTTTGGCTCGTTTCGAAGCGTTCGGTGGCTTCATGGATCTTGCCTGTTGCTCGAGGTAGAGCTCTGTTTTGTGTGTTCCAATGGTTTATTGGATAGTGGTTGTGCTTTTGCGTGCAGTATTGTAAATCGATGATATTTTTTCTATTATACAAACTGCTCTGAAACATGAGGCTTTTCTGAAGTTATATGTGCAGGTAAGGAGATCGTTATGCCCTCAAATCGTCTTCTTATTCGAACCAAGACCGCTGTTACCAGCATTCTTCTCTGTTTTCTCACCGCTCTGATCGTTGCTCTTGCGCCCGCGCCTGCTCAGGCGGCAACGGGTGAATACACTGATGAGCAAGGGGTCAAATACACCTATACCTCATACGGAGAAGGAACTTCAAGTGTAAACGTCACTAGCATCTATAGCGATTAAGAAACGCACGTTGTGGTTCCTGATACCATCAATGGCTTGACCGTGCGTAAGGTCGAACTTTCTGGTGATACCGGAACGATCACGAGCCTTGATATGACCAAGTGCACGGGACTCCACACGCTCATTTGCAATAACAACGCGCTGACCTCTCTTGATCTTTCGGGGTGCCAGAACCTCACAAAGCTCGATTGCGCTGACAGCAAGCTCAACAACCTCCAAGTATCGGGTTGTGGTCTGCTCTCGTCGATCGATTGTTCGGGAAATGACCTTACTACGCTCGATCTTTCGAATTGCACGCAGCTCACCAAAGTGGAATGTAAGGATAATTCCCTCTCATCGCTCGATCTTCCAGGAGGTAAGAACCTTACCGAGCTAGATTGCAGTGGTAATGAGCTTCAGGAGCTTGATATCGCTTCCTACGATAAGCTTCAGATAGTCAATTGTGCGAATAACAAATTGGATCAACTCGGTCTTCCTTCCGATGTTCGCACGTTGAATTGCGGAGGCAATGAGCTTTCTTCGCTCGATCTTTCTGAATGCTCGAACCTGAAGGATCTTTCCTGCGAGTCGAATAATCTTTCATCGCTCGATGTTTCGCACAACGCTAACCTTTGGAACCTCAATTGCTCTGGCAACGATCTTACCGAGTTGGCTGTTTCGCAGAATCGGTATCTTTTCGATCTGAACTGCTCGGATAACAAGCTGGGTTCGCTCGATGTCTCGAACAATTCCAACCTAAGGGACTTGAACTGCTCGAACAATGAGATTACCTCGCTCGATATTTCCAGCAATACCAATCTGTCGAAGCTGAATTGCGGGCATAACGAACTGACTTCTCTCGACGTGTCGAACAACGCAAATCTTAAAGAGCTCGAATGCAACAATAACAAGATCGAAGACACCTCTTCGCTCAAGGAATTCCTCTCGCGTCCTGGTGTTTCGGGTTCTGTTTCAAATCAGTTCGATAGGGAAGAGCAGAAGCCCGTAGATCCCGACAACCCCAAGCCCGTTGATCCTCAGCCGGATAAACCCAAACCGGTCGACCCAGAACCAAGCTATCCAGTGATCGATAACCCCCAGCCTAATAAACCGCAACCAGATAATAATCAGGTTCTAGGCACCTGGAAGCATGGCTCTAAGGGATGGTGGTACGACTACGGCAAGGGAAGATACGCAGTTGGCTGGCTCACGCTCAGCTCAGGGATCTACCACTTCAACAGCAAGGGCTGGATGCAAACGGGTTGGCAGCGTATTTCGGGGAATTGGTACTATTTCACCTCCTCAGGAGCGATGGCTGATGGCTGGTTGAAGTGGAAGGGGAAGTGGTATTACCTCGATCCCTATAGTGGCAAGATGAAGACGGGCAAGCAGGTCGTTTCGGGCAAGACTTACTTCCTTGATGGAAACGGCGCGATGAAGACCGGCTGGGTCAAGACCTCTGGCAATTGGTATTACGCCAACAAGTCAGGTGCATTCGTAAAAGGATGGCAAAAGGTGAAGGGTACGTGGTACTACCTGAATCCTGCAGACTATAAGATGCTCACGGGCAAGCAGGTCATAAGTGGCAAGACGTACTTCCTTAAGAGTTCGGGTGCGATGAAGACCGGCTGGAACAAAGAGGGCTCGAAGTGGTATTACTACAACAAGTCTGGATCCATGAGGACGAATGCTTGGGTCTCAGGCAAATACTGGGTCGGTCATGATGGTGCTATGGCAACGGATGCCTGGGTCGACAACGCGCGTTACTACGTGGATAAGAATGGCGTCTGGGTGAAGGGCGCACAGAGATAAGAAGGGACGTGTTACATGGTTAGTGAGAACAAAACGCTTTCAACAGGAGCGCCTAAAGAAGGCTTCCTTGTTGGATTTGCTCTGGGGATCGTCGCCCTTGTGCTTTCGATCTGCTGTATGAGCGCAACAGCTCAGCTGGCGTATGCGGATACTGAAAGCGCGGTAGGCACCGGAGCTTACACCACTTCAGAGAACATCTCGGTGGCAGCTGAAGACGACAGCACTACGGCACTGGCTACGTTCACCATTTCAGCGACTAACGACCAAAAGGATGCGCGCGAGATCCTTGCGCTGGTGAACCAAGCCCGCACGAAAGCGGGTGTTGGGGCGCTCATGTGGGATTACGAGCTCGAGAAGGCCGCTATCCAACGTGCAGCTGAGATCGGCTATCTTGTTCAGCCATGATCGCCCGAATGGCACTCAATGCTTTACGGCGTTCCCGAGTGGGTACTATGCCTGTGGCGAGAACATCTATGCATCGAGCGGCAACGCGAATGCAAGTTCTGCGAACACCTCATGGACCAATTCTCCTGGTCATTATGCAAACATGATCAACGGAGATTTCACCTGCATGGCAGCAGCAAAGGTACAGGTTGGCTCTTTCAGCTTCTGGGTGGAGCTCTTCGGTGATCCGAACCAGGGCACTACCGCTACTACGGTACTCTCAGGTACTCATGAGTATACGATCGAGGTTGCTCCGGACAATGCGAAGCTCTCATTCGGCACCACGCTCAAGTCCAACACCGCCAAGGGATCTTCGGTCCAATACACGATTCAGAATCAGAACACCGAATGGTCCTATGCCAAGGTGAACATCCTGCCTTCATCCTTCAATTGGACTTCTTCGAACTCTGGGGTTGCAACGATCGATGCAAATGGCCGTGCAACTGCAAAAGGAGCAGGTGAAGTGACCATCACTGCCAAGAATAAGGCGCTTGAGTCACTTGCTGTATCCAATAAGGTCACGCTCACGGGTAATCCCTCTGCAGTGAAGGAAGGCTGGGTCCACGGCTCAAAGGGCTGGTGGTATAGGTACAACGATGGTTCCTATGCTAAAGGCTTCCAAACCATCAAAGGGGCAACCTATTACTTCGATACCAACGGTTGGATGAAGACCGGCTGGCAGAAGATCGACAACAACTGGTACTACTTCAAGGGCTCTGGTGCTATGGCCTCAGGTTGGCAGAAGGTCGGTTCTAAGTGGTACTTCATGAATGCCGAAGGCATCATGCAGACGGGCAAGCTCATCGATAAGGGCAGCACCTACTTCCTCGATGGCAATGGCGCGATGAAGACCGGCTGGGTCCAGCAAGGCTCCGACTGGTATTACGCCAACAAGTCCGGCGTTATGGTAACGGGTTGGCAGAAGGTTGGCTCGAAGTGGTATTACCTGAATGATGCAGGGGTAATGGTAAGCAATGGCTTCCTGGGCATCAAAGGCAAGTACTATCACTTTGCTGCTTCTGGAGCCATGTCTACCGGCTGGAAGCAGATCGATGGTGGTTGGTACTACTTCGCATCGAGTGGTGCTGCGAAGCAGAATCAATGGCTCAAGAGCGGCGGGAAGTGGTACTACTTCGCTTCTGATTACCGCATGTGCACAGGCTTCGTGGAAGTTGCTGGTCAGACATATCATATGAGCGCTTCTGGGGCTATGGATACTGGCTGGAAGCAGATCGGTGAGGACTGGCGCCACTTCGCGAAATCAGGTGCCATGCAAGCTAATCAGTGGATCTCTGGCACGTACTGGGTCGGAGCCGATGGCGTCATGGCAACGAATGCCTGGGTCGATGGCGGTAAGTATTGGGTAGATGCCGAAGGCAAGTATGACCCAAACAAGAAGCCTGAATAACAAAGGCTTCTGCTTCCAGTAGTTCGAAGGAGGCCGTATGTTTCGTAAGAATCTTGAGGGAAGGGTTCGCTCTTCTGAATCCTCTGAAGCAGTATTGATGCGACCGGCTGCGCACAAGGTCAGTCTTGTCTCTTTCTTCGCAGCAGCGCTTCTGGCATTCGTTCTGTTGCTAGTGCCTTCACAATTCGCGCATGCAGATGAGACCACGATCGACGGGGTGAAGTATACCTACACCGCCGATCAGAGTGCCATCATCACTGGCATGACGAGCAGCAAAGCTGCGGTGAAGGTGCCCGGTCAGATCAACGGAAAGCCCGTGGTGAGGATCGATGTAGCTGAGACGAATCTGGGTAGCATCAAGACGATCGATGCTACAGCGTGCGCTTCACTCGAAGTTCTAACCTGTAATAATGTTAAGCTTACCTCGTTAAGGCTTCAGGGGCTTCAGTCATTCAAGCACCTCGCATGCAACGACAACAATATTGCTTCGCTCGATCTATCGAACATGCCCTCTCTTCAGTATCTTTGGTGCAGCAATAACGGTCTTACGTCGTTGAACCTGTCGGGCAGCAAGGCGCTCAAGTATGTCCACTGCGAGGAAAATAAGCTCACTTCATTGAATCTATCGGGCTGTTCTTCTTTAGAGTATCTGTATTGTTTCGAGAACGCTCTCACTTCATTGAACGTTTCAGGGTGCAGCGCTCTGAAGTGGCTTGAGTGCAAGGATAACGATCTCACGTCTTTGAGCTTGGCAGGACTCACTTCACTTGATGTGTTGCACTGCGAGAACAACAGCATCAAAGATACGAGTGCTCTTGAGGCTTGGGCGAAGGATCGCCCGCAATCGAGGGTGCTCCCTCAGAACCCTACGCCTGCTCCTACCGCTCCTTCAGGCAAATGGGTTAAGAGCTCTAAGGGCTGGTGGTACAGCTATTCAGATGGTAGCTACGCAAAGGGCTTCAAAGCCATCAAAGGGGAAACCTATTACTTCGATGCCAACGGCTGGATGAAGACCGGCTGGCAGAAGATCTCGAACAAGTGGTACTACTTCAAAGGTTCTGGCGCTATGACTACCGGTTGGCAGAAGGTCAAGAGCAAGTGGTACTTCATGAACGCTGAAGGCGTCATGCAGACCGGCAAGATCGCCGATAGAGGCAAGACCTACTTCCTCGATGGCAACGGTGCTATGAAGACCGGCTGGGTCCAGCAAGGCTCCAGTTGGTACTACACGAACAAGTCCGGTGCCATGACCACGGGTTGGCAGAAGGTCAAGGGCGTCTGGTACTACCTGAACCCTGCTGACGGTAAGATGAAGACTGGCAAGCAGGTCATCAGCGGTAAGACCTATTTCCTCAAGAGCTCAGGTGCTATGAAGACCGGGTGGAACCAAGAAGGTTCGAAGTGGTTCTATTACGACAAATCGGGCGCCATGAAGACCAACGCGTGGATCTCGGGCAAGTATTGGGTCGGATCGAACGGCATCATGGCCACGAATGCCTGGGTCGATGGCGGCAAATACTATGTTGGCGCTAACGGCAAATGGGCCCCGAACAAATCTAAGGCGGCATAAGGCAAGTTCCGTCTAGGCGATCGACGACCTTTCAGGTCAGCAAATGGCACGTCTTCGGGCGTGCCCATTTGTATGTGCAGGAAAAATATGATATAACTATCCAGGTACTTGGTACGAATACTTTCGATTTTTTGAGGAAGTGGGCTTTGTCCCGCTTCTTTTGTTTCTGGGAGGAGTTGATGAAACCGTGTTAAGCGCCAAAGAACAACAGCTGCTCGATGCGCTTTCACCTACTGCCGAAGCGCAAGGGATCGAAATCGTCACGGTGGACATCGTGGGTTCGAAGAAAGCTCCTACCATCAGGGTCTATATCGACTGCGAAGGGGGAGTGGGCTTCGACGAGCTGGCAAGCGCACAAGAGTGGATCAATGCACTTATGGACGAGATCGACCCGTTCCCGGGTGCTTACACGCTCGAGGTCTCTTCGCCTGGCATCGATCGGCCGCTGCGTACCAAGCAGCACTTCCAGCGATTCGCGGGAGAGAAGGTGGCGCTCGTGCTTTCGGCGCCTGTGAACTCCCGTGCGAAATACACCGGCCAGCTTGCTGGTGTGGAAGGGGAGAACGTCGTGCTCGACGTGGATGGCACGCGCACGGAGATCCCGTTCCAGCTCATCAAGAAGGCACATGTCATTGCAACGATAGATTTCAATGCGAAGAAGGGATAGGTATGGCAACCTCAGAATTGATAGACGCTTTGCAAGCGCTCGCCCATGAACGAAAGATCGACGAATTCTATTTGATCGAACGTCTTGAGGCATCTCTGGCAAAGAGCTATCAGAACATCCTTGATCTTGAATGGGATGCACGCGTTACGATCGATCGCCAGACGGGCAAGATCTACGTGTACGAGATGGTTCCCGTGGGCGAACCCGACGAGGAAACTGGCGAATATACTGAATTCGAAGAGCGCGATGTTACGCCTAACGACGTGAGTCGCATCGCTGCTCAAAATGCGAAGAACGTGATCAGCTCCATCGTGCGCGAGGCTGGTCGTCAGTCCATCTACGAAGAGTTCTCCGATCGCGTGGGCGATCTGGTCACCGGTACCGTGCTTCAGGGCACGCCCGAGTTCACCATCATCAAGATTCGCGAAGGGGTCGAAGCTGAGCTTCCGCACTACGATCTGAAGCGCAACCCCAACGAGCGCAATGAGCGTCCGCGCAACGAGCACTATCGTCACAATCAGCGTCTGAAGCTCCTTATCGTCGACGTGCGTGACCCGAATGCGGAAACCCCGAAGGCACGTGGCGAGCACACTCGTCCTTCCATCGTCGTTTCCCGTACGCACCCCGATCTTATTCGTCGCCTCTTCGAGATCGAAGTTCCCGAGATCTACGACGGTCTGGTGGAGATCAAGTCGATCGCGCGCGAACCGGGCGAGCGTTCCAAGATCGCGGTTGCTTCGCGCGAGCCGAACCTCGATCCGGTAGGTGCCTGCGTTGGTCCTAAGGGCTCTCGCGTGCGCATGGTGGTCGAGGGTCTGCGTAACGAGCGCGTGGACGTTATCCAGTGGGATGAAGACCCAGCGGTCTACGTGTCGAACGCGCTTTCACCGGCTAAGGTCAACCGCGTGATCATCGACGAAGAGAACAACTACGCCACCATCATCGTGCCTGATGATCAGCTTTCGCTCGCTATCGGCAAGGAAGGCCAGAACGCGCGTTTGGCGGCGCGCCTGACCGGTTGGCATATCGATATCAAGTCGTCTTCGTTCGCGGGCGAACCGCTCGTGGCCGATGAAGACCTCATCGATGTGGAAGAGGTCGAAGAAGAGACCAATGATGGCTTGTGCGCCTATGTCGATCCCGACGGCGTACGCTGCCGCAATCATGCGCGTCCGGGTTGTTCGTACTGCGGCATTCACGCGGAGCTCGAGAACAACTAGGGTGCACGGTAAGGCAGGAAAATGGAGAAGCGCACGAAACAACGCACCTGCATCGAATGCCGGAAAGCTTGCCAAAAAGGCGAGCTCATCCGCATCGTGCGCACTCCTGATGGGCAGGTCAAATACGACCCGAGCGGCAAAGCGAATGGTAGAGGCGCCTACCTTTGCAGCTTTGCTTGCCTTGAAAAAGCCCTTCAAACGCACAAGCTCGACAAGGCGCTGCGCATGAAGGTGAACGAAGAAGACAACGAACGAATCGCTCAAGAAGTAATGAGCGCGGTTTTAGACTAGGAAACGGACGAGGAGACTACATGGCTGGTATGCGTGTACACGAATTGGCTAAAGAGTTCGATATGACCAGTAAAGAACTCTTGGCCCGCCTTGCGGATATGAAGATACCCGCTAAGAGCCACGCCAGCATTTTGCAGGATGCTTATGTGGAGAAGATTCGCAAGAATCTTGAGCCCGAGATCAAGCAGCGTGCAGGTAAGCTTGAGGAAGAGGAAGCCAAGAAGCTGGCTGAAGAGCAGGCGAAAGAAGAGGCCAAGAAGGCCGAAGAAGCTGCGGCTCGTCGCGCGGCAGTGGAGAAAGAGCGCGCACAGCGCGATGCTGAGCGTGCCCGCCGTGAAAGCCAGCAGAAGGAAGGCTTCGCTGGTCGTGCGAAGAAGGAAGAAGGCGATGCGCAGCCGGCCAAGAAAGCCCCTGCATCACCGTTCGAGAGCCTCGCTACTCAGATCGAGCGCGAGCGCGAGCGTGTAGAGCGTGAAGCGCACGAGGCGCGCATGAAAGCGGAAGCAGAAACGCGCGCGGCCGAGGTTGCCAAGAAGCAAGCGGTCGCTGAGGCGTTGCAGTCCCGCATGAACAAGTCCTCTAAATCATCGAAGAGCGAGAAGAAGGCAGCTCCCGTAAGTGTGGGCAGCTCGTTCTCCTCGCTGCTCGATCAGATCAATAACGAACGCGAGCGTTTGAATAACCAGGCGAACGAAAAGCAGAACCAGGGCGGTTCGCGTCGCGGCGAGAAGGGCAAGAAGCGCAAGGGCTTCGAACCTTCCGTTCCCGAGCTTGAGGTCCAGGAGACTAAGGGCGAAGATCGCTATGCTCAGATGGCTGTTCAGGCAGAGAAGTTCCAGCGCGATAAGGTACTCGCTGAAGCTCGCGCTGCTGTTGAGGCTGCTTCTCACGAAGGCCAGGGCAGACGCAAGAAGCGCAAGGAGAAGCGCGAAGCGGAGGCGCGTGAGCGTGCTGAGCTCGAAGCACTGGAGAAGGGTCTCGACCCAACGCTCGTGCTCGACGATTCAGTGGTCGAGGTTGCGCAAGGCTCCACGGTCGCTCAATTCGCCGAGCTGCTCGAAGTCTCTCCTAACGACATCATCAAGCGCTTGTTCATGCTGGGTCAGGCACTCACGCTCACCCAGACCATGAGCGATGACCTTATCGAGCTTATCGCCGATGACCTGGGCCGCAAGGTGCGCGTTGTTTCTCCTGAAGAAGAATTCGCGGTCGTCTACAACGATTCTGAGGCCGACCTGCTGCCGCGTCCGCCGGTGGTCACTGTCATGGGCCACGTCGACCACGGCAAGACCTCTCTGCTCGACGCGATCCGCTCGACGGGCGTTGCCGATAAAGAAGCTGGTGGCATTACCCAGCACATCGGTGCTTCGGTAGTCAATATCGACGGCCGTCAGATCACGTTCATCGATACCCCTGGCCACGAAGCATTTACCGCTATGCGTGCCCGCGGCGCGAAAGTTACCGACGTGGTCGTGCTCGTGGTTGCGGCCGATGACGGCGTTATGCCGCAGACCGTTGAGGCTATCAATCATGCGAATGCGGCGAATGTGCCCATCGTGGTTGTAGTCAACAAGATCGACAAGCCAGGTGCTACGCCCGAGCGCGTACGCCAGGAACTTACCGAACATGGCATCATTCCCGAAGAGTGGGGTGGCCAGAATATGTTCGTGGATGTTTCGGCTCGTCAGAACCTGCATATCGATGATTTGCTCGAGACTATCCTGCTGCAGGCAGACGTTCTCGAGCTGAAAGCGAACCCGAACGCTTCTGCTTCTGGCTTCGTTATTGAAGCGAACCTCGACAAGGGCCGCGGCTCGGTTGCAACGGTGCTCGTCGATCGCGGTACGCTCAAGACGGGCGACGTGGTGGTTGCTGGAACCTCCTATGGTAAGGTACGCGCGCTCATCAATCCGCGCGGCGTGCATGTCGATGAAGCGCATCCCGCTGACCCGGTCGAGATCTTGGGCCTGAACTCGGTTCCCACGGCAGGCGACGAATTCCGCGTGTTCGAAGACGAACGCGATGCGCGTCGTTTGGCCGAGCAGCGTGCGCTGCGTGAGCGTCTTGCTAAGCAGGAGTCGCGTTCGCACATGAACCTCGACGATCTGTTCGCGCGCATCGAAGAAGGCAAGACCACCGATCTTAACCTGGTCGTCAAGGCCGACGTGGCAGGCTCGATCGAAGCGCTGCGCGATGCGTTCGAGAAGATGGACCAGTCCGAGGTCAAGATCAATATCATCCATGCGGCGGTCGGCGGCATCACCGAGACCGACGTTACGCTCGCTGCGGCATCCGATGCGATCATCATCGGCTTCAACGTGCGTCCTACGGGCAAGACCCGTGAAGTGGCTACGCGCGAGAAGGTCGATATCCGTCTGTATCGTGTTATCTATCAAGCGATCGAAGACATCAACGCTGCGCGTGTCGGTCTGCTTTCGCCTGATATCGTGGAAGAAGACACCGGCATCGCTGAAGTGCGCGAGACCTTCAAGGTGCCCAAGGTGGGCGTTGTTGCTGGTTGCTACATCGTTGAAGGCGAGATCAGCCGCGACGATTCCGTGCGTATCGTGCGTGATGGCACTGTTGTCTACGAAGGCGAGATCGAAAGCTTGCGTCGCTTCAAAGACGATGTCAAGAGCGTTGCTCGTGGTTATGAATGCGGTATCGGTATCGCAGGCTACCAGGACATCAAGATCGGCGATCACATCGAAGGCTATCGTGTGGTCGAGGTCGAGAGAACGGAATAAGCATGAAGCAGTCTTCATCGAATAGAAGGGTGAACGAGCAGGCGCGCGAAGTGATTTCTGAGATATTGCTCTTCGAGATCTCCGATCCGCGCCTGGATATGGTCACCATCACGGGTGTTGAGGTGAGTTACGATCGCTCGGTCGCTAACGTGTACTATTCGACCGAACCTTCGCGCTACACGGAAGTAGCTCAAGCTTTCAACGCAGCAGCAGGGCGCATCCGTTCGCTCATGGCGAAGAAGCTTTCCTGGCGTGTTGCGCCTGAACTGCGCTTTCACCTGGATGAGAGCGTGGATAACGCGCAGCGCATCGCTGAAGCTCTCAGTGCTGATGCTGCCCGTAATGCGAACGCTAGCGCTGAAGATCCTGCGGAAGGCTAACCCGTGCTCACGCCGCAGTCGAATACCACGCTTGAGGAGATCGCACGCTTCATAGAAGCGCATGACACCTTTGCGATCTGCGGGCACGTGAACCCCGATGGCGATTGCTTGGGAGCTGGACTCGCTCTTGAGCACGGATTGCGTGCGCTCGGGAAGCAGGTAACCGGTCTTCTGGCAACGGAGGATCCCGTCGAGGAGAAGCTCGGCTTTCTTCCTGGGTTGGAAAACCTCGTGCCTGCGAAAGACTTCACCGATGAAGTCGAGGTGTTCATCGCCATCGATGTTCCCAATGTGGAGCGCCTGAAAGACGCGGCGGCGGTGCATGATCGCGCTAAGCATCATATTACGATCGATCATCATGCTTCTGAAACTTCGATGGCTGAGCTTAACTACGTCGACCCCGCTTCTGCTTCAGCGAGCGATCTTGCCTGGGAGCTTTTGAAGCTCCTTAACGCTACGGGCAAGGATCAGGCACTCTGCGCGCTCACGGGCATCATGACCGACACGGGACGCTTCTCTTACCAGAACGTGAATCCTACGTGCTTCATCCATGCAGCTGAGACCGTTGAAGCCGGTGCGGAGCCGAACCTTATCGCGCGAGAGTTCTTCCAAAGCCGCTCGCTTCCTTCGCTTCGCCTTGAGCAGCTCATGCTCTCGCGCATGATGTTCTTCTGCGGCGGTGCATTCGTATGCTCCTATCTGAAGGATGCAGATTTCGAAGAGCAGGGCGCCATTCGCGACGATGCTGAGATCCTTATCGATATCTTGCGCGGTATCGCTGGTGTGCGTGTCGCGCTCATCTTGAAGGAGAATGGCAAGGGCGAAATTCGCGGAAGCCTGCGTGCGAAGGACGAGACCGATGTGGCCCAGATCGCCCGTGATTTTGGCGGCGGCGGTCATAAGGCTGCTGCGGGGCTTACCTATCACAAATCACTTGCAGATGCGCTCATCGAAGTCCCTACCGATGTCATTGAGACCTGCTTTCCTGAAGATGCCGAAGCGGAAGTCGAGCGTCTGTGTATCCTCATCCGATCTTTGCGGGAAGAGCTTGATGGCTAAGCGCGGCTCGTCAGGATTATCGCTTCTTCTCGCGGTCGATAAACCAAAAGGAATGACCTCGCATGATGTGGTCAACCGCGTGCGCCGTGTGTTCGGCGAGAAGCGCGTCGGTCATATGGGAACGCTCGATCCGCTCGCGTCGGGTGTGCTGTGCGTGGCAGTCGGTCCAGCTACGCGCTTGGATGCCTTCATGAGCGGCCACAACAAGACCTATGTTATGGATATCGCGTTTGGCTGTGCGACCACGACCGATGATGCGGAAGGCGAAGTGATCTCGCGCGGGGAAGCGCCCAGCGATCTTTTGAACGAACAGATCGCGCGCGAGGTCGTTGCATCGCTGGTGGGCAAGGGCAAGCAGCTTCCGCCTGTCTATTCTGCAGTGAAGGTGAACGGACAGAAATCCTATGCGGCAGCACGCAAGGGCAATGTGATCGATCTGAAGCCGCGCGACTTCGAGGTGTTCGTCGCAACGCTGCTTTCGATCGAAAAAAAACCACTTGGTGAACTGCTTCCTGCCGCCCAAGAGGGAAGCGAACTGGTGCCTGTTTGGCGCGTTTCGATGGAGGTATCGGGTGGAACCTACATGCGCTCGATCGCACGTGATCTGGGCAAGCGCATCGGTTGCGGTGCCTTCGTTTCGGAATTGCAGCGCAGCGCGCTCGATGCCGTTTCGATCGAAGAGTGCATCTCACTCGAGTACCTTGAAGCCTTTGAGGGCGATCCTGCGAGCATTGCGGTCGATCCGCTGCGCATGCTGCCGTATCGTTATGCGTTCGTGCGCGATGCCGAGCTCGTTCGTAAGATTGATAATGGCGCACCTATCTCGCCGGCGAAGCTTTCGCTCAACATTCCGCTCACTCATATCGCTCATGACGACTTTTGTTGTACCACTCAGGTCTTTCCTTCGTCTGATCCTTGTTTTGAGGGCGAGACGGTGGCTCTTCTTGTCGATAATCATATTAAAGCGCTCTATCGGTTCGATGAATCGAAGGGACAGCTGTGTGCTCAGTGCATCTTTTCTCTAGGAGTTGAACGTGGCTCAAATCTATAACATCGATGAATCATTCGACTATTCTCTCTTCGACAACGCTTCTTGCGCGTTCGGCGTGTTCGATGGCGTGCATAAGGGGCATCGCTACCTGCTTGAATGCGCCCGCGAGACGGCGCGGAAGGATAACGGGAAGAGCATCGCGCTCACCTTCGATATCGACCCAGATGAGCTCTTTCATGCCGATCGTCTGAAGAAGCTCATGAGCAATGAGCAGCGTATCGAGATGCTCGCACGCAGTGGGGTAGATGCGGTCGCGGTCCTTCATTTCACGCGTGAGTTCGCTGCCTTGAGTCCGCTCGATTTCTTGAACCAGACCTTCAAAGGGTTCGTACCCGCGCACTTGCACGTAGGGCTGGATTTCCATTTCGGCGCAAAAGCGGCAGGAAGCGTGGCTGATCTGAGGGAGTGGGCTGCAAGGAACATCTGCCATATCGATGCGCACAATCTTCAGAGCGAAGATGGTTTGCCCATCACCGCTACGCGCATTCGTAACCTGCTTGCCGAACACGATCTAATAGAAGCAGAACGCCTGCTCGGTCGTCCTTTTTCCATCACTGATGAAGTGCAGCCTGGACGCGGCGAAGGCATGGACATGGGTTTCAGCACCGCGAACCTCATCGTGCCGACGAACAGGCAGACGCTTTCCGAGGGCGTGTACGGTGGCTATGCCTACGTGAATGGGATCAAGTATCGTGCTGCTATTGCAGTGGGTGTTTCACCCGTGTTCGAGGACAAGACCAAGGCCACCATGGAAGTGCACATCCTTGATTTCAACCAGGACATCTACGGGGATCAGATCACGGCCGAGTTCGTCGAGTACATCCGCCCGATGATCAAGTTCGATTCCGTGGACGAGTTGATCAAGACCATCCTTGCCAACATCGAGCACGTCCGCACTACCTTGCCTCTCGATTAAGATGTCGAACGACCGGGTAGTTTGTCACCTTAAAAGGGTGAGGAGCTCTTTGCAGGCGTCGCGCTGGCCAAGGTAGATCTTCTCGTAGTGGTGATCGTCGTACCAATCGAAGGTGTAGCCTGCTTCTTCGTGGGCGATCTCTTCATCGAGGCGAGGAAGCTCTTCTTCGAGCTTGGCTCTCAGCGTATCTTCATCGAGTCCATTCGCAAGTTCGTTCGAAATGCTCTTGAGGTATTCAATATGTGCTTTGATCCTTGTTTCTGAGATGGCATCCTTATCCTGCTCAAGCTTGTTCTGCTGGACCTCAATGAGCTGTGCGATCTGGTTCAAGAGCTGTTCTTGGTCAGTCATGTTCGGGATCCCAACGCTTGAAGGACTTATAGGAAAGTCCGAGCAGGGAGAAGATCTTGCCGATCAGGTGATCTTCCATATCTTGCACGGTCGTTTGTCCTCCGTAATAGGTAAGGAGCGGCGGCACGATGCTCACGGTGGGCAGCGTTGAAAGATAGCTCAGGTTCTTCAGGTGGATCGGGCTCAAGGGGCTTTCACGCGCAACTAAGATGAGCGGACGCTTCTCCTTGATGGTCACATCTGCTGCGCGTAAGAGCAGGTTATCGGCGTATCCGCTTGCTATGCCTGCGACCGTCTTCATGCTGCAAGGGATGATGACCATGGCATCCACCTCGAACGATCCACTTGAGATGCTCGCATCGAAAGCGGTCGGCTCATGGTAGACATGAGCGAAGCGCTTGAAGGGGTTCGCGTCCGCCGAGCCTTGTTGCGCCGGAAGCTCGTACGAGGCGGTCAAGAGCGCCGAATCGGACACCACCAGATGGATCTCAACATCATCTTGCGCACGAAGCGCCTCAAGAAAGCGGAGCGCGAGCGGGCTTCCACTCGCGCCACTGATTCCAACAACGATCCGCTTCATGCTTGCGTCCTAGCCTTCGTAGTCGGGGACCCATTTGCGCGGGTCGAGCTTCATGAACTGCGCGCGCTGGAAACGGTCCTTTTGATCGTAGGGCACCGTGCAGTCGAAGATGACCTTTGTTGCGATGCCGTGATCGCGAATGGAAGGCGACATAGTGGGATCGTTCGACGGATCGAGCGGATGCGTGCGTACGCCGGGAATGGTGATGATATCGGCATCTCCCTGGAAGCGCGTGTTCATGGCCCATAGCACATCGTTCATGTCGAAGGGATCCACATCCTCATCGACGAGAAATACATGCTTGAGCTCGCTGAATGCGGAAAACGCGAGCAGTGCCATCTGACGTTGGCGGCCCTCGTCGGAAGGCTGCTCTTTGCGCACCTGCAGCACCGCCATGAACTTGCCGCCACCCGGGCTTGCGCAGTAGACATTCTTCAAACGACCGGGCATGGCAGCTTCGATCAGCTGGATGATGCTCGCTTCAGTGGGAATGCCAGCGAGGGAGACATGCTCTTCGGAAGGACCGATGCACGTCTGCATGATGGGGTCCTTGCGAGTGGTGACCGCCTTCACTTTGATGATGGGAAGTGAAGGGTTGGCAGGTCCCGTGTAACCGGGGAATTCTGGCATGGCTTTGCCAGAATGGGTGTTCTGGTCTTCTTCCACGCGTTTTCCGGGGATCAATTCGCCTTCGATCACGTATTCGGCGTGACCGATGCAGTGTTCGTCGATCGTGAGGCAATCCACGAGCCCCACGCCTTCACCGCGCAACGCACCTGCGATGGTAAGCTCGTCGTAACCGAGCGGGGTCGAAGGCGGTTCGAAGCAGGTAGCAAGCTCGATCGCGGGGTCGACACCGATGCTGATCGAGATGGGCAGCGGACGCCCAAGCTTCTCGGCCTTTTCGTAGAATGCGCCGATGTGGCGCGCGCCGGGAACCATGTAGATCGAGATCTCATCAGGGCTTTGCAGGCATAGGCGGTGGATGGTCACATCATGTTCGCCCGTCTCGGGGTCGGTGGCATAGCACAGACCGAACGTGATATAGGGACCCGCGTCTTCGGGGGTGTTAGTGGGTGCCGGCACTAGCTTGCGTACATCGAAGCCTTCTTCGGTTGCCAGATGTACGACTTCCTGGCACTGTGCTTCGCTCTTATCTAGATAGCGCGGCGCGATGGGGTTGTTCAGTGCTTCACTCAGCGCATACGCCACGCGATCGGGTTCAATACCGATCAGGTGTGCCGCACGCTTGCGGCTTGCGAGCAGTCCGATCAGCACACGCGCATCGGGATGACCCTTGATGTTGTTGAAGATCATGGCAGGGCCGGTCTTAGTAGGGCGCTCGACCGTTCCGCCTGAACCGATGTAGCGATACACGCCACAAAGCTCGGCAGTAGGATCGACCTCAACATCGGTCTCGATCAGCTCTCCTGGTTGGGTCTTCAAATAATCGATCGCGCTTCTTAAGTCATGGATCTTGTTCGTGGTCATGGCGTGCCTTTCTGTGTGGAAGGGTTTGCGGGCTGTTCGCGGGCGAATAGGAAGCTTGGAGCTCATTGCTGGCTGGAGTTAGGAGCAAGCCGTTCAAGAAGGATGCTTGCAATTTCATGGCCGAGGGTGGCGCACGCTTGGATGTCTTCGGGGGTGGCGTTGTCCTTATGGATGCCGCAGATGCAACACACCGTGGTGTTGAGCGCCGCGGCAAGCGTTTCAGCTACCGTGCGGGCAACGAATTCGTCTTTGTGCCCGAGGCGGTTGAGCACTGAAGAGGTGGCGCTTGTGCCTTCGCCGGTGAGCGAAGCGCGCGCTTCGGCGAGCACGACGCTGCCGATGTGGGGTTCATCGCCTCCTGAAACGCACACTACCACGCAAGCACCCAAGTGCTCGATGGACACCTCGATGGTGCCGAGCGCGTGTTCGAAGGAGAACCGATCCACCGCCAACAACCCCTCCCCAAGTGTTGCGGAATTGAAGTAGGCCAGAGAGCGTGCGATACACTAGAATATGACCTACCAAGCACTATAAAGTATCCTGTGAAAGAGTGAAAGAACCCCATGGCGTCATTTTCTGAAGAAGACATTCGTCAGATTCGCGAAGCGAACGATCTGGTCGAGCTCTTCAGCGAACGCACGCGCGTCCAGCGAAGAGGCCGCGATTTTTGGTGCTGCTGTCCCTTTCACCAGGAAAAGACCCCTTCATGCAAGATCGATCCTTCCACGCAAACCTGGCACTGCTTCGGATGCGGTGAAGGGGGAGATGCCATCACCTACATCGAGAAGCTCGACGATGTGGGATTCGTGGATGCGCTGCGTTTTCTGGCGCGCCGAGCGGGCATCGAGCTGAAGGAGACCGAGACCGATCGCAAAAACCAGACCAAACGAGCCCGACTGCGCGATATCTGCCGCGAGACCGCGTCGTTCTATCACACGCTGCTCATGCGCGATCCTTCACCCGAAGCGCAGGCAGCACGCGATTATCTTTCGGGGCGTGATCTGGGTGGGAACGTGCCGAAAACGTGGAACTTGGGGTTTGCGCCGGGAAGGCGGCGGCTGGTGACGCACCTTTCTTCGCTGGGGTTCAGCGAAGCGGAGATGGTCGAAGCGAATGTGGCCGTGAGAAGCCGCAACAACTTCGGCGCGCAGGATCGTTTCTTCGACCGCGCCATGTTTCCCATCAACGATGTGAAGGGCGAGTGCATCGCGTTCGGCGGCCGCGTTATCGGCGCGGGCGAGCCGAAATACCTTAACACCGGTGAAACGCCGCTCTTCCACAAGTCTGAAGTGCTCTACGGTCTCGACAAGGCGAAGGCCGCGATGGCTTCCACAGGCGTGGCGGTTATCGTCGAAGGCTACACCGATGTGATCGCGCTTCATGAGGCGGGCTTCACCAATGCGGTGGCAACGCTGGGCACTGCGCTCACGCGTCAGCACATCCGTATCCTTTCGCATCATGCGAAATCCAAGATCATCTACCTCTTCGACGGCGATGCAGCAGGCCAGCGTGCAGCCGATCGCGCGCTCGAGTTCATCGACTCGAGCATGACCCCAGAAGCGGGTATCATGCGCATCGATCTCTTCGCCGCTACCATTCCCGATGACCAGGACCCCGCCGAATATGTGAAGGTCGCGGGCGCTGAAGCGATGCAAACGCTGCTCGACGATGCGCAGCCGCTGCTCAAATACGGCATCGACCGTCGCGTTGACCGCTACGACCTTACGCGCCCTGAAAACAAGGTACGGGCGATTCAAGATGCTGTTGCTGTGCTTGCGCCCATCAAGGACTCGATGCTCGCGAACGAGTATGCGGTCTACATTGCGAGCAAGGTTCACGTGGCCGAAGCGCTCGTGATCGATGAGCTTGCCAAAGTTCGTGCACCACGCACCTATGAGGATCGAGACGCAGAAGCTGCTCCTGTGCCCGCGCCCGCACGGAGGCAGCTGAGTGGCCCAGAGCTCAATCGCTTGCGAAGCGAACGCGAGTTCTTGAGCTTAGTGGCTCAAAACCCAGCTATGGCACCCGATTTCCTGAGTGCGCTCATGCAAACGAATTGGCACGAGAATGTTCACGAACAGCTTGCGCAGCTTCTCGTCGATATTCTGGGAGAAAACCCGATCATCACGGTGTCCGACCTCATCTTCACCGCACAGCAGAGAAATCCTTACGCCTCGCGCGTGCTCACTTCTTCGGTGGTGCAGGGAACAACCTCGGCATTCGACTCGCTCGCCTATCTTGCGCGTGAGCTGCAGATCGGCGATCTTGAGCAGACGATCGAAGAGATGACCGCCCAGCTCAAACTCTCGGAGAGTTTGAGCGCAGAAGAGCGCGACGAACTCTTCAAGACGATCGTGGTCATCCAGAACGACCTCAACGCGTTGCGCAGTCGTCATATCGCTTCGAAAATCACATAATAGCGATAACTTCTTGCTATACTTCAAGCGAACGAACAGCGCTCTTCGCGTATGCAACCTGATTCACCTAACAGTTTGAGAAAGGCTTTTCCTTTGAGAACATTGAAGATCGTAACCGCTCCCGATCCTGGCTTGCAGGCAATCTGCGAACCGTGCGATCCAAGCGATAAATCCCTGAAAAAGCTCGCCCAGCGTATGGCGGCAACCATGTATAAGAACAACGGCTGTGGACTTGCAGCACCGCAGGTGGGCATCTTGAAGCGTCTTGTGGTCATCGACTGCGGAGACCCTGAAGACGATCCCGCTCCGATCTACCTTATCAACCCCGAGATCATCGCGCTCGAAGGCGAGCCAGAGCTGGGGGGAGAAGGCTGTCTGTCGCTTCCGGGCATCAGCGTGAACGTAGCGCGCCAGCCTTTTGCGCGCGTGCGTTATTTCGATCTCGATGGCGATGAATGCATCATCGAGGGCGATGGCCTGCTCGGTCGTTGCCTGCAGCATGAGATCGACCACTTGGATGGTAAGACGCTCTTCGAAGCATGCAGCCCGATCGATAAGGTTCGAGCGCTGCGAGAATACCAAGATGCGCTCGCACGTGGCGCGAAGCCCGGCGAAGTTGAATAGCCAGCGGAAGGAAGGCGCAGGTATGCGAATCGTTTTCATGGGAACTCCTGCATTTGCTGCGACCATCCTCGATCAGCTGGCGCAAAGCTATGAAGTGGTGGGCGTGTTCACGCAGCCCGATGCGATCCGTTCCCGCGGCAAGAAGCTCGAGCCCAGCCCCGTGAAGCAAACGGCGCTCTCTCACGAGATCCCGGTGTTCGAATACGCCACGTTCAAAGACAACGATGCCTTCGATCAGCTGAAAGGCTTGGCCCCCGATGTCATCTGCGTTGCTGCCTATGGTGTGCTGCTCCCCGCATCGGTACTCGATCTGCCACGTTTCGGGTGCTTGAATGTGCACGGGTCGCTCTTGCCGCGTTGGCGTGGGGCAGCGCCGATCGAACGCGCCATTTTGGCAGGCGATGAGCAGATCGGCGTGTGCATCATGCAGATGGAAGAGGGCTTGGATACCGGGGCCTATTGCGCCTCGCGCGTAGTGTCGCGTGGTCACCGGTCCGCTTCCGAGCTCACAGAAGAGTTGGCTGCTCTTGGCGCCCAAGCGCTCATCGAGGTATTGGAGAACCTCGAAGAAGGAACGCTTGCGTGGACGAGCCAAGATGAAGCGCAAGCAAGTTATGCGCATAAGATCGAGAAGGGCGAGCTCGATATCGCTCCTTGGATGAGCGCAAACGAAGCATTGCTCAAGATCCGCGCGTCAAGCGAGAATCATCCTGCAAAATGTTCGATCGGAGGCAAGGATGTTACGGTCGTCTCGGCTGCGCTGGCGGATTGTGACCCAGATGTTCCGCAAACGATCGAACAGATCGAGGCCGGTCAGGTACTCTTCGTTGCGAAGCGCCTCTACCTTGGTTTCTCCGATGGTACGCTCGAGCTCATATGCGTCCACCCCAGCGGAAAGAAGCAGATGAGCGCACGCGATTTTGCTGCAGGCTTGCAGGGCGTGAAGCGAGGAGAAGTTCGTTGGGGCGCCTATGGCGACTAAGCATCGCCGCACATCCGCTCCTTCAACTGCCACGCCCGCACGCAAGACTGCGCTCGAACTGGTGCGCAGATCGCGTGAGTCTCACCAGTTCCTCTCTGCTTTTGCCCCGCGGGTGCTGGAGGCAGCCCAGCTTGAAGGCGCCGACAAAGCCTTCGCTCGCTTGCTCGCTCAAGGAGCGCTTTCGCTCCAGGTTACGCTCGACGCGCTCATAAACGAGGTGCTGCGCACGCCGCGCGACATACAGGATGATGTGCGTGATGCGCTGCGCATCTCTGCCTACGAGATCATCTATTTGCATAAGGAAGATCACGCAGCGGTCGATCAGGGGGTCGAGCTCGTGCGTTCGATCGCACCGCGCGCCACGGGCGTTGCTAACTATGTATTGCATCGCATCGTTGAAGCGAAGGAGCGCTTTCCTGAAGGCGACCCTGAAACCTCGCTCGAAGCTGCCGCGCGCTTCTACGGTTTTCCCGACTGGTTGGCAACGGCGATCAAGAAGGATATCGGCACGCGCAATGCGATCGCGCTCATGGCGCGCTCACTCGAGCCAGCGCCGGTCTATTTCTCCGCGAACGAACTTTCCACCTCGCGCGATGAGATCGTACGCTTGCTCGAAGCGAGTGGTATCGAATTCAGCACGCATCGCTCGCTTGTGGCAGGAACGAGCGGAGCGGATCCTATCTTCGAGTTGACACATCGTGGCGATGTGGGCACTGAAGCGTTCAGCACGCTGTTGCAGCATGAGCAGATCGTCGTTTCAGATGCTTCCGCGCAAAGCATCGTCATACGCGCAGTGGAGGTCTTGCCCAAGGATGCTCGCCTGCTCGAGATCGGCGCCGGCAGGGGAGTGAAGAGCCTGCTTTTCCAGAGCGCGTGCGCGCGCCGCAACATCCAGCTTGCTGCATATGATGTGCTCGATCTTTCAGCAAAGAAGCTGAGCGTGCTCGAAGAGCGCGTGGTGAAGGCAGGAGGCAGCATCGCTTCTGCCCTGGCTCACGATGCGACCATGCCTCTTCCAGTAGCCGATGAAGCCTTCGATCTTATCTTCATCGATGCGCCCTGCACGGGGTTGGGAACCTTGCGTCGCCACCCTGAGATCAAGGCACGCCTTCACAAGGAAGATGCCAAGAAGCTCTCCGCAACCTCTCAGGCGATGCTCGTGCAAGCTGCTCCAAAGGTCAAGCTTGGTGGTTATCTCATGTTCGCCACGTGCACCATCCTGAAGGAGGAGAATGAGAAGACGGTCAAGCGCTTCCTTGCTTCACCTGCGGGTTCTGCGTTCGAAATCGTGCCGCTTGGCGCGCAGGGTACGCCGTTCTTCAAAACGCCTTTCGATACTGGTGCTGACCTTCATTTCGCAGCGTTGCTCCAGAAAAAGCGCTAGACCGCGCTCGGCGTGCGTGCTTTAATGAAATAAGTCTTTAATGGCGGTACAGAGAGACCGACAAGGCGTGAAACCTTCACAAGGCGAATAACCTTACCGTAGGCACTTCAAGTGCCGGTCTTCTGTGCACACTCGAACAGATAAGGGGAGTGCATGCAACGAAGCGAAACCAACCAAACCTGCGTGATGGACGAGGATGAGATCGAACGCACCCTCGTGCGCATGGCGCATCAGATCCTTGAGCAGAATAAGGGGTGTGAAAACCTCGCGCTCGTGGGAATCCTTACCCGTGGCGATATCCTCGCCCGCAAATTAGCCGACATCATCTATAACATCGAAGGCGTTCACGTTCCCGTAGGCTCGCTCGACATCAGCTTCTATCGCGATGATGCCTCGATCTCGGGCCTGCCTCAGCTCCATGGGACCGATATCCTGTTCAACATCGACAACAAGACCATCGTGCTGGTGGACGATGTACTTTTCACCGGGCGTACGATCCGAGCCGCGCTCGACGCGCTCATGGATTTCGGGCGCCCAGCGCGTATCCAGCTTGCCATCCTGGTCGATCGCGGCCACCGCGAACTTCCGATCCGCGCCGACTTCGTAGGCAAGAACATCCCGTCTTCCTTGAACGAGAACGTGCGCTTGCGCCTGAAGGATATCGATGGTTATTCCTGCGTGACCATTTCGCCGATCGAGCCAGGTAAACGCATCGGTTCTGCGCCGATCGGGGGTGAGTAGTCATGTTTGATCACAAGAACCTGCTCTCTATCGATGAGCTTTCCGCTGAAGATATCATGACGGTGCTCACCTACGCCAAGACCTTCGAAGAGGTGAATGAGCGCCCGATCAAGAAGGTGCCAGCGCTGCGCGGCAAGACCATCTGCAATTTGTTCCTCGAACCTTCAACGCGCACGCGCGGATCGTTCGAGCTGGCTGAGAAGCGTCTTTCCTGCGACACGATCAACGCAGGTGGTTCAGCCTCTTCCACGGTGAAGGGCGAGAGCCTTGTCGATACCGTTAAGACGCTCGATTCGATGAAGGTCGACATGTTCGTCGTGCGCCATAAGTACGCGGGCACACCGTATATGGTCTCGCAGCATACCAATGCGGCCGTGATCGATGCGGGCGATGGCAAGCACCAACACCCCACGCAAGCGCTGCTCGACCTCTACACCATCTGGAAAGAGAAGGGCTCGTTCGAGGGCCTTAAGGTGGGTATCGTGGGCGACATCGTGCACTCGCGCGTGGCAGGGTCGCTCGTTCCTGCACTTGCGAAACTCGGCGCTGAAGTTTACCTGATCGCGCCTGCCACCATGCTGCCAGCAGCGCCCGAAGCGCTCGGTGTTGCGCGTGTGTATGCGAGCCTGGATGAAGCGCTGCCCGAGCTCGATGTGGTCTATATGCTGCGCATTCAGATGGAACGTCTCGAAGAGGCACCGTTCCCCAGCTTGCGCGAATACAACCTGCTCTATGGTCTTACCAAGGAGCGAGAAGAGCTCATGAAGCCGGATGCGATCATCTGCCACCCGGGCCCGATCAACCGCGGCGTTGAGCTCGACAGCTATATGGCCGATGGCAGCCGTTCGGTCATCACCGATCAAGTATTTTCAGGAGTGTGCGTGCGTATGGCGCTCATCTACCTGCTTTTAGGAGGGGCAAACGATGGATTATCTGCTTAAAGGTGTGCGTGCGATCGACCCAGCTATCGGGCTGGATGCGAAGCGTGACATTCTTATCGAAGATGGCGTCATTGCGCGCGTGGAAGAAGCGATCGAGCCTACCGAAGGCGTGAAGGTGCTCGATCGAAGCGGTTCTCTGGCTTTCCCAGGGTTCGTGGACGTACACGTTCATCTGCGCGATCCCGGGTTCGAATACAAGGAGACCATCGAGACCGGCACTGCTGCGGCAGCGCATGGCGGCTTCACCGATATCTGCTCGATGGCGAACACGAATCCCGTTACCGATGAAGCTGCGATCATCGATTACGTGATCGAGAAGGCTCAGTCGGCGGGACACTGCACGGTGCATCCGGCAGGCGCCTGCACGAAGGGCCTTGAAGGAACTTCGCTCGCTGAGATGGGCGACATGGTCGCACATGGGGCAGCGGCATTCACCGACGATGGTCGTGGCATCCAGGATGCGGGCATGATGCGACGCGTGATGGATTACGCCAAGATGTTCGATCGCGTGGTCATGAGCCACTGTCAGGACGAAGGCTTGGTGGGCAAGGGCCAGGTGAACGAAGGACCTGTTTCGACCAAGCTCGGGCTTGCTGGTTGGCCAGCGGCAGGCGAAGAGGTTCAGATTCAGCGCGATATCGCTCTTTCCGAGCTGGCGGGCTGTCCGATCCATATCCAGCATCTCACCACGAAGAAGGGCCTCGATCTGGTGCGCGAAGGAAAAGCGCGCGGGGTGAAGGTCACCTGTGAAGCAACGCCTCATCATTTGGTGCTCTGCGATGAAGACATCACCGAAACCTACGATACGAACCTGAAGATGAACCCGCCGCTGCGCAGCAAGGCCGATAACGCAGCGCTCATCGAAGCGGTGGCTGACGGTACGATCGATGTGATCGCGACCGATCATGCTCCGCATGCGGCATTTGAGAAGGAACGCGAATTCGAACTCGCGCCGTTCGGCATCACGGGGCTCGAGACTTCGTTCGGCCTGGTGAACACCTATCTCGTGAAGCCGGGGCATATCGATCATGCACGCTTGGTCGAGCTTATGGCCATCCGCCCGCGCGATATCTTGCGCATCCCGCAGGTCACGCTCGAGGCGGGAAGCCCGGCTGACATCACGGTGGTCGATCCGGACCTTGTCTGGACGGTCGAAGCGCAAGACATGTGCTCGAAATCGCTCAATTCGCCCTTCATCGGCTACGAGCTTACGGGCAAGCCAACTGATGTGGTGTGCAAGGGCAAGCTCACGCTCGAAGCAGGCAACGTGTGCGTCTAGGCGCTTTTTGTTCTTCTATAATGGTTTCACTCGTAAATGCGCAATGAGGAGCTTGTATGTGCGAAACTCTTCAACGAAGCGGCACGGTGCGCGCTAACAGGAAGCTCACCGATACCCTCTTCGTACTCGATATTGAATCGCCCGATGTGGCGGCTAGCATGCAGCCGGGACAGTTCATTCATGTCAAGATTCCGGGCATGGACGATCATATCCTGCGCCGTCCGTTCTCGGTCTATCAAGTTGATGCGGACGCTGGCACCATGAGCGTGCTCTATCAGTGCGTGGGCTATGGCACCGATCATCTTTCCCGCCAGACCGCGCCATTCACCCTCGATATCATCGGGCCCGTGGGCAACCGTTGGGAGATCCCGGAGGGCCACCGCGTCCTGCTCGTTGCTGGCGGTGTGGGTGCAGCGCCGCTCTTCATCTTCGCCGAGCAGCTTGTTTCTGCTGGTAAGGAAGTGGATGTGGTATTGGGCGCGCAAACGAAGGACGCGCTTGTGGCACGCGAGGCTTACACGGCAGTGCTCGGGCGCGAGCCGTATTGCGCTACCGACGATGGCACCTATGGCTATCACGGTTTCTGCACCGGCGTGGTGAGCGAACTGCTCCAGACGAAGTCCTACGATCTTGTTGCTTGTTGCGGCCCCGAACCCATGATGAAATCGCTCTGCGACATCACGAGCGCCAAGAATATCCCTACGGCTATCTCGCTTGAGAAGCGCATGGCTTGCGGGATCGGCGCGTGCCTCTCGTGTGTGGTGGCAACCACCGAAGGCTTCAAACGCTCGTGCGTTGACGGTCCGATCTTCGATGCCGCAAAGGTGGTGTGGTAAATGAGCGTGAATATGCAGGTTTCCTTAGGCGGGCTTCTCATGAAGAACCCGGTCACCACCGCATCGGGTACGTTCGCTTCAGGAAAGGAATATGCGCAGTTCTTCGACGTGAGTCGCCTTGGTGCGATCACTACGAAGGGTCTCTCGCTGAATGGCTGGGCGGGTAACGACACCCCGCGTATCGCCGAGACCCCTTCGGGCATGCTCAACTCCATCGGGCTCCAAAATCCTGGCGTGGCGGCGTTCGTGGAAAAGGACCTTCCTTGGCTGCGCGAGGTCGATACGCAGGTCATCGTGAACGTTTCGGGTCATTCCGTGGCTGAATACCAGGGTGTGGTCGAAGCGCTCGAGGCGCATGAGGGCATCAATGCCTACGAGATCAACATCTCTTGTCCGAATGTCGATTGCGGCGGCCTTACCTTCGGCACGGATCCCAAAGTCGCTCACGAGGTGGTTTCCGCATGCCGCGCGCAAACGCAAAAGCCGCTCATCGTGAAGCTCACGCCCAATGTTACCGATATCACCGAGATCGCACGTAGCGTCGAGGACGCGGGTGCCGATGCGGTCTCGCTCATCAATACGCTTCTGGGTATGGCGATCGATCCTTATAAACGCAAGCCCATTCTTGCGCGTGGGGTAGGAGGGCTTTCTGGTCCTGCGGTCAAGCCCGTTGCGCTGCGTATGGTGTGGGAAGTGTACAAGGCGCTCGATATTCCTGTGCTTGGCATGGGTGGCATCACGTGCGGGCTCGATGCGATCGAATTCATGCTCGCCGGTGCCAGCGCGGTTGCGGTAGGAACTGCGAACTTCATGAATCCTCAGGCCGCGCTCGAAGTGGTGAGCGGTATTGAGGCATACTGTATCGAAGAAGGCGTCAACGACGTTACTGAACTGATTGGAGCTTTGAATTGCTAAACTTCGAAACGCTGCCCGAATCCGAGCGCATCATCGTAGCGCTCGATTGCGGAGCAGATGAAGCGCTCGCGCTCGCTCACGCCCTTAAGGGTAAGGCCTCCTGGCTCAAGGTGGGCATGACGCTCTACTATCAAGAGGGGCCTTATATCGTGAAGGCGCTCAAGGATCTTGGGTTCAACGTGTTCCTCGATCTGAAATTCCACGATATCCCGCATCAGGTATATGGGGCTACTGCGAGCGCAGCACGTTCTGGGGCCGACATGATCACCATGCATGCGATCGGCGGCCTTGAGATGATGCGCGCTGCGATCGATGGGCTCATCGAAGCCGAACTGCCTGATGTCGTTACGCTCGGCATCACAGTGCTCACCTCGATGAGCGAAGAGGACCTTGCGCTCACGGGCGTTACTCGCAGCGTCGCTGAACAGGTGCGTACGCTTGCGCAGCAAGCGCAAACAGCGGGGCTTTCCGGCGTAGTCGCCTCTCCGCAAGAAGCGGCCATGCTGCGTGAGACACTGGGCAGCAGCGCTTACATCGTCACCCCTGGCGTGCGGCCGGCTGGTTCGAGCACGGATGACCAAAGTCGCATCGCAACACCGCGCCAAGCGTTCGATAACGGCGCAAGCCATCTCGTGATCGGTAGGCCTATTACCGCCGCACCCGATCCTGCTCTCGCATTCGACAACATCGTGAAAGGACTGTAGTAATGGAACGAGCCGAAGTAATCGATATTCTCACCCGCATGAAGGCACTGCCTGAAGGCGTTGAGTCGCTTGACCCAAACGCGGTAACCTTCGATGCCTATCGCTTGCTCGAAGACCCGATCATCACCAACCGCATTGCGGTCGAAGCGTTGCAGCAGCTTCCCCGGAACTACAAGTTCGATGTGGTACTCGCTGCGAATGAAGAGTCGAAGCTCCTTGCCTATGCTATCGCTATGGCAGCCTGGGCGCGCTTTGCTTACGCGGATCTTGAAAGCGGGGAAGGCCTTACGAATGATTTCCACATCGATAAGGATGAGAAGGTGCTCATGGTCGATACGCTCGTGGATGAGGCAACCTCGTTCGAAGACATGGTCGATCTGATCGCAAGCAAGAAGGCTAAGAATGCTGGCGCTGTTTCGGTCGTTGCTTTGGGCGATGCGAATCCGCTTTCGGAGAATTTCTACCCCTTGCTTCGCTTCTAGTGCAGGCGTGCTTCGAGCGATATACGAGCTTCAAAAATGCACCCGATCTTCAATAAACTATTGAAAAATTTATTACATTTCGGAAATAAATAGATGGTCTTTTTCTTCAAAATTGCCTAAAATACCAGTTCATTTAGGGAAAAGGGGAGAATGGCACTGAAGCAGCTGAATAAAAGTTTGTATGGAGTTTTCATATATAAAAGCTATACTTGAATGTACAAAAAAGAAAGCGCTCCTCGCTTTCCTGTACTATTCAACTGAACAAGAATAAAAGGAGATTAACAATGGCCGTACCACAGCTATCCCCTGAAGAAAGGCAAGCAGCTCTCGAGAAGGCTAAAGTCGCTCGTGCAAAGCGCGCAGAGGTGCGCGAAAAGCTCAAGCAGGGCGAACTCACGCTCGAGCAGGTTCTTGACATGCGCGACGATCCGATCATCGGTCGCATGAAGGTTTCTGCCCTCATCGAAACTCTGCCAGGCTATGGTAAGACCAAGGCTGAGAAGGCAATGGCTGAACTCGAGATCGCAGAGTCTCGCCGCCTTAAGGGCCTGGGCGAGCGTCAGAGGAAAGCTCTTCTCGAGCGCTTCGCGTAAGTCATGCCTCGCGGAAATCTCTTCGTTATATCAGGGCCATCGGGGGCCGGTAAAGGGACGCTCATTTCCCGACTCGTTGAGCGTAACCCGCAAACATGGGTTTCCGTTTCTGCAACCACTCGCTCTCCTCGTCCGGGCGAAGTAGATGGCAAGGACTATCACTTTCTTTCAGAAGAGGAATTCGAGCAGATCCTCGAAGAGGATGGCTTTCTGGAACATGCGCTTGTTCATGGGAAGCATTATGGAACACTCAAACGCTATGTGGATGAGCATATCGCTCAGGGCGATCAGGTCATTCTCGAAGTAGATGTTCAAGGTGCGCGTCAGGTGAAACGTATCATGCCTGATGCGCACTATATTTTTATCGAGCCACCATCTCTTGAGGAACTCGAGCGCAGATTGCGTGGCCGCAACACGGAAACCGAAGAGCAGATAAAAAAGCGTCTTGACACCGCTAAGCTGGAGCTTTCCGCAAAAATGGAGTATGATATTTCGCTGGTAAATGAAGACCTTGAGAGTGCTTATAGCCAACTCGAGTCTTTTATGAATAGCGTTAACCGATAGCAGAGGTATCCATGAGTATTATTGAACCAAAGATCGACGTCCTGCTCGATAAGACCGAAAACGATCGTTTCCTTCTGTGTGCAGTTGCATCGAAGCGTGCGCAAGACATCAACGAGATGATGCGTGGTCAGCGCAATCGCGCTATTCAGCTGCAGACTGCAGTCGATATCGCTCGTGCTGCTAATCGTCGTCCGCTCTCCCTTGCATTCGACGAGATTGCAAATGGCGATGTTTCTTTTGCCGAAGATTCGATCGACGCAGCGAATCACTAGTCTTTATCACAACCGACGCAGAAGCTTGGGTCTTGGCAGTGTGCCAAACCCAGGCTTTTTTGTATGTTAGCCCCCATTTTGCAAAGGAATCCCATGTCTGAACAGCGTGTTTGTCTTGTTCACTACCACGAGATCGGTCTTAAAGGTAAGAATCGCGCTCACTTCGAGAAGCAGCTCATCACCAACATCAAAGCGGTACTGGGCGATGCGCCGGTCGCGCGCATCAAGCGTATCTCGGGCAGGATCTGCTTGTTCGAAGAGGAAGGCGCAACCTATGAACAGTCGTGTGAGCTCGTCGATCTGATCGCGGGTATCCCTGGCGTAGCACGCGTTTCGTGCGGATATCGCTGCGAGCAGGATCTTGAGGTCATGTATGAAACGGCTATCAAGGCGCTCTCCGATGTTCCCTCATTCGAGACCTTCAAAGTCCAAGCGCGGCGCAATCACACCGATTTCGAGATCGATTCCATGCAGCTCAATCAGCTGGTGGGTGCGGTGCTTTGTCGTTCGTTCCAAGATAAGAAAGTGCTCATGAAGAACCCCGATGTGGAAGTGCGTGTCGAGGTCATCCAGGGGCATTGTTATATCTACGCACACAGCGTTCAAGGAGTGGGTGGCTTGCCTGTTGGCAGCGCTGGCAAGGTGGTCACGCTCATGTCTTCGGGCATCGATTCTCCCGTTGCAACGTGGCGCATCGCGCGTCGTGGTGCGGTGCCTGTGGGTGTTCATTTCTCTGGTCGGCCAGAGACGCTCGATACGAGCGAGTATTTGGTCGACGATATCGCACACGTGCTCGAGCGCACGGGCTGCTTCGCACGACTCTATGTGGTGCCGATCGGAGAATACCAGCGCAGGATCGCTGAGCTTTCGCCCGCTTCCTTGCGCATCGTGCTCTACCGTCGCTTCATGTATATGATCGCTGAGCGCATTGCGCTCATGGAAGGAGCGAAGGCGCTGGTCTCTGGCGAGAGCTTGGGACAGGTTGCCTCGCAGACGCTTGAGAACATCCAGTGCACGAATGCTGCGGTCTCGCTTCCAGTGCTGCGTCCGCTCATCGGTTCTGACAAGGTGGAGATCATCTCTGAGGCGGAGCGCATCGGCACGTTCGAGATATCGTCTCAAGACGCGCCTGATTGCTGCACGCTCTATATGCCGCGCAATCCTGAAACGCACGCTAAGCTCCCCGTGGTGCTCAAGGCTGAAGAAGAGCTGCCGCTTAGTGAGTGGATCGAAGAGGCGCTTGCAGGGCTTGAGATACACGATTATCGCTGCCCTTCGTATCGCAGGCCTAAGCAAACCGAAGAAGCATAAATAGTTCAGAAAAACGTGAGTTCGCGCGTTTAAAAAGTTCAAATAAAGTTCAAAAAAACGTAAGGTCGCTTCCTTATCTTAGAGAGTAAGGAGGTTGTACCGTGTCCTTTGTCGATGATGTAGATAGTCTCAAAACAAAACTTCATCTGCGAGATATGCCCACCTCGCTGCGCATTGGGCTCGTCCTTTTGGGTGCAATCATCCTTTTCATCCTTTTCCAAGGGCTCTGGCAGCTCACTTCCGGCGATACGCACCTCATCGATGGATCGGCCCAGAGCTCTTGGCAAGAGGGAAGCGAAGAGGGCTTGACCGTTACGCAGGCTGAAGCTGCCCAAGAGGGTACTGAAGCCAGCACTTCTCAACCTGCGCGGTTATCAGTCCATGTGGTGGGAGAAGTAGCGAATCCTGGTCTTTATGAAGTTGATGCAGGATCGCGCGTTCAAGCTGCTATCGATGCAGCAGGAGGCTTTACGAACGACGCGAATCAAGGAAGCGTGAACCTGGCGCGCGAGATCGTCGATGGTGAGCAGATCGTGGTCGCTTCGAAGAGCGCGAGTGCAGCTGGGGCTGCAGGAGCTGGAAGTGCAGGAAGCGCGGCAACGGCAAGTAGCGGCGCTTCTGGTGCGGGCTCTTCAAGTGCTCCTGGTGGGCTCGTGAATATCAACACTGCGGATATCGCAGGGCTGAGCAGCTTGTCGGGAATCGGGGAGGCTACGGCAAAGAAGATCATCGCTGATCGGGAAAAGAACGGCCCGTTCAAGACCACGAAGGATATCACGCGTGTTTCGGGGATCGGAGACAAGAAGTACGAAGCTATAAAAGATTCGATCACGGTATAGCCCATGCGTCGAATCCGCGAACGAAGGCGCCCGCTCCAATCGATGCGCCCTTCTATTCCTGCCCCCTGCGTGCTCGCTGCTGCTTCTGTGGTGGGCGTGTTCGCGGGAGAATGGCTCTATGGTCTTATTCCTCCTGAGTACCTATATATGTTGGTGGTGGGAGGGGCTATCCTTGCAGCAGGGGTGCTTGCGATGCTCTTCCTCAAGCGGAAGAATCTCGTTCATTGGGCCCTCGCATTCGTGCTCATCGGCGCTCTTCTAGGGATGATCCAGTTGCTCACCCTCGATCATGCGCGTGATGAAGTGAGCCCGGGGAGCGAACACTATGCGTTCGAGCTCTCTGAAGATGCAAAAGAGTCGACGTTCGGTTCGCAATTGATCGCGACCATCTCGTCGGGGCCGCAGGCGGGCAAACGGGTGATGCTGTTCACCAACGAAAAGGTTGAGCTCTATAGCGGAGATGTTCTTGAAGCTGATTGCGTGCTCAGTGCTCCTAAGGAAGAATACCTTGCCTATTATGATCAAAAGAACATCGCATTCTCAGGAAGCGTGAGCGGCTTTCAAACATCTGAGAACCAGACACTGCTTTCGCCCCTATACCAGCTTCGTAAGCGGCTGCTTGCAGTCATCGGTACGGGAAGCGATGAACAGACGCTCTTGCGTGCGATCCTTCTAGGAGAACGCACGGGACTTTTCGATGCGAGCTTCTATCACAGCATCAAAGTAGCAGGGCTTGCGCACCTCGTAGCGGTATCGGGAGCGCATCTTGTGATCGTGACCGGTTTCGTAACGCTTCTTCTGAAGAAGCTGCGCGTGCTCCGTAAGCTCTCTGTTGCGTTGCAAACACTCTTTCTCGTGAGCTATGTGGTGCTTGTGGGATTCCCAGTTTCCTGTATCCGTGCAGCCATCATGAGCGGTGTTACCCTGTTCGCGCTTCTGGCAAAGCGGCGATCCTCATCGATCTCTGCGCTCGGCATCACGGTCATGGCAATGGTGGCGTTCGATCCGAGCGTGGTCTATCAGCTCTCCTTCCAGCTGTCCGTTGCTGCCACGCTTGGCATCGTGGTGTTCATGCCACTGTTCAATGAATGGTTTCAAGATCTATTTCCGTTCGTTCCGCAATTCGCGCGCGAATCGATCTCCATGACCCTCGCTGCACTGGTGTTCTCGCTTCCGATCAGTGCTGCGCAGTTTTCGCTCGTGCCGTTGCTCTCGCCTTTGGCCAATATCGTTGCAACGCCCTATCTTTCGCTTCTGCTCATGATGGGGTTTGCTGTGATGCTCGTTGCGCCATTCGTGCCTGGTCTTCTTGGACTGCTTTCGGTGGTTACGAGCGGGCTCATTGCGTTCTTCTCGGCATTCGAAGCGATCCCGTTCGCATCGATTCCCATCTCGACCACGATGAGCTTTGCCTTTCCGCTCGCACTTGGCTTAGCAGCGCTCTTGTGGGTGTGGTGGCCGAGACCCGCTCGGCATAAACGGGCCGTGGCTGCTTGTTCGGTGGTGCTGAGCGCGCTTGTGATCGTGTGCTGCCTATTCCTGAATGCGGGTGCTCGAGGCGATCGTGTCGTCATGCTCAATGTTGGTCAGGGAGATAGCTTTGCCTTCATGAGCGGGGGAAAGACGCTGCTGGTAGATACGGGCAATGAAGCTGAGATGCTCTACGCCGCGCTCGCGCGCAACAATATCTCGAAGATCGATGCCGTGCTCGTCACGCATCCAGACGATGATCATTGCGGAAACCTGCAAGCGCTTGGCGGGGTAGTTGAGGTCGATCGGGTGTTCGTCGCTGAAGGGCTTGACGAGGTAGGGGATGACCGCGCGAAGGACTTCGTCTCGTTGGCGAAGAGCATGGTCGGCGAGCAGAAGGTTGTGGAACTGAACAGGGGCGACGCGGTACGGTTCGGGATATTCACCTTCAACATCATCGCTCCTGTGCAGGTCGAGCATGAAGGAGGCAACGAAGACAGCATCTGCTTCAACGTGCATATCGACTGCGATGGTGATGGAGAAGTTGACTGGAAGGGGTTCTTCTGCGGGGATGCGGAAGCTGAAGTGCTGGAAGAACTCAACGAAGAGCATCTGCTTGAAGCGGTCGATCTCTATAAGGTCGGGCATCATGGATCGCGCAAGGCGATCACTCCCGAGCTTACACGCGTACTGAGTCCGAAAGTCTCTTTGATCGGGGTAGGGAAGAATTCCTACGGCCATCCCACCGACGATGCTCTGAACGCTTTGGAATCAGTAGGCTCAGAGGTCTATCGAAGCGATCAAGACGGCGATGTCGTGTGCACCTTTTCGCCTAATGCCATCACCATAGACTCTCAAAACAAAAGATGACAAACTACCCGGTCGTTCGACATCTTTTTCGTTCGTCATCAGCTCGATCAGCGGAGAGCGCGAGACACGAGGTGGGAGCGCTTATAGTGCTTGACCTCCGGCGAAGGTATGGCCCTACAGCTGCTCGCTTACTGTTAACGTCGTAGATACCAACCGCGGCTGCGCAAGCGGTCCATACCTTCCCCTCCGGCCAGACCCTATAAGCTAGCAGTGTAGAGCTCGATCAGCGGAGAGGGTGAGGCAGCGAGGTGACTCTTTTCCGACTAACTTCGTTAGTAATAAAACCCGAGCGAAGCAGCGACGCATGAGCGCCTCTGCGAAGCAGATTCGCGAACAGGGAAGCGGGGAACTTCGTGGCTCGCCCTCTTCACTGATCGAGCCATGAGTGGTCTCTTTAGCCAAACGGGTGGAGTACGTTACAATAGCAGCATGGCATCGAAGAAGAACAATCCTTTGCTCCCGGTCTATCTCATCAGTGGTGAAGACGAGCTTAAGCGCGAAACGGTCGTTAAGCGTTTGCGCAAGCGTATCTCAACCTATGGTGATCTTGCGTTCAACTCCGATGTGTTCGCAGGTGAGAAGGCAACAGGGGAAGAGATCGTTGCGGCGGCGAATACGCTTCCGTTCGCGAGCGAAGTACGTCTTGTTCAAGTGAACAATGTCGATAAGCTACGCAAAGCTGATGCAGAAGCGCTCATCTCCTATCTTGCCTCACCTTCTCAGACCACTGTTTTGGCGCTCATCGCGCAGAAGCTGCCGAAGAATACGCGTCTGTATAAGGCAGTGAGCGGGTTCGGGAAAGATGCCGTTATTGATTGCGCACCGTTTCAGGCGAAGGATCTCAACGCGGCGGTGCGTTCGATGGCGCTTACGCATGGAGTCACCTTCACGGAAGGTGCAGCAGCATCGCTCATCGATCTCGCAGGTACGAATACGGTCACGCTCGATAGTGAGATTCGCAAGCTTGCGCTTGCGCATCGCGGCGATGATCCGGTCAATCAGAACGAGGTCATTGCGCTTGTAGCGCGCACGGCAGAGATCAAGCCATGGGAATTCCTCGATGCGTTCGGCATGAAGAATCTTTCGCGCTGCATCTATCTCTACAATCGCATGGAGAAGATGTCGCCTTATCAGCTCATTTCGCTCTGCGTTTCACGCGTGCGCGATCTTATCAGCGTGCGAGCGCTGAATGCGCGGGGGGCAGGGAATATCGCTTCTGTTCTGGGCATTCAGCCTTGGCGTGTGAAGACGCTCGAGAAGCAAGCGCGTAATTACACCATGCCGCAACTTATCCATGCGCTCAGCACTGCCCAAGACGCTGAACTCGCCATGAAGAGCGGCTCGGAACCGCGTGACGTGCTCCTTGATTGGTTCATCGACACCCTTGGCCGCTAGATGACAAACTACCCGGTCGTTCGACATCAAATAAGCGAAGAAAGCACAGGTGACAAACTACCCGGGCATTTGTCATCTTGTCTCAAAGGCTTCGCCTATCCCACTGTCCCAACCAAGGTGACAAAAGACCGGGGCAAGTTCAGACGATCATTGCACCTTCTGCTAATACTTCCTGCATTGCTTCT
>CATYMO010000009.1:0-89003 GCA_958409415.1 uncultured Eggerthella sp. | reverse complement strand
AGAGCGTCCAAGAAAATGTCCGCAGTCCCAACTACCCGGTCGTTCGACACCTTTTATTTCACGCGGCGAACCAGATAAGCACCATCAAGTTCAGCGATGCGCTCAAGCACCTCATCGGCGAGGTTCTCCGTAAGCGTGATGAGCGCATAGCCATGTTCATCGCGCTGGTTGTCGACCATGTCGAATTCAGCAACGATCGGCTCAAGAATCTCGGTCACGTTATCCATAGCAAGGTCGGACGAATTGTAGAGCACCGCAATGCGGAACAGGTCATCCGGGCAAACGCCTGCTTGGCAAGCCGGATAATTCACGGAATTCACGATGTTACCGTTGTCGATGTAATCCATCAGCTCAACGACCGCCATGCGTGCGCAATTGTCTTCCGCCTCTTCAGTGGAAGCGCCGAGATGCGGCAGCACGATCGCATTCTCCATAGCCATGACTTCAGGCGTTGCGAAGTCGGTCACATAGCAGCCTACCTTGCCCGACGCGAGTGCAGAAGCCATCGCAGACGCATCAACGAGCGTGTCGCGTGAGAAGTTCAGGAACACCACGCCCTCTTTCATGAGCGCACAAGCAGCTTCATCGATCATGCCGATCGTGCCGCTGACCGCCGGCACATGGATGGTGATGTAATCGCATTCGCGATAGATATCGGCAAGGTCGGTAACATGCTGAACTGCCGGCAGCACCTTCCAAGCAGCGTTAACAGACACGAACGGATCGTAGCCCATGACCTCCATGCCGAGGCCGAGCGCTGCGTTCGCAACTTCAGCGCCGATCGCACCAAGGCCGATAACACCGAGCGTCTTGCCTTTGATCTCGCGCCCAGCGAACTGCTTCTTTGCCTTTTCAGCGGTCTTACCGATCACAGGATCCTCAGCGTTCTCCTTGCACCATTCGATACCGCCCACGATGCCGCGGCTCGCGAGCAGCATACCGCACAGCACGAGCTCCTTCACCGCATTAGCATTCGCGCCTGGCGTATTGAACACAACGATGCCCTCTTCAGCGCAACGCTCGAGCGGGATGTTGTTTACGCCCGCACCAGCACGTGCGATCGCGAGCAGATTCTCAGAGAACTCCATATCGAGCATGCCTGCACTGCGCACGAGAATGCCCTGCGCAGCTTCGATATTGTCGGTGAGTTCGTAATCGTTTGTGAGAAGATCGGTTCCTTGGGCAGAGATATTGTTCAGGCAGTGAATGTAGTTCAAGAGAGATCCTTTCCTATCGCGTCGTATTGTAGTGATTCTTGTTGTTAGAGTTCGATCATTGGTTTTCGTTTTGAAAAGCTTCCTGTTCAGCCTTTTGCGAAGGCTCGTCGAAGTTGGTCGCACCAAGGGCGTTCTGCGGTTCAGGACCCGAAGCGTCCCTGCCCATCTTGAAGGTGAGCCCCTTCTTCTCCATCGCACGATATTCGGCAGTTGCCGTGAAGATCACGTCCGAAGAAGAATTGATAGCGGTTTCCATCGAATCTTGGATAACACCGATGATGAAGCCGATCGCCACCATCTGCATAGCCACATCGTTGCCGATGCCGAACAGCGAGCAGGCAAGCGGAATGAGCAGAAGTGAGCCTCCCGCAACACCCGAAGCGCCGCAGGCCGAGATCGCCGCAAGCACGCTCAAGATGAACGCCATCACTGGGTCGACCGAAATGCCGAGCGACGCAGCCGCCGCCATGGCCATAACAGTGATCGTGACCGCAGCGCCCGCCATATTGATGGTCGCGCCAAGCGGAATGGAGACCGAGTAGTTGTCCTTCTCGAGGCCGAGCCTGCGACACAATTCCATGTTCACCGGAATGTTCGCCGCAGAGCTACGCGTGAAGAACGCGGTGATGCCCGAATCCTTCAGGCAGCGCAAAACGAGATAGTAAGGATTCTTGCGCGTAGCGATGAACACGATGAGCGGGTTGGTGACGAGCGCGATGAAGAGCATGCAACCCACCAGCACCGCGATAAGATGACCATAGGTGATGAAGATCTCGGCACCATTCTCAGAAACTGCCACGTACACCAAGCCCAGAATGCCGATGGGAGCGAAGCTGATGATCCAACCGACCACCTTCGAAATAGCATCGGAAACCGCGGTGAACACATCTTTCGTATGCTGGCTCGCGGCACGCAGCGCAATGCCCAACACCACACCCCATGCCAAGATGCCCAGGTAATTCGCATTCATGAGCGCCCCAACAGGGTTGGCTACCACATTCATGAGCAAGGTGGTGAGCACTTCACCCAATCCTTCAGGCGATGCCTGATCAGCAGCAGGTTCGAGCATGGGAACGACCGTAGGGAACAGATAGCTCGCACAAACAGCGATCAGCGCAGCAACTAACGTTGAGACAATATAGAGCACGATGACCGTGCCCATCGAGCCTGCACTCTTCGCATTCGCAAGCGCGCTGATGACCAAAAAGAACACCAGAATAGGAGCGACCGCCTTCAAGGCACCAACGAACAGATCGCCGAGCAAGGCGATGACCTCGTTTCCTGCAGGAACGCAGAATCCTAGGATCGCACCGATGACCAGGCCGACCAAGATGCGCTTCACCAAGCTGATGCTATTCCACTTTTGCCAGATATTCATTGATTGAGCCTCTCATACATAAGAATAGGAAAAGTTTAGCGCAATAAAGCGGCAGTCATGCCGCGTTTATGCACCAAGAATCTATAAATCAAGCTAATGGCGAAAATGCACAGCGAATTTCAACGTTTTACCTTTAAAAATATTTTGAACTTGCAGGTCCAAAGAAGTCAGCGAGAAGAGATACCGTGCCTCAGATTGCCCCGCCTTCAGGCCAAGTTGGGTTTGCCCAACGCCGAGCCTGAAACAAGGGGCAAGATGAGGTGCGGTATCGCTTCGCAGCGTCGAGACTTTCGTTGTTTGTAAAACAACGAAAGAGTTCATCTGCGTCAAGGCCAAGCCGCTTCGCGGTTGCTTCGCAAGCCTTGACCCAGATGCCAGCACTGCTCGGCTTTCAGCCTAGCAGTGCGGTGAACCTTCTTCGGTTCAAGTCCAGCGCTTACGCTTCTTGGGCTTCGCCCAAGTTCGCCCGCACAAATAATAAAACTATGGAGATATGCCTGGTCAAATAAGGGTCAGCGAGAAGCGATACCGTGCCTGCAGATTGCCCCGCCTTCAGGCCAAGTTGGGTTTGCCCAACGCCGAGCCTGAAACAAGGGGCAAGATGAGGTGCGGTATCGCTTCGCAGCGTCAATAGAAACGCGCATTCGACAGAATGCGCGCAAGAGAGTGGTGCGGGCGAAAGGACTTGAACCTTCACGAGCCGGAGCTCACTAGCACCTGAAGCTAGCGCGTCTGCCAATTCCGCCACGCCCGCATAAGTTGTGCTGTTCAGCATACCCCACAAGCTGCCCGTTCGCAACACCCCAGCTTCAAATTCATCGACACGATCCTCGGCCGGAGCAGCATGCGCAAACGGCGACCAGCAGCCCTTCGATCCTTACAGATTTGTACGTTAGCGCCCTCTTCATGCCATCAGTGCCGATACTCTAGCCACCTATATGGCGATTGCATAGATTTAAGCAGTAAAAAACACTATTTATGGCAAGATATTGATAGTTCTATGCTGAATAGCACGTGTTATGTGAGGAGAACATCCATGGGACTTTTCTCGAAATTTGAGCGTCGCGTTGAAGACGGCTTCGAAGGCATAAACGACAAGCTCTTCGATGCTCCGATCTCCCCCGTTCAAATTACCAAGAAAGCAGAAAAGCAGATGCGCCGCGAAAAGACCGTTGGCGCTGGCAAAGAGTATGCTCCTACGCTCTATACCGTGCTCGTGAATCCCGATGACGATCGCCGTCTTTTCGGCATGTACCCCACCCTCGCAGGGGAAACCGAGACCTATCTGCGTGCTAAAGCCAACGAAGAGGGCTTGGTCATGGATGGCGCGCCGCTCGTGCGCTTCATGGTCGATGACGATCTCAAGCATGGCAAATTCGACGTGATCGCTGAACTCGTATCGGCGCCGATCATCGCTCAACTGCGCAACGAAGAGCTCGAACGCTACGGTCTTGCCCAACAGCCTGGCTATGGCATGCCCGCACACCCGCAGGCCAACCCCTATCAGCAACCTCAATCGCATGACTATATGCAGCCCCAGGGTTACCCGCAAAACGCTCAACCGTATGCGCCGAATTACCAGCAGGACCCAAATTCCTACCAACTTGAAGCGCAACCCGCCTCGGTCGCAGAGCCCATCCCGGTCCCTAACACGATGATGTTCGACCACCAGCAGAGTGCATCTGCTGAGCCAACGGCCGCGCTCATCAACATGACCACCGATCGCTCCTTCCCACTCACCAACCCCCGCGTGCTCATCGGGCGCGCCACCAACTGCGACATCGTGCTCGACGACCTCAATGCAAGCCGCACGCATGCAGAGATCTTCCGCGAGTCGCCCAACGTTTGGGGGCTCGCCGATCTTGGCTCGACCAATGGCACGCTCGTCAACGGAAAGCACATCGCCTCCGTGCTCTTAAACGATGGTGACCGCATCACCGTCGGCACGACAACATTCCTCTTCACGTTTCGCTAGACCCGTTCATGATAACCACTTCGCCAGCCGCGTTCGCGCAATGCCTGTTCAAGCAGTTCGTCAGTAAGGTAACCCCGTGATAGACATCGTTCTTCTAATCGGTCGATTGTTATTCGTAGCACTGCTCTACCTGTTTCTCTTCGCCATCATGAAAACGGGTATCGGCCTCGTGAAGGGACAGCGCAAGAAAGAGAAGACCTGGTCCGTTGCGGTCGAGAAAGGTCCGAAGGAGCTGCGAGGAGCTGCGATCGATGTGCGCGGTCCGATCGTGGTCGGCAGAAGCCCTGGAGCCGATATCGTCATCGGCGCGGAATATGTCTCCTCTCGCCACGCGCGCTTCGTGCTCATGGGACAGAATCTCTTCATCGAGGACATGGGTTCGCTCAATGGAACCGCCGTCAACGGCATGCATATATCAGAACCAACCGCACTCAAGAACGGCGACCGCGTAATGGTCGGCGATGTGACCATAAGGGTAAGGTACGCATAAATGACCACCATCAGCAACAAAAACACAGCAGGTCAAGACATATCATTCGGAAGCCGCACGGATATTGGTTACGTGCGTGATCACAATGAAGATAGCCTCATCATCATTCCGCCGCTTTTTGCCGTAGCAGATGGCATGGGCGGCCATGAAGCCGGCGAGATCGCTTCCGAGATCACCGTGAATACGCTTGCCGAACTCGCACCCAGCCATCTGGATGCCGAAGGGCTCACCGCTGCGGTCGAAGCAGCTAATTACAACGTGATAAAAGCCCCCCGCCAAGGTATTGGCCGTGACGGCATGGGCACCACGCTCACCGCCGCCATGCTCGAAGGCGAGCGCCTGCTCATCGCGCAGGTGGGCGATTCGCGCGCCTACCTTTTGCACAAAGGACACCTGCAGCAGATCACGCGTGATCATTCGCTCATGGCTAACCTCATCGAGGCCGGTCAGATAACTCCCGAAGAAGCACGCGTACATCCAAATCGTTCGGTCATCACCCGTGCGATCGGTTCCGACATCCACATGCGACCCGACATCTACGAGCTCAACGTGGACGCAGGGGATCGCATCCTGCTTTGCTCCGACGGTTTAAGCTCCATGATCTCGAACAACGCGATCGAATCGATCATGCGCAGGCAAAGCGATGCCCAGCATTGTGCCGATGAATTGGTCACCGCCGCCCTTGAGAACGGTGGTGCCGATAACGTAACGGTCGTCGTAGCGGATGTGCCGGGGTTTAGTGAAGTGCGCGAACAAAAGAAGGCGCACAAAAGCCGCGTTTTCTACATCTGTCTCGCCATCGCGCTCGTTGCGGTCATCTTCGCAGCAGGTTTCGGCGGCTATACCTTCATCAGTAATTCAGCCTATCTCATAGAAGAGAATGGCAAAGTAAGCGTCTACCGCGGTATGCCGGACGACTTCATGGGAATCAAGCTCTCTACGCTCGACCACACCACCAATGTCGATGTCGACAAGCTCCAACCGGGTGTGGCGAACCGTATCAAGGAAGGCATGAGCGTTTCCAGCATCGATGAAGCGAACAACCTCATCACTGGGTATGAAGAAGAAATCGCACGCGGAGAAGCCGAGGCTCAGCAAGCGCAAGCAACCACGACCGCACAGCCTGCGAGCAACCCTAGTAACAATGGGGGTGGACGCTAGGCCATGACCCGCCGCAATATCGAACTTGCACTCCTTTGCATAGCGGCACCGCTCGCTATTCTGCTCTTCGCGATGATCGCCCTCAACCAGGGCGAAGAACTCGGTTGGGCAAGCATTGGCGTGCCGGTGGGCATCTTCGCTTCGTTCATCGTCTCGCACCTCGCACTGCGCAAATTCGCACCTGCTGCCGACCCAGCGATCCTGCCGATCTGCTTCGCGCTCTCTTCGATCGGCATCGCTTTCGTAACGCGTCTCGCTCCTGACCTAGCAATTCGACAAGTCGGTTGGCTTATCTTAGGCATTATCTTCATGATCGCCGTCATCGTATTCATGAAGAACATGGACAAGACCGCCAACTACAAATACACCCTCATGATCATCGGTCTTATCCTGCTGCTCTCCCCCTTGCTCCCTGGCATCGGCAACGAGATCTACGGTAGCCGCATCTGGCTTTCCGTCGGTGGGTTCTCCTTCCAACCAGGAGAGATCGCCAAGATCTTCATCGTGCTCTTCTTAGCGGGATACCTCGCCCAAAACCGTGAGATGCTCTCCGTCTTTACGCACAAGGTGGGGCCGTTCAAATTCCCCGACCTCTCCACACTACTGCCGCTCCTTATCATGTGGCTGCTCTCCATGGCCATCGTTGTCTTCGAGAAGGACCTAGGTTCGGCGCTCATCGTCTACTTTGTGTTCCTTACCATGCTCTACGTGGCAAGCGGCAAGAAGTTCTACCTGGTAGTAGGTTTGCTCACGATCGCCATCGGTGCGGTCATCCTCTTTTTCTTCTTCTCGCACGTGCAGGTGCGCGTCGATACTTGGCTCAATCCTTTCGCCGACCCCACCAACACGGGCTACCAACTCGTGCAATCCATCTTCTCAATGGCTGATGGCGGTCTGTTCGGTGTGGGCATCGGAAGCGGTCTGGCCGATAACATCCCCATCGTAGAATCGGACTTCATCTTCGCGGCCATCGCTGAAGAGACAGGTCTTCTGGGCGCGGCAGGCTTGCTCTTGCTCTACCTCTGCTTCGCGATTCGCGGCCTCGTTACTGCTGCGCGTGCGAAGTCGGACGTAAGCTCCTTTATCGCAGTTGGTCTGACTGCCACGATCGTGCTGCAGGCATTCATCATCGTCGGTGGCGTTACGCGTCTCATTCCTCTTACCGGCCTCACGCTTCCCTTCGTGAGCCAAGGTGGCTCTTCACTGCTCGCAAGCTTCATCGCAGTGGGCTTCTTGCTCAAGTGCGGCGATCAATCGACCGGTGTTGAATCGGAGATCGCCTCAGGAACGGGCAATCTTTCTGCCGAAGGCGTGCTCGGGCGCGTATCGCTTGGCAAGCGCATCACGAACACTATGATCGCCTTCTCGGTGCTCTTCGCGCTGCTCGTTGCCAATCTCACCATGATCATGGTCGTTCAGGCAGATGAATACAAGAACATGCCCATCAATAATCACACGCTCGTGAAGGAATCGAAGACCGAACGCGGCACCATATCCACTTACGACAACGTGGTCCTCGCGCAAAGCGTCGAACAGTCCGACGACACCTATAAGCGCGTCTATCCGGCAGGCACGCTCGCAGCGCACGTCGTAGGCTACGCATCAGAGAAATTCGGTACGGCCGGCATCGAAGCAAGCTACAACGACACGCTGAAAGGCCAGCGCAATTATGCGTCCTGGACCGACGTGCTCAACGCCACCACTGGCAACAGCGCCGCAGGCAACGATGTGAAGCTCACGATCAACTCGACCATCCAGAAGGCTGCGCAAGACGCACTCGAGGGCTTCTCGGGTGCATGCGTGGTCATCGATCCGAAGACTGGTGCAGTGCTCGCACTCGCCTCTTCGCCTACCTACAATGCTGCCGATATCGAAACGCTCCTGCAAAACAGCGCGAACTCATCGGATTCTTCAGCGCTCTACAACCGCGCCACCCAGGCGCTCTACCCGCCCGGATCAACCTTCAAGATCGTTACTCTTACCGGTGCGCTCGAGAACAATGTCGCCACCGAATCGAGCGTATTCAAAGCGCCTGGTGCCATGAAGATCGGCAATGGTGACATCACCAACTTCAATGGCCGCAGCTATGGCGAGATCACACTCGCACGCGCCACCGAAGTTTCAGCCAACACGGTCTATGCCCAGCTTGGCGTGGAAATGGGTGCGGATATGCTCGTGAAGACCGCTGAGGATTTCGGCTTCGACAAAGACATCAAGTTCGATTTGCCGCTCGCGAAATCGCTCATGCCCAAACCTGAAGAGATGACCGAATGGGAAACAGCATGGGCAGCCGCAGGCGAACCGGTTGGCGAACATGAGAGCCCTGCTGGTCCGCAGTCCACCGTGCTCGAGATGGCGATGGTAGGCTGCGCGATCGCGAATAACGGCGTTATCCAAAAGCCCTATTTGGTCGATAGTATCTACAACGCTGAAGGAAAATGCAGCTTCACCGCATCGCCTTCACCGCTCATGACCGCAACGAATTCCGCTACAGCAAATCGTGTGAAATCGATCCTCGAAGGCGTTGTTTCATCAGGTACGGGTGGCGCTGCAGCAGTTCCAGGCGTCAAGATCGCGGGCAAGACAGGCACCGCAGAAACGGGCAAGCCTATCGACGATAGCTGGTTCGTGGGCATCGGTCCTTCGGAGAATTCAAGGGTGGTCGTCGCGATCGTACTCGAGGAAGGCGCGGATCTTCCTGGAGGAGCGGCATCGCGCGCTCAAGGAGTGCTCCGCACCGCCTTACAAGTGCAAGGGGTCATAAAATGACCATCTTATTAGGATATGATGGTATGCTTAAGCACAACAATAGCGCTCAAGCATGGATTCCAAAAGGAGATTAAACGTGGCTGGAAGCATGACGGGCAAGACATTGAACAACCGCTATCAGCTCATCGAACGCGTTGGCATCGGTGGTATGGCAGAAGTGTATCGCGCTCACGATACTGTGCTGGACCGCGTTGTTGCCGTGAAGGTCATGTTGCCGCAATACGCAGCTGACCAGACCTTTCAAGCGCGCTTTCGCCAAGAAGCTGCATCGGCGGCAAAACTGCAGAGCCCTTATATCGTAAGCATCTATGACTGGGGCCTGGATGCCGAAAGCGATACTTACTACATCGTCATGGAGTTCCTCAAGGGAACCGATCTGAAAACAGCGATCAAAGAACGCGGCGCGATCAACCAGCGAAAAGCTGCCGAGATCGGTTCGCAGGTAGCTCAGGCGCTACAAGTCGCTCATGAAGGCGGCATCATCCATCGCGATATCAAGCCGCAGAACATCATGATCCAGCCCGATGGCAACATCAAGGTCATGGACTTCGGCATCGCACGCGCAGGAGACGCAGGCTTGAGCCAAACGGCCACCGTGCTTGGCACCGCCCACTATATCTCACCGGAGCAGGCACAAGGAAAAGATCTTACCGGTCTTTCCGACGTGTATTCACTCGGCATCGTACTCTACGAAGCAACCACTGGTCGCCTCCCCTTCGAAGGAACCGATTCAGTAAGCGTTGCGGTCAAGCAAGTGAACGAAATGCCGCCCGCTCCGCGCTCGATCAATCCCGATATCGACCCCGTGCTCGAAGCTATCATCATGAAGGCGATGGAGAAGGATCCTGCGCAACGTTTTGCGAATGCACAGGAGATGCGCCAAGCTTTGAACGACTATCTTGCAGGCAGGCCCATTCCTGGCCTTGGCGTTCATAACGATCGTACTCAAGTACTCGGCGCCGGCATCCCCCCTATGGACGGCACAGCAGTGATGCCGAAGCCTATTGGCACAAGCCCGATGGGCGCTGGCGCAACCACGAATTTCCGCTCAGGCAAACAACCACAGCCTCCGCAAAATGACAACAAGAAGAAGATCATCATCGGCGTGGTCGTTGTGGCCATCATCGCTGTTATCGTCAGTGTCGCCGCCTTTGCGTTCGGCGGAAGTGGCGAGCGCGCTACGGTGCCTGATGTCACGAATATGGCACTCGGCGAAGCGAAGACCACGCTCGAAGAAGCGGGCTTCAAGATCGGCACTGAAACAGAAGTTTTCAGCTCCACGGTCGATTCTGGCCTAGTCGTGAGTACGAACCCTCCTGGCGGCCAAGAAGCCGTCAAGGGCAGCCGTATCGATCTGAGCATCTCGAAGGGAACCGAACAAGTATCGGTGCCCGACCTTAAGGGGCAGACCTCCGAAGAAGCGATGCGCACGCTTTCCTCCTATGGCCTCAATGGTCAAGAGGGAGATTCGACCTTCTCCGATAGCGTGAAGGAAGGCTGCGTGGCCAGCCAGGATCAACCGGCAGGCTCTTCACTCAACAAGGGCGATACGGTCGTCTTCCACCTCTCGAAGGGTGCGGAGAACGTGTCCGTTCCCAATGTGGTAGGGGCAACGGTCTCGAACGCTGAGAACTCGCTTAAGAACGCTGGCTTCAAGGTGAACACGAGCTATCGCTATAGCAGCAGCACCCCCGAAGGTCGCGTCATCTCGCAGGATCCTTCCGGAACCGCTCCTAAGGGCTCGACGGTCACCATCGCTATCTCCAATGGCCCTGAAGAGGCTCAGGTCCCCAATGTGTCAGGAGAGAGCGAAGCCGATGCAACCTCAACGCTGAAGAACGCGGGCTTTGAGGTATCCGTGAAGCATATGGCGAGCGGCACCGTTGAAAAAGGATATGTCATCTCGCAAGATGTGGTCGGCAAAGCCAACAAGGGCAGCCGCGTGACCATCACCGTCTCGAGCGGCTCAGCCTAAGCCTGATTCTGTCCGAATAACTGCAACGATCGAGGATGGACCTCGATCGCAGAGGGCTTCATGCTAGAATGATTGAACCGTTATTCGCACGCCCCCGTAGCTCAGCGGATAGAGCGTCGGTTTCCTAAACCGTGCGTCGGAGGTTCAAGTCCTCTCGGGGGCGCCACAGCAACGTAAAGAATACGGCGGATGTCGTATTCTTTTTTATGCACAGACAGATCTCAGGAGGAACTCAATGGCCGGAACGCCAACGAACACAACTGCAAACACGAACAAATGGAGCACGCGCCAGCTCGTTACAATGGCGCTCATGACCGCCATTGGCGTACTGCTCTCATTCATCGAGTTCCCTCTGCTTCCTGGCGTAACCTGGCTCAAGTTCGATGCCTCGAACATGCCTGCCATGGTGGCTGGCTTTGCCTATGGCCCAGGCGGCGGTGTTGCGGTCGGTATCCTCACCGCTATCCTCCATGGCCTGCTCATGGCAGACTTCAGCGGCGCGGTCATGAACATCATCGTAGTGCTCTTCTACGTCTTGCCTGCCGCGCTCATCTACAAACGTATGCACACGTTCGCCGGTGCTATCATCGCGCTGGTCGTTGGCACGTTGCTGGCAGTTGTCGGCGCGGTGCTCGGCAACCTGGTCATCACACCCGCGTGGCTCGGCGTACCGCTCGATGCCGTGATCGCGATGATCGTACCGATCCTCATTCCGTTCAACCTCTTGAAGGGCGGCCTCAACTCCGTCCTCACGCTCATCATCTACAAGTCGATCTCGAATTTGATCACACCGAAGAAGGATCAGAAGAAGGGTCGCGCCTAGATGATCTCCTTCGAAGACGTCTCCTTCACCTACACGAACGAAAGCTATGTGCTCGAGGATCTTTCGGTAGAGATCCCGCAAGGCCAATTCGTGTGCGTGCTCGGCGCCAATGGCTCGGGCAAATCCACGTTTTCGAAACTGATCAACGCATTGCTGCTACCTGATAAAGGCGAGGTGAAGGTTGATGGGCTCATCACCTCCGATGCCCAGAATACGTTCGCTATCCGCTCGAAGGCAGGCTCGGTATTCCAGAACCCCGACGATCAGATCGTAGCGAGCCTGGTCGAAAACGATGTGGCATTCGGTCCCGAGAACCTTGGCATTCCCAATCCAGAATTGCGGCAGCGCGTTGAAGCGGCACTTGCACAAGTTGGTTTGACCGGCTTCGAGAAGCGCGAGACCAACGCGCTTTCCGGCGGCCAAAAGCAACGTGTCGCGATCGCGGGCATTTTGGCCATGGAGCCGCAGATCCTCATCTTCGACGAAGCCTCAGCCATGCTCGATCCGCGCGGCAGACGTGGGCTCATGCGCGTTTGCAAGGAGCTGCACGCACAAGGCATGACCATCATCATGATCACCCATTACATGGAAGAGGCCGCCGAAGCCGATCGCGTGCTCGTGCTGCGTGAAGGCAAGATCATGCTCGATGGCACACCCGAAGAGGTGCTCACGCAAGATGCCGAGCTGCGCAAGCTCAACCTCGACATCCCCTTTGCAACGCAGCTCTCCCGTCTTTTACAAGACAAAGGCATCGATATTCCCACCTTCGTCGATCGCGAACCTTTGAAGGAGGCATTATGGCTCTTGTATTCGAACACGTCAGCTACACCTACGCGCCTCTAACGAAACGCCAGATCAAGGAAGACCAAGAACCCCTTTGGGCTTTGAACGATATATCCTTCGAAATTGCCGACGGTGAATTCCTGGCGATCGCTGGCCACACTGGATCAGGGAAATCCACGCTGGTGTTGCACCTGAACGGCGTGATCAACCCCACGCGTGGCAAAGTGTTCTGGAACGGGCAAGACCTTTCCGACAAGAAGACCGCCAACGAAGCCCGGAGCGATATCGGCGTCGTCTTCCAGTATCCCGAAAACCAGCTCTTCGCAGCAACCGTCTATGAAGACGTGGCGTTTGGCCCTCGCAACCTGGGCCTCGATGCAACGGAGGTCGAACAGCGCGTGAAGGGCGCGATCGAGCTGGTCGAGCTTGACTACGAGACTTTCAAGGACCGTTCCCCCTTCGAGCTCTCTGGCGGTCAACAGCGCCGTGTCGCCTTTGCAGGCGTGCTCGCCATGCGACCGACCACCCTCGTGCTCGACGAGCCGGTGGCAGGTCTCGACCCTGCTTCGCGCAATGAATTCCTCGGCTTCATCGATCGTCTGCATAAACGCGGCATCACGCTCGTTATGGTCTCGCACAACATGAACGATATCGCGCGTTTGGCCGACCGCGTGCTCGTGCTCAATCGAGGCGAGATCGCATTTTTGGGTACCCCTGAAGAAGTATTCTCTCACCCTGTCGAGCTACGCGAGATCGGCCTTGGCGTCTCGCACGCTCAGCGCATGGCCAACGAACTGCGCGAGCTTGGCGTACCGCTCGAAGAGGGGCTCTACTCCCCCGAAACGCTAGCCGAGCACCTCGTTGCTCTCTTGGAAAGCAGGTAGGCCGTGAACCTGCAGACCATCTTCGGACGATACATCTCGCGCGATTCGGTCGTGCATCGCATGGATCCTCGTGCAAAGCTCCTGCTTTCGATCCTGTTCATGGTGATCGTGTTCGCGGCGCAGAGCTACGCTGCGCTCGCTGTGGCGGCTCTGTTCACGTTCGGCATGTTCTTCTTCGCGAAGATTTCGATCAAGCAGGCCTTTGTGAGCATTGCGCCCCTCGCTATTCTGGTGGTGTTCACCGGTCTGCTGAACATTTTCTTCGTGCAAGGCGGCCAAGTCTATTTCCAATTCGGCATCATCTGCATCAGCGAACAGGGCCTGCATCAGTGCTTGTTCATCGTGATCCGCCTCACGCTTCTCTTGCTCGGCATGAGCCTGCTCACGCTCTCGACCACTACGCTCAATATCACCGACGGCTTTGAGGAGCTACTGAAGCCCTTCAAGCGCTTCGGCGTCCCTGCCCACGAACTTGCGACCATGATGGGTATCGCGCTGCGCTTCTTGCCGCAGTTCGCCACTGAGCTTCAGACCATCTATCGCGCGCAGATATCGCGTGGCGCGAACTTCAAAACGAACGCGCGTGGCACCTTCTCGATGATGGTGGCGCTCATCGTACCGCTGTTCACAAGCGCATTTCGCCACGCAGAAACGCTCTCGCTCGGCATGGATGCTCGCTGCTACCATGGTGGCGCCAACCGTACCTCGCTCCATGAGCTTCGGTTTCAGAGATGCGATCTAGGTGGTCTTCTCTATTTAGTATGCGGGCTTGCCTGCGTTATTCTAGTCAATATCGTCATGGGATCATTCGGACTGTAAGGAGCAACACATGGATGAAGTGATCGACTACTTAACCAATATTCCGGCCTGGTTCTTTGCAACCTGCGAAGGCGACCAACCACGCGTTCGTCCGTTCAGTTTCGCGGCTGAAGACGGCGGCAAGCTGTGGTTCTGCACTGCCACCAATAAAGATGTTTATGCTCAGCTCGAGGCGAACCCTAAATTTGAAGCATCGGGTTGGCATCCGGGACAACCTTGGATCGTGGTAACGGGCGAAGCCGATCTGGAAGATACCGTGAGCGAAGCAACGCGCGTTGCCGGCTATGAGCACATGACCGGTCTCGGCGAAACCTACGATGGCCCCAACGATCCCCGCCTCACGTTCTTCTCTGTAAAGAACGGCATCGCGAAGATCGCTGACATCGACGGGTCAGAACGCATCATCGAGCTCTGATCCGTTCTTGAACAGACGATAACCGCTGAAGCAACTTGAAAGGGCACTCTTTGTGAAGGGTGCCCTTCTTTGTCTCCCAAAACTGTCCAAGATGAAAGCATAGTGAGTAATGCTAGAATGGATTCGCAGGTCAAAGAGCGACCGATCTCTCCCAATTTTACAAGAGATGGTCAGACGTTATCAGAAAGAAAGTGCTAATTGACCTGGTAAAACTTAGGTGGGAAAGTGGCGGAGAGCTGGGGATTCGAACCCCCAACAATAACGCTTTTACCTGCGGTTTCTCTGAAAATCTCTCCAATCGTTTCCAAAAGAGTGTTTAAAATCGGCATGAACGCTAAGAAGCGAATGCAGCGTCGATGGTTGAAACCTCGTCCTGAAGGTCGGCGAGAAGCGGCTTAACGTATCTGTTGTATGTCGTCGACACGTCCTTATGTCCTAACCACTTTGAAACGAGCGCAACGTCGATTCCGGCGCGAATACAAGACGTTGCAAAGCTATGGCGCATCGCATACATCGTGACGCGCTTGATAGTTGGGTGCGCATCGTAGAACTTCTGGAACCACGTCTTGGCGGTAGATGGTGACATTTTGCGACCCTTGTATCCTACTACGACCCACGGTGCGCTCCTGTCCCATTCCGAAAGCTCCTCGAACGCGAACCCTGGGATGGGAACATCTCTATAGGACGCTTCAGTCTTGGGATCGTCGCTGTATGCCCCACCTTTGCCTGAAACGTAGGTCTGGCGGATCCTTGCAGTTCTTGCGGCAAAATTTATATCGTTCCATTCAAGGGCAAGTATCTCCCCTTTTCTAAGGCCGAGGCTCAAGCCTATGACCGCGATCCTCCACAGTGCTTCAGGACATCCTGCCTTGCGTAAGGTTTCGAAAAATTCTCTGTGTTGATTGAAGCTGGTGAGCCACACGCCGTCAGCGTCAGGGTCACGAAGGGTCGCCTTTGGAAAGCTGTAACGAAGCCCCGCCACATTGGACGGCAGCATCTCGTGGTCTACAGCAAATCCCAGTATAGAGGAGAGCGTTTCTCGTGCGTTTGTTGCGACCTTGCGGCTAGAACATGCCGAAATCATCCTTTGCACGTCTGAGCGCCTTATCTCGTCCATGAACATCGAGCCAAGATGGGGACTGATGCGGAGCTTGATGTCGCGCTCATAGCCCTGAACGGTGCTCGGCCTTAACGTCTTCTCTTTCCAAAATATATCGTTGATGAAATCATCCAGGAGGATGTGCCCGGATACGAGCCGTGGGTCCTTCACGATCAGAAGCTCGCGTTCTGCTGCTGTTGCCTCTCTTTTGGTTCTGCGAACGCGTCTGCGCCTGTCGGGAGTACCGTCGGGCTTGAAGCCGACCGTCACATCGGCTTCCCATTTGCCATTAGCAAGCTTGCGCACAGCCATGGTAAAATACACCATGCCTTCCGTTTATTCGGTTGGTACTCTTTCTCGAGCCCCGCTGCGTCCGCCAAGATTTAGCGGGGCTCTTTTTTGCCGTCGAATTCGACGGGTTTAATCTCTTCGCTTAGACAACTTCTTTTCTGTTTCAACCAATTCAGCTAGATACTCTTTCTCTACAGGAGACAGTGTTTTCTCCTGATACGCACGATACTCTTTTTCTGCCTTATTGATCGCTTGCTTGTGACTTCGCGTTCCTGCTCCTTCTAATATCGGAGCGTCCGCAGCTTCTAAAACTCGATCAAGTTGATCGATGTAGTCCTGCATCGTTGTCGGAGTTTTGCGTTGTGCTCTGAATTCAGCAATATCAAAATAACCCGAGACGAGCGCATTAAGGCTATTCAGCTCTTCTTCAGACAAATAGTTTTTAGCAACTCCGATATCCTTCTTGGTCACTTGACTTCCCGAAAAAGAAGTAAGCCCCATAAACGGTTTATCTGCATCAGCTCGGTCAAAGATAACTTCTGGAGCAGTATGACCATGAGCGCCATAATGAAGTTTGTTTTGCACAATCTTGAAGAATTTCTTCGACTCTGGTGCTTTTGGATTGTAATCGACAGCAAGCGCATAGAGATCAAGTACCTGGCGATATAAGACTTTCTCGGATGATCTGATATCTCTGATACGATCAAGGAGTTCGCGCCAATAAGCTCCGCCTCCTTGTTTTAACCGCTCGTCATCAAGGGTAAAGCCTTTAACCATGTACTCGCGCAACACGTTTGTTGCCCATTGGCGAAAACGAACACCCTCCTGAGATTTCACTCGGTAGCCGACAGAAATAACAACATCGAGGTTGTAGCCCTCTATCTCTCGCTCAACTTCACGACCACCTTCGATTTGAACTGTTGCAAATTTTGCAACAGTTGAAGATTGGTCAAGCTCACCTTCTTCAAAAACATTTTTAATATGCCTGGATATTGTTGACTTGTCCCTGCCGAAAAGAACTGACATTTGGTTCAAGGAAAGCCATACTGTATCTCCGTTGAGCTTAACACTCAATCGTGTATCGCCATCAGATGTTTCGTAAATAACTATGTCTTGTTCTTCTTCGTTCATCGTTTCCTCTAATCCATCAAGCGCCTTGCTTGATTCTCAAATTCGACAAGATTATTAAAACGGCTCACATTCGAGCAGTAATTCCTTACATTCGCGAACAGTGTCTTCTGGGAATCTATCCATCAATTCAGGTTTTGCGTCGAATAACTCTACGATCCATTTCTGAAGGTCAACGTAAGTAACGCCGCTTCCTCTTGCATCGAAATCGAAGAAAGTTATCCATTCCCCAGATGATCCTCTTTCTTCAAGATGCTTTAGCTCGACAACCCCTCTCTCATTCACAGGAACAGAATGACCTGGGAAGCTATATATAACAGCAGCCATGGCCTTCTTCTCTCCGCAAGGATCATTCTTGAAATCTTGAAGGTTCCGTTCGATCTTGCGTTTTTTACTTCGGATCATTGACCATTCACGAGCCTGCCAACCAACGAATATAGAGATAGCAGTAATAACGAATGGTGCTGCCGTGTGTAGCATCTGATACGTTGCTTCTCCAACGTTTTCGGGCGTTATCCCAAACCATCCAAAAATGCTCAGCAGATCAGCTATTATGCCAAGAATCAAGCTAACTATCACTAAGGCTTCTTTAACTTTCATCTAGGCTACTCCGTCCACATCGGGCAGACCATCAGTATCTTCCCTCTCTTTAACGATACGCCGCGCAGGGTCGGCAGCGATCGACTTCACCATGTCGGCTACTTGGGTCTTGCTCTCTTCATTCAGTGACTCGAAGCACCCGTTCAGTCTTTCTTGCCTTGGGTCTCCGAAAGCAGGACGAGGGAAATCTCTGCCAACTAGCTCATCAAGAGTGCACTCAAGTTCGTCAGCGAACTCCCAAGCTTTGTCCATCATGAAGACCCTTCTGCCTTGTTCGTAATCAACATAGGTCCCCGGTTTCATGTTCATGTGTAGAGCGAACTCTTTCGCGCTTTTGAATCCAGCAGCTTTCCTCATCTTCTGAAGATTTTTGCCAATGCGTTTTTGGAGCAGTTCGTTAGCCATGGCATCTCCCTTCGTTGCTTGCATATTAGGGGAAATGTACCAAAAAATCAAATAATTATTGGAAAATGTGTTGACTTAGGGACAAAACACCGTATAGTTATAAAATGCTTGTACAATTTCCCATAAAAAGGAGAAACCGAATGCCCTTCGTATTGCTGATGATCGGAGTTGCTTGTGCAACATACGGCGCTCTTCTTGGTGGGAATTCCACCAAAGCAGGCGGTGTTTTTGTGCTCTTGAGCATCGCATTCTTCAGTGCGTCAGTTGGGTGGAATCTCCACAACAGATTGAAAGGGGGTGACAAATGGAAGAAATGACGGAACAACAGCGCAAGGAGCGCATCGCTGCCGGGCTGCGTAGCCATCGTGCTGCGAAGAACGACTCGCAGCGCAAGTTCGCTGAAGAGGTCGGCGCCAACGCTTCAACGGTGAGCGCATGGGAAGCATCAGGCGGCATCAGTGCTGCTGATGCTTGGGCAGCTGCTGATTACTACGGCATCAGCCTCGATGAATTGGTAGGTCGTAAGGCTCCTGCTGGGGCATAGGAAGGAGAAAACCTTGAATAAAGAAGAAAAGGATATCGTCAAGGATGCTCTGCTCGATATCGTTGAACACGAGATTGACGACCCTCAAGTACGCATCGAAGCAGCACGCATGTTACTCGATCACTTCGCAGGCTACGAAGTAGTGATCCCACTAAACGCCATCTCTGAGACAGTCGCAAAAGCCGTGAAAGAGAGCAGGAGTTGTCCTGATGAGCGATAACGCAGTGATAGCAGTGTTTCTGATCTGCTTAACCGCGCTGATCGCGTTCGGTATGGCCTGCTGCACATTCGGAGGATAAGAGGAAGGAGGGAGAGTGGAAATCGGACTAGAAATAGCCCTGCTGTTCGCAGTGAATTTCTGGGGCGCTTTGATCCTGATCGGACTAGAGAAGATCAAGAAGCAGCTCGCCAATGATCACTGCGCCGACCTCGAAGGGAAGCGCAACGAGACTGAGGATCACAGCGCGGAGTATCTCTCTGCTAGTGATGATCGGCTCGTCTGATGCTTGGTTGTTCTGCTTTCGCTTCATGCAAGCAGAGTAAATCAGGTGTCGCTCAAACAGATTGGTTTGGAAGAACAAAATGTTCATTAAGGAGCACACGTGGAGCTAGGAATCATTCTCTGGCTGATTGGTTTGACTGGTCTAGTCACTCTCTCGATCAGATGGTCGAATAGCGCACTGGACGAGCTAGAAGACGTTCGTAAGAAATTGCGAAAGAAGGAGGAGTAAGTGGAAGCACTTTTGATTGGTCTTGCAACCGGTCTTGCACTTTCGATGCTTTGTTGCGCACTGATAGTACGCGTAGGTCTGAAACCGATAATTCGCAGCTTAGATCGTATTGAGAACGAACTGGAGCACGACTGCAAAAGACGGCCCAATAGCTGTAGCAATCGCTAAAGCATAAGTTGCCCAACGGTCGCGCTTTCTCTCAAGAAGCTCACGGTCTCGGTCACTTATATGTTTGCCCTGTTTATTCATCTATCCCATCTAAGCCTAGGGGTCACTTATTAAGGCGCGCCCAGTATCGGTTACGTGTCGCTTTTTCAAGAACAGATAAGGTTTCGAAAGGAACGAAATGAAACATCACTACTTCATCTGCGGAAATGGTGGTAACGCCAGCATCTGCGAGAACATAGACGGCAGTGCGACGTTGCGCATGTTTAACGGCTTCAAGGCCATCGAGCGCAAGTGCAAGAGCCTCGAAGGCGCTAAGCGCATGCTCTCTCGCTGGACCGATGGGTTCTTCCGTGAGCGCAAGTTCGTGGGGGTCGAGTAATGGAGCTCGGGATCCTTGCAGGACTGCTCGTCCTGAACGTATTCACTCTGTGGCAAGTGCTCACGATCAAAGAGAGCATCGAGCGCGGTACTGGGTACCAACTGCGCAAGCAGAAGCGCAATCGCCGCAGTATCTATCGAGACCCTGTTATCAAGCGCTAGGTCTCAAAGCCGAACGATCGAATGCCTCTCGCGGTGGTGTCTCCACCCTTCTGCCGGTAACACTTCTCAACTTCTCGCCATCGACAGATCCCCGGATTCATCCCCCGCCTTTGCGGTAATAAACCCGAGAAAAAAGCTACTGTGTCGGATTCGCAAAGGCGCATATCGAGTGGGTCTCAGCTGAAATGCAAGATCTCCGGAGACGCCGCCACAAGGGGCATTCAAGAGAACGAGGAAGGAGGTGAAAGATATGCAAGATTCCATCGCTGGCGAAATGCCGCTCTACGTACCTATCAAGGCAGCAGCCCACTATGCAGGGATCGGTGAGGATATGATGCGCGCTTTTGTGAACTCGACCGTTGACCCCATCCCGCACATCAAGTCTGGCAAGAAGAAGCTGATCCGAGTTTCTGCGATCGCAGAGTATTTGGAGAAAAAGGAAGAGAGGTAAAAGCAGATTGGAGCCTCACGAAAAAGAAGAAGCCCCCTGCAATATGCAGAGAGCTTCCACTCAAAACCAAGTCGGAGCATACCACAAATGGTGGCTGTCATGTCAATAGCGTGGACGCTCACCCTCTGTGGCATCGCTCTGGCTCTCGTAGCACTTGGGTTCATTCGTGGGAGGTTTCTTTAGGTGACTCGCAAAGGGCAAGCGCAGCATAACTGGACAACGAGCGAGGATGATTATCTCATACGAAACGCAGGCAGAAAGCCGATCGAGGATATATGCCTGCACCTTGGAAGGACAGAAGAGTCCATCCGAAACAGAGTGAAACGGCTGCGGAAACGTGGCAAGAAGGTCTCGCTCAGGAGATACGAATCGAAGCTCAAGATCTGCCCATCATGCGGATGCCTTAGATCCAAGTTCACCCGTGAGCAGATCTGCGAAGTATGCAACCTGCAGAAGCGCATCGATAGGTTCGAGAGAGACAGCGCATCGATCCTGTCGAAGCAGCCAGCTGAAGCACGCAAGCACTACGACCGTGCAGAGCCGCTGCGAGGGCCACGTAAGCCCCCACCTAAGAAGACCCCACCTAAACGGGTTCGCGCGAAGGTCGATATGGACTATCAGCAGATGAAGCGCACCGAGCAAGTCGCGCTGGCTGATGAAGCCCGAATGATCGTGATCAAAACGCGTGAGCTCAACCGCAAGGCAAGGCGCTGTCAACGCATTTGTGAAGATTTTGTGAAGAACAGGAATAAGTGACCTTTTCCCTGTTCAAGCATCAAAAAGGAAGGAATTCAGTTGACTGAATCAGTAAAAATAAACAGTCTCGAGCTTGAGAACGTCAAACGCGTAAAGGCGGTGAAGCTCGAACCTGCGCAAAGCGGCCTTACGATCGTGGGCGGTCGTAACGGTCAGGGAAAGACGAGCGTTCTCGATGCCATCTCCTGGGCTTTGGGCGGCAATCGTCTTAAGCCCAGCCAGCCCCACCGCGAAGGATCTGCAACGGATCCTTACCTCCATGTCGAGCTCACGAATGGTCTCATCGTGGAGCGCAAGGGCAAGACCTCGGCGCTCAAGGTCATAGATCCTGCTGGCAATAAATCTGGTCAGAATCTTCTCGATCAGTTCATCGAAGCGCTCGCGCTCGATCTGCCGAAGTTCATGGAATCGACCTCGAAGGAGAAAGCCCAGACGCTCTTGCAGATCATCGGCGTTGGTGACTATCTCTTCGAGCTAGAAGCCAAGGAGGACAAGCTCTTCAACCAACGCACGAGCATCGGTCAGATGGAGCGCCAGAAGCGTGGTGCCGCCGAAGAGATGGAGTTCTACCCTGACGCACCGGCAGAGCCTGTAAGCGCAGCTGAGCTCATCCAGCAACAGCAAGAGATCCTGGCTCGCAATGGTGAGAATCAGCGCAAGCGTGAACGAGTGAATGATATCGAGGCTGCACTGGCAAGCACAGAACACGACGCTCAAGCCCTTGCCGATCTCATCTCCGAGCTTTCTGAACAATTAAGTCAGAAGAACGCAGATATCGACAAACTTCATGAAGAAGCTGTGGTAGCCAGCAAGACCGCTCTTGACCTTCAGGACGAATCCACCGCCGAGATCGAAGCATCCATCGCTGCGATCGATGAGACGAACGCAAAGGTTCGTACGAACGCTGCTCGCACTATGGCCATGAAGGACGCTGATGAGCTCAAAGAGCAGTATGAGGATCTTACGCGTGAGATCGAGAGCATCCGCGCCGACAAGATGGCGCTCCTCGCAGATGCGAAGCTACCCCTTGATGGCCTTACGGTCGAGAAGGGCGAACTCGTTTACAACGGCAACGCTTGGGACTGCATGTCAGGCTCCGATCAGCTTCGCGTGGCAACCGCCATCGTTCGCGCTCTGAAGCCTGAATGTGGCTTCGTGCTCGTGGACAAGCTCGAGCAATTCGATTCGCAAACGCTCCAGGAGTTCGGTGCCTGGGCGGAGTCTCAGGATCTTCAGATCATCGGCACGCGAGTCTCGACCGGCGATGAATGCTCGATCGTCATCGAAGATGGTTATTCTAGCGCGCAAGCAGCTCCCACCCCTACCCCGCAACCAACAACTGAACAACCTAATGAGGAGGTAAACCCATGGCAGATGTGATCACCTATCCTGCGATCCAGGATGACTCAGAGCTTGAAGTAGCGGTAGCTGAATATCTCGAAAATAAGAAGTGGGCAGATGCTGCTGAAGAACGCAAAAAAGCGCGTGCAAAGCAGATCAAAGACTATATGGGAATGGCTAGCGAGAAGATCCTTCCCAACGGTTTCAAAGTAAAAGTCAGCATGCCTATCATTCGAAACGAATTCGACGCCAACTCGTTCAAGCTCGCACATCCTGCGGAATATAAGGCGCATATGAAGACTACGACCCAGGAGCCTCGCCTTACTGTTACTAAATCTAAGAAAAGCGGTGATGAGTAATGGCTCTCAATATCTCTCGCGGCAAGATCGCCAAAGCGCAGAAGGTCGTGATCTATGGTCCTGAGGGCATCGGCAAGACCACGTTTGCCTCTCAATTCCCTGATCCGCTCTTCATTGACACTGAGGGCGGCACGAATCAGCTCGACGTGGCTCGTATCGATCCGGCGCCGCAGTCATGGAACGAGCTGCTGGGTCTCATCGATGCTGTGAAGGCTGAGCACCCCTGCAAGACGCTCGTGCTCGACACTGCAGACTGGGCAGAGATGCTCTGTATCGAGCACATCTGCATCAAGAACAAGTGGGACTCGATCGAGGCTCCTGGATACGGTGCAGGGTATACAGCCCTCAAGGAAGAATTCGGCAAGCTCCTGAACAAGCTCTCGGATCTGATCGAGGCCGACATCAACATGGTGCTCACCGCGCATGCGATGATGCGTAAGTTCGACCGCCCAGATGAAGCATCGAGCTACGACCGATGGGAACTGAAGCTCCAGCGAAAGACCGCTCCTTTGTTGAAGGAATGGGCTGATGCGCTTCTCTTCGTGAACTACAAGGTCACGGTGGAGAACGTCGATAAGGGCATGGGGCAGAAGGCCGGCAAAGCTCGCGGTGGTAAGCGCGTCATGTATGCGGAACACAACCCTTGCTGGGATGCCAAGAATCGCTACGGCCTTGTTGGCGAGCTTGAATTCGATTTCAAGATCATCGAGCCATTCGTCACGACCGCAAGCGTACCTAATGCTACACAGCCAGCATCTATCGCAAGTGCAGCTCCACAAGTTTCTTCTGATCCTACTCCTAAGCCTGCAGAAAACGTTCCCGCTCCAGCTGCTGCACCCGCACCAGTGAGTACACCTGCTCCTGCTGCTGAGGTTCCGGCTCTCCCGGAATGCTGGAATGGCGTGCTGGCTCTCATGAAGCAGGACAACATCACCCTGGAAGACATTCGTATCCTCTCGAGCGAGATCAACCATTTCATGCCCGCAGAGATGGATCCTGCGAACTATAACTCCGACTACGTGAAGCGCGGTATCGAAGCGCAGTGGCCTCTGTGCGTCTCTAAGATCCGCGAATACCACAACTATAAACCCGTACCGTTCAACTAGAAAGGAATCTAAACAATGGCAGAAGTAGTAAACGGCAACTATGAACTCGACTGGGATAGCGAGTACGAGGATAACGGCTCGGACTTCATCCTGCTCGATCCTGGCATCTACGCGTTCGTCGTCGATAAGGTCGAGAAAGAGCGCTACGAGGGATCCGCGAAAGTACCTCCGTGCCCTCGTGCAGCTATCAGCTTGAGGATCGTGCTCCCTGATGGGCGCGAGACGACCGTCTTCGACTCCATCCTGCTCTACTCAGGCGGCGCCTGGCGTGTCAATCGCTTCTTCGAGGGACTGGGGTTCAAGAAGGAGCCGAGCGCAGCTGATCCGTCGAATCTCGTCATGAAACCTCACTGGAACGAGGTCGTGGGCAAGAGCGGGTACGTCAAGATCAAGCACCGCACCTACAAGACGAAGGATGGAGAGGATCGCACGACCAACGATATCGATTCGTACATCCATCCAGATGATTTCGATAAGGTGATCGGCGCTCAGCAACCAGCTCCTGCGCAACAGCCAGCAACGCAACCCGTAGCAGCACCGCAGCAACAGCAGACGCAGATGCCGATGCCTGCACAGCCTCAGCAGTACCAGAACCCCTACTCGATGGATTAGAGCGATGGAGCTGAGACCATATCAACAAGAAGCGCGCATCGCTATAGAGCGCGAATGGGACGAGGGGCGCGATCGCACGCTCCTCGTCCTGCCTACAGGCTGCGGCAAGACGATCGTGTTCTCCATGGTAGCGAAGGATGCGGTCATGCAAGGCGGTCGCGTGCTCATCCTCGCTCATCGAGGAGAACTCCTCGAGCAAGCCGCTGATAAGCTCATGAGCGCAACAGGGCTCGGCTGCAGTGTCGAGAAGGCAGAGCAGACGAGCCTCTATGGCTTCGAGCGAGTCACGGTCGGATCCGTGCAGACGCTCATGCGCCAGAAGCGACTGGACCAATTCGCACCAGACCACTTCGACACCATCGTGGTGGATGAAGCGCATCATGCGCTCTCGGATAGCTACCAGACGGTGTTGCGCCACTTCAAGGGCGCTAAGGTGCTCGGCGTCACCGCAACGCCCGACCGCGGCGACCGTAGGAATCTCGGCGAGTACTTCGATTCTCTAGCATATGAGTACACGCTCCCCAAGGCGATCAAAGAGGGCTATCTCTGCCCCATCAAGGCTCAGACGATCCCAATCAAGCTCGACCTATCGAGCGTGGCCATATCTTCTGGTGACTTCAAAGCATCGGATTTGGGCAGCGTTCTCGACCCCTATCTTGAGCAGATCGCTGAGGAGATGGTAGCTGCAGGATGCCTCGATCGAAAGACCGTGGTGTTCCTCCCTCTTATCGATACCTCGCAGAAGTTCCGCGATATCCTGGTGCGCCATGGATTTGCCGCGGCTGAGGTGAACGGCAATTCGAAGGACAGAGCAGAGATCCTGCAAGACTTCGAGAGCGATCGCTACAACGTACTCTGCAATTCGATGCTGCTCACTGAAGGGTGGGACTGCCCCAGCGTGGACTGCATCATCGTACTTCGTCCCACTAAGGTGCGCAGCCTTTACTGCCAGATGGTAGGGCGCGGCACTCGCCTCTCACCCGAGACGGGCAAGGATCACTTGCTCTTGCTCGACTTCTTGTGGCATGTAGAGCGCCATGAGCTGTGCCGTCCAGCGCATCTGATCGCAGCTGACACAGATGTGGCGCACGCCATGACGAAGATCATCGAGGATGCTCCGGCGCCTCTCGATCTCGAAGAGGTCGAAGCGCACGCAGAGCAAGACGTGCTCGCGCAACGCGAGGAGTCTCTTGCGAAGCAGCTCGATGCACTGAAAAAACGCAAGCGCAAGAACGTGGATCCTCTGCAGTTCGAGATGTCGATCCAGGATCAGGATCTTGCGAACTACATACCGTCCTTCGCATACGAGATGGCGCCGATGAGCGAGAAGCAGGCGAAGTACTTGGATGAAGCCGGTATCGACAGCTCTGCGGTCGAGTGCTCTGGCAAAGCATCGCTTCTCATCGACCGCTTACAGAAGCGCCGAAAGGAAGGACTCACGACGCCCAAGCAGATCCGACAGCTCGAATCCCGTGGCTTCAAACACGTTGGCGAATGGAGCAAGGATGACGCATCCAGGCTCATAACTCGCATCGCCTCTAATGGCTGGAGAACACCGCGTGGAATCGATCCTGCGACCTACGTTCCAGGGGGTGCAGCATGAGCGAAGAGAGCTACTACGATATGCAAGAGGTCCTAGATTTCTTGGATCCAAGTGATGTGCAGTATCAGGATTTCATCGTGGTCGGCATGGCGCTCAAGGACGCAGGCTATCCGTTCTCCATGTGGGAGGACTGGGCGCGCCGTGACACCAAGCGCTACAAGGGCAATGGCAACATGCAGCGCAAGTGGGAAGGCTTTGGCCATAATGCCGGAGAATCAGCAACGCTTGGTTCTATCGTGCAGCTCGCACGCGACCATGGATGGACTCCTGCATACGATCCTGGATGCGCGCTCGGCTGGGACGATGAATATTCCGATAACAGACCAGAGGGTCAGATCGTCGATCCATCCTGGGTCGAATCATCAGAGATCGAAGCCCCGGAAGGTGAATGGCATGGCTACAAGGAGATAATCGAATACCTGCAGACGCTCTTCGAGCCAGGTGAATATGTAGGCTACGTCACTGAATCCTGGCTCGATGAGGATGGGCGATGGAAGCCCAGCCGCCGCGGTGACTACCGCAGGACTGCAGGAGAGCTGATCGAGGGGCTTACTAAGCATAAGGATGATCTCGATGCTTGCTTGGGAAAATACGAGCCTCTTGCAGGTGCGTGGATCCGATTCAACCCGCTCGACGGGCAAGGCGTACGCAACGATAACGTCTCTGAATTCCGCTACGCGCTCGTCGAGTCCGATAGCGTCGAGATCGAAAAGCAGAAGGCCATCATCGAAGCCTTGGAGCTTCCTGTCGCAGCGCTCGTTCATTCCGGGAACAAGTCGATACACGCGATCGTCAAGATCGATGCGAAAGACTATGACGAATACCGAAAGCGCGTCGATTTCCTGTATTCGACCTGCGCGAAGAACGGCCTCAAGGTCGACACGCAGAACAAGAATCCCTCTCGCCTATCGCGCATGCCCGGTGTTTGGCGTGGCGAGAACAAGCAGTTCTTGATCGCTACGAACATCGGCAAGGAGAACTGGAACGCATGGCGCGAGTGGTTCGATGAGATCAACGACGATCTGCCAGAGCCTGAGAGCCTAGCGGATGCCTGGGAGCACATGCCAGATCTCGCCGACCCGCTCATCGATGGAGTGCTCAGGCAGGGGCACAAGATGCTGCTCGCTGGCCCCTCTAAGGCTGGCAAGTCCTTCGCGCTCATCGAGCTTTGCATCGCTATCGCAGAGGGCAAGCCGTGGCTCGGTTGGAAATGCACCCAGGGACGCGTGCTCTACGTGAACCTGGAGCTCGACCGTGCGAGCTGCCTGCATCGATTCCGCGATGCCTACGAAGCACAAGGGCTAAACCCGGACAACATCAAGAACATCGACATCTGGAACCTGCGTGGTAAGTCAAAGCCTATGGATAAGCTCGCGCCTGGGCTTATCAGACGCGCGCTCAAGACCCGCCCTATAGCAGTTGTCATCGACCCTATCTATAAGGTCATCACAGGCGATGAGAACAGCGCTGATCAGATGGCGGCGTTCTGCAACCAGTTCGACCGCGTATGCACAGAGCTTGGATGCGCCGTGATCTACTGCCACCATCACTCGAAGGGCAACCAAGGCTCGAAGCGCTCGATGGATAGAGCTTCAGGTTCAGGCGTGTTCGCGCGCGACCCTGATGCGCTCCTTGACCTGATCGAGCTAGAGCTCACCGACGAGATCAAGGAACAGCAGACAGACGAGTTCATGCGCCGTTCCTGCGAGGTCTTCTTGGACAACATGTCGAAGGATGCAGGCAACAGCACGATCTCAGATATCACAGCATGGCGCGAGGCCTGCCCGGAGGATGACCAGCTGGTCGGCAACAAGCTCTATGCATGGTGCCGCAAATCGCTCAAGGGCGACTATTTCTTATGGCTGATGAACAACATCGACGAAGCTAAGAAAAAGGCCTCTGAGCGCTCTGCGTGGCGCATCGAGGGCACCCTGCGAGAATTCCCCAAGTTCGCTCCCGTCAACGTCTGGTTCGACTACCCGATGCATTCTGTCGACACGATCGGGATCCTTGCAGATATCGATACAGACACAGAAGTTGCGAAGAAGAAGCGCCGTGCTGAGGGTCAAGCGCGCAAGACCGAATCGAACCGCGAGAAGAAGATCAAAGCGCTTCGCGCAGCTATGACGCAATGTCAGCTCGACGGCGTTGAAACGACGCGCAAGAACGTGCACGAGCGCATCGGTGAGATCGATGGGAAGCCTATTTCGGAAGAGCAAGTTCGCAGCTGGACGAACCCGTCTAGAACCTCCTGGTGTCCAGTAATCATCGATCCAAACAACAAAGAAAGCGGTCTTTTGATCGACCAAGAACTCGGCGAATTGACGGCTGATTTCGAGACGGAAAACAAAGGGGGTGTATAGGGTGCAACCCTTATTAGTAACACCCCGTGCAAAAAATGATATTTGCAAACTTTACACCCCTGCACGGGGGTGTGAAAAAAGGGGGTGCGCCTTTACTACTACGTAGTAAAGGGGAAGTACCCCCCTACCTAGGGGTGTAAGTGCAAGCACGGTAAGGCGGATAAACCGCGCCTTACCTTAGCGCGTGATTGCTTAGCTTGCACCCACACCCCCGAGATAGGTGATCCGCGCGAGACAGAATTGAAACCTAAAACCTAGGAGATTGATATGAATAACAAACCTTCGAACTTTTGCCCATTCACTGGAAAAGGATGTTCGGAATCATGCGCTCTAGCGATGGTCACCAGTAGCGAAACAACATGGGCATGCAGCTTCGCGATCCTCGCCCAAGGAATCATGTCAGACGAAGATCGCTTCACAGCAGATTCGAACTACCTTAGTGAGTTTCGTGCTCAGGAGGTTACGAATGACTAACGATAAAAAACGACTGCGCTTCTGGTGCGCACTCGAACCTCCGACAACGACGCACAATGATCTCGAAGCTGTTGTGAACCGGAAGACAGGAAAAGCGTTCATCAAGAAGTCGCAAACGCTTCATGAAGTCGAGGCGAAGCTCGAGGCTCACATAGCGCCTCATCGTCCAGAAGAGCCATTCCATGGGGCGTGCGAGATCTCGATGTGCATCTGCTACCAGGCAGACGCGAAGCATCCGAAGGGGTTCAAGATCACGAAGCCCGACAACGACAACCTCGAGAAGACAATCTTCGACGTGTTGGAGCGATTAGGCTTCTTCGAGATCGGGGATCAGCAGATAGCGATCAACCATACGACGAGATGCTATGACGATCATCCTGGCATCTACGTTGAGCTCAGGGAGGTGTAGGCGATGACGAGAAACACGATGAACGACCTGAACGATCATCTCTTCAATGGCACTGGAGCGATTGAACGATGAGAGCCTTTCAGGCGAGGAACTTCAGCAGGAGATCGAACGCTCGAAAGCGATCTCAGAGGTCGGAAAGACCGTTATCGACAATGCGAAGACGGTACTATCGGCGATGAAATTCAACGACGATAAGCTCGATGCGAACACGCAACTACCGAGGATGCTCGGGGGTGGATCATGAGGTACACCGATGAGATGAACAGCTTCCTTCGGGAGTTCATCCCAGGACATTCCGAACGTGAGATCGCTAAAGCTTTCAAGGAAAGGTTCGGCATCGAGCTCACGCGTTCGCAGGTGAAGAACCTGAAGACGAGGCTCGGTGTGAAGTCCGGCACTGTCGGCGGTCGGTTCGAGCGTGGCCATGTGCCAGCCAACAAAGGCAGATCCTGGGAAGAGCAAGGGCTTTCAGAGGAATCGAGAAGGCGCATGCTTTCAGCTTGCTACAAGCCTGGGAACATGCCGCACAACGCAAAGGACAAGCCGATCGGCTACGAACGAGTTACCAAGGACGGCTATGTCGAGGTGAAGATCGCCGACAGGCCGACGCGAAAGGAATGCAATGACAACTTCCGCATGAAGCATCACATCATCTGGGAAGAGGAGAACGGTAAGCACGTCCCTCCTTCGACGATGATCGTCTTCGCTGATGGTGACAAGCGGAACTTCGATCCTGACAACCTTGTAGCAGTCCCTCGAAACCTCTGGTCGGTCATAACTAGGAAGCGCATCCCCTACTACGACCGTGAGAGCCTCGAGCAAGCTATGGCCATAGCTCGCCTCGACCGGAAGATCTACGAGAGACGGCTGGATCCTAGGATCTGCGGATGCTGCGGCAGCTCGTTCAGGCCGAGATATGCGAATCAAAGGACGTGCGACATCTGCCTCGAATCGGGGCGCAGATCACCAAGGAGGAGATCATGATGATTAACGCAACCTACCTCATCTATATCGATGATAAGCCATTCTGCGTGCTGTATGGCACTGAGCAGGATGCTAAGGACTTCGTTGAAAATCGCAACGCTACCTATGAGCCATTTGTAACGATCATGGTGCAGTACGGTTTCGGCGACTCGAAGAAACGAGGTGCGTAATGGTCGAATTCGTAAAAGGAGAGTGGGTGGCATACGTTCCGGGAGATGGCCGTATTGAGTTCGGGCGTGTTGCATCGGGAGCAGAAGGCTTCCGCAGGCAACTCGAAGAGTTAGGGGTGGAGCTATGAGCGAATACATCATCAGCGACAAGTGCCTCGAAGCGATCCGCAGGAAATGCTACCAGGCAGGACTTACCGCCCAAGAAGTCTATACCGTCAGAGGGGCAGACGGCGAAGAGATCGTGCGCTGTCGGTATTGCAAGCGGTTCAACAGCAATGAGACATGCGCCTTATTCGATGATGCTTTTGTTGAGCCGAACGGTTTTTGCAAGTGGGGTGAGCGCAAATGAAAGATAGAGTTTTTGAAATAATCGTCTTTATATTGTTCGCAGCCATCTTTATAGGTGTTTTGGCTTTGCTGCTTGTATCAGATTGGGAGCTGTATTCACAGTTCATTAGCGGTCTGAACCAAGAACCGACCGTTCTCGGCTATATCGGATGGATATTATCAAGATAAGCGACACGAGCGCGAATATATAACCGCAACGTGAGCTTTTCCATGTTTTCCCTTGCGTTGTAGCCCCTTTCTAAAGGACCAGTCTCTATGGCTGGTCCTTTTTCTTAGCGACACAGAGGGCACACTATGCCCGATGAATGACCAGCTTACACAGAATCAAGAACTATACGCTCAGGCGCGCTCTCGTGGCCTTACGCAACGTCAGGCGTACCGCGAAGCATATCCGAGGTCTCAGAACTGGAAGGATTCTGCGGTCGACAGTGCCGCTTCGCGCTTAGAAGCGAATAACAAGGTTTCAGCAAGGCTTGGGACTCTCAACAAGCAAGCAGCGAAGAAGAGCGTCATCTCGAAAGCGAAGCTCCTGAATAGGCTCGATAACTTAGCTGATAAAGCGAGCGAGCACGTCACATTCACCGATATTAACGGAAATGAGCATGTGGATAAAGACACTGCTAATGTCTTGGTCAAGGCAACGAAAGAGCTTCTTCCCTACGCCGAAGATGAGCATACGGAAGAGTCGGAGTTCGTGCGTGATTTCGGTTTACTCATAGCTCCGGCATTCCTTGAGGTTCACCGCATCATCAACGATCCTGCAACCTATAGAGTCATCGACCTGTGGCTCGGTGGCGGACGTGGCTCCATGAAGTCCTCTGATGCGTCTCTCGAAGTAGTGAACTACGTCGAACGCCACCCAGACCAGCACGCAGTCGTATTCATGAAGCAGAAGATAAACCTACGTGATGGAGCGTATGCTCAAATAGTCTGGTCAATAAACAAGCTAGGTTTGGCTGACGAGTACGATATGCCCGATTCGACTCTGCGCATCCGCAAGAAATCAACAGGGCAGCTCATCTTGTTCCGTGGTGTTGACAATGCGAACAAGATCAAGTCCATCAAAGTCCCGTTCGGTCATGTCGGCATCGCATGGTTCGAAGAAGCAGACCAGTTCTCAGGCATGGCGGAGATCCGTAAGGTGAACCAGTCCGTTACGCGTGGTGGCAATGATGCCATCCGCATCTACACCTTCAATCCTCCACGTTCTCGTAGGTGCTGGATAAACCAACACATCGAAGCGGGATTGGCTGAAGACGCACGATACTTCTCGTCCACCTATCTCGAAGCTCCAAAAGAGTGGCTCGGTGAGCAGTTCTTTGCCGATGCCGAGCACTTGAAAGAGATAGACCGGCAGAGCTATGAGCATGAGTACCTAGGACTCCCAGTAGGAAACGGCACTGAAGTGTTCGACCGCATAGTGGTGAGAGAGATCACGGATGAAGAGATTCGCACCTTCGACAACTACCGCTTCGGGCAAGACTTCGGCTGGTATCCCGACCCGTGGGCTGCAGTAGGAACGGAGTGGAGACCTAACGAGCATGCCATCATCTGCTTCTGCGAGGATGGAGGGAATAAGCTCCAGCCCGACGAACAGGCGCACAGGCTCATAGAGATGATGACGTGGTCTGATGAAGAGGAAGCAAAGCCCGTATTCCACGATGAGCCCATCTATTCGGATGATGCGAATCCTGACAAGATAGACCAGCAGAGAATCGAAGGCGTGAACTCTCGTGCTGCTGGAAAAGGCAACATGAGAAAGAAGTCCTACGAATTCCTCCAGTCATGCACTATCATCATCGACCCTGATAGATGCCCGAGACTCTATAAGGAGCTGTCAGAGATGCAATATGAAGTGAAGGATGACGAGGTGCTGAACACCATCCCTGATGGCAATGATCATTGGGTTGACTCACTTCGATATGCCTACATGCGAGAGGCAAGGTCGAGATACGCATACACAAGGGAATAGCGACACTTCGCCGATAGTTCAACCATAACGAAAGGTGGAACTATGACCGCGAATGAATTCCTCGTCCCGTCTCACATTAAACAGAAACTGAAGAACCTCGGATATACCATCGATGAGCAGATGACCGAGCGCATCAAACTCTGGTGGAACTGGTACACGAATACTGACGAATGGTACAAGGTCTCCTACGAGTCCCCTAACCATCACGGCTCACGTGATCGCCTATCTGTCCACCCTGCACGCAAAGCTGCCAGAGAATGGGCGAGCCTCCTTCTGACGGACAACACAGAGATCAGTTGCGAAGATGCAGCCTCCAACGCATGGCTACAGGATTACCTTGCTTCTTCGAAGTTCTGGCCTAATTGCCAGAGCCTTGTCGAGAAAGCGTTCGCTATCGGAACTGGTGGCTATTCGCTGTGGTTCGACCTTGGAGAAGAGACAACCATCAAGATACGTAAGAGCGATGCGCGTATGGTGCTGCCTCTTACCTGGGACGATGATGGCTGTACGGAATGCGCATTCGTCTCCCGCGTTTACTTCAAGGGAAAGCCTGCCGACCAGCTGCAGATTCATGTTATCGGGGAGCGAGGGTATGACATTCGCACCTACGTGTGGATCGATGGTAAACCACAAGACCCAGAGAGCGGCGGTTTCATAGAAGAGTTCGAAACCTTATGCCCTACCCCGACCTTCGCGATTGTTCGTCCCGGCATCGAGAACACCTACGTGGACAATTCTGCCTATGGCGTGAGCGTTTTCGCCGATGCTGTCGATGCCATCAAAGCGGTCGATCTCGCTTTCGATGCTGTGTTCCAGGAGATCGTGCTTACCGAGCCGAAAGTGTTCCTTGATGAGAAGATGATCGATTACCGAGGTAAGGATGCGAAAGGCAACACCATCCCTAAAGCTCCCAAATCGAGAATCTTCCGCAAGCTTCTTGGAGAGAGCGGCAAGAACCTCTACGAAGTCTACTCCCCTGATATTCGTATCGAACCGTTGGAAAAGGCATTGAATATCGCTCTTGCAGAGTTCGGTGACCAGACAGGATTCGGTCAGGAATACTTCACTCTTGATAAAGCAGGAGGGCTGAAGACCGCTACCGAAGTGGTGAGCGACAACAGCGAGCTAATGCGCAACGTAAGGAAGCATGAGAACTCCATCGCTGGGTCTATCAAGACCATTATCACCGCGCTTCTCACGTGTGCTCGCGAACATTGCGGCGCTCCTATTGCAGAAAAATTCGGAGAAATCTCTATTCACTTCGACGATTCCGTCATCGTGGACACCCAGACCGAGAAGAATACGATGCTCTCTGAGATCTCTGCAGGGGTGTTGCCAAAATGGAAATATGCCGAAAGGTTCTATGGCATGAGCGAAGAAGAAGCGAAGGCATGGGTATCTAAAGATGAAGTAGTGGATATCGGGTTCTAACCATGTTAGATCCTGATTACCTCAATGCTGCAGGAGAGATGACCGCAGCGGTCTATACCCAGATCGAGTCTGAAATGCTCGAATATCTCACCAAGCGCATGATCGAGGGAGATATAACCAACCAACGCTCGCAGACTGCCCTTCTTTTACTATCGCAGAGCAACTCAGAAGGCCTCTTAGCCATACTCAATAGCCACAAAGGGGAAATCTCTGCATCTGTATCAAAAGAGGTCTCTGACGCGCTCAAACGCTCCGATGCTGATGACCTAAGGCGCATCAAGAAAGGCATGGGCGTTGAGCTTCCATCTATCACCACGCGGCAGATTGCAGCAACAGTAGCAGGTGTGCGCGACATCCTCGCACGTGAGAACCTCAATATGGTCCAGTCTGCACAGACCGCCTTCCTCACCCAGTCGATATGGGCGATAACCCAAGTGAACACTGGCGCTATGACAACAGAGAAAGCCCTACACAGTGCTGTACGTAAGCTTGAAGGCGAGGGTATTTCGATCATCTCGTATCGGAATACCAAAACTGGAAGGCAGACCGTTCAGAACAAGGTCGATGTCGCCATACGCCGTCATATTCGCACTCAGATACTCCAAGACTCCATGAGAAGGACTGAATAGATCCTTGATGATGCAGGGGTGGAGCTTGTCGAGGTGTCGAGCCACGGTGGCTCTCGTCCGTCTCATGCCGAATGGGAAGGAAGGATCTACTCCAGAAACGGGGACAAGGTCATCGACGGGGTGAAATACAAGGACTTCAAGACCGCGTGCAAGTGGGGTGACGTGTCGGACGGTATCGGAGGGGCGAACTGCAGGCATTCCTATTCCGCCTACTTCCCCGGCATGAAGAGGATGTACGAACCAGACCCGAAGCATCCCAGCGGCAAGTCGAATGCGGAAGTCTACGACCTCACACAGAAGCAACGAGGATACGAGCGCGACATCCGCGATGCGAAACGTGAGCTGCGCGGGGCTGAGGAGTTGTACAAGAACGACCCTACGCTTGAGAATCTAGGCGAAGTGTCCTACCAGAAACTCAGACTACAGAACAAGCAGGAGAAGATGCGGCGGCTCATCAAAGAAAACCCTGACATCCTGCAACGCTCTCCGCGCCGTGAATGGGCAGGAGATATGCCGAAGATCAAGCTGCCTGCTACCTCTGGTCAGACAAAGCAAAGAGCAATAGAACAGGCAAATCTCATCAAAAGATGCAATCAGGCGATGTATCCCGTTTATACAGGAAGTCGCGACCTATTCGGCAACAACGTCAAGCTCGCTCGTGCAAAGCTGGCAAAAGATGGATACTACGATGTGGCGATGCATGGGGAGCCAAAGACGGTAGAACTGTATGGTAAGCGAGCGAACCACAAAGTGGTCGCCGAAATCATTAGAAATCGCAAGGACTACGACAGCACGAAGCCCGTCCGTCTTCTCTCATGTAGTACTGGCAAAGCAGATAAAAATGGAGATTGTTTCGCGCAACGCCTTGCGGATGAACCAGGCGTCACAGTCCGCGCTCCAGATGATATAATATGGGTGTGGTCTAACGGAACCTACACCATTGGGGAAGACCCTGACATCAACACTGGGGCTTTTCACGACTTCGAACCGAGGAAATCATGACATCGATCGTTCTCAAAGATTACAACGATGAATTGTCTCTTGAGAGGGCTGTGATACCCAACAAGAAGAAAGTCCTGCACTTTCTCAAATCGCAACCCCCTTATGCTGCCGCAGGCGGCCCTTTCGAAGATGTTGTAACTGGTGAGTATCAATCTGGGAAAGAGTTTTTGGCTTTCAAAGTTGCAGACTGGAAATGGACATCTTCCGACATCTATCATTTCGAGAAGTACGACCTCGAGCTCAAACCTGAATTCATCGAATACGTATTGACCCATAGCAACTAATCCCCACTACTCCGCTCTACTCCACACTTCCGCCCCTCCATGTGAGGGGCTTTTCTTTTGTCCAAAAACTTGAAAAGCGACACCTGCCCCACACTGCTCCTTGCTTGGGATAGCGCAAAAAAACCCACCTGCTGGCGGAAAGAACCGCGCAAACAAATCCAGGATGAAAGGAACAGGTAATGGCAGACGAAGAAAAGAAGGAAGAGCTGCAAGAGGGCGCAGACGAGGCTGCAAAAAAGGACGAAGCAGAAGGCAAAAGCTCTGAAGCGGAATCCAATGGCGCAGACGAGGCTGCAAACAGCGATGTCAAAGACAAGCACGGTCAGCCTGGCATCAACAAGGAACGCCATGAGAAAGAGATGGCGGCTAAAGATGCTGAGATCGCAAAGCTCAAGGCTGAGATTGCCAAAGCAGCCGAGACCAAAGAGGGACGCGAGAAGCTCGAGAAGCGCATCGCAGAACTCGAAGCAGCCCAGGCAGACGAGCGCGTGAACCACAAGCTCGAGATGGCTGGTTGCAAGAACCTCAAGGCTGCGAAAGCTCTGCTCGAGGACTACGACGGCGATGTTCCGAAGCTCAAGACCGAATGCCCCTATCTGTTCGAGGAAGAGAAGCAACGCGGCAAGACCGGCGGTAAGCCCGCAGGCTCTGTCGGTAAATCGATCGAGGACAAGATCGATGCCGTGTTCGACAAGAACTAAGGAGTGTTTGAAAAATGGCTAATTCTCTGGCCGCTTATAAGACCAAGTTCACCAACAAGCTCGACGAGGTGGTGCTGCACGATACCCGTACAGCAGACCTCAACATGAACCAGGATCTCTTGGGTGAGATGACCGGCGCAGGCGAGATCAAGATCGCCAAGATCGCGGTGGATGGCCTTGCTGACCATGTTCGCGGCAAAGGCTTCGTCCGTGGCGCAGTCTCTACCGACTGGGAGACCATGAAGCTCACCCACGACCGCGACCGCGAGTTCTCGATCGATTCTCTCGACGACGAAGAGCGCGACGCTCTGGTATCAGCTACCGTCATGAATGTGTTTACCCGTGAGAAGGTCGTGCCGGAAGTAGATGCAATCCGCTTCGCGAAGCTCGCAGCAAACGCTGGCAACACCGCGAAGAAGACCATCTCTTCGGCCTCTGATGCCTTCGATGCCGTTCTTGTAGCCGAGGAAGCAATCCAGGACTTGGGTGGCAATATCGAGAACTGCTTATTCTACTGCACGGCAGCGTTCCGCAACCTGCTTCGTAAGTCCCAGAACTACGATCTCAAGCAGGGCGAGAACCCCAACGGCAAGTTCCAGACCTTCGACGATATGAAGATCGTCCAGGTTCCGAAGAACCGCTTCTACACCGCTATCGACCTTCTTGATGGCGTGACCAAGACCACTGGCGAGAATGCTGTAGACGAGACCAAGGGCGGCTACAAGAAAGCCGCTGATGCGAAGGACATCAACTTCATCGTCATCGACCCGCGCGCTGCTGCTGCGATCATCAAGCATCGCAAGCTGCGTTACTTCGCCCCTGACACCAACCAGGGCGACGATGCGCACCTTTGGCAGTACCGCGTTTTCCACGACCTGCTGGTATACGAGAACAAGAAGGGCCTCATCTACGCCCACACCACTGCGTAAGGAGAGCCTAATGAGACGAGTAGGAGTACAAGAGGAGCAAGCTCCCAAGGCAACTAAGGCCACCAAAGCCAACAAGCCAAAGGATCAAGCTCCCAAGGCTAAGAAAGGCGCATGATGTCACTGCCACACCTCACCTATGACGAGTACAAAGGCCTAGGTGGAACGCTGGAAGAGGATGAGTTCAAAACCTCATATCTCACAGCACGCTCTTGGGTCAACTACTACTGCGGCGCAAACGAAGCCGAAACGCAAGACCAAAGCGACGCAGTGAAACGTGCTCTTGCATCAGCGGTTGATGTTGATGCTGTGCACGGCGCGTCTGGCGGCATAGGTGAGGGTGTTGGCTCTATGACCATCGGGTCGTTCAGCGTATCTGGCTATCCTGTAGAGATCGGAGCGACCAACTACCAGATGGACATGAAGCAGGTCATCTACATGCACCTCTCTGGCACAGGTCTACTCTTCGGAGGCATCGATGGCTAGGCATATCCCGAAATCTGTCATGCCGGACACAATGCAGGTCTATCTGCGTGACCCTGAAAGCGATTATGAAGGAGCATACCTCGACCCAGTCGAGATCAAGAATGTCCGATTCGAACGCGCCGAGCAGCTCTTGAATTCGAGCTACAAGCTCTCCGATGGGGCTGCAGGGCGCGTTTGGGTGGATAAAGCGAACTCAAAAGGTGCTTTCAAAGTGCCTATGGGGTCGAAAGTGGTCATAGATGGTGAGTCGTTCATAGTTGACAAGTGCTCCACTTATAAGTGCGGCAAGCATATCCACCACTGGGAACTGGACGTGATGTAGATGGCGAAGCAGCCGAGCATAAGCATCGACCTTGGAGGGATCGAGAAGAAATTCTCCCCGCAAGCCATGAAAGCAAAGCAGGCTGTTTTCGCTCATCGCGTTGGCTTCGACATGAATAAGCACTGCCCTGTTGATGAGGGTACGTTACGCGATTCTATGCCCGAATCATCGGACTTCGAGAACGGGCAGATCATTTGGAATACGCCCTATGCAAAGGACGTTCTGAATGCTGACTCTGTCAGGACCACTAAGAACACCAATGCATGCCCGCAATGGCCTGAAGCAACGAAAGCAGAACGCCTTGGTGAGTGGGAGAAGCTCGCTGCTAACCTTCTCGGACACGACACGAGCGTAACGATCGGAGGAACAGATGACTAAGCGCATAGACCTCGCAGAAGTGCTTGCCAAACGCCTGCGCGAGAAAGGCTATAAGGACGCACGAGTGCGCCGGCTGTCGTCCATCAAGAAGGGCGGTATTGCGGTACGGCGTATGCCATCAACTACGACTGATCGCTATTTCACGGGAGAACGCTCTATCCAATACGTGGTGCAGATCGTTGTAGCGCGTGAGGACGAACTCCAAGCGATAGATGAATGCTCTAACATCGCGAACCTTTGCGAGAACCTCGACCTTAAGAGCGAAAACGGCTCGTACACCCTCACATCAGTGGAGGTCTATACCGAGCCACAAGAATTAGAAACTGGAGCTGTGAGCGTGTGGGAAACGCGCATCATGGCTCGTCTAACCGTAAGGAGTTAGAAATGGATAATGAACAAGATCTCGCGTTCGCTCCCAACTACGCGAACGTGATCGAGCTTAACATCACCCCGCTATCAGCGACGCCAACGTGGGCATACGCCCTCTACGGCATCACTAGCTGCGCGCCTTCGTCTGATGAGTCCACATCTGATGACGCCTACTATAACGATTTCGGAGACACTAAGACCACGGTAGAGTCCGTGAAGGTGTCTCTTGAGATGTCAGGCCATCGCTACTACGGCAACGCCTGCCAGGATTGGATTCAGTCCCTTGCGTTGAAAACTGGCTCTGACCGTGAGACGGATTACCGCTGGACCATGCCTGATGGAACGGTCTTGAAGGGCAAATGTACCATCACTGGTCTCGTGCCTGGCTCTTCGATGGGTGACGCGAACGCCAAGAGCGAATTCAACTACACGATCTCCATCAATTCTGTCGATGAAAAGATCGAGGCTACCTCCGCCCTTGCTCCGTCGAGCATCACGGCATCTACGGTGACAGTCGCTAAGGGAAGCACCGCCGATGCTGGCGTGAGCGTATCGCCTACTGGAGCTAATCAGAAATGCCACTTCGGTGTCGAAGATCCTTCTATCTGCTCTGTTGACGCAGACGGTGTCATCACGGGCATCTCTCCTGGCACTACGAAGATCACGGCTAAGGCCGCTGCGAAGCCTTCTATCAGCACCACGTTTGAAGTGAAGGTTACCGCTGCTTCTGGGAGCAATTCGTAAAAGCGACACTACCGCCAATATACCCAGTACGGGGCACGCAGGTGAAGTGAGCCGCCTGCGTGCCTTTGTTGTATCTGCTCACAAAGGAGGCTCACATGGCTCTGATCAAGCTCAATAAGCAAACCGAACACATCGACATCAAAGCCGGAGATGAAGTAGTAACCTTCTCCGTCAAGACCGATGATGACAACATCGAGCGCATGCTCACCATGGTAGGCAACTCCATGGACCGCTTCGCTCCGTTGCAACACAAGATGGACACTCTTGAGAACGAAGAGGAAGTTGCAGAAGCCAAGAACGCTATGGTACGACTGCAGAAACGCTGCATCACCGCGATCATCGGTGAAGAGGGGTATAACGATATCCTCCTGCTTCTATCGGATGATGACGAGCCGGTAGACCCCGCGAAGAACATCGTGAACATCGGGGAGGTGTTCGCGGCTCTGTGCACCTGGCTATACGACCACTGCACCTCCAAGCAGCTTCGCGAAGCTGGCATCTACTTCCAAAAGCAGAACATCCCTAACAAGAAGCGCAAGAAGAGGAAGTAGACATGATCCCTACTTCCCTATCGACAAGACGAACGATTCTACCCGATGGGTCGAGCGTATGCTCCTATCCATTCAATGGAGAGGACGTTCTTGTCAACGATTCCGCATCTAATGCTCTTGAGATCTATCTCTTGTACCAGGATGAATCCGTAGACGAAGAAGAGAAAGCCTTGCGCGAGATAGAGATGATCTTCGTGAATCCCGATGATGCCTACCTCGCGTGCGATTACTCGATGGCAATATTCGGAGACTTGATCCACAAGGTACTGCTAGAGGTATTCGGCATAGAGACGCGAGAGACGGTATCTAACGAGCCTGAACTATTCGATGTGGGAGAAGATGCTGCGCTCATCAGAACGTCTCTTAGGATGGCCTACAACATCGACTGGGATACCGTGAGGGACTCCATATCTTGGGTGGAATTCCTCACACTCATCTGGTCTCTACCCTATGAGACCCCTCTTGGGGCTCGGATGTATTATCGAAACCCCAAGAACAGGCCGAAGCCTGATAAACACAACAAAGAACAGGTGAAAGAGTTCGACAAGTACGCTGCCCTGTTCGCCCTTAAGAAGAAGCAAAGCTCACACGATAACGCGGAGGATGCCAACAGCGCCATGACCGATGTCGCGCTGTCTCTTGCAGCTCTCGTATAAGAGGTGAGCACATATGGCGGATGGGCGCGTAGTCATCGAGGCTATCCTCGATGCGACCAACGTCACAAAGAACGTTAAGAAGCTCAACCAGGACATCAAAGGGATCACCTGGAAGGACCTTTCTAAAGGAACAGACAAGGCAAAAGAGCTATCAACGTCATTCAAGGATGCCGGTACAGCTTGTACCGCTAAGCTAACCGCGCCCGTAGCCGCCGCAGGCGCAGCCGCATTCAAGGTCGCATCAGATTACGACTCTGCGACATCTCGCATCCAAGCCGCCTTCGGAGTAACGAGAGAAGAAGCCGAACGCTTCAAGGATATCGGCGCGACCATCTATGAGGGTGGCTGGGGCGAGAGCTTGGATGACGTCACCAACGCACTCATCCAAACGAAATCGACCATCCGTGATATCGATGATCAGGGGCTTCAGAAAGTAACGCAGAACGCCCTTGTGCTGGCGGATACCTTCGATGCAGATGTTAACGAGTCCATCAGAGGCACTAATGCTCTCATGGAGGGCTTCGGCCTTTCTGCCGACGAAGCAACGGATCTTCTTGCTGCTGGCATGCAGCACGGACTCAACTACACCGATGAGCTCGCAGATAACCTATCCGAATACTCTGTACGTTGGGGTCAGGCTGGAGTTAGCGCAAGCGAGTATTTTTCCCTGTTAGAAGCAGGCGCCTCTAACGGAGCTTACAACCTCGACAAGGTTGGGGACTTCCTCAACGAGTTTCTAACGTCTCTTTCTGATGGCAGGCTCGAAGAGAACATCGGCAAGTTTTCCGACGGTACGAAGAAAGTATTCGAGAATTTCAAATCTGGCAAAGCGACCGCGAAAGACGTGCTGGATGCCGTCATCGGCGATATGCAGAATATGACCAACGAGACCGATAGAGCTGCTCTAGCTGGCTCTCTCTGGTCGTCTCTCGGCGAAGACAACGCCATGGGCATGATCCTCGCCATGGGCAACGTCGAGAACAAATATAGCGATGTTGCTGACGCCGCTGACAACATGGCGAACGCTGCAGGCGACAACTTCGCATCGAAGATGGAGTCTGCATCGCGCACCGTGATGGGCGCTCTCGAGCCAATGGGAGAACCTATCGAGAACATCGCAACGAAGCTCGCAGAAGCTATCAGCGCCTTCGGTAACTGGTTCGCCAGCATTGGTGAGGGCGGACAGATGGCTGTCATGGTCATAGGTGGCGTGGTAGCTGCGATAGGTCCTGTTCTCGGCGCCATCGGCTCTCTCATCACCATACTCCCCCAGATCGGCCCTGCGCTAAATGTTGTAAAAGGAGGGTTCGACCTTCTCAAGGGAGCTTTCACAGCATTCTCGGGACCTGTCGGGATCATCATCACCGTAATAGGTGCTCTTGTAGCTGCATTCCTTTACCTGTGGAACACGAACGAAGGGTTCAGGAACTTCTGGATCGGGCTATGGGATTCCATCTGCGCCGTAGTAGGTGGCGTGGTTGAATGGCTCAATACGAATGTGATCCAGCCTATAATCACAGGCTTCCAGGGCATGGGTGACTTCATCAACATGCTATGGCAGCAGCTTGTATCGATCGTTAGCGTAGCGATAGAGACTATATCAACGGTCATCACAACCGTGATCACGACTATCTCGACGATTTGGAACACGATATGGACAGCGATCTCGACCGTCGCATCTACGGTTTGGAATGCTATATACACGGCAATAAGCACCTATATCAGCTACGCCTACAACACGATATCGACCATCATCAATGCCATCAGAAGCGTTATCTCTACCGTATTCAACGCAATTAAAAGCGTTGTTAGCACCGTATGGAACGCGATCTCCTCTGTTATTGGCGGAGCAATTTCTACTGCCTATAACATCGTCTCGAACATCGTGAACAGCATCAGCAACACGGTGTCTAACGTGTTCAATGCCATCAAGAGCGTGGTTACTTCTGTATGGAATGGCATCAAGTCCGCTATCGAAACGCCGATGAATGCCGCAAGGGACATCGTCAAGGGAATCATCGATGCCATCAAGGGATTCTTCAACTTCAAGATCTCATGGCCTCATATTCCGATGCCACATTTCAAGATCAATCCTTCTGGCTGGCAAATAGGCGACCTTCTACACGGTTCAATCCCATCTCTTGGCATCGATTGGTACGCGAAGGGCGGCATTTTCAATAGGCCAACCATCGCGGGTATTGGCGAAGCTGGGCCTGAAGGGGTCATCCCGCTTTCTGGGCGTGTAATGAGGCCTTTTGCGCGCACCATCGCTGAAGAAATGCCAGAAGGAAAGTCATCGAACACAGTGACCAACAACTACTACTTCGGGGACATCCTTATCAAAGCCGAAGACCTGGCAGGCATCAAAACGATTCAGGAATTCATCGAATTAATCATCCGATCAAAACGAGCCTACGCATAAGGAGCAAGCATGGCAACATCAACTGAGGTCTGGTCTCAAAACACCATATTCGGCAAAGCAGGCGTTGGTCTTAAATTATCAATTCCCTACCATACCAACGACGAAGCAACGGTACGCATCTCTTACTATGTCAGGAACTCTGGGGAGAGTCTCACCGCGACAAGCGGAGTGAACTGCTACGTGAGACGAAGCAGTGATTCAGCGAACATCATGCAGAGAACTGGCGAGATCAGAATCCCGACCAAATCAACCATAGAATTGGGCACGAGAGAGATAACCGTTGCCAAAACACTCTCGAATCAAACGATTGCAATCACAGCATACGCTGGACTAGGTGGCTTCGGAAGTGCACAAGTCACGGGCGAAATAGAAGTACCTTCCAAGATCGTACCACCGTATGCTCCTACCTCGGCCTCTGTTTCTCATAGTGCGGATGACTATTTCACGATTTCGTGGTCTATCCCTACTGATATTGCTCACCCGATCAGCTATATAGGTATCGATTACAGCATCAATGACTCTGACTGGTACCGTATATACAACGCAAACAGCAACGCCACATCAGTACGCTTGCCTTTCGGAAAAGGAAGCAAGTACAAATTCAGAGTCCGTGGCGAGAACCAGATAGGGCTAGGCGAGCCAAGAGAAGCTGGCACGGCTTACAGCACACCCCGAAACCCATACATCAAAAGCTGCCGTCGATCGTCTGATACCTCTATCGTCATCGATCTCGACCAATACACCTACACCGCAACGAAACTTGAAGTAGAAGTTCTTTTAGCTGAGGCGCACGGAAACATGGCTGCAAACCAGTGGTGCAAGCTGGCAGAATATCAAGGCAAAGTCAGCCAGTTCACTGCTAACGTATGGCCTGGTTTGTTCAGATTCCGCACTCGAAACATCCTCAATTACAATGGCGAAACTCTCATCTCAGACTGGTCGAGCCCGTCAGATTGGATTTCTCCCGCGCATGCACCCGACAAACCAACGCTCACCGCTCCAGGCTCTAACAGCGTTGCAGACATAAACAGCCCGATACTTTTCGCATGGCGGCATAATCCTATTGATGGATCACCGCAGATAACGGCAGAACTGCGCTACTCAAACGATGGCGAGACGTGGGCAACCGTAACGGTTGGCGCCGCTGAGTCCTGCGCACTCGAAGATAATGATTTCGACCTCAACAGCACCGTTCAGTGGCAGGTCCGCACTAAGGGCGCATATAAGGACTTCTCGGAATGGAGCGGCATCAGCTCGTTCATCGTACGCTCTAAGCCCGTTGTCATCATCACTGAGCCGAACGGGACAGATCCGCTCGAGAATGTTCCACTGCATGTGTCATTCGGATACACGGACGCATCGGGCGAGCTAGCAAACGTTACCGCGAGCATCGTCAAAGGATCTGATTCATCTGTTCCTGCCAGCATCACATTCGATGCTGGCTCTCAAACCGATTTCGACATACCTGTCGAGACGTTCATGCCGGAGAATCACACGACCTATACGCTTATTATCCAGGTGCGTTCCACCTCGACCTTCACGGTCGCTGAATCGCGAACATTCCAGGTGGAGTTTGTCGAGCCTATGCTTGGCGACCTTTTGATCAAAAAAGACCCCGAAACGGGATACGTGGCCATGACTGTCCAAACAATCTACGACGACGAACGTGAGGAGGTTGTGGAGTTCTCTATCTGGCGCGTTTCGGAGTCAGGACGGAAGCTCCTCGCCGAACACCTTAGCGCACTGTCCTCGATCGTCGATATGTATGCGCCGCTGAACACGGATTACTGCTACGAGGTGGTCTCGTTCGCTGCGTCTGGGGTGTTCGCAACCAATCGGATCGATGAGTACTTCAAATCTTCCATGATGTTCTTCTACTGGCAGGGTAAGAGCGTGTATCTTAAATACAGCCCTACAGAGTCGGATAGTTTAAGTAGGCCAGCCAAGAAGCGCGTGTCGTATCCAGGGAGGGATTATCCCGTTTCTTACGACTCGAACAGCCTCTCAAGTACGGGGGATGTATCAGGTCGCTTGTTCAACAGAAATGATGCTCTGCTATTCCGCGAGCTCATAACAGATGGCGGACGCTGCATCTTCAAGTCGCTTGATGGAGAAGTCTATAACGCTGATGCGGATGTGAAATTCGACCTCGCCTACGATACTCCTGCAGTTTGGGGCAGCGTGTCCATCAACCTAGTGCGTATCGATGGGGGTCTCTTATGATCGAACCATCAGACGCTAAAGGAATCGACTACTACAGCAACCGCTCAAAAGAGCAGTTCATCTTTCGCCGGGTATCTTACCCAGGCTTCCAGGAACTTGAAGACTACGAGAGCATCTACGGTGGCAGCCTTGAGTTGTCCGCCCTCTCAACTCTTAAGGTGAGCGGGTCGCTCGATTTCACGGGCAAGACAGTGCCGAATGACCACGACATGGTGAGGGTCTACTATCGCTTCCAGGATGACTTCCTGGACGCCTCTACAGAGTGCCTTGCGACGATGTTCTTCTCGGTCGCAGACCCCACCTATAACGAGACGACCGTCGATGGGTCGATGGATTGCTCCTCTGTCCTTGTGCTCCTGCAGAGAAAGAGCTACGGGCTTCCTTACACCGTGCCTGCAGGTACTAACGCGGTTGCAAAAGCCACTGAAATAGTGCGCTCTTTTGGATTGTCGGTTAGCTATGCCGACCAGTCCTCTTACACGCTGAGCACAGACCACACCTTCGGCGCGAATGAGAACTATCTCGGCATTGTGAACTGGCTGCTGGATGCTGCTGGTTTCTCTTCCGCAGGAGTAGATGCCTATGGCGGCGTTCGCCTGGAGAAGTACCAAGAACCCACCGAGCGAACCGTGAGGTACACATTCCGCGACGATTCGCAATCAATCATGCTGCCAGAGGTAAAGACCTCAAACGACTACCAGGACACGCCTAACGTCGTGAGGCTACGACACACGAGCCAAAATGTGACTGTCTGGGCGGCGGCCTACAACATCGACCCGGAGAGCAAAGCATCTACCGTCTCACGTGGGTATGAAAACACCTACGAGGAAGAGATCAGCGAGCTGGAAGGATCGACCCCAGCCGAAATGCTGGCGAATCTTAAGGCTCTGGCGCTGCAAAGACTCGTTGACAAGTCATCCGAGATCGAGAAGGTGGAAATGACGCACTGCTGGCTACCCATCAATACCAACGATGCTATAGGTATCGACTACCGCATGGCAGGCATCGAATGGAAAGGCGCAGTGACGAACGCCAAGATCGAGCTCGCTGTATCGATCCCGTGCCAGCTCTCTTTGCGTAATTTCGTGCGCAGGAACCTCAAGACCTATATCGAAGGTGGTGTGTTCTGATGGATGTGACTATCGATTCCATGGCTAAAGCACTGGGCTTCGATCAGAAACCCAAGCAAGACACCCACACCATCGGGACTGTCCAATCTGTCAACTCTGACGGCAGCTATCAAGTTGCCCTCAATAAATCATCTGTAACGACCAAGTGCATGCCTTTTTGCGATGCCACCGCAGGAAGCCGAGTCCTTGTCCTCGTAATGAGGGACGGCAAATGTGCAGCGATCGCTAAGGCAAGATAGGAGATAACCATGGCTGAAGGGTTCAATGCTCAAGGAGCATCGAATTACGCGACATACGCGGCGAATCAGTGCCTCAAGGCCGCTGAAACCTGCCAGAACATCGCGGATGGTGCTGCGGTCAACGCCTCAAAAGCAGTAACGCAATCAGAGGAAGCGGTCGCAACAGCTCAGGGGGCTGCCAGCAAAGCTGACGCAGCTGAAACAAGCTCAAGCTCCGCTGTAGAGACTGCAAATGATGCAAAGGCTACTGTCGAAGAGATCGCAGCAAACGAAGCCGCTCGTGTATCTGCAGAGCAAGCTCGTGTCATCGCTGAAGCTGCACGTGCCGCACAGTTCGCTGAGATCCTTGATGCAATACAGGGCGCCCAGATTCGCATTCTGTCCTCTGACGAGTACGACGAGAACGGAGTCCCTACCATCACAGGAGCGCCGGGCATCATCTACTTCGTGCCTATCTCTGGTACGACGCATAACACGTTTACGGAATGGGCATACATCAACGATGGATGGGAGGTCATCGGCACCACCAACACCACCATCAAGGGTATCGACACGGATACAATCGACCGCATCGTTTGCGGTGAGACGGTCGCGGGAGATGAAGTGGTCAAGACTACGACGCTCTCATATCTGTGGACTTGGCTCACGCAGAAATTCGCCGCGAAGATTCACTCCCATGACGCAACGGGAATCGACGATAAGGCCATTACACAGGCCAAAATCGCGGACGGTGCAGTAGGCGAAACGCAGCTCGAAACAAGCCTTCGGAATTCCATATTCCAGCAAGTAGATTTCACTGATCGATCGATAACCAACCTGCTAAACGTCATGCTCGACGACTGTTATGCGGATGTGAACAAGCCCTGCAAGATCGCAACTAATGACGCTGGATCGCTTATCAATCGCGCAGCAGGCATGCCATCATCTGGCGCGTATATCGCCATGCGCGAAGTGCACTGGTTCTCATCGTCTCATGTGATGGTGGTCATCACCGAGGCATATCCTGTTGCTGGGCGTGTCTGGGCTAATTTTTACAACACGGGTAAATGGGACGGCTGGCAGGAACACTAAGAAGCAGCCCATGGTAGGTAGCCGAGCATAGTCTGGCTATCATCGTCGTTTATCCTAAAATACGCGATTCCACCTGCGTGTATCTGCAATAGCATCTTGCCATATGGTCCAGTAAGGTAGTATTCAGAATAATCAGCTGCTGGGGTTTTCGTCTCCAGGTTTTTCGTATGGAATATGGAATGCCTAACTCCATGAAATCGAACGAATGACTTTTTTGTTTGTGGCGTCGTAGACGGAAATGCCATTAGTTGTGAAAAGCACTATGAAGCTTCCTAAACTGCTCGTAGCGCCAACTTGCACATATTGATTATCAGACGGTTGCGCTCCGATGAACCCACTAGTAACGGTGCTCGATAGGTCAGCTCTACGGAATATGGAATACCGACCTATGCCGCCGCGGCTAAATCTGGAACAACAATGATGCCCTTGTACATGTCATCGCAACTTTTGCCGATGATCCAACGGGCAACCTTGCGCTGTACTCGGCGCATCGTGGCCTTGGTGAGGGTGTAGTAATAGCGGTAGGTCGTTTGAATGTCAGAGTGGCCCATCATCGCCGCCACGTCCTGAATCGCCGCTCCTGATGCTGCAGCCATCGTGCCCCAGGTATGACGTAGGTTTTTCATTGTGATGCGAGGCAACTTGAACCGCTTTATGTGCGCCTGTATTGAGTAGGTTACTTGGTAAGGTTTCTTGTCTCCAATGATTCGCCCCTTTGGTCTGCCAAGGCTCACCCATATCTGATGTAAGCGATCGAGCGCCCACTGCGGCAGGAAGCAATCTCGCTCACTCTTAGGGGTCTTTGGGTCGAATTCCCAGAATTGCTCATCGAAGTACCTCAGCGTGCCTCTGATGGGCACGAGACCCGTTCTCCAGTTGATATCCGTCCAACTCAAGTAATAGTTCTCTCCGGGGCGCAATCCTAATGCCGAACTGATAATTACCGTAGCCTCGTGCACGTGCCCGACGAAACCACGCACGAGCTTCTTTAAGCGTCTTGGTGTGAGAACTTCGGGTTTATAGTTCGGCTTCTTCGGCAATTCAATGTCAGTGCAAGGGTTCCACAGGCGCAACTTGAATTTTCCGCCCAGTTGAACAGTTGTCGGAGACACTTCCATGCTTTCTCCGCGCCTCCTGGACCGCATTCTGGGGCGATCTTGTCAACCCAGTCCTGTATCTCGTCGTACTCAATGTCTTGCAATTCTCGATTGCCAAAGTAAGGCAGCACATGCAGTTCGAGTGACGAACGATAACTATTAGCCGTGTCTTTACAACGGCGGCGTTCGATTGCTGGTAGATAGTGCTCACGGGCGATGGTGGTGAGATTCATGATTGGTCCTTTCAGGTCATAGCGACACCTGGCCGATTATTACGGCGTAATCGTAAAAGCCTATTAAGGAGGACAAATGGAAGCCTTGATTGTGCAATGGCAGCCGATCGCAGTTGCAGCGGTGATGATGCTCTTCGACATCATCACGGGTTTCGCGTCAGCAGCTAAGCATGGAGAAATCGAATCAGGAAAGATGCGTGAAGGAGCATGGCATAAGGCCGGGTTCTTTGGCTTGATCTTACTCGCTTGCATCTGGGAGGTAGGAAGCATCTGGATCAACACCGAGACGGCTTATCTTGGCTTCACCGTTCCCGAAGTGCCAGCTGTTGGGGTCATTTGCGCATTCATCGTTGCGATCGAAGTCGTGAGTATCCTGGAGAACCTTGCAGCACTCAATCCCGACATCGCGAACCTCCCCATCGTCAAACAACTCAAAACACACGACCCAGATCGCGCAGAGATCACTGTCGAACTTGAAAAGCCGCACGACGAGACGGAGACCAACGCGCGCACTAACACCAAGAAGGAGGCTTAGTTATGGACGAAACGATCGAGAGGAACTACTCCTACCACAAGCCAACGGAAGACACCGTGAAGACCCACGAGCTTATTCGCAACGAAGGCAAGCGCATGGCTTATGTCATCGAAGAGGAATGCCCTACATCTCGCGAGAAATCTCTCGCAATGACCAAGCTTGAAGAGGCGGTCATGTGGGCCAATGCGTCGATCGCACGCAACATCTCAGCGGCGCAGCCAAAAGTAGGAGGTACGGAATAATGGGCGAACACATGACCGATGAAGAGCTGCGCAAGAACGCAGTAGGTGCCGTGAATAACGTTAAAGGCACCGCAACTGATGAAGAGATCGAAGCAGCTATTGCCGAGATCGATGCCGAGCGCGACCACCAGGATAGGTCTGGTGAGTAGCATGGCTCTCACTATCAATACCTACCACGGCAAGTTTAATCGCACTAAACGACCTGGCGGCCTTGGATCGATCAAGAACTACGTCACGCATTACACAGGCGGGACTGGGTCAGCGAAGAACAACTGCATCTATTTTTCAAAAGCAGACCGAAAATCAAGCGCCGACTTCTTTATCGATAAAGACGGCACCATTTGGGAGTACAACAACATCCTAGATGGTTACTACACCTGGGCGGTCGGCGATGGTAAGGGTAAGTATGGCATCACCAACACCAACTCGGTACATGTCGAAGTCGTTAACAATGGAGGGGCATTTACCGAGGCTCAGATCAAAGCAGTGAATGCACTCTATGCTCACCTCTGCTCCATCCTGGGACGAAAGCTCAACGTTGTGCGCCACTACGACGCATCGCGTAAAGCATGCCCAGAGCATTACGTGAATGCGTCACGATGGGAAGTGCTCAAAGGGAGAATCAAGCAGGCAGGCAAATGGGTTAAAGGCTTCAAGGGCTGGTGGTACCGCAATGCTGACGGATCTTGGCCCAAGAGCAAGTGGTTCCATCTTGATGCCTGGTACTACTTCGATGGCTCTGGTTACGCTGTGACTGGCTGGCACAAGATCAACGGCTTCTGGTACTACTTCGATGGTAACTGCCGCATGAAAAAAGATTGGCAGCTCATCAAGAACAAGTGGTATTACCTGCACCCTGCCAAATCGGGCAAGTGGCCTGAGGGGTCGGCTCATATCGGCTGGATCAAACTCAAGAACAAGTGGTACTACCTCAAAAACAAGTCAGAGGGCACCGAGTGCTCAATGGCGTGTAACGAGACCATAATGATCGACGGCAAAAGCTACACATTCGACAAGTCAGGCGCTATGCAGTAGGCAGTAGTTGCGGACTAATTGCGGAGTAGGGGCATCCTTCAGGGTGCCCATCTTTTTTGATAGGTTTTTGCGTCTCCAATCGTCTCCAAAAACGTTCGCTTGACAACAACATGATAGAATGGTTTCGCAGGTCAAACGTCTCCAAAATTCTCCAAATTTTATAGGAAGTTACGAGACGTTATAAAACGAAAAATGAAACTTGAGCTGGGGTTTTATGTTTGAGTAAGTGGCGGAGAGCTGGGGATTCGAACCCCAGATACCCTTTTGGGGTATACTCGCTTAGCAGGCGAGCACCTTCGGCCTCTCGGTCAGCTCTCCACTTTTGCAGACAAGTTGAAATGATACCGCCAGAGCGGTGAACTTGCAAGGAGGACACCGGTGCAAAACCGTTCATACCTTCAAAGAAACCATCTTTTGCACATTGTGCTTGTTCTGGCATTTTGTCTTGGCATTGGCTTCTGCCTTACCAGCAGCCCTACTGCTGCGTTTGCAAAATCCTACACGATGCCCGAAGTGCAGATCGAAGCGAATGCCGATAGCGCAGGCGATCTTTCCGTGAGCGAAGATCGCACGTTCGATTTTGATGGCAGCTTCACGGCAGTTTGGTGGAATTTCAACAATCTTCCCAGCGGAGCAGGGATCGAGATCGAAAGCGTCGAGGTGACCGCAGGTGGAAAGACGACCACGCTCTCCTCTGTTCCTTTCCAAACAAGTTGGCGAAGCGCTGGCGGGCCCAGCAAGGCGGCTTACTCATTCGACGGCGCTGAAGATGCTGTTTATGTGTTCTACAACTTCGACGATGAAGAAGCCACGGTCACCCTCAACTATCGTGTGCTGAATGCGGTCCAGATCTACAACGACACCGCCGAACTTTACTGGCAGTTCGTCGGCAAAGGCTGGGCGGAAGACTCCGACAACATCTCGCTTATCCTGAACATGCCCGTACCCGCAGGCGAGAAGATCGTGAAGGGCGAAACGATCTCTGCCTGGGGACATGGTCCGCTCGATGCAACGGTCGCGATCGACGACGCTACTGGCCAGATCACCTGCGACGTTCCTCACTTAAGCGCTGGCAGCTATGCCGAGATCCGTGTTGCCTGCGACCCAGAATGGTTCAGCGGCGTCACCCAAAAGGACCCGAATGCGCACTTCGACCTAGCGCGCCTCGACACCATCAAGAGCGAGGAGCAATCCTTTGCCGATCAGGCGAACCAACAGCGCATCACCATGCTCGCCTCGCTCATCGCGATCGTGGTTGCCTGCCTTGCTATTTGCATCTGGGCGCTCTGGTCGTTCAATCGCTATGGTAAGGAGCTCAAACCCACCTTCACCGAAAAATACTGGCGCGATATTCCTGTTAAAGGCGAACACCCTGCTGTTGTCGGTCGCATCATGCGCTTCGACAAACCCGAGAACAGCGATCTTACCGTCACGTTGCTCAACCTGGTGAACCTCGGTGCGGTGCTCATCAACAAGGCGAGCTACGAAAAGGACGGGCTGCTCGGCAGCAAAACAGTGGAGGATTACTACCTCTCACGGGCGCCTGGCTATGAGTCGAAGATCACCAAGGAGATCGATCGCCTCGCCTTCAACTTCCTCTTCGACACGATCGGCGAAGGCGCAGAGTCGGTATGGCTCTCGTCCATCAATGAATACGCGAAAAAGAATCCGTCCACCTTCAGCGACAAGCTTGCCGATTGGCAGGGAGAAGTGACCGCGCGTACGATCAACGGACAGTACTTCGAGCCCTATTCCAAGGCGAAGCGCGCCACCATGACCGCCGTTGGTATCGGAGCATTCGTGATCGTCATACTCATCTCGATGTTCTTCGATAACTTCCTCATGGTCATACCCGGCATCATCACGATGATCTTCTTGCTCATCATCAGCCGTTTCATGGAACGCCGCACCCAAAAAGGTGCCGACGCTTATGCCAAGTGCGAAGCGCTCAAGCGCTGGCTGAAAGATTTCTCACGTCTGAAAGAGCGTCCTGTGCTCGATATTAAGGTGTGGGGCGAATTCCTCGTTTACGCGTACCTCTTCGGTATCACTGATGAAGTGATCGACGAACTGCGTGACACCGTGCCCGAGCTGTTCGTTGAGGATGCTGCGGCCACGGCCTCGAGCTACTATGTGCCCTGGTGGTACATCTACTCGACCCACTCGATGGCGAATGGCATGCCAAGCTTCGCCAATAGCTTCGCAAGCTCGATCAATCAATCGGTTGCAGCAGTTCAATCGGCTGCGTCAGGCAACTTCTCAAGCGGCGGTGGCTTCGGCGGCGGATTCTCCGGTGGCGGAGGTGGCGGCTTCGGCGGCGGTGGCGGCGCCCGATGACAAACTACCCGGTCGTTCGACACCTTTCCGAACCTCGCGGTCACCACTGTTTACCCGCTGTTTATCGTTTGGACCTATCTGCGTGCTATAGTTGATACGAACGAACACAACAGCAGTCTACGAAGAGAAGGAATCGCAATGGATCAGACAAGCTGCATCACCCTTATCGGAATGCCTGGCGCAGGAAAATCGACGCTCGGTGTCGTGCTCGCGAAGATCATGAACTACAACTTCATCGATGCCGACTTGCTCATCCAGAACCAGAGCGATAAGACCCTGCAGAAGATCATCGATGCTCTTGGTCCAGAAGGCTTCATCGAAGTTGAGAACGAGGTTTTGAGCACCCTTGAAGCGCAGCGAAGCGTTATTGCCACGGGCGGTTCGGCAGTCTATTCCGATGGCGCCATGACCCATCTTGCCACCCTCGGCCCTGTGGTCTACCTGCGTGTTTCTTACGACGAGTTGAAGAATCGCTTGGGCGGCCTGCACGAGCGCGGCGTTGTCATGAAGAATGGTACGGGCAGCTTGCACGATCTCTTCGTAGAACGCACGCCTCTCTACGAAAAATATGCCGACATCGTGCTTGATATCGATGGACTCTCCGTACGTGACGCAGCCCACAAGCTCACGGATATGCTTTCTTTGGTTTAACGCAAATGCCGCCTATTCTGTATAGACTTGGTCTAAAATCTCATATACGACTAAATTCTAAAGATTGAGGTGGCTAAAGCTATGCAGCACTCCGGACGCATCAGCGGAGCAACGAAACTGATCGGGCTGATCGGAAGCCCCGTACAAAATTCAGGTTCACCCAAGATTCACAACGCTGTGTTCGAGCATCTTGGGCTCGACTATGCCTATATCGCCTTTGATGTAGACAACGATCGTCTAGAAGACACCGTGCGCGGTATGGCTGCCATGGGCTTTCTCGGCTATAACGTGACCACACCCTGCAAGACCTTCGTTCTGCCCTTTCTCGACGAAGTTTCTGAAGCTGCCGAGATCATGGGAGCGGTGAACACCGTCGTAATCCAAGATGGGCGCTCCCTTGGCGATAACGCCGATGGCGCCGCATTCATGCGTAATCTGGTGCTCAATGGCGTGGACATCCGCGGAAAGAAGATCACGGTCATGGGGGCAGGTGGAGCAGGGTCTGCGCTCGTTACCCAAGCAGCTCTCGATGGCGTAGCCGAGATCGATATCTTCAACAGGAAAGATGAATTCTTCACGGGCGCCGAGGAACTGATCGAGCGGCTCAAGGACCATTCCCCCTGCAAGGTGGTGCTCTACGATTTGGAGGACGAGGAGCAATTGCGCGCTTCTATCGACGATTCCGCGCTGCTCGTCAATGCAACCAGCGTAGGCACACCTGAAGTTCCCGGCTGTCTGGTTTCCCAAGACATGCTCCACAAAGACTTGATCATGGCGGACGTAGTGTACGTGCCGCGTGACACTCAATTCGTAGAGCTGGGGCGCGCCAACGGAAACAAGGTCATCGACGGGTCGGGCATGTTCATGCAACAAGCCGCTATCGGTGAACGCCTGTGGATCGGACGCGAAATGCCCCTTGATTATGTGAAGGACACGTTCTTCCCTACCACGCAAAACCCGCTGATCGACCTGTTGAAGTCATAGAGAAGAACCGGGCACTGCATTGTTTCCTGCCAATAAGAAAGGCCACACGAAAAATACGTGTGACCTGCGAAAACAGTGGCGGAGGAAGTAGGATTCGAACCCACGGTACCTCTCGGTACAACGGTTTTCAAGACCGCCGCTTTCAACCGCTCAGCCATTCCTCCGTATGCAAAACTGCGACCACTAGGATAGCACATAATAATGGAAATATCCCAAACTAACGACCAAGACTACATGCGCCTCGCGCTCGCCGAAGCGCGTCTTGCCGAAGAAGCGGGCGAAGTGCCGATCGGTGCGGTCGTAGTATGCAACGGCAAAGTGATCGCCCGTGCGCACAACACACGCGAGACCGATCGCGATCCTGCAGGACACGCAGAGTTCAGCGCCTTGCTCGCTGCCGCAAAAGCACTCGATGCTTGGCGCCTCTCCGACTGCACGGTCTATGTAACGCTCGAACCGTGCATCATGTGCGCAGGGCTCATGCACCAAGCGCGCATCGCACGCTGCGTCTATGGCGCTGCTGACCCGAAGGCCGGCGCACTCGGCAGTCTCTACGAGATACATCGCGACACACGTCTTAATCACACGTTCGCCGTTGAAGCTGGCGTACTTGAAGATGAATGCGCTAGCATACTTAAAGCGTTCTTTGCTGCCAAACGCGCACAGAACAAGCAGAAGAAGAAAGATATTTGCTCATGAACTACGTAAAGCTCATCGCGCCCGCAAAGATCAACCTAGTGCTTGCCGTCGGCGAAAAACTCCCTGATGGCTACCACGAAGCACACACGATCTTACAGGCGCTCGCTCTTCACGACACACTTGAGATCCGCTCGTTTCCTGCAGAACCTGGCGCAGGCCTGAGCATCGTGCTCAAATGCGAGAGCAGCAACACGATCGATCAACTCGTGATCGACCAAGAGGACAACATCGTCTACAAAGCTGCTGTAGAGCTTGCTAGAGCACTCGGCCGCGCAGAAGACGAGGAGATTCACATCTACTTGGCGAAGCAGATTCCCTTCGAGGCTGGTTTGGGCGGTGGGTCTTCCGATGCCGCAGCAACGCTCAAGGGTCTTTCCGCGCTTTGGGGCGTTGATCCACTCGACCCGGCAGTGATCGAGGTTGCCGCGAAACTTGGTGCTGATGTGCCCTTCTTCCTCTATGGCGGCTGCGCCTACTTAGATGGCAAAGGCGATCATTTCGTACATGCGCTCGAACCACGCAAAGGCTTCCTAGCGCTCATCCGCCCTGAAGGCAGCGGCGTTTCATCGAAAGAAGCCTATGAACGCTTCGACGAAGCGCCAGAATACCCTACCCCCGAATTCATCCAGGAAGTTGCTGGTTGCATGCAGGCGAGCGAAGTCACTCCTTGGAACAACCTCACCCCCGCGTCGCTTAGCTTGAAGCCGGAGCTGCAAGAGGTCTTCGACCTCATCGAAGGATCGGCCAAGGCGAACGCCCAGGTGCTCTGCGGAAGCGGGTCGGCCGTGGCGGCATTGTGCGACTCCTACGAAGACGCTTGTGCGCTCTCAACCGAAGCACGCAAGCGCGGATTCTACAGTCGCGTTACATCTTTCGCTTCAGTGGGTGCTGAAGTGTTAAAACAGTACTAGCAAGCGTGTTCTGAATAGAACCTACCAAAAGGAGTTCTCATGATCGCTTTGATCGTTGTTCTTATCATCATCGCCATTTTGGTGATCGCCGTAATTGTTCTTTACAACAACCTCGTACAGCTACGCAACCGTGTTGACAATGCTTGGTCGCAGATCGATGTGCAGCTGCAGCGCCGCTTGGATCTGATTCCCAATCTTGTCGAGACCGTGAAGGGATATGCTTCGCATGAACGCGGCACCTTCGAAGCGGTAACACAAGCGCGCAATGCGGTCATGGCGGCTTCCACGCCCGAAGCGAAGATGGAAGCAGACAACGTGCTCACCGGCACGCTGAAGAGCCTCTTCGCGGTTGCTGAAGCCTACCCCGATCTAAAGGCGAATACCAACTTCCAGCAGCTCCAGGCCGAGCTCACCAACACCGAAGACAAGATCAGCTACATGCGTCAGAGCTACAACGATACGGTGCTCAATTACAACAACGCCATCCAAACCTTCCCAGGGAATATCCTGGCAGGCATGTTCAACTTCACGAAGCGCGACGGCTTCGATGCGAACGCGGCAGCCGCAGGCGCACCCGTTGTCTCATTCGATCAGGGCAACTCAGAAGGCGTGCCGCCCGTCAACTTTGCCGCTGCACCCCTCGACCCTCCACAAGCGCCGCATCTCGATTCCAAGGAATAGATGACAAACTACCCGGTCGTTCGTCATCTATAGAATCAGAGTAGTTCGGAGGCTTCGAGCCACTCTTCTTCGAGCTCACCGAGATCCCTTTGGAGCTGGGCGATACGCTCCTGAATCTCACCGAGGGCAACGTAGTCGCTCGGATCTGCTTGCGCTTGTTCGTCTTGAGCTTGAGCGATCTTCCCTTCAAGAGTTTGCATGCGACGTTCGAGCGAGTTCACGCGCTTGCGCACTTCGCGCAACTCCCCACCACTCAGCTTCGGGATCGCGCTCACCTGAGCGTTTTCCGCCTGAGCCTCTCCCTCAACCGTAGGGGCGGCATCTTCGCTCACACCGAAACGCTTACGCCCTCGCTTGGCGCGTGCCACTTCTAGCTGTTCGAGGTATTCCTCTGCCCCGCGCGGCACATGCCGCAACGTGCCATCGATCAGAGCAAACTGATGATCCGTCACGCGCTCCATCATGTAGCGATCGTGCGTTACCATGATCAAAGTGCCGGGCCAGGAATCGAGCAGATTCTCCATAGCAACGAGCATATCGATATCCATATCGTTGCTTGGCTCATCGAGGATAAGAACATTAGGTGCATCGAGCAAGATGAGCATGAGCTGCATCCTGCGTTTCTGCCCACCTGAAAGGGCTTTCACCTGAGTGTTGAGATACGCCTTCTCGAATCCTAACTGCTCGAGCAGCGCCGCAGGAGAAACGATCTTCCCCTCGATCTCGTAATGCGATTGATAGCGCGTGAGCACTTCGCGCACGAGCGAATCACCCAATTCTTCAAGCTCGTTCAAAGCCTGGCTCAAAAAGGCGATCTTAACGGTCTTCCCCACTTCGATCTTTCCCCGCGAAGGCTTGAGGTGTTGCTGCAGAACCTCAAGCAGGGTCGACTTGCCAGCGCCATTTTCACCAAGCACACCGTAGCGATCCCCCGGCCCGATGAGCCAGGTTATATCGCTTAAGACCGGTTCAGCCTTCTCATCGAAGCCAAACGTCACATCCGTGAGCTCGATGCATTTCTTTCCCAAACGCGAAATGGCAGCACGTTTCAGCTCAACGCTGTTACGGATAGGAGGCTCCTGCGCGATAAGCTCGCGCGCAGCTTCAACATGGAACTTCGGTTTAGTCGAACGCGCTCGCGCTCCCCGCGAAAGCCAGGCGAGCTCACGACGCGCCAAATTACGTCGCTTACGTTCGGTCTGCTCGATGATTCGATCACGCTCAACGCGCTGCTGCACGTACGCCGAATAGCCTCCTTCGAAGCCTTCAACAATGCCATCATGCACTTCCCACATCGAAGTGCACACCTCATCCAGAAACCAGCGGTCATGCGTGACCACCACGAGCGCCCCCTGCTTCTTTGAGAAGCGCCGACGCAGGTGCTCAGCAAGCCAGTGAATGCCTTCAATATCGAGGTGATTGGTGGGCTCATCGAGCAAGACGATATCCACATCGGCAATGAGCACGCGCGCAAGATCGACACGCCTGCGCTGTCCACCCGAAAGCTCACCAATACGTGCGTTCGGATCAAGATCGCCTACCAGGTTATCGAGGATCTCGCGCACGCGCGCATCAGATGCCCACACATATTCGGGCGTGTCGCCCAAGATGCTTGCAAGCACCGTTGCATCATCGTCAAGAGCATCTTTTTGGGCAAGCGTAGCAACACGCACTCCACGCGTACGCAAAACACGCCCTTCATCAGGCTCGATCGTGCCATCAAAAAGCCGCAACAACGACGATTTCCCGTCGCCATTCTTGCCAACCACACCGATCGCATCGCCATCATCGACACCAAGCGAAAGCGACTCGAAGATGACCTTCGTAGGATATTCAAGATGAACGTTCTCGCAACCTAAAAGAAATGCCATATGCTCCAACTTCATGTTCGTGCAGCTCTTACTCTGCCTCTTTCATTATAGCCTGCGTCTCGAACGCTCTTTTCAGACTGCCTCGGGAAATGGCCCCTGCGCTGCGCACACGAAAAAGCGGCAGCCGAAGCCGCCGCTTTCAATTCGATTCGAACGCCCCTTATGAAGCTCTTCGCTCTCAGAAGCACTCCTGCTGCCAGCAAGCAACGCTGAGCTCATCCTCTCGATGCACCGCTACTCGCCAGATGATCCACCTTCGGCGGCATCAGCAGATTCAGCTTGAGCTGAAAGACTCTCGGTCGTAGCACTGTCGTTCGTTGATGCGGCAGCGCTCGATCCTGTCGTGCCACTTGTTGAAGACCCGCTCTGAGCGCTCGAAGCTGCCGAGGATGAACTCTGGCTACTTGTTGCGCTCTTTGTAGCAGAGGAACTCGAAGTGCTCTTTGTTGTCGGAGCTGATTTCCTGGTCGCGTCCCACTTGCCGCTCGAGTTCACGTGGTATTTGCCGATCCAGGTATTGGTAGCCATCACGCCATCGGATCCAACATAGTAGTTGCCGACCCACTTGCTCTTCTGCATGATGCCCCAGTTGTTGAAGTAATACCACTTGCCAGAATCCTTGACCCAGCCGGTCTTCATCTTGCCTGAACTCTTATCGAAGTAGTACTTATCCTTGTTCACGTCATACATGCCCGTGATCATGGCTCCGTCAAAGCCGAAGAGATAGTAGCCGTTCTTGACCCACGTCAACGTTCCGACATACATAGCGCCTGAGGGCTTATAGTAATACCACTTTCCGCTTTCTTTGATCCAACCGGTTTTCATAGCGCCAGTCTTGCTATCGAGAAGGTAGGTCTCTTCGCCGATCGCCGTCTTGCCGGTCTGCATCACGCCTGTGCCCAGGTAATACCACTTGCCCTTTACCTTCTGCCAGCCTGTTTTCATGGCGCCGTCAGAACCGTAATAGTACCAGTTGCCGTTAGCCTTCTGCCAACCAGTCTTCATATAGCCCTTGCTATCGAATTGGTACCACTTGCCATTGATCGCGATAGCTTCATTGCGCGGATACTGTTTTCCTGTCGCCTTTTGCTGAGCGCTGTTGTACTTATACCACCATTTGCCGCCCGACTTCTTCCAGCCATTGGAAGAAACAACTGGCGCGACCTTGATCGAAGAGATGACCGGGTTCTTGAAGGCTGAATTGACGAACATGCCGCCATAGATGTACTTGGTGTTCAGGATGGAATCAACCACATCCATACCGCTGGTCACGTGACCGAACGCAGCGTATTCGCCATCCCAGCTGGGAGTATCTTTCAGCGTGATGAAGAACTGCGAACTTGCACTGTTGTAATCGCTCGCACGTGCCATCGAGATGACACCGCGCTTATGGGAGATCGGGTTGTTCCAGCCATTCTTGGCGAACTCGCCCTTGATGTTGGTACCGCTTCCGCCCGTGCTATCACCCTTCGGATCGCCACCCTGGATGCAGACATTCCACTCAACACGATGGAAGGTCAGTCCGTCATAGAAACCGTTACGAGCGAGCTTCACGAAGTTATCGACCGTGATAGGAGCAGCTTTACGGTCGAGCTCTACGGTTACCGTACCATAGTCCTTGATCTCGATCTTCGCCATGTACTTATCAGCTTCAGCAGCGTACGCCTTCTCGGGGGTCTGCACGAAAGCGATCCCAACACAAAGAAGAACGCTTGCAAATAGCGCAATGAAAGATGCTTTGAGTGCCCTAAAAGGCTTCTTTCTTACGTCTTCCATCCGTACTCCTCTCACCAATAGAAAGTTTCATTCATCCGTTTCAATGCTCTATTGAGTCAATCGATACCGAATTGTAACTTTTGGTTTCAGAGGGGTCAATCGGTTAAGAGGAACCCCACAGAAAGAGCGTTAAATGCTCAGGTGGAACCGTGCACCTGAAGAAAACAACAAATACGAACAGGTTTCAAGGTGCTTCGATGAACTATGCTTCACATAAAACGACCACCCTGAAGGTGGCCGTTTCGTTCATTTGGTGAATGATGGAAAGTTATTTGATGACGAGAATCGGAATGGTAGATTCACGCAACACCGCATAGCTGACTGAGCCGATCACACCACGAATCGCACCAAGACCACGCGAGCCCATCACGATAAGATCGGCCTCGATCTCCTTTGCGAACTCGATGATATCGTCTGCTGGCGTATAGCCAGGAATGACATCGATCGAAACCTGATCCTCAACACCCTCGATCGCAACACCTAAGCCCGCTTTCACCTTTTCGGACTCTTCGGCGATCGTGCGGTTATAAAGGTCCATAACGTCCTCAACGGAAAGCAGATACTGCTCAGGATCAAACGAAGAGTTATTGAAGCTTGCAGGAAGTTGCGCATTGGGATGCGTGGTAACGAACACGACATGGATGCGAACCTCAGGATCGGCAAGTGCGAAATCGCGCGCTTTCATGACCGCATCGACTGCATGATCTGATCCATCATAGGCAACGACTATATTATTGAACACCATTTTGGCTACCCTTTTCTTTCTCTAGAATCCGCTGGCAGGCCAGCCGATTCAAACCCCTACCCTAAGCCCTGTTTCATCATGTGAAGCAGGCATGAATCAAGTCTAACATTCTTCAATGGAATTGCTCGATATTTAGCAATTCTGCAACTTTGCCGCTACTTTTTCCGCAGAAGAATATTTTGTGCGCTTAAGCGTTTGTTACAAAAACATGTTCACGTGTTTCTGCTAGTATCATTCTATGAACTGGGCAAACGAATCGAGGAAGTGCCATGCGTCCTAAAAACAAGACCATTTCAGCCCAAGATACTCACGCGCAAGTTTCGCGTGAAAAACTGCTCGATGCTGCGATCGCACTCGTCAACGAATCGGGCATGAGCTCGCTTACGATTCGTAATATCTGCGACAAAGCGGGCATTTCTACGGGCAGCTTCTACAACCTCTTTGAAGGCAAGGACGATCTTGTTTCCTATTACCTTCGTGATGTATTCATCGCCTACAAGCAGAAGGCTGAAGAAGAGGCCTCGGGGCGTACCGCACTTGAGAAGATCATCCTCATCTATCGTTTCTATATCGATTGCATCCTCGAAACAGGACTCGAATTCGTCACTGGTCTCTATTCAGCCATGACCAACCCTGTGTTCAACTTCCTTGAGCGCGATGCCGACGAAGAAGTGGTTCTCGATCGCTGTCGCCAGTATCTTGAAGAAGGCATCGAAGCCGGTGAAGTAAAAGCCGATGCCAACATGAACGAAGCGCTCATGCGTATCGCGATCATCATCACGGGCAACATCTACTATTGGTGCGTCTTCGATGGGCGCGTTGATCTTGCCTACCAAGCCGATTCGATGCTGCAAAGCTACCTGCGCACGCTCTCTACCGATCCCAACTGCACCTTCGACGTCCCTACCATCCCCCACGATACAAACGCCCTCATCTAAAGTACAAAAGACCGGGCGGCTTTTGTCATCTTGCAACGAAAGAAAAAGGCTCTCCCCGCAACGGGAAGAGCCTTTTTAGCTGGTACGAATTCGAGAACCAGATTAGACGTACTGATCCTCTTTTTCTTTCGCCGCGAGCTGCACCTTGCACCAGCGCAACTTACGGGTCAAGACCGAACGCGAGATCACGCTTTCCTCAGAGAGGTTGGCGATGCGCTCTTCAAGCGCTGGGATCTCTTTGTTGAGCTTCTCAATATTGATGCGATTGAGAGCTCGGGTCTTGTCGCAGAGAACGATAACGCGCTCACCGAGAACCTGAACATAACCACCCATGATGGCAGCGCTCAGAGTGGTTCCGCCCTCTTGCTTGGTACGAGCCCAAATAACGCCATCCTTCAAAGCGGAGACGAAAGGCTCGTGGTTAGCCATGATACCCAGTTCACCTTCGGAGCCGGGAACCATGACCGAGTAGAGAGAGCCGGAGTAGAGCACCTGGTTCTTTGCTACAACATCACAGATAATTTCGGACATGATTACTCCTCGTTCTTGAGCTGCTCGTAAGCCGCATAAACGTCTTCGATGCCGCCCTTCATACGGAAGCACTGCTCAGGAATCTCGTCGCAGTTGCCCTTCAAGATCTCGTCGAAGGAACGAATGGTGTCCTCCAACTTGACGTAGGAACCGTCCTGGCCGGTGAACTGCTTTGCAACATGGAAGTTCTGACCGAGGAACTGCTGGACCTTACGTGCGCGATTAACGACGATCTTCTGCTCTTCAGAGAGCTCGTCCATACCGAGAATCGCGATGATGTCCTGAAGGTCTTTGTACTGCTGCAGGATCTCCTGAACGCCAACCGCAACGCGATAGTGCTCTTCGCCAACGATGTCGGGATCGAGCGCGCGAGAGGTGGACTCCAGCGGGTCAACAGCAGGGTAAATACCAAGCTCGGAGATCGCACGAGAAAGAACGGTCTTAGCATCCAAGTGGGTGAACGTGGTTGCCGGAGCCGGGTCGGTAAGGTCGTCAGCAGGAACATAGACTGCCTGCACCGACGTGATCGAACCGGTCTTGGTAGAAGTAATGCGCTCCTGAAGTTCGCCCATTTCCGTTGCCAGCGTGGGCTGATAGCCTACAGCAGAAGGCATACGGCCGAGCAGTGCGGACACCTCAGAACCTGCCTGGGTGAAACGGAAGATGTTGTCAACGAACAACAGAACGTCCTGACCCTGATCACGGAAGTATTCCGCTTCGGTAAGGCCAGCAAGACCAACGCGAAGACGTGCTCCAGGAGGCTCGTTCATCTGGCCATAGACCAAGCAGGTCTTGTTGATAACGCCAGAATCGCTCATCTCGAGGAACAGGTCGGTTCCCTCACGGGTACGCTCGCCTACACCGGTGAATACCGAAGTACCACCATGCTCCTGAGCGAGGTTGTTGATGAGCTCCTGAATGATAACGGTCTTACCAACACCAGCGCCGCCGAACAGACCCGTCTTACCACCCTTGATGAAGGGCTCGATCAGGTCAATCGACTTGATGCCGGTCTCAAAGATCTCGGTAGTAGTGGTGAGCTCGTCATAAGCAGGTGCCGGACGATGGATCGGCATCCACTCTTTGATGTCGGGCATGGGCTTGCCGTCAACCGGCTCGCCTACAACATTCCAAATACGACCCAGGGTCTCAGGACCAACAGGCATCATCATGGGAGCGCCTGTATCCTGAACTTCGAGGCCGCGCGTTAAGCCGTCGGTTGACGACATTGCAACTGCACGAACCAAATCGCCAGGGAGGTGCATCTGAACCTCCATGACCAACTTGATGTGACCGATAGGGGTGTCGGCGTCGATGCGAAGTGCGTTATAGATCGCGGGCATTTCGCTCGGAGCGAACTCAACATCAACAACAGGACCGACGACACGGACGATATGTCCGATACCACCCTTGGCTGCAGGTGCATTATTTGTTTCTTCAGCCATTAGTCCTCCAAAGCTTCGGCGCCACCGACGATCTCGTTGAGCTCTGTGGTGATTGCGCCTTGACGTACACGGTTATAAACACGATTGAGGGTCTCAATCATATCGTTGGCGTTATCCGTCGCATTCTTCATAGCGTTACGACGAGCAGCCTGTTCAGCTGCAGCCGAGTCGATCAGTACATAGAACAGGTAGCCTGCCATGTACTCAGGGAGAAGCTGATCGAGAACTTCAACTTCGCCTGGTTCATACTCGAACGAACCCTGAATACCAGCATCGTCTTGATCGGTCTCGGTGATAGCGCCGTAGTTGAATACAGCACCTTCCGGCCTGAACGATGCCAGATTGATCGGGAGCAAGACCTCTTCGATCAACTGCTGCTCCGCGGCGTTCTTCGAGTGGTTGTACAGTACAAACACTTCGTCGAGTTCGCCAGCGGTGTACTTCTCGATGCAGTAGTCGGTCAAAGTGTCAGATTCCTCTACGCGAGGATCTGCCGAGAGGTCCCTGAAGGCAAGAACGGTATCGGCGTTGCGATATTTGAAGTAGGCGATAGCCTTCTTACCGCAAGCAGCGACCGTGACGTTCTTACCCTCTGCCTTGCATTCCTTCATGATCTTATCGGCACGGCGCAGAACGCTGGAGTTGAAGCCGCCAGCCAAACCACGATCAGAAGTGACCACGATAAGAAGCGTGTTCTTGATCTCGTCGTGAGGCTTGGTGAGCTTCGCATTCGTCTCTCCCAGAAGCGACAGGTTAGAGAGCAACTCATACATCGCATTACGATAAGGGGTTGCATGCTCTACGCGCTCCATGGAATGGCGAATCTTTGCAGCTGCGACCATTTGCATGGTACGCGTGATCTGCTTCGTCGATTCGACGGAATTGATGCGCCTTTCAATGTCGTGAAGGTTTGCCATGAGTGCCTTCCTTTACGCGATGAACTGAAGCTTGAACGCTTCGATCGCTTCGTGGAGTTTGGCCTCAGATTCGTCAGTGAATTTCTTCTCGTCACGAACCATGGCAACCACTTCACCGTAGTTGATACGCAGGTAGTCGAGCATTTCCGTACGGAAGCGAACAATGCTCTCGACAGGCAGGCTATCAAGGAAACCTTGGTTGCCAGCCCAGATCGCGATTGCCTGCTCTTCGACCGGCATCGGCATGAAACGACCCTGCTTCAGAAGCTCAGTCATAGCTGCACCACGGGTGAGCTGCTGCTGAGTTGCCTTGTCGAGGTCGGAACCGAACTGGGTGAACGCCTGAAGCTCGCGGAATGCTGCGAGGTCAAGACGCAGCGTACCAGCAACAGACTTCATCGACTTGACCTGAGCCGAACCACCAACGCGGGATACGGAGATACCAACGTTGATAGCAGGGCGCTGACCCTGGAAGAACAGGTCGGTCTGCAGGAAGATCTGACCATCCGTAATAGAGATAACGTTGGTCGGGATGTAGGCAGAAACGTCGCCAGCCTGCGTCTCGATGATCGGCAGTGCGGTGAGTGAACCTGCACCGTTCTCATCAGAGAGCTTGACCGCGCGTTCGAGCAAACGTGAATGCAGATAGAAGATGTCGCCCGGGAAAGCCTCGCGTCCGGGAGGACGACGAAGGGTCAGAGACATCTGACGATAAGCAACTGCTTGCTTCGTGAGGTCGTCATATACGCAAAGGACATGGCCGCCAGGATTCTCAGCGCTCGCCGGCTTGCCGTCTTTGCCGTTGTACATGAAGTATTCACCGATAGCAGCGCCTGCCATAGGAGCAAGGTACTGCAGCGGAGCAGCATCAGCTGCCGTAGCGGCAACGATGATGGTCTTGTCGAGTGCGCCGTGCTTTTCGAGTGCTTCTGCAACGTTAGCAACAGTGGATGCCTTCTGACCAACCGCAACGTAAACGCAGATCATGTCGTCGTTACGCTGGTTGATGATCGCATCGAGCGCGATGGACGTCTTACCGGTCTGGCGGTCGCCAATGATAAGCTCACGCTGACCACGTCCGATCGGGATCATCGAGTCGATCGCGATGATGCCGGTCTGCATCGGCTCTTCAACGGGCTGACGCTCGTGAACGCCAGGTGCCTTGAATTCAACCGGGCGATAACCTTCAGCCTCGATCGGGCCTTTGCCGTCGATAGGCATACCGAGAGGATTCACAACACGGCCGAGCATTGCGTGACCGGAAGGAACCTCCAAAATCTTACCAGTGGTGCGCACCTGGTCATTTTCCTTGATTGCCGTGAGGTCACCAAGGAGAACAGCGCCAACCTCCTCTTCTTCGAGGTTCTGAGCCAAGCCATAGACGATACGGCCGTCTTCTGCGATGAACTCGAGAAGTTCGCCTGCCATGGCACCCTTAAGACCGTCGATGCGAGCAATACCGTCGCCAATTTGGACGACGACACCGGTTTCGCGAGACTCGACGCTGGTGTTGATAGCATCAAGCTGCTTGCGCAACGCTTCATCGATAGACTGTGCGGTGATTTCAGTCACTAGCATTCACCTCCATCTGTCTTTTCTTTCATCACGATGCGCGCTTGATCGAACTGCGAGCGAAGGCTTGCGTCGATATAGTTGCCCATCGTGGACATGACGATACCACCCAGGATAGAAGGATCTTTATGCTCGACGAGCACGCAATCTCTTCCCAGGTCGTTCTTAATCTTGTTCTTAATTACAGTTCGCAAGTTGTCATCAAGATCAACAACCGTCGTTACATCAACAACATTGAAATCGAGCTTGGAAACGATCAGGTTCTCGTAGTCTGCATAGACGCGACGAAGCTTTTCAACATCGCCACGAGAAGCCATGACGCCCAACAGTTCAACCAGAATGGGGTTGTAACCCGCAAAGACGTTGCGCGCGATTTCCTTGCGCTGTTCAGGGGTGTACACCTCATCATCCAACGAAAGACGAAGCTTGATGTTGGTGGACATGAATTCCAAGATCTGGATCAATTGGTTGCGAACCTCAACGACAGCATCTCGCCCGCCCATGTTATGAGCGCCCTCGAGTGCAGCGTTAGCATAGGCTGCAATAATTTCATTGATGACGTGACGATTAGGCATTTAGACTACCTGCCTCTTTCACGTAGCGCTCGATGAGCTTGCGATGCTCTTCGTCGCTGAAATCTTCGCCGATCACACGCGTAGCAATGTCAACGGAAAGGTCGACGACCGAACCCTTGAGTTCAGAGATCGCCGATTGCTTTTCAGCCTCGATAGCGACTTTAGCCTTCGCAACGATAGCAGCAGCCTCTTCTTGAGCCTTCTGCTTCGCCTCGGACTCCATCGCATCACAGGATTGACGAGCATTATTGAGCATTTGCTGAGCCTGGGCTTTAGCACCTTCAAGCTGTTCGCGATATTCTGCCAGCAAACGTTCGCTTTCCTGGCGAGCCTCTTCGGACTTCTCCAGGGAATTCTTGATGGTGTCTTCGCGCTTCTTCAGCATGCCGTCGAACAGCGGCCAGCCGAACTTGGCGAGGATGATCCACAAGATGATGAAGGCGACGAGCATCGGGATGAATTCATCCATGTGCGGAAGAATCGCGCCGATTCCTTGTCCTTCTTCAGCAGCGAATGCAGGCAGGGGGCAAAATGCAGCCACACCAAGCAATGCGACAACGCCGATCGCCAGGTAGTGTACATATTTGCTTACAGTTGCTTTCAATTCGCTTGCCTCCTTCTTTTCTATCGGAAATTACGTAACCGCTAAGGTACTTCTAACCGATGAAGAAGAGAACCAAGCCGAGCAGTGCCAATGCCTCAGACATAGCAGCACCGATGAAGAAGTAGCCCATGAGCTGACCCTTCATTTCAGGCTGACGAGCTGCAGAGACGCACAAACCGTAGGTAGCGATGCCAATACCGATACCAGGACCGATAGCTGCAAGGCCATAGCCTACAACCTTGAGTGCTGCGAGCACAATAGTCAATTCCACGATTACCTCCTTTTTTGAATGAAGACCTATTTCTTCATTCATGTCTAATTAACCCAGCTGAAAAATCTTTTTCGTACCAGCTGAACTACCAAGATCGTTTCACCCGTTAGCCTAGCGCGTGCTTTAGAACCAAGTTCAACGGGCGAGGATTGCATGACCCCCAAAGCGCGGCTGCCTTGCGGCCTAGTGAGGATGGATGGCCATACCTATGTAGGACGACGACAGGATCGTGAAAACGTATGCCTGCAAGAACGCAACCAGCGTCTCGAGCGCATACATGAAGAAGAGCAGGAAGAACCAGGCAATAGCCGGAATACCAACGACCAGATCCATGCTGAAGATAGCGGTTTGCAGGAAGATGGTGGTTGCCAGTGAGAAAACGGCAAGGATCATATGACCTGCCAGCATATTGCCATAAAGACGGACGGCCAACGTAAGAACGCGAATGACCATCGAAACGAACTCTAAGAACCAGATGACCGGGATCATGGGACCAGGAACGCCATGCGGAGCGAAGCTCTTCATGTACTTGAAGAAACCGAGCTGCTTGAATCCGTAGAAGTTGAAGTAAACGAAAGAAACAAGTGCGAGCGCCCACGTGATGGAGATGGTACCCGTTGCGGCTTTCGCACCGGGGATAAGGCCGATCACATTAGCGAACAAGATGAAGAAGAACAACGTGGCCAGGAAGGGAATGTGCTTCTTGTAGCCTTCGCCGATAACATCTGCACCAACGCTGTTGGAGATGAAGTCGTAGCCATATTCGAGAATAGCCGTGAACTTCTTGTGCGGAATGAACTCCAGCTTACGTGCGCCGATGAGCACTGCCAGCAGCACCAATGCGAGAGCGATGAACATATACAGCGTGTACTGCGAAATGTTCCATCCGCCAATGGAAAAGAGCGTCGTCGATTCGAAGTTGGCATATAAGCCTTGCGCCTCCGCGACGAATTTCTCCAATGCTTCACCCATTGAGATTCCTTACCTTTCCGTACTTATTTCTTAACGCGCTTTTTAGCCAGCACGTTTTTGTACACGACATAGATCGAAGTGACCACCACGAGCGTTAGGATCTCGGCGACCGCGAACGGAAGGACCATTTCGCGTGCAACAACCGCACAGATGATGAGTGCGACCGCCACTACGATGAGCGAGACGAAGAATCCGCCCAAACCGTAGAGACCAGCGCTCAAAGGGGAGGTAGAGGTAGATTTGCGGGAAAGACGAAGCGCAATGAAAAGCGGAATGAAACCGGCGATACCGGCGAGGATTCCTAATGCGATTGCTGCTGCCATCAGACCAACTTTCAAATCTGCAGAAACTACACACTTCTCAGCCTTTTGAAGCATAAACCAACCCTAAACGGCACAGTTATGAGTTCCGATAAGATGCTCGATTCTGGGGTAAGTGGTGAAATGAATGCGTTCAGATTATTCTGGGTCGAATACGCGCAGCGTGATGCCCGATTCTTCAAGGAGCTCCATGGCAAGCTCGTCGGGATAAGGGTTCTTGTAAACGATCTCTTTGATGCCCGCATTGATGAGCATTTTGGCGCACACGACGCACGGTTGCGTGTTTATGTAGATCGAAGAACCTTCGATGTTGATACCATAGCGCGCAGCCTGCAGGAGCGCATTTTGTTCGGCATGAAGTCCGCGGCAGATCTCGTGGCGCTGCCCCGAAGGCACGCCGAGTTGTTGGCGCAGGCATCCCGTTTCGGCGCAATGGCGAAGGCCGGTGGGCACTCCGTTATAACCCGTGGCAAGGATACGGCGATCCTTCACGACGACCGCCCCTACCGCACGGCGCAAGCACGTAGTGCGCGTTGCCACCTCTTCGGCAAGCTTCATGAAGTACTCATCCCAGGAAGGACGCGTGTCAACGAACGCATCTGGTGCTTGTTGTGTGTTTGTCGTCTCTTCCATAGATGCTCCTTTGTCGTTACCTTGCTTCAAGTATAAACAAGCACGCAAGCGCTGTGGTCCAAACGAGCGAAGCCGTGCACTTTTTTCCTGAACTATATATAAGATTTGTGGAAGCTGCGCGCGAGCAGCGAGCTTAAGCGTTGAGCGCGTTGAAGATGCGATCTCCCGCATCGCCTAATCCGGGGACGATGTAGGCATCCTCATTCATTCCTTCATCGAGCGCTGCTGTGATGATGCGGATAGCGGGATCGAACTCGAATGCTCGCGCTATCCCTTCAGGAGCAGCCACGATGACCACACACGTGACATCCTTCGCTCCGCGCTCACGCACTGCTTGAATGGCAGCAACGAGCGAACCGCCCGTAGCGAGCATAGGGTCAACAAGAAGGACGGGGCGCTCGGCGACCGAAGCGGGGATGTTCGCATAATACAGATAGGGTTCGTGGGTCGCTTCATCGCGCTTCATCCCGAGATGTGCGATCTGCGCCGTGGGAATGAGATCCATGAACGCTTCTTGCATCGCAAGACCAGCGCGCAAGATGGGGATGATGACCGGCTCTTTACCCTTGATGGTTTGGCAGTGCGCGCAAGCAATGGGCGTCTCGATGTCGATCGGCGAGGTAGCGAGCGTACGCGTTGCCTCATAGACTTCCAAAAGGGCGATCTCGCGCAGTGCTTCGCGGAAGATGTTGCTTGGCGTATTCTTGTCGCGCAGGACAGAGAGCTTGTGCTCAACGAGCGGATGATCGATCACGACCAGGCGATCACCAAACTGTTCTTGTATGTTCACCATCGGCTCCATGACCGCACCTCAAATCATCTATCGATCCCCGATAAGGAAGGAACCCCTTGCTTAGGATATTACATAGCGCAGGGCCCCACCCCTTCTACTCGATGCTCAAACAGTCCTGAGCTCGTCGTTTTCTCGTTTCAAAGAGTTTAAACGAGAAAACTCCTCGTGCGGAACTGCGCGTCGAGCAGAAGGGGAAGACCCCTGCGCCCAACCTGTCTAATTACAAGCTCGGATAGAGCGGATGCTTCGCGATCAACTCTTCGATCTTCGTCGAGATCTCCGCGAGCTTCGTGTCGTCTTCAGCGTTGAACACCGTAGCAGCGATCAGTTCGCCGATGGTGTAGAACTCTTCGGCATCGAAGCCGCGTGTGGTGCCCGCAGCCGAACCGACGCGAATGCCGCTCGTAACGAAGGGCGAGCGCGTTTCGTTCGGGATCGTGTTCTTGTTCACGGTAAGGCCGACACGCTCGAGCAGCTTCTCAGCATCCTTGCCCGTGATGTTCGCGGGGTTCAGATCGACCAAGCAAAGGTGGTTGTCGGTGCCGCCTGAAACGAGGCGCAATCCCCCATCAGCCATGCCCTTGCCAAGTGCTGCTGCATTCTTCACCACGTTCTCGATATAGGTAGCGTACTGCGGCTGCAGTGCCTCTTGGAACGCGACCGCCTTGCCCGCGATCACGTGCATGAGCGGGCCGCCCTGCGAACCAGGGAACACCGCCTTGTCGATCTTGGTAGCGAGCTCTTCGTTGTTGGTGAGGATGAATCCACCACGCGGACCACGCAGGGTCTTGTGGCTCGTGGACGTTACGATATCAGCATAGGGCACGGGGCTCGGATGCGCACCCGTGGCAACGAGACCAGCGATATGCGCCATGTCGATCATGAGATAGGCACCCACTTCATGAGCGATCTCTGCCATGCGCTCGAAATCGATCACGCGCGGATAGGCTGAAGCGCCTCCCACGATCAGCTTCGGCTTATATTCCTTCGCGAGACGTTCCATTTCGTCGTAGTCGATGCGCTCGGTCTCGGGGTGCACGCCATAGGCGACGAACTTGTAATCTTTGCCCGAGAAGTTCACCGGCGAACCGTGGGTAAGGTGCCCACCATGGTCGAGCGAAAGGCCAAGGATGGTATCGCCCAGCTCGACCGTTGCCGCATACGCAGCCAGATTCGCATTCGCACCGCTGTGGGGCTGAACGTTGGCGAACCCACACTTGAACAGCTCTTTCGCGCGATCGCGCGCCAGATCCTCGACGATATCGACCTTCTCGCAGCCACCGTAATAGCGCTTTCCTGGATAACCTTCGGCATACTTATTGGTGAGCACGCTGCCCACCGCTTCCATGACCGCAGGAGACGTGAAGTTCTCCGAAGCGATCAGCTCGATGCACGAACGCTGACGCTCGAGCTCTTGATCGATCGCGGTTGCGACTTGCGGGTCTTGTGCGGCAAGGATCGGTTGTGCCATGCCTTTCTCCTTTCGTGGGTGAAGCGCTGCTGCTTCACGATGGTGCGCTCACTGCGCCCGGATTACTCTCGTAGTAAACTGCTTGGTCTGTTATTCGCCTGAACTGTCGTTTTCGCCTTCAGTTTGCACCTGTTCTTGTGCCTCTGCTCCATCCGCGGGCAGAGCAACATGCAGCGCGGTAAGCTCTGCGATCGGCGCACTATAGTAACCGGAAAGGTTGTCGACCGAACCCAACAGCGCATCGCGGTACACGCCGTTATCTTGATCGCCCACCACGCTCCAATCGTCATCGTACTTGTGAAGATGGATCTCGGTCTGGCAAAGCGTTGGCTCAGTGTTCTCGAAGATGCTCTTCAGCAGATTCCTGCCGTATTCCAGCGGATCTTCCGTTGTGCCTGCCTCGATCGCGGCTTTGTTCTCGAGCAGCCAAGCAACATACTCATTCGACCATTGCTTGATGATGGGCTCGAGTTGCCTGCAGGTAATAGATGCGAAGATCTTCGCATCGTTCTCTTCGCCGTTCATCTCAACATCGCCCAAGCTGGAAGTGAAGCCATCAAGCCACCAGTCGAAGAATTCTTCCTGCGAGATGCCGATCTGTTCAAGCTCTTTGGCCTGCGAGACCTCAGGCAGATAGCTGATCGATTCCGGGTTCTTCTGTTGGATCGCGCTCATTTCAGCCAGTGCGGCATTAGCGGCAAGCTGACCTTGAGGAGGCTTGCAGCCAGAAAGCGCGAACACCATGCACGCCATGAGCGCGCACACTGCAACCGCGACTGCACACGCGAGAACGCGCGACTTGCCCTGAAGCGTCTTTGCTGATGAGATGGTTCGTTTCATCGAGTTTCGCCTTTCTTTCGCGCTAAGCCTTAAAGCTCATCGAGCGCCATGATCTTTTCCACGCGCTGCGCATGACGTCCGCCGCCGAACGCAGTCGAGAGGAACACGCGCACGATCTCCTTGTTATCCTCCAGGCTCACGAAACGTCCAGAGAGCGTGAGAACGTTGGCATCGTTATGTTCACGACAAAGCGCAGCGAATTCAGCGTTCACGATATTTGCCGCACGAATCCCTGGCACTTTATCGGCTGCCATAGCCATGCCGATACCCGTTCCGCAAACGAGGATGCCGTAGTCGGCTGCCCCTTCAGCAACATCGCGCGCAACACAAAGCGCATAATCGGGATAGTCAACGCGATCATCGTTCTCTGGCCCACGATCGATCACATCATGACCTTCATCGACAAGGAACGCAGCCAGCGCAGCCTTCTGTTCGAACCCTGCATGATCGGAACCGAGCGAGATGATCATGACCTTCCTTCTTCCTGGTTATGAGCGCCGCCACGATAGCGGCGCAAGACGGCAAATGAATGCTCGAAAAAGCATTGCTCTCATTATACGTAAGGCGAATCGGACTTCGTACGACAAACGCAATCATTCCAGCCTGCGAGCAACTCTTCCCGCTCGGCTGCAGTAAGTTTGGGTTGGAAGACGAACGCACCTTGGCGAAGCAGGCGCAATTCCTCCTTGTCGCGCCAAAACCCGCTCGAAAGCCCCGCCAGGAATGCCGCGCCCAAAGCCGTGCTCTCAACGATCGCGGGACGTGCGAGCGGCGTTGCGAGGATGTCGGCACAGAACTGCATGAGGAAATCGTTCTGGCTCACGCCGCCGTCAACGTGCAGCTGGCCCAGCTTGATTCCCGTGTCGAGTTCCATGGCGCGCAGCACATCGTAGACCTGATAGCCCTGCGCCTCAAGGCAGGCGCGCACCAGATGCGCCCGTTCAACACCGCGCGTGAGGCCGAAGATCGCTCCCCGCGCGTCCGCGTCCCAATATGGAGCGCCAAGGCCTGTGAAGGCAGGCACCACATAGACACCGTGAGAATCCGGCACGCTTTGCGCGAGCGCCGAGGTGCTTGCGGGATCATCGATAAGGCCCAAGCCTTCCTCAAGCCACTGGATGAGCGCGCCACCCATGAACACACTACCTTCGAGCGCATACTCGAGCCCATCCGCGCCCGAAGCCGAGGCCGCGATGGTCGTGAGCAGCCCATGGTGCGAGAGCGCCGGCTCCGTGCCGATATTCATGAGCATGAAGCATCCGGTGCCGAAGGTCGATTTCGCTTCCCCCGGCGCAAAGCAGCACTGACCGAAGAGCGCCGCCTGCTGATCGCCCGCAACCCCCATAAGTGGGATGCCGCCTGGTAGGATGTCGTTGCTCGTTCGCCCGAAATTGCCCGAAGAAGGCCGCACTTCGGGAAGCATAGCTGGCGGGATCGAAAACAGTTCGCACAACCACCCGTCCCATTCGCCCGTGTTGATGTTGAAGAGCATCGTGCGGCTGGCGTTCGTGTAGTCGGTCGCATGCACGCGCCCTTGGGTGAGATTCCAGATGAGCCACGTATCCACAGTGCCGAACAGCAGGTCGCCCGCTTGCGCCGCCTCGCGCGCGCCTTCGACGTTATCCAAGATCCAAGCGATCTTGCTCGCCGAAAAATAGGCGTCGGGAATAAGGCCCGTGCGCGAACGGATCTCTTCCACGATGGTCTCGTCTTGCTTCAGCTCATCGATCGCTTCCGCTGTTCTGCGACACTGCCACACGATCGCGTTGTGGACCGGCTCACCCGTATGGCGATTCCAGATGATGGTCGTCTCGCGCTGATTGGTGATGCCGATGCTATCGATATCCTCGGGGCTCAACCCCTGCGAAACGAGCAGCTCGGTGAGCACTTTGAGCTGGCTCGAAAGGATGTCTTTGGGATCATGTTCCACCCAGCCCGGACGAGGAAATATCTGCGGGAAGGGGCTTTGCGCGATCGCGCGAATGGCTCCGCTGCGATCCACCAGCACCGCTCGCGATGAAGTAGTTCCTTGGTCGAGTGCGATCACATAGGAATCCTGTGAATTGCTCGCCTGATCGAAGAGGGTCTCCGGTGCTTGCGCTGTCTGGCGCGTACCTTGGGCGCTCATCGGCTAGTTTCCTTCTTGCGCATGCTCGCAGAGCCACGCGAGCACATCTGCATAGACAGTCTGCTTGCCAGGCTCATTCAGAATCTCATGGCGCATGCCCGGATAGAGGATGAGCGAAACATCCTTTACACCCGCGTCTCGATACAACTCGACCGCGCGAACGACCGCTTTGCCGTTCTCACCCACCGGGTCTTCGGCGCCCGCGATGAACAGCAATGGCAGATCTTTGGGGATGCGTGCCGCCACGCGTGGGTCGACCGCCTGTGCGACCACCCCAGTGAGCGCTGCATACCCACCCACGGTGAACATGACCCCACAGAGCGGGTCATCGATATAGGCATCAACCACCGCGGGATCGACCGAGATCCAATCGAGCGGCGTACGGGGATTCTCGATCGCGCGCGCAAAACCACCGGCGCCCATCGAATCGAGCACCTTCGACTTGTAGCGCTCCCCCATCACCGTGCCGATCGTATGCGCAAGCAGATTCCCACTTCGTGCGAGCAGCGCAGGCTGGTTACCAGTGCCGCATATGATCGCACCCTGCACGCCTTTGGCATGTTCGCTCAAATAGACACGTGTGACGAAGCTTCCCATGGAATGCCCGAAGATGAAATACGGCAGATCGCTGAACTGCTCGAACAGCGCCCGACGAACACGGTCGACATCGTTGACGAGCACCGCATCTCCCTGATCGAGCGTGATGTGACCCAAGTCGCGCGCGTCGGAAACGCTCTTGCCGTGCCCCACGTGATCATGCGCGCCTACCACGAAGCCATTGCACGCAAGGAAACGAGCGAATTCATCGTAGCGATTGATGTGCTCTTCCATGCCATGCACGATCTGAACGATGCCCTTGAGTTCGTTTTCGGGAAGGTAGGGGATCCAGAGCAGAACGCGTAACTGCGATGTTCCATCACTTGAGCCGATGAAATGCTCGATACGTTCGATTTGCACTTCTGAAGTCATACGATTCCTGCCTTCCTCCTATTGCCGCCTCCAAGAGGCTCAAAGATGTTCTTTCATAGTAGTGACCGCGAACGCAGAACCGATCATGTTCTCGTAACGGTTTCTGAATCGTTAGCGGGTGAATCGTTGGTGAACAAATCGAGCGCGATCGCTCCTTGGCGAACGACGCGCACAGGCGTTTGCGTGCAGTCCACCACCGCGGAGGCGTGACCGTCCAAGGCCTCACCCGCAACCGTAGCAACACGCGCGGTGAGCGCAGGTGAAAGCTCTTCAGTGCGCGTTGGTGCGGGTTCCCCCGAGATGTTCGCCGACGTGGTGGCAAGCGGGCCAACTTGCTCGATGAGCGTGCGTGCGATTGCGTCGTTGGGCACGCGCAGTGCGATCGTGCCGGCGGCGCTTCGGTACGCTGGCGGCACTTCATCGGAGGCTTCAACGATGAGCGTGAGCGCCCCAGGCCAATGCGCGCGCGCAAGCTCAAGAGCCTCGGCGGAAACATTCTTCCCATAGCGTGCAAGATCGTCGATGCTTCCCACCAGCCAGGCGATGGGCTTATCGTCCGTTCGCTGCTTGAGTTGGTAGAGTTCTGCAGGCGAAGGTGCATAATTCACGGCAACACCGAGTCCTAACACCGTGTCGGTCGGAAAGATTACCGGCTTGCCCGCTCGAAGTGCAGCTACTGCCTCAGTGATCGGAACAGGCAAAGACGCTGGTGAAACAGCCTGCGCCACTATTGAAGCGCCCTTCACTGCCGCTGGTGCTTCCTCATATGAACGCGCAACTTCCTCTGCCACCTTGATGCCATCGATTGCGGCCGACATGATGCCACCCGCAAACCCTGGACCTTCTCCGCACGGATAGATCCTCGACGCGGAACTTACTTCCTTCGCCCCCGAACACGCGCGATAAGCCTGAAGCGATTCGTCGCGGCAGATGCGCACCGGTGAAGAGGAACGTGTCTCGGGCGCAGTAAGGAGCGCGCCTGGGTTGTCGAAGCCACGGATCTTCTTGCCCATGAGCGGCAATGCTTCGCGCAGAGCCTTCGTGATGAAATCGGGCAGCACCGTATCGAGCGGCGCTTCGACCACGCCGCGTTCGTAAGTTGGATCGCAGCGCACCGTATCACCACCAAAAGCGTGCTCTTTGCCAAGAAACGCCCCGACCGTTTGCGCCGGCGCCTGATAGGGCGCTCCCCCCTGCTCCTGCGCAACACGATATGCGCGCTGCTCTACTGCGCGCTGCAATTCGACCCCGGCAAGCACATCATTGCTCGCAAGATCAGCTGGATCCACATTCACCAAAAGCGCCGCGTTCGCATTCTTGCCATCGCGCGCGTAATTGCTCATGCCGTTGGTAACGATGCCACCCGTCTCGCTAGCTGCGGCAACCACCTCTCCACCAGGGCACATGCAGAAGCTGTACACGCTGCGTCCGCTCGGAAGATGGATGGCCAGCTTGTATTCGGCCGCGCCGAGCGCCGGGTGCGTTGCCGCGCTTCCCCACTGCGCTTCGTTGATGAGCGCTTGAGGATGCTCGATGCGCACCCCCATCGAGAAGGGCTTTTGTTCCATGGCGAAGCCCGCATCGCGAACGAGCTCGAACGTGTCGCGCGCCGAATGACCGCATGCCAAAACAAGCGCAGTGCAAGGCTGAAGCATCTCTTCGCCGGTTTGAGTATTGCGCAGCATGATCGAAGTGAGCTGGCCGTCTTCGAGCTTCATCTCAACAAGCTTCGTGTGAAAACGCACTTCGCCGCCAAGGCGGATGATGTCTTCGCGAATGGCGGATACGATGCGCGCAAGATTATCGCTTCCCACGTGAGGATGCGCTTGCCATAGGATGCTCTCGGGAGCACCAGCATCAACAAACCAGTGCAGCACGTGTGCCGTATAGCGATTCTTGAGATTGGTCGTGAGCTTGCCGTCGGAAAACGTGCCCGCACCACCTTCACCAAACTGTATGTTCGACCAGGGGTTGAGCTCTCCCGTTCGAAAGAAGGTCTCCACATCGTGCGTGCGCTCCTCCACCGGTGCGCCCTGCTCAACGAGAAGCGGTTTGAGCCCGCTCTTCGCAAGATACCAAGCAGCGAAGAGCCCAGCAGGTCCTGCGCCTACTACCACGGGCGGCAGGTCGGGCGCGCCAAGCTGAGGAATTTTAAGCGGCACATAGGGGGTGGCTGGCTTGATCTGCAAGCCTTTCAGCTTCGCATCCTTTTGTTCGGCTCGCGCAAGCAAACGCTCTTCGCACTCGGAAGACAGCTCCAACCGATAGCTCGCGGTAAAATGCACATTCACTTTCTTGCGCGCATCAACACTGCGCTTCAGCAATTGGGCGCCCTCGATCGCTCTTGGCTTCACGCCGAGCTGCCGAGCGGTCTCTCGAAGTGCAAGCGCCTGGCCATCGGGCAAGCCCGCATCAAGCGAAAGCTTCAAACCTGAAACATCGATCATGCCAACTCACGCTCCAAGGCTGATGCAGCGATGCGCCAGGCCGGATCGGTCGCGCAGGAACCATCTTTTCTTCGCGCATCGGCGCTTTCAAAGGGAACGGGCGGCGTCTTCCGCTTCAGAAGATTCAGGTCGCGCGCGATCGAAAGCCCCGCCAAAAGACCGCTTGACCACGCCCAATGAAGGTTATACCCCCCACAAGGAGCATCGACATCGAGCGCTTCGCCACAAAGATACAAGCCCGAAACAGCAGATGCTTCCATGGTCTTGGCATCCACGCTACCTGAGCAGAATCCACCACGCTGCACCTGACACTGGCCTGCGTCACCGATGCCCTTGACCTCAAGCTCGAACGACTTGATCGTTTTTGCGATCACTGCGATCATCGTTTCATCAAGGGGGCATGCGGCCTCGATCCCTGCTGCCATCGCTCGGTCGCCCACAGTACCTCCGCAATTCGCTATCGCAGAGCGCACGATCGCGTGCGCCACTTCGGGAACGAAGAACCCGCGCAATAGATCGAGAGCCGTCGGAACAGATCCGTTGCGCCGTTCCAAAAAGGCAGCACGCGCCTGCAGCAGATCGGTCAAACGAGCAAGCGGGCGCTCAGGAACGAAATCGAGCGAGACAACATCGCCTGCTTCCACGAACCGCGAAGCATTGAACACCACGATGCCGGAAATGCCATACGAGCGGAACAGCAGCTCGCCTTCTTCGGAGAATCCTTTCGCATCGCAACCCAAACGAACACGCGCACGAATTCCATCAAGACTAGAAAGTAGCTCTGTTGAGGTAGCAAGCGGTCCCAAGACAGGCCGGCACGAAATGCGCTCGATGCCTGCGAGAACGCCCTGTTCGTGAAGGGAGGAAGCACCTCCGCCCGCAGCATAGACAACGGCATCGGCAAGGAAGGTTCCTCGATCGCCCGAAGCTGCGCCTTCTGCATCCGTAGCAGCGATGCCGCCTGCATGCGCAGAAACGGCGCTCCCCTTCCCTTGCGAGCCCGCTTCGGTGCACTGCACTTCGAGCGCAAAACGATTCTCTTGTTGTGCGATCTGCGCGACCGTAACGCCGCAATAGCGCTCAACGGCACAACGATCGAGCTCGGCTTCAAGCACCTCGAGCACCGAGGCGGCCTTGTTCGAGAACGGATAGAGCGCTCCACCCGAAAGCGGCGCTTCTCGCCAAACAAGACCGAGTGAGGTGAACCATTGCAGAACGGCATTCTCGTAGGCGCTACGCACGGGAGCACCCGAGGTCTTTAATGGGGAATCAGCGAACGCCACCTCGAGCGCATCAAAGACCTGCTCGACGAACGCAGGTTGATTGAACAGAACGGGACGCATATCCTCATGCGAGAAATTGCAGCGTCCATTGCCGCTCCGCAAGATAGACGACCCCATGCGCCTGCCTTTTTCTATAAGAACGACGCGCACGTCCACCTGCGCCGCGCGCGCACAAGCCGCAACAACGCACGCCGCCGCGATACCCGAAGCACCCCCGCCAACGATCGCTACGCTCAGCTGCTCGTCAGTACGCGGAAGCTCAACCGGCCGAGCCTCTTGCCGCGCACACTTCACATCAGATTGTTTCTTTCGTTTTGTCATATATCTATCTTATAGAAATTCTTCACCATACGTAATGCCTCGCTCGTTTTTGAGGTAGCGAATCATTCGCTCAAAGCAAGAAAGCCGATCAGACGATCGGCTTTCCATGCTGCATTCTTGAACTTGAACGACGACCGCCCGAGCAGCCTACGCTCTAGCCTAGCACTGCTTCAGGCTAGACCTCCTTGACCCACAGGCCATGGATGTTGCAGTAATCGTACGCCGCGATGGGGTTCTCACCAGGAGCGAGCGCGAATTCAGCCTCGGGCGCATCGCCAGGATTCAGCTTCGCGTACTGGAAGCCACGGTTCGTCTCGAGCACGATCATGGTGATCCAGTGCGTATCGATCATAGGATGCGGCTCTTCGCCGACCTTCACGCGCACCACGCCATCAACGAAATCGATAACGGGAATGTGCTTCTCGTGAGAAGCCTCGACACTATCGGGCACCAATTCGCTCATCTTCTCGCCGCAGCAGAACAGCGCTGGACCTTCGTCAAAAAGCTTCACCGCGATATTGCCGCAATGTTCACATTTGAAGAACTGAAGTTTCATGTTATTCCTCCTCATTCACTAATGAATACGGCCCTTCTTGCGGCCGCTTCGTTACACAGGCATATATAAGCACAATCGCCCCCGCCACAATGAGCGGAATCGAAAGAAGTTGCCCCATCGTAAACCAATCTCCAAGCAGGTAGCCGATCTGCGCATCAGGCTGGCGAATGAACTCGACCAGGAAGCGGAAGATGCCATAGCCCACCAAAAAGGTGCCGATGTAAGTTCCGCACGGAAAGGGCGGCTTCTTGAACGACATCGCGAACAGGATAGCGAAGAGCACCGCTCCTTCGAGCAGTGCCTCGTAGAGCTGACTCGGATGACGCGGCACCATTCCTGCCGAGCCGCCGAACACCACGCCCCAAGGCAGATCGGTCGGCGCACCCCAAAGCTCACCATTGACGAAGTTCGCGCAACGGCCGAAGAACAACCCGATCGGCACACCGATGATGGCCACATCGAGCAAAGAAAGATAGGGCATCTTGATGATCTTCGCCGCCACGATGCCAGCGAGCAGCGCGCCTACTAACCCGCCATGGAAGCTCATGCCACCATTCGCAAAGTTCAGCACCTCGAGCGGGTGCGCCGCATAGAAGGGACCATTGTAAACGAGCACATAACCCAAGCGCCCGCCGATGATCACGCCCACCATTGCGCAAATGATGACCACGCAGATGTTCTCGAAATCGAAGCGCATCTTCCAACGCTTGCCCACGAAATAGATGACCACGGCCGCCAGCAAAAAGCCAAGCGCATAGGCAATGCCGTACCAGCGCGCCGAAAACGGGCCGATCGAAAAAGCTATGGGGTCAAGTGTTTGATAGAGATCGTTGAGCATGCTCCCATTATAAGCATTGAACCGAACGCTCCCAAGGTCACCGACTAAATGGAGCCATGAAGGCGATCCTTGCGGCCATCATGGCCTGAACTCAAGGGTGAGCACGCACTCAGAGCGCCAAGGTGCTATTCGACCTTGCGTCCCATGCCGGCGTCCACTTCGGCAGCTGCCTGATACACATCGGGATAGAGCACGGGAGGGATGTTCGCCACCGTGGATACGGTCTGGTTGCAGTGATTGCAATATACCGTAAAGAGTGCCTGCGTATTGCTCAAGACCATCATGGACGTATACGCACGCAGATCGAGATCCTTGATGCCGCAATTCGGGCATTTGACTAGAACATCATCCATGGCTGACCTCCTCTTACGCGCTACGTACCAGGTGTTGTATCTGTCAATCGAGCGTGCCTTCATTATCGAAGAACTCCGCTCGATTCAAGAGGTCAGTTTCCGATTGATGCCGAACCGCTACTTGGCTGTTTCACTTTCCAGCACGGGCGCGTTCGTAAGGAAGAACTCGCAGAATTGGCAGATGTCCTTCATGCAGTGTTCGCGGTCGAGATCGACGCGGAATATGAGCGCTGGATCCATGGTCACGTGATGAGTGGGACGATGGCAAGCAGCAAAATGACAGTCGGCCGGACAGCGTTCACCAGGTGTATTGTGCGGGCAGCGCGACATCATCTCTTCGTCGCAGCCGCGTGTTTCCCAACAAAATGCCATAGGACAAACCTTTCACAAGATGAAAAAGCGCCGCAACAGGGCGGCGCTTCAGTGCGCACGTTTGCTACTGCTACTGTGCCGGCACAACCTTAGTAACGCCCGGAATGCGCTCCTTCAGGATGCGCTCAACACCGTTTGCCAAGGTCATCTGAGACATGGGGCAACCCTTGCAAGCGCCCTGCAGCTCAACGGTGACCACGCCATCGTCGCTCACATCGACGAGCGCAACATCGCCGCCATCGGCCTGAAGAGAGGGGCGGATAAGTTCGAGCACTGCAGCTACATCGGATTTTTCTACCATGATAGTCTCCTTAATTACTTTGATTCGAGCCAACTATTCGGCTGAAGATTCTTGTTCCTTACTTCTCGCTGCCATTCTATCACGCACGATCTGTCCCACCTGTTTAAAATCGGATATCAGCACATCTCGCTTAGAACGATCATAGATCGCAGCCGCAGGATGGAACGTGGGCAGCACCAGAAAGCGCCCTGCCTGCTGGACAGTGCCGCGCAAGCGCGTGATGCCTACCGTCGTACGCAGGATGAATTGCGTGGCGAAATTGCCAAGCGTGACGATAACATCGGGGTTGATGATCTTGGTCTGCGCACGCAGATACGGAGCGCACGCCTCGATCTCGTGCGGTTGAGGATTGCGGTTTGCGGGCGGCCTGCACTTGAGCACGTTCGCGATGAAGATATCCTCGCGCTTAAGACCAGCGTCCTCGAGCAGTTCGTTCAGGAACTTCCCCGCCGCGCCCACGAACGGCTCACCCTGCAAATCTTCGTTCTTTCCGGGCGCCTCGCCAATCACGAGAATACGTGCGTGCGGATTGCCGGAGCCGAACACGATCTTCGTGCGCGTTTCGCACAGATCGCACTTGGTACACCCCTCCACCAGAGCGTGCAGCTCATCGAGCGTTTCGGCAGGCGCGATCGGCGCAGCCTTGCGCACAGACGCAGGCTGCGGTTGTGCGTATTGCAAATGCTTAGACACCAGGTCTTTTTCATCATTCATAATTGGCTCCTTGAAAGAGGCAAGAACTCGACGCGGGGCAAAGGCGCAAAACGAAACAGGCGCGTTGCCCCTCTGCCGCTTCTTGTGCGCTTACACGTAGTAGCGCGGCATGCGATGGGCAAGCCCGATCGTTACTTCGTGCTGGATCGTTCCCGCCTTGCGCGCCATCGTATCGATCGAAGTATCGACATGTGCGTTCGGTCCCGCGATCTGCACCACATCGCCGATCTGCGGGTCGAGCGTTTGCTGACCCACACGCGAACGGATGTCGACCTCGAACATGCACTGATCCATGCAGATGTTGCCCACCTGCGCCACGGCGCGATCTTTGTAGGCAAACTTGATCTGGCCAGAAAGCAGGCGGATGAGGCCATCGGCATATCCAAGGGGCACCGTGCAGATCTTCACACTGCCAGGGCTGCGATAGTTCATGCCATAGCTCACGCCTTCGCTCATCGGAACCTGCATAACGTTCGTGATGCGCGCGAACACGCTCATGGCGGGGCGCAGCGTGATGATGCGATGCGTATCGTTCGCTGGCTGATAGCCGTAGAGCGAAATGCCTAAGCGCGCCATATCGAAATGTGTCTTCGGGAAACGATAGATGGCCGCCGAATTATCGCAGTGAACGATGCCAGGATTGATGCCCGCAGCCTCAAGTGCGCGCATGCTCTCGACGAAACGGTTGATCTGGATCTGAAAATCGAGCGTTTCAGCAGCATCGGCGGTTGCGAAGTGCGTGAAGCATCCCTGCAGATCGAGCGCCCGATGGAAGCTGATCTGCGAGATGAACTCGACTACCTGATCGTGGCGCACGCCAATGCGGTTCATGCCGGTGTTGATAGCCAGGTGAAACGGTGCTTTCAGGTTGTGCGCGTCGGCGATCTCGGCGTAGTTGATCGCGAAGTCGGACGTGTAGACCGAAGGGATGATGCGATAGTGCAAAAGCAGCGGCACACTTTCGATGGGCGGCTCCGCCAGAAGCAGAATAGGTTCGCGGAAATCCGCTTTGCGCAGCTCGATGCCCTCGTCCACCGTTGCCACGCCCAAATACGATGCGCCAGCAGCCGTTGCGATCTTCGCCACTTCGTTGGCTCCATGCCCATAGGCATCGGCCTTCACCACCGCCATGAGGCGGCAACGCTGCCCGAGCAATCGGCGCGTTTCGGAAACGTTGTACTGGATGGCGCTGCGGCTTACCTCGACCCACGACCAACGACGATCCTTTTCGGGAATGCGTGCGAGCGCTTCCTCGCTGAAGCCCTCGTTCTTGGCATCTTCCTGCGCTTCGATGTTGCGCGAATACTGATAGCCACCATTACGGTTCTTGAATGAATGGGCGGTAAAGCCGTTGAAAGATACGTCCACAAGCGATCCTTTTGTCGTTTCTTCTTGTAGTATACCCGCTCGTGCGCAGCGAACCGTAGAGGCAACGGCTGCGGATGAAAAAAGTTCGCGCACGATGAAAGCTTCGGATAGTTTGCGCCCATCGGTCGAGCTCCAACAAAAAGGACCAGCGCCCTTTAAGCACTGGTCCTTTGACTGTCTTTGCAAGCGTGCTCCACAGCTAGGCTGCGTTCAGCACGACTGCTGGCATGCGCACATGATTAATGCTTGATGTTATAGAACGCTTTCATGCCTGCATACTGGCCTGCATCTGCCAGCTCTTCTTCGATGCGAATGAGCTGGTTGTACTTCGCCACACGATCGGAACGCGCCGGTGCGCCCGTCTTGATCTGGCCAGCGTTGGTTGCAACCGCCAAGTCGGCGATAGTGGTATCTTCGGTCTCGCCCGAACGATGCGACATGACGCATGCATAGCCTGCCTGCTTTGCCATCTGGATCGCTTCCATGGTTTCCGTGAGCGAACCGATCTGGTTCACCTTCACCAGGATCGCATTCGCGCAGCCCAGCTCGATGCCCTTGGCAAGACGCTTGGAGTTGGTAACGAACAGATCGTCGCCCACCAGCTGAACCTTGTCGCCGATGCGCGCGGTGAGCTTCTGCCAACCGTCCCAGTCCTCTTCCGCCATGCCATCTTCGATCGAGATGATGGGGTACTTCTCAACGAGCGCTTCCCAGTAATCGACCATCTCATCGCTCGTGAGCTCGCGGCCTTCGCCAGCCAGCACGTATTTGCAGGTATCGGCGTTGTAGAACTCGGTCGAAGCGGGGTCCATCGCGAACATGATATCGGAACCTGGCTTATAGCCCGCAGCTTCGCATGCCTTCACGATGTACTGAAGCGGCTCTTCGTTGGTCTTGAAGTTGGGAGCGAAGCCACCTTCGTCGCCGATGCCGCCACCCAGGCCTGCATCGTGAAGAACCTTCTTCAGCGTATGGTAGATCTCCGCGCACCAGCGAAGCGCTTCGGTGAAGGTCGGTGCGCCTACCGGCATGATCATGAATTCCTGGAAGTCAACATTGTTGTCGGCATGAGCACCGCCATTCAGGATGTTCATCATAGGCGTAGGCAACAGGTTGGCGTTAACGCCGCCTACATATTTATAGAGCGGAAGCTCGGCAGATTCAGCGGCAGCCTTTGCAGCTGCAAGCGAAACGCCCAGGATCGCGTTCGCGCCGAAGTTCCCCTTATTCTCGGTGCCGTCGAGCTCGATCATGGTTGCATCGATCGCGCGCTGATCGTCCGCTTCGAAGCCGATAAGAGCATCAGCGATCTCATCGTTCACATGAGAAACCGCCTTGAGCGTGCCTTTGCCGAGGTAGCGTTCGGAATCGCCATCGCGCAACTCGACCGCTTCGAATGCGCCCGTGGAAGCGCCTGAGGGAACCGCAGCGCGGCCCATCGAACCGTCGTCGAGCGTGACTTCAACTTCTACTGTCGGATTGCCGCGGGAGTCCAAAACCTCACGACCGTAAACATCAACGATGATGCCCATGGAATTCCTCCTTGATTTGCCTGCATGAGCTTGTGGTTTAAGCTTTACCCATGATACCACTCATGCGACGCGAACCAGCGTAACATGTGCCTTATTGGACAAGGAGGCACAACATTTTGTGGATGGAATGCATTCCTGCAGAACGCGTAAGAAGGAGCGCTCCGCTATCACTGCTACCAAAGATGCCTCAGAGGAACAGCACGCATAGAACGCAGGCTATGAGCGCCACCGCAAGCAACGCCCAAGCGCCCGCGCGCATCGCTTGTGCGTTCAGGCTCGTGCGTTCTCCCGCCCCATAACAACGAGCATCCATGGCTTCTGCCACCGAATCTGCCTGACGAAAGAAGCCGATGAAGAGCGGAATGAGCACCACCATCCAAGTCTTCAGACGCTTCCATAAGGAGCCCGATCCAAACTGAGCCCCGCGTGAAGTCTGCGCGACCTTGATCTGCCCAAGCTGCTCGAACAGCAGCGGAATGAACCGCAGCGCCAAACTGAGCGTGAACGCAATGTCATCGACCGGCACCTTGAGCGCGCGCAAAGGGCGCAAGATGGATGCGAGCGCATCGGTCAACTGCGTGGAAGTGGTCGTGAAAGTGATCACGAAGCTCGCCACGATAACGAGCGAGATGCGCACCACATACATGAGCGCATTCAGGCTGCGTGCTGCATCGAAGGGGATCGAATTACAGACCCAGATGAAGATGAGGATCGCCAGCGCTGGCAAGAGCACACGGCCGTAATTCTTGAGCGGAACGCGCGAAGCGACCATGACACCCAACAGGATCGCCGCAAAGATCCCCAGACCGATCCACGTGCGCATGCAGAACAGCGCGATCGAAAAGAGCAGCAGTAGCCCCAACTTCACCCGCGCATCAAGCGCATGGATGGGACTTGCCTTCGCTATATAGGAAAGAATCTGGCTCATTCCATAAGCCTACCGTACTTCTTGTACGGCAAGATGGACAAATGGCATAAAAAAGGCGCTCCGCAGGGAGCGCCTCGAGAAGTTTCGTGTTGTGCGTTTGCACGGAGAGAAGTGCTTGCTATTTGATGCCAGCTTCTTTCATCTCTTCTTCCATGAATTTCTCTTCCTTTTCCTCTACCGCATCAGCTTGTTCTTCTGCTTTGAGGGCATCGAGATCTTCTTTTACTTCGTCGGGACTCATGATGAACACCACCTTCCGAATCAGGGACCAATACCATTTCCAGGGCTATTCTCTCGCTTTTAGCTCAAGTAAAAGACCTGCGCAACGAAGCTTCACCGGTTCTTAGAAAAGCCGTTTTCGTTCCGTAACTTTTCCGAACAGACTAGGTGACAAACTACCCGGTCGTTCGACATCTTTTTGCCAAAAAAGTCTGCGGATGACAAAGCTGCGCGGCAAGTTCAGACGATCATTGCACCTTCTGCTAATACTTCCTGCATTGCTTCTGA
>CATYMO010000008.1:0-96116 GCA_958409415.1 uncultured Eggerthella sp. | reverse complement strand
TCGCGAGCGCCACTCGTGAGTCGCGCAAGGCAGTATTATCCTCGCGGGTAGGGGGCGCGTCAAGAAGTATTTTGAGAAAGTTTGGGCGAATGGTTGAATTTTTTTTCGAAATCATAAAACCCCAGGAAAAGAGGGAATTTATTCGAGCAAAAACTACCGCTTACCGGTGCACAAAACCTTCACAGTAGGAAGGATTTTGAGAAAAACACTTGCACCCTCCCGGGCGAGTCTGCTCAAGCATCCTCGCTTATTTCCCCTCGCGCTCAGCTTGCTTTTGAGCGAGTCGCTCGAGGGAGACGATCTTGGTAACGAAGATGCCATCAGAGACGATATCATCGTCTTCGTCGCGTACTTCGATATTCCAGATCTGCTTGTTCTTTTCCTGATGATCGAATGTCGCGATCGCGCGCAACACTCCTTGCCTGCCCGGCTTCTTGTGATCGATCTCGATATGAACGCCAAAAGGACGCTCTTTTTCGTAGTCGGCACGCATATCTACCGCGCGACTAGCAGCTGCCTCGACGAGTGCGAGCGTTACTCCCCCATGGAGGAACCCGAACGGCTGGAAGAGACGGGGATGAATGTCGAGTTCAGCGACAGTTCTGTCGGGACCCTGTTCGGCAAAACGAATCCCGAGCATCCCATTGAACGATTCCTCATCACGTGCATCGAGCGCTTTGCAACGCTGCTCCTCGTCAGAAAAATCGACTTCTTCCATCCAGCTGTTATCAGTTGTATAGACACCGCTCATGTAAGATCCCTTCTATCTAGTGTTCGCGTACAAAATGATCACTCAATCCCAGTCTAATTCAAAAACTCAGGTGAGCTTCGCGAATCGATCGACCACGCCTTGAAAGGGTGGAGATATCCCCCGTTCAACATGAGTTTCCATAATGCAACTTTAAAACGGATTCAATACTTAATCATGCGCTCTTGACCATACGTTTAAACCCCCTGAACTGGTAAAATAGAATCACGATGAAGAGGGATATCCGATCGATCGTTACTATGATTTACCTTCGTTACCTTTGATGCTGATACACCGTTCTTCTCACAAGACGAAGACATTCGTACGTTACGACAAGAGTTGAAAAGGCTGCGAAGACGATCGATTGCTACCTCAAGGATCGAACATGCTTCAACCTTGATATCTCTTTTGGTCGTAGCTAATTAGCGCATCATCAAGTATCTGATCTACTTTTCGAGGTAAAGAAGCAGATGAAATACTTTTACTTTAGCCACGCATAGCAACTCGAAGGTCGCGACAACCTTGTCTAATGATCTGATAAGGTTGAGTTCTGCCTCATAACGTGTAAAACAAACACGGCTCATAAGAAGAATAATCGCAGCATAATTATGGCTATGCAAGGCTAAAGGACAGGAAACCATATCCAATTTAGGGCGTTACTCCAGGTAGTGCCCTATTTTTATACAAAAGATCGCGTTGCCCTCCCCTGCGGTAGGAACATGCCTTTATAATGAGACAAAGCGGCTTAGAGTATCAGAGGTTTGTTCATGGCCAAGAATTTAGGCGATCAAATAAAAGACGCCATACAAGAAGCGATCACTTCGCAGGATTTTTCATCCGTGAAGAGCGTTGTCGAACGATCGATCAACGCAGCAGCCTCAAGCATCGCTACCGGTCTTTCGCAGGCTCAATCAAACGCCGCGCAAACAAATGCCGAACATATCAGGCGTCAAAACGAATACTTCAACGCACTCAATGCGCAGCGCAATGAACTGATGGCTGTGCAAAACCGCTATGCGCCCGCAAATGGCGTCAAAGCCTCAGGATATGCTATGGCTATCGGCGGAGGCGTATTGGCAGCCTCGTTCGGCGTTCTCTCGCTTCTTGCATTCCTGGGTGCCGGACTCTTTTCTGCAGGCTTTGCGATCGGGGCAACGGTCATGCTCTGTCTTTGCGGCGGAAGTGTGGCGATGAGCGTTTTCGGCGCGAAACGTGCGGGCTTCGCTAAACGTTTTCAGGCCTATCGCCGCATCCTGGGTACCCGTACCTTCTGCACGATCAAAGAGTTAGCAGCCCAAACCGGTGAAACCGACAACCTGGTCGAAAAGGACCTGCATAAGATGATCGATAAGGGCATGTTCCGCGAAGGCCATCTTGATGACCAGGCGACCACGCTCATGGTCACCAACGCCACTTACGAGCAATACCGCGAGACACTCCGCTCGAAAGCTGAGCGCGACCGGGAACAACAGCTGCTCGCAAGCGTGGAGGGCAACAAGAAAGCAACTCCCCTCTCCCTAGAAGCGCAAGCGATGCTCGAGCGCGGACAGGCCTACCTTGCCAAGATCGCAGCGAGCAATGATGAGATCCCCGATCCAGTGGTGAGCGAAAAGCTCGAACAGACCGAAACGATTCTACAGACCATCTTCAAGCGTGCTCAAGAGCATCCCGAAGTTCTGCCTGACCTCGAACAGCTTATGGATTACTATCTGCCCCTCACGATCAAGCTGCTCGATGCTTACGAGGAGCTCGATGGCCAGCCGATCCAGAGCGATGCCATCCAAAGTTCGAAGAAGGAGATCGAAGAAACGCTTGACACCCTCAACACTGCTTTCGAGAAACTGCTCGATTCGATATTCAAAGACATCACATGGGATGTCTCGACCGACATAACCGTTCTTCATACCGTGCTTGCCCAAGAAGGGCTCATAGACAATCCATTCGAACAACCCCAGGAGGATAGATAAATGACCGACGAGATCAAGCCCGATAACGATCTGCCCGTGCCTTCGCTCACCCTCGAGCCGAATCTTGATGAGAGCGGTGCGATCGAACTGGTCGAAGAAACGACCGTGGAAACCGAACCAGCACCAAAGGCAGAGCTTGATGAAAGCGCACTGAGCCCTGAAGAAAAGGAGATGGTCGAGAACTTCTCGCAGCAGATCGATCTGAACGATTCGAACATGATCGTGCAATATGGCGCTGGCGCACAAAAGAAGATGGCCGACTTTTCCGAAAGTGCGCTCAAGAGCGTGCGTACGCAAGAGCTCGGCGAAGTGGGAGCGCTTTTGACCGAGGTGGTCGGCGAATTGAAGAATTTCGACGCCGAAGACGAAAAGGGCATCTTCGGATTCTTCAAACGAGGCGTGAACAAGGTGCAGGCGCTGCGCGTGAAATACGACAAAGCAGAGAAGAACGTCGAGCGCGTGGTGAAGGCCCTTAAAGACAATCAGATGCGGCTGATGAAAGACAATGCAACGCTCGATAAGATGTATGACATGAATATCGTCTACTTCAAAGAGCTCACGATGTATATCCTTGCGGGCAAGAAGAAGCTTGCCGAAGTGCAGAACACCGAACTGCCTGCGCTCGTTGCAAAAGCAGAAGAGACGAGCCGTCCTGAAGACGCTCAAGCCGCGCGCGATCTTGAGGAGCGCATCGTGCGGTTCGAACGCAAGCTTTCCGATCTCGAACTAACGCGCGTTATCGCAATGCAAACCGCTCCGCAGATTCGCATGGTACAGAACAACGAGATCGCCATGATCGAGAAGATCCAGACCACGCTCGTGAACACCATTCCGCTCTGGAAGAACCAGATGGTGCTCTCGCTTGGCATCGCTAATGCAGCTGATGCGGTCAAGGCGCAAAATGCCGTCAACAAAACAACGAACGAGCTGCTGCGCAAGAACGCCGACATGCTGCAATCCTCCACCACGCAGATTGCAGAGGAGACCGAGCGCGGCATCGTAGATATCGAAACGCTTCAGCACACTAACGAAACGCTCATCCAGACATTCGACGATGTCTTGCGCATCCAACAAGAAGGCAGACAGAAACGCGCTGAAGCAGAGGTTGAGATTCGTCGTCTTGAAGATGAGCTGAAGAGCAAATTGCTCGAGATGCAGAACAAGCCTGTTGCTTCGTAAACAAGGGGAAACGTCCTCGAAATCACAAGATCCTGCGTGATTCGATGGCGCGACCAAGCGTTACCTCATCGGCGAATTCAAGGTCACCCCCTACTGGCAGCCCGCTCGCAAGACGACTGACCGTAACGCCGGTCGGCTTGATGAGGCGCGCAAGGTAGCTCGCCGTTGTTTCGCCTTCAACGTTAGGATTGGTTGCAAGGATGACTTCGGTAATGTCAGGATTCGAAAGACGCGCCATGAGCTCGGCCACATGAAGCTCATCGGGGCCGATCCCTTCCAAGGGCGAAAGCGCTCCTCCCAGCACATGATAGTGCCCAGAAAACGTCCCCGTGCGCTCGATGGGCGGAATATCGCGCGGTTCAGAGACCACGCAAATGCACGTGGCATCACGTTTGGGCGATGCACAGATCTCGCAAAGATCGCCTTGGGCATAGTTGAAGCACTGGGAGCAAAAATGCACCGTGTCCTTCACTTCCTTGATCGCATCGGCAAGCCGCATTGCGTCGGCCTTGGGATTGTTCAATATCCAGTAAGCGATGCGTTGTGCCGACTTCGGACCGATGCCCGGAAGGCGCTCGAGCTCATCGAGCAGGTTCTGTATTGCAGAAGCAGCGTACACGAGTTGTTACATGAGCCCCGGGATGTTCATGCCACCCGTGACCGCGCTCATACGCTGGTTGCTGAGCTCAGAAACGCCGCGCAGCGCTTCATTCACTGCAGCCACGACCATGTCTTGCAGCATTTCGACATCTTCAGGATCGACCGCATCTGGGTCGATGGTAAGCGAAGTGATTGCCATATCGCCCGATGCAACAGCCGTGACCATGCCGCCACCTGCGGTTGCCTCGAAGCTCATCGTGGCGATTTCTTCCTGCGCCTTGTTGAGCTCTTTCTGCATCTTCTGAGCTTGGCGCATCATCTGTTTCATATCCATAGAGTTGAACTCCTCGTCTCGTTTCTTGTTTTGCTCGATTATACGTTATCAATTTTCAGTGGTTATCCGCAAATCCTCACCGAATGCTGCAGTGAGGATCTGTCTGGTTTGGTCGGCCTCTGAAAGCCCTTCTCCCGCTTGAGGCTCTGAACGAGGTTTCTCAGGCTGAACAGCTTGAGCACTTTGACCAGCTTCCTGGTGTGTTTCGCTCGGCGCTGGCGCAACGGGCGCGCCCTCATTCGGCTGCGACCCCTGCGGGAACGCTGCCGACTGGGATCGAGACTCTTGAGCTGCTGCTGGCTGCTGCGAGGGCTGGGCGGGTTGAGAAGCTTGAACCGGTTGAGCGGTCTGCGGCGACTGCTGCACGAGAGCTGCTTGAGGGACGTCAGGTGCGAAATCAGCATCACGGTCCACGAACGGTGACTCATCTTCGTAGCGCCCCATCATTCCTGAAACCGCCGGTTCAGCTTGGAAGGCAGGTGGTTGCTGAGCAGCGGCAGGTTGCGCGCTCGGAGCGGGCCCTGATGCTGGCGTCGGCGTTGCTGCTGGCGCTGGTGCTGGCGTCGGCGCTGGCGCTGGTGCTGGCGCAGGCGCGGGCGCTGGTGTCGCTGCCGATGCTGATGCCGAAGTTGGCGTCGAAGCCGGTATTGACGCTGGAGCGCTCTGAGGCGCCTGCGGGGCTGTTCGAGGGACCTCAGCAGCTTGAGGCTGAGGCGCTTGCGGCGCATAGGCTGCGGGCGCAGAGGCAGTCTGATTCGCGGCACCTTGATAGTTCGAACCAGCAGAAGGAGTAGATCCCCCTTGCGCCATGAGCAGCTGGAATGGCACCGAGCCGCCCGTTACCTCGATGAAGCTTTGCGCAAGAACGTCCTTCACCTCTTTTTTCTGAGCTGCAGCATAGGCAAAGCTCGAATCGGGCGAGAAGACGATCTTCACACCCTGGTTTTGAGGATCGGCCTCGATCTTCGCACCCATGAACAGAACGCCACGCGCAGGATTCGACTTTCGAAGTGCTGAGGTGACCGCATGCCACATGCGCTGAAGAGCTGCCGCGTTCGTAAGGTCGACGGAAGCAGGAGGCACGCTCGCTGCCGGCGAGCTCGTTGCTGCTTGAGCTTGAGCCTGAGCCGGCGTTGGTTGCGGTGCAGGGGTAGGCTGCGGCGAAGGAACCGGTTGCGGTGCAGGTGCGGGCTGCGGCGTGGGCATGGGCTGAGGTGCAGGGGTCGGTCGCAGAACAGACGCAGAAGACGTAGGCGCTTGGACTGGGGTGTAGGCTTGCTGCGGTGCAGGCTGCGACTGCGCTACTGCTGGTTGAGGTGCTGAGGGTTGCTGCATGCTCTGCACAGGAGCCGGCGTCTGCATCGCGCCAGCAGCGACAGGTGCTGCTGGTGCACCCTGCGCATAAGCGAGCGAAGACATTGAGAGCAGCTTCATCTCAAGCTCTTCGATGCGCTCGGAAAGCGACTCTAGCGTGAGATCGGACTCGGGACGCAACAGACGCGTGAGCGCGATCTCGAACGCGAGACGCGAATTCGTGGTGGCGCGCAACTCTTTCATGAGGTCGCCCAATACCGAAAGCGCACGACTCAATCGTTCGGTGCCGAACAGCTCAAGCTCGGATTCCATGACTGCGCGCGCAGAAGTACTCGCGGAGATCTCCACGTCGGCATCGGTCAGACTCATGAGGTAGAGATTGCGCATATGTTCGGCAAGCTCTTGAACGAACTGCGCAATATCGGCACCCGTTTCCACATAGTGAGAGACCCAGGTGAAGCAAGCACCAGCATCGTGTTTGCCGAGCGCCTGAACGATCTCGGTAAGGCCTTCGTTGTCGAGAGACCCAAGGATACGGTGCGCGCCATCGAGCGTAACATGACCTTCACCAAAAGCCGCGAGCTGCTCGAGCGACGTGAGCGCGTTACGCATGCCGCCTTCAGCTTGATGCGAAATGAGCTCGAGCGCTTCAGGCTCGAACTCCACCCCTTCTTGGACGCACACCGCACCAAGACGCGCAGTGATCTCATCGACGCTCAAACGATGGAAGTCGAAACGCTGACAGCGCGAATGGATGGTATCGGGCACCTTTTGCGGGTCGGTAGTACAGAGGATGAACACCACATGGCTCGGCGGTTCTTCGAGCGTCTTCAGAAGTGCGTTGAACGCTGCCGTTGAGAGCATGTGAACTTCGTCGATGATGTAGATCTTGTAGGAGCCATGCGTAGGCGCATAATGCACGCGATTGATGATCTCTTCGCGCACATTCTCCACGCCCGTGCGGCTCGCCGCGTCAAGCTCGTAGACATCGGGGTGAGTGCCCGCCGCGATCGCTAAGCACTCTTCGCAGGTGCCATCTGGATCGATCGTAGGAGCTTTCTCACAAAGCAACGCCTTTGCCAAGATACGCGCCATGGTGGTCTTGCCCGTACCGCGTGGCCCGCAGAAGAGATAGGCGTGCGATACCTTTTCCTGCTCGAGGGCGTTTTTAAGCGTTCGTTCAATATGCTCCTGTCCGACCACATCTTCAAAGGTGCTCGGACGATATTTCCGATACAGTGCTTCTGCCATGAAACCACCTAGGCTTTCTCTTTCTTGGCTTTGCGCGAAGACAGCGCGGTCTTGATCGCGGCGATGAAAGCGGGAGCCACCGAAACGGCAACGATGCCCAATACGATGACCTCGAAGTGTTCTTGAACAAAGGGTACACCACCAAAGAAGTATCCCACAAGCACGAACAAGCTCACCCAAGCAACGCCACCGATGGTGTTGAAGAGCGTGAACTTCGAGAAGTTCATGTGGCCCATGCCCGCGATAAAGGGTGCAAAGGTGCGGAAAAACGGCATGAAGCGCGTGATGACGATCGTAAGCCCGCCGTATTTCTGGAAGAAGTAGTCGAGCTTGTCCATGCGTTCTTTAGTAAGCGCCTTCACTCTGCCAGAATCGATGATGCGCGCACCGAAGAAGCGCGCGATCCAATAGTTCGACGTGTTGCCCAGAATTGCTGCCGCGTAGAAGACGATGAGCGTTGCAGCGATGTTGAGCCCTCCCCCATCTGCGGAAAAGACGCCCGCCGCGAAGAGCAGCGAATCGCCTGGCAAAAAAGGAAAGAAGACCAAGCCGGTTTCCACGAAAACGATGAGGAACAAAGGCGTATAGACCCAGATGGGGCCCAACGTTATGATCCATCCCGCAATGAACGCGCGGGGATCCTTGAGAAGCCCTACGAAGAAATTGATGATATCCAACAGATCATCCTTTACGTTTGGTTGATGGTTCCTTTACATATTCTTTGCATCGTGCCCGAATACACGAATATCCCGAATAGGCAAGGGCGCTCGTCAGCGGTCCCTTATGGCTGCTTCCTCCCGGACCTGACCAGGTTCGGAACTTGGCGCCGCCCAAGCCCATTCGAGATATTCATCAAGTGCACGAAGTGCAACGGTTGAAAGTATACCTGAATTACCAGCGCGCTACAAAACCACGCCATCCTGCCGCAAAACCTCCATAACACTCCCGAGAAGATAGAGGCTCCCACACACGCAGATGAGCGGCGCTACGTGCGCGCGGCGAGCTCCTTCATAGCGTTTGAGCGCCTCTGCCACACCCGCTGAAATGCTCGGTGCCTCCACCATGATGTGCACACGCCGGGGCTCATGCGTGCGGCGCAAGGCTTCGGCATAGTCCTTCGCAGCAAGCGCCCGTGCATTATCGGGAGTGACCGTGATGACCTCATCAGCCATATCGACCAGCACGTCTGCCATGTCCTGGTAGTCCTTATCGGCGAGCACGCCAGAGACGATGATGCGATAGTGCTGCGGATAGGCGCGCTCGAGCGATGCAGCGAGTGCGCTGATGCCAGAGAGGTTATGCCCTCCATCGAAGATGATGAGCGGCTCTGCGCTCACCGCCTCGAAGCGCCCTGGCCAATGCGCCAAGCGCAAACCTTCGCGAATCGCCTCTTCGGGGATCGTCCAGCCGCGCTGCTTGAGCACATCGAGCGCGTCGAGAGCAGTTGCGGCGTTTTCCAACTGGAATACACCGCGCACTCCAAGCGCAAGATCGCATCGGCCCCGATAGGAGAAGCACTCCTCGCTTCCCTGCTCCAAAGAAAGATCGACTTGCACGAACGGGCATGCATGCTCGTGCGCGACTTGGCGAATGACCGCCTCAGCTTCAGGCGCTTGCGGCGCGCAAACGACAGGTGCACCAGGCTTGATGATGCCTGCTTTTTCGCCCGCTATCTCTGCAAGCGTGTCTCCCAAGAACGCGCAATGGTCGAACGAGACGGGCGTGATGACCGCTACTTCAGGAGCCTCGATAACGTTCGTCGAATCGAGGCGGCCACCCATGCCAACCTCCACGACCACCACATCGCAGCGCGAACGCACGAAATGAGTGAACGCGACGCCCGTTAAAAGCTCGAATTCAGTAGGATGCTCTTCGAGCGTTTCGGCAACCTGCTTCACCGCTTCGGTCACGCTCGTAAGCTCGTCATAGGAGATAGGCTGCCCATTCACGCGAATGCGCTCTTCGAACGAATAGACCGCCGGGCTGGTGAAAAGCCCGACCCGATATCCCGCCTGCTCGAGCACTGAAGCGACAAACGCACACGTCGAGCCTTTGCCGTTTGTTCCCGCCACATGAACGAAACGAAGCTGCCTCTGTGGATCGCCGAGCCCCGAGAGAAGCGCATGCGTGCGTTCGAGCCCCAAGCTCATAGTTTGCCAGCGTGGCGAAGTGAGGTATTCGATCGGATCGAACACTAGCTGACCGGCTTCCAATCGCTTCCCACCACAACCTGGATATCAGTCTTGAGGTTGTAGTAGACGCTCGCATACACCGCACGACCGACCCCGAGATCGGCAACGATCGCCTCAGCGGCTGCTTCATCTTCTTTATCCTTGTAGATCACGAGCGTTTCAGTGTAGACCGCAGAATCCGCATTGCCCGTCTCCTGAACGGTATAACCCTTCGACTGGAGGATCTGCGCCGCTTGCGCTGCAAAGCCATCGCTGCCCGTGCCGTTGTACACTACGATCGAAAGCTTGCTCTTATCGATGCCCGACGTGTCGATGCTCGTATTGACATCTTCGCCATTCATGAAGCGCCCGCGTATCTGCTCCCACGCTTTGCTATTGGGACTGAAGCAGACCACGTTGTTCACCGTATACTGAGAGCCTGGCATCAGCGCAGTATAGAACGAAGCCCCTTGCCCATACATAGCTGCAAGCGCAGAGAGCGTGTCGTAGGACAGATCGGTCTTGATCGCATTGGAGATCACGTCTGAATCGCTGATCCAGCCAATGCCTTCCGATGAGGTCATCTTGTTGATGAGGTCGAAGAAGAATTCCATCTGGTTGGTCGTTCGCTGCGTGCGACCACCTTGGTAGTTGGTTGCGCTCACGAACGCTACGGCCTGCTCCCCGTTGAGGGTCTGCTCCCCAGGCGGAATGACCACATGGCCCACGCGTGGGTCATCGAGACGATACTCGACGTTCACTTGAACGCCCCCGATATCATCGACGAGCGTTTTGAGCCCCTCTTCGGTGATGCGCAGGTAGTGCGCGAAATCGATACCGGTTTGCTCCTTTGCCTTGCGCACCAATTCAGCCTCCCCGCCATAGCGCGGAGCGTTGCGCAGAAGGTCCTGAGTGCTCTGATCGTAGGTGCACATGATGTTGTTCGGAATGTTCATGAGCGAGAAGCTCTTGTTCTGCTCATCGATGCGCAACACCGCAAGATAACTTGCCGCCTCGCTTGATTGATCATAGTTAGAAAGCCCTGTGAGCAAAATATAGTAGGGTTCGTTCTCCTTAGCGGCGACGAGCTCTTTCTTCACGTCCTCGTCGTTGAGTGCCATGGTGGCGGAAGCAAACGATTTGAAAGCGCAGGAAGCGATGTTGAAGATGAGGAACGCGACCACGCAAACAGCCACGATCGCGATGATGATGTTATTGCGACGGCGACGTTTCATGAACTCTTCTGCGCGCGATTTGCTCGCCCGATGCTGCGTAGTACGCTGATCGACCGAGCGCGTTTCAACCTGCATCTGATTGATCTCGGCAGTCTGCTTGGAAAACGAGGTGTTTCGCCGTCTTGTCGAAGAAGCAGAGCTGCGCGCTTGGCGACGCGTTGCCGAGCCCGTAGCCTTATTGCGCAGATGGGGCTTGCGTGAGGAATGCTGAGGAGTAGCGTGGTTTCCGATCACTGAAGAGGACCAGTGCTTCCCAGCCTTTCGTGCTGAGCGCGAAGATCGAGATGAACTGCGTTTGGTTGGCATAGACTCCTCATCATACGCCGCACGGCAGTATTGCTTGCGACGCTTCTTCGATTTACCCTTTTGGTGCGCGCAGGCGCGGTTTCATTATAGCCCTGCTACACGACGACGCGCTCGATATGAGCGCCCAACGAGCGCAATTTGCCCACGTAGTCTTCATACCCACGATCGATATGATGGATATCGTAGATGCGCGTTTCGCCTTCCGCCGCAAGACCAGCGATCACGAGCGCCGCACCACCACGCAAGTCAGGCGAAGAGACCGGTGCGCCTTGCAATCCTGGAACACCTTGAATGAGCGCATGATGGCCATCAAGGCGAATATCCGAGCCCATACGATTGAGCTCAGCGGCGAACATGAAGCGATTCTCGAAGATGTTCTCCGAAACCACCGAACAGCCTTCAGCAAAGGCAGCCAACACCGAGAATTGCGCTTGCATGTCGGTGGGAAACCCAGGGTGAGGCAAGGTTTGGATGTCGGTCGGGCGAAGGGGTTCCGTGCGCGAGACCGTGATCGAATCTTCGGTGGTTGAAACGTTCGCACCCATCTCCTCGAACTTCATAAGGACCGTGCGTAGGAATTCTGGATCGATGCCTTCGACCGTGATCGGACCGCCTAAAAGAGCGCCTGCAGTGAGATAGGTACCCGCTTCAATGCGATCGCCCACGACCCAGTGCTCGCAGGGATGCATATCGCTGAGCGCGACCCCATGCACGACGATCGTGGAAGTACCCGCTCCCTGTACGCATGCGCCCATTTCATTGAGCATGTTCGCAAGATCGACGATCTCGGGTTCGCGCGCGGCGTTATCGATAACGGTCGTGCCTTCGGTGGTAACAGAAGCCATGAGCATGTTCTCGGTAGCGCCCACGCTGGGAAAATCGAGGAACACCTTCGCTGCATGAAGCCCGTTAGGACTCGAGGCGTAGAGATAGCCATGATCGTTCACAAAATTCACGCCCAGCGCTTCGAGCACGGAAAGATGCATGTCGATCTTGCGTGCGCCGATCTTGCAGCCGCCGGGCATCGCAACGCGTGCCTTGCCGAAGCGCCCGATGAGCGGGCCTAAGATAGAGATGCTCGCACGCATCTTCGAGACCAGTTCATAGGGAGTCTCGAAACCAGTCGCGTTCGCGGTGTCGATCGCGATCGTGTGACCAGTGCGCTCAACGCTAGCGCCGAGACTCTTGAGCACCTCGATCATGATGTCGATATCGGAGATATTGGGAACGTTATGCAGGACAGATTTCCCCTGCCCCAAAAGCGCTGCCGCAATGAGCTTCAAAGCAGAGTTCTTCGCACCGCTCACGCGAACAGTGCCGGAAAGATGAGTGCAACCGTGAGTGACGATTATTTCTTCTGCCATCGTAGCTTTCCAATCTTGATTGCGGACAGTCTTATTATGACAAAGAACCCTCCGCTCGCCCAGCATTGCGGGTGCGAACGAAGGGTTCGAATGAGTATGTGGCGCGATTATTCGCCGAGAACGAAACGAGTGAAGTCCACGATCTCGATAGTGGTGCCGAGTTCCTTAGCCACTTCTGCGGTGTAGTCGGCAACGGACTTATCGGGGTCCTTCACGTAAGCCTGCTCGGTAAGAACGTTTTCCTTGTAGAACTTCTCAAGACGACCGGTAGCGATCTTCTCCTGGATGTTCTCAGGCTTGCCGGACTCAGCAGCCTGCGCCTTGTAGATCTCCATCTCGTGAGCAACGACGGCTGGATCGACCGCTTCGCGAGTTGCTGCGACCGGAGAAGCTGCTGCGACCTGCATCGCGATATCGCGACCATAGGTCTTGAACGCATCGTTGGTTGCGAAGCTCACATCGCCGAGCTTGAAGTCAACGAGCACGCCGATCTTGCCTACGCCATGAACATAGCTGGCAACAGCGCCTTCAGGCTGGAGCGAATAGGCGAAACGAGCGAGCTGGATGTTCTCGCCAAGCGTATGGATCGCATCGGTGACGACCGCCTCTACGGTCTCGCCCTCGATCTCGCTTGCGCGCAGCGCATCAAGATCAGCAGGAGCGTTCTCAAGAACCGCCTTCGCGATCTTCTCCGCATAGGCACGGAACTTCTCGTTCATACCGACGAAGTCGGTCTCGCAGTTGAGCTCAACGAGCGCGCCTGCATGCGCATCGTCGGAAACGAGCGCAACGACCGCGCCTTCGTTCGTAGCGCGACCAGCCTTCTTAGCGACCGAAGCAAGACCTGCCGTACGCAGAACGTCGACAGCCTTATCCATGTCGCCATCAGCTTCGACGAGTGCCTTCTTGCATTCCATCATGCCTGCACCGGTCATTTCGCGGAGTTCTTTTACCATAGCGGCGCTAACTTGTGCCATAACTATTTCCTTTCTTTTAAAAAGGGCAGGCTAAGAAACTTAAACCTGCCCCGGACAAACGTTGGATCGTAGATGATTAGCGAGGCATTTCCTCTGCGTTTTCGTGAAGTTCCTCGTTAGGAGCGATCGGTTCTTCTGCAACAGCTGCAGCCTCGGAAGGCGCTGCCATTTCCTCGACCGTGACCTCTGCGCCCGTACCAGCGATGACCGCATCAGCGATGAAATCGCACAGCAGACGAACAGAACGGATCGCGTCGTCGTTAGCGGGGATGCCGAAGTCCACATCATCCGGGTCGCAGTTGGTATCGAGCGTGCCGATGATGGGGATGCTCAGACGACGAGCCTCGTGGATAGCGATCTGCTCGCGGTTGGTATCGACCACGAAGATCGCATCGGGGATGCGCTTCATGTTGCGAATGCCGTTGAGGTTGGTCTGGAGCTTAGCGAGCTCCTTCTTCAGCAGGATCTGCTCCTTCTTGGGGAGCTGCTCCATGCGACCATCGGCCTCCATGGCTTCGAGCTCTTCCATGCGCTGAACACGTGAGCGGATGGTGACGAAGTTGGTGAGCATGCCACCGAGCCAACGGGAGTTGACGTACGGCATACCGCAACGATTTGCCGCTTCAGCGATGGATTCCTGAGCCTGCTTCTTCGTGCCGACGAAGAGGATGGTGCCACCCTTCTCAGCGATGCGCTTGACTTCGCTATAAGCAGCGTCCAGGCCGTAGAGGGATTGCTTGAGATCGATGATGTAGATGTCGCCACGGCTGCCGAAGATGTAGGGTTTCATCTTGGGGTTCCAGCGACGGGTCTGATGACCGAAGTGCATGCCTGCATCGAGCAGGGCTTTAAGATTGATCTTTGCCATGTTTCTCCATTCGTTGATCCTCTGCCTGGCTTCTTCCCTGCCCTCGCAACCTATTGGGCCACTAGCGAGCGCAAGTCCACCACGCATGTGTAATAAAAACAGCCTTTGTATTGTAGGAGAAGAACGCACGCTTGTATAGCAGCAATTCGTGAGCGGGTAGCACAAGACTCCCTTCTGCAACAAAGTTGTTTGCGCATTTTTTGGAATGTTTCGTAAACAAGGTGTAATGCTGGCATACCTGCTATACTGGAAAGAGACATTCTTAGGTGCTCAGCGCGATGGGGGTCGCGATCTGAGAGCGAAGGGGGATTACGATGAAACCACTTGAGGGAATCAAGGTTGTCGACCTGACAACCTATATGGCCACACCTGCGACCGGACGCATCCTGGGCGAATGGGGCGCAGAGGTGATCAAGGTCGAAGCAGCAAAAGGCGATCCATGTCGCGTGACGCAGGCCGCGGTGTTCAATATGCCCATGTCAGATGAAGAGAATCTCGCATTCGACATGGTCAATCTGAACAAGCGGTTCATCTCACTCAATCTAAAGAGCGAAACGGGCGCGGAAGTGATGGATAAGCTCTTGGCAAAGGCCGATGTCTTCATCACCAATACGCGCACCAAATCCTTGAAGAAGCTCGGTCTTGATTGGGAGACACTGCACGCGAAATATCCGCGGTTGATCATGGGCCATGGGCTTGGCTATGGCAAGCGCGGTGCCGAAAAGGACGATCCTGGCTTCGACGTGACCTGCTATATGGCGCGCGGCGGTGTATTCGGCACCACGGTCAACAGGGGTGATTCTCCCATGATCCCCACCAACGGCTATGGCGATCTGCAGGCTTCCATGTTCTTGGCTGCGGGCATCTGCGCTGCCATCGTCGGACGCGCCACCACTGGCGAGGGCGATTACGTTACGTGTGCGCTCCAGCATGCAGGCGTTTTCACGCTCATGACAGGCATGATCTCGGCGCAGTATGGCAACCCCTATCCGAAGAGCCGTCTTGAGGTCATCTGCCCCTTCAACAATGTATACATGACCGGTGATGGCAAGTACGTTGCCATGTGCGATCCTGAGTATGACCGCGATTACAACAAGATCATGAAGCTGATCGGGCGCGATGATCTCGTCGACGATCCAAAATATATCAACTGCGTGAAGATGAACGAGGCGGGGTTGAACGCCGAAGTGGTGGGCGTGATGGATGATGCGCTCGCTAAGATGACCTGCACCGAAGCGCTCGCGCTCTTCAAGGATGCGGGCATTCCTATCGAGCTTTGCCAGACGCCGCTCGATGTCTACGAAGACCAGAACGTTTGGGATAACGATTACCTGGTGAAGATCAAGTACCCCGACTCTGAACGCAATATCCCTACGGTTCCGATCCGGTTCGAATCGCAACCCGTACCCGATTACACGCCAACGGGCATGCTCGGCAGCGCAACAGTCGATGTCATGAAGGATCTTGGGTATACCGATGAGCAGATCGAAGCTGCTATTGCCGATGGGTCGGTGTGTGGCGCGACCTCGCTTGACGTGCTTGCGGGATAGGACCGCTCAACATACATGATCTGCTGCAGAGGGGGCCTCTCGACCCCCTCTGCTTTTTTGCTTCTATAGAGCGCGCAGGAACGAGCGCACGAGAAAAACCGTCTGTTCGAGCAGCCGAGCGAGATAGTCGAAGCTCCTTCGCAGTGTCGCAGTGCATCGCCTAACGCGGCGGATCGCTCATAGGTGGTTGCCTAGAGCCGATCGCGCATCTCTTCGAGCTTTTCCAGGACCGAACGATCAAGGCGGTCCGCCACGGTCGCCTTGCGCTTCGTACGCGCTTGACCCTCGGTCTTGGCTTCGTCGTGCAAGTCATCGATCTCGTTGCTGAATCCGTTAGCGCTCATACGCGTGACCATACCGCCGAATACGGTGTCTTGGATCGTCGCATCGCTCGTGACCACGAGCACCTCGAAGTTCTTCTCACGCGCATCATGAGCGAGCTTCTCGATCACCTTATCCGCGCTCGACCCATAGGGTGAGAAGACCACCTTCACCACGCCGATCCGCTGCGTCTTCCCCGCCGATTCGGGATTGTCGCCCCCATCGAACACCACCGTGACCGAGCGGTATTCGCTTCCCGCGAACGCTGCGACATCGCTGATGAGCGCTTCACGTACTTGGTTGTATTTCTCGAACGTGTAGTCCGGTGCATGACGCATCGAACGGTAGCGCGAACCACTGCGCAACACGTTATAGCCATCGACGATGAGTATTTTCGTTCGCTTATCAGGCATCGAAGAACGCTTTTCTCCTAGGGCTCAAAAGAGCCGATCAGTTTTGCGCTTGGACGCGCGCCTGACGCATCCATTCATACATGCAAGCGGTAGCCGCCTGCGCGACGTTGAGCGAAGCGATGTTGCCCGCCTGAGGAAGGCTCACGAGAAAATCGCACTGCTCTTGCGTAAGGCGGGCAAGGCCCGTTCCTTCGTTGCCCATAACGAGCGCGAGCTTGCCTGCCATCGGCGCATCCCAGATGCATTGCACAGCCTTTTCGCTCGCACCAGCAACCCAAAATCCGCTCTTCTTCAAGCGATCGATGAACTGGGCGATATTAGCCACCTGCGCGATGGGAAGATGCGCGATCGCCCCCGCCGAGCTCTTGTAGGTTGCCGCATTCACATGGGCACTGCGTTTGTTGGGGATCACCACACCGCTCGCACCGACCACTTCAGCAGAACGCGCGATGGCCCCAAGATTGCCCGCATCCGTAATATGATCGAGCACCACGATGAGCGCATTGCCGTTGTTCTGCTCCGCTTGCGCGAGCGCGCCATCGATGAGTGCCTGCGCAGAACAGTATTCGAACGGCTTCGTCTCGAGCATCACGCCCTGATGCGAACCGCGCTCAGAGCGCTTATCGAGCTGGTCGCGCTTGACCTGCTTGACCGAAAGCCCCATCTTGTGGGCGCGTTTCACCAGTTCGCTCACATTCTTATCGCCATGGCTGCCTTCAGCGACATAGAGACACGTTGCGGGAACGTTGGTCTTGAACGCTTCGAGTACCGCGCGCTTTCCTTCTATGTATTCAGCCATGGAACCATCCTTTTGAGCTACTGCTTATGTTCGCTGGTTCATTATCTCCGATTTCAAATTCGCGCACCACCAAGCATACGGAAACGGCGAGTTTCGAGGCTCTGCACGGTGCTGTCTCATGCATCGGTGGGACAGCTAAGGTTTTTTCTTCGCACTATACAAATAAGACCGATTACCCCGTATAATGTGCTTATTTGGGCAACGATTTCGACCAAAGGACGCATCATAGCCACGCATGACGAAAACAGGGAAACCATTCTCATCGTTGACGACTCAGCGATGAATCGAATGCTGCTTTCCGATATCCTTTCGGACACCTACAACATCATCGAAGCAGAAGATGGTGAACAGGCTATCGCCATCTTGCAGCAACATGCCTCCGAGATATCGATCGTTGTCTTGGATATGGTCATGCCGAAGGTCGATGGTTTCGGTGTGCTGGAAGCCATGAATGAGAACCGTTGGATCCAGTTCCTTCCCGTGGTTTCCATCTCGACCGAAAGCTCTCCTGAATTCGTCGAGCGCGCCTATAGCCTGGGCGTTACCGATTTCATCAATCGCCCCTTCGATGAGCTCATCGTCATCCGAAGGGTGAGCAACACCATCAAGCTCTACGCCAAACAGCGCAAGCTCACGAACATGGTCGCCAATGAGATCTTCGAAAAAGAGCGCAATGGCAGCTTGATGATCACGATCCTGAGCCACATCGTTGAATTCCGCAACGGTGAGAGCGGCATGCACGTCATCAACATCGGCACGCTCACCGAGATATTGCTGAATCAAATAAGCAAGAAGGACGATAGGTACTACCTGCCTTATGCCGAGCGCGACCTTATCGTAAAAGCATCAGCGCTCCACGATATCGGCAAGATCTCCATTCCCGAAGAAGTCTTGAACAAGCCAGGAAAACTGACCGACGAAGAGTTCGAGGCCATGAAGCAGCACACGGTCATCGGCTACCAGATGCTCTCCGACCTCGGGTTCCAAGATGAGCCGCTCGTCAAGGTCTCGCGCGAGATCACGCGCTGGCATCATGAACGCTATGATGGGCGCGGATACCCCGATGGGCTCAAGGGAGACGAGATCCCCCTTTCTGCCCAGATCGTCTCCTTGGCTGATGTCTATGATGCGCTCACCTCGGAGCGCGTCTACAAGCCAGCATTCAGTCATGAGAAAGCTGTTCAGATGATCCTCAACGGCGAATGCGGCGCGTTCAACCCGCTTCTTCTGGAATGCTTAGTGGAAGCTCAAGAGGCGATTCGCCAAGGGCTCGCGCAGCCGAACAAGACCTTCAACAGCTACGAAGACCTCAAATCGATCGCACCCGCTATTCAAGACGCAGAAACGCTCGATGTGACCGAATATGCGCTCGATCAGCTGGAGAACGAACGCGAGAAGAATCACTTCCTCACTGAGATATCGCGCCAGCTGCAATTCGACTACAACAAATCGCTCGACTTGCTCCATATCCCTGTCTGGGCCGCGAAACGCCTTGGCACCTCAGCTCAGATCAAGGATCCTCTGCACACCGAAGCGCTTGCGAATCTGATCAGCAACGAACTGGTCGAGCTGCTCAGCAAAGCTATCGCTGAAACGACGCCTCAAGAGCCCCTTGTCAGGCTTGATTGTACGGTAACCAGCAATGGCGAAGCGTATGATTGTATCATCATCACTAAAACCGTCTGGTCACAAGAAGAAGAACCGATCATGGTCGGGGTCATCGGCAAGATCATGCAGAATAATGGGGACACCACCTGGCTTGATGCACCTTTCGAGTTGCCGAATAGCCACACGCCCATCTACATCCATAACGTAACGCCAACAGAATCGAGATGATCATGGCTAATCAAGTACCAAGTGAAGTCGTAGAAACGCTATCAGATCGCAGGGGGCGATTACGCCGGCGTTATCGGACGCTTGCGCACGAACGAGCGCATCGCCAAGTTCGTCACGATGTTCGCCGACGACGCGAGCTATACGAACCTCGTCGATAACATGGCAACAGAAAACTGGGATGAAGCCTTCCGTGCTGCCCATACCCTTAAAGGTACGGCACGCGACATGGGGTTCATCGATCTTTCCGACCGCGCGAGCGAAGTTACTGAAGCACTGCGCGCGAGCGATGCCGCAAAGGCCAAAGAGCTCTTGCCTGCTGTAGAGGATGCCTACAAGCAGGTTGCCGACGCTATCGCGATGTTCCGCTAAACGAAAGTTGCGCTGAGCGTCCTCTTTCAGATACTCTTCCTAAAAAACTAAGGGCGCGCAGTTCGCACGCCCTTTTTGTTGTAGGAGCAGGATCGAGAAGAGCTAGATGCCCTCGGCAGCAAAGCGCTTTTCGAGCGCTTCTTGATGAATGCTGTATTTGAGTGCGATGTCTTTCGCGATCGTTCCTTCTTTTACCAGATCGAACAGGCTTTGATCCATCGTGCGCATGCCAGCTTGACGATTAGCCGCGATGACGCTGTCGATCTGATGGGTCTTCTCTTCGCGAATGAGGTTACGGATCGCAGGATTCACGCGCATGACCTCGAAGGCAGGAACTTCCGTACCATCGAGCGCAGGCACGAGCTGCTGGCTTACCACTGCCTGCAAGACCATCGAGAGCTGCATACGGATCTGGCGCTGTTGGTTCGCAGGGAACGCATCGAGGATACGGTCGATCGTGTTCGCGCCGCCCGTAGTGTGCAACGTCGAGAAGATGAGCTGTGCCATCTCGGCTGCCGTGACTGCTGTGCCGATCGTGTCATAGTCGCGCATCTCGCCCAAGAGCACGATATCGGGCGATTCGCGCATTGCAGAACGAAGCGCTTCTGAATAGGTAGCCACGTCGGTAGGGATCTCACGCTGAGTAACGATGCACTTGTCGTGGCGATGAACGAACTCGATCGGGTCTTCCATCGTGATGATATGGCCGCTTCGCTCATGGTTGAGGCGATCGATCATACAGGCGAGCGTGGTCGATTTACCTGCGCCTGCCGGACCGATGACCAGAACGAGCCCCTTTTCGAACTCGGCGCACGCCATGACCTCAGCAGGGATGTGATACTGCTCAGGAGTAGGAAGCGTGAAAGGAATGATGCGGATGATCGCCGAGAGCGAACCGCGCTGACGGAAAACGTTCACGCGGAAACGCCCGAGGCCCGCTACCGCAAACGAATAGTCGTCATCGTGATTGAACGAGTTGAGGAACGGATTGATATCGCGCCCCGCAAGACCGTAGATAGCACGTACGACCTCGCTCGTGTCGGCTGGCATGAGCGGCGCATCCCAGCGCACCTGCCTGCCTTCAACCTGATATGTGAGCGGCAAGCCGGCCACGATGAAAATGTCGGATGCATTCTGATCCACCATCTCTTGCAGCAATTCCCGAATCTTCATAACCTATCCTATCCCTTCGCGATGCTCATCGATCGATTTGATGCGTTCTCTCTATTCCGCGTTCTCTCTATTTCTAAGGAGCCGACCAGAAGATCTTATCGGGATCTTCCTCGTTCCATTCCGTTGATGCTCTCCAAGATATTATTTCATAGCCTGCTGTTGTAGGTATCGAAAGCTCGATATCGAGCCTTCGTCCGTTATCCTGTTCGAACGAAATGCTCAGCACGCCGTTTTCGTAGGTATACCCATCCGGTGCATCTGACACTTCGATAGCGGAGAGCACATTAGCATGCGCGCCATTCGCACGCGCAAGCAACCCATCCAAACGCGCTAGATACTCCTGCGCCTCTGCTTCGTTCGCATAGAATGCCGTGGTCGATTCTTCCTGACGCACAGTGATGGATTCTTCTGCCTCCGCCGTAACGAGCGTGAGCACCGCCATGACCGCCAGGCACAAGATGATGATGAGCACAAGAATGCTCACGGGGCCGATGCGTACTGAACCTTGCCGGGCCATCACATCTCACCCGCCTTCACATACCGCGCGGTCTCCAAACCATAATAGGGCTGAGAGCCAGCGCCAGCATTTTGATCGCCTGAACGATACACCTCGATCGTTGCGGTATACAGGGTTCCAGCAGCTTTTTGCTCGCTCTGCACCGTGGTATAGACAGCGAGGTCGTTGACGATCTCGATCTCGGGCACTGAATGAGGATCGGCATTGAAGCGTTCCGCCGTGTTCGACGCAAGATGCACCGCTTTCACCGTGACGCTATTCTCTTCACCTTGCTGATGTGCGAAAGCGAATGCTTGGACAAGGACCGAAAGGCACCCTGCGACCAAGACCAAGAGGATCAGCATCTCAACGATGAACGCTATGCCTGAACGACTATGCGTCTGCTGGTCTTTGGGAGAACGGAATAGTGGCTTCATGAGCGCTCCCCCTCCTTACTACGCAATGCGACAGCAGCAGTTCCATCATCGGTCGTGATCGTGATCAATCCATTATCGTATGAGAAATCAAAGGTATCCGAATCGGAGAGCTTGATAGCTTTTTCAGGGACATAGGCACTATCGGCAAGCACGTATTCTTCCACGATATTGCCCTGGTAGGCGTAGATGCGCGTCTCATAGCTCGTTTCCCCATCGAGCGTTTCGCGCAGCACGAGCGCTTTGCCTTCAGGGCCTTCGCCCACCTCGACCACATCGGCCATGTCATTCGCATGGATGATATTGGCAAGGAACGCTTGATCGAGTCGCTCGCTGCGCTCTGTTTGCGCCATCGAGTCGAGCGTTCTGTACACGTTGATGCCCACCAGGAACGCGAGCAGCAGCATGACTATGAACAGCCCGAAAAGAACCACCGCGAAGAACTTGTTCGTCATCGTGGAGATAGGGCTTTTATGGGTACGGATGGCGGAAGGCGTGAAAACATTGTGCGTGTTCGCATCCGGTTCGTCGAATGCGATCCTGCGTGCGTCCTTCGACATACCCGAAAGATGCGGCAGAGCAACGGGCTTCTGTTTCCGGTTATTCTTCATCGCGGCATCACCACCACACTAGGAGCCGTGTTGCTCGCGAGCACCTCGTAGATGATGACGTAATCGTCGTGATTGACGCGCAGATCGTAGTTGTCTTCTAGGTAAGCCAGATTGGTTGGGAACGATCCTTCGATAGCCGCACACTGCATGGCAGCATCGAGGATGGTTGAGCGAATGGATGCGGCTCCCTGATCTTTCGCGCTCGCGAAGATCATATTGAGCAGGATGCCGAGCGCAACGAGCAAAGCGCACGCGAACACTGCAAGCGCAATGAAGCGATTACGTCGCGCTTTCTGCTGTTCGGGTGTTCTTTCCGTATACACGCTTCGATCCCTGCTCGTTTTCGGTCGATGTTAGCTTATCGATCCCATGACACCGATGAGCGGCAGCATGACCGAAATGAGCGTTGCACCAACAGCAACCGTGAGGAATGCTGCCATGATAGGCTCGACGCTGTCGATGATCTCATCGATATCCGACACTGATTCATTGAAGAACAGCGAAGAAAGCTGAATGAGGATATCATCCAAGCTGCCTGAGCGCGAAGCGACGGTGAGCATGCGCACATAGACAGGAGCGAACAGCTCGACCTCGCTGATCGCCTGCACGATGCTGCGCGGGTTCTCGCTGTCGATCATAAGATCGTGAGCAGAGGTGACGTTCTCGCGCAAACGCTCATGCGTGATGGTGGATAGCGATGCTCCCATGGCCTCATCGGTATTGAGACCCGATGCGATATAGATCGCGAGCGCTGAAACGAAACGAGAGAGCGCAAGTTCGTACATGGCATTCTTCGTGAGAGGCAGTTTCTCGAACAGATTCATGAGCGATTGTCTGCCACCCGGCGAGTGCGTCATGATGGTGGCTACGAGGAATACCAGGGCAAGAACGAGCGTGACGATAAGAGCGACCCAGCCAATGCCGATCGCGACGCTCACTTCGCTGAATGAGCCTGCCGTGAGCGAACCCGACAAGCGCTCGTACACGCCGATGAAGACAGGCAGGATGATCAGAACAGCGAAGAGCAAGATGGCACTCATGATGCAGAGCAACGCCGTAGGGTAACCGATGCTCGAAGAGATCTTGGCGAACAGGCGCGATTCTTCGTTGTAGTAGACGCTCAAGCTGCGCAGCACATCTTCGAGATGGCCAGAACGCTCTCCCACTTCGACCATGTCGGTCGCATAGCGCGGGAACGCTTCCGTGTCCTTCATGGACTGCGCAAGGCTCTTGCCTGCGATCAAGCTCCGGTAGATCTTATTGCAGGTTTTACCGAATGAAGTATCACCCATGTCTTCGGAAAGCATATGGACTGCTTCGTCGGTCTGGATGCCGACCGACAACATGAGTGCAACACTATCGCAAAAAACACTGACTGCAGCACTGTCCGCTAAACGCTGTGCCATGGCATGTGCTCCTATTCCGTCATGACGAATAGCCGTTGCTCATCGAACCGATTCCACGCTCATCGCAGCGTGCTCACCACGATTCGTAACCCCCGATGAGCGCATTGCCTCATTATAGCGCGATTGGTATCAAATTGCCTTGTGAACCATCGTTTCCCTTATTTTGGGCGCAATATGATGCTCTTTTTCTGATACCTGTCGCGCCAGGAGTTCTCCCGCTTTCTCTTTGCGGTTTCGCTCGGTATAATATATCGACCGACCAAAGGTTCTTTTTTGGGCAGGTCGATTGCTTTTTCGATACTGGGCGCTGCGCAAAACAGCATGAAGGGTGGAATGTGACGGAAAGGCACAACATACGCTTCGTCAGCATCATGGGATTCATTCTCACGTGCCTTATCTGCGTACTCGCTTTGAGCGCGTGTGGGGGAAGTGCGCAAGCATCCGATGGCTCTTCCGACGACACGAGCGGCGATCCATTCACCGCCCCCGCTGAGATCGAACTTTCTTCCTTCAATGCAGGTGCGGCAACGAGCTCCAATAACGCTTCGATCGACACCTCATCGGCTTCTAAAGGTTACGTGGGGGCAGCGGCTACCTCGTCAAGCCGCCTCAAGCTCCAGGTAACGAAAGACGGACAGTCGATGCACTACGATATGCCCTCTGATGGCACGCCCATTATCGTGCCCCTCGATATGGGAAGCGGCACGTACACGATCGGTGTCATGCAGAACACCAGCGGTTCGCGCTATGGAGAGCTCTATTCTACGAGCGTGAATGCGCAGCTCGAAAGCGAGCAAGCTCCCTATTTGGTGCCGAACATCTTCTGCGACTACGATGCCTCGAGCGCTGTGGTCGCTAAAGCGCAGGAGCTCACGCGCGATGCGAAGAACGAGGGCGATGCATTGCGGCTCATCTACAGTTGGATCGAACACAACGTGGTTTACGACAACGCAAAGGCTGAACAGCTGAGCGGCAAATCGGGCTACATACCCAACCCAGATGAAACGCTCCAGACTCAGAAGGGCATCTGCTTCGACTACGCCTCGCTCGCCGCAGCCATGCTGCGCAGCCAAGGCATTCCCTGCAAGATCGTTACCGGCTACGTCTCCCCTGATGGGGTCTATCATGCTTGGAACATGGTCTGGATCGATGGAAGCTGGAAGACGGTCTCATTCACCGTGAATCCGCGCGACTGGACCCGCGTCGATCTCACGTTCGCCGCCAATGGCGCGGGGAACACCGTGGGCGACGGCAACAACTACACCGATCGCTACGTGTACTAGGTGACAAACTACCCGGTCGTTCGACATCTTATGCGTTGAGCTCTTCGGTTACCTTGTCGAGCGGCATGTCGATGCCATACCAAATCTCTTCGCCGATGGCTGCTTGCTCGTTCATCATGCCGATACCGGTCACGACCGTGCATCCCTTCGCTTCAGCATCCTGCAAAAGCTGCGTGTGAAGCGGGAAATAGACGGCATCAGCAACGACCATGCCCGGCTTGATGAACTCAGCAGGAACGGCGCTCTCGGTCGAACCTTCTCCCATGCCCACTGGCGTTGCATTGACGAGCACGTTGCTCTCTTCGATGGCTGCCTTCATAGCTTCTTTGTCTTCATAGGGATGCAGGATGAAATCGCAGCCCGTCTGTTCCTTTACCGGCTCGATGAGCGTTTGTGCGTGCTTATAGGATGGCCCGTTCTCGCGCGCGAAGATATGGACGGTCTTCACCCCATCGAGCGCCGCTTGCACCATGATCGCCGATCCTGCACCTCCGGGCCCAATAAGGGTGAAGGTCGATTCTTCAGGCACGACGCCATACTTCGCGATATTCTTCATGAAGCCCGCGCCATCGGTATTGTGACCGATCAGCTTCCCCTCTTCGGTCTTCTCGATCACGTTGACCGCACCGATGAGCGCCGCCGCATCGGAGAGTCCGTCAAGATACGGAATGACCGCCTGCTTGTTCGGCATGGTGACGTTGCTGCCATCCCAACCGCCCATGCGACGCATGGCTGAAAGGATGTCGGGCAGATCGTCAGGCGTTGCTTCGAAAGCGAGATAGACCGCATCGACCCCCGTTAACTCGAAGGACACGCTATGCGTCACGGGCGATGCCGAATGCCTGATGGGCGTTCCTAACAGGCTGATAAGATGCGTGTGTCCACTGATGTGTTTTGCTTGCGCGCTCATAGATCCCCTTCCTCTACAAACAGCATGAAACCCACTGCTCCCATGCAGCGGGCTAGGTATAGAACGATTATTTCACAGATGGGGTCTTACCGATAGAAGCGTGAAGACTTTGTTAACGAATAAAAAAGAACCCCTCACACAGAGGAGTTCGAACGAATTGAAACTGGCTGGGCCAGCAGGATTCGAACCTACATAGCTGGTACCAAAAACCAGAGTCCTACCATTGGACGATGGCCCAGTTTCAACAGACCTTGCAAAAGACGCGAAACGAAACCGCATCACGCTTTGCGAGGTCAAATTATAGCCTATTTGACGAAGCGCGCGCAATCATGAATCGATGAGCACGCTCCACCCGAATACGCCTAGCTTACTCCGCGGAACAAATGGCCCGTGGTCGTGCCATCCGCGCGCGAAACCTTATCCCCACTCTTGAGCGCGATATCGCGTGCACGCACTGCACGGGCAACCTTCTTGCTCGCCTGCTCAACGTTCATGAGCGTAGTATCGACCATGAGCGCGGATACCCCCGCTGCAACTAAGTCGGGCACCGCATGAGCAACGTCGAGTTCGACCGCATTGTAGAGATGGCTTCGCCCGAGCACGTCGGTGATGACCGGCAGCTCATAGCCTTTGCGGTCCTTAAGGTAGTGCGGGCTCTTGCGACGCGCACACTGCGCGCAATCCCGATTGCACGGACCTTGGCTCATGAGCAAGCAGTGCTCCGTTACCATGAGCTCGGTGTATCCCATGATGGTCGCACCAAGCAGCACAGGGCTCACCTCGCCCAACTCTTCGATCTGGCGAAGGGTGAGCTCGGACGAAAGCCAAATGCGCGTTGCACCCAGATCGTGAGCAAGCTGCATATCGAGGCGATTCGTGAGCGGCACGTACGGTCCGATCTCAACTTGTGCTCCCAGCTCGCGGGCATGAACGATCTGCCCGAGATTCTGCACGAGAACGGGCTTGTTTTCCTGCACACGCTTCCAAACGTCAAAGCCATTGCGCGCTTCGCTATCGCCATCATGAGCAACCACAGGAAGTACCGGAATGCACCCTTTGGGATAGCCTGCTTGCTCAGCGGTTTGCGAAAGTTGGCCCGCGATGATAGCTTCACCGCGCCGGTAGTTATGCACGGGCACATAGATGAGATCTGCTCCAGCGCGTTTTGCAGCGCGGGCACAAGCTGGGTTCGTGGCTAAGACCGCAACCTTGCATGAGCCTTTACGGATCCGCGGAGCGAACACACGCGAAGGCGCTTTTTCGAGCACGCGCTCGTGATACTGCGCGAGCAGTGCTTCTTCAAGCTGCTCGCAGGCCTGCGCCCTGATCTTATGAAGCGCAGAGAACCCGATGCCAACCCCTTCATCGAGCTCGACCTCGATGTGATCGAGCTTGAAAGGAGTCGAACCTAAGCGGTCGATGTGCTCAATCACCTCTTCAGCGCTCACTGCTTTCGTGCGAGCAGGCTCGATAGGTGCACCTTCAACGAGGACCTCGACCTTGCGCGCTGCATCCCAAGGATCGGGCGTTGCGAGCGCAAGCTCGAGCGGGTGGCCGATGTGCATCTTCACGCGAATCGAAAGAGGGATGCGTGGCTCGCCTGCCACATCGCGGAATGCGGCTTCGGCACTGCGCACCCGAAAGACACGATCGCCCTTGCCAAGCGGTTTCTCGATCTTGAGCACGACCCTGCCGCTCGGCAGCGTTTCGGGCGCATCGATCTCGTGGATGATGTTGCCCTTGTTCGTCCAGAATTCGAGCACATCCCCCGCCACGAGCGGAAACGCTGGATCGATCTCGATACGACTGCCCTTCACGTTCGCGATCCGCCCTGCAAAGCTTCCGCGGTTGTTTGGACGCGCATAGCTCATGATCTCGTTGCCGCGCTCGCCCTCCAGATACGCGGTGGTGAAACCGCGTGAGAAGGCTTCTGAAAGCTCCTGGATCTCCTCGGCGGTGGCGCGCGGTGCGTTCGCCCAATCGAAGTTCTCCTCGCTCACTCCATCTTCAATCTGAGCACGTGCCCACGCATTGGAGCGATCGAGCACGCTGCGATAGACGCGTACCACGCAGCCCACGTATTCGGGCGACTTCATGCGCCCTTCGATCTTCAGCGAACTAACGCCCGCGCGGATGAGCTCCGGGAGGATCTCGGCCGTGCAAAGATCCTTCGGTGAGAGCAGATGCTCGCCAGGAGCATCGAGGCTCTTGCGCAGCGCGCGATTGCGCAGTTCATAGGGCAACCGACATGCTTGCGCGCACATGCCTCGATTCGCACTGCGCCCGCCCACCATTGAGGACATGAAACACTGCCCCGAATAGCAGACGCAAAGCGCGCCGTGCGCGAAGCATTCCGTCTCCATGCCGAGCTCCGCGGCAAAATGGCTCAAGTCGGCTACCTCCGCAAGCGAAAGCTCGCGTGCCAGCGTGACGCGCTTGGCTCCCAGTGCCGCCTCAGCAACGAGCGCGTCTTTCGTGTGGGTATTCATCTGCGTTGAGATATGCACCCGTGTTTGCGGGATCGTGCGCGCGATTTCTTGAGCCAGGCCGATATCTTGCACGATGAAGGCATCTACCCCTGCACGATACGCCTGACGCACGAGCTCGAGCGCATCATAGAGCTCCGAAGGAAGGATGATCGTATTCACGGTAAGGTAGACCTTCACACCACGCAGATGCGCATAGTCGCACGCCTCACGCAATGTTTCGAGCGTGAAGTTGTCGGCGCTTCTGCGCGCATTGAACGAAGAAGCGCCAAGATAGACCGCATCAGCCCCCGCACACACCGCAGCGTGAAGGGCAGCCATGTTGCCAGCAGGTGCCAGTAATTCAACAGATTTCATCGCGATATTCCTTGCCATAACAGACTACTGCACCGATGAAACGGGCGTCCATCGGTGCAGAACAAATAAAAGATTCAGTGTGCAGAGGCCTAGGCATCCGCCGCTTTCTGATCAGCGCTTTCGAGCGCTTGGATTCCTGCTTCATAATGGCTCTTCACATCGTTCAAACGATCGCCATACGTCGCGAAATCGAACGTTCCGTTTTCAGGTGCCTTGACGTCTTCGTAGAGATCGACATAGGCTGCAAAAGCTGTTTGGAGCTCTTCGGTGCCTTTAAGATAATCGGACTGGATGTCCTTCATAGCATCAGGGACAGAAAGCGCCTTGAGCTTATCGACCGAATTGTTGATCGCAGCGAGTTGGGTGCTCAATGAAACGACCTCACCCTCTTTGACGATGGTGGAGAACTCGGTCATCTGGGCATCGATCTCGTCCATGATCTGATTCACGTTCGCCATGTACTGACGATTGAGCGTTTGGGGATCGTTCGCCTGCTGAGCATTCGATGCACAGCCGCTCAACATAAGCGCGCATGCTAAAACGATCGCGGCAGCAAAAGCCACCATGCGTGACGAGATCGATACAGCTTCATGGTTCTTATTCATACTATCCTTCATCCGTAGTTCTGCGAGTCGGTTTCTTCCAATACAAGAGAGAACAGGTGCCCCCTCGTTCTATATGGCCGCTAAAGCCATCCTTCAGACGACTATCCTTCAGGCGAAGCGCCCGATGAGCCAGAGGAGCCCTCTCCACCTGATGGAGGCGTGGTCGTACCACCACCTTGATCGCCACCTGATGAGCCGGATCCTCCAGAATTGCCGCCACTACTTCCTGAGCTGCCGCCTTGGTTGCCTTGGTTGCCTTGACCGGTTGAGTTACCACTTGAGGCTGAATCATCAGGTTTGGGCTTCTCTTCTTTCTTCTTTTCCTCTTCCGGCTTCTCGCCTTCAGCAGAAACGGTTTCACCTTCCGCGCCCGATCCATGGCCGATATCGGTCTTCGTGAACTTGATCGTGCCTGCGCCTTCAGGGAATTCTTCCTTCTCTTGGCCACGCAAGAGCTTGTTCACGAAATCGCCGAAGATGCTATCGCACGCGACCCAGGTAGGCATCGATTTTTCATTGCGATCGCCGATCCAGATCGCAACGGAGATCTGAGGCGTGATGCCGCAGAACCACTTGTCGCGGTAGTCTTCACTCGTGCCGGTCTTGCCGCCAACAGGCTGTCCGTTATAGAGCGCCGCGTTGCGGCCCGTGCCCTTCTGAACAACGCCCTCCATGACTTCGACCGCTGCTTGCGTAAGATCGGTATTGAGCACCTTATCGCCACGCGTGTCGGCGTGATAGATGACTTGACCCGACGAATCCTTGATCTCTTCGATGCAATTCGCCTTGTGCAGCGTGCCGCCGTTAGCGATGGTCGCATAGGCCTGAGCCATCTCGAGCACGCTTACCTCTTCAACACCGAGCGTGATGGAAGGAACGCTCTCGAGATCCGATTCGATACCGCACTTGTGTGCCATATCAGCAACCTTATCGGGGCCGATCTCGGTACAGAGTTCCGCAAAGCCGGTGTTCGATGAAACGGCGAATGCGCTCTCGATGCTGCGCGTGCCATAGTTAGCGTTGCCGTAGTTCGCTACTTCCCAATTGCCGATCTTCACCTTTGAGGTACAGTTCAGATTCGTCTCGGGAGAATAGCCTTCGTCCAATGCCGCCAAGAGCGTGAAGGTCTTGAATGAAGAGCCCGCCTGGCGCTTCGCCTGAGTGGCAAGATTGAATTCGTTGGTCTTATAATCGCGCCCGCCTACCATAGCTTGAATATAGCCAGTGTCAGGGTCGATCGCCACAAGGGCACATTCGAGATTTTCCGGCAAGCTGTCGAGCTTGCGGTTTACCGCCTCTTCAGCCAAGTCTTGCACGTGCGGGTCAAGCGTGGTCTTCACGTTCAAGCCACCCTTGAAGACTTCATTGACCGAGTAATCCTTCAAGAGCGTGTCGCGCACATAGCTCGTGAAATAGTCGTACTTCATGATGCCGTTGGTTTCCTCTTCACGCGTTATGTTGAGCGTGAGCGGAGTCTGCTGGGCTTCATCGTGTTCTTCTTGGGTGATGTAGTTATTGCTGAGCATACGATCGAGCACGAGGTTGCGGCGCGCTAAGCAGTTCTCAGGATTGTCGACCGGGTTGTTATAGGTGGGCGATTGTGGAATGCCGATGAGCGTCGCAGCTTCGGGCAAGGTAAGGTCTTTTGCCGGCTTCGAGAAATAGAGCTGCGAAGCCGCTTCGATACCATAAGCGCCTTGTCCATAGTTGATGGTATTGAGATACATCTGAAGTATCTCGTCTTTGCTGAACATCTTCTCGAGTTCGAGCGAGATATAGGCTTCGCGCACTTTTCGCTTGATCGTAGATTCGTTCGCTTCATCAGCAAGCACCGTATTGCGCACGAACTGCTGCGTGATGGTCGAAGCGCCTTCCCTACCCGTACCGGTAAGGTTCACCACGATCGCGCGGGCAATACCCATCATATCCACACCATCATGTTCGTAGAAGCGCTCGTCTTCCGTTGCGACCGTGCCTTCGAGCACGTAATCGCTCATTTCCGAAAGTTCGACCGGATCGCGATTCTCAACGTAGAATTCAGCGAGCAGCGTGGTGCCATCGTTAGCATAGACGCTGGTCTTTTGCGCATAGTTGAAAGCAGACGAATCTTTATAATCGGGCAGATCCTGCAACCAAACCGCTGCGGCTGCAGCCACCGCAACGCCGCCGGCACCAAAAATGACCAGCACGATAACAAGAGCGAGCATTGCCTTGCTTAACGGTTGACGCTTTTTGCGATGTGCCCTCTTTTTACGAGTGCGAACTGACATCTTACCTCCATGGATACACTGTGAAGTATTTTATCATGGCGGCGTAAACGACAAGGCTGCCATATGCCACGGGTGAAGATTCACACGGTTTAGCCACAGAATAGCAAGAATTGTAAGGTTTTTATGATGAACGCTCGAGCTTATGCGGGCTGCTTCTGGAAGAAATAGTCGTTGTCTTGCGTGTAGGAATCTTCCGCAAGCTGCATCTGATCGTGAAGCGCTTCGCGCGACGTGCCACCGAAGGTGGTACGTGCCGCAACGATGCTCTCGAGGTCGAGCGCGCCCGTGATGTCCTCTTCGAAGAGCTCGCTTTCCGCTTTGAAGTCTTCGAGGCTCAGATCATCCAAGTTGCAGCCGCGCTTATCGCAAAGCAACACCAGATGGCCCACCACTTCATGCGCCTGCCTGAACGGCATGCCCTTCTTTGCGAGATAATCGGCCACATCGGTTGCAGCCAAATAGCCCTTTTCAGCCTGGATGCGCATGGCATCCTTATTGATCTTCATGGTGGCGATCATGCCTTCCATGCAGGTAAGGCAATCATAGAGCGTCTTCGCAGCATCGATCACGCCCTCTTTGTCTTCTTGGAGATCCTTGTTGTAAGCCAACGGCAACGATTTCATCGTAACGAGAAGCGCCACGAGATCGCCGACCACACGGCCCGACTTGCCGCGGATGAGCTCCGCGAAATCGGGGTTCTTCTTCTGCGGCATGATCGACGAACCGGTCGAGAACGCATCGGAGAGCGTGATGAAACCGAATTCCGAAGTGGACCAAAGGATGATCTCTTCCGCTAAGCGCGAAAGGTGGATCATGCTCACGCTTGCCGCGTAATCGAGATCGAGCAGGAAATCGCGATCGGAAACGGCATCGAGCGAATTCGGGATAGGCGCGGCGAACCCAAGCGCTCGGGTGGTCGCATCACGATCGAGCGGATAGGTGGTGCCTGCGAGCGCCGCCGAACCGAGCGGATTCATATCGGCTGCGTCGAACGCTTGACGCAAGCGATTGAAATCGCGCGTGAACATCCAGTAGTACGCCATGAAATGATGCGCGAGCAGCACAGGCTGAGCATGCTGAAGATGCGTATAGCCTGGGAGCAGCACCTCTTCGTTCTGCGCTACAAGCGCCAGAAGCGTCTTGCGAAGCTTCAGATTCGCACCCATCAGTTCACGGCAAAGCTCTTTCGCATAGAGACGCGTGTCGGTGATGACCTGATCGTTTCGAGAGCGGCCGGTGTGCAGACGCGCACCCGCATCGCCGATGCGCTCGGTGAGCACCGCTTCGATGGACATATGAATGTCCTCGTTATTGATATCGAAGACGAAGTTGCCCTCTTCGATATCGCGCTCGATCTGCGCAAGTCCCGCCGTGATCGCTTCAGCATCTTCATGCGAGATGACACCCTGATCGGCAAGCATGCGCGCATGCGCCATCGACCCGGCGATATCCTGTTTGTACATTGCCTTATCGACCGGCAGCGATGCACCGAACTCCTGCGTGAATTCGCTCACGCCTTCTTCGAAACGTCCAGACCACAGTGCCATATTTTCTACTCCCGTTACCCGTATCTCCTCGTAGTTCGTTCCCTGATCGGAACTGGAGGACCTATTTCCCCCTTATGCAAAACGAACGCTCGGACAACCTGCCCGAGCGCTGTTTGGTGTATTCCGCTTGCTTATTTGAGCGCGTCTTCTTCGAGCTCTTTCGCATCGCCGTCGGTCTTGCCGTTGTCGCGGCGGTTCTTTGCCCACACGCGGTTGGACAGGCCATACAGATCGATGAAGCCCTTCGCAGAATCGCGATTGAAGGTATCAGCGGCATCGTAGGTTGCCAGGCCATAGTCATAGAGCGAATAGTTGGACTTGCGGCCAGTAACGGTACAGGTACCCTTATAGAACTTCAGGCGAACCACGCCCTCAAGGCAGGTCTGAGTAGCGGCGATGAATTCGTCCATCGCATGCTTGAGCGGCGAGAACCACTGACCGTTGTAGACCTGAACGGCCCAGTCTTGCTCGATGTGGGCCTTGTAACGCATGACCTCGCGCTCAAGGCACATATCCTCAAGTGCACGATGTGCGCAGATGAGCGCCAGGGCGGCTGGTGCCTCATAGCATTCACGAGATTTCACGCCGATCATACGGTTCTCGATCATATCGATACGACCGAAACCGTTCGAACCAGCGATCTTGTTCATGACTTCGATGATCTCAAGGAACGACATCTCCTTGCCATCGAGCGCCACCGGGACGCCAGCAGCGAACGTGATCTCGACCTCGGTCGCCTTATCGGGGGCAGCCTCAGGATCGACCGTCATCGTGTAGATGTCGGCCGGGGGTGCAGCCCACGGATCTTCGAGCACGCCGCACTCGATCGCGCGGCCCCACAGGTTGTCGTCGATCGAATAGGGGTTGGACTTGGTAGCATCTACAGGCACACCGTGAGCTTCAGCATAGTCGATCTCTTCAGGACGCGTATGAAGGTCCCATTCGCGCACGGGAGCCAGGATCTCGATGCTGGGGTCGAGCGCTTGGATGGAGGTCTCGAAGCGGACCTGATCGTTGCCCTTGCCGGTGCAACCATGGGCGATGTACTTCGCACCTTCTTTGTGCGCAACATCGACCAAGAACTTGGAGATGAGCGGGCGCGAAAGCGCAGAGACCAGCGGGTACTTGCCTTCGAAGTGTGCATTTGCAGCAAGCGCCTTGGTAAGGTATTCGTTCACGAAAAGCTCGCGCATATCGATGATGTAGCATTCGAGCGCGCCAGTCTTCAGTGCCTTTTCCTTCACCTTCTCAAGGCCCTCATGCTCCTGACCAACCTCGCCCACAACCGCGATGACATCAAGGCCCTTTTCTTCCTGGAGCCACTTGATGCACACGGAGGTATCAAGACCGCCAGAATATGCGAGTACTACCTTATCTTTTGCCATGTTGTTTCCTTCCTTAACAGGCGCAAATTTCATCTTTGCATTGTAGCGTGCGAACGTGCCCTACGAAAGTGGGCGCAACACGCTTTTAACAGCTATTTCGTCTCCTCAGATGCGCCGCCTTCAGCAGCATCGTCTGAAGAGCTCTTCTTCTGCGCAGCATCCTTCTTGAGCGCATCGCCCAGTTTGTCTTCAGCGTCGCCTACTTTATCCTTGAGCATCTCCATGACCTCTTTGAAATTAGCGTTGACGTTTTCCGCTTCTTTCATGAGGCGGTCGTATTCTTCCTGAGCGGCAGCCGCTTCTTCTTCGGCCTTCTTCGCAGCCTCAGCTGCCTCTATCTCTTTTTGCTTCGAATCGATGCAGATCTGCGGAAGCGCCGCGATGAACTTGTCGATATCCTTTTCCTCGATGATGAGTGGCGGCAAGAAACGCAACGTGTGCTCGTCAGTAGCGTTGATGATGAAGCCGGCATCGAGCGCAGCATCCACCACGAACGGAGCTTTGAATTCATCCTTGAGGACAGCGCCGATCATCAGACCTGAACCGCGAACCTCGGTGATCTCATCCAGAGCGAGGAGCTTGTCCGCGAAATAATCGCCCCTGTTCTCAACGCGCTCGCCGAAGTTGCCGGTCTTGAGCGTATCGAGCGTTGCGTAAGCAGCAGCGGCGGCCAAGTTGCTGCCGCCGAAGGTCGAGCCATGATCGCCCGGCTCGAAGGCCTCAGCTACCTCGATGCGGGCAACACAACCGCCCATGGGCATGCCAGATGCCACGCCTTTAGCAAAGGTGAAGATATCAGGCGTGATGCCGGCGTTTTGGAACATAAACGGATAGGTTCCGCAACGATAGAAACCAGTCTGAACCTCATCAAGGATGGAAAGCGCACCATTGCGACGCGCGAGCTTAGTTGCCTCGAACAGGTAATCGGGATCGATCGGGATCACACCGCCCTCGCCCTGGATCGGCTCCATCATGATGGCAGCGATCTGACCGGGATACTCCCACCAAATATTGCGCAGCGCATTGATATCGTTAGGCGGAATAGCGATGAAGCCCTCTGGGAGCGGCTGGAAGGGCTCTTGCTTATCGGGCTGTGCCGTAGCGGCAAGCGTTGCGAGCGTACGACCATGGAAGCTTCCTTCAAGCACGAGGATGATGTGACCACCAGAAGACTCTTTCTTCGCCCAAAGACGTGCGAGCTTGATCGCACATTCGTTGGCCTCTGCCCCGGAGTTCGCGAAGAAAGTCTTCCAAGGAGCACGGAAGAACGTGGGTATGCATTCGTTAGCCATCTCCGAAATGAGCTTGGCCACTTCGCCACGCTTCTCGATATAGAAGTAGTTGCTCACGTGGATGAGCTTCTGGGCCTGCTCGGCGATGGCTTCCGCCACACGCGGATGGCAATGCCCCAGGCTGTCAACCCCGATACCCGAGAGCAGATCGAGGTATTCCTTACCCTCTTCGTCCTTTACGGTAACGCCCTCACCTTCAACGAAGCAGACGGGCTTGCGCTTGAAGGTGTGCATGATATACGTATCGTCTAGTTTCTTTACTTCTTCAAAGGTCATTTTTAAGCTCTCCTATTTACCCTGTTAACTGGCTGTTTTTCTTCTCCGTTAAAGGTTCTCGACGAGACGAGAGGCCAGCAACCCGAGCGGGGCGTACTCGTCTTTTGTATTGTGTTCGTCATCATTATATATGAGAGTGCCGCAGCCCACTTGAGTGAGCAGCTCGATCAAGAGCGAATGCGGCATCGTGCCGTTGATGATGTGAGCACGATGGACCCCCGCTTCGAGCGAGAGCACACAGGATTGCAGCTTAGGGATCATGCCTTTGCTCACGCGCCCTTCTGCGAGCATGTCACGTGTTTCTTGAAGGGACATGCGCGAAACGAGCGAATCCTTATCATCGAAGTCTTCGTAGAAGCCGTCCACATCAGTGAGAAAGATGATCTTCTGCGCACCGATCGCACCAGCAACAGCGCAAGCGACCGCATCTGCATTGATGTTGAACGAGCCGCCATCTTCGCCTTTGCCTACCGATGCGATGATGGGCACGTACGCTGCATTGATGAGCGACTTGAGGTAGGCCGGATTCACTTCGATCACGCTGCCAACGCGCCCCAGTTCTGGCCGAACCTGCTCAGCCACGATGGTGCCCGCATCAGCGCCATTGACCCCAACAGCCAAGTTGCCATGTTGATTCATAGCGCGCACGAGCTCCTCGTTCACCTTGCCGATCAAGGTCATCTTCACGACTTCCATGGCCTCTTCGGTAGTGACGCGCAGTCCATCGATGAATTCAACATCTATGCCGAAGCGTTCCATATTCCGCGAGATGTCCGCGCCACCGCCATGAACGATGACCGGATTCACCCCCATGATCTTGAGCATGACGATGTCCGACATGACCGCATCGCGCAGTTTCGGATCGACCATGGCAGCTCCACCGTATTTGATCACGATGGTCTTGCCCGTCTGATTCTTGATATAGGGGAACGCTTCGATGAGCACCTCTGCGGTGTGCGAAGACGTGAGCTTTCTATCTTTTGCATATTTCATACTGGTATCTCCAACAGTTGGTAAATCGATCAAACACTCATGAGTGCCAACTTGAGGCAGGTGGCAGACTTAGGTTCGGTAATCACCGTTGATGCGCACATAATCGTAGGAGAAATCGCACGTCCAGATGGTAGTGGAACTCGTGCCAGCCCCCAAATCCGCTTCGAGCACGATCTCGGGCTCTTCGAAACGTTTGAGCGCCTCTTCCTCGCTGAACTCGACGGTAAGGCCATCGCGGCACACCGGAATTCCCATGATATCGATCGAAACATCCTGCTGCTCGAAATGCGCTCCGCTGCGTCCGAGTGCGCCAGCGATACGCCCCCAGTTCGCGTCGTGACCAAAAACAGCGGTCTTCACGAGCGGCGAATTCGCCACGGTACGAGCAGCCAGATCGGCCTCCTCGTCATTCGCTGCGCCTGTGATCTTCACAGTAACGAGCTTGGTCGCACCTTCCCCATCACGCGCCATCTCGCGAGCGAGCATCTGCGTGAGCGCATCGAGTGCGGTCTGGAATTCTTCGTAGGCAAGCGAGCCTTCCGCGATGCGCGCACCTGGCGCTGCCTTGCCGCTTGCCAGCAAGAAGCAGGTATCGTTCGTTGAGGTATCGGAATCGACCGTGACCTTGTTGAAGCTCTGGTTCACACTGTGAACGAGTGCGCTGTGGAGCACTTCGGGAGCAAGCGGTGCATCGGTGGTGATCACGGCGATCATGGTAGCCATGTTCGGCATGATCATGCCCGAGCCCTTCGCCATGCCGCCGATCGTGATCGTGGCTCCTCCCAGCGCAGGATCCTGGCTCACGTAACGGACCGCGCGCTCCTTGGAATAGGTATCGGTGGTCATGATCGCGCTTGCAGCATCGCTTCCCGTTTCACGCGTCATGGTCTTGTGAAGCTTTGGTACGGCCACCTCGAACGGTGCCGTGTTGAGCAGCTGACCGATCACGCCGGTTGAAGCAACGAGCACTTCATCGGCGCAGCAGCCAACCACATCGGCAACGATCTGGCAGGTGCGCTCGGCATCGGCGATGCCCACGCTGCCCGTTGCCGCGTTCGCGCAACCCGAATTGACGATGACCGCCTTGGCGAGGCCATAATTATGTCCGCCAAGATGCTCTTTGGAAACCGTTACCGGAGCGGCGCAGAACACATTTTGCGTGAAGGTTGCCGCTGCTGGGCAGAGCTCATCGGCTTCAACAAGGGCCATATCGAGCCTGCCGGGGTTCTTGCGGAAGCCGGCATGGATGCCACCCGCCCGAAAGCCTAAAGCACTCGTTACGCCGCCGCCTTCGACCACATCGAACGCCAAATCTTTATCACTATCGTTATTCGTTTGAAACGTCATAAGAAGAACCATATCCCTTTACTGAATTCTTAGACCGGAAGCGCCTCCATACGAAGGCCGGTCGTTTGATCGAAACCACAGACGATGTTGGCGCATTGTACCGCTTGACCTGCTGCACCTTTGCAGAGATTGTCGATCGCGCACACAGCGATGAGCGAGCCGGTCGCCTCTTGATAGGCAATGCCGATCTGGGCATTGTTCGTGCCTACCACAGAAGCGGTGCGCGGCATCTGGCCGAGCGAAAGCACCGTAACAAAGGGATATCGTCGTCGGTCGTAGGTTTCGACATAGAGCGCATGGAGCGACTCAAGGGATTGTGTGGCGCGCGCTTCTTCGTTGAGCTGAAGCGTGACCGTTGAGAGCAAGCCGCGATTCGCTGGAGCAAGATGCGGCGTGAACACGAGGCGGCCTTCTAGCCCCAAGATCTGCTCGATCTCGGGCGTATGCCGATGGCTTGCGACTCCGTAGGCTTCGAAGTTATCATTCGCGTTGCAGAAATGTGTGCGCGCATTCGCACTGCGACCAGCGCCGGTTACGCCAGAGATCGCATCGACCACCACAACGCCTTCCGAAAGCGCAACGGCCGGCCATGCAGCGAGCGAGGTGGCCGTAGGATAGCAACCCGCGCAAGCTACCAAGGTGGGATGATGCTGAGCGTGCAGATCGCGCGCTTCGAGCAGTTCTGCTTCCGTGATCTCGGGCAAGCCGAAGAATGCCTGCTCCAACAGATCGACTGCCGTGTGAGGCGTCTTATACCACTGTTCGAAGATCACTGGATCCTTCAGACGAAAATCAGCCGAAAGGTCGAAGACCGAAACATCCGCCGCCAAAAGGTCAGGCACGAGCGTCATAGCTGCCGTGTGAGGCGTAGCCATGAAGACCACATCGCAATCGGCAAGAGAGGCGGTGTTGTGCGCTTCGAATTCAAGATCGCACACACCGGTGAACGCAGGATAAAGCTCCGAGATAGGCAGCCCTTCATCGGTTGAAGACGTGATCACGCGCAGATCGAATTCAGGATGGCGAGAAAGGATGCGCACCAGTTCAGCTCCTGCATATCCAGCAGCACCGATGATACCGGCAACTAGTCCCATGGCCATTCCTTTCTTCTCGCGCGGCTGCCTGCCTAAAACTTAGTCTCTAGATGATACTCCTATTATGCGCGATATGAGCTTCATAATTCCCTTCGATGATGCGGACGGAGAAAAATGGCCCCGCTTTCAAAGCGAGGCCACAAAACGCGAAGAAATATTCAGCTCTTCTCGCGAAAACGAGACTTAGTACTCTTCGTAGGTGGTAGAGCCATCCGACCAGGTGATCTCATAGTAACCGTGGCTGGCATCATCGCAATTCGGGACCTTCGTCTTGCTTACGATGGTTTTCTGCGCAGCGGGCTTGCTTGCAGAGGAGCTCTTGCTTGAGGAAGAGGAGCTTGCCTTGCTCGAAGAAGACGAGCCGCTCTTGGTAGTGGCGCCCTGCTCCTTCTGAGCGCGCTTGACCGTGATGATCATCTCGTCTGCCAGAGGCGTAGTCACTTCAACATCCACCTTATCGCCATTTGCCAGCGTGACCTCTGCTTTATCGAGCGCGTCTTGGACCGTTCCGCCCAGGATAGCGACATCGACATTCTTGCCATCAACGGCAACGACCACGTTATTCATACGCTGAATGGTAATGGTCTTGCCTTCGCCTTCGATCTTGCTATCGAGCGCAGGATCGACCTCATCGCCCTCATTGACCGTGATATTAGCCGCGGAAAGAACCTCGCTGACGGTCTTTCCTTCCTGCGTGGTCACTTCAGTGCTCGCATCGCCATCGACCACCTTGACGGTGACCTCTTTAGGTGCGCAAGCGCAAAGCGCCACCATCATAACGGCAGCTGCCACGATCGCAACCAGGCACGCAGTGAGTTTCTTGATTCGTACGTTTTCCATGTTCACCACTATCTCTCGATGTTTACCGTATTCGATCCTATTGCCTTGAATCCAGCTCCATCGCGAACAACGACAGAGACCGAAAGCGTTGACAGACCCTCATAATCGCTTGCATCCAAATACGCAAGGAAGGCATCTTGGCGCTGTTCAGTGAGGAGATTATAGCATTCATAGAGCACTCCTGAATCTTCGCTATCAGAAACGAAGAGATAGACGGACGACGAACTTTTGGCAAGTTCATCATTCATAAGCCCACTCACCTCAAGATAGAGTGGAGAATTCTCGCTCTCCTTCACGCTGAGCTCGAAGCTCTTATCGGTACTCAGATCGATCTGTTGCGCCTCGATGATGGGCGCACGCATGAGCGGCGGTTGGGTCAGGAACCACTCGATGTTGCGCTCGGCGATCTCGAACACGACATCGTTTGGCTGGTATTGCTCGAGCGCGAAGTCGAGCATGATCGGAAACGATTTGCTGAAGACCGCATCACCGAACGCTGAAGCAAAGAATGGCAAAAGCGCATTGCCGAACGAATCGCGGTACATGAACAAGGTGCCCTGCGCGTTATCGTTGTTGGTTCTGATCAGCGGCTCTTCGACCGAAGAGGTGTCGGTCGCATAGCGATAGGTCCCTTCGGCATCATAGTAATAGTTCAGCTCTGCGACAGACGACGATGGGTAGATCATCTTATTGAGGTCTCCCACGAAATCTTCGCGTTGACTGGGGGTCGTGCTCGAAAAATCATCATGAGGCTTTCCGAGCTTCGAGAGGATCGTGTTGTAGGCAAGGAGCGCGCCTTTGCTGTTCCAATGCGAATCACGCGAAAAATAGAGGGTCTCATCCTGCTTCTCGAACACAGGGAAGAGGTTGCAGTACTCCACGGAACTATGCGCGAGCGCAGCGTTGAGCAAGTCGCGATTGCGCTCAGCAGACTTGTCCGCATGATAGTAGTTCGGCATATGTTCGGGATAGAGCGTATTCTTGTTCGGCGCCACCGTGAACAAGAATTCTGCATTATGCTCGCGGACACGTTGCTGCACGAGCGTGAGATTGTGAACGATGCCCTCGATCTGCTGTTCGCTGAGCGCATTCTGTCCCATATAATCATCGAGCGTTGAGGCGTAATAGAGCCAGCCATCCTTGCCTGCGATCACTGAATCAAGATTCGAAACGCCGAACACCTTGCTCTGTATCTCCGCATCCGCCGTGATGATCTCGGATCTGAATGCGAAATGCTGCTCGAAATAGTTGCCCAGATCGGAGAGGATATTCGTATTGAAGCTGCCGTCTTCGTTCGTGATGCTGGGAAGTGCGCTGCTCTCTTCGTTGCCGATGGCCTCAACGTTCGGCTTGAAGAACATGCCCACCGAAGGGATGAGGCACACCACGAGGCATGCGATGATGAAGATCACTGCACCAGTCTTTTTCACGATCGCCCCTCCTAGAACCTAAAGTAGATGAACGGATGGTAGCCACCCGAAGATAGTCGTACGATGCACCAAACAAGGCCGATGAACGCCAACACGTAGAGCGCAACTGAAACGATCTTCCACGGAAGGCTCAAACCTGAAGGGTTGAAGATCATCTCTTTGACCTTCTCGGCAAGAGGTCGGATAGGCGCACAGCCAATGATCGCTACCACGAACATGACCAAGAACCACGGCGTGAGCTGTTCGAAGAAGAGCGCCATATGAGCGCTGGAGAAATCGAACCCGAAGAACATGGCGCCAAAATAGCCGAGCGCATACGAGAAGGTATCCGCTCTGAACAGAACGAAGCCCAGCGTTACCACGAGCATCGTATAGAGATGCCCGAAGAACTTCGGCAGCTTCTTGAGCCCAGGGACATATTCCTCGATCAAGAGGAATAGGCCATGCCAGAGACCCCACACCACGAACGTCCAGCTTGCACCGTGCCATAAGCCGCACAGGAAGAAGACCGTGATGCGATTGAACGCTGCGCGCGGTTTGCCTTTCCTGTTGCCGCCCAAGGGGATGTAGAGGTATTCCTTGAACCAGGTCGAAAGCGAGATATGCCACCTGCGCCAAAAATCTTGGACGTTCAGCGCGCTGTAGGGGTAGTTGAAGTTCTCTTTGAACTTGAATCCGAACATCATGCCAAGACCGAGCGCCATGTCGGAATACCCGCTGAAATCGTAGTAGATCTGGAAGATGTAGGCGATAGCGCCCAGCCATGCCGTCAAGACGCACAACTCTGGCACCGGCGTCGAATACATGATATCGACGACCTGTCCCATGGTATCGGCAATGAGGACCTTCTTCGCCAAACCGCAGATGAAGCGCCTAAATCCGCGCGCGATGTTCGACACATCTTGTCGTCTATCGATGATCATGTCCTGGATGTCACGATATTTGACGATCGGGCCTGCGATGAGCTGCGGGAAGAACGAGATATAGAGCAGCACGTAGAAGAAATTCCGCTGGACTTTTACCACACCGCGGTACACATCGATGACATACGAAAGCGCCTGGAATGTGAAGAACGAAATACCGATGGGAAGCGCGATCTGAGGTGCGGGCAGCGAAGAGCCGAAGAGCGCATTCATTGTCTCGACAAGCATGCCCGAATACTTGAAGATGACCAACAGGCCCAAGTTGGCAACGATGGCGATGACCACCGCAAGCCTGTTCTTGCGCTCAGGCGTTCGGGCGATCCAAAGCGCGTAGAGGTAGTTCATCACCGAACTCAAGAGCATGAGGAACACATACACCGGTTCCCCATAGGCGTAGAAGCCGAGGCTTGCGATGATGAGCAGCGCGTTCTTCACCTTCAGCGAAGGCATGACGGTATAGAGCAGGAACACTCCTACCAGAAAAACGCACAAGAATACTAACGAACTAAAGACCATGGGCTAACTCAGGAATCTCTGATGACGAGTCAGCGCTATCAGATAGCCACACGCATCCAGGGCTCACCCTGCTTATTGGTATATCCTGGGCCACCACTCGCATTGATAGCCCTATTGAAGTAATTCTCTGATCGATGGTTCTTTTCCCATTCAGGATCGTACACGCGCCCATCGATCTCGACCCATGCATGGCCGCGATTGCACGCATAGACGTTCTCGTACCCGATCGCTTTAGCCATGAATGCGAACGCTGCTGCATAGCTCAAGCAGTTTCCACCGCGCCCGATGAAGACGTCATCCGCATAGATGGTCTCCCAACCAACACGCTTCATGTGCGGGATGCGCGGATTGTATTCGCGGAAATCATCGCGAATGTGATTGAAGGCTGCACGAAGCTTTTGCTCTTTGGTCATCGAAGCGTTCGTGCAGCGTTCGAGTTCCTTGACCGCGCGTTCGAAAACAGCTGCATGAGCTGCAGAAACAGGAACGTACGCGCCCGAGGGGCTGAACGCATAGCGCTTGCCATCGATCGTGCGCAGGCCCGTGGCCATCACGCCGTTATCATCGAGCCAATACTTCTTGCCCTTGAGGGTAAGCCAACCCGTATGAGCAACGCCGCCTTCGTCGCCATAGAACCACGCACCACCGAACTTCTGCCAGCCAGTGAGCGGTGCGCCTTGGGCACTCCTTAAAACGAGCTTGCCGTTTTCTTTCGCGCCAACAGGAACGATCGCGCCTGATGAGGTTGCATAGCCGACCTTGTTATCTTCAAGATCCACCGTGGTGTTCGTGCGCATCGCACCTGAATCGGTGAAGGAGTAGAGCGCACCATTGATGGTGAGGCTCTCATTAGCTGCCATGAGGCCCTGCTTGTCTGTCTGCAGCCAGTACCACTTGCCACCCGACTTCACCCAGCCATTCTGCTGAGCGCCAGACTTGTTGGCGTAGTACCGATCGTTGCCAACATGGATCCACTTGGTTGCCATGACTCCGTTACCACCAAGGTAGTAGCGCTTACCCTTATCGGTGACCCAAGCACTCGTGGCCATCTTGCCGTCTTGCGCGGCATCGAGCCAGTACCACTTGCTGCCCGACTTGACCCAACCGCTCATCTGCTGGGCACCGGAGTTGTTAGCGTAGTACCAATCTTGGTCGATCTGGATCCATTTGGTGGCCATGGCGCCAGAACCAGTAAGGTAGTAGCGCTTGTTCTTATCGGTGATCCATTTGCTGGCCGCCATCAGGCCCTGTTCATCGCCTTGTAGCCAATACCATTTGCTACCTGATTTGACCCAACCTTTTTGCTGAGCACCAGACTTGTTGGCGTAGTACCAGCCTTCATCGGTCTTGATCCAGCCGGTCTTCATGACGCCCTTGCCATCAACGTAATAGCGCTTTCCCTGATCAGCAACCCAAGCGCTCGTGACCATCGCACCGTTCTGATCGGGCGCGAGCCAGTACCATTTGCCACCTGATTTGATCCAACCGGTCTTCGGGGTGCTGTTCACAGAGGTGAAGTAGTACCACGTGCCATCCGTATCTTTCAGCCAACCAGCTTTCGTGGGTTTGTTTGCAGGGAGAGAAGTCTTGTCCGAAGGCTCAGTCGTTTCTCCGGTATCAGCTTTGGTAGCTTCATCATCGTCGCCACCCTGCTGGTCATTCGCTTGAGCTTTGATGCTCTGATCAGAAGCATCCGCATCGCCTTCAGCCGCAACAAGCACGCCATCGTCAGAAGCAGTGCCGCAAGCTGATAAGCCCGTTTCGTCGCCAGCAGGAGCGATCGAGGCCTGAGGGGCGGTTGGCTCAGAAGCCGAATCGGCAAAAGCCTGTGTCGCGAATACCCCAAAGCAAGCGATCGAACATGCTAGGATGAACGTTATTCCCAAAAGCCTACTACGAATCGATCTACTCATCGAACCTTCCCACTCCTGTTTAAACCTTGCGTTCATAGCGCAGAGATCGGAAATCCCGATCTCAACACGCTCCATTTCTATGAACTAGATGAACTAGATAGCTACGCGCATCCAAGCTTGGCCTGAAGAGATCGCGCTGGCATAACTAGGGCCACCACTCTGGCTATACGGACGAGCAAAGTAGTTGCCCGCATTATGACGAGTCCACTCAGGATCGTAGACGAGCCCATCGACCTCAGCCCATCCATGGCCGCCGCTATTGCACGCATAGACGTTCTCATAACCTGCGGCCTTTGCCATGAATGCCATAGCTGCCGCACAGCTCAAGCAGTTTCCACCGCGACGAACGAAGATATCACCTGCATAAACGGTTTCCCAGCCCACGCTCTTCATGTGCGGGATACGGGGATTGTACTCACGGAAATCATCGCGGATATGATTGAAAGCGGCACGGAGCTTCTGCTCCTTGGTCATCGAAGAATTCGTGCATTTCTCGAGCTCTTTAAGAGCACGCTCGATTGTTGCCGCATGAGCTGCGGAAACGCGCGTATACGCACCTGACGGGCTAAACACATAGCGTTTGCCGTCGATCGTGCGAACGCCCGTGGCCATCACGCCGTTGGAATCCATCCAGTACTTTTTGCCCTTAAGATCGAGCCAACCGGTGTGAGCAACGCCGCCTTCATCGCCATAGAACCACGCACCACCGAACTTCTGCCATCCAGTGAGCGGCGCTCCTTGAGCGTTCCTCAAAACGAGCTTGCCATCTTCTTTTACACCGACAGAGGCAATAGCGCCCGAAGAGGTAGCGTATCCAACTTTATTGTTATCGAGATCGACAACGGCATTCGTGCGCATCGCACCATTGCTATCGAAGGAATACTGCTTGCCTCCTATGGTCTGCAGCGCATTTGTGAGCATAAGGCCCTGCTTATCGGCTTGGAGCCAGTACCATTTGCTACCTGATTTGACCCAACCATTCTGCTGAGTACCAGACTTGTTGGCGTAGAACCAATCGTCTCCGATGTGGATCCACTTGGTGGCCATGACACCACTGCCGCTGAGATAGTAGCGCTTGTTCTTGTCGGTGATCCACTGGTCGGCAGCCATAAGACCCTGCTTATCGCCCTGCAGCCAGTACCACTTGCTGCCTGACTTCACCCATCCATTCTGGTTGACGGCGCCCGACTTGTTGGCGTAGTACCAGCCTTCATCGGCCTTGATCCAACCAGTCTTCATGACACCCTTGCCATCAACGTAGTAGCGTTTGTTCTTATCGGTGATCCAAGCGCTCGTTGCCATCGCGCCATCCTGATCAGCCTGCAACCAATACCATTTTCCACCGCTCTTCTGCCAGCCGCTCTTGAGCGCACCAGAAGCGCTTGCATAGTACCAATCTGAATCGAGCTTCACCCATTGCTTGGCGTACATCGCACCAGAGTTCGCAGCGATATAGGTAGCTTTCCCATCGCTGAACTTACCGATCTTCATCTTGCCGTTATCAGCAGGATCGAGATAATACCAAGTCTTATGGAGCTTGATCCATCCCTTAGAAGGAGCTGCGTTCACGCTTTTGTAGTAGTACCACGAACCATCCGCATCCTGCATCCAACCTACACGCTCTGGTTTATTCACCGGTGTTGTGGCCTGATCGGGAACATCGGTCTTATCGCCCGTTTGATCTTCGGAGGCATCGGTCTTATCGCCTGCTTGGTCATCCGCTGCCTGACCGCCCGTCGAATCGCCTGCTGGCTGATTCCCTGCTTGATCGCCCGTTTGAACGCCAGCCTGATCGCCTACAGCTTGATCTTGAGCAACGAGATCGTTTGTACCCTGGCCGAGTGCGCCAGCTTTCTCCGTGAAGGCTGCAGAAGCTTCGGTCGCGGTTGTGGCCGTGGAAGCATTTGCGCTGGTATCGAGGGTATCTGCATAAGCATACGCACCACACGTTGCGAGACAGATGATCGAAAGAACAGAAGCTATCAGAAAACCTGATGCTCTTTGGGTCAACGATCTTGCATCTTCGATCTTCCTGATCATATTCAGCGCTCCATTCTGAAAAACGAACCAACACTCTTAAATCAAAACTGATTTTTACACAGCTAGCGAACAGGTCGAGACAACAGATATTTCCAAATCGACCTGCGTATTCATAAGAGTTTTTAACGGTTTATAAACAAAGTTCATCTTATCACGCCAAACGGAAGGTGCTCAATATGGCAAAGCGCAAAAAAGCGCCTTGAGCAACAACGTACCCAAGGCGCACCGTAAATAAAACAGTATATGAAATAGGCTAGTCCACGATCTCTTCAAGAGTGATCTCGAAGTTCAGATCCTTACCTGCCATCTCGTGATTCATGTCGAACACCACATCATCATCGGTGATCTCGACCACTTTGACCGGGAATGCCTGTCCACCAGGAGCCTGCATGTAAACGGTCTGTCCAACAGGCAGATCGTCAACATCGGGCACGTTTTCCTTCGGGATGCGCTGAACAAGCTGCTCGTCGCGCTCGCCATAAGCATCAGCCGCAGGAATATGGACCTTTTTGGTCTCGCCCACTTCCATCTCGTTCACCGCGGCATCAAAACCGGGGATCATCATGCCTGCCATGCAGGTGAATTCCAAGGGCTCACCACGCTCGACTGAAGAATCGAACACCGTACCGTCATCGAACGTGCCAATATAGTTAACGCGTACCTTTTTTCCTTCGTTGCTCATATCGTTTCCTTTCACGAGGAGAACAGGATCATCTCTGCTGATCTGTTTGCGAGATTTCTTTTCGTTTGAGTAGTGTAGCGCAAGTTCGTCTGTCTTCTTGCGGCCGATGCCTTCTCGACATAGAGCTGTCATATTGACGGCGCTAAAGCACGTCGGCCTTCTTTCTGCATCATTGCCCACTTGCTGCGCGCAGGACACATTCGTTCGCCTAGAATGGTCGCATGTCTTCCCCGCACGAACAGCCCCAAGGAACTCAAGCCCAGCACGCGACCCCCACGCGCCAGCAGGTCATGGCAACGCCCGCGTTTCTCTATGCGACCGTCCTTCTGATGGGCGCGATCGGCGCGACGCTCCGTTACCTGATCGAGCTCATCATCCCGACTCAAGGCTTTCCGTGGGCAACGCTGCTCATCAACCTTGTGGGATGCTACATCATCTATATCGTCTATCAGTGGTTCGACCGGCGCGTGCATATCCCGCACTCCATCGCGCGTGGCATCGGCGTTGGCTTGGTGGGCGCATTCACCACGCTCTCAGCGTTCTGCACGGAAAGCCTCGCGCTCTTGCAGACCGGCGAATACCTCATGTTCGCGCTCTATGTATCCGCGACTGTTTTCGGCACCTTCATTGCCTCGCTTGCAGGCTGGGCAACCTGTTCGCTGCTCGCCTATCGCCGACTCAAACGCATCCAGCGCAGACGCATCGAACATCGTCTTGAGATGCAACGTGCTAAGAGCGAAAACACCAGCGATGCCCCTGAAGAGAGGCGCTCATGAACATTCTTGCACTCATAGGAATCGCAATCGGTGGTGCGATCGGCGCGCTTTCACGTGGACTTTTGACTCGCATGCTCAAGCGCCATCTGCCTGAGCAATTCCCGTTTGCCACGCTCATCGTGAACCTGATCGCCTGCTTTGCGGCAGGCATGATCATGCCCCTCGCTCTGAATGAAGTATTGTATTTGACCTTGACCGTCGGTTTCCTAGGCGGATTCTCAACGCTGGCCACGATGAACTTCGAAGCAGTGAGCCTCTTTGCGACCAAACGCTACAAATACTGCTTTGCCTACCTGGCCATCACCTACGCGAGCACACTGGGCGCAGCAGCGCTCGGCTTCGCACTGGTGAGCTTTTTCATCGGTTGATCGACCAGCAATATCTGCTGCCTAGATGAACAGAAGCACTGCCTTAGAGACTATTCAGGATCGCCGGGATGAGGGTGATTGTCGAAATATCCCGTCTGACCACGAACGTTCCAAGCGCAGGCCACCAAGAACATCACGATGATAAGCGAGATGATAGCCGCCGGATTCACCTGCCCTTGCGAGATCTTGCTGGCAAGGTCCCAAAGTTCGAGCAAGCCGTAAAGCGTTACGATCCAGAAGAATAGCGTGATCTTGCGGGGGTCCTTCGCGCCGATGATCCCCGACAACGCCACAACGATGCCCACGATCCCTGCGACCAGCGTCTCTCCACCGAGCACCACGCCAGGCATCAGATCGATCGACTTGATGCCGAAGAATTCCGCGAGCACCACGAAGACCACGCCAACCGTAGCAAGAACCACCGAGAGCACGAACATGAATGCGCAGCAATAGAAGGTACGCCGTTGCCAGGGCGAATACTTTTTGGGATCGAATGAGAGCAGTTTCCCCACAAGCTTCCTCTCTCGCATCAAGCAAAGAACGATCGACACGCACTCGATCGTTCTCTTCGCTGTGACTCAAATAGGCTTTCCAATGCGCACAGGATATTCGCTACCCGCGAACCTCGGCACCTGTTGCTCCGCAAGTCTTCTTGATCAGGCGTTCATGCTGCTTATTGACCTCTTCAGCAGTAAGCGTCTTGTCGGGCGAGCGATATTCGAGTGCGTAGGCCATCGATTTCTTGCCTGCGCCCAAACGCTCTTCATCGCGATACACATCGAAGAGCTGGATGCTCGAGAGCAGCTTGCCCCCTGCAGAACGCATGACCTGCATGAGCTTTTCGTTGGTCACGTCTTCATCAACCACGAGCGCGATATCCATCGTGACTGCCGGGAACAGCGGCACATCCACGTAGTCGCGCGCGGGCTGACTCGTTTTCACGAGCGCATCAAGATCGAGCTCGAATGCAACAACAGGCGCAGTAGCTTCGAAAGCATCAGCTGCAAGCGGATGGATCTCGCCGACCCAACCGAGTACCGTGCCGCCTGAAAGCACCTGTGCAGCACGTCCTGGCTGCAGGTGCGGAGCCTCTTCAGCAGAAAGCGCTTTGAAGCGCACTTTGGGCGTAGCGAGCTCATGCAAAAGGCTTTCGATGATGCCCTTGCCATCGAAGAAATCGAATGCGGCCGGTGTGTTGTTCCAAGCAGGATCGCCCATCGCGCCGGCGAGCACTGCCGCAACACGCTCTTTCTCCTTGGGCTTCTTCTTGCTCTCTGCCGCGAAGAACACGCGTCCTGTTTCATAGAGCTGAACATTCTTCACGCCGTGATTCTGGTTGTACGCAAGAGAATGCAGCAACCCTGGAATGATGGATTGGCGCATGATGGACTGTTCTGCATTGAGCGGATTGAGCAGCTCAACCGGCATACCCAACCCTTCTTTATCCATGCGCAGCTTATCGAGATCGCCCGGTTCAGCGAACGAATACGTTACGGTCTCATTGAGCCCCGCCGCGCGCAGCGTATCGTTGATCTTCTGGATCTTCTGCTCAGCCACCGTGCGCTTGCCAATGCGGCCAGCACCACCTGGCAGCGTCGGTTCGATGCGGTCCATGCCGTAGAGGCGCAGCACCTCTTCATAGAGGTCGATCTCGCGTTCAAGGTCGGGGCGGAACGTGGGCGCGAGCACATGGAGCAGCTCGCCTTCAGCACATGATGCCGCCGCAGATTCAGCTTTATCGGCCACCGTTACCGCACAACCCAAGCGCGTGAGCGTCGAGATGATATAGTCGCGATCGATCTCGGCACCCATCATGGCGTTGAAACGCGGAATGCGGAAATCGAGCATGATAGGCTCGGTCTTCTGCTCCCACACATCCACGATGCCCGGGCGTACGGTGCCGCCCGATACCGCCGCGATGAGCGCAGCCGATGCATCAGAGAACGCACCGATCGGATTGTCGTCTACGCCGCGTTCATAGCGCAGCGAGGCCTCGCTGATAAGACCCAAGTTGCGGCTCGTGCGGCTGGTGTGACCGCTGCTGAACGTAGCTGCTTCGAGCAAGATCGTGGTCGTTTCGTCGGTCACCTCGGAATCGAGGCCGCCCATCACGCCTGCCAGCGCAACAGCCTCCGTAGGCGTAGCGATCACGCTCATATCAGACGTGAGCGTGCGCTCCTCCCCATCGAGCGTGGTGAACTTCTCGCCGTCTTCAGCAGGACGCACGATGATGTGGACCTTGCCATCCTTGTTCGTTAGCTTGTCATAGTCGAAGGCATGGAGCGGTTGACCGAGCAGGAACAAGATATAGTTCGTCGCATCAACGATGTTGTTGATCGAACGAGCGCCCGCTGCAGTAACGCGCTGCGCCAACCAATCGGGGCTTGGACCCACTTTCACGTTCTCGATCACGCGTGCAGTATAGCGATCGCAACGTGCGGGATCCGATATGGTCACCTCGACCGAATCCGCAGTCGGCTCAAGGTCTTGGTTTTCGCCCAAGTTGAAGATCGGATCATCGAGCGGATCGGTAAAGTCGCGCTCATACATGGCCCCCACCTCGCGCGCCATGCCCTTCATGGAAAGGCAATCAGGGCGATTCGGCGTGATTTCAAGATCGAGGATCTTGTCGTTGAGCTTCATATAATCCGCGAAGGGCTCGCCTACGGGCGCATCAGCAGGCAAGATCATGATGCCATCGTGATCGGAACCGAGCCCCAACTCACGCTCGGAGCAATTCATGCCGTTGCTCACGACGCCACGTAGCTTGGATTTCTTGATCTTGAAATCGCCGAATTCAGCGCCCACCAGCGCCACCGGGATCTTATCGCCTTCGTTGAAGTTCTGCGCGCCGCACACGATCTGCAGCGGTTCGGGCTTGCCGTCTTGCCCGAGGTTGCTCTCGCCCACGCTCACCTGGCAGACCCACATGTGGTCCGAATCGGGATGCGCTTTCTTTTCGATGATCTGGCCCACGACCACCTTATCGTAGGTGGCGCCAGCGATCTCGACACCTTCAACGCCCGTGCCGGTCAGGTCCAGACGATCGCAAAACGCCTTCAGATCAGCAGGTATCTCAACATATTCACTTAACCATTTCAAAGAAACTTTCATCGTTTTTCCTTCGGTTTTAAACCTTTATCTTGACCATTATCGCTTGTTCGATCTAAAGCGAATTTTTTATTATTTCAAACTCCCTAAATTAGTAAGGCCAGCGAGGGTTCGTCTCGTGTGTATGATCGCCGTGTTGCGCGGCCGAGCGTACTTCGTACGTGAGGGTAAGCGCAAAAGCGGCGAGCATATGGCGAGACGAAGCCGCAGCGTCAACATAGTCCCTAGAACTGCCTCAAAAAACGCATATCGCCCTCAAGCAACATCCTCAAGTCGGGAACGTTATATTTGAGGCACGCCACGCGCTCGACACCTACACCGAAGGCGAAGCCCGAATAGACTTCAGGATCGATGCCCGAATAGCGCAGCACGTTCGGATCAACCATGCCGCAGCCCAAGATCTCGAGCCATCCCGTTCCCTTGCAGAAGCGGCAACCTTCACCGTGACAAATGCCGCAGCTCACGTCCACTTCAGCCGAAGGCTCCGTGAACGGAAAATAGTGAGCGCGGAAACGCGTCTTGCGTTCTTCGCCGAACATCTGCTTGCAGAAATAATCGAGCGTGCCCTTCAGATCGCCGAACGTGATGCCCTTATCGACCACGAGCCCTTCGATCTGGTTGAACTGCGGAAGGTGCGAAGGATCCGCCACATCGCGGCGATACACCTTGCCCGGCGCGATGATGTAGATGGGCAACTCCTGATCCTCCATAGCGTGCACCTGAACGCCAGAAGTTTGCGTTCGCAGAAGCACGTCAGATTCGCCCTTCACATTCGTGGTATCGCCCGAAAGGTCGCGCACGTAGAAGGTGTCTTGCATGCTGCGCGAAGGATGATCAGCAGGGGCATTCAGCGCTTCGAAGTTGTAGTAGTCGGTCTCGACCTCAGGACCAGTTGCCACCGAGTAGCCGATGCCAAGGAACACCTCGGCAATCTCATCGGTAATGCGGTTGATCAGATGGCGCGTACCCATCTGCTGCACACGGCCAGGAAGCGTGATGTCGATCGCATCGGCCTCCATGCGCGCAGCGAGCTCCGCACCGGCAAGCTCCTTCTTCTTCGCCTCGAGTGCACCTTCGATTTCGTTGCGCGCGGCGTTCACGGTCTTGCCCACCTGCGCGCGCTCTTCAGGAGCAACTTGTCCCATCGAACGCAGATAGCTGGTAAGGCTACCCGATTTTCCCACTACCTTGATGCGGATCGCCTCGAGCGCATCGCTCGTAGCTGCCTGATCGATCTCGGCAAGTGTTGCGGCTTGCAACGCCTGAACTTCATCAATGACTGACATACGATTGCCTTTCTCCATACTCGAAAAGCCCGTGCGGCTTCTGTTCACCTTCTTTTGAGCAAAGAAAAAGAGCTCTCCTCTTTGCCCTATCCAAGGACGAGAAGAACTCTCGCGGTACCACCCTGGTTACCTTCGCGCTGCGTTTTGTGAACAGCGAGCGAAGATCACTCATATCTGCTCTGTAACGGGAGCACCCGATGAAGCTTACTGAAGGCCTGCTCATTTGAGCATTTGACCCGTTCGGCAACACTGCTGGTGAAGGGAATCACATCTCACATCGCTAGGCTCTTTCAGCAACGAGCCCTCTCTGAAAACGATGCAGCCGAAATGTGCTGTCTTCGTCATCGCATTTGGTGTAGAAGAGTATAGCGCATGTTCGCGGCAAGCGATGTGGTTCATCGGCGAATTTGCTCGAAGCGCGCTCCCCTTCCGCTCCCAGGAAAACACGAGCGCCAAACAAGCCTCTGCTTCCAGGAATGTACGCAAGGATCGCTCGCGAAAGCTGCTCACTCGCTTTTGTTACAATGAGCCTACTTCATTCGCTTCCCCCCCTCTTCCGGAAGGAACCCACCATGAATTTGGCAGATCTTACTTACAACGAAGCCGGTCTCATCCCCTGCATCGTACAAGATGCGAACACTCACGAGGTGCTCATGATGGCCTGGATGAATGAAGAGGCTGTCCGCCGAACCCTCGAAGAGAAGACCACCTGGTTCTGGTCGCGTTCGCGCAACAAGTTCTGGCACAAGGGCGAAGAGTCTGGCAACACGCAAGAGCTGGTCGATCTGCGCTACGATTGCGACGAGGACACGCTGCTCGCGCTCGTGAATCCCGCAGGTCCTGCCTGCCACACTGGGGCGCGTACCTGCTTCTATCGTTCGTTTCTCAAGTAAGGGTCACGTGAGTCAAGGGGACGGTTCTCCTGACTCATAAAGCTTTTTGAGCTAGTTCGTTCACTAAGATATGAGTCAGGAGAACCGTCCCCATGACTCCCTAACTTACCCGTGTCACCAGAAGACAACACAGCAGTAGCATATTACCACTAATCAGGCTACCTGATGCTTGCTGAACCAGCGCCTGGACAGCACCGTTCCGATCGCGAACAATGCCGCGTAGAAGATAGCCAACGCAACGGGATATTCGACAACAAGAGGTCCTAGCGAATAGGAGACCATATCGAAGAAGTTGTTCGCATCAAGCGCCAAATACGGGAATAGGAACAAGATATGGTTCGCGATGTTGTTATGCAAGTTGGACATCATCATCGGCACGATCACGATCGCAGCGATGATGGCAAGTATTCCCATAGAAGAGCGCATCCGAGAAGAGAGCAGCAGAGTGACCCCGAGCAGCCCCAGCATGACAAGGTAGCCAACAACGCAAATGAGCAGCACCGCCGCGCCTAAGCTCAAACTGTAGGCATTGCAAAGCTCTCGCAGTTGCAGGGGCAAACCCGCACCCTCCGTTCCGAAGAAAGCAAGAGGAACTCCAAGCAAGACTGCAAGCAAGACCAGGTAAACAACGCTCGCCACTATCACGGATGCGATCACCTTGGCGCTACCAAGCTTCGATTTCCCAAGCTTCGTCGAGAGCAAGACGGCATCCGTTCTTTCACGATATTCCGTATTGAACACGCTTGCACAGGCAATAGCGCATACGATCAGCGCGAAGATAAGGAACGCTGACATGTCGAAGAAATCGAGCCAGCCACCTGCATATCCATATTCAACAGGTGTCTGAACATTGCTTGCTTTCTCTTTCCAAAACGCCTGCTCATCCTCAGTGTAGACAAAGACATCGTTTCCAGCCGCCAAATCCGAGGCCACTTTTTGGCGCGCTTGTCCGTACAGATCGAGCGTCGTGCTCGTGTTGATGCGCGAAGCAACCGATACGGGCATCTCGAAGCCTTGCATCCAAGGGCCGACGATAAGCGACAGGTAGCTTCCGCGTGGAGCGTAGAAATCCCAATACTCCTTCGCATCTGCGCTCACATTGGCATCTCCCCATTGGTAACGCTCAGCTATCTCATCTCCTACCATGAAGGTCTTCCATTCGCGGATGGCATCCGTTGCCGCTTTGTCAGAGATCGGCCCCGCAAGCGCATCCGCGTTCTCCTTCTGCTGGGCGATGGCAGAAGCACCTTCGAACTCCACTCCGACAGCATTCGGATCAAGGGCGAACTGCGATGTGATATTGAACGTGGTCACCCATGCCAGAAAAGCAGCGATAACGATGACCGCCACCTGCGTCACACGCTGCGAGCAGATCTTCTTGAGTTCGAACTTGATCAGGCTACCCACGGCGTCCTCCTCTTCTTGCGTTGCGTGAGTCATGGGGACGGTTCTCCTGACTCATAAAGCTTTTTGAGGTAGTTCGTGCACGATGATATGAGTCAGAAGAACCGTCCCCATGACTCTCTGACCCTTCCTGGAATATGTAGAGATAGACATCCTCAAGCGTAGGTTCAACAAGGCGCGCACTGGAATGAGGGGCTGTATCTGACACGATCCGCACTATCGCCATGCCAGAATGATCGTATCTGACATTGCCAACGGCCATGCGCGCGGACATGACATCCGCCTCACGCGGCGTGACCGCACATTCCCAAACGACTCCCGAAACCTGCGCGAGTATCTCCTCGATGGTGCCCGATGCAACGATCTGACCAGCACGCATGATAAGGATCTCGTCTGCGATGTATTCGACATCGGAAACGATATGGGTAGACAAGATAACCACCTTGTCTTGGGCGAGCGCCGATATCAAATTGCGAAACCGCACGCGCTCCTTAGGATCGAGTCCTGCCGTCGGCTCGTCGAGCACGAGCACTTGCGGATCGTTGATGACCGCCTGCGCAATGCCGAGACGCTGCTTCATCCCACCGGAGAACGTCTTCACCTTCCGTTTGGCAACGCTCTTAAGCCCCACCAGGTCGAGCAATTCCATCGATCTTCGCTTGGCAGCCTTCGAATCCAATCCTTTGAGCGCAGAGAGATACAGCATGAAGTCGAGTGCGCTGAAATCGGGATAGTACCCGAAATCCTGCGGAAGGTATCCGAGCACGCTGCGGTAACGCTCACCCAGCCGCTCGATAGGCGTGCCATTCCAGACAACGCTTCCAGAAGTCGGCTTCAAAACGTCGCAGATCATACGCATGAGCGTGGTCTTGCCTGCTCCGTTCGCACCCAGAAGTCCGTACACCCCCGGTGTGAGGGTCGCGCTCAAGCGGTCGACCGCAATAGCGGAGCCAAACTGCTTGGTCAGTCGGTCAAGTCTCAATTCCATATGATTCCTTTCGATGATCGGTTGTGTTCATCTGCGAAGGTTCGAATGCGACATTCATCGAGCGTTATGAGCGTAGCCCGATGTAATAGCGAAGCTCGCATCGCTGATGAGCCGGCGTAGCTCGAAAGCAGCAAGAGCTATGGCGAAGATGAGGGCTCCCACCCAAGTAGTCCATGAGAGGCTGCTGTACCAGTAAGGAAATAAGCCTATCGACTGCCAGAGCACGATGATCGAGATCGCTACTGCGGCGATCGTCGCTCTTGTCACGTGCTTGTTCGCAACGCGCGCCAAGTAGAAGCACAGAGCGCAGAACAGGAAGAATGGTGTCGATGCGTAGAGGAAAACGCTGAAGGGATCGCTTCCCGCAAATGACGGCATGACCGCAATGATGATCGAGAACCACAACACGTCCGCAAGTCCGAAGATGATGAGCCGCGCTGCGAGCACTTGAGCGCAGTTGAATTTGCAAGCAAGCTCCAGTTCGGACGTTCTGCTCTCGAAGCTCTTGAAGACCGAGGGAATGGCTATCGCTACTGTGAGCAGCGCAAATGTCATGATAAGAGGTGCCTGGATCTCTGATGACCGGTAGGTGTCACCTGCGACCAACACGCAGGCAATGAGGGCGATCTGCAAGACCCAACATACGGGATTGATGAAGCGCATTTGCGTGAACACGAACTTCCGAAAGGACATCGCTGTGCTTGCCTGCGCATAGTCCGCTTTCTGCGCTTCTTGCGCCGCCAGCTCCACAACCTGCCGTTTCCTTGCAGAATCGACGGGAGGAATATCCTTCGCATAAAACCTTTTGAGCTCATCTTCTATGCTTGTCATGTCATTCACCTCCAAGTACCCCTTCGAGCGAGCGCAATGCGCGCTTGCAGATTCGATGAACCGTAAACCGTGATACGCCTAGGATCTGGGCGATGTCCGCCACGCTCAGGTCTTGTCCGTAACGCAGCTCGATCACCTCCTGCTCCTTCGGTGCTAGACGCCCGATGGCATCTGCGATGCTCATACGTTCAGAGTTGTCCGGAGTATGGGTATCGGGAATGTTCTCCCGCTCGATATCCAACAGAGGATCGAACGAGACAGCCTTTCGGTAGAAATCGGAGCAAACGTTGCGCGCGCACGTGTAGAGATAAGCGAGCGGCTTGCCGTTCCGTTCATAAAGGGCATGGCTTTTCACAAGACGAAGGAACACTTCCTGCGTTGCATCTTGGGCATCTTCCCTGAAAGGAAGCCGTCTTGCGCAATAGCGGAACACTTCGTCGTAGTGGTCTTCCGCGAACTTCGCAGCAAGAAGGGATGCTTCTGTCTTGTTGTCCGAGTTAGCATCGATGCAGCCGCCGAAAGCTTGCTGTGTGCCCTCTTGTGACATTCCCAAATCTCACCTCCTATTGCGTATAACGCGAAACGCACCTGCTATGTGCGCCTTTTTTCGAATAATTCTACGAAAGGTAGGGATCCTCGGGCTTGACCTAGAAATCATGAACGGGACAACGGGGACGTAGCTTATTGTCCGTGAGTCATGGGGACGGTTCTACTGACTCATAAAGCTGCTTAGGTTGGTTCGTATGTGGTGATGTGGGTCAGGAGCTACATCTCCGGATTTCCGGACAATAAGCTACGTCCCCGTTGTCCCACCCACGAGGTATAGAAGCGAGAGACGCCACTATCGTATAATTCAAACATCAGAGATGAAAACACAGTCCCCGTCGGGTAGTCGTGGGCGTGCGGTTATGCCGCATCAGTAACCTGCCTCCTTGGTTGTCCCTTCTCTGCATGGTTTATCTACATAAAGGAGGAATCAGCCATGCAGATCAGCGTGTCATCCACCCTGACCCTCTATCATGACGGTCAATTCTGGGTCGCCCTCGTCGAGCACGTCGAGGGCGGGCAGCTTAGCGTCGCCAGGATAGTCTTCGGAGCTGAACCGTCAGATACGGAGATCCTAGAGTTCATAGTAAATGGATGGGAGAAGCTCTCCTTCTACGGCAACGAAGAACCCGACAAACCGAAGGTCGCCAAGAACCCTAAGCGCCGCATGCGAGAAGCCGCGAAGGCTTTGAGCAAGCCCGCCATGAGCACGAAGGCACAGCAAGCCCTATCCGAGCAGCGCGAGTCGATGAAAGAACGATCCGTTCATCGTCGTAGCCTAAAGAGGCAAGAGAAGGAGCAGGAGCGGTTTGAGCTGCGAGAGGCCAAGCGCAAGCAGAAGCATCGCGGACACTAGGGCCTCAGCTTAGTAATGCCGCCTTGCTCAATTATCGAAACCGCTCACGATTACTGCCCTCGGTTTGCGTCTAATGGATGTTCGCCTTAATAATATCTCGCAAGAATTCAGTGGCCCCGGCACCGCAAGAGCCGTCGTAGTATTCGACGAAGCGAGGATCGGTAAGGTAACCTTCTGCTAAGGATACATGCGCCTCGGGCGAATAAGCTTTCTCTCCCCAGTGAACCTTGATCCATTGGGCGTGCATCCCCGCCACGAGCTTGGACTCAGGAGATTCCGGGTCTTTAGTCATCATGGCGAGAACCAAGTTATCCTTGATGCGCTGTTCGAGTTCCCCTTTGGCATCCCAGGCCGTCTTGCTCATATTGAGCATCCTTTCGTTGGCTGCATCGATAGCCTCGTCACCGTAGAATGCACGTGCTTCCTGTCCGAACTCCTCCTCGAAGTCGGCGACAGATTGTTTCTTGATCTGCTCGAATCGTTCCTTATCGTCCATTTTCTCGTAATCCTCCAATCCCGCCACGGCAAGCTTTGCCGTGGCTATGGTCCTGTCCAGCTTCTCCCTTTGTCGACAAAGAAGGGTCAGATGCTCTCGAAGCATGGATGCGAGGTCGAAGTCCGATTTGTCGAGCGTCTCCTCTATGGACTCCAAGGGCACTCCGCAAGATCTCAGAAGCAGGATGTGCTGCAGTCTGCGCATGTCGGCAGTATTGTAGACTCGATATCCGTTCTGCGCTCGCGCAGGGACGAGCAGTCCGATTTGGTCGTAGTAGCGGAGCGTGCGCGAGCTCACACCGGCAAGGTCGGCCAGTTCCTTGGTGGTATATGTCCTGTTATCTGATGCAATCATGCTTCCTCCAACAAACATCGCTTCAAAGCATCTGCCGTCAGGCTAAGCTATGACGCAGCGTAAAGGTCAAGCGCTAATCAAGCGTATCTTCCCAGCGGTCTCTTGTCAGCTTGCTCACCATGAGGTTTCTACGCTCACCGGAGCATCTTCTCCATCTTATCGAAGACAAGCTTTACGTCGTTTTCGGGATCGATGATTCCATGTCCGGTTGTACGATAGCCCCTATGCTCATAGAGCAAAGCGGCAGGAAGGGACGCGATGAATATCATTTGCGTGTTTTTCAGTCGCTGTTATGTATTCCAGTGCCATAACTTAGCTTCTTCCTTGCTCAGGGTTAGATAATGACCTCTCCCAGGTACTTGTCATGTCTGGATCGTCGGCATCACCGATCTCGTTATGCCCCCCTAGAACTTGGAGAGATTCGGTTTTATATTCTTCCTTTTGAGTATAAACCCTAGAAATATTTATAGTATTAACGTAAAATTGGAATTCAATTAACACTATAAATATTTCTAGGTTTGACCAGGAAGGGCGCAAAATGGCTTTTAATATAACAGTCAAAGAAGCCGCAGCTCTGCTTGGCGTTTCAGTGGGGCGCGTTCATCAACTGATAAGCTCGGGCACCCTTCCTGCAGAAAAGATCGGAAACCAGTGGTTCTTGGACGATCTTGATGTTTCAGAAAGGGCAAAGAGCGCTCCTAAAGGAGGCCGTCCATCATCCCGACTATCGTCTGATGCCAAACGCTATATCCTGATGAACCGCACGCACGAAGTGTTCGGATTCTCGCATAGTCCCTCAACTGGGCGCTTTCTTGAGATATTCGACATTCGAGATCCTTCTCGGGCTCCGCTCTCAATAGTCTCTCCGAGAGGAGCAGCAGGTTCGGTGAAGGCGCTGGATGCTTGGTGGCGTCACAGAAGCATTCCTGCCTCGCGCAACGGGATCGATGCAAAGCTGCGTAAACTTGGTCTTCTCGACCCGTCACAGATTCCTTTTGAGAGCCTGGGGCTTTCCCTGTCGGATCAATACTGGGTGAAACCTGAAGAGGCAGATATCGCGTGGGAAGATATCAACTTCTTTAACAATCCGTTTTCCGATATGAACCTCAAGCCCGCCAGCGAAGGATGGGAATGGCTATCTGAAGTCGGACTGAACTCTCCCGACAATACCTCCGATGGGGCACTCTCGAAACGCTGGGTTCGCCAGGGGAACAGCACAACATTGCTCAAAGGATCGGGTCTGCTTGGTCAAGAGGCATACAACGAAGTTGTGGCTACTGCTCTACACAAGCGCCTTCTCTCTGAGGATGAGTTCGTTCCCTATGAGTTGGTGCAGGCCTCCCATCTGGCTGTCAGCAAATGTGGCAACTTCCTTACAGATACCGAAGAATATTTGCCAGCATATGCAGTGAAACAGCTGAAAAGGAAGCCGAACCACTTCAATGACTATCAGCATTATGTGGATTGCTGTGCAATGCTCGGAGTAGATAATGCGGGCGAGGCTTTGGACAAGATGATCGTGTGCGATGATATCCTCGCGAATCATGATCGGCATTGGCGAAATTTCGGTCTCATCAGGAACGTGGAAACGCTCGAATGCAGACCAGCTCCACTGTTCGATTCTGGCAGCAGCCTGTGGTGCAATGCAAGCGATGCCAAACTTCTCGAAAAACAGTGGAATTACAGCGCAAAACCATTTTACGATGATCCAAACAGGCAGCTCAGGCTCGTTAACGACCTCTCTTGGCTCGATCCGCATGCACTTGATGGCTTTGTAGAAGAAGCGCATGAAATCCTTGCCCAAAATACCTCGCTTGCAGGAAGGCTTGACGCGATCTGCGAAGGAATTCAGTTCCGCATCGATCGCCTGCTCCGTCAGTTATGAGGGGACGATGCAGGACAGCGGGACAAGAAGGCTATCCCCCAAGCACCAGCAAGAGGGCCGCTAATAACAGCCCGATCGCTGCGCCGCCGACAAGCTTCACTACAACACCAAGCGCTGGATGCTTGCGCGATAAACCCTGCGAATCAGGTTCTTCGTTAATCCCACCCTTAAGAAAGCGGTCGATCTCCCGATAGGTGACGATGTCGTGCTTCTTCTTCAGACGGTCGATAGCAATAGCCATGCCGAACCCGATGGCATAGAGCACGATGAACGTGATCGCACCCGCGATATTGCCCTTACTCATACGAGCGAAACCAGAAGGCTCCTGCCAGGCAAGCGAGAAACCCAGCAGAAAGAGAAAGGCGAGTACCGAGAAGCCGATCATCCCGTATGACAGGAGTCTCATCTTGCGCGAATCCTGCTTGACAGCCTGCTGGATCCTTGCAGCATCACCTTTCACAAGATCGTCTATGGAGGTGTCGAATAACTGGCTCAGCAGAAGCAAGCTCTGCATATCAGGGTAGGTCTTGTCATTCTCCCAATTCGAAATGGTCTGGCGCGATACGAATATCGCTTTGGCAACTTCGTCTTGGGAGAGTCCGCGTTCTTCCCGTTTGGTTCTTAATTGTCGTGCCAGTTCCATCGGTCCGTGCCTTCCTCGGTTCTTTGCGCAGCGTCTATAAGTTTATGCCGCCTGAAATGATAATCCACGTGTTTGCAGAATGACTCAGATGCGTCTGTCAAAAGTCTTTTACATAGCATCTGAACAGGTGTTTCAATAATCTGATCCATTTGCACACAGGGAAACGAATCGGGAAAATAATGCCCGTCGATGCAATCCGAGTGAAAGGATATACGCCGATGAAAGAAAACGGCAAGCGCTTCATTCAGACATACGTGCAGCAAGACGGCCTAGCGAACCGCACCTGTGTCCTCATTGATCGAGAAACAGGCGTTAACTATCTGCTCACGGGATTCCTGGCGTCCTCTGGTGTCAGCTGCACGGGCATGACCGTGCTTCTTGACGCAGACGGCAATCCTGTTGTTACACCCGTTGAAGAAATCAAATAGACAAAGCGCCGATAACGAAAGGAGAGTAGCTATGGCACGTGAAGAAAAGGTTTGGGAATATGCGATAGAAGCAGGATATACGCCTCTGGAGGATAGGTGCATCATCGTGAAAGGTGCGGCGGGGAATCTGAGCGACAAGATCGTCCGATTCTTCAGTGCGTGCGATGTGGCCGTCCTTCAGATGTGCGAGAACGAGCTCATCTTGCTTCCCTTCGACCCTTATTGGGCAACCCTCGAAAAAGATGTTTCCCTTGTCGTTCCCTATTCGGAGATCGAATCGGTGAAGCTTGTCAACGACCTGCTCAACGTGATCATTGACATCGAAACGAACACTGGCAACGTTCGCCTTACCACGCAGCAAAAGGAACTGAGCGATATCCGCCTCTCGGGCATCTACGCATCGCAGTATGCCGGCGACTACAAGAACTGGCATGCCGAGAACGTAGAGGCAACCTTAGAAGCCCTTAGTGAACTTAGATGATGCCAAAGAGTCAAGGGGACGGTTCTACTGACTCATAAAGTTATTTAGGTTGGGTCGTATACGACGATACGGGTCGGCAAAACCGCCCCCATGACTCACAGCAGATAGCCGTAGCCTTCATTCTCCATTTGTTCGCGGGGCACGAAGCGTAAAGCTGCACCGTTGATGCAATAGCGCTGTCCGCCCAACGCAACAGGGCCGTCTTCGAAGACATGCCCAAGATGGCTGTTGCCACGCGCACTGCGAACCTCGGTTCGCGGCATGCCTGCAATCGATTCATCTGCTGCCTCCACAATGGATGACTCGGCGATCGGGTGCGCAAACGCGGGCCAACCACAACCAGAATCGAACTTGTCAGCTGCTGCGAAGAGCGGCTCACCCGTTACCGCATCCACATAGATACCATCCTCAAACAAGTGATCATAGGGATGCGAAAAGGCGCGCTCGGTCGCCCCCTGTTGAGTGACGGCAAACGTGGCAGGATCGAGCATTGTTTCCAGCAAAGCATCTGCAGGCTTTGAATAGTCATGCTGCGCGATGGCGAAATCCGCTGCATGCTCAGAAACGAAATCTGCAGCATCGGCGAGATTGACATGGCAATAACCCGAAGGATTAACATCCAGGTAGTTCTGATCATACGGTTCGGCTGGATAGAAGCTTTGCAGCGGGCACGCTTCCACACGAACGCGACGACCTATGCGCCGTTCGACTTTGCCTAACTCGGATACAACGATTGGCTCGTCTCGTTCGTCTGTCCAGTAGATGCCCGTACGATATTGAGTGCCACGGTCATTGCCTTGGCGGTTCAGCGATGTGGGATCGACGGTGCGCAAGTAGGCTTCCAGAAGAAGCGGCAAAGGAATGACCTCTTTATCGTAAACGACACGGACCGCTTCCGCTGCTCCTGTTTCGCCCGAACAAACCTCTTCGTAGGAAGGCTGAGGGGTGCTCGAATTCACGTATCCCACTTCAGTCTGGATGATGCCAGGCAGGCGCTTGAGATAAGCTTCCGTTCCCCAGAAGCATCCTCCTGCCAGCACGATCTCGCCTTTATCCATGGTCACCCACCTTCGTAGAACTCCTCTTTGATCAAGCTTACACGGCACGTGGTAAAAAGATCAGTCAACTGGTTATTGCTACTGAAGCGTTTAGGATGAAACAGAAGAACTCCGTTTCCAAAAAGCACCGTTGACGTATAGAACTTACCCTAAAGCCTTCGGATCACCAGCTTTTTTCACAGTATGTCAGTATGTACCGATCAAGAACTCTTTTTAGGTGTGCGCTTTAGATCTGGAATCGTCTGTTATTTTCCAAGCGCAATTCCATTCAAGAACAACAACGAACAGAAGGTTATCCTGTTCTTGAAAGGAAAGACCTTGCATGAATGAATCTTGCACCATCAAGCCCCTTCCCCTTTTCAAGGGAGAACGCAGAACATACCGTGGCATCTTGCAGCCGTTCGCAGATCACGCCCATGGTCATTACGTCTTCGGCATCGTTCGTGAAGGCGAGCGTGAGCTTGTCCTCAACGGAGAGCTTCTGCGCATAAAGAAGGACGATATTCTTGTGTTCAACCCTGGCGATGCTCATGGCTGCACCCATATAAGCGAAAGCCCTTTTGCCTATGACAGCTTCACGGTTGCGGCAGAGATCCTCGATGGCCAGCGGTTTGACTTTCCGAGCAATACCGACGATCTGCCGCGTAAACAGCTTGAAGAGATATTCTCTCTGCTCGACAGATGCCGAGAAGAGGACGCACTAGAGGCGTTCGTGGCTTTTGAGCAGACCCTCGTCGCCAAGCCCAACATGAACCCGCTGAATCCCAAACACGAGGAAGCGGCAGCGCGCCTTTATGCGCATATGCTCGGGCATCTCGCAAAAAGGACATGCGTTGAGGTGTTCGCGGAGAACGAGGGCATCTCTGCCTATGCGCTCATCCGCGCCTATAAGCGCATGTTCGCCCTCACGCCAGTTCAACATCAGATGGCGCTCCGTGTGGATGCAGCATGCGAGCTTCTGGCTAATGGTGCAAATGTATCAGATGCGGCAGCCGAACTTGGGTTTTCGGATCAAGCGCACCTGACGCGCGAGTTCAAGAAGCGTATTGGGTGCACGCCTGGTTCCTATGCCACAATGCGCAAGGCGAGCGAAGGACGAGAATGAAATACCACCTCGTTGCGCTCTTTACCATCTTCGTATGGGGCATCACCTTCGTCTCCACCAAGGTGCTCTTGGTGGACATATCCCCCTTATGGATCTTGCTTTTGCGTTTTGTTCTGGGTCTATGCATTCTTTGCATCATGCGTCCCCACATCTTGAGGCTTAAAGAGCGAACGGATGAAGCGCTCTTCGCTACTGCCGGAGCAACGGGTATCGCTGCATATTACCTGCTGGAAAATGTTGCGCTCGTATTCACCACCGCGACTGCAGTTGGTGTGATCGTAGCGGCATCTCCGCTGTTCACGGCCCTGATTTCCGCCGCCCTCGGCGATCGCTCCTCCATCAATGCCCACTTCTTCTGCGGTTTCGCGCTCGCAATGGCAGGGCTCATCGTTGTCGGTGCTGGCACGATGGGCGAAGGCAACATCGTAAACTTCACTGGTTTCGATCTTTTTGGCGATATGCTTGCGTTAACCGCAGCCCTTGTGTGGGCGGTCTATTCCACGCTGGTCGCTCGCATTGCGCAGAAAGGCTACGAAACGATTGCAGCAACGAAGCACACGTTCGTCTGGGGCGTTGCCATCATCTTGGTTACCACGCTCATCTTCGACCCGCATGCACCACGGCCATCTGGCCTTCTCGACGGGCAGAACCTGCTCAATCTGCTCTTTCTGGGTGCAGTGGCATCAGCGGCGTGCTTTGTCACATGGGGCGTTGCCGTGAAGCATCTAGGAGCGACCACAACGACCACCTACATTTACCTCGTTCCCGCCATTACAGCGACTGCCTCCATTCTTATTCTGGGAGAACCGCTGAATGCGCCTATAATCTTTGGCTTAGCCATGACGATCGCCGGCCTTTTGCTGTCTCAAAAACGAAGCACACGAGGACAATAAGCTACGTCCCCGTTGTCCTCAGAGCCGCGTCTCCTGTTTGCACGCTCCCATTGTCCTTTTCGAAAAGCCAAATGAATCGAGAGAACTGCTATCTTGACGCTGGCTCGTATCTTAGGATGCGATTTGCAAGACCGTTAGATCGGTTTTAGGATGGTGCAAATGAGTCTGTTCGGACGTTATTGGCGAAAGGGGCGGCATGCACGTTATTCCCAGTTCAGCACAAGCTGCCTACGACCAGGCATCATCACCTTGCAAGCTGACCGCACCTCGCATAGCCGCCTCTCTCGATGATATGCCCTTGAGCGCTCTCTGCGATCCCGACCGCGGAACGCTCGAAGCCGTCGAATTCTGCGGGCTCCATGCTACAGAAGCGAGCTTCGTCGAGCTTGAGGTTTCTAGCGGCCGCTTCTCCAATTGTCAGTTCCTTAGTTGCGACTTCACCGGTGCGCTTCTCGTTGATATCGCCTTCGAGGGTTGCAACTTCTCCAACAGCATATTCGACAGCGCTGCGTTCACACGCTGCACGTTCAACGATTGCAAGTTCGCCGGCGCCTCCTTCACCGAAGCGCTTTGGGAACAGGTGGCCGCAAAGGATTGCACGTTCGCCTACGGCGCTTTCAACCGATGTCTCTGGAAGATCGTTCGAGCTCACACTTGCGATTTCTCATCAGCGGATATGACCGACATGGAGCTGCACGGCATCGCACTCAAGGATGACCGCTTTGTTGGAACGAGCTTCTTCCGCACGAAGCTCGTCGGCCTCGATTTCACATCATGCCAGCTCGAAGGCATTGCCATATCGGATGCCATGACCGAAGTATACGGCGCGAAGCTCGGACTCTATCAGGCTGCGGCTCTGGCTCGACGCCTTGGTGTCATCATTGAGGAGTAGCCAAGCCAGCCTCAAGTATCACAGATGCTTCAAGTTCGTGCGATAGTGGCGCAGCCTATCCTCCCCGATCTCCTCGATCACGCGGTCGAGCGTTGCAACGATTTGCTCGCGTTGCTCAGGCAATCTGCCTTGCAGCATCACAGGATTCGACGCACCCAGCATGGCGAATTCCACAGGAATTTCCAAATCTTCCACAAGAGCTTTGATCTCCTGATACTTCTCAATCTCCGATTCTTCTTCCCAGTTGCCAGCCATAATTTCTTGGTAAAGTTCGGAATTCTCATAGATGGTGAGCATGTTCGCGCCGATAAGAGAAGGATGCGTTTGATTGCAAACCGCTGCCGTAATCCGAGCACCTTCAATGCCGCACCCCTTCCCTGAGATGCCCGCAAGGTAGAAAAACGCATAGGCGATGTTGGCCGCATCCAAGCGTGCGCACTGCACAATGACATCTTGCGCCGCGTACCCTTTGTTCATGAAGGCAAGCGCCCTATCGTCTCCCGTTTCTATTCCGATAGTAAGGCCGGTATATCCCGCTTCGCGAAGCGCCGCAAGCTCCTCGTTAGTTTTTGAAGCAATATCGGTCACGCGCGCGAAACAACCGATCGTTTTGCATGACGGGAAGTATTCATGAATGAGGTCGGATATCTCAAGCAGACGCCTCGCTTTCAGCGCAAACGGATTAGCGCCTGCAAGAAAGACCCGACAACGTTTGGGCGCTGGGAGATTGAAGAGGCGCGTCTCGATCTTCGATAGCGGATCGTGGAACCACGTCTGTGCCTCAAGAAGATCGGACTCTATGGTAGAGAGTTCCGATGCTTTGAATTTGAAGGGGAGCTCGTCGTAGAGCGTGCAGAATTTGCAGTCGCGGTGCGTGCAGCCCGCAGTCGCTTCCAAGATGAGTGAATCAGCCTCATAAGGTGGTCTCCAGATAGTTCCCGTGTAGTGCATGATGTGCTCCTTGCCTCGGATTTCTTGAAGGATGGGTGGGCTTGTCGCATCCATCATGCAAATGAAGCTTTAGAATTGGAAGTACTGATATTTTTTGCAGTACATAGGAGTTACGTCTATGGCAAGAAGGAAGGGCGAAGAGGTAGAGCGCTGCAAATCGGTCTCCACACTCCAGCGCATGATCGGTGGCAAATGGAAGATCGAAATACTCTTCTACATCGCGCTCAAGGATGTGCGACATTTCGGACAGCTTCGGCGCTGTATCGGCAATATCTCCGAATCCACCCTCTCCAAACAGCTTAAGGAACTTGTCGAAGATGGTTTTCTTGAACGCATCGATTACGGCGAGATGCCGCCGCGCGTCGAGTACAAACTGACTGCCCAGGGCGAAAGCTTCATTCCCATCCTGTTAGCCATGAAGCAGTGGGGCGAAGAAGAGCTGGGATTATGACGATTCGTCTTTATCGCAAACTAACAAGAAAGAAAGGCTGCACCCGTGGATATTGATACTTGGATGAATGACCTTATCGACCAATTAAAGACCGAGTTCAAAGAGAGACTCGTACTTGTTGGGCTGCAAGGGAGCAGGGCTCGGGGCGAACAACGCGAAGATAGCGATATCGATGTCGTGGTCGTTGTAGAAGACCTAAACGCCGATGACCTCGCCTCATATCGCAGCGTCATTCAAAAGATGCCGCATGCTGAGCTTGCTTGCGGGTTTATCGGGTCGCCTGACGTACTTGCAGCTTGGCCGCGACATGACGTGTTCAACCTGGTGAACGACACTGATATCAGATACGGCTCATTCGACTTCATGGACGCAGAGTTCCCCGCCGAAGAAGCGAAGCTTGCAGCTGACGCATGCGCGTCCGAGATCTACCATGCGCTTTGCCATACAGCGGTATTCGAGCCAAACATGCTTCCAGACCTATTGCAAGGCTGCTTGAAGTCAGTATTCTTCGGAATCCGTGCAAAGCATTTTGCCCAGACAGGCGAGTTCGTGAACAGCCGCGCACAGCTATCGAAACTAGCAAACGACGACGAAACGAAGCTCTTGCAAGCCTACAATGGAGACACACAGATGGATGACCAAGAGCTCGCAAGCAGGCTGCTTCGATGGTCCAACAACGAATTAGCAGGAAGGGAAATTCATGACCGTAGAAAGAGCTAAAGAGCATCTGAGCGAATATGGACGCGATCGCGATGTGCTGGAATTCGACGTTTCGAGCGCTACCGTCGAACTGGCAGCGAAGGCGATCGGGTGTGCACCTGAACGCATCGCAAAGACACTATCGTTCATGGTTGACGATGGTGTTGCGCTCGTTGTCTGCGCAGGAGACGCACGCGTCGCAAACCCCAAGTTTAAGGAAGCGCTTCACTGCAAGGCCAAGATGGTAGATCCGGAAAAGGCAGAAGAGCTTATAGGCCATGCTGTTGGGGGCGTGTGCCCTTTCGGCGTGAATGACGGCTGCAAAATCTATTTGGATGAATCGCTGCGCCGCTTCGAAACGGTGTTTCCCGCATGCGGCAGTTCGAACAGCGCAATTGAGCTTACGCCTGATGAACTAGAGGAACTAACGCCTGGAAGCACTTGGGTTGATGTATGCAAATTGCCCGAGACGGACTAGCAACATTCGTGCGTGCCATCCTTGTCCAATTCTTTCGATAGAATGGCCGAAGCGCTCAAGTATCGAAGGAAAGAACAGGTCGAGAGGATATAATCGAATAATCACGTGTTGCAAGCAAGGAAGGAATGGCCCGATGACCGATTGGAAAGAGCTCTACCAGCAAAAACTCATTCCCGTGGAAGATATCGCGAAGGTCATTCCGCCGCACAGCCACTGTTCACTCTCCGATGGCGCAGCCGATCCGCGTGCGATCACGCGTGAGATCGAGAAGCGCTATGCAGAATTCACCGATGTTTCCTTCATGCAAGGCCCTCCGGGCGAACGCATCGAGATGTTCGACCCCCGCATGGAAGGCCACATCCGCTACGAGCCGTTCGTTGGCCCCGTTGGACAGTACAAGGACTACTGGCAAGGCATACATGCGGGTATCTCGGATTATCTGCCATCGTATTTCTCCAGTATCGAGCGCCTGATCCGCGACGGCCACTACCCTATTGACGTTGCGATTCTCTCGCTCTCCGAACCCAACGAGCAAGGCTATTGCACAATGGGTGTTTCCTGCAGCTACCAGCGCACGGCAATGCGCTCAGCGAAGATCGTGATCGGGCAGATCAACAAGCAAATGCCACGCATATTTGGAGAAACGAGCGTCCATGTAAGCGAGCTCGACTACATCATCGAAGTGGACGAACCGCTGCCCGTCATCCCGAATTCGAGCATCGGCGACGCCGAGCGCCAGATCGGCGAATACTGCGCCTCGCTCATCGAAGATGGTGCGACCATTCAGGCGGGCATCGGCAAGTTGCCGAACGCGGTTCTTGATGCGCTGAGCACCAAAAAGGACCTGGGCGTTCACAGCGAACTGTTCACTTCGAAGATGATGGATCTAGCTGAAGCAGGCGTGATCACTGCAGCGAAGAAGACGCTGCATAACGGCATCAATATTGCTACTGTTCTTGAGGGAACCAAGGAGCTCTACGATTGGGCCGATGATAATCCCTTCGTGCAGCTCTACCCCGTCGAATACGTGAACAATCCGACGGTCATTGCGAAGAACGAGAACCTCATCTCCATCAATTCTTGCATCGAGGTCGATCTGTTCGGGCAGGTTGCTGCTGAATCGTTTGGTCACAAACAAGCAACGGGCGCAGGCGGACAGGTTGATTTCGTACGGGGCGCCACCATGAGCAAGGGTGGCAAATCGATCATCGTGATCAACTCGACCGCAGCGGGCGGAAGCGTCTCGAAGATCAGCCTCTTCCTTGCGCCAGGCAGCATCGTGACCACCCCACGCAACGAGACCCAGTTCATCGTGACCGAATACGGCATCGCAGATTTACGCGGCAAGACCAACCAAGAGCGCGCAAAAGCACTTATCGGCATCGCGCACCCCGATTTTCGCGGCGAATTGCGCGATGAATTCATGCGCTACTTCGGCTTCGACCCCTTGCGTTAAACCAGTCGATACACCTTACAAGACGTTGTGACTCGAAATACGCGTGATTTTGATTACTTAGACATCGAACTTCTTGATCCCTTTGCGCTCTAAACAAAAGTAAGGAAAGTTGCATCAAAATTTGATAAGACCCACCGATGGCTTACGCTTGCTATTATTCCACTCTGCGCATTCCTAGACCAATAATGGGACAGGGCCTCCCTCCAAAACAGGTATGCTGGCTTCAGGGATAAAACAGAGGTAGTCATGAACGTACCAAAATGGATGGAAACAAACTTTGGTCTCAGAGCAGCTCAGGCACTCTATGCGATAGCGATATGCTTTCTTGTCGTCTCGATAATAAGCACCGCTATCGCATTAGGAAGACTCATATGCACAACGTGGGATTATTCCATGAAATACGGACTGAACAATCTCATTACTTTAGAATCTGCATGGAATGAAACTCTTCGATTCAAAACGAGCAATAGCTGGAAACAAATATCATCCAACTCTAATGATTCATCCGCTGAAATCACATACGATAATGGGGGATCGACCATTAGTATCGAGCTAAGAAACCCCACTTATCATAGCTTTCCTCAAGACTACGATAAGTGGGAGGAATCAAAACGCAAAGTGTTTTCAGCACGTGCCAACCAGCACCCCGAAACAACGTATGTTGATCAAACTTTAGAAGAGACAGGTTTCCGATACATTAACGGAAATATCGTCAAGCTATACACAGAGACCGTCATCGAAGAAATTCCCAACTCGATATACCAGCAAAGAAAAGAAATGAATCCAGAGGCTGACAATCTGAGCAAGAGCACAATGTATTATGCGGTCTTAATAGACAACGGACATAATATCCAGATTGAAACTGGGTCAGAAAGCCTTTTGAACGACTTTCTTAACACGCTTATTATTGAACAGTAAAAAGCTTGGATAGTTAAAAAGGTCTATATCGCTGCAATAACGTACGATTCTTTATGAGTGTTACTGCGTTTTCACTTCGGAAACTAACCAACTATCTGGAATGAAATCCGAATTACAACAGCACTCGCCAACTATTCAGATCTTATTCCTAGTTGAAAAGCTTTGTGTCAATGATTTAGTACAGCTATAGCCGAATGAAAGCACCTCGTATTAAGATAGTGCAAAGGGTGCTTACTGTAATGCCTTGAGGGGGACGTATGGAATTAGTTGAAGCGATCAAAGAGCGCAGGAGCATTCGTCGTTACAAGAGCGATCCTGTGCCGCACGAGGTCATCCAAGAGATCCTGGAGAATGCCGTTTGGGCACCTTCCGCACAGAACTTGCAACCTTGGTACTTCCTTGCACTCACCGATCCGAACGATCTGCGCGAACTCTTTGATATGATGGGCACCTCGGTGTATTCGCATCGCAAACGCCTTGAAGATCGCTTCAAGAACAACCCTGAAGTGGTTGAAGAAACGCTCGAATTCCTGCAGGAGATGGGCGGCGCTCCCTGTTTGATCCTGGCATTCCTTCTGAAGCCAACCTATAGCGAAGGCATGATTCCCAGCTGCGTTGAATCAGTGGCTGCGGCGATGAACAACATCTGCTTACTTGCATATGAAAAAGGTCTGGGAACCTGTTGGGTTGAAGAAGTGGTGCGTGAACGCGAACGCATCGAAGCGCGTTTTGCGCCTGATAAGGGACCGTTGCTCGGCGCTGTGGTGCTTGGCTATCCCGATACCGATCCGCGTCCGATCAAGCGCAAGGAAGGCCGCATCGAGATACGCTAGGCGCGATTTCCTTCTCGCACCATCTCGAACCTTTTCGTCCTAAATCACCAAGGAGACCCATGAGCAAGTACGATTCTTTATGGAAGCACATTCAGCGAAGCGGAGAAGATGGCCTCGATCTTACCTTCGACGAAATTGCTGCCATTGCAGGCCTGCCTATCGACCATTCGTTTTTGAACTATAAAAAAGAGCTCCTCGATTATGGTTACGAAGTAGGAAAGATCTCCCTTAAGAACAAGACGGTCCATTTCAAAAAGCTTAAGTGACAAACTACCCGGTCGTTCGTCATCTTGTCTCAAACTTTTCGGTATCCCTTGTTCTTTACCTAAAGAGGGCTACTTGGTGCGTCCTCGATAACTTCTATTTTGTCCAATTTATAGGACAGTCAAAAAGAGCCAGAAGCGTAGTCTATTACTTGTAACAGCAAGGCCACCAAAATAGAAATTCAGAGACAGGAGCTTGTTTCACCTCTTAAGAGCATTGGATTGGAGCCCAATGAAACAAGTTCCCGCCCCTGAATTCTATGGAAAATCCAGTTACTTTTTAGAACCATTCGATTCTATTAAAGCCTAAAGACTTATTTGCAAACGAGCACAGGAATGTCAGAGTTGCGCAACACGCCGAAGCTGACCGAGCCGAGCATGCCGCGAATCGCACCCAAACCACGCGAACCCATGCAGATCAGGTCGCATTCGTAGCGCTGCGCCGTCTCGATGATGGTCTCGACCGTGTAGATACCGTAGATCACTTCAACAGTAAGGTTACCCTTGAAATCCTTCACGATATCAGCCACATCGGCCTCGAGCTTCTTGTCGCTCTCTTCAGTGCGTTCCTGCACTGCATCGGCGAAATCTTCCTTTGAAACAAGCGAAACGCCCATGCCAAAACCAGTCTGATTGAAGCTACTGAACACAAGGTCTTGCGGAGGCGCGCTGATCTCAGCAACATGGATCGACGCATCGGTATTGCCCTCGACCATCTTCATCGCTTCACGAAGCGCTTCTTTGGCGTGATCGGATCCGTCGTACGGAACGAGAATATTAGTGAATGACACGATGGCCTCCTTTAGGGCGTGCTTTTGTGTTCAAAGCGAGTTTTCAGCTCATATTATAGCTTTAATCCGCTGCTCTCGCCTAATGTTCCCCACTGTTTTGCACGTTTGTCGCTATATTGAAAGAGTGAAGAGGATATGAAGAGCGTTACTTTATCACTCTACTGTGCTAAAGTATTGACTCGCTCTTATTCTAGCAATTAAAAGGTGGCCCAACAAACGATGAATTACGTAACCCCTATCGGCTTTCGCGACGTGATCAGTGACGAAGCGCTCGTCCGCGAAGACCTCACCTATCGCGTGCAGCAATGCTTCGCACGCCACGGCTATTCCCCCATCGAAACCCCTACGCTCGAGGTGCTCGACGTGATGGAAGCAGGTGGGCATGTTCCCGCCTCCCCCTTCAAGCTTTTCGACTCGCGCGGCGATCTTCTGGCCATGCGCCCCGATGTCACGATGCAGATCGCGCGCATGTGCGCTACCCGCATCACCTCGTTCGATCCTGCCGTGAAGCTGCGCTACACCCAGCGCGTCTTCCGCGAGAAGACCGCAGAAGCAGCAGCCCGTGAACTCACGCAGATGGGCATTGAATGCCTTGGCGAGTCCGGCGTAGAGGCCGATGCGAACATCATCGCGCTCTTCTCCGAAGCGCTCGCGGAAACACGCATCAGCGAATACCGCATCGCCCTCGGTTCTGCGCGCGTGCTGCGCGATCTTGTCTCTTGCTGCCAGATGGATGCTGGCTGGGAAAACGCAGTCTATCGTGCGTTCCATACCTCGAACTTCGTAGCGCTCGATAACCTCACGAAAACCGCCGAAGGTAACCAGGCCGCCATTGGTGCACTCGCACAGCTGCCTATGCTGCGCGGTCAAAAGGAAGCACTCGGCAAAATTCGCGCACTCCTCGCACCGCTCGGTTGCAGCGAAGGGGTCGATGAACTCGAAGCGCTCTACGATCTGCTTGTCGAACGCAGGCTTGGCGAAGTCATACTGATCGATTTCACGGTCATGAGCTCGTTCGACTATTACACGGGCATCGTCTTCGAAGCCTACGAACCCGGCCTGGGCTCGCCTATCGGCGGCGGCGGTCGTTACGACAACTTGGTCGCGGCCTATGGCGGCGCGAAAGTTCCTGCCGCAGGTTTCAGCTTCTACCTCGAACAGGTGATGGAAGCCTTCGCTCTCGAAAAAGCCGCCGCTCCGCACCCCTTGCGCATCGCGGTCCCCAAAGGTTCGCTCAACGAAGATGCGATCGCAGCGCTTGATGCCGCTGGCCTCAACGTGGACGGCCTTGCCGATGCTGGCCGCACGCTCATGCTGCGCAACGGCGATGTCGAGTACATCATCGTGCGCCCCACCGATGCACCAGTTTTTGTAGCCCTTGGTGCCGCCGACTGTGGCATCTGCGGCGAAGATTCGCTCGTCGAAGCCCGCACCGATGTGGTCGAACTGGTTGACCTCGAATTCGGCGGTTGTCGCTTCGTGGTAGCGGAATCCGCAGGAACCTCCGAAGCGGTCGAGAAACGCTACCGCGAACTCGGCTCGATCCGCATCGCTACGAAATACCCGCACATCGCGCGCTCGCACTTCGACAAGCAGGGCAAGCAGGTCGAGATCGTGAAGCTGCACGGCAATATCGAGCTCGCCCCCATCACCGGCATGGCCGAGCAGATCGTCGACATCACTGCCACTGGAACCACCCTACGCGAAAACAACCTGGTCGTTGTTGAAGACGTGCTCGCATCAACGGCACGCTTTTTCGCCAACCCCTGTTCATACCGCACGAACCCCCGCGTCGCAGCACTCGCACAAGCGCTGCGTCAAGCCAACAAGGAGAACTAGATGAGACGCATCATTCTGAAACCTGGAGAGATCTTTTCGGAAGACCAACTTCAACGCGTAGGTGCGTTCGATGCGCACGCTCTCGCCGCTGCGACCGAGATCATCGAGGCAGTCCGCACCCAGGGCGATGCGGCGTTGCGCGCTTACACGAAGCAATTCGATGGCGTGGAGATCGAGAACTTCCGCATAAGCGATACCGCGATCGATGAAGCGATCACCCGCGTTGACCCAGAAGTTTCGCAGGCACTGCGCCAGGCCGCAAAGCAGATCCGCGATTTCCACGAACGTCAGAAACAACAGAGCTGGTTTACTATCCGTGAAGATGGCGCACTCGTAGGCGCGAAGGTCGAGCCGCTCGATTCTGTGGGCATCTATGTTCCGGGCGGACGCGCGCTCTATCCCTCATCCGTGCTGATGAATGCAATCCCTGCCGCAGTCGCTGGCGTGAAACGCATCGTGTGCGTTACCCCTCCTACCAAAGATGGCTCGCTCGATCCCGCAATCCTGGAAGCCTGTCGCATCGCCGGTGTGACCGAGATCTATTCCGTTGGTGGCGCGCAAGCTATCGGCGCGCTGGCCTACGGAACCGAAAGCATCCAGAAGGTCGCGAAGATCACCGGTCCCGGCAATGCGTTCGTAGCCGCAGCGAAGAAGATCGTCTCGGGCGATGTGGGTATCGACATGATCGCTGGTCCTTCGGAGGTGTGCGTGCTTGCTGATGAAACCGCGCTTCCCGAACTGGTCGCAGTCGATCTGATGGCTCAGGCTGAACACGACCCGCTGGCCAGCTGCTATTTGGTCACATTCTCCGAAGCCTACGCTGATGCGGTCGAGAACGCGATCAAGAAGGCCGTCGAGAGCTCGACGCGCAAGGAGATCACGATGTCATCCCTTACCGACAAGGGGCTCATCGTCATCTGCGATTCGCTCGCCCAAGCGCTCCAAACGATCAACGTGATCGCGCCAGAGCACCTTGAACTGCACGTTTCGCGTCCCATGGAACTGCTCGGTCAAATTCGCAACGCAGGCGCGATCTTCATGGGCGAATGGACCCCTGAAGCAGTAGGCGATTATGTGGCAGGACCGAACCATACGCTGCCAACGGGCGGCACCGCACGCTACGCTTCCCCGCTTTCGGTCGACGAATTCGTGAAGAAATCGAGCGTGATCCAGTATTCTGCCGCAGCGCTCAAGAACGATGCACGCGCGATCGAAACCATCGCCGATCACGAAGGACTCTGGGCACATGCTCAAAGCGTACGCTTGCGCATGGAGCTCATGGAGCAAGGCCGCGTTCCTGCAAATGCCAGCAGCACAGACACCTCTGCTGAGCAGGCAAAGGATTAACCGATGCCTGCAAAGCCAAAAACATATCGTGCTCCACGCCCGCAGATCGCCGAAATCGAACCGTACGATCCCAAATATCTGCCGGCACGCGTCATGATCTCAGCGAACGAGAACCCCCGTCCGCTTCCCCATGAAGTGCAAGCCAAGATCGAAGCCGCGATCACGCAGGTTGACCTCAATCGCTACCCCGATCCGCTCGCAAATCCCTTGCGCGAGCTCATCGGCCAAGCATGGGGATACGACCGCGAATACGTGCTCATGGGAAATGGCGGCGACGAACTGCTCTTCGACTTCGCACTGTGCTGGGGTGGCCCGGGGCGCACGATGCTCACCTGCCCACCCACCTTCTCGGTCTACGAGGCGAACGCCGTGCTCACCGATACGCAGGTCGTCTCCATTCCGCGCAAGAGCGATTTTTCGCTCGACGAAGAAGCCATCCTCGCACGAGTTGCGCAAGACGATATCGATTATGCGATCCTCACCTCGCCGAACAACCCTACCGGGAACACCGCTTCGCCCGCATTCATCGAAAAGCTCCTCGAAACGAGCGACACGCTTATCATGGTCGATGAAGCATACGGCGAATTCGGCGGCGAAAGCATGATTCCCTATCTGGATCGCTATCCCAACTTGGTCGTGCTGAAGACCTTCTCGAAGGCCTATGCTCTTGCCGGCGTGCGTCTCGGCTATGTACTAGCAAATCCGCAGGTCATTCGCGAGTTCATCAAGGTGCGTCAGCCCTATTCGGTCGATGCGGTCTCGCAAGCTATCGGCATGACCGTCTACGAGAACCGCGCACTGCTCGAGCCAGGCATCGAAGCGATCAAGCACGAGCGCACGGTCCTGCTTGAAGAACTTGCCTCGCTTCCTGGCGCTGAAGTCTATCCTTCACAAGCGAACTTCATCCTCGTGCGTATTCCGCATGCTCATCGCATCTGGGAGCAGCTGCTTGAACGTGGCATTCTCGTACGCGACTTTTCCTCAGCTCCCAGCCTCGAGAATTGTCTGCGCATCACGATAGGCACCGAAGAGGAAAACCGCGCGCTCATCGAGGCATTGCACGAACTCACCGCAAACCCCGATAATACGTAGAAGAACCTCATCTCAAAGGACACGAACATGGCTTCACGAACCGCAACCATCACGCGCACCACGAAAGAAACCGACATCTTGCTCACGCTCGAGATCGACGGCACGGGCAAGACCAATATCGACACGGGCATCCCGTTCTTCGACCACATGCTCGATGCCTTCGCGCGCCACGGCTTGTTCGACCTCACCGTGAAAGCGAAGGGCGATCTTGAGGTCGACGCACACCACACGGTCGAAGACGTGGGTATCGTGCTCGGCCAAGCACTTACCGAAGCCATGGGCAACAAACTTGGCATCACCCGCTTTGCCTCCCAAGCAGTGCCGATGGATGAAGCGCTCGTGATGGCTGCCCTTGATATATCAGGGCGCGGCCAGATGCACTTCGATATCCTTATCCCGCCTGCCATGATGGGATTGTTCGATTCTTCACTTGCTAAAGAATTCTTCATCGCATTCGCAACGAACGCGGGAATCACGCTCCACCTCGTTTCCTTCAAGGGCGAGAACGCACATCATCTCATCGAGGCGGCCTTCAAAGCAACGGGGCGCGTGCTGCGCCAAGCGCTCGAGATCGACCCACGCGCAGCCGATCAGCTGCCGAGCACCAAAGGTGCGCTCGCATGATCGCGGTCATCGATTACTGCAAAGGCAATCTGAAGAGCGTTGAACGCGGGCTTACCCATGTAGGTGGCGATGCGCATATCACCGATGATCCTGAAGTGATCCGCACGGCTGATGCGCTCGTGCTCCCTGGTGTTGGCTCCTTCGCCGATGCTTCTGCGACCATGCAACAAACGGGCCAGATGGAAGCGATCCGCGCTGCCCTTGCCAAAGGAACTCCTTTTCTGGGCATCTGCCTGGGTGAACACCTGCTCTTCGAGGGCGGCACCGAACATGCCGAACACGGCACGGTGCCTGGTCTCGGTATTATCGAAGGCGTCGCCAAACGCATGCCCGCGCAGGACAGCACCGGCAAGGCCTACAAGATTCCGCATGTAGGCTGGAATTCGATCGAGTTCACCGATGGCGCAAGCTCAAGCCCGCTCTTCGCAGGCATCCCAAACGGCGAATACTTCTATTTCACCCACAGCTATATCGCGCCCGAGAGCAATGCCACCATCGCTACGACCACCCATTCGGTCACCTTCCCGGCGGCTGTGCAGGTAGGCGATCGCATCTTCGCGGTGCAATTCCATCCGGAAAAGTCGTCCGATGCAGGCGCGCGCGTACTTAAGAATTTTGTCGATCTCGCTTCGCGCTTAAGATAATTCCGCCGCGATCGAGCAACCCGCACCTACTAAAGAGGAGCAACCATGCAGCTACTTCCCGCAATCGATATCCTAGAAGGCAAGGTCGTTCGCCTGGCGAAGGGCGACTACAACGCCGTCACCGTCTACAACGATAGCCCCATCGACCAGGCGAAAGCGTTCGAAGAGATGGGCGCTGAATGGATCCATGTGGTCGACCTGGACGGCGCACGCTCAGGAAATCCGTCGAATCTGCCCCTCATCGAGGACATCCTCGCAAAAACGATGCTCAAGGTCGAGATGGGAGGCGGCATCCGCACCATGGACACCCTCCAGCGCATCTGGGACGCCGGCGTGAATCGCGTCGTTCTGGGCACCTCGCTCATCTCCAATCTCGATTTCACCCGCGAAGCAATCGCGAAGTTCCCTACCATGCTCACTGCTGGGATTGATGCGCGCAATGGCGAAGTCTCTGTCGATGGGTGGAACAATGGCAGCGGCGTGGCAGCAGAAACGCTCATCGCCCAAATGCGCGACCTCGGATTCCAGCATCTGGTCTATACCGACATCAGTAAAGACGGCATGCAGACGGGCCTCGATGTGGATACCTACGTGCACCTTGCACAAGTCTTCGGCCACCCGGTGATCGCATCGGGCGGCGTAGCGAGCATCGCCGACATCGAACGGCTTGCGCCCGTTGCAGGCAGCATCGAAGGCGTGATCGCCGGACGTGCAGTCTATGAGGGCACGCTCGATGTTCCCCTCGCTCTCGCACTTTGCCAGAACGCCACCATGAAGGCCCAGATGAGCGGCATGACTCATTGCGATAAGAACTGCGGGGGCAATCATGCTCACTAAGCGCGTTATCCCCTGCATGGATGTGAAAGACGGTCGCGTCGTCAAAGGCGTGAACTTCGTGAACCTGCGCGATGCAGGTGACCCGATCGAGCTCGCTCAACGCTACGACGAACAAAAAGCCGACGAAGTGATTTTCCTCGACATCACCGCCACGAGCGATGGTCGCGCGACCACGATCGACATGGCTTCGCGCGCAAGCGAAGAGCTACACCTCCCCTATTGCGTGGGCGGCGGATTCCGCAGCGTTGCCGATATCCGCACGATGATCGCCGCTGGCGCCGATAAAGTGTCCGTGAACTCAGCAGCGATCGCCGATCCTACGCTCATCACCACAGCTGCCGCAGCGTTCGGCACGCAGGCGATCCTGTGCGCAATCGATGCGAAACAAGTCGCGGGCAATCCCAACAAGTGGGAGGTCTATGTTGCGGGAGGACGCAAGAACACAGGCATCGATGCGGTCGAGTGGGCAACCGAAGCTGCCAAGCGTGGCGCTGGCGAAATCCTGCTCACCAGTATGGATCGCGATGGCAGCAAGGATGGCTTTGACCTGGCGCTCACGCGCGTGGTTGCGCGCGCTGTACCTATTCCCGTTATTGCCTCAGGCGGTGTAGGCAAGCTCGAACATTTCGCTGAAGGAATCATCGAAGGTGAAGCAGATGCCGTGCTGGCCGCTTCGGTCTTTCACTTCGGCGAACTCACCATTCGCGAGGTGAAAGAATACCTGGCCGCACAAGGCATCCCCGTCCGTTTGTGATTTACTGAGAAAGAAGAGATTGTAAGCACGTTCTCCCAGACCAAGATTAAACTTCAGTGCTCTTTCTTCTCAGCTGCAGCCATCTCGGTCTTCTGGTTCGTTGCCGGCAACACCACCGTGAAGGTCGAACCTTCTCCCAGATCGCTTTCGAGCCCGATCTTCCCGTCAACACTTGCCACGATACTGCCCACCAAAGGAAGACCTAAACCTGTTCCTTGCGCATAAGCAGCGCGCGTCGATTCCACGCGGTAGAAGCGCTCGAATACACGGTCTTGTTCAGAACGCGATATTCCACACCCCGTATCTGAAACGCGCAACGTGAATGAATCTTTGGCGTATTTTGCTTCAACGGTAACAGAGCCTTTGTCGGTATACGCGATAGCATTACCAACAAGGTTATTCACGATGGTCAAGAAATCCAATTCAGAAAGACCAACCGTAACATTCTCAAGATTCTTCGTAAAATTGGTCTGCAACAGAAGCCCTTTATTCTCTGCGATCGATTCCTGAACCGATAAGGCTTCTTGAAGAACGCTCAATACGTTACAACGCACGCCTCCCAACGAAGATTCTTTTTCGATCGTCTTCACCTTGAGAGGAGCGGTCGTTCGTGTAATGCTTAGCATGTCATGCACAAGTTTTTCTAAATGCCCGCTTGCTTGCTCAATACGATGGGTAAATTCCTTCACATAATCCACTTGCCCACGATTCGCAGCGATAACGATCGATTCCGAGAGCAGTTTTATGCTTGCAACTGGAGTTTTCATCTCATGGCTCGAATTTGCCATAAAGCTCGCGAGCGCGCGCTCAGTCCGCTCGACCGAATTGAGCGCTGCACTGTAACTCCAATAACTTAACAATGCAGCGATCAAGAGGACCGCAAGCAATAACCCGAATCCAAACACCTGAATCGACGCAAGCGAATTCCCCTGATCGTGAGCCATATCTTCGGCCTGCACCGCATAGGTGCCACCACCTACCGCACTATTCGCCGATGCACTCAACTGTTCGGCATCTTCGTCTTGTAACGCGCTCTCCGCGTTCGCCATCGTTTCTTTCTCAACTTGCGAAGCCACCGAAGACTCCGAGTGGTTCATCTCTTCCATTGCCTGAGGCACGGTTACAAAAAGAATCCAGGTAGTTGCAACGCAAAACAATGCAATGATCAGGACGTATCCTATGATTACCTTGGTCTTCCAGTCTTTATAATTAACGATCGGTTTATTGATGCGCATAATGGACTATCGCAATCCTATTGTCCTTCTTGTTCTTCTGAGTCTTTCGGGATAGCTTGCAATCGATACCCTCTTCCATACTCAGTTACTATCAGCTGATAATCGGAATGGGTCTCGAGCGCTTTTCTGAGATTATGCATATGAACATCGATGACCGTGCTGGTGCTGGGCGTCTTCCCTTTCCATACACTCTGAATTAACTCATTACGCGTGACAAGGCTCCCTCTATGACGCGCAAGAACCTGAAGGATCTCGAACTCTCGATTTCGCAATGAAACAGGCTCTCCTTTAACGCGTACCTCGCCTCTCTCGAAATCGATGCTCAAATCTCCCAATTCTTCAACCGAGCCTGTTCTTGATTGAACGGGAAGCATCGATCGCCGAAGATTGGCACGAATGCGCGCAAGAAGCTCATTTACTGAAAACGGCTTGCTGATGAAATCATCGGCACCCAAGTCAAGACACAGAACTTTTTCTTGCTCGGAGGTATAAGCAGTTAGAACGATGATCGGAACCGACGCATTTTGCGCTCGATACTCTTTCAAGAAATCATGTCCGCTCATCCCAGGAAGCATGAGATCGAGAAGGATAAGATCGGGCTCTATGCTCAAAGCACTTGCGAACCCATCAGTTCCATTGTCGCAAGCAACGATAGAATGCCCTGCATCGCTCAGCGCGAATTCTGCAGCCATTCTGATGTTCGGATCATCCTCAACAAGAAGTATCTTTGCCATGTCAAACTCAAATCTAATTCTTTATTCCTAATTCATATCTTAAACCACAATTTAATAATTATTGCAAGTATCCTGTATAAATATTAAATGTAGTGGACATATTTATCAAAATGACCACCTAAAAATTAAAATTCTTATTAAATTCCATTTAAATAATCATTAAGATTATACGTAGTGAGCATGTTCAATTTTACTGCTAAGCGCATCCCTTGCGGATGCACGAAAGGAAACACGATGAAAAGAAAGAATTTGGAGGTGAACGATCATGAGCAGCGAAGCACAGATTCAAGCCCGCGCCGACCGCCTCGACGATGCTGAGTACGATTCGCTTAAGAAATCGCTTCACGGTATCGCAGCGCGACTCGACCGTCTTCCCATCGGAAGTTGGCACTGGAAGCTCCTTTGGCTCTTCGGTGGCGCGATGTTCCTCGACAACCTCGATATGTATATCGGCGGTGGTCTTATCGCTTCACTTTTGGCGGACGGTTGGTCAACCATTGAATTGAATGGTTGGTTCCAAACCATCACCATGACCGGCTACCTTATCGGTGCACTCATATCAGGCTTGGTAGGAGACCACCTTGGTAGACGAAAAGCGCTCTTGTTATTTGTTGCCATATTCATAGGTGCAACATTCCTCGCGGCTTTCTCGCCCAACATGATCGTCTTGATCGCGTGTCGTGGTCTTATGGGTATAGGCCTCGGTGCCTTCATCCCCTGCGGATACGGTCCCTTCGGTGAATACATCCCTCCCGAGAAGCGCAGTAAGTACTCAGGTTACATCGGTCTTATCGCGAACTTCTCTCCCCCGCTGGGTGCCGCGCTCACGATGCTCGTCATCCCCGCATTTGGATGGCGCCCCATTTTCTTCGGCATTACCTTCCTGGGCGTTATTGTTTGGGTCCTTCTGTTCAAGTTCATGCCTGAATCCCCCCGTTGGCTTGCCTCTAAAGGTCGTTTTGCTGAAGCGGACGCAATCGTATCTGCTGCAGAGAAGAGCTTTACGGATAAGGGTGTCGAACTTCCTGAGATCTCTCAAGAGCAGATCAAAGCGATCGAAGACGAACTGGGCAAAGAACCAGTACAGCTGCCTTTCAGAGCTCTGTTCACAAAGAGGATGATCAAGCGAACCATCACTGCATCGGCTGCTCTCATGGCCATGAACCTCATCGTCTATACCATTACTACATGGACACCGACCGTTCTGGTTATGCAAGGCTTCGATACGCAGTACTCCATCTTCATGACCTTCATCGCCCTGTTGGGTGCACCGTTCGGCATCTTCTTATTGTCGCTCTTCGGTAACAAGCATCCCCGCAAGATCGGCATGATCGTGCTTCTGCTCATCTTGGCAGTTGCAGGATATATCTGGTCCCTCCAGACTCAGCCGATCGTTATCATGATCGTCGGATTCATTCTCTGTACACTCGTGTACTACTATGCTTTGCTCGCTTGCTCGGTGTATCTGGGCGAAGCATTCCCAACTGAAATCCGCCTTCGTGGATCAGGCTTTTCGAATGCCATGGGTCGTATTGCGGCTATCGTTACTCCCTCCATCGTCGCATCGCTCCTCCAGTCCACTGGCGTTGTGTCAGTATATGTGTTCGTCGGAATCTGTATGGTAGTGTTTGCTGTTATCATTGGAATCTGTGGTATCGAAACGCGCAACAAAACGCTTGAAGAGATCAACGACGAAGTTGTCTCTAAATAGTTTGATAGCTGATAACTTCATCTATCACTGGGCAAACGTGAAGCGAGAGCAAGGGGGCATAGCGCTCCCTTGCTCTACGAAGGGTGAGAACAATGGATACCCCTTCCTATCATAGCGAACGTCTTTCTTCGACGGAAAAGCAGGCGATAAGGATCTCTTATCCTGGCATTGCCGCACGTCTTGATAGGCTTCCTTCGGGAACATGGCATAGAAAGGTCATGTTTCTTTTCGGGGGTGTCGTGTTCTGCGATTGCCTCGATATGTACGTGGGTGGCGGCATCTTAGCACAGCTGCTTCAAAACGGTTGGTCGACCGTAGACCTGAATGCTGTTTTCGCTTCGATCACCATGATCGGCTATTTGCTCGGTGCACTCTTCGCCGGTTATCTTGGTGATCGATTCGGGCGGCGCAAGAGCCTTCTATTCTCTACTATGCTCTTCAGCGTCATGACGTTTCTTGCGGCATTCGCACCAACCATGGAAACGCTCATTGTGATGCGAGGTTTCATGGGGGTTGGTCTTGGCGGCGCACTCCCTGGCTCATACGGCGCTCTCAGTGAATACACTCCCCCGCTGGTACGTGGGCGTTATGCCAGCTGGCTTGGGCTTATTGGGAATTTCTCGCCGCCGCTTGGTGCACTGCTCACCGTGCTCGTTATTCCTATCTTCGGTTGGCAGGCGATCTTCATAGGGATTTCGCTCATCAGCTTGCTCGCTTGGCTCATCCTCTGGCGCTACTTGCCCGAATCCCCACGCTGGCTCGCTTCAAAAGGACGACATGCTGAAGCAAACGAGATCGTATTGTCAGCAGAGCGCAGCTTTCTGCAGCAGGGCATCGAATTGCCCGAGATCGATTATGCCGCGTTGCTCAAAACTACCCAACAAGAGCCTACTAAAAAAGCAAATTGGCTTTCCCTGTTCAGCAAGCGCATGGTGAAGCAAACCATCGCCATCAGCGCAGCGCTCTTCGCAATGAACCTCATGGTCTACACCATCACGAACTGGACGCCGACCATCTTCGTCCTACGTGGCATGGATACCACCATGAGCATCGGCATCACGGTGGTCATGCTGCTCGGTGCGCCCTTCGGGATTTTCTTATTGAGCATCTTCGCCGACAAGCATGATCGCAAGAAAGGGCTGATCATCTGCCTCTTTCTTCTGGCTATATTCGCTTATGTATGGTCGCTCATTCCGATGGATAACATATTCGCTCTCATGTCAGTGGGCTTCATCGTATGCGCTATTCTCTACTACTACGCGATCCTTGCTTGCTCAGTCTATCTTGGAGAAGGATTCCCGACCGAGATTCGTCTTCGCGGATCGGGCTTCGCACACGCAATCGGGCGACTTGCAGGAATCATCTCACCTTACGCTATTGCATTTCTTCTACAATCATACGGAGCCCCCGCCGTCTTCCTTACCAACGGGGCTGTGCTCATCGTGCTCGCGATCATAATCGGATTTTGCGGCGAAGAGACCCGAGGAAAGTCGCTTGAAGAGATCAACAAAGGCGTTTTAGAAGAAAGCAACTGAAGCGATCAAATCCTTTTCGCGAGATTCTAAATCGAAGATGCGTCAAACCTAGACTCGAAATTACTATGAAAGTCGAACCAACACTGCGCACGAAGAAAGCTCACCCGAACGGAAAACTAGGATTCCCGCGGAAACTCTTCGAAACTCGTATCCAGTGTTCCACTAGATTCAGCACCAGCTTGCCATTCTTCAAGAGAGGGCACGCTTCCATCATTGAAGATCACGCCGTCCTCGAAAACCTCTTCGTGGTGATGCATCGCATCGCAGAATGGTTTGTTGAACGATTTCCCGCAGCGGCACATTGCATAACGATTCTGCGTCTCGTAAACGAACCCATCTTGCCCAACAAGCTCCACTCCGCCACGGACAAATAATGGTCCAGAACAATTAAGGCCAACATCCTCCAACACGACGATGCTCGGCTCGTATTCAGGCTCATGCACGACCCCAGTATCCGCATCCTCAACAACAAGGCGACCAGACGGACAATGCCAAGCTGCATTGACCTGCTCATTCTTCATCTCGCCATCGAACTCGCCCGACATGTTCCAAACTGATCTGCCGTTATAGTGACAGAGCTGTGCAAACGAGCAGCGGCCATCGTCATGCATCTTCAGGCCATTGCCCTCATAGACCCGTGCTCGTTCAAAATACGGTTCGCGAGCAGCAGTCTCAGAGCCGTCAAACTTCGGTGATCCCGTCATATGGGAATAATCGCAAAACGGCATCGTCTTCGACCTGCCACACCTGCAAAGCAAGTAGGGACCCTTCCCGGTTGAAATCTGCCTGATACGGCGAAACTCCAAATGCAACCCATCGGCACTCTTACCAATAGCGTCTAGATAGAGTGGGATCCCGCCCTCGACCACATAGGCGCCATCGGTTATTACGATCCTTGGGTTGCCCATCGAATCATCACCATTATGAAAGCTTCTGTGCGAGCAGCTGGTTGATGACCTTCGGGTTGCCCTGCCCTTTCATTTCCTTCATGCACTGACCAACGAAGAAGCCGAGAAGTCCAGTCTTGCCACCCTTGTACTGCTCGACCTTGTCGGGGAATGCCGCAAGCACTCCATCAACGACCGCTTCGATGGCTCCCGTATCGGAAACCTGCTCCATGCCACGCTCGGAAACGATCGCAGAGGGATCCTTGTCTTCTTCAAGGATAGCCGCGAACACCTCTTTGCCCTGCTTAGAAGAGATCTTGTCTTCAGCGATCATCTTCACCAGTTCGAGCGCACGCGGCGGCGTGAGCGGCGTCTGGTCAAGATCAGTAACATCGGGATTGTTGTTCAGGTAGGCGCTCACGTCGTTGATGATCAGGTTCGCGAGCGGCTTAGCCACCTCTCCTGCCCCTTGCAGCTTCATGCACTCTTCGAAGAAACGTGCGGTCGTGCGATGCTCGACCAAATGACGCGCATCATAAGCGGAAAGCCCGTAGTCTTCCTCGAAACGCTTCGCTTTCTGATCGGGAAGCTCCGGCAAACGCTGGCGCACCTTCTCCACGAATTCATCCGAGATGTCGAACGGCGCCATATCGGGCTCTGGGAAAAGTCGATAGTCATCGGCCGTTTCCTTCACGCGCATCACGATCGTGACCTTCTTCGAAGGATCCCAATGACGCGTTTCCTGATAGATGATGCCTCCCTCTTCGAGCACCTCAGCCTGACGGCAGATCTCGTAGGCGAGACCATCGTGGAGATTCTTGAAGGAGTTCATGTTCTTGAGCTCGGTCTTGGTTCCCAGCTTCGTCTCGCCACGGCGGCGCAGGCTCACGTTGCCGTCGCAGCGCAGCGACCCCTCTTCCATCGAGCAGTCGGAAATGCCGATCGCGAGATAAATCTGGCGCAGCTTCTGCATGAACAGACGCGCCTCTTCGGGTGTGCGCAGATCGGGTTGCGTTACTAGCTCGATGAGCGGCGTACCGCAGCGGTTGTAGTCGATGAGCGAATGGGTTGCACCCGCAATACGCCCTTCGCCACCACCAATGTGCACCATCTTGCCCGCATCCTCTTCCATGTGAATGCGCTCGATGCCGATATGGGCAACATAGCTACCCTCTTCTTGCGCTTCTTTTAGATCTACGCGCTCCTTAGCCGCAGCACCATCCACCTCTAGGTCGAGATGTCCACGCATGCAGAATGCGACAGGACCCTGCGTGATCTGGAAATTCTTCGACATATCGGGGTACATATAGTTCTTGCGGTAGAACATCGAACGCTTCTCGATGTCACAATTCGTGGCCAAGCCTGCCAACACGATCGACTCGATCGCCGCCTTGTTGGGCACGGGCAGCGCACCAGGGAGTCCGAGGCAAACCGGACAGGTATGCGTATTGGGGGCAGCTCCGAATTCGAGCTTGCAACCGCAGAACATCTTGGTCTCGAGCGTGGTCAGTTCAGCATGAACCTCAAGACCGATGACCGCTTCCCAATCTTTGAGTACTTCTTCGAGCTTCTTCATGAGCTACTCACCAGCCTTTGCGAATGCAGGAGCGATCGGCGCTTTTCCATAGCAGCGCTCCAGCTCTGCTGCAACGCGCAACATATTCTCATCGCGGAATGCAGGAGCTATGAGCTGCGCCCCGATAGGCAATCCGCTTGCCATACCGAGGCCAACCGGAACGCTCATGCCGCCATTGCCGGCGATATTGATCGAAATCGTGAACATGTCGGAAAGATACATGCTCGTAGGGTCGTTGATCTCGCCGAACTTGAATGCCGTACGCGGGCTGACCGGCGCGAGAATGCAATCGACCTTGTGATAGGCATACGTATAATCCTGCGTGATGAGCGTACGCACTTGCTGCGCAGGATAGTAATACTTGTCGTAAACACCCGAAGAGAGCAGATAGCTACCGAGCATGATGCGCCTGCGCGCTTCCACGCCAAAGCCGCCTGCACGGGAAAGCTCATACTGCTCGTTTAAGTCCTTGCAACCTTCAACGCAGTAGCCATAACGCACCGAGTCGAAGCGTGCGAGATTCGAGAACGCCTCGCACGGACCGAGCACATAGTAAGCGCTCATGGCTGCTTGTGCATTGGGGAGTTCAACTTCCACCAGTTCAGCACCAGCGGCTTCGAGCTTACGGGCAGCCTCTTCGATGCGCTCCTTCACTTCCGCATCCAAGCCTTCAGCTTCCATGAAGGTAGGAACGATACCGATGCGCATGCCTTTCACGCCTTCTTCAAGGTTCGCCGTAAAATCGGTTTCGATCGACTGGCTCGTACAGTCCATATGATCGCTACCACCACGAATGAGCGCATTCATGGCAAACGCCGCATCTTCAACGCTGCGTGCGAACGGACCCACCTGATCGAGCGAGGAGCCGAAGGCGACCACACCATAACGCGAGACCACGCCATAGGTCGGCTTCACGCCCACCACGCCGCAGAAACTTGCGGGCTGGCGGATCGAACCACCTGTATCGGAGCCAAGCGTAACCGTCGCAAGCCCCGCAGCCACCGCAGCTGCCGATCCACCCGAAGATCCACCGGGCACGCGCTCCAAATCCCAAGGATTGCGCGTAGGGCCGAAATAGGATGTTTCGGTCGAGGAGCCGAAGGCGAATTCGTCCATGTTGAGCTTGCCGAGCGGCAGCGCACCCGATGCAAGCACGCGATCAACACAGGTTGCCGTGTAGGGAGAAACGTAGTTCTCAAGCATGTGAGAGGAGCAGGTAGTATGCGTGTCCTCCATATTCATGTTGTCTTTGAAGGCCACTGGCACACCTGCAAGCGGGCCAAGCTCATCGAAATTACCGGCGGCAAGCGCGTTATCGACAAGCTCCGCGGCAGCAAGGGCTGCTTCGGGAGTGAATTCGAGATAGGCGTGCACCGACGCGTCGGCCTTCGCAATATGATCGATGCTCGCTTGGGCGACCTCGCGTGCGGAGAAATCGCCCGCTTTAAGGCCCTGCTGGATCTCTGCCGTGTTCATAGAAGTGAAGTCCATGCTATTCACCTCCGCCAAGGATCGCAGGGATCAAGAAGCAATCGTCTTCTTGTTTCGGCGCGTTCTTGAGCGCCGTTTCTTGCGAAAAGCTCGTCTGTTCCACATCGCCGCGCATCACGTTCACCAGTCCACCGATCGGATGAAACGTGGGCTCGACCCCTTCAAGGTCGTACTCGGTGATGGGTTTGAGGCTGTCGATGATGTTGTTCAGATCGACAGTCATCGCCGCAACCTCTTCATCGGTCATTCCGATGCGCGTATATGTCGCGATATCGCGCACATCCTTTTCAGTTACATGTTCTGCCATAGCAATCCTCATACTCGCTTCAGTAAGCCTGCCCCAAAGGGCAAAACATGCCCTTAACGGGCATCTGTTAACCGTTATCCATCATAACAAATCATGCCGCGCCACTTAGCATGCGAGTGCCTTTGCGTACCCATTTTCCAGCAAGGCGCACCAGGCGCTCTTCGTAACCTGAATTCAACGAATCTTTTCAAATTCGTTTCACCTGAAAGATATAAGAAAACACCCCTGTTAATGCGTGCTTTTTCCAGTAGAATAGAAAACGTGCTCAGCGCTTATTTAATGTCAATGCCCGCTAAGCACTCAAATTGAGGGGAGCTCGCCATGATGAGATTTAAAAACATACTCGTACCTTATGACGGATCCGAACATGCGGATCGCGCTCTTGATGTGGCGGGTGATTTTCTGCGGAGTAACCCAGAAGCGCGCGTGCACGTGATCAGCGTCACCTATGTCGCGCTTGATGCAGCAGACTTCAACCCCGATCCCCCCAACGAAGATGAGCAGTACAACTTGCTCGGCTATGAAATGTACGAAGAAGTGTTCAGCCAAGAACAAAAGGCGGCCCATCGCGCCATGGTGCAGGCAGCCTCAGAGATTCTTCCAGACATCGAGCCCGATCGCGTTATCTGCGACACGATCATTCGTCCTTCAGCAGTAGAGGGCATCGAAGATTACGCACGCCGCAAGAAGTGCGATCTCATCGTTATGGGCCGTCGTGGTCTTGGCGGTCTTCGCCAGTTCGTCGGCAGCGTTACCAAAGAAGTGCTCCATCGCGTCGACCTGCCCGTCATGACCATCAAATAGCATCCGCTAAAAAGCATCATGCACTCACGAGGCGCTCTTCAAAAGAGCGCCTCGTTTTTTTGCTCGAACAAGCGCTGCGCTGCCCAGTGGTCTCTTTCAGCACCACGTGTCACTGAACCGCTCGAACACCAAGCGGCCTTTGCCGCAAACGCCGCCCAAGCCTTAAAAAAGGGATGCCGCATCGTGGCAGCATCCCTTTTCGTAGCGAACTATTCGTACCGAGAACGCACTGATCAGCGCGATTCTTCTCTACTGATAATCGATCTCCGTGTCATCCGACAAAGGCGTGGTGCGCACCACCAGCTCACCTTCTGCGCCAGGCGCTGTCGTCACTTTATAATTCAATACCATCTCGTCGCCCATCTCGATAACGGCCCATCCATACCACAGATCGTTTCCTTGATAGGTGGTCTCGTTCATGGTCGCTTCACCGCCAGCACCGATCGCAAAGGCGGTGTTGAACCCACTTGCGCCCCTGAACGTGCCATCGGTTTTCATATCGGTGATCTTGCCTCCTGTCGGAGCCAGAAGATAGATCAAGAACTCCAAGCTGCCCGCTTGATTTCCGTTAGTGATGTAGTTAGGAAGCGTAGCGAATTCGGCACTGTCGAGCGTGTCTTTGAACGTGACCTTCATGTCGTAGGTGGTCGTGCCATCGGCATTCTTCACAGCCTTGCCCACTTGAATGTCGCTTGCCAGATAGTAGTACATCTTGCCGCCGAAGCACGCAGACATATAGACACCCGTTTCGGGCACCTTCTCATCCCCATTCACCGTACCAGTGAAGCCGAGGTCTTCGAGCATCGCCTCTTCGTTATCGTTCTTCATATAGACCGCGATACGTCCCTGGTCGGTAGCGGTCGAGATCACTTTTGCGAAATTAGCGATGTTCACCTTGCCAAGATTGCCGAAGATCCCCTTTGCAGCCGTATCAGCCACAAGCGCGAAAACCGCGTCCTGGTCCTTGCCATTAGGATATTTCTTGTATACGCCGTTAAGAAGGAAGTCTGAAGCATTGTCCTTATTCAGCGAGTCGCCACCTGGCGTGTTGACCGTGGTTCCCGTGAGCCCAAGCATGCGCTGAAGCACAACGGTATCGAGTGCGATAACCCCATCAACGCGGCCATGTCCATTTGCTTCCCATATCTCCGATTCGATCTCGCCAACACGCTGGAAGTCGATGATCTGTGTTACGTCGCGCGAATCGACCGATGATTCCCAACGGAACAGGCGGATATCTTCCTCTGTTGCAGAAGGTGCCGAATTCGCAAGGCGAGGATTTTGATCGAAGCCGAAGAAATCACCCAAGCTGATCTTTCCGTTGTCGACCGTCATCAGGCCATAAGAACCAGCGAACCCGACACTCGAGCGCATCTCAGCACTCGTACAAGCGATGATGAGGTAATTGCGCTTACCCTCGGCGCCCAGCATGGCAGGCAAGGTGTCCTTGAGCTCGGTTGCTGAATCCGCGATAGGTGCCAGCGTCGACATGAGAGATTTAACCTGCTCGATCGGCTTCTTTAGCTGGTCGATAGTAGGCTCAGGTGTCTCATCGAGCTTCGCAGCGTTTTCGGAGATGACCGGAGCTGCATCCGAAACCGTAGTGAGCAAATCATCGATGAGCGAAACATTGATCGCACCATTCTCGCTCATGAGGCTCTTCAGGCCATCTGCTGGGATCGTATCCATCGCAGGCATGAGCACATCTTCGACAAGAGATTGAGCCGAATCGGAAACGATGCGCACCGTCTGAATATCAGAGCCAACCACAGGAATGATCGTTGCTGCAGCCCACAAAGGACTCGACGTGGTGTCGTGCAGCTTGTTCATCGTGTCAGACATGTTTTGGCTCGTAGCTTTCGCTGCAGCCATATCGCCGCCCAAGAGCTGATCTTTGAGCTGCTTGCCTTGTGAAACGAGCGCCTGCGCATCGTCTTTTGCTTCCATCGCGCTCATCGCGAAAGCAGCGCCCGATACGCCGAACACCAAGACGATCGCGAGCACAACAGCAGCGATGATCTTCGGTCTATTGCCATGACGCTTCTTCTTGCGACGCAAGCGCGCAACCTCTTCCTTACGATCCGTATAAGGAACAGGTCCATCATTCTTAAGATCGAAACTGTTATAGGGGTTATGAGGAAATTCCTTTTCAGCTGAAAAAAACGAGCTTTCCTGTTCAGGAGCAGCATGACGTCCATGCTTGCCTCGTGAACCATTCTGCGAATTATGCGGCACGCTCATTCTCCTTGATCTCGGCGATATGAGGCGTCCTCACTAGGGGACGCACATCATCAAATGATACCAAGATTATGTTCTGATGGAAAAACGTCCAAGAAAACCCCAATCGAGCGGGGCTGCGTGCACGCTGGTTGGTTGGTTTTCTGCCGTTCGACTGCGGTTTTCCGCAAAGCGCATCTAAAAATCCAGATTCCCACCAAAGCTTACGACGACGAATTCTCTGGCGGCGTCGCAGCTTCAAAGCGTTTGATGCGATCGTCCTGCACAAGCGGCGCAACTGCACGCGTGATCGCATCCGAAACCGCGCTCGCCTTCGATCCGTCACCGATCATGAGCGTGATCGTGCCGTAGAGGCCGTAGTTCGTCACCTTATTGAACGAGACAACAGGATCCTTCGCGATCGTAGTGATCGTTCGCGTCGCTTCAGCGGCCGTCTTCTCGATCTGATCAGCAAGTGAATCCAGATCGCTCAGATCCTTCATCACCACGATGGGCACCGCTACATGGTCAACCGGAGGCAGATGCTTCACAGCATTGTTCGCCATGACCGAATTGGGGATGATGACCGTTTCGTTGTTGAGGTTATGGATGGTGGTATAGCTCCAATTGATGTCCTCGACCACTCCTTGATTCGTGCCCACCTGGATATTGTCGCCTGGCTTGATCACATGGGTCAGAGTTACCTGAACACCGCCGAAGAGATTCGAAAGCGTATTTTGAAAACCGAGTGAGATCGCGATGCCGCCAACGCCTAAAGCAGCGATAACCGCCGTCATATTGACGTCGAAGCACACATCGGCGATGAAGCAGATCGCCACACCCCATACCACGATGCGCACGATGTTCACTACGATAGAGGTCTGCGAAAGGGATACACTCTCAAGCGCGAGCAACCGCTGTATCGCCTTGATGGCAAGATGACACAGAACAGCAACGACCAGTACAACGACAGCCGCAATGAGGATCCTTCCCCACACGTTCGAATCAGTGATGTATGTCACAAAATTCGCAAGCTGTTCCATGACCGCTTCCATTATCTTTCCGCTCGATATTCGCGAACCGCCCGCTGTTGCGGACCGACGGATCGGATAAGATCGAGTTGCTCCCAAAAGGTATTCTTGTTTATAGTTTAACCGTAGTTGTCTTTCTCAATGCGAAGACCGCACGACTGGAACTGTAATTAAGTTGCTACACAACACCCATAACGAACGAGGCTCATGGATCTTAACAACATAGAATTCAAAGGCGCCTATGGCACCTCAGCACAGATTCCCGCTTCCAAATTGCCGGAGGTTTCTTTCGTTGGCCGCTCCAACGTGGGGAAATCCTCGCTCATCAACAAGCTTCTGAATCGCAAGCAGCTCGCACGCGTTTCCCAAATGCCGGGAAAAACGAGCACGATCAACTTCTTCGGAAACGAAGCGATCGATCTCGTTGACCTGCCGGGATACGGCTATGCGAAAGTGGCGAAATCGGAACTCGGGCGCTGGTCAGAGATGATCAATGGCTACTTCGATCAGTACCGTTTCTATGCGCTCGTGGTTTCGCTCATCGATATCCGTCATCCTGCGAGCAAACTCGACGAGCAGATGATCGAATTTTTGAAAGCCTGCGAACTGCCCTTCGTTATCGCGCTCACCAAGGCGGACAAGGTAAGCAAGAACCAAGCGAACAAGCAGATCGCAGCCTTGCGCAAGCAGCTCGACCTCGGCCCCGAAGTTGAGATGATCCTTACCTCTTCAGAAAAAGGCACGGGCATGGATGCATTGCGCAAGACTATTCTGACAGCTTGCCGATAAGGTCGCGCTAAGCAACAACCCTTGAACGACCAACACCCGAAACCCGAACCGAACAGAACTGAAACGAGACGACCCCATGACACACGTGAACCTCTATAGCGACGGCGCCGCGCGCGGAAATCCAGGCCCTGGCGGCTATGGAGCCGTGCTCACGTTCACGGATGCGCAAGGGCAGCTCCACACCAAAGAGCTTTCGCAAGGCTATATCTGCACGACGAACAATCGTATGGAGCTATTGGGGGTCATTCGCGGACTCGAAGCGCTCAAACACGCCTGCGAAGTGGACGTGTATTCAGATTCGAAATATGTTGTCGATGCCTTCAATCAGCACTGGGTGGATGGTTGGCTCAAACGCGGCTGGAAGAATGCGAAGAAGGAGCCTGTGAAGAACAAGGATCTCTGGACGCGCCTGCTCGAAGTGATGAAGCCCCACACGATCGCCTTCCATTGGGTGAAAGGGCATGCGGGACATCCCGAGAACGAACGCTGTGACGAGCTTGCGACCACCGCAGCAGATGGCAATGAGCGCATCGTTGACGAAGGCTTTACCGAATAGCCAAGGTGACAAACGGGACTGCGGACGAAAAGTTGGACCGCTGATCGGTCCAGGAATGGAG
>CATYMO010000007.1:0-114668 GCA_958409415.1 uncultured Eggerthella sp. | reverse complement strand
TACACGGTCTAGAGCGTCCAAGAAAATGTCCGCAGTCCCAACTACCCGGGCATTTTTCACCTTGTCTCAGGTATTCCCTCATACCCAAAGTCTCAACTAAGGTGACAAAAGACCGGGTAGATTTGTCACCGACACCTTTTTGCTGTTCGCTTCATGGCAAAAGGTATGCGGAAATGTTAACCTCTTGCCATGAATCATTTCGATGAGATACATGAGGATGCGGTGAAAGACGAAGAAGAACAGCTGTATTTGGTTTGTGATGATACGAACAATGACATTTCTTTGGACGAGATCGATTTGAACACGCTCCCTCCAGAGGTTCTTGAAAAGATGCGAAAAATAGTCCGCGACTTAGAAGAGCGTTGTAACGTTGCTTAAGTAAGATTCGTGTTGACCCCTTGAGCCCTTCAGTTCAGTCTGAAGGGCTTTTTTGATGGTCTGATGACAAACTACCTGGTCGTTCGTCACCTTTTTCGGTTTGGGCTCTGTTAGGGCTCTCTTTTCCTCGTTCGTCATCTTTTGCTTCCGCCAAACACCTTGGCAAAATAGTAGTCAAATGCCGTGGTTGAATAAAAAAGTACGGTATAAAGTGAATTATTATCGATGAATCGATACTAATTCATGAAAAAATATCGATTTCGAGATATTATTTCATACTAAGCAATAGAAAATGAAGGGGGCAAAATGCGGCGAAAGATAACCGAGCGGCTGGAGCAATGGGCTTCCGCTCCTAAGAAGAAGCCCCTTGCGGTATTCGGAGCCCGCCAGGTTGGTAAATCCACGAGCATCATGGAGTTCGGAGGGCAACATTATGATGATGTGGTTGAGATCAACTTCTACGAGCACGCCTATTTGAAGCAGGCTTTTTCATCGAGCCTTCGCCCGCACGATATCGTCCGTGCTCTCGAAGCATTGTTGGATAGGGACATCATTCCTGGTAAGACGTTGTTATTCTTCGACGAGATTCAGGCGTGTGACGAGGCGCTAACTTCTTTGAAGTTCTTCTGCATAGATGCTCCCGAGTATGATGTGATCGCAGCAGGAAGCCTCCTAGGCGTTCATGTTGCGTGCAATGGTTCGTTTCCTGTGGGTTATATCGATATGGTGGAAATGCACCCTATGGATTTCGAAGAATTTTGTTGGGCTTGCGGAAAAGAACGCGCATTCGACTTCGTGCGCGACTGCTTCCAGTCTTTTTCTGAGTGCCCCATTCATGAAAGCATGCTCGAGATGTACCATGATTACCTTTTGGTGGGAGGCATGCCTGAAGCGGTCTTAGCGCATGCATCAGAAGAGCGCTTGCCTTCTGTGCGTACGATCCAGCAAAGGATCCTCGATGGGTACGCAGTGGATATAGTGAAGTATGCTAGCGCGACCGATTCAGCCAAGATACTCGCTGCATGGGAAAGTATGCCTGCTCAGCTTGCAAAAGAAAGTGGCTCTACGAAGTTCACCTGGAGAACGATCGAGAACCGCGCAAATGCCGAGAAATATGGCTCGGCACTCGATTGGCTCACGGCAGCGGGGTTGGTAAGCAAATGCGTTCAAGTCTCGAAAGGTGTTGCTCCGCTGGCGTCTTTTGCAGTACCAGAGTCTTTCAAGGTTTACGTAGGAGACACCGGGCTGCTTTCCTGCAAATACGGTGCCCTGAAGGCGGACTTCACCCAGGACGATCGTCGATCAGCGAGATTTCGTGGTGGTATGGCTGAGAACTACGTGATGCAGCAATTGGTAGCAGCAGCATTTCGCCCCTACTATTGGGGCAAGCAAAGCACCTATGAAGTGGAATTCGTTCTTCGTCTTGAAGAAGGGGTCGTGCCCATCGAGGTGAAGTCTGGCAGGCGCATAAAGTCGACCAGTGCAAAGCGATTCGCTGAGAAATACAACTGCCCCTACATCATTCATGTTTCGCAAAAGAATTTCGGCCTCACTGAGTCGGTAAGGAGCATTCCTCTGTATGCTGTGGGACTTCTGCCGAATCCGTCGCCCGTCAACACGTTGCTGCCAGCATAAAAGATGACGAACGACCGGGTAGTTTGTCACCTTTTCCCTTATCTTCCTGGGGTTTTTGATAAAATGTGGAAAACTTTGGCATAGGTCTAGCTGTTGCTTGCACCTGACTAGATGTCTGAGCGCTCTTGCTAGCAGAGGAAAACGGAGAGGGTAGAGCTCCCAGAATGGAGTTCATCGTTTCCCCAGGTAATATGCTTGCTATCGCATTCTAGCAGCTGCGATCGTCCAAGCGCACAAGAGGCCACAGGAGCTCCACAGAGGCCCCTATTCTGCGCCAGAAGCCCGGAAGACTTTGGAGATGTCGAACGACCGGGTAGTTTGTCATCTTTTTCCGCAGGTCGCAGGACAATTTTCCTGGTGAGCAAACTTTCTCATAGGAAGTCATAGTGAAATCATAGCGAAGATGGTATAATGAAGCCAAATCGTAACCTAACCTGGGGGGACCTGGCAAAATGAGAACGCTCATGAAAAACCAAGATCTTCTGAAGCGCGTGACCTGCTTCATCGCTGCGTTCACGCTGGCTTTTTCGCTGTTCGGTACCCCTGCTTATGCTGCTGAAGCGGTCGAGGCACCTGCAGCAACGGCAGAAACGCTCTCAACTGCGGCTGAGGCGCCTGCTGCTCCTGAAGTGCCGGCTGTCCCTGCGGACACCCCGGCTAAGCCGGCTGCTCCTGCGTATTCGGCTGACACGGCTGCTGATCACGTGAGCGCTGCAGATACGGAAGACGAAACCACTACTAATAAAGTAGAAGAGCCCACCACTCCTACTACCACTCCCTCTACTAATAAAGACACCGAAGAAGCTACCGAAGGTGCTAACAACGATGAAAGCACCGAAGGCACGGATGGCACCGAGAACACGGAAGACCCCAACGCTCCCGGTTCTGAAGAGCCCACCGATCCTACCGACCCCACCGATCCTACTGATCCGGTCAATCCTCCCGAGGAAGTCTTTGAGGAAGCACCCTACACCATGCAGGCTGCTATCGATCTCAACGAGGCCACGGGCGAAGCGACCCTCACGGTCAGCATCACCAACCCCACGGATACCGTCTTCGACAACATCGAATTCACTACCTATATATATGTTGGTGGAAACGATGCTCAAGCTAACTTCCCCTATGTGATCAACCTGGGCGCGAACGAGACCCTCACCTACACGGCCACCTTGCAGCTCACGCAAGAGCAGCTTGCGGGCTCACGCATCTCGTTCTCTTCCTCCGCTACCTATGAAAACCTCCAAGCCACCGCTTTCGCAGAGAAGTGGGTCGGCCCTCAGGTCTCCATCGACGGCCATGCTACGTTGCTCGACCCCGATGGCACCCCTTCAAGCTATGAATTCGCCGCTCCTGGTGACACAGTGTGCTACACCATCACGCTCAACAACACGTCTGACATGACGGTCACGGTCACGGGAATGGATCTTCCCGAAGGCGTCATCTGCAACGAGCCGTTCGAAGAGGTAACGCTCAACGGCTATGGCTCCAAGACCTACGTTGCTTACTATACGGTGCTCCCGTCTGACGATCCCGCAGGAGACGACATGGGTCTTGTCTCTGCAAAGGTCGCTTTCACGGTCGAGGGCAAGCAGTACTCCCAGACCATCGAAGCCTTCAAGGTGGCCAAACCCATCTATGAATACACACTGGTCTACTACGCTAACAGCACCGATTTCGAGCCTCTGGCAAAGGAAACCACCACTGGCCTCTATCGTCCTGCGGCGCAGCCGGGCCTGGATGTGCTGAACGCTCACCTGCCGCAAGGCTACAACGCCAAAACGGACGCTGATGTTAAGGCCTACACCCTCGCTGAAGACGCAAGCGAGAACGTGTTCGACATCGTCTACACGCAAGGCACCTTCGGCTACATCATCAACTACTACTTCTTGGGCGATGATGGTACCTACATCCCCTGTGGCGGAACCTCGAGCAGCGCTCCGCTTGGCGCTACTATCACGGTAGGCGAGGGCACTGAAGAAGGCCAGCTCAACTACGCACTTCCAGAAGGCTATGAGCCTCTTACCGATCCGCTCACGCTCACCATTACGGAAAACGAGAGCGAGAACGTGCTCAACGTGGTCTACACCGAAAAGACCCCTATCCCTGAGCTGGGCTACACGGTCAACTACTACAAAGATAGTGCAGAAGATCCGAACAACTACCTGGGTTCGGAGTCCATCGAAGCTCAGCCCGTGGGCACCCAAGTAACGCTCACGCCGGAATTCCAGAACCGCTTCTGGCTGCCGGGCTACGAGCGTATCACGGAGAACACCTACGTCACCATCCAGGAAACGGAAAGCTGGAACACCTACAACGTGGTCTACCGCCGTGCGATGGTGGATTACACGGTCAACTACTATAAGGATACAGCCACGGAAGAGAACCTGGTCGGCTCCTACACCGATCAGTTCACCTTCGGCTACACCGTGTACGACATCGACCTGAATGCGCACCTGCCCGAAGGCTATGTGCAGCAGGAAGGCCGTGGCTCGATCTACATCAGCGGACTTGCGGAAGATAACGTGCTCGATGTCATCTACACCAAGCGCTCCGATCTTCCTTACACGGTCAACTACTATAAAGACAGTGTGAGCCAGGATAACTTCCTGGGCTCCGATGCGGGCACGGGCACGTTCGAAGCAGACATCCCGTACACCGCAGGTAGGTTCCTGCCTGCAGGTTATCAGGCAACTCCTACCATCCAAGGTGCCACCACCATCCAGGCGAACGCCCAGGATTCGGTCATGAACGTGGTGTACACCCAGCTGGCTGATTATGGCTACACCGTTAACTACTACAAGGACTCTGTTGCAGAAGGCAACTGGCTGGCAACCGAAACCGGCACGGCAGCCTATCAATCTGCCATTCCGTATACGGTAGGCGCTCACCTGCCTGAAGGTTACACCGCAGAGAACGCAGCAACCTCTGGCTCGCTGTTCGTGAGCACGGATGAAGCTAACAACGTGCTCAACGTGGTCTACGCTAAAGAAGGCAATCTGCCGTATCGCATCGACTACTATGCCGATTCCACCGATGGCGAACTGCTGGGCTCCGTTACGGGCTTTGGCACCTTCGAAGACCCCATCGTCTATGACGAGGAGGCTTACCTGCCGCAAGGCTATGTGGCCACGGGTAAGGTGACTGGTCCGCAGACCATCACCGCTAATGGCGCAGCCAATGTGGTGAGCGTGGTCTACTCCAAGGGTACGTTCGGCTACACGGTCAACTACTACAAAGACAGCGTTTCCGCAGATAATCTGCTGGGTACCACCGTTGACGAAGGCACCTATCTGGATCCGGTCGACTACGATTCCAGTGCGTATGTGCCATTAGGTTATGTGGCACCGGGTGTTGCACAGGGTGCTACCACTATTGGCTATGATGCCGAGGCCAACGTGCTGAACGTTGTCTATTCGCCGGGCCGCTTCGCTTATACCATCAACTACTACACGGACAGCGTCGCTCCTGAGAACCTCATTCAGTCGAGCGTGCAAGACCCGCGCACCTTCGGTACTACGGTGCAGATCTCCGCGGATCAGCTGAACACCGTGCGTCCGAATGGCTATGCAGCCCTTACGGAAGGCGTGCAGGTTACTATTACGGAAGATCCTGCTCGTAACGTGGTGAACGTGGTATTCCAGCCCGAGCCAGCTGCTCCGGTAACCCCTGAAACGCCTGATCAGCCGAGCACTCCTACTCAGCCTGAAGATCCCACGCAGCCAGGTGAAGAGCCTGCTGACCAGCCAGGCACCACTCCTGGTACCACTCCTGCACCTACCAATCCTGTTGCTGGCGCAGTAGCAGCTGCTGCAGCAGCGCTGAACGATGCGCCAGCCTATGCTGCTGATCAAGCTGCGGCTGGTCCAGCAGACGAGGGCGCTGCTGACGAGACCACCATCGAAGACGATGAGAACCCCTTGGCAAGCAGCCCGTTCTCTACCGAGAGCCCTGCACAGCAGCAGAATGGCTTTGTGATGCTGTTCTTGGGCGTGCTGTTCGCAGCAGTTGCCGCTATCTTGCTACTGGTGCGCAAGCGCTGGATCAACACCAACGTGCCTACGCTTGATGGGGCAACGCTGGCAGCTGAGAACGTGAAGACGAGCAAGCTTGCTCTCTACTCCGCGATCCTCTTTGCAGTAGCGCTAGGATCGGGCGTGCTCTGGTTCATATTCAGGATCTAGCGTTCAAACGCTCATTTCAACTGCATATAGCTCAAAAATGACCTCTTCAGATCGCTTCTAACGGGCGTTCTAAGAGGTCTTTGAGTATTTTACCCACCTTCCAAAACACGAACCCTTAGAACCCCTCTCATTCCCCAATTCCCACAAAACCCCAGGTCGCAAGCGACTAGAAATCTTGGTACCGATCAGCGCCGAGCGCGAGACACGAGGTTCCCCGCTTCCCTGTTCGCGCATCTGCTTCGCAGCCGCGCTCATGCGTCGCTGCTTCGCTCGGGTTTTATTAAAACGAATTTAGTCGGCGAAGAGTCACCTCGTTGCCTCACCCTCTCCGCTGATCTTTCAGCAAGATTTGAGGGCGGAGCCCTCATGTTAGAAGAGCGAATGACTATGTCATTCGCGACACTGCTTTCTCCCTCATTACCCATTTGGAGAGCAGCTAGAAGGCGGTTTATGCGTCCTGGTAGCTGCTGAAGTTACTCTGAGTCCGCAAATTCAAATATTAATAGGCTGTTCGAAGTAGTGAAGCGCATGAGCTTGCTGGGTACCAGCAAGCGAACAGCGAAAACGGGTAACGACCAGTAGCTGCCAGGATGCATAGGCCGCATTACCACGTGTTCGTTCGTATTACAAGCCTTTTCTTTAAGAATAATTGCTCATATTCGTGTTCTGATCGTGTTCGTGGGTCATTTCAGCCTGAAATTGGGTTGAATTAGAGCTTCTTTCGTGAGTTCTAGCAGAACCTAGCTGATTATAGCAGCATTCTAAGCTGCTATACAATCACATATCCCCAGGTCAGAAAAGGGTAGGGGAGAGCCGATTTTGGCGCATTTTTGGGCGGTTTTGGGGTCGATTTTGACCCCAAATTTGAGGGTGAAAGTACCCCAAAAATGGGGGCATGTAGCACGTATCCCAGGCGATGCCGAAGCGTCATCGAGGCGTCAAAAAGGGGCCTTAATTGTGGAGGAATTGTGAAGAAATGCCACATTTTGGAGTCAGGAAGGGGTCAAGATAGAGGCTCCCGCGCTGGGGAATAGGCCCAAAACGGCCCCAGGAGGCTCCCAAGGGGTGCCCCTACCCCCTGGCGCGGGGCAAGCGCGGCCCCTAAGCGCGAGGTCAGCGTAGGAGTCTCAAAACCGTCAAAATCCGAAGCGCGGCATTTCCGCGCCGCAAAAAACGCCCATTTCAGAAGCGCGGAAAATGCCCAAAATTGCCGCGCAAGACCAAAATCGGAAGATCGTGACCTGGGGAAACGTTGCAAAAAATGCCGCGCAAAATGCCGCGTTTATTCACGGCGAACTGGACAAGCGCGGCATTCGGGCATAGAATGCCAAGTACTTCGCTCAAGGGGTGGGCTGTCTACGCCTGCGCGAAGGTCCATAAGGGCGCCCCAAGATTCGAGGGAAGGATCTCGGATCGGGGCCACGTGTTAGAAACAGGAAGACGATGCAAGATTGCATGAACAGAGAAGAGATGGAGCTGGCTAGCGCTAGCACATCTACTGCTGTGCCTGCAGCAAGGCATCGTGGTCCCGTTGCAGCTCTTATAGCTGCTGTTATCGTAGCGGCAGCGTTATTGTTCGCAATGCCTTCTCTTGCGTACGCGTCAAGCGAAGCTGGTGGTAGCCAGCAAGCTGCGGAATCGCAAGAAATCCTGCTATCACAGAAAGGTAGCAGCACGTCGGTGAGCAAGACGCCGGACGAACCCAAAACGCCTCCAGCGTATACACAACAAGATGCGTATAAATCGACCCCGCAGTCTACAGGCTCCGGGGTCGATTCCGTTACTGGGGCGGGTGATAGCGCTACAAATAGCTATACACCGGGTGATGATAAGTCCTCTATAAACGATAAAGACAGCGATTCTGACTCCGATGTTGCTAGCGACTCTAGCATTTCCGGAACTAAAGACACGGATGATAGCACCCCTAACGAGGGTGACGATACCTCCGATTCAAATAAAGGCAATGATAGCACCGTTGATAGCAACGGTGCTTCTTCTGGTTCTACCGACGAGATAGCTACTGATACTAATCAGAGTGCCCATCCAACTGGTAGCGATAGCAAGGCTGACGACGTGATTGCTACTCCTGGTGATAGGGAGAGTGCAGATCAGAATGCTGGCACCACCTCGGATAAAGCCGAGGAGGTGTACGGACCGATAGCACCGAGCGATGCTGAGCAAAACAAGATATCTATTGATGGCAATATCTCAACGGCTGCCGATAGTGGAGAGATTACGATTCATTTCGGCGAAGGTTGGCTAGCAAGCGCTCTTCCATCTACAACAAATGGATGGACCCCAACTCAAACTTGGGGTGATCCAACTGATCCTATCTTTAACAAAGATGGACAGTTCTATTGCTTTAGTGGGGAAACGAAAAAACTGCGTCCTGATGCTGCTGCAGCTGCAGGTTTGGATTCGATTATTCGCTATGGTTATGAGTGGGGCAATCAATGGGTATTTCTTGGAACCAATAAGCAAGGAAAAACAGCTAAGGTTTCAGGATCAACATTTACTGCAATTTCTAATTCCACACAATATAAGAATGGTGTCTTTACAGACATTCATGCTTATCCAATCTTCGGTGTCAATATCCTTCCGTCAGTTCAGTTTTACATCAACAACATTGCTGTTGAAGTCGAGCCTGGCGTAAAATCCGTACAATACGGCGTTAATGATCCCATTAACAAACTGCCAGCGCATACTAGTGATGGTAAAACATATGAATGGATAGCTTCTAAAGGAAGCACAGTTAACCCACCAACCTCAGATACCGTTTTTGTGTCTGGTATGACCCTTGGTGCTGTTCTTGACTCAATCTTTAAATTCCGAAATTCATCTGCAAACTACAATGCTAGTGTTTTAAGTTATAAATTGTGTGACATTGCGATTAATGAGAAGGAAGTTAAAGAAGAGCTCTCTTTTACGGTTACATTCAATGCGGGTACTGGCGCTACGGGCGGCCCGCTTACCTATACTTATGATTCCAAAACTGCTGTTGCTACTGCAAATGGCACCGCTGCAGGCACTAAGCCTGAGGCAACCTTCTCTAAGACCGGTCATGACTTCCTAGGCTGGTCGACTACCAATGGCGCGGCCACCGCAGCCATCGGTTCCGCTGGTCTTCTTTCGACTGCAGTCGGAACTCCCACGAATGGCGGCACCTACACGCTCTATGCAGTATGGGGCCCTAAGACGTATACGATTACCTATTCTGCTGGATCGGGTGTAACCGGCGTTACGGTTCCTTCGGCTGGCTCTGCAACGCATGGCAGCAACTACACGGTTTCTTCCACTACGCCGACCCGTACGGGCTATAAGTTCGACGGTTGGATCAATTCTGCGGGTGGTACCGTTGCTGCAGGCGGCACTATCTCCAATGTGACTTCTAACATTACGCTTACGGCGAAATGGATCGCTCGTTACACCGTTTCCTACAATGGCAACGGCCATAACAGCGGCACCGCTCCTACTACGGTTACGGTAGATGCGGGCGGTTCTACCACCGCAGCGGCGAACCCCTTCACCAAGACGGGCTCCACCTTCACGGGTTGGAACACCGCAGCTAACGGTTCTGGCACGGCTTACGCAGCTGGCGCCACCATCTCCAACATCAATTCGAATATCGTCCTGTACGCTCAGTGGCAGGGTAATCCCACCATTTCCTTCAATGCGAATAAGCCCACGGGCGCAGGTTCCGCAAATGTTGCAGGTACGCCATCAAGCACGACGGTTACTTACAACACTGCTTATACGCTTCCTACTTCCACTCCTACGCTGAAGGGTTACACCTTCGCAGGCTGGAAGAAGGACAATGCAGGTACTGCGATCAACGCCGGTGGCTCAGCGGGTAACATCACCGCGAACACCACCTTCTACGCACAGTGGACCGAAAAGACTGGTTACTCCGTTTCCTTCTATGATGCCTTTGGCGCATCCGGCGACGGCACCCAGGTTGGCACCACGCAGTCTGGTAAGAAGTGGACCGACAACATCACGCTTCCTACCACTCCTTCCAAGACGGGTTACAACTTCGCTGGTTGGTACCTGACCAAAGATACCAACGGTAATGGCAACACTGGTCAGATGACCACCGCCATGGCAGTGCGCGACATCTGGGCGATCCAGTCCATCGCCGATACCACCACCAGCGTTAAGCTCTATGCGAAATGGACCGAGAAGGATCGCGTTGAGGTCACTTTGAACCTGAACGGCTCCGGCGCTTCTTACAATGGCTCCACCAGCAATTACACTTCGGGCGGTTTGCTGAATGGCAGCTCTTGGAGCATTCCTAACCTGGCTAACCCCACACGCACGGGTTACAACTTCAAGGGTTGGGCAGATTCAGCAAGCGCGACTTCGGGCTCTTACAATGCAGGCCACACCTTCACGAACTTGGCGGCTTCCAAGACCGTCTATGCAGTGTGGGCTGCTGCTCCGGTCACCTTCACTTTCCAGGGAGGCCATGCCAGTGCCACCTTGTCTTCCGGGGCAACCACTACTGCAACCGCAAACTATGGTTCTAATCTGACCACCAAAGCGAATAACACTTACACGCTTGCTGGCAATAACTTCAGCAACTGGGGTTACACCAACGCTGCTGGTTCTGCTGCAACCGTGAACGCTTCTACGGGAGTTCCTGTTTCGAACTTCAAGATCACGTGGACGGGCACGTCAGAAGCTGGCACGCTTGCGGGTACCGCAACGCTCACGGCAAACTGGGCACCCATCACCTACAACATCTCTTGGAATGCCAACGGTGGCGCTTCCAATACCTCTACTAATAATGTGAATGCCGATACTCCTATTACGCTTCCTACGAACCCCACGCGCGCTGGTTACACCTTCAAGGGCTGGAATACGGTTCAGGCTGGTACGGGCACTGCCGTTACCGCGGGTGGCAACAAGGTGCGTGACATCTGGACGTCGCTTCCTACGAGCGGCGGCACGCTCACCGCGTATGCTCAGTGGGAAGAGAACAAGGTCATCATCCGCTTCTATGGCGACACGCATTCTTCCGTGAAGTGGAATGACAACAAGACCTTGGCAAATGGCGCAGCAGTTGAGGTTGGCGCTGCAACTGGTACCATCTATTCCGTTGCAGGCTCCAGCTCCTTCCCTGCGAACATCTCTACAGGCGTTGCTCCAGCGCCGAATGCTAACTATGAATTCAACGCCTCTCACGGCTCCAAATGGTCTCTCGGTTCTGCAACCGGCACCGCGCTCACCTCTGGTGTGAGCAACGCAGGCGTGCTGACCGTTCCGAAGACCGGCGGCCTCTATGTGAATGGCGATTACTACCTTACCGTGTCCCCGGCATGGATCGCGTACACGGTTGAGTATTACACGCAGAACCTCACTGGTGGCGGTTACACCAAGGTGACCACTCCTGCTGGCTCTGGCACCGCACCGTTCGGCAATACGTTGCAATACGGCGCAACGGCGGGTACTTCGGGTACCACCTCCACCTATACCCGCTCCACCATTGCGGGCTTCACCTACAACGCCTCTGCTCCGGGCACCACGGCAAGCTTGACCATGGCTGCTTCTGGTAACGTGATCAAGCTCTACTTCGATCGCAACTCTCATACCGTGAACGTTTCCTACTCGGGTGACGTTCCCCCTTCGATGACGTATGCCCCCGCAACGCAGACGAAGAAGTTCGGCGAGACAGTTTCTTTGACCGCTCCGACGGCTCCTACGGGCTACACCTGGAGCGGTTGGAAGTTGGTCTCTGGCACAGGTGTGAACAACACGCAAGTTGCCAGCGGTAACTTCACGATGCCTGACTCTGATCTGACCATTGAAGGCGTGTGGGGTAAGCAAAAATACTACGTTCATTTCAAGACCAACACCACCTATGGTGCAACGCTGGTGGGCACCACTCACTACGAGCTTGATTTTGGCAATAGCCTGCCAGATCTCCCGACGGCAAATCCGAAGGATGCTGACAACTACTACTTCATGGGCTGGCGTGTCTATGAAGGTTGTACCACTGCTGGTTCCGAAAGCTCTTCTACGGTCACTCCGCACCAGTTGCTTTCTCCTGATGCCATCCTTGGCTTAGGGGCTGATGCGGGTACCCCGTGGACGGTCTCTTCGAATACGGTCTTCGTGGCAGAATTCGGTAAGACCATTACCGTTGTTTATACCGCTGGTGCAGCCTCTGGCGCGTTCGGTTCCCAGAACGGCGCTCAGACGGGCAACACCGTTACCCAAGCCGGTACGCGTTACTCCAACCTGCAGTCTGGTTGGTCGCTGCCGATGTATGGTGGCGCCATGGACACTGCAGGCGATCGCAATGGCGGCAACCCCAAGGCAGCTCCCGGTTACAAGTTCGTCGGTTGGGAATGGGTCGATGCGATCCAGAACCAGACCTTCCGCGCCCTGGGCTCTTACACGGGCAGTGGTACTTCGGCAGTCTTTCACTCCACCAATGGCGTGAACCTGCCCACCACTATCGACCAGTCGCTCACCTTCACGGCGCTCTGGGAAGAGACCACCCAGCACCTGCACTTCGACGTGACCCACTCGAACCTCTCGGGTGTTCAGGGCAGCGCAACGACCGATAAGACGGGCAAGACCGGTCAGGCAATCAGCCTGCCCCAGGCTCCGTCCTACACCGCAGCATCTAACCCCACGGGTTACACCTTCTTGGGTTGGACCACCGTTTCCTCTGGATATGTTCAGGGCACCAGCCCTCTCTACACCAATACCTTCACCATGACTCCGGGCGAGCGCAACACCACCGTCTACACTCAAGGCGATGCTGGTTATGGCGTGACCCTCTACCCGGTCTTCCGCGAGAACTCGGTCACCATCAACTACCAGTTCTGCACGGGCGTATCTGGCATGGGCACCCTGTCCCGCTCTTCTGAGTCTGTGAGCATGGTGAACGGCACCGCTTCGGGCGCAACCGCAACGGCCAACACGGGCCACACCTTCTTGGGTTGGTACTCCAGCGCAACTCCGGCGGCAGACAATTCGAACCGCCTTTCCACTAGCGCAACGTTCACGCCTTCCAAGGTGGGCGGCGTCTACGCTGCGGCAACCTACTATGCTCTCTTCGAGATCAACAAGTTCACCGTCACCTTCAAGGTGGGCGACCACGGCACCTGGACTGATGGCTCCACCACCGATAAGACGGCAACCATCAACTACAACAACATGGTCGGAACCAACGCTCCTACCTATAAGGGTGCAACGGGTTACGGCTTCAAGAACTGGACCGATCAGGCCGGCCACACCTACACCAGCCTGAACAACGTGCGCATCACCGCAGACACCACGTTCACCATCAACTGGGAACCGCGCACGGGTTACACGGTCGAGTACAACACCAACGGTGGCACCCCTGCGGTCGCGAACCAGTCGGTTCAGTGGACCACCAACCTCTGGAACAACATGACCGCAAGCGCGAAGAACCTCACGCGTCAGGGTTACACCTTCGACGGCTGGTGGGTCACCCCGACCTTCACTGACTCCTCTAAGAAGGTCACCACGTCCATGACGTTCGCTGATGGCATCGCTGCAGCAGGCATCACGGTTTCCGGCGACGATCCGGCAACCCTGCCGCTCTATGCGAAGTGGGATGCACGCCAGATCACCGTTCACTTCCAGCCGAACGATCCTTCGGGCTCCGTTACCATGGCTGACAAGACGGTCACCTGGGACGATGTGAACCTGCTCGGCACCAATGAGACCATGAGCGCAGCTGGTTACAACTTCAGCAAGTGGGCTGCAGCCAACAACGCTTCTGGTTACACCGTTACCAACGCAACCAAGGTCTCCGACATCTACAAGCAGCTCTACGGCTCGACTGACAACACCAAGACTGAATTCACCCTTTACGGCATTTGGGGACAGCAGTCCTTCACCGTGAAGTTCATGAACGGCGCTACTGAACTCAAGAGCGTCCCCGGTCTCAAGTGGACCGACCAGATCGACTACTTCAACTGGGCTCCGGCTGACGGTTCCCAGCGTCTGCTCGGCTGGAAGTACACCCCCGCGGGTGGTACCCAGCAGACCTGGACCTCCACGGCTGGCAAGCTTCCGGTGTCCGCATTCGACGGCACCCCGAAGCCCGCTGATGGCTCCACCTTCATCCTGGTGGCAGACCTCGAGGCCAACACGAAGTGGGTCATCAACTTCAATAAGGTAAACCTCGCGACCGACGGCTCGGGCAACGTGAACATGGCAACCGCCAACAAGCTCTCCAGCCTGAACGGCTTCGCGAACGTGGGCACCGCGATCGACATCACGGCGTTCAACACCCACAACTACATCACTGAATTCGAGAACCAGAATGGTGCTGGCCGCCGCGCTGACCTTAAGGGCTACGAGCTCAAGACCATTGCAGGCACCAAGACCACTTCTACCGCAGGTGAGGCAACCTCCGGTGCGACCATCACCTTCGACGTCTACTGGGTAGAGAAGCCCTTCACCATCCAGTTCGACCTGGGTAAGGACGCTCAGAACAAGCCGTTCGCAGGCACTGGCTCCATCGCCGACAAGAATAATGTTGGTTGGACCGCTGCTGGCCTGATCCCGGATTCTTCCGCGGTTCATTGGGACGGCCACAAGGACAACCCGCAGTGGCAGTATCGCAACGCTTCCGGCAACCTGGTTACCATTACGGCAGCCACCAAGGTTTCCGACATCATGGGTACTTCCGATTCCAACGCAGCTCCCATTACGCTCTATGCTCTGTGGGAGACCGAGCTGGCACGTCTCACCTTCAACGTGAGCACGGGCGGTTCTGCAGCAAGCGCTGATAATTCCATCAACATCGCTGCAGGCGGGTCCAAGTACATTGACATCAACGCAGTAACGGGCACGGCTCCGACCATGACCGCTACGAATGGCGCAGGTTATAAGTTCGACGGTTGGTACAAGGACGGCGTCCTTCTCACGAACGACGTCACCTTCACTCCGGTCAAGGGCGCAGACGGTATGTTCACTTCTGCAACCTACGAAGCGAAGTTCATTCCGCTGGGTAACATCACCTACACGGTTGAGCATATGTTCGAGGGCCTTGACGGCGTGTACGTGCTCGATCCGAGCCTGGCAGTTACCGACACCAAGTCGGGCCAGGAATTCTCCACCGTCACCGAGACTCAGGCTGCAGGCTATGCGAAGACCGTTCGCGGCTTCACCTACACGCCTGGTCTGACCGGCAGCATCGAGCGCATCGATTCGCTGGTTGACGGCATGAAGCTCGTCCTGCTCTACAAGCGCAATGCATTCGACGTGAACATCGACGCTAACGGCGCAGGCGATCATCCTGATGCAACTGAATTCACCATCAATTGGCCGGCCACGGGTCTGACCCAGGCCAGCACCACGCAGAAGTACGGCGAGAACCTCACGCTCCCGACCATCACCGCACCGAACGGCTGGTCCTTCCAGTGGTCGCTCTCCCAGAATGGCACCAACATGGGTACCATGGCTGGCGGCGCAACCTTCACCATGCCGAACGCCATCGTTGACGTGATCGGTACGTGGAAGCGCACGGGCCACAACGTGAACTTCGTGATCGGCTCTTCCGACAACAACGGTACGCTCTCCGTTGTGGGTGGCAGCCTGCCGTTCACGGTCGACCATGGCAAGACGCTCTCCGATGCTTCCGCATCTGGTAACGCAACCAACAACATCCGCGTTACCCCGAATACGGGTTACTCCTTCGCTGGTTGGTCTTACACCGATCCGGCTGATGGCACGACGAAGACCACGCGCGATCCTGATTCTGTTGTGATCAACCAGGACATGACCTTCACGGCGGTCTTCAAGCAGACCTTCGCGGTCATCTACCATCCGGGTGCTCATGGCGGCACGGGCTTCACCAGCATGATCGTTGCTGGCGACGACATCCCCACGGGTACCAAGAACGTCAACGAATTCCCGCTGATGATTGGCGGCACCAACGTGACCGATAACGCTCCGGGCCAGGACGGCTACCAGTTCTGCGGTTGGTCCTGGACGCGCGACGGCCAGAACTATTACCACATCGTTTCTGGCGCAACGGCTCCGGCGGGTACCACGGGCACCGCAGCTGACATGGACTTCATGATCACCTCCGATGTCAACTTCACCGCTCTTTGGAACGCGATGGAATTCGACGTCATCTTCAAGCTTGACACCAAGTCTCCGACCACCACCTGGACGCCAGGCGGCGTCATGGCAGGCGGCACGGGCGATTACCATATGACCCCACGTCCGACTACGGGCTCTACCGTAACGGTTCTCGGCCGCGCTGATGTGGCCAAGGAAGGCAACCAGCTGAAGGGCTGGGCCATCTGGACCGACAATGGCGATGGCGTGATCGACGACATCGAGCTCGGTCAGGTCGTTCTGCCGGGCGGCACCTTCAAGATGCCTGCTCATGCAGTTACCCTGGTTCCGGTCTGGGATTTCCAGAGCCTCCAGATCCACTATGCGATCGGCAACGGCTCTGCGGGTCTGGGCACCATCTCTACTAATGTAGAGAACATCACGGCTGACACGGGCCTGCGTGCCAATGGTTCGGTCGCGATGCCGGGCGCTGGTTACTACTTCGACGGTTGGTACACCGACCCCGATTGCACCATCCCGGTCGATCCGACCTGGGAAGAGCCGACGCTCGACGGTGGCACGCGCCTCGTTCCGATGTGTCTGCCGGGTCAGGCTTGGGTCTCCGCAACCTACTATGCGAAGTTCATCTCTGACTTCAACAGCTTCAAGATCGAGCATTACTTCCAGGGTCCCGACGGCGAATACAGCCTGAAGAAGACCGACACCTGCACCCACATGATGACGGGTGACACCGCAAGCGTGCTCGATCCGACCAACCATGCTTATCAGTACCTGATCACCGATCCGGGTATGTTGAAGGGCTACAAGTTCGACGATGGCGTGTATGGCCAGCGTCTGATGGACACCGTCAAGGCTGATGGCTCCACCACCTTGAAGCTCTACTACAGCAACGTTCCGTTCAAGATCGAATACATCCTCGGCCAGAACGACGCTGGTGTGGATGCGAGCTGGACCGGCCTGCCGGGTTACCCGACCGCCGTTGCTGGCACCACCGTGAACATCCCGGGCGTTGAGCTTGCGGGCATGCAGTTCGCGGGTTGGGTCATGAGCTGGAACGAAGACGGCTCCAGCAACATGGTTCCGCTGCCGGGCAACAGCTTCGAGATGCCGTACGCAGATGTGACGCTGACCGCTCAGTGGGCCAAGATCAACGACGTGATCGTGAAGTTCTTCCAGAACGACGGTAACGGCGAAGTTGACATGAACGCCGACGAGACCATCACGGGTGTTGGCGTTGCAGGCACCACCTTCAACGTGCCGGGCGACCTGATCAGTGGCAAGCGTCCGGTGGGTTACCAGTTCAACGCGGGCGACAGCCTGGTCACCATTACGCTGGCCGATGGCGAGAACATCGCACGCGTGGTCTACACCCTGCTGAACGATTACAAGATCATCTGGAATGCCAACACCGGTCACGAGACCGCGACCGTGGGCGGCATGGATCTCTCCAGCGTGGTTGCAGGCTTCCAGCCGGCAGACCTGCCGACCAAGATGGGTTACACCCTGGGCAGCATGCCGAACCGCTGGAACACCGCAGCTGATGGCTCGGGCGCATGGCTCGACGAGACCATGACCTACAGCCAGCTGGCTGAGGCGCTGCTCGGCGCAGGTTATGACGACGTTGCTCTGATGGAGCGCGGCCTCACCCTCTATGCCATCTGGACTGAGAATGACTTCTACAAGGTCATCTACGACCTGAACAACGATAAGAATGTGAACACCGGCCTGCTGAAGCCTGTTCCCGATACGCGCAATCCGTTCACCCCGGATCCGATCGAGAACGTGAAGTGGACGCAGGATGGCTTCAACCTCTTCAGCGATGAAGAGCTCGACGCCGCACCGAATGGTTATGAGTTCGCTGGTTGGAATACTGCTCGCGATGGCAGCGGCCTGACCATCACCGACCTGACCAAGTACTTTGACATGTCTAATGCGATCGACCCGAAGGTTGCTCAGAACGAGATCACCCTCTACGCAATGTGGAAGGAGCTCATGATCAAGATTGAGTACACCCACACCGATGGCGGTACGATCGACCGTGTTGTTGACTACGTGAGCGCGGTTACGGGCCAGCCCATGGGCGAAGGTTCCTCCGCGGGCAACCTCCTGCACTCGGTGGCAACGGCTAAGCCGGGTTACCACTTCGTCCGCTGGGAGCTTGTACCGGGCATGACGCGCACCATCGGTATCGATGAGAACGATTGGGATACCAAGGACAGCGGCAGCACGGGCACCAACAACGAGTTCTACGTGCTCGAGCCCACGGCTGATGGCCGCCTGGTTGCTGCGACCTACCGCGCAGTGTTCGAGAAGAACCCCGACGTTACCATCAACTACGATGTGAATGGTGGCGAGGGCGAGATCAAGCCGACCACTCAGACCCACGGTCTGACCACGAAGCTTCACAATGGCACGGGCGTCAAGATGCCGCACTACACGCTGGTTTCTTGGAACACCGAGCCTGACGGATCCGGCACCACCTACAAGCTGGGTCAGAACATGACGATGCCGGCAGAGGGTATGACTCTCTACGCACAGTGGAAGGTCAACTCCTACAAGGTGACCGTCAACGGTCGCGGCGACGATGTGGCTGATGTTAAGGGCGGCAAGACTGAGGTCGAGTGGGGCAACACCCTCGATCCTGAGTGGATCGCCAGCATCAAGCAGACTCCGAAGAAGGGTTCCACCTTCCAGGGTTGGAAGTACACGATGACCGATGCTGAGACGGGCGAGACGATCGAGGGCATGGTCTACGATCTCTCCGAACTGCCTGAGATCGTTGGTCCTATCGAGATCGATGCAGTCTACGAGACCGAGGATGTTGTTGAGCCTGAGCTCGGCGGCTCGGTCCTCCCGAAGACCGGCGATGCGGACTTCGGCTGGCTGATCGCTCTCGTGGCTGGCCTGGCACTCGCGATCCTGGTGCTGGCGCTCCGCCGCCGCAACACCGAGGACGAGGATGGAGACGATTTCACTCCTCGCAACGGCCGCGGCAAGGGCTTCGGCAATGGCTTCAAGGCCACGAACAACATGACTAACAACAGCGTCTGCACCCCAGGCGCTGTTCGTCTTTCGGGTGACAAACTACCCGGTCGTTCAACACCTTTTCAGGTGTCGAACGACCGGGTAGTTTGTCACCTTGATCTTGCCATTCTCCGAGGTATGAGGAACGTGAGCAGTTCATGCGAGACCACCCCTGCCGATGGCGGCCTCGCATGCGCTGCAAATGCACATACCACCTCCGGTCTTTTTTTGTCTAAAGGGGCTTTTTTTGTTCCCGCAAAGCGCTTCGCATCTATGGCGGCATCTTCCGCTCTTGCTGATTGCTTCTCATCTATGGCGACATTTCGTTTCGCACCCAAGAGCGTCTTTACTGATTCCACTACCCCTCGTTCTACTTCTTCTGTTGCTCCTTTCCTGGGTCAGGGATGTGGGCGAGTTGCGGGTGCGCCTGTTCGCAAGATGTTCGTCGCAGCAGTGGCGGCTCTCGCTCTCGCGGCAAGCGTGGCGTTCGCGCCCGGCCTTGCCTTGGCAGCAAGCGATCCTGGATCCGGAAGCGCCGAGCACATCACAACCCAATCCCAAACGCAGCATTCAACCGACCCCGCCACAACCAAGACGGGGTCTTTTAAGTCTAGTGCCTCTTCCTCGAGCGCACAGAGCACTAAATCGAGCGTGAAGTCGTCCTCCGCGGCGTCTTGGAGCGCGAATTCGACCCCCCGCGCTTCGTCTTCGGCAAGCGCGGCACCCCAGGAGAGCACTTCTGGCTCTGGTGAGAGCTTCACGACGCGCATCGCAACGGAGCATCGGACCGCAAGCGTGACCTATAGCAACGCTCACGCTCACAAGGCCAGCATGTACGCCTTGAATCAGAAGCAGAAAACCTCGTCGAAAGCGAGCACGGTAACGTACTCTGCTTCATCGCGTACGCTTGGTTCTGCGTTCGGCTCTGCCGCTCCTGCTTCTGCTAGCGTTGGCGCTGGCGTGCAGGCTGCTCCGGCGGGCGCTTCTGCCGATGCAGACCCTAGTGCCGCGACTGATAGTGCGGCTGAGAGCACGGCAATGCTCACGGTCTCAAGTTTGAATGCTTCTGCGGTGTGCAACGCCGATGTTGCTTCACGCCTTACCGCCTCTACCGCAGCGGGAATGATCGCGGGCACTTCGTCGGCGGGCAATGTGTATGGCACAACGTCTGCTGCACGCGTAGAGAACGCTCCGTTAGACGCGCAAGGCCAAAGCCCCGCATCTGATGGTACCGATACGAACTCTCCGAGCGAGACACCCTTCGACAACCCTCGCTCGCGCTCATCTGCGTACGCAACGTTGGTGAACATGCCCGACTCTTCGCTCGAGACGCTCTCCAACAAGTGCGCGAGTGAAAACCTGCCTTTCATCAGCGGTTGCGCGGTTGTGGAAAACGAAGCGCGGCAAGATGAAACGGGCGCGGCGGTGCAAGAAGCGCCTTCCGCAGGCTCGATAACAGCCTCCACGAGCGTTTTGGCTCCTGTGGGCCCCGATGTGGAAAACTCTGACGGTTCTTCTATAACCCCAGATGAACCGAGTGATAGCACGGTAACTGACCCAGGCGATAATGTGGAAAACCCAGGAGATGGGTCGGGCGATCCAACGGAAACCCCTGATAAACCTACTGATCCTGCCGTTCCCGATCAGCCAGATGTTCCTAACACTCCCGACAACCCTGATAACCCCGATAACCCCGATAACCCCGACGTGCCAGATGTTCCTGACGCGCCTGATACTCCTGATAACCCGGATAATCCTGATACACCTGACGTTCCCGAAACGCCTGATAACCCAGACAATCCTGATACTCCTGACACGCCCGACACGCCTGATGATCCTGAACCTCCCGCAGTAACCGATGACCCAGTTCAGATCACGTATAAAGCAGGCGAGGGCGGTTCTGTCTCGTATGGATCGGACCTGATCTCCTCTTCAACTGGCTTCAAGCTTGATAAGAACGGCCAGCCCACCAAAGAAGAGGTGAATGGTGCGGCGGCAACGCCCGATATCGGCTACCACTTCGTCGGCTGGACCATCGAAACCCCTGATGGCACCGAGCCCATTTCGGTATGCGATAAGGCCGCGCTCGATCACTGGATCGTGAAGGACTGCGCGCAGTCCAAGCTCACGGGCTGCTATAAGCCGGTGAGCTTCATCGCGAACTTCAAGTGCAATGAGTACGTGCTCGACTACGATGGCAACGGCGGTAGCTTGGGCGGCGCTGTTGTGTCCACGCAAGCCACCTTTGGTAACGATGACGCGCTCAAGAGCGCCGCTGCGCCCCAAAAGGAGGGGCATGAGTTCCTCTGCTGGAACACCAATGCTTCTGGCACGGGTGTTTCGGTGCACGAAGGCGAACTGCTCTCCGAACAGCTGTTGCGTTCGATGGTGCGCACCTCGTCGATCGAAGATGCCGATGGCGCAGGGATCAAGCTCTACGCGCTCTGGAACACCGCAGAGCCCGTACAAGAGCCGGATGTTCCCGTCGCGCCTGTTGACCCGGTAACGCCCGTGACGCCCGCGCCAAGGCCTTCACAGCCTGTTATAGAGCAGCCCGCGTCTTCTGCGGCTAACCGCACCCCGGTGCTTGGCGCTTCTCAGGCTGTGGCGGCGGATATGGCTTCTACCAGCACTGCCGCGCTTGCTGAAGAGGGGAGCGCGGAAGCCGATCCGAACGCGCTTCTCGGCTTCACCGAGCGAATTGGCGATATTGGTAACATTTTGAGCTTCGCACCGATCGTAGGCTTGCTGCCTACGATCGAGCCGTTCATCACCATGAGCGCTGAAGCGCTCGCCGGGATCGGCGATGGCGCTACGGGTGTGACCCCTGCAGATGCCACGCGTGCTATTGGGTCGGTGGCCACTGCTGCGGGCGTGATCGCCCTTGCGGCAGGCATCGCAGGGGCAGCGTCCACCTCGCTCGCGCGCCGCCGCGCCCTCCGCTCCTTAAGTGAACCATTCACTAAGGAGTAAAGATGCATAGTTTCATTGAAAGTCTTTTGGAGAGCAAGAGGTATCCTGTGGTGCGCGCGGCGCTGCTTGTGGTTGCGTGCGTCTTGATCGCGCTCGCCATCTCTATGATCTCGAGCACCACCGAGCAGCTTTCGCGCAACCAGCAGGTGGCTGCAGGCGTGGTGCAGACCGAGCCGCGTGCCGATGTGCTCGTCATTGTGTCCTACGACGATTCCGATGCTGCAACCAAGCTTCAGCGCGATGGCGTGGTCGATCTTCTCGAGCGCAGTTCCGTGGGGGTTGACGTCGAATATTTGGATGTGGCGGCGCTTTCCGCGAACAAGAACGTGAGCACCTCTTCTGCGTATGGCGCGGCGCTCTCAAACAGCGATTGGGGCAGCGCGCTCGCGAAGAAACTGCGCGACCACGGTGAATATGCTGCCATCGTCTGCATCGACGACGATGCGCTCTACTACGTTGAGTCCCTCCACGATTCGCTCTTCCCCAAAACGCCCGTGGTGTTCGTTGGCGTGAGCGATGTATCACATGCGCAACACGCGTTTGAACTGGGATACGCCACGGGGCTCATGGAGCGCTGCGATGCCGCTGGCATGGTGGAAGTGGCTTCGAAGATGAACCCAGAAGCCACGCATATGCTCGTCATAACCGATAACACGGCCGCAGGCTTGGGCGTGCGCGCGCAGTTCGAAGAGGCTGCAAGCAAGAGCGATGGCGGCGCGGCCAATGAAGAGAGCGTGGTGTTCGCGGGTCTGCCGGTGGACTACGTGAACGCCTCGACTCTTTCGCGAGCTGATCTGGGCACGAAGATTTCGGCGGCGGATGATTCGACCCTGGTGGTGTACTTGGGCGCGGCCGCAGATGCTTCTGGTAACGCGTACCGAGCGGCGCAGACGGCCTACTACGTTTCGCAGGCAGCCACGCAACCCATCTACGCGATCGGCTTCGGCGGCGTGGGTGAGGGCTTTACGGCGTCGAACTTCGTGGATTACGAGCGAGCTGGCCAGCGTGCGGGCGAGATCGTGGTCATGGTGCTTAACGGCACGAGCGCATCCGACATTCCGCTCGAGACGTTCGAGAGCTTGGGCACGGTGTTCGATTCGCGCTCCATTGCCTCACATGGCATTTCTGCTGGGGCGGTGCCTGCGAGCGCCACGATGCTCAACCAGAGCGGCTTTTCCTTCGACGCGCTCCGCCCTGTCGTCTGGCCCCTTACGCTTCTGGTGTTGGGCATCGCCTGCATCATCGCCTTCGCCTTCTTAGGCTATCGCCGCACGGCCAAGGAGATGGCCGAAGTGGTAACACAGCGTAATACGCTTGAACAGCGTTTCTATACCGACGACTTGACCAGCATGCCGAACATGCAGTGGCTCACGGCCTATGCAGGAAGCGATGGCGCAAAGAGCGTACGTTCGATCGCCGAAGTGGCGTTCACGAACTTGGACGCGCTCGAAGAGACGCGGGGTTCGAGCGTGGTTGACGAGGCCATCAAGGCGCTCGCGAAACGCCTCGGCGGTCTGGAGAAATCCTTCCTGGTGCGCCCCGATCACAACAGCTTCATCGTTGGTTATAACGCTGCCCTCAAGCGCGGGTCGGGATCGCTCGCTGATCTTGAGCGCGTGCTCAGCCAGCCGGTCGTGGTGCACGGAAGCTCGATCGTCTTCGATCAGCTGATCGCTGTGTTCAACCGCGAACACGGCACCTCCATCGAAGAGATGGTCGCCGGTGCCGACCTGGCGGTTCACCAAGCTGAGGAATCGGGCAAGACCGACAAGGTCATCTTCTACGACAAGGACATGCGCAAGGCTGAGGACAACAAGCTCCAGATCACCGCGCTGTTGAGCGACGCGCTTGCCACTGATGATCTGATCGTGCTCTACCAGCCGCAGATCGAGATCGCCTCGAACGAGGTGGTGGGCTACGAGGCGCTCGTGCGTTTGCGCGGCGATGTTTACCCGCCCGAGCAGTTCATCCCTGTGGCTGAGATGAACGGCCAGATCGTAGAGATCGACCGTCAGGTCACGCGCAAGGTCGTGCAACAGCTGGCCACGTGGAAGAAGCGCAAGCGCCGCATGAGGCCCATCTCGATCAACTATTCGTATGGCAAGATCCGCGACGAGCACTTCGTGGAATTCACCGCCGAGCTGCTGGATGAATACGAAGTGGCACGCAAGCTCATCCGCATCGACATCAAGGACGACCTCTTCCTGAACAACAAGGAGAAGGCCGCCGATTTCGTGGAGAAGCTGCAGGGCGCGGGCTTCGGCATCGCCATCGATGGGTTTGGGGTGGGGTATGCCTCGATCTCGCGCATCGTGAAGGTACCGGCCGACGTGGTGAAGATCGACCGTTCGCTCACCGCGAGCCTGCTTGCGAGCGACGAAGAGGGGCTCGCGAACTTCGTGCGACTGGCGCATGAGTCGAACAAGCTCGTCGTTGTTGAGGGCGTTGAGACCGTCGAGCAGTTCGAGAAGTGCTGCGAGCTCGATTGCGACGTGGTGCAGGGCTTCCTGTTCTCGCGCCCGCTGCTGCCCGAGAAAGCGATGCAGTACAAGCCGCACAAGTTCTCGGTGCCCAAGAAGCGCAAAGGTGACAAACTACCCGGTCGGGAAGGTGACAAACTACCCGGTCGTTCGACACCTTCTGCGGATGAGTCCGCGACTTCGGATGCCGACTCAACCGCCGAAGCTCTTACAGCCCCGAGTGCTCCCACTGACGAGCCTTCAACCGCCTCGGGTCCATCTCCGGACGCAAGCGTTCCCACTTCCCGGGCTGCGGCATCTGGAGAGGATTCAGCTCTTGAACATGAGCAAGAAACGCTTGGAGAAGCAGCTGAGAGCGAACCTGAAGCGCCGTCTGCTTCCAAGATGGGTGCAAGCTCAGGATCGGATATTTCGGCTGGCTCAGAGCCTTCTGTGTCCGCATCGACAGAGCCCGCTAGCGCGTCCGAGCCCGATGCAACATCAGCAGATGCCGAATCGGTTTCCCGAGAAGGCTTCGGACCTAAATAATCCGGCGTTTTCGGGCACCTGCTTGCGCTGCTCTTCCAGTTTCCAACGAGCGCATCTCGCTAAGAAGCACGTATGCGAATAATCTGTGTGTTTCTGAGGCGTGCGACGGCCAGGGCTGTGTCCCTGATAATCTGCTGATATGACGAAAACGCGAAACACACTCTTGAACACGCAACTGCATTCGCCGGTCACGTTCCTTGGTGCCCCGCGCAACACCATTCCAAACCAGGAGATTCCTCCGCTGCTCACGTCGCGTGTTACGACTGGCTCACAGCGCGCATCGCTCTCGGCAACGCCAGTGCAAAAGGCGCCGCTTCACACCACGCAGGGCCAGGCGCTCACCAAGCAATCGCTTCAGCGGGTGAGCCTGCAAAAGCAATCAGTCGGCGTGCAGGCGCTTTCTATGACCGAAGGTGACAAACTACCCGGTCGTTCGTCATCTTTAGTGACGCTTTCCGCTACACCTCTGCCCACATCGAAGCTGAAGCCTTTGGAAAGCTCTGCTGTGCCATCTCGTGTTTCTCGTGAAACAGCAGCAAGATCGAAGCAGAATGCCAGCGCGCGCCCGCAAGCAGAGGACTTTTCTGCGCAAGAGCGCTCTTTCATGCGCTCGGGATCTTTAAGCGCCGTTATGTCGAAGGTGCAGCTGGAATCTCATCCTCAGAAGAAAGACAAAGCGCGGTCAGTTGCTCAAGAGACACCCATCGCTCATCTGCAGTCTGCAGGCGTTTCTATGCCGCTCGTTGCCGAACGTCGCCTGCCTTTGATGGGGCAGCGTACCGAGCTTCGTCCAGTCTCTGCCATGCAGCGCCCTGTTGCGCGTTGCAAGTTTCGTCTCAAGCGCAAATAGAGCCCCAGTTCAGCGCTGCACAACGTGGAATCGTCATCAAGTGCAGCTCTTTTGTGCGTTCATCTTCATGTTTCAAATTTTTGTGAGTTCGCGCGTGAAAAAACGTGAGCTATTCTTCAGATTTTCATAAGGTCTTTCTGGAATCATCGACTCAAAGATGTTTTAGAAGGAGCGATTATATGTGCGCAATGCCTTTGTTGACGCGTAAATCTACCCATGAGATAATCGCACTACATCGTAGTGCGATTGAAAACTCGAATGAGGTGGGCATCATGGCTATGGTTTCAACAGCGATTCGTTTTTCCCCTGAAGAGCGTGATTGGATACAGGCGTATGCCGACTTTATTGGAAAGAGCTTTTCGGAGGTTGTGCGAGAAGCAGCTTTAGAGTACGTCGAGGATGCTGCAGATCTGCTTGCATACCAAGAGGCTTTAGCAGAAGACGATGGCACGCGATACACAACAGAAGAGGTCAAGCGTATGGCCATGATGGCTGAATGAGCTGGCATGTACGCTGGACCAAGCCAGCTCAAAAGGGTCTGCGCAAGATTCCTAAGAAACAGCGCGCAATGCTCCTGTCTTGGGTGGAGAAGAACCTGGATGATTGCATCGATCCTCGCGCAATACAAGGAGGAAAGCCGATCCAAGGATCGGATAACGGATGGCGTTGGCGTGTTGGCTCGTATAGAATCCTTGGACAGATTCTTGACGACGAAATCGTGATTAATATCGTACGAGTTGGCCATCGGCAAGGGGTATACGGCAACTTGCCCAAATTATGAGCATGCGATCATGCAAAACTAAAGCCACGGCGCTGACCTTGCAGTACCGTGGCTTTTATCTGTGCGCACTATCGCGTGTCTGAGCTATGCGGTTGCCTGCATAAGGGCAACAAAGCGCAAGGGAGCGCTGCCCTCGTTCGCGATCCCGTGAGTCTCTCCATCATTGCAGAACAGCACATCACCTGCTTGAACAGGGTAAGTTTCATCGCCGTCGGTGTAGGTGCCGGTGCCTTCGTAGATGTAGTACATCTCGTTGTCCCCCGTATGCGTGTGCACGCCGATCGAACAGCCTGGCTCGAGCGTGATGCTCGATACATAAGTAAGCTCACCGTGAATCTGTTCATCGTTCAAGAGCAGGTCGCGATACATGTGGCCTTCGCCGTTTTGCACGTGTTCTGCGCGTGCTACATCTCGATTCCTCGACAGTGACATAGTGATCCCCTTCCGCATGTGGTGACGAACGACCGGGTAGTTTGTCACCTTTTTTCTTGCGTTCTTTAGTGTACGCGTCTTTTAGCAGCATTTCAGAAAAACGTGAGCTCGCGCGCCAGAAAACTTCAAATAAAGTTCAACTTTCTGTGAGCTTTCGTGAGGAAGATAGAGAGCGATAAGCGCTGAGGTTATTCAGGGCTCGCGGTAATAAACCTATCCAAATGTTTATATTTATCTTGAAAATTATAGACAAATGTTTATAATAAAGGAGCTGCAAAAATGGTTAAGCGTAGAACGGTCATCAAGTATTTCGAGGCTCACGGGTTCAGGAATGAAGGTGGTGCCAATCATGATCATTACGTTCATCCTGATGGAAGAAGGACAGTTATCGGGCGCCATCGCGAAATCGATAACAACCGTTTTGAAGATATGAAGAAACAAGCTGGACTTAGATAAACGCATTCAAAGGAGCAACGATGGTATATATATACGAATTCGAAGTTTATAGGGGCGAGAAATTTCTTTTAGCAGATCCCTACGATATGCTGGGTGGAACACAGGGGGTCGATTTCAAAGAAGTCTGCGAGATGGCCGTCGATTGGCTTCAGATGGAGATGGAATACCGTCTCATGCACGATCTTCCCTTCCCTGAAGCAACGTTCGGCAACAAACCGAAGCATGCAGATGGCCAGAACATCATCGTTGCTGTGCAGGTAGAGAAAGAGAACATTCCGCGTTATACGTTTGCCGAAGCAGCTCGTCAGTTGGGCGTAACCCGTGGTCGCGTCTCGCAGATGGTTGATGCTTGCTTGCTCGAAACCTTCGAGCTTGATGGGCGCAAATGGGTCACGAAATACTCGGTCGATGCTCGACTTGCTGAACGCCCTAAAGCTGGCCGCCCACGCAAGAAGAAGAGTGAAGACGAGCTTGAAGAGCCTGCTGCTCTCACTGCCTAAAAGGCACATCTGCGTTAGGGGTTGTGTAATTTGGCACAGTGTTGGGGGTCGGGTAATTCGGCACATCTAAGATGTGCCGAATTACCCGACCCCCAACACCCCCAACACCTCTTGCGCTCCTGGCATACATCTTGATCTGCGCATTTCAGAAAAACGTGAGTTCGCGCGCCAGAAAACCTCAAATAAAGTTCAACTTTCTGTGAGCTTTCCTGTGGACAATGGTTCTATGGGATGCATCACACACAAATCGAGGGTGGAATGAGCTTGAAAGGGGCGCTCGTCGCACGAGAACACCCCCTGCTCGATAGGCTGGCTTCGCGCCTGGATATTGCGAAGCAAGGCGCTGAAGAGCTTCTCTGGCCCACACGCTGCGTGCTTTGCGATGTCCCCGGCACGCTCTTGTGCGAAGAGTGCCGCCTCGAGATCCCCTATATCGATGCGCTCCATGCTTGCCCGTATTGCGGCCAGGCGCACGGAAAGCTCGCCTGCATCGATTGCAACTCCTTCATGGTCGCGCATCGCCAGCTTGCGCCTGATCAGCGCTCAAGCACGCACGGAGACCGGAGCTTGCTGTACGAAGGGGGCATTTCGCTCATGGGCAGCCAATACGCTACCGAAGCGCAGCGCGCGCGTATGCCAGATGAGCCACAGCGCGCTCTCGATAAGGTTGTTTCGGTGTTCTCCTTCGTCGACCCGTGTCGCAAGCTCATTACGGTCTACAAGGACAAAAAGGAGCTGCGGCTCGCAGAGGTGCTCGCAGAAATGCTTGCGAACTATGTCGATCCTTCGTGGGTCGTGCCGGGAGAAACTGCGCTCGTTGTGGTCCCCGCGCGCAAACAGGCTCTTCGCGAGCGTGGGTTCGACCACATGAAAGAAGTGGGCCTGCGCCTATCGAAGCGCTGTGGCTTACCGCTTCTCGATATACTGCGCACGGTCGATCGCAGCGATCAGCGCGGGCTTTCTGCCTCGAGCCGCCAGCAGAACATGAAGGGTTCGTTCGCGTTCAACCCGCAGGGCTTGCTGCGCACGGCAGGAGTGATACCCGAGCGGGTGATCCTCGTCGACGATGTGCTCACCACCGGCGCAACGCTCATGGCGGCTGCGAATGTGCTCAAAGAAGCAGGTATCGAGCAGGTGTTCGGCCTTACGGTGGCGCGGCTGCCTTGAGGTAGGGCGAGCGCAAAGGCGTACTGCGATCCGTACAGAGCGCTTGGCAGAGAAAACGAAGAAGCCAGCTTCAAGCTGGCTTCGATCAAGTCTAGGGGTTGTGTGGGGACAAGAAAATACAGCGAGAGATACGAGCGAAAGCCCCTGCGCGCTTAGATGCGTTCAGCGTTATCGCGCGCTTTGTTGAACTCTTCCACGTCCACCGAGATGCTGTGCTGGATGGGCTTCCATGCTGCCTTCTTGAACAGCGCCACCAATGCGATGGGGATGTAGGTGAGCATGAAGAACGGGAATGTGAACAGGTATTTGATCTTCTTCGCCGTGGTGGAGCGGATGTTATCCCACTCGGTGAAGGTGGTCAGCGCGCCGAACATGAACATGAACAGCGTGTAGTTGAACAAGCAGAAGAAGATCGAGGAGAGCGACGAGGTTAGCATGACGCCCGTGGACATGAGCCCTGCGCTGCCCAGGATGAGGATGATCGTGTTGAAGATGATGGTGATCACGGAAAGCAACATGCCGGGAGCGATGGTCATGAGCATGTCGTAGCAGGCGAAGCGATGCCCCTTGGGGTTGGTGAACACGCCCTTCACCAGGCTGAGGCCGTATTTGCCGAACACCTGGTAGAAGCCCTTTGCCCAGCGGAAACGCTGATTCCACGAATCGCGGAACGTGATGGGCTGTTCGTCGTAGAGCATGGCGGTGGGGCAGTAAGCGATGCGCTCGCCATGCAAGATGCTGTAGGTGGAGAATTCGATGTCTTCGGTGAGCAGGTGGAACTTCCAACCGCCCATCTTCTCGATGATCTTGGCGCTCACGAAAAAGCCCGTGCCCGAAACCGCGCAGCTGGTGTTCAGCGTAAGGCGCGCTTGGCTCAGGTACTTCGCTTCACGCAGGAACCACACGCCATAGCCGGCCGAGATCCAGTTCGAACCGAAGTTCTTCGAGTTGCGGTAGCTCGTGGAAGCGATGGCGCCGCCGTCGAAGACCTTGTTCATCTCGCGGAAGTAGTTCACGTCGAGCACGTTGTCGGCGTCGAAGACGAAGTAAGCCTCGTATTCGTTCTCGGAGTAGTGCTCGCGGATGCAGGTCACGCCGTAATCGAGCGCGTAACCCTTGCCGATCTGTTCGGTGTTGAAGCGCGGGAATACGATCGCGCCAGCCTCTTGGGCGATGGCAGCGGTGTTGTCGGTGCAGTTGTCTGCGATAACGAAGATATCGATGAGCTCTTGCGGGTAATTCTGCACGCGAATGCTGTGGATAAGGTCGCCGATGACCGCGTTTTCGTTACGGGCTGCGATGAGCACCGCATAGCGATGATTCTCCTTCGCGGTTTGCTTCGGCGCTTTGCGCGTGAGTACGACAAGAACGTAAAAGAGCTGATAGGCATAGCAAAACGTAAAGGTGATGAAAACACAGATATTGAAAATATCCACGAACGAGAGCGTGGATAGTATATCGTCGAACAACCTGGCTCCTTACCCCGGCCAATACGTGGCTCGCGCGGCAGTGCAAGCGTTCGTCTTGTTGAAAGGAAGGCTTGCGTTTTGCATGCGTGAGCAGGGGCGCTGCTTCGAAGGTTTTGCGTGCTATGCGTGCGAGATGTGTGGGCAGCACCGTGATTGAGACTAATTATAGGCTTTTGCAACCCCTTGTGCCGATCCTTACGCTTTCGTCATATAAATTTAAGGTGAGGGGCGCATTACTGATATACTAAGGGGGTTTCTTTTAGGTCTGTAGTTGCGGACATGCAGCGTCTTCGCGCGCGGCATTCCAAGTCCATGGCAGATGCGGTCGAAAGGATCCACGTAAGTTCAGTGGTCGTTCGCGCGTTATTCCTGCTCGTCTTGTACTTTGCAGGCTTAGCGAAGGGCTTTCCACTGAATGAGCACGGCGCATTCTAGGTGTAAGTCGTACCGTCGGTGAAGCGGCATAGGGCTGCTCCGGCGAGCGGATGGCGTCAAGGCGCTTCACTTGGCATACACGCGTCAGGTAGTTTAGGGTGTCGATAGCATTTAGGTATGACTTCGACAGCTTCACTTGGCACACGCGTCAGGTAGTTCGCCTTGGCTAAGTCCCCGTATGCAGGTGTGGGGTCGAAAACTAGGTCAGCTAAAAGAACTTCGTGAGCGTTTGCGCAAGGGAAAGCGCCTTCGCGCACATAAACCGAGGCTTTTGCCCGTTTGTGTTACACAGTGAACACATGCGAGCATTCAAAGCAGATCTTGAACAAGACCAAGAGGTTAACAAGAGAGGCTATACATGAAGAAAGCATCAAGCGTTGAAAGCATCGTAGGTAGTCAGGCTGGTCAGGCTGCAAGCACGTCGGCCACTCTACCTTCCCAGGTGAACAAGCCTTTCGCACTGCGTGTGCTGGTCGCGGCCATGGCTGCGCTCGTTCTGGCGTTGTGCGTGGGGCTCATGAGCGGCTGCTCGAACAACTCCTACACCCCTGAGCCTTCCGAGCAGAAGATCGATAACTCGCTGTTGCACACACCGGGCACGCTGCGCGTTGGCGTAGATGCTTCGAACGCGCCCTATGCGGCCCAGTCGCAGGGTTCCATCGTGGGCATCGATGTGGATACAGCTGCGGCGCTTGCCGATGAACTGGGCTTGAAGCTCGAGCTTGTCGATGTGGGAACGAACGCTGAAGGAGCCTTCACCTCCGATGATGTGGACATCGTCATGGGCGTGGGTTCCGATGCGAAGAACTGCTGGGTCTCCGAGCCCTATCTCTCTTCTTCCATCGTGCTGTTCGCCGCTGAAGAGGGCACGCGTGTTCCGCTGCCCACCGATGTGTTCGTGGTTGCCGCGCAAGCTTCTTCCATGAGCGCGGTCGAAGTCACGAATCGCCTCGGCCAGGATCATCTCGATGCTACTTCCGATATCCAAACGGCTTTCGATAAGCTCAAAGATGGCTCAGCGAAGTACGTAGCCACCGATAGCACCATCGGTTCTTACGTTGCACACTCGAACAACCAGACCATCTATCCTATTGCGCTGCTTGCCGAAGAGACGAAGTACTGCATCGGTGCGCCTACCACGGCTTCCGCTCTTCAAGATGCAGTGAGCGAAGCTTTGAAGAAGCTCTCCGATGGTGGAGTGCTGAAGCTCATCGATCAGAAGTGGTTGGGCGATCAGATGGATCTTGCAAGCCTTACCGTCATCGAGCCGATTCCTGAGCCTGAGCCCGAACCTGCCGAAGGTGAAGCCGGCGAAGGCACTACTACCGGCAACGAAGATTCCAACAACTAGATCCTTCACACGCCTGACATAGTCACATCTACTGAACGGGGAGCCATCACGCTCCCCGTTTTTGCGTGTGTGTATTGGCGCAGTTTAGAAAAGTTGTGAATTTGCTCGCTCAACATAGGTGCTCCATATTCCTCTAGTAACGTTTTCCAAGTAACTATTCCCGAGACGAAAAAAGGGGGTTTCTGCAGACTATGTCAGATGCACCTCAACCATCCCAACCTCAACCTCAGCCCCCGCAAGGCACTCCGGTCAACGCTGCGCCCGCGCCTGCTCCTGCGCCCACACCCGCGCAGCCTGCAACGCCCAAGCCAAAGAAGGACCGCAAGAGCGTGAAGACCTTCTTCATCGCATTCGCTGGTGCGGCTGTTGCCTGCGTGCTCGCTCTGGGTATCTTCGTCGCAGTCAACCCGTCGAACAGCGGATACACCATCAAAGAGACCAATTCCGGCATCACGATCGATGTCGATACCGACGATATGACGCTCGCTGAAGCGGTGGCGGCAAAAACGCTGCCTTCCGTGGTGAACATCAATGTGTACGCGAACGCCAGCCAGAGCATGTCACCCTTCGGTACGTTCGGTGGCCAGTCCGCCCAACAGCTGCAGCAGACCTCGCTCGGCTCAGGTGTCGTGCTCACTGAAGATGGCTATATTCTTACGAACAACCATGTGGTCGATGGCGCCGATGCGCTCGAGGTCGTTGCTGAAGGCGAAACCTACGAAGCGAAGATCGTGGGCACCGATCCTTCAAGCGACCTGGCTGTCATCAAGGTTGACGGCGCAACCCTGAAGCCTATCGAGATCGGTAACTCTGCCGAGCTCAAGGTGGGCGAGTGGGTCATGGCCGCTGGTAGCCCCTTCGGCATGGAACAGTCCGTTTCGACCGGCATCGTCTCTGCGGTGAACCGTTCCTATGCCGATTCGCAGTCTGGCGCGATCTACACCAACATGATCCAGACCGATGCGGCCATCAATTCAGGCAATTCCGGTGGCGCGCTCGTGGATGCTGAAGGCAAGCTCATCGGCATCAACACGCTTATCATGTCCACCAACGGCACGAGCTCCGGTGTAGGCTTCGCGATCCCGGTCGATTATGCGTTCGGCATCGCTGAACAGCTCATTCAGGGCAAAATGCCCTCTCATGCACAGATCGGCATCACGCCCATGACGCTCACGAGCGAACTTGCGAGCCGTTTTGGCATCAACGCTTCTGAAGGCGCGATCATCAATTCGCTCACCTCAGGTGGCGCTGCCGAGAAGGCCGGTCTCAAGGTGGGCGACGTCATCATCAAGGTGAACAACGAGCCGATCACGAGCGCATCCGATCTGGTGCTTGCGATCCGTTCGCATAGTCCTAACGATGAAGTGGACGTAACCTACTTGCGCGATGGCAAGGAAGAAACGACCAGAGTGAAACTTGGCGCCGACACACAATAGAACTTGCGCTATTGTTATTGCTTGAGCAGCGCGCAGCTTTGATGCGCGTACCTACATAACCCACCTCGTGGTCATTCCCGTTTGTGAGGAACGGATGAGAAAGAAAGCGGTCTGCTTGGCAGGCCGCTTTCGCTTTTCCTGGGCTTTAGCTGAGCTTCGGTCAATGATCCATCTGCTTTGTTGTTCGTGCTTGGGCAGGCTGCTTTCGTTTGTGGCTCTTTTCGCTCCACTTCGCGAAGCCCCTTGGAAGGGCGCGTCTGCAAGGCCTATCTGGAGCGGCACGCCGCGCGCACCAAAACTCAGAAGAGCATGAGTCGCGATTTTCGTGCGAATTGTGCGCATGCATCGATTTTTCCCTATGCGCTCTGTTGCGCCTGAGCGATGGGGTAATATGGATGAGATATATCCTTCGGGGTATTCCTTCACAAGAAAGGATCTTCATGAACTCGGATTACAAGTACAAACGCGTGCTCCTGAAGCTCTCGGGCGAGGCGCTCATGGGCGAAGAGGGCTACGGCATCGATCCGAAAGTGGTCGAAGAGCTGGCCGTCCAGATCAAAGAGATCGTGAACGACGGCGTGGAGCTTGCGGTCACGGTGGGTGGCGGCAACATCTTCCGCGGTCTGGCCGGTTCGGCGCAGGGCATGGACCGCGCGCACGCAGACTACATTGGCATGCTCGCTACCTGCATGAATGCGCTTGCTCTCCAGGATGCTTTCGAGCGTCACGACATTCCCACGCGCGTTATGAGCGCGATCGAGATGCGCCAGGTCTCGGAACCCTACATCCGCCGCCGCGCTACGCATCATCTGGAAAAGGGCTACGTGGTCATCTTCGCGGCAGGCACGGGCAATCCGTATTTCACCACCGATACCACCGCGGCACTGCGCGCGCTCGAGATCAACGCTGAATGCCTCATGAAGGCAACGAAGGTCGACGGCATCTACGATGCGGACCCCGTTACGCACCCCGATGCGAAGCGCTTCGAGACCATCAGCTACATCGATGTGCTCGCGAAGGGCCTGCACGTCATGGACTCCACGGCCACTTCGCTGTGCATGGATAACGACATGCCTATCCTCGTGTTCGACCTCACGGTCCCGGGCAACATCTCGCGCATCCTGAAGGGCGAAGACATCGGCACCACGGTCACCGCGGAAGGCTAGCGGGCTAGCCACTCCGTTCGTGCTTCGGCGTAAGCCACACGACGCTGAGCGCAGGCATACGTCAGAAGATCGGCGCGTTCTGTGGCGTTCCGTGGCGTTCTGCAGCAGCATGACCGCGCGAGGCAGCCGGCGAACATGCGCTTCGCCCAAGCCGCCGTACTTGCTTTTCGCGTGCTGCGCCAAAGCATGCGAACGGCACGATGAAGAGCTGCACGATAAAGGCATCGCGCGCGGGCATTTTCGCGCTACAATAACAGAGGTTTGAAATCATAGGGCACAGGCGCTCACGCACGCGCCAGCCAAAAACGCGGCCTTGAGCCGCATACCAGGGGAGGAAGCATGGTAAACGACATCAAAGAGACCGCAAAGAAACGCATGGACGGCGTTATCGATCAGCTGAACACCAACCTTTCGTCGGTTCGCACCGGTCGCGCTAACGCAATGATCCTCGATCGCGTGAAGGCTGAATACTACGGCACGCTCACGCCGGTCAACCAGATGGCGGCCATCAAGACCCCCGATGCCCACACGCTCGTCATCGAGCCGTGGGATAAGAGCTCGCTCGGCGCGATCGAAGCGGCTATCATGAACGCCAATCTGGGCGTGAACCCCAATAACGACGGCCAGGTCATTCGCCTGCCGTTCCCTTCGCTCACTGAAGAGCGCCGCAAGGAACTGGCCAAGCAGTGCAAGACCTACGCCGAAGAAGCACGCATCGCCATCCGCAACGCGCGTCGTGATGCGAACACCGAAGTCGAGAAGAGCGTGAAGGAAGACAACCTTCCCGAAGACGAGAAGCGCCGCGCCGAAGAGGAGATCCAGAAGCTCACGGATTCCTATGTCGCTAAGATCGACGACATCCTGAAGAAAAAAGAAGACGAGGTCATGACTGTCTAGCCTTACGTAGGCAGAGTCGTTCGAGGCGCATTCGTCGTATGAGGCAACCGCTGGATTACATCTTCCCCGATCCCCCTGCGGGGCTCGATCCTGCCAAGCTCGACCAGAGCCGCATTCCGCGCCATGTTGCCGTTATCATGGACGGGAACGGGCGCTGGGCCAAACAGCGCGCTATGAACCGCCTGAACGGCCACAAAGCGGGCATCAATGCGGTACGCGAGACTATACGCTGCGCGAACGATGTGGGCGTGGATTACCTCACCATCTATTCTTTCTCCACCGAAAACTGGAAGCGTCCGCAAGACGAAGTGAACGGGCTCATGAACCTCTTCGCTAAGACCATGCTCGCTGAGCTCGATGGCCTGCATGAAGAAGGCGTGCGCGTGGCCACCATCGGCGATACGAGCGCGCTTCCCGAAAAGACAGCCCGCGCGTTTTCGGATGCATGGGAGAAGACCAAGAACAACACGGGCATGACGCTCGTCATCGCTGTGAACTACGGTTCCCGCGCCGAGATCCTCGAAGCAGCGCAGCGCTCGATCGACGAGGCGCTTGCGGCGGCTGCGGAAGGCAAGCAGCCCGAACCGCTCACGGAAGCCGCATTTGAAAGCCGCCTCTATACCGCCGATATTCCCGACCCCGACCTGCTCATCCGCACATCGGGCGAGATGCGCATCTCGAACTTCCTCCTCTGGCAGATCGCCTATACGGAATTCTATTTCACCGATGTGCTCTGGCCAGATTTCGACCGCTATGAATTCTTGCGTGCGTTGCTGTATTACCAGCATCGTGATCGCCGTTTCGGGGCGGTGTAGCACATGCCCACCGAGCGCATACGTCGCACCTTCACTCATGCCGACGAACAGGGCAACATCGTCGAATCGCGCGAAGAGATCATCATCAAGCGCGAAGAGCACGAAAAGCCCACCCGCGGAAGCCAGTTCAAGCAAAAGGCGCTCGACAAGACCCCCACGAAGCTGAAGAACCCTTCTAACCTGCAGGTTCGTGTTCGCACGGGCGCGGTCTATATCACGCTCACGGTGCTCTGCATCATCGCTTCCGATGTAACCACTGCCATCTATCTGGCAGCACTTTCCGCGATCTGCGCAGGCGAGTTCTACTACATGCTCCGCTCCGATGCGAAGCTTCCCAACGAAGTGCTCGGCATCGTGGCATCTGCTTCGTTTCCGCTGGCCATGTGGCTGTTCGGCATCAATGGTGTGGTGGTCATGGTGTCCCTCTTCATCATCGTGCTACTTGTGTGGTACGTTTTCTGGCTCCATGCGCGCATCGTCGATGTTGCCGTGAGCCTGTTCGGCGCCTTCTATACGGGGCTGCTCATGTCGGCGGCCATGCTCATCCGCATGTCGGTGCCCGATTATTGGGGAGGCGTGCTCATCCTTGGAATCTTTGCGAGTGTGTGGGGCAACGACGCCTTCGCCTATCTTATCGGCTCGAAGTTCGGCAAGCGCAAGATGACACCGCAGGTCTCGCCGAAGAAAACCTGGGAAGGCTTCTTCGCCGGCCTCGTCTTTTCCATGGCGTTCTGGTGCCTGTTCCCGCTCATTCCTGGGGTCGAGATGAACATCGTCCAGTCGCTCGTGTTCGGCGCGATCTGTGGCGTGCTCGGCGTTATCGGCGATCTGGTCGAATCGCGCATCAAGCGCAACGCGGGATTTAAGGATTCGGGTACGATCATGCCTGGTCACGGTGGGTTGCTCGACCGCTGCGATTCGCAATTCCTCGTAACGCTCGGTGCCTCGATGCTGCTCATCTTCGGTAACTGCATCCCCTTCACGTTCATCAGCACAGGCGTGCTCTTCTAGGTTTTGCGCACGCTTTTGCTCTTCATCTTCAATACGGTTCCTGTTTTTGGAGGTCCTCATGGCTGACAAGCAAGCAGACATCCCCGCGCGTCCGAAGCGCGTTTGCGTGCTCGGCTCCACCGGTTCGATCGGCACGCAGACCCTCGATGTAGCACGCCGCCATCCCGAATTCGTGAAGATCGTAGCGCTCAGCGCGAACACGCAGGCAGAGCTGCTCTTCGAGCAAGCACGGGAGTTTTCGGTCGAGCATGCGGTGCTCGCGAACGCTGAGATCGCTGAAGCTTGGCGCGCACGGTTCGCCGAGATCGGTGCCACGCTCCACGCAGGTCCTGAGGCTATCGTTGAGCTGTGCAACCTTCCCGAAGTCGATATGGTGGTGAATTCCCTGGTGGGAGCCGCTGGCATGCAGGCGAGCTACGCAACGCTCGTGGCGGGCAAGCAGCTTGCGCTTGCTAACAAGGAGTCGCTCGTGGTGGGTGGCGATGTGCTCATGCCGCTCTCCACGTACGAAACGCTCTTGCCCATCGATTCGGAACACGGCGCCATCTATCAGTGCTTGCTCGGCGAAGATCCCGCCGAGGTCACGCGCTTATGGGTCACCGCTTCGGGCGGGCCCTTCCGAGGGAAGAAGGCGGCCGATCTTCAAAATATCACGGTTGAGCAGGCGCTCAGCCATCCCACGTGGAACATGGGCCGCAAGATCTCGATCGATTCTTCCACGCTCATGAATAAAGGCCTCGAAGTGATCGAGGCACATCATCTCTTCGCCATGCCCTACGATAAGATCGCTGTTGTGGTACAGCCGCAGAGCGCGATCCATTCCATGGTCGAATTCACCGATGGTTCCGTGAAGGCGCATCTTGGCACTACTGACATGCGCATTCCGATCCAGTTCGCGCTCAGCTACCCTGCGCGCTGGTCTGCGCCGGTCGAGCCGCTCGATTTCCGCACGCTCGGCTCGCTCGAATTCGAAGCGCCCGACCTGGAAACATTCCGCTGCTTGGCGCTCGCGATCGAGGCAGGCACTACCGGTGGCACGCTTCCAGCGGTCATGAATGCGGCGAACGAGGTGGCGGTCGCGGCGTTCCTCGACGAGCAGATTCCCTACCTCGGTATCGCTGAGCTGGTCGAACGCACTATGAACCATGCGGTGCGCAAAGGCAGCGTGAAGGAGGCCACGAGCATCGAAGAGCTGCTCGCCATCGATGCTGAAACCCGTGTTTATGCACGTGAGTTGGTTAAAACCTGGTGACTTTGCCAAAGAAATCAAGGCTGTAACAGCGAGAGGGTTTTCATCGGATGGATACTACCGAGCGTGCTCTCTCGATGCGTCGCTCATTCGAGCTAAGTTTCGCGATCGTTGTCGCGAAACTGGATCTCTCATATTCGCTTTGGCTTACCCTCGTTCGCGCGCCCGCTGATATCCATCCGCGAAAGATCATACGAGTAGAGCCGCAAAAGCCGACCGCGTGAGCATATTGCGAAAATCTGCCCGCTTTGAAAGGGCGGTGCTCTTCACCCTTCTATAATAGAGATATGGACATTCTACTCACGATTCTCATAGCTACGCTCGTGCTCGGCTTTCTGGTATTCATCCATGAAGGCGGGCACTTTCTCGCTGCGCGCGCGTTCGGGGTGCGTGTGAGCGAGTTCATGATCGGCCTTCCTGGTCCCAGCATCGGCGTTACCTGGAAGGGTACGCGTTTCGGTGTTACTGCTGTGCCACTGGGCGGGTATGCGGCGGTCTGCGGCATGGGAACAGGCACGCCCAGCCCGCACCTGAAAGCGGTGCTCGGCTATATGTATGCGCACGGCACGGCCGATATGGAAGATGTGGCCGATGCGCTCGGCATCACCGACGATGAGGCCTATCAGGCGCTCGAAGAGCTCACCGAATGGGGTAGCCTCAAGCGTCCCACACGCAAGGATAAGCTCAACACCTACCGTACACCCGCATGTCTTACCAATGGCGTGAAGTACGATGAAGGAACGCCTCGTGAAGTGGAGAATCTCGATGAATTCTTCACCTCGGAGCAGAAGCAGCAATACTGCATGCTGCCGTTCTGGAAGCGTATCACGATCCTGCTGGCGGGTCCGTTCATGAACTTGCTCTATGCCATGATCGTGTTCGTTATCATCTATTCGATCATCGGTGTGGACGTGCAGATGCAAAGTGGCGAAGTGGTCCACTATGTGCTTGCGCCGTTTGATGCTATCGTGGCTGGGTTCAAGTACATTGGCATGGTGGCGGTAGCTATCATAGGCCTGTTCAACCCTGCGACGGCGGCCGATACCGTTGCGAACTCCACGTCCATCGTGGGCATCGCGGTCCTTTCGAAAACGGCCTTCGAAGCGGGCTTCATCAGCTTGCTCTCTTTTTCGGCGGTCATCTCGGTCTCGCTCGGTCTTGCGAACCTGCTGCCCATTCCGCCGCTCGATGGTGGACGCTTCGTGATCGAGATCTACCAGAAGATCCGTCGGAAGAATATCTCTATCCGCGCGCTGAACTACCTGAGCATCGGCGGAATGTGCCTGTTCATGGCCTTCTTCGTGTTCATGCTCAATCAAGATGTGCAGCGGTTCATCTTCGGGAATTGGGGCTAGGAGTGCGACGTGCTGCCTAATGAAGTAACGCATCAGGTCATGGTGGGCAACGTGCCTGTTGGTGGGGGAGCGTCCTGTGCCGTGCAATCCATGCTCAACCTCCCGCTTTCGGAAGTGGAAGAGAATCTCGCGCAGATCGAGCGTGTGGCACAGGCGGGCTGCGACATCATCCGTATCGCTATCCCGCATGCGACCGATCTCGACTATTTCGAGCAGATCTGCGCACGCTCCGTGCTTCCCGTGGTGGCTGATATCCATTTCAGCGCCGATCTTGCCATCGAGGCGGCACGCCGTGGGGCCGCGAAACTGCGCATCAACCCGGGCAACATCGGCGGGCTTGAGGCTACTATCCCGGTGCTCGAAGCGGCCAAAGAGGCAGGCATCCCCATTCGTATCGGCGTGAATGCCGGTTCGCTCGATGCGCATCTGCGCGACGACGCCACACTTTCGCTCCCGCAAAAGCTGGCGCGTTCGGCCCGCGAATACGTCGAATTCTGCGAGGCGCAAGGCTTCACCGATCTGGTGGTCTCTGCCAAGGCGCATGATGTTCCTACTACGGTCGAAACCTATCGCATCATCTCGCGCGAACTGCCGCATATTCCGCTCCACATCGGGGTCACTGAGGCGGGCACGCTCTTTCAAGGGCTCATAAAATCTGCTTCTGGCCTGGGAATACTTCTTGAACAGGGTATTGGCGACACTATGCGCATCTCCCTTACCGATGACCCCGTCGAAGAGGTGAAGGCTGCCTGGATGCTCCTCGGCGCGCTCGGGTTGCGCTTCCGTTACCCGGAGTTGATCAGCTGCCCTACCTGTGGACGCGCTAAAGTAGATCTCATAGCACTTGCAAAGCAAGTTGAAGAGCGCCTTGCCAGCGTGCCGAAGCCGCTGCGCGTAGCCGTGATGGGCTGCGTGGTGAACGGCCCTGGTGAAGCGAAGGATGCCGATATCGGTGTTGCGTGCGGCGATGGCCAGGGTGTCATCTTCGCAGGCGGAGAAGTGATCAAGAAAGTACCTGAAGCGCATATCGTCGATGCGCTATTCGACGAGATCGCGAACTTGATAAACAATGCCTGAACAGGCTAAACGATAGGAGAGAAGGTTATGAGCGAAATCCTCTATATGAGCAATCTTTATGTTCCCACGCTTAAGGAAGATCCGGCCGATGCCGAGATCGCCTCGCACAAACTGCTCATGCGCGCGGGCATGATCCGTAAGGTGGCTTCGGGCATCTACGCATTCTTGCCGCTCGGCATGCGCGTGTTGCAGAAGGTAGAGAACATCGTGCGCGAAGAGATGAACGCCACGGGTGCTCAGGAGATCCTCATGCCGGCGCTCCAGCCTGCTGAACTCTGGCTCGAATCGGGCCGCTGGGACGATTATGGTCCCGAGCTCATGCGCATGAACGATCGTCATGATCACGGCTTTTGCCTCGGTCCTACGCACGAGGAGCTCATCACTGCGCTCGTGCGCAACGAACTGCGCTCCTATCGCCAGCTTCCCACCACGCTCTACCAGATCCAGACGAAGTATCGCGACGAGATCCGTCCGCGCTTCGGGTTGTTGCGTAGCCGCGAGTTCATCATGAAGGATGCCTATAGCTTCCACTCAAGCGTTGAATCGCTCCAGGAAACGTATGACCAGATGAGCGAGGCGTATGGCGCGATCTGCGAACGATGCGGGCTCGATTATCGCCCGGTCGAGGCCGATTCTGGTCAGATCGGCGGCAAGGTTACCACGGAATTCATGGCGCTCGCCGATGCGGGCGAGGCAGAGCTCGTCTACTGCCCGAACTGCGATTATGCGGCGAACACCGAAGTGGCTGAGTGCATCACGCAACCGCTCGAGTACGATGTTGCTGCTATGGAGAAGATCTCCACGCCTGGCGTTACCACCATTGCGGCGCTGGCTGAATTCCTTGGCATCGATGAGGCTGCAACCGTGAAAGCGCTCGTAGGCAAGGATGAAAAAGGCCAGGTTATTGCGGTATTCATCCCGGGTGACCATGAGCTCAACGAGATCAAGATAGATCGCGTTTTCGCTGGCTTCCAGCTGTTGGACGATCGTGAACTTGAGGCCACCGGCCTCCCCAAGGGCTCGATCGGCCCGGTTGGGGTACCTGAGGGCATCATCGTTGCCGCTGATCAGAATCTCGAGAAGATTGCTCGCTGGGTGGTGGGTGCCAACGAAGATGGCTTCCACTATGTGGGCGCGGCACAAGGCGAAGACTTCAAGGTGGATGTTTGGGCTGATCTTTCCACGGCGAAAGCAGGCGATATCTGCCCGAACTGCGGCACGCCGCTCGAAGAAGCACGCGGTATCGAGGTTTCGCAGGTCTTCCAGCTTGGCGATAAGTATTCCAAAGCGCTCGGTGCGGTCTATTCTGCAGAAGATGGTTCTGACCAGCCCTTCATCATGGGCTGTTACGGCGTAGGCATCACCCGTACGCTCGCAGCGGTGGTCGAGCAGCATAACGATGAATACGGTATCAAGTGGCCGGCTTCTGTTGCGCCAGCTCATCTCTGCATCATTCCGCTTACCGTGGGCGATGATGAGGTCTATCCAGCTGCACTTCGTCTGGCACAAACGCTGAAAGAGAGCTTCCCCAAGCTCGAGATCGTTATCGATGACCGTAAAGAGCGTCCGGGCGTGAAGTTCGCCGACGCGGATCTGATCGGCTGGCCTACTCAGGTCGTAGTAGGGAAGCGCGGTTTGGCAGAAGGAAAAGTCGAGGTCAAGCGTCGTGCAACGGGCGAGAAGTTCGATGTGAGCTTCGATTCGCTTGCTGATAGCCTTTCGTTCTTGAACCGCTATAAGCAGACCTATATCGGTCGTGGCCCTATTGTTCAGTAACGCTTCAGGCGCCTGGACCTTCGTGCGCAGTAATCTGGTAAGACCATGTCCTAGTGTTCAGCAGGTTCGCCGTGGCGGATAACGCTTTCGGGTTCGATCTAGGTCGCGTTTGCAGTTCCGTTATGTTCTGTTACTGCGATCGCTGTCACATTCCTTACTAATATATAGAGGTTGTTAGAAGGATGCCGGTTTTTGCGTGCGGTACGATAATCTGAACCATATCGGATAAAACTGTATGAGGGCTTGAAGGAGCCATGGATACAACGATCTCACATACCAAACAGACGAAGAAGCCCGAGCTACTGGCTCCCGCTGGTGGGTTCGAGCAGCTGCGTTATGCGCTCTATTTCGGCGCTGATGCGGTGTATCTTGCTTGCGATAAGTTCGGTTTGCGCCAGCGTGCGCAGAATTTCTCGCTTGCCGACATGCCCCGTGCAGTTCAGATGGCGCACGATGCCGGCGCAAAGGTATATGTGACACTCAATGCCTATTTGCACGATGAAGACCTGAGCGATCTTCCCGAATATCTGGCAGCATTAGCTGCTGCGGGGGTCGATGCGTTCATCGTGAGCGATCTGGGGGTGTTTGCCCTCGCGCGCGAGCATGCCCCGCAGGTTGACCTGCATGTTTCCACTCAAGCATCCGTTTCGAACGTCGAGGCGGCGCGCATGTGGCATCGTCTTGGCGCGAAACGCATCGTTACCGCACGTGAGATGTCGCTCGAAGAGATCGCGCAGCTCAAAGCAGAGTTGCCCGATGTCGAGGTGGAAGTGTTCGTGCAGGGCGCCATGTGCATGGCCATCTCTGGGCGTTGTCTCATCAGCGATTATCTTACCGGGCGCAGCGCGAACCAAGGAAACTGCGTGCAGCCCTGCCGCTGGAGCTACCACTTGGAAGAGCAGACTCGTCCAGGCGAGCTCTTTCCCATTGAAGAGGACGAACGCGGCACCTACATCATGAATTCCAAAGACTTGAATATGCTCGCTCACCTCGATGAACTTATTGCAGCTGGGGTGGACTCCATCAAGATCGAAGGGCGCGTGAAGAAAGCGTTCTACGTGGCCACGGTGGTGAATGCTTACCGCCAGGTGCTCGACGGGGGAGATCCTGCGCAGTGGGGAAGTGAGCTCGAGCGCATTTCGCACCGGCCTTATTCGACAGGCTTCTTCTATGGAGATGCACAGCAGTCGTTTGAAGATGATATCTATGTGCAGCTCTACGATTGGGTGGCCGAAGTGGTCGAGTCGCGTCCGATCGAAGCGACCGCCACGGAAAACGATCTCGATCTTACCCAGGGCATGTGGCAGACCATCGTGTATTGCCGCAATCGCTTCTATGAGGGAGATACACTCGAATTGCTCAGCCCCCATTGCGAAGTAACGCTGGTGTTAGTGGTTGGGCTCGAGGAGGTTTTCCCGGCAGTGGATGCCCGCGATGATGAAGGCCTCGATAACCCTGAGCCAAAAGACACTTCAGCTTCGAAGCAGAATGAGCGTTGCTTCGACTCGAGTGAGGGAGCGGTGGCTATTGCCAATACCACTCCGGTGGAGGTTGCCAACAAGGCGATGGGCGCTTATGCCTTCATCACTCCCATGCCGCTCCATCGCTATGACATCTTGCGCGCGAAGCGGCGCGATCCCTCCAAGAAGAATTGATCGTTCCAACGCTTTGCGCGTGCGCTGCTTTTTGATCAACCGATCATTTCTTGCGAGCAAGCGCGTTTAGATCTTTTGCGTCTCCTAAGGCAAGCGAGCCTATGGCACTGAAGCTTGCGCGTGAGAATGTTCGAGTCTTTTGCGCCTCCTTAAGCAAGCGGCAAACATTGACGAAGCTTGCGAGTAAAGGGCATTGAATCTTTCGTGGCTCTAGCGATGACAGTGTGTCTTACATTCGTGCTATCTTTTCGCTCGTTCTTTAGTCCGCGTCGCGAGCATCCTTTGCTCGGTTACGCGATCTGATTCTGCTCAGGCGTCAGTGTTTGAAATCGACGCTCCGGTTTTCCCGGAAAAGTGCGAAGTGTTCCGCTTGTGCTCTTGTTCGAGCAAGCGTGTATGCCAACTGTCCAACATGAAAGATCGCGCAAAATTTCGGCTCAATCGATCAAATGTTCGCATTTTGCCAAGATCGATCCAAAATTTGTCAAAAAGAGTTCCATTTTCTTCTAAAACTGACCCATTTTGAGCCCATTTTAGGGTGCTAACACCCCCGAAAATCCTCCTCTTCTCACTGGTGATGCGAGGGGGCGGGGAGGGGCTGCAGCAGGGGTTCAGAATGCGGATTTTCCTGCACGCTAAAACAGGTGAAAGCATGGGCATAGCATGAGATAACATACCTGATAAAAGCCTAGAAACGCCGAATCACGAACGGCCATGCTCAACCCTTGGATTCGCAGGATTTTAAGTCCGTTTTAGCGCGTGATAGCACCATCTTTCACCAAGGGATCTGAGCCAAAATGGGGTGCTATCATCACGCGATTTTCGAGCTCCAAAATTCGTCAGATTTGACCGAAAAATTATTCACCATAGGTAACTTTTGGCGAAAAATTTACTTAGACCGTCAAAGTTTTTGTGAGCCTTCTCAAAAAATGTGAAGAAATCAAAGATTCGTAACAAATAAGTTAACTAGTATGAACAAATTTTCGGATTTTGAATAAGAGACAAAAGTTTTCTTATTTTTTGAGGGTTTTGGCAAAAATGTCCAAAATCGTCCTTCCTGCGTCTTTCGAGGGTGAAAGCAGGGTGAGAAGAGGGCTTTTCTTACGATACGAACAGGAGCTGACGAACGAATACCCAGTTCAAACGCGAAAAGAAAAATATGGATTTTCGAAAAATAATTTCAGGAACCAACGCAAAAACGGTCAAAAATGGTCATTTTTGACCGTTTTCAGCGGTTGCGGAGCACGTTTGATCCAAGGCAGTTTTCGGATGCCATTTTGAGCGCGTTTCTGGCCCCAATTTCGGACGGAATTTCCCCCTTTTTGGGTGTCCTAATACCCCCGGATCGTAACCGGGGCCTTAGACGGCTTCTCAGCGCTTCGGTGTCTTTTTTTGAGCCATCCGGACGAATGGGGTAGGCTGAAAGGAAGCAGAGCAGGACTCCATGCCCTGGATCGGCCTTGGAATCGTCGAATGGAACCCTTGCTGCTATGGTTTGCTCCCTTCTCTCTATCTCGGATACGGCATATTCCTTTCTTTCGCTATCCCAGAAGCACGATTGGCCTTATGTCTTGGGTACATTGTGGACCTACCGTGCGCTACGGTATCTGCATTTCGAATCTACCAGGCATTTCTCTGTTCGTGAAATTTTCGAATAAGCTTGTGGATACTGTGTAACACCGCTGTGTTCTTTGCTAAGATAGGCTCATAGGACCTGAAAGGAGATTTCATGGGAAGAAAAGCTGAAGAAGCGCTTGACCTGGCAAATGTCGACGATCTGGTCGCATATCTGCGTGAGGCACACTCAGCTTATATGCAAACGGGCGCTGAAACGTACTACCTTACGAACGCTAACGATCTGTATTGGCGTGCACAGGACACGAACCAGCTGAACGAAAAGGACCATTTCATCGACTGCAGCGAGCTTGTTCCAACGCTCAATGAGTTCGTTGACCTGCCCTTTATCGAGGGCGAGTCCATTCGCGACGTGTTCGATACGTCGTCTTTTTACGCCTCGATCAAAATTGAAGGGCAGGGCACTCCTGTTCCTGTGATATAATCAATCGCGCTTTAAGGGGCATTAGCTCAGCTGGGAGAGCGCATGGCTGGCAGCCATGAGGTCAGGGGTTCGATCCCCCTATGCTCCACCACTTAGGTCACGACCACCCATCCGGGTGGTCGTTTTTTATTGGTTGACCTGCGCTAACGAACCCCGAGAGGGCACAAGCCCGACGTAGGGAAGCGTGCCGCTAGGCATGATTCGTCGATCCCCCTATGCTCTACCAAATTGAACAAGGCCATCCACAATGGATGGCCTTTTTATTGGTTGACCTGCGATTCCGCACGAAGGCGCGGCACACGGCGCGAACATTGCACACCTCCCGTACAGAGCTTCTTCCGCCATAAAAAACCAGTTCAACAGTGAAAATGGACCGCGTTAAGACGTTGTCCTCTCGCCTCGTGCTGGCGCAGGGGCATAACAACAAGAGGGGATCATATACCGCGCTCGGCTCTGACCAGGCATTGCGCGGTGGTCTTTTGCCTGTGTGAAGGTGTGTTTTCGCGCTCCTGCCAGATGAAGAGGGGAGATATGAAGATAATTGTAGAGATTTTCTCCACAATTCCCTCAAACTGCGCCCTCAAGCACCCCTGAAATGAGCTTATCTTGCGAAAAATAGCGTCTATCGAGCTTCTTCCGCGCCCTGCCGCGCAAAAATTTTGAAAGCGCGCAACCCCAGTTCATCAGGCAAAAATGCGCAATTCAGGGCGAAAATCGCTCTGCAAGCCCGTTGCTTTCTCGTTACCAATCCGTTAGAATACCTATGGTTTGGGACTACTCTACCTATTTTCGGGCTAGCAACCCCAAAAACCCGCTTGATGTGCTCAAGCGTGCTACTTCAAAAACTAAACCTCATCAGGGGTTTTTATACTCAAAAGGCACATGGCAAATGTCCTACGAATCCTCACCGCCATGCTCGCCAATCCCAGGTAACTGAGGCAGATCTCGTCAAAGATCGCCTTTGCAGATAAACGGTTCGAGAGAAGAAGGATCCTCGGAACCTCCCTCCACCTCCTGTCTGAGCAGGAAAAACAGGTGGGGCGCGGGGAAGACGATCCGCCCAAGGTCGAAAAAGAGGGAATCAAAATGAAGACCATGGCTAGAAAGAGATTGAGCGGTCTCATAAGACTGAGCCTCGCGTTCATCGTGGCTCTTACGCTCGCTGCGCCGTATACCAGCGCAGCCGCCTATGCAAACGAATTGATCACGAACACGCTCCGTAACACGGACATTGATCTTGTTGCATACTCCTCTGACGCCAAGGCTTCGCTTTCCCTCGACGAAGCTAAGGCAGCTCTCGATTCCGCGAACCAGAACAAGGCAGATGCCGCCGCAAGCAAAGATGAAGCTCAGAAAGCGCTTGATGAGGCAACTGCTCAATATAACGAGGCTGAATCAGCGCACTCTGATGCAGCGCAAGCCGCGAATGCCGCAAAGGCAGAAGCGGACAAGGCAGTTGGCGATGCCATAAGTGCGAAGGAAGCTGAGGTCGCTGCGGCCGAAGCTCGTTATCAGGAGACGTACGACGCTCTTGTTGCAGCACAGAAGAACGAAAAGGAAGCCCGAGATAACCTCAAGAAAGCCCAGACGGACTATCAGGCTGCTCGTGGCGAGTTCGACTCTGCTGTCAAAGACGCGAACGACTACGGACTCTCGCAAAGCGTCTCTGATCTCACCCAAGCTGAGAAGGAATACAACGCAGCTGCGCTCAAACACAGCGAACTCTTGGATGCTTATGAAGCTGCAACCAAAGAACGCGATAAGGCTAAGACCGCATACGACAGCGCATCTTCTAAAGTGACCTCTGCAGAGTCAGCGGTCACTTCGGCTACTACTAAGGTCGCTCAAGCCAAGGAGGCTCTTGACGCAGCCCAGGCACGTCTGGATGCTGCTGCTGGAGCAGACGATGCTGAACGAGAGCGCCTGCAAGGCCTCGTGAACGATGCACGCACTAATCTGTCCGCCGCCCAGAGCCAGAGAAGCACGGCTCAGAGCAGTCTTGATTCTGCTCGCTCAGCGCAGGCAAGCGCTCAGACGGCCTATGACAATGCGGTTGCCGCCCTTGAAGCCGCCAAGAAGGCAGCAGAAGGTGCCGGCGCGGATCTCGATGCACTTAAGCAAGCGGCAGACGCTGCAAAGGAAAAATCCGATCAAGCTGAATCCGATTACAACAATGCAGCGGCAAACGTTGGCAATCCGGGCTCTTACGCAGAGGCTGAAGCAGCCCTGACGCAAGCCCAGCAAGAGTACGCAGCTGCTCAGCAAAACACTCAATCTGCATTGCAAGAATGGAACGATGCGAAAGATGCGCTAGCAGCTATCAAGGGAGATAGCGGTACAGATCCGGGTGAGGTAACCGACCCTGAGCTAGCAGGTGGTGGCGATCCTTCCGAGCTAGATAGCAGCGATGCTAGCAGCGCCGAGATCGGCCCCGCAGCGACGGAGCAAGAGATCGCAGATGCTGAGCAACGAGTTACCAATGCGGAAGCGGATTACAACTCCAAAGTTCAAATCGAAAACGAAAAATTAATCGCGCGTAATGAAGCTCAAACTAGGTTTGATAATGCTTCGAGCATTAAGAGTCTCGAGGACGCCAAGAATGCTGCTGCCGCAGAATACCAGGCTGCATATCAGGCATACCAGAATGCTCTGAACGGCTCTTCTTCGGTCGACCTGAGCTCTTACGAGCAGGCTGTTCGCGATGCAGAGGCTGACCTGAACACAGCGTCTGGCGAGGTTACTTCCCTTGAGAATCAGATCGCAGTGATGGACAAGAACATCTCTTCGCTTGAGGTTGCACTTGAGCAAGCTCAGAACAACCTCGACAATTTTGGTGGTTCTGATCACTCTGTTCTGGAGCAGGCTGTTGCTGATTGCAATGCAGAATGGGTTGCCGCACAGGCTGAACTCGATCAGGCTAACGCAGATCTTGCTGCTGCTCAGGGCGAGAAGACTCAGGCTGAGGGACTCTATCGCGCTAAGAACACCGCGGTTGAGACTGCGCTTCGCGAAGAGAATACCTTCCGTGATGGCGAGCTTGCACGCGCGAACGAAGCGAAGAAGAATGCAACCACTGCATATACTAATGCTGTGAATGCGCTCGACAATCAAACCGCTCGCAACATCAAGGCTCTGAAGAACAAAGCTGATGCACTTGATAAAGAAGTTATCAGGTATCAGGCAGCTATTCCGGGTCTTGGCGTGAAGATCGAAGAAGCAAACACGATCTTCAGCGAAGCAGGTCAGCAGCTTCAGTACGCAGAGGCTGGTCTTGAGCGCGCAAAGGCGCTCAACATCGAGGATGTCATCAATGAGCCATTTGGTGAGGGCCATGAGTTCTTCGCGCTCAACGAATTCGCCAACAACCTGGCTGCTGCTCGTGAGCAGGAAAAGCCCTTCGCTGAAAACCATGAGGCAGCTCGCGTGAATCTTGAGAATGCACGCAATAGCTTCGCAACGGCAAGCGCTGAGCTCGATCGCACCACTGCAGAAGCAGCTGCTGCTCAGAAAGTCTATGACGATCTTCTCGCTCAGCAGGACAATAACGGTGGTTCGAAGGATCCCGATGTTTACACGCCAGGCAAGAAGCCCACTGCTAAGCCAGCTACTTCTAATGGCAAAGCAACCGTTCGCACTGCAGATGACAAGACTCCCGCCAAGGATGAGGCAGTAGCTGAGCAGTCCGATGAGCAAACTGCTGAAGAGGCAGTAGTCACCGTAAGCCAGGAGCAGCGCACTCCGGCTCAGCCCAAAGCATGGACGCTCTTCGGTATCGATCCTCTGATCGTCGGTATCGTTGGTGCTGCGATCTTGGTAGCAGCTGCCGCTGCTATCGCTGCAGCAGTCATCCGCCATCGCCGCATTGCTGCTGAAGTTGTTGAGTCTGACGAATAAAGATCGACCACAATAGATCTTGAATGAACGGCCGCCCTTCGGGGTGGTCGTTTTGTTTTGTGCGGATGTTTCACGGTATCATTACTTGATAGCGAATCGCGATTCGATCGCAGAGGAGTCTCGTGATGAAAACAAAAGCTGAAGAACGCTGGGAGCAGATGCAGCAACTTCTTGCGCGTGAAGCTGCGGGTCATGATGGTCCGATCAAGATCTCTTCTCAGCGCACCCTTTTCGGCATCAAGAGTCATGTCGAAGAAGTGGTCGAAAAGATCGCTTCTGAAGACACTCAGAAATGCATGGATAAACTAACGGAAAAGAGAAGCGGCTCTCCAGAAGAGCACCGCGAAAGCTAGTTGAACCCCTCTATATTATTAGTAAGAAGAAAGGAAACACTATGAGTGAAGTTCGCAACGAAATGATGAAACGTATTCTCTCTGGCAAGATCGTGCAGGCGCCGACTGCTTGTTACAAAGCGGAACCGAATGGCATGGTTTCCGATGAGCTGATCGAGTTCTACACCTCTCGTGCTGAAAACCCCGTGCTCGATATGATCATCGTCGAGCATAGTTTTGTTACGCCGCGCGGACAGGCATCGCCACGCCAGATTTCGTTGGCAACTCCCGATGTGGTCGAAGGACTTTCTCGTCTTGCGAGTCTTATCAAAGATAATGGTAAGCTCGCGTTCATTCAACTCGCTCATGCAGGCGGCACAGCATACCGCAAAGTTACCCGTTTGGTTCCTTGGGCGCCGAGCAGCATGGTCATCGGTGAAGCAGCGACTGGACTGGGTGACCCCATTCCTTGCGCAGAGATGACCAAGGCAGATATCGAACTTACGATCCAGCAGTTCGCGGATGCAGCAGTGCGCGCGGTGCAAGCGGGCTTCGATGGTGTCGAAATCCATGCCGCGCACGCCTATCTCTTGAATGAGTTCTTCAGTCCGCTCACCAACCATCGCAGTGATGAATATGGCGGATCGATCGAGAACCGTGTTCGCATCCACTGCGAAGTTGCTAAAGCGGTGCGCGTAGCGGTTGGTCCTGATGTGCCGATCTCGATGCGCTTCGGTGGGTGCGACTACAAAGAAGGCGGCAACACGATCGAAGATGCGGTCGAGGCGGCGAAGATCATCGCAGCGAATACCGATATCGATATCCTGAACGTTTCAGGCGGCATGTGCTATTACAAGCGACCTGGCCATAAAGAACCGGGCTATTTTGCGGAGATGACCACCGCGGTCAAGCAAGCAGTCGATCTGCCGGTCATCGTTACGGGTGGCGTGCGCACGCTCGAAGACGTTGATACGCTTCTTGCTGAAGGGGCAGGCGATCTGGTGGGAGTGTCGCGCGCTATCTTCAAGAACCCCGCCTGGCCCGCACCCGCCGAGTAGACCCAAAAGGTGACAAACTACCCGGTCGTTCGACACCTTTTTAGTTTCTGTAACAATCTAGCAAGGGAATTCTGGCTTTTGCTCCACACACGCTACGATGGTAGAACATCATGGCAAATCAGGTCGAACATACTACTCAGAGCAATGCTGGCATCAAGGGTCTTACGTCTGAAGAGGTGCGTGCTGCTCAGGCTGCAGGTAAGGTGAACGCGGATGCTACGGTAAAAACGCGCTCGTATGGCAGCATTTTCCGTAGCAACATCTGCACGCTCTTCAACCTTATCAACGTGATCCTTGCGGTGTTCGTCTTTTTGACGGGCTCGTACAAGAATATGCTCTTCATGCTCGTGATCGTCATCAACACCATCATTGGCATTGTGCAAGAGATTCGTTCGAAGATCACGACCGATCGGCTTTCTATCGTAGTTGCCGCCAATGTTGAAGTGATGCGCGACGGGAAGCTTCAGAAGATCCCGATTGACGAGCTGGTGCTTGGCGATGTGATGCGTCTGGGACGCGGGAACCAAATTCCGACCGATTCGGTGGTGCTAGAAGGGGAGTGCAAGACCGACGAAAGCTTGCTCACGGGTGAAAGCAGGCTCATTCCCAAACACGCAGGCGACCAAATGTATAGTGGGTCGTTCATCAATGCGGGTACCGTATGGGCACGCGTTGAAAAGGTGGGAGCCGATAACTACGCCGCGCAGATCACGAACGAGGCTAAGCAGAAGAAGGCGATCAATTCCGAGATCATGACCAGCCTCAATAAGATCATCAAGTACGTGAGCATCTTCATGTTCCCAGTGGGGCTGCTGCTGTTCGCCAATGAGTATCTCTTGCATCATGTCGAGCTCGATCCTGCCATTCTCTCTACTGTTTCCGCCATGGTGGGCATGATCCCTGAAGGGCTCATCCTTCTTGCTTCAACGGTCATGGCGGTTGCGGTCGTGAGGCTTGCACGACACCAGGTGCTCGTGCAGCAGCTCTACTGCATTGAAACGCTTGCACGGGTGGACGTACTCTGCCTCGACAAAACAGGCACGATCACGACCGGAGGCATGGAAGTTTCTGGTCTGGTGCCGCTTGATGTTCCTGATTCAGAGCCAAAAGAACAAGAGTTGAGCAAGATAGTCGCCTCGCTTGTTGCAAGCGATGAGGACCCAAACGATACTGCACGTGCTATTCAGGAGTACTTCGGGCTTGCCAAAGAGGGGAAGCAAAAAGCCGAACAGGCGATACCGCCCACTGATCTGTTGAAGCCTACGCGCGTGATTCCCTTCTCTTCCGACACGAAGTGGTCAGGCGCCGCTTTTGCCAATGGCGAAGCCTACGTGATGGGAGCGGCGCAATTCGTTCTTGAGAAGAATGCAAGTGCTTTGGCGCAGATCAAAGACGCGCTCGATACCTATGCTGCCGATGCGCGCGTGCTGCTCGTAGCGCGTGTGGAGGGCTTTGATGCTAATGGCGCGATCGAAGGCGAGGTAACGCCGCTGGGCTTCGTGTGCCTGCGCGATCAAATCCGCTCGACTGCTGCTCAGACGATCGCCTACTTCAAAGAGCAAGGCGTGAAATTAAAGGTGATCTCGGGCGATGACCCTCATACCGTTTCTGGTATCGCGCAGAAAGTCGGTATCGAGGGAGCTGATCGCTTCGTGGATGCCACCACGCTCAAAACGGACCAGGACATTGCTTCTGCGATCAAGAACTACAACGTATTCGGACGCGTGCGCCCCGAACAGAAGAAGGCGTTCGTGCTTGCGCTACAGGCTGAAGGTCACACGGTTGCCATGACAGGAGATGGCGTGAACGATGTGCTTGCACTGAAGGCGAGCGATTGCAGTGTTGCCATGGCAAGCGGTTCCGATGCTGCGCGCAATGTTGCCCAGCTCGTGCTCGTTGATAACGATTTTGCAAGCATGCCTGCGGTGGTGGCAGAAGGACGTCGTTCGATCAACAACTTACAGCGCTCGGCTTCGCTCTTTCTGGTCAAGACCTTGCTTTCGATAACAGCAGCGTTCTTGTTCATCTTCTTGCCGTGGCAATATCCCTTCGTGCCGATCCAGCTTACGCTCATATCGGCCTTCACCATCGGTCTTCCTTCGTTCGTGCTTGCGCTTGAACCCAATAAGGATCTGGTACGAGGGCATTTCCTCCCGAATGCAGTGGTGCATTCCATACCTGGCGCAGTCTGCGCGGTGGTGAGCATCGTGGTGCTTACGATAGTGGGCAATGAAGCGATCGGTCTTGATTATCGTCAAGTCTCAACGTTATGCGTTATGGTGGTGGCCTTGCTCGGAATCATGCTGGTGATCAAGCTCTCGATTCCCTTCACGCCACTCCGCTGGGGATTGTTGGTGGTCGTGATCGGCGGTCTTTTGATCGGTGTAGTCGGCTTCGGGTGGCTCTTCGATATCGCGCCCTTTACCCCAGAGATGTGGCAGAGCTTCGGCATTGCAGCGCTGGTGAATATCGTAGCGTTCAACTACCTCTACAACGTGCTCGATGCGCGTCACCAGCGCCGCCTTGCCTCCCTCACCCACTAAGGTGTCGAACGACCGGGTAGTTTGTCACCTTAGATGCCCATGTCTTCGCTGTCTTGAACGAGGAGCTCTTTGCCGTAACGCTCTTCGGTGATCTCGTCGAGCGAGCGACCTTGGGTCTTCGGACACCAGATCACGCCCACCACGAGCGACACGAGCAAGAAGCCGCACATGATCCAGCCTGCGGTTACGAAGCCTGCAGGCGTTTCAACGCCAAGGCCGGCAACAGCAACGAGTGACCAGATGCCGAGCACGCCACGCACGAGGAAGAACATGATGCCCTGCACGCCGCCACGATAGACGGTAGGGAAGAGCTCGGTCGACCAGAGTGCATAGAAGCACTGAGCCGAAAAGCCCGCTGAAACGCCCCAAAGCGCAACGAATACCCAGAGCAACCAGCCCCAGCTATCAGCCGTGCCTGCTTCGAGCTGCATGCCGAAGAACACCATGACCAGCCATGCCGCCAATGCCATGCCTGCGGTCAATGCGAACAGGATGCGGTGCGGCACCTTATCGCCGAGCGCCGAGAAGATGGCGAGCGAACCGATAGCGGTGAGCACCCACATGACCGTTTGGAGCAGCGAGATGGTGGTGTCGTCCAGATTGCCTGCCGCTGCGTACATGTAGGGCATGAACTGACCCATCGTGCCCGCAACGATATTCCAAGTGAGGTAGACCGCAACGAGGAAGATGATCGTCTTGATGTTCACCGCATTGGTAAGCGCGCGCTTCATCATCGAGACGAAGCTCTCTTTCGCCTTCAGCTCCTGTTTGCTGGTCCAGTCGGTGGATTCCTGCAGCTTGCGCTGGAGATTCCACGCAACCAAGGCCACTACGAACAGGATCGCGAACAGCAAACGCATGGCGAACAAGCCATCAAAAGGACCATAGGTTCCTGCGGGGAGCAGCTCGCCACTCGCGGCGAAGGTGGGGAACACGAGCGAGAAGATGAGCGAAATGAGGAAGATGACAGCCGGACCGCATGACCAGGCGAACTGGCTGATGCCGATGTTCGACGCACGGCGGTTCGACCCCGACATCTCGGAGATGTAGCTCCACGATGCCGGCACGCCCGCGCCTACCGAGAGGCCCGAGATCACGATGCCTATCACCAACATAGGCAGATTCGCTGCGATCATCACGATGAATACGCCCGTGGCATACACGAGCATGTTGTAGGTGTAGATGAACTTTCGTCCCAGCTTGTCGGTGAGGAATCCGCCGATCAGCGCACCAACAGCAGCGCCGAAAGCGTTCGCGCCGACTGCGCCCAAGATGGCGGTCCAGGCACTGCCGAAGTTGAATGCGACCGCCCACGCAGCAAGTGCCACGGATGAAGCAACGATACACCCCGAATCGAGGAAATTCGTAAGGGAAACCGCGATCGTTCCCTTTCTTTCTTGTGAGAGAGCCATGGCAGTCCCCTTTCTAGTCAAGGTGGAAAACGCATTCGAGCGGCGTGCTCACCGGTGAATTGTCGGGATTGACCTCCATGACATCGGCCATGTAATCCCACCATCGTTTGCATATCTCAGTTTCAGCGCTCGTGTCGTAGTGTGCAGGATCTGCTACTTCAACGGAGGCGAAGAGCGTATCGGTCTCGGGGTCAAGGAAGATCGAGTAGTTGCGTGCGCCATAGTCGTGCAACATCGCGACCATCTCTGACCACAGTTCATCGTGGCGTCGCTCGTATTCAGCGGCAAACCCAGGTAGCAGCTTCATCTTGAAGCTCTGAATCGTATATCCATCTGCGGTCTTTCGCGTTGTCATAGTCTCATTCCTCCTCTTGCTCCGCGCGCTTACTGCACGTTTGCTCCGCGCTTACTGCACGTCGAGAAATTCCTTGTTGATCTCCACGTTGAACTCCACGCCGATCTGCGCGAGGCCTTCATCGGTGATGGTGTTCAAGAACTCGTTCGATCCGCCATTCATCGTGCGAGCGCGGAAGTAGATGTCCGCTGCCTTCTCGATGCAGTGCATGAGCCCGAAGGTCTCGTCGAAATCTGCGCCAGAAACGAACAGACCGTGCTGCGCCCAAATGACCGCAGGATAGCTCTTCATCTGCTCCGACGTGGCCTTTGCGATTTCGTTGCCGCCCGGCACCATCCAGGGCACCACGCCCACGCCTTCGGGGAACACGACCACGCATTCGGTCATGGCCTTCCAGAGCGCGCGCGAGAACGTGCGCGCATCGAGCGGTTCGACGAAGGTCATGGCGATGATATTGTTGGGGTGTGCGTGATAGATCACGCGGCAAGCGCCGTCTGTGGCCTTCATGCGGATAGCGTGGTTCATGATGTGCGTGGGGAGTTCAGAGGTGGGTTTGCGGTTCACCAGCCCCCAGACCACACGATAGGCGCTGCCCGCTTCGTTCATCTCGACGATGCCGATGTTCTCGATCGGCGAAGCGGAGACATTATGCATATACGCACCAGACCCGGTAATGAGGAAGTAAGCGTTCGCCAGGGTCGGTTCACTGAAGCCCAGATCGACCCATTCGCGCGGCTCGCTGTCGAACCCGCCGCGCACCTTCGCTATGTCTTCTTCGGTCATACGGTAGGTGAGGTTGCCACCGTTGCGCTCGTGCCAGCCTTGCAGCCAGCCATCGTCGCAAAGATGGATGAAAGCTTGGATGAAGGGTGCGCGCGTAACAAGCGCTTTGTTGGTCGCGCTGGCGGCGGCATCGAATCCTTTGCCGGCCGCATCCATCGCAGCATCGAAGCCCTTGCCTAGTCCTGCCTGGATATCGTCGAACACTCCCATTACGGTTCCTTTCTATTTGCGCTTTGAGGTGATCTGCTCTTCGTAGCGTGCCACTTCAGGGTAGCACTCAAGATCGGTCCGTACCCCTTGGCGCGTGCAGTATTCATCCCATACGGTGCCGAAGGGCATCGATTTCGCAGCTTCGGCGAGCATCATCTTCTCTGTGAAGCGGTATTCGTCCTGCAGTTCCTTGAGCTGATCGTTTGGCTGCAGGAGTGCGTAGAGCAGGGATTTCTCCATAGCGCGGCAGCCGGTCGCCCATGCGCCGATGCGATTGATGGAGGCGTCGAAGAAGTCGAGGCCCACGAGCACCTTCTCCCAAGCACCAGGGCAACGGACGATCTCGGCGGCGATCTCCTTCGTAGGATCGTCGAAGAGGATCACGTGATCGGAATCCCAGCGGACCGGGCGCGTGACGTGCATGGGGATCTTGTCGAAGAAGAGCAGCAGCGCGGAGAGCTTGTCGGCGACGTTTTCGGTGGGGTGGAAGTGACCCGAGTCGATAAGGTTGTACACGCCGGGATGAGTGGCGGCATAGGCGAGATAGAATTCGTTCGAGCCAACGGTCATGGATTCGAGCCCGATGCCGAACACCTTCGATTCGCAGGCATCGATCACTCGGTCATAGTTCTCTTCGAAGACCTGATCGAGCGAATCCTTCAGGCGCGCGCGCAGCCCATAGCGGTCGCCCGGTACATCCTTCAAGCCGTCAGGGATCCAGATATTGCAGAGCACTTCATCATCGAGCGCTTCGCCGATCTGCTGCGAGATCTTACGGCACGCCTTCACGTGGTCGATCCAGAATCTGCGCGTTTCAGGATCGGGAGAAGAGAGCGATAGCTCGTTGTTCATCTTGGGATGACCGAAGATGGTGGGGTTGAAATCGATGCCATAACCGTGCTCTTTGGCCCATTCGACCCAAGGTTCGAAGTTGGCATACGTGATCTGGTCGCGATCGACCCAGGGGTGTTCGTCGGTGAAGATGGCATACGAGGCGTGCAGCGCGATGCGCTTCGTGCCGGGAACCATGCTCATCGATTCTTCGAAGTCGGCTTTCAGCTCTTCGAAGTTGCGCGCACGGCCAGGGTAGTTGCCGGTGGTTTGGATGCCGCCCGAAAGGCCGCCTTCTTGGTCGAAGCCGAGCACGTCGTCGCCTTGCCAGCAGTGAACCGAGATGGCCTTTTGGGCAAGCTTGTCCATCGCCGCTTCGACGTCGATGCCGAGCTTGGCGTATTGCTCCTTTGCGCTTTCAAACATCGTGGTCATGATGGTGATCCTTTCTGGTGCTGATCGCTGGATATCGATCTTCCTTACCTATATATAAGAGTGGTGTTCGCTGGTTGTGTGCTGCCTTTGCTGGTTTTGCCCGCTCTCGTTGTTTGTCGTTCGCATCTCATTTGAGCTGCTCTTCGTTCGCGCGGTATTCGACCACATTGAACGATTCGGCGATGTTCGTGCGCAGGTCGGCCACGCTATCGAAGACACCATCGGCGATCATCTGCACTGCCAGGTTGCCGAGCGCGGTTCCTTCGGTGGGGCCAGCGTAGAGCGGGATGCCGCATGCACGCGTGGTGAGTTCTGAGAGATACCCATCTTGGCTGCCGCCGCCCACCACATTGAGCGAGGTGAACGTGCGGCCGGTGAGCACTTCCAGATCCGCGATCGAATGCGCATAGCACTGGGCGAGCGAAAGGTACACGCAGCGCATGAGCTCGCCGATGGTGTGCGGAACGTCTTGTCCGCTGCGCTCACATGCGCGGCAGACTTCGTCGATCATCGAATCGGGCGCGAGCAGGCGGTCGTCGTTCACGTTGATCGTGGTGGAGAACGGTTCGGCACTACGGGCAACTTCGATCAGGTCGGCGAAACCTACCTGACCCTTTTCGAGCGTGGGCTCGATCTCGAGTTCGTAGTGCTTGGTGGCGATATCGGTTGCGGGCGTGCTGGCACCTTGTGTATGCGTTTCGTGCGGCTTCGTTTCGCTGGCATTTTTGTCTTTGCCTTCAACATAGGAAACGCCATTGAGTTCGCGACGGATCGATTGGATCATCCAGAGCCCCATGATGTTCTTCAAGAAGCGGAACCGTCCCTGGTAGCCGCCTTCGTTCGTGAAGTTCTGAAGGCGAGAAGCGGCTGAAGTGATGGGCCCTTGGTTCTCGATGCCGAGCAAGCTCCAGGTGCCCGACGAGAGGAAGACCGCGTCGTCATCGCGCGCGGGTACGGCAAGATAAGCGCTGCCTGTATCGTGCGTTGCAGGCACGATCACGCGGGGCATGTAGCCGATGGCGGCTGCGATCTCGGGCTTCACCGTGCCGAGTTCGGTGCCAGCCATGACCACGTCCTTGAAGATATGCGCAGGGATGCCGAACGTTTCGAGGATCTTCTGGTCCCAGTCTTTCGCGCGTGCGTTCAAGAGTGAGGTGGTAGAGGCATTCGTGTATTCGTTGGCCATCTTGCCAGTGAGCAAGAAGGCAAGGTAGTCGGGGATCATGAGGAAATGTTCGGCCGCTTCGAGCTGTTCGGGGTTATCGCGTTTCAAGGCGAGCAGCTGGTAGAGCGTGTTGAACGGTTGGCGCTGGATGCCCGTGCGCTGGTAGACCTCTGTGGGGCTCATGATAGCATCCGCCAGCGGGTAGATGCCCTGTGTGCGTTCGTCGCGGTACGCCACCGCATTGCCGATGAGTTGCTCTTGCGCATCGAGCAGTACGAAATCCACGCCCCAGGTGTCGATGCCGAGCGTTTTTGGCTCGAAACCTGCCTTGCGTGCGGCGGCAAGCCCTGCCACCACTTCGTCGAAGAGCGTCTCGATGTCCCAGCAATCATGGCCGTCGATGCGTTTTTGGATGTTGTCGAAGCGGTGAACTTCAGCAAGTTGGATGTGGCCGGCTTCGTCGATCCAGCCGATGACCACGCGTCCTGAAGACGCTCCGATATCGATGGCGGCGTAACAGTTCGTGTTCAAGGGTGCTTCCATTAGCGCGCCACCCCGCATTCTTGGCAAGAGCTGGGCTCTTCGTTCGTATCGCAGTGCGCGCCAGCAGAAGGTGTTCCCTTCACCTGAACGACTTCGAGCACGTTGGTGGCATGCACGATGCGCTGCGATGAGCCAACGGCAAGGTTGCTCGCTTCAGGTGAGGTACGGCGGTCGCCCAGCGTGAAGACTGCGATATCGCCCGGGTTCATGAGGTACGCATCGAGCACGGCTTGTTGGCTCGAGGAGAGCACCTGCGCGGGGTCGCCTTGATTCTTGCCGCAGATCGCGCGCACGCCCCAGCAGAGGCTAAGCTTGCGAGCCACTTCTTCGGTGGAGGTGACTGCGAAGATTGGGACTTTCGGACGGAAGGCTGATACGAGACGCGGCGTGCGGCCGGTGAGCGTAGGTGTGACGATGCCGTGCGCTTCAAGGCTCTCTGCAGTGGCAGCGGCGGCGTATGCGATCATGGGAGAGACGCGCGCGTGCTTTTCGGAGCGACTCGGAACAGGATGCTCCGCCAAGAGATAGGGCTCGCTCGCTTCGGCGATGCGCGCCATGGTTTGTACCGCGAGCTGCGGATACGTGCCGATGGCGGTTTCGCCGGAGAGCATGACCGCATCGGCTCCGTCGTAGATGGCATTCGCCACATCGGCCACCTCTGCGCGCGTGGGGTGGGGGTGGTGGATCATCGAGTCGAGCATGTGGGTCGCGATGACCACGGGGCAGAATGCGCGGTTGCATGCCTTCACGATCTTCTTCTGCAGGTGAGGCACCGATGCCGGATCGACCTCCACACCCAGATCGCCACGAGCGACCATGATGGCATCCGAAGCTTCGATGATCTCGTCGATGTTCTCGACCGCCTGGGCGTTCTCGATCTTCGACATGATATCGATGTTCGTACCACCGTTCTTATCGAGGAAGGTTCGGATCGCGCGCACGTCTTCCGCGCTGCGCACGAATGAGGCGGCGATGTAATCGACTCCCATTTCGATGCCGAAGCGCAGGTCGCGTTCATCTTGTTCGGTGATGATCGGGAGCGGAATGGTGATGTCGGGAATGTTCAGCTGCTTGCGTTGCCCGAGCGTGCCGGGGTTTTGCACGGTGCAGAGGATGTCGGTGCCTTCAACTTTGTCGACCGCGAGTTCGATAAGGCCATCGTCGAGCAGAATGGCGGAGCCGGTCTGGACGTATTCGTGCAAACCAGGGAAGGTTTGATGGATGCGCGCAGCGGTGCCGGGTACGTCTTCTTCGGTAAGGACGAGCTGTTTACCAGCGTAGAGTTTCACCGGTCCCTCGTTTTGAAGGAGGCCCGTGCGAACGCAGGGACCTTTCGTGTCGAGGATGATGCCAATGGGAAGGTCGAGCTCTTCACACACCTTTTTCAGATTGTCGATATGCGTGCGATGCTCTTCGTGCGTTCCGTGAGAGAAATTGAGGCGCGCAAGATCCATGCCTGCCACGATCATGGCGTGAATGGTGGTTTCCGATTCGGTGGCTGGGCCGAGCGTGCCAATGATCTTCGTACGCTTGTTCACAACGCCCCCTTCTCCCGCATTCGTGAATTACGTACCACCCAGAGCATAGAACAGGTGCAGCCGTGCACACTAATAGAACATACATTTGTTAAAAAGGTGACAAACTACCCGGTCGTTCGACACCTTTTCCATCTATCCCACGCAAGCAGCACGCGCATGGGGCACTTGTAATTACCCGCTTTCGCTGTTCGCTTGCCTGATTAGGCAAGCTCATGCGCTCCGCTCCTTCGGACAATCTATTTATATTGAAGTAAGCGGACTCAGAGTAATTTAAGTACCCCATGGGCTCAGCTGCTTGCTCGACCTAGCACACTCCAGGCTCCGCCCCGTAGGGCAGCGCTAACCCAAAAGGTGTCGAACGACCGGGTAGTTTGTCGCCTTCTGCCGCCTGCCGAGGATAGCGGCGGGCGAGCCACCGAATCAGGTAGGATAGGGGGGTGTTACGAATTTAAGGAGAATAACATGCTCTCATTGGATTACTGGGAGAAGGCAGCGGCGTTTCATGGGCATACCTGCCCAGGGCTTGCGATCGGCTTCAAGGCCGTGGAGGGCGCGATCGCTGAATTGGGACTCGACGATACCCAGCTGCCAGCCATCGATGAGGAGTTGGTATGCGTGACCGAGAACGATGCCTGCTGTGTCGATGCTATCCAATGCTTGCTCGGTTGCACGTATGGCAAGGCGAATCTCATTCCGCGTCTGCGCGGCAAGATGGCGTTCACCTTCTTCGTGCGTGACGAGAACGGCAGCGCAGCTAAAGCCGTTAGGCTCTTCTTGAAGAGCGAAGCGGGCGAGGGGATGAGTTGCGATGAGTATCAGAACTACCTGTTGAACACGCCTTATACGGAGCTGTTCGAGGTTCTTGAGCCACGTATCGAGCTGCCTGAACCAGCGCGTCATTTCGCTTCGGAGCATTGTAGTGTGTGTGGCGAATACACCGCTGAATATGGCTTGCGCTTGCAAGATGGCAAGCCGGTCTGTCTCGATTGCTATAGCGCCTACGAGCGCGAAGGATTCTAAACGCGTGAGCAAAGCTGCGAACAATCCTGAACTTCACGATCGGCAAACGCGCTCGATGCGAACCTGCTCGACCCAGGCGTTCGCGGAAGCGCGCGATACTGCTGCGCACGCTATCACGCAAGAACGGAAGCACATCGAACGGCGCAATGTGGTGGCGATCTTCGCCATGGTGGTGGTGCTCTTGGTGGTTGCTGCGATCGAGCTCGCTTGTGGCGCTTCGGCCATCGATATCCCCACCAGCATCGCAGCGCTGTTCGGTCAGGGGAGCGCAAGCGATATCGCAGCGGTGCAAGGCATCCGCCTGCCGCGCGTCGTGTGCGCCATCATCTCGGGCGCGGGGCTTGCTATTGCAGGTGCGGTGCTGCAGAGTGTGCTCGAAAACCCGCTTGCCTCAGCTTCCACAGTGGGCATTTCGCAGGGCGCAGGCTTTGGCGCCACGTTCGCGATCCTTATGGTGGTCCCCGCTATCACCGGTTCGAGTGCCAGTGTGAACATGGGTATGACCGCTCTCTTCGCCTTCGCGGGTGCCATGATATCGAGCCTGGTCGTGCTCGCATTCTCGCGTTTGGGCCTGCTGCGCCCCGAAAGCATCATCTTGGTTGGCGTGGCGCTCTCTGCCCTTTTCGCGGGCGCTTCGACCATCATCCAATACTTCGCCGACGATGTTGAGCTCACAAAGGTCATGTTCTGGCAGTTCGGCGATCTTTCCCGTGCAACGTGGAGCCAGATGGGCTTCATGTTCGTGGTGGGGCTCGTGTGCACGGTCTACTTCATCTTCAATCGCTGGAATTACAACGCGCTGCAAAACGGCGGTCATGTGGCCGGAGGCTTGGGCGTGAGCGTGGATCGCGTGCGTGTTTTGGGTGTGCTGTTCGCTTCGATCATGGCGGCGGCCATGGTCTCCTTCGTGGGTTTGATCAACTTCATCGGCCTTATTGCGCCGCACATCGCGCGCCGTTTCATCGGCAACGATTATCGCTACCTGCTGCCGGCATCGCTGGTGCTCGGTGCGATCATCATGCTTGCGAGCGATCTAGTGGCGCGCATGATCATCTCGCCTATCATCTTACCTATCGGCGCGATCACGTCGTTCTTGGGTGCGCCGCTCTTCCTCTACCTGCTCTATCGCGGATATCGGAGGCAGGCATGAGTGAAACGAACGAACAGAAACGCGTGCAGCAGCAAGGCGCTGAACCTTCGGTTTTGCCAACAGAGAGCGAAGCTTCGATGCCAGTAACGCATGCGCATGTGCATGAGCATGCCGATGGCACGGTGCACAGCCACTACCACACGCATCCTGGTGGAGATGTGGCGCACGAGCATGCGGCTGCCAGCCACGATGAGATCGCGTTCGACCAGGGAAGCGAAGCGCATGCCTACGGTGCGATCCCCGAGCATTCGCACGCTACCACCACGTCCATCAAGCCGCCGCTCGAGGCGTGCGACCTTGCCTATGCGTATCCGCACCAGGAGCATTCGGTGTTCAGCGGGCTCTCGTTCCATGTTCATCCGGCCTCGATGCTCGCGATCCTTGGCAACAACGGAGCAGGTAAGTCGACGTTGCTCGATCTGCTGGCGGGTATCACCAAACCAACGGCGGGGCGTGTGCTCATCGATGGGGAGGATGCGAGTGCGCTCTCGCGCAAGGAGATGGCTCGACGTGTCGCCTATGTTGCGCAGCAGCAAACCGTCCCGCATCTTTCGGTCTACGACGAGGTGCTGCTTGGGCGTAAGCCGCATATTTCGTGGGCCGTGCGGCCAGTCGATCGCGAGGTTGTTTCTCGGGCGCTTGTCGATCTTGAATTGGAGCAGTTCAGCGAACGTTTTTGCGACGAACTATCGGGTGGCGAACGCCAAAAGGTGTTCATCGCGCGCGCTTTGGCGCAGGAGCCGCACATCCTTATCTTGGATGAGCCTACTAGCGCGCTTGATCCGAAGAACCAGCTTGAGGTGCTCGAGGTGGTGCGACGGGTGACACATGAAGCAGGGCTCGCTTCGGTGCTTGTGCTTCACGATGTGAACCTTGCGCTGCGCTTCTGCGATCATTTCATGCTCGTGCGCGACGGCGAAGTGGTGGCAGTGGGGGACCGTTCGGTCGTTACGGGCGAGGCTCTCACGCAAACGTATGGTACGCCGTTCAAGATCGTCGAGGTCGATGGCGTTCCAGTTGCCGTGCCCGCGTAGGGACTAAATCCTGAACCCTAGCATGGCGATCGTGGTTTCGATGCGTTCGTAGACCTTGTTCTCTTCAGCGATCTGCGCGAGATAGTCTTGAACGATCGCTTTCTGTTCCGCGGAAAGATCGGGCGCAACCAGGTGGTTCGCGTAGATTGCTTGAGCGTCTTCGAGCGTGCGCTGGTCACGCCAAACATCATCGTAGTGCATGACGGTCGGGGTCTTTCCCAACAGCCACGCATAGGCAAAGCCATACAGGAAGTTGCGATCACGATCAGGGTCGCCGTGCTCCACGCCTGCAAGACGGCGTGCCTCTTCGAGCACGAAATCTCGGCGGCGCGTAGGGCATGCCATGAAGCACCATGAGCGGGCGAGCGAGACCATCTTCTGGAACTCAGTGGCGCTATTGATGGCGGGCGTGAAATGCGCGAAGACCACGTCGAAGGGTTCATCGAAGGTGAGGTCGGCAAAGTTTCCGCAGATGAACTGAGTATTCGTGCAGCCTTCTGCGGTAGCGCGGTTGCGCGCCGCTTCGGCCATCTTCTCCGAAAAATCGCAGCCGACCACTTCGGCAACGTGAGGAGCGAGCGCGATGCTGTAGAGCCCTGCGCCACAGCCGATATCGAGCACGCGCGCATCGGGCGTGAGCGCACCTTCCGCTTGCATCATGGCAAGGAAGGGATCGTCTTCAAAGGTAGGCAAGGGCTTTTCGGCATATCCTGCCGCAGCTTCGTCCCATACTTCTACGTGGGAAAAGCCGCCTGCAAATCCACTCCAGCGCTCCTGCAATTCTTCTAAGCTATCGAAAAAACTCATGTCGGTGCTTTCTTTTGATCGAGAGAATCCATGCCTATTCTACGACAGAGATGACAAACTACCCGGTCGTTCGACACCTTTTTCAGGGTTCAAGGAAGCTTAAAGCTCTGCGATATTGAGCTGCTCGAACTTATAGCCTTCGGCGGCTAGATCGCTCGAGAGCTTTTCACCGAGGAAGAACTCAGAGATCTCGTCGAGCTTTTCGGTCGGGTTCACATCCGAGAAGCTGTCGGGGTAGACCATCGCGCCAACTTGGTAGCAGTTCGCGAGCGCGAGCTCGACATTGGTCGAATAGAAGCGATAGGAGATAAGCGAATACGTATAACCGTCCTGCACCGCCTTCAGCGCCTGATAGTAAGCAGGATTGGCGCTGTAGTTCTCCTTGATAAGAGGCAGGTTACCGCATTCCATGAAGATATAGTCGGGCTGAGCCGCTGAAACAGTTTCGAGGTCAATCGTGAAGGGCCCATCCGAGCCGTGGCCATCGGCAATGTTGTCGATATTGCACGCCACGAACGGCTGAAAATTCGCTTCGGTGCCATCGAAGCCATGACCGCCCCGGAAGCTGATGCCAGCTGCATAGGCGGTGTTGTTGTCCGCGTTTTCCGAAGCGGCACTGCGCTGTTCAAGATCGTTATCCACTTCTTTGATGTAGTTCACCACATCGGCGGAACGCTCTTCTTTGCCAAGCACTTTGCCAAGCAACTCGAGATTGTTGTAGTACTTGTCATCGAACACGGTTTCGGGCTGGTCGAGGCAGACGAAGGGAATGCCGGTCTTCTGTTGCAAGTTATCGGCCTCATCGGCAGAAAGGCTGTCGCAGATAACGAGCTGGGGAGCGGCCTCCATGAGCGCTTCTTCATTGATGGTCACGCCGCTCGAGCCACCATCACCGATAACGGGCAAGCTGGCGAACAGATCGTGATTCACGTGACGGTACGCGCAGCTCACATTATCTTCTTGCTCGGACGCTTCGACGCCGACCACCATATCTTCAGCTTGCAAGTAGCACACAGGGCGCAGCGCGCAACCAACGGCAACGATGCGCTCGAGGTTCGCCGGCACCTCCACGCTGCGGCCGCGCATGTCGGTGATGGTTTGGGCCTCAGCATTCGAGCTCGAACTGGATTCGTTCGAGTTGCAGCCGGTGAGCAGGGCGGCTGCGAAGATAAGCGCGATCGCGCAGATGCAGACGCTCAAGCGTAGCCAGGGTTTTGATGCCGTTTGGTCTTTCATCGGATGTCCTTTCGTCTGGTTCATTAGCTGGGTTGTTACAATGAGAGAATTCGTAACATGTTACTGATGATAAATTAGTAACACCGGGCGTGCAAGTTCTGATTCGCAAGATCTTTGGTGAACGGCACACGGGGTTTGCTTACAACAGTGCAACAGCCTGGGAAGATGCGCTCATTTTGCTTTATGATTCACGCATCGAATACTACGAGACCTTGCGATCGGTCTTGATCAAGTGAATCAGGAGAAACGCTATGGCTGCCCAGCACTCACGGAAAAAGAAGGTTGCGCTTGGTGTGATCATCACCTTGATATGTGTAGTGGTGGCCGTCTTGATCGGTTTCAATCTCTATATCCGCATCGCGTACAGTTCTTTTTACAGTAAGGCGCAGGAAGAATTCGCGATCCCTGGTGTGAACAACGGTTTTATCTGCCAAGATCTTGACTATTACGATGAGGGTGATTGTTGGCTTTTCAGCGGCTATAGTTCAAGCGAAGGCCCCTCGCCGCTGTATCGTCGCGATGCGAACGGCGAGACGGTGAAGTTCACCGCCGAACTTCCCGATGGAACGCCGTACGAGGGGCATGGTTCTGGTATCACCACGTCCGAGAACTTCGCCTTCCTTACGTGCGATGAAGGCTATCTTGTGTTCGATGTTGCTGCGCTGGCCCGAGTAGGAGAGGGCGAAAGCGTGCGTGCGGTCGATAAGGTCGATCTTGAGATCACGCCGGCCTTCATCAACATCGAGAACGATGCGCTCTACACGGGGACGTTCCACCTCGAGCCGAACTATGCTGCGCCCGAAGAGCATCATATGACCACGCCTGACGGGAGCGAAAACGCGGGCGTACTCTTCGTCTATCCTGGCGATACGGCAGCGCGTTACGGCTATGCCCAGTCGCCCGCGTGTGTCTATTCGCTGCCTGATAAAGTGCAGGGTGTGTGCGAACTGCCCAATGGCGATATCGTGCTCTCTACCTCTTATGGTCTTGCGGGTTCTCATTTGCTCACCTACCGTCCGGTGAACCAAGCGGCTACGCCAGTGGCTGAATTACCTGTTCAGCAAGAGGGAGGGAGTGGCGCTGCGGCCGCACAGCTAGTAGGCGATACATTTACTGTGAACGGAAAGCAGGTGCCGCTCTACTACTTCGATTCGACCAATCTTGTATCGGATCTTTCGGCGCCGCCCATGAGCGAGGGTATCGAATATCACGATGGCCGTATTTACATCTCCGAAGAAGCGGCAAGCAACAAGTACATCTTCGGCAAGCTCTATGGAGCGGGTGTCGTCTACTCGCTTCCCGAGAACGCCTTCATTAGGTGACAAACTACCCGGTCGTTCGACACCTTTTTCGTCCTTCGTCAGCTCGACCAGTGGAGAGGGTGAGACACGAGGTTCCCCGCTTCCCTGCTCAAGAACCTGCATCTTGCAGGTTCTTTCGTGCGTCGCTGCTTCGCTCGGGTTTTATTAAATGAATTTAGTCGGCGAAGAGTCGCCTCGCTGCCTCACCCTCTCCGCTGATCGAGCCAGATGCTTCCGGTCGAGCAAGCAGCTGAGCCCATGGGGTACTTGAATTACTCTGAATCCGCACTCTTGAATAGCAATAGGTTGTCCGAAGGAGCGAAGCGCATGAGCTTGCCGGTTTACGCGGCAAGCGAACAGCGAAAGCGGGTAATTACAAGTGCCCCTTGGGCGTGCTGCTTGCGTGGGATAGATGGGAAGGGTGTCGAACGACTGGGTAGTTTGTCATCTTTTTGAGGGCTAGTCGTTATTCCAGGTGGGTTCGTAGCCAGGGAGGAAGGCGTCGGCGTGCAGCGGATTAGGCTTCGGCATGGGGTAGTTGCCGTCGAAGCAGGCCGTGCAATACTGCGGATGTTCAGCGTAGATGCACGATTTCAATCCTTCCAGGGAAAGATAGGCGAGCGAGTCGGCGCCGATGTAATCGCGGATCTCCTCGACCGATTGCGTTGCCGCGATCAGCTGTCCTTGCGTGTCGGTGTTGATCCCTAGGAAGCACGGCCACACGATAGCGGGCGAGGTGATACGCAAGTGGACTTCGGCAGCTCCGGCATTACGTAGCATCTGAACGAGCTGCTTGGACGTGCTGCCACGCACGATCGAATCATCCACCACGATGATGCGGCGATTGCGCACGGCGTAATGAAGCGGATTCAGCTTGATACGAATGCCCTGCTCACGCAATTCTTGGGTGGGTTCGATGAACGTTCGATCGACATAGCGGTTCTTGATCAGTCCCTCTGAATACACCACGCCGCTCTCTCGCGCATAGCCGATGGCAGCGGGAATGCCGGAGTCGGGCACGCCGATCACGATGTCCGCTTCAACCGGCGCTTCATGGAAGAGGCGGCGGCCCATGGCTTCGCGGGCGCGGTAGACGTTCGCACTGTCGATCACCGAATCGGGGCGCGCGAAATACACGTATTCGAAGAGGCACTGCGCCGGGCGCGTGCAGAGGTGTGGATATTCGTTAGCGATCTTCTTGGAATGAATACCGGCGCTATCGATGCGCACGAGTTCGCCGGGAGCGATGTCGCGCAAGTAGGTAGCGCCTACCAGGTCGAAGGCGCAGGTTTCGCTTGCGATGGTAAAACCGCCTTTGCCGGGAAGTTCGCCCAGACAAAGGGGGCGGATGCCCGAGAAATCGCGCAGCGCATAGAGCGCATCGGGGGCGAGGACCACGATCGAGTATGCCCCTTGCGCGGTATGCATGAAGCGCTCGAGCGCGCTCTCAAGGTGTTTGGTCTCGCGTGCGAAGTGAGCAATGAAATCGGTTGCGATCTGGGTATCACTTACCGCGGCGTCGGTGGCGCAAACTCCGTTCAGGCTGCTCGTCTCTTGCCTGCCACCCATCGCTTCAAGCAGATCGGCCGTATTGGTGAGCGTGCCGTTGTGGGCGAGTGCGAATCCGCCTGTCTCATCGAGCGCAACGAGCGGCTGGGCCATCTGGAGGCTGATATCCGGGTCTTTGCCGCTGGTGGAATAGCGCACGTGCCCGACCGCAGCTTGTCCTTGCAGTGCGGCGATGGTTACATCGTCGAACACTTCACGCGCAAGCCCAAGCCCCTTTTCGCAGGTGAGAGTCGCACCATCGCTCACTGCGATGCCAGCGGATTCTTGCCCGCGGTGCTGTAGCGCTTGAAGGCCGAAGAAGGTGAGGCGTGCAACATCCGCATCGGGCGCCCAGATGCCGAACACACCACAGGCTTCATGGAGTGCGTCGTCGGGGCTTTCTGGGCAGGGCGCGCAAGGGGTGTTGATCTCGGAAGCGGAGCAAAAAGACGGTTTCAGCTTAGGCATCATAGGTTCCTGTTTTCTTACGAGGGCTAGTTTGAAGAGGCAATCAGAATGGCGGTTTGCGCGGGCGAAGCATGCGTGTTGTTCGCGGGGCAAGCCGCGCAGGCTACAGGCATAAAGAAAGCCCGCACGAGCTGCACGGGCTTTCGGGATCTACACCAGTTGCTTGATGCGATCGACCGCTTCGAGCAGACGATCATCGGGCGTGGTGAGCGAGATGCGGATGTAGCCTTCGCCTTCGGGGCCGTAGCCGTTGCCGGGCGTGACCACCACATGTGCTTCTTCGAGCAGTTTCGTGGCGAAAGATTCGGACGTTTCGCCTTCGGGTACCTTCGCCCACACATAGATGGTGGCCTTCGGCGCTTCACACTCCACACCGATCGCACGCAGCGCATCTACCACCAGGTCACGACGCTTCTGATAGAGCGCGCACATCTCTTCGACGCAGTCTTGTGGACCCGTGAGCGCCACGATAGCGGCATCTTGGATGGCGGTGAACTGTCCGGAATCGAGATTGTTCTTCACGGTGCCCAACGCTTGAATAGCCTCAGGATTGCCGCAAGCGAACCCGATGCGCCAGCCGGTCATGTTGTACGACTTGCTTAAGCTGAAGAACTCGATGCAGCAGTCCATGGCATGTGGGCGCTGGAGGATGGAGGGGGCTTCGTAGCCGTCGTAGCAGATGTCGCAATAGGCGTTGTCGTGCGCGAGCAGAATGTCGTGTTCGCGGCAGAACGCGATAGCCTTGTCGAAGTACTCAGGCGTTGCGCAGGCGCCCGTGGGATTGTTCGGGTAGCCCAGGAACATGATCTTCGCGCGCTCGAGCACCTCTTCTGGGATATGATCGAAGTCAGCCAGAAAACCGTTTTCCTTGTTCATGGGCATGAAGTAGGTGTTGGCGCTCTGCAGCGTGGCTCCACCGGAATAGACGGGGTAGCCGATGGCGGGCGCGAGCACATAATCGCCGGGGTTCACGAAGGCGGTATGCAGGTGCGCGATGCCCTCCTTGCTGCCGATGAGCGCAAGCACTTCGGTCTTTGGATCGAGCGTCACGTCGAACTTGCGTTTCATGTAATCGGCACAGGCCTGACGATAAGCGAGCGAACCGGCGTAATCGGGATACTGGTGGTTCGCGGGATTGCGGATGGCCTCAGCCATAGCATCCACGATATGGGCGGGCGTGGGCATATCGGGGTCGCCGATTCCGAGCGAGATCACATCGATACCCTGTTCGGTGAGGGCTGCTTTCTTGGCATCGATCTGGGCGAACAGGTAGGGGGCAAGGTGGTTCAGGCATTCGGCGGTTTGCATGGGTCTCCTTTTGTTGAGGTGGGCTGGTGGCAGAGGGTGTGCCCTATTGAGCGGGGCGACGTTTGTGAGTAATTTGTACGGGTTTGTGCTTTTGATTGCTGTTAACGCCCTTGCGCGCGTTCATCATGTTCACGGTGCCGCACTGACGTTCGAACTTCTGAAGCTTTCTGCTGGTTACCATGCGATCAGCTCCTTGGGATCTACAGTGCCGCTGAAGCTCGTCGCGGCAGGACCGGTCATGATCACGTGACCGTTCTCGAGCGCAATGTGGAGAGTACCGCCGAGAAGGTGCAGGTCGACAGCGGATTCTGTCTTGCCCAGAAGATGTGCGGCAACCTGGGTCGCGCAGGCACCCGTGCCGCAAGCGTGGGTCTCGCCACAACCACGCTCGAATACGCGCATCGAGATATTGTGGGCATCTTCGACCACGGCGAATTCGACGTTGGTCTTCTCGGGGAAGAACTCATGAGCCTCGAAGAACGAGCCCACACGGGCAACATCGAAGGTTCTGAGCGAACGGGGCGTGTCCGTGAAGCATTCATCGGGAAGTGTTGCGAGCGCTTCTTCGTCGAGGAAGCACACGGCATGAGGGTTTCCCATGCTCACACAAGCGAAGGTGAGCTCGTCCCAGGGTGATTCGATCGTTTGAACCACGATGGCTTCAGCGTCGATCGTACAGGTTCCTTCGTGCGTGGTTGGTGAGGTTGCAGCGTTCGGCGCGACGGGAATAAGCGCTGCTTCGAGAATCGGGGCGTCCATATCGACCGTTGCGGTCGTAAGCTTGTTCTCGGCGTCGACCGTGAACGTGATGGGCTTCGGACCAGCGAGCGTGTCGGCCACGAACGAGCCGCTTTCCGCGTTCACATAACCGTGGTCGACAAGGAATTTTGCGAAGCAGCGCACGCCGTTGCCGCACATCTGTGCGAGCGAGCCATCTGCGTTGATATAGTGCATATAACCTGCGCATTCACTGCGCGGAGAAGGCTTCACTACGATCACGCCATCGCCACCGATGCCGGTATGGCGATCGCAGAGCGCCGCAACCTCGGCGGTGGAAAGTTCGAGCTCTTCTTCCATAGCGTCAAAGAACACGAAGTCGTTGCCGAGGCCATGAAGTTTCCAGAACGGATAGGTTGCCATGCTCGCTTCCTCTCTCTCGTTTATCGAAGCGCATGGGGCTTATCTATCCTTAGCCTACGCGCGGAATATTTCGAGAATGTTTAGAGAACGAAAAAACTTAGAGATCTTGCAGGGCAATCACGCCCACCGTGCCTTGGCGCGCCGCCTCCATGCCGGCGATCATCGCCTGCGCACCAGCAAGCGTGGTCGTATGGCAGATACCGTGGCGCACGGCTGCGCTTCGAATCTCGTAGCCATCCGAGCGCGTGGCGGTGCCAAAGGGTGTGTTGATGATGAGCGAGATCTTCCCGTCGCGAATCAGGTCGAGTGCACTGGGGCGTTCACCTTTACCATCTGCCGCGTCGGCTTCGTGGATCTTGGACACTTCCAAACAATCGATACCTGAAGCGCGCAGCACTTTCGCCGTGCCTTGCGTGGCTACGATGCCGAATCCCATACGCTCAACATCGCGAATGAGCGAGACGATCGCGCGCTTGTCGCCATCGTTGACGCTCACGAATGCAAGCCCGCCTTCGGGCATCGCATAGTCAATCGCGAACTGAGTCTTCGCGTAAGCTGCCGGCACGGTGGGCGCAATGCCCATCACTTCGCCGGTCGATTTCATCTCGGGCCCTAAGATCACGCGCGCACCGGGGAAACGGCCCCATGGCATCACGGCTTCCTTCACGCAATAATAGTCAGGGTCGGTTTTATGCGCAGGTAACCCCAGGCGGGCAAGCTTTTCTCCTGCCATGACGCGTGCAGCGGCCTTCGCCAGTGGAACGCCGGTTGCCTTCGAGACGAACGGCACCGTGCGGCTTGCGCGTGGGTTCGCTTCGATCACGTAGACTACCTGGTCTTTGATCGCGAACTGGATATTCAAGAGCCCCTTCACGCCCAAGCGCAGCGCGAGCTTCGTGGCAATACCTTGCAGCGTGTTCACGATGCCTGCGGAAAGCGAGTAGGGCGGAATGACGCAGGCCGAATCGCCGGAGTGGATGCCAGCCATTTCGATGTGCTCCATCACGCCGCCAATGTAGACATCGGTCCCATCGCAGAGCGCATCAAGATCGACCTCGATCGCGCCTTCCAGGAATTTATCGAGGTAGATCGGGTGGTCGGGGGAGATCTGTGCAGCTTGGGTCATGTAAGTCTCAAGCTGGTTCGCATCGTAGACGATCGCCATGCCGCGTCCGCCCAGCACGTAGCTGGGACGCACGAGCAGCGGGAAGCCGATGTGCTCTGCCACGCGGCACGCCTGTTCGTAGGTTGAGGCCATGCCTGCGGCAGGGTAGGAGATCCCCAGCTCATCAAGGATGTTCGAGAACAGGTCGCGGTCTTCAGCCAGATCGATCGAGGCCGGCGTTGTGCCGATGATCGGAACGCCCGCTGCTTGAAGCGCACCTGCAAGCTTCAGCGGTGTTTGCCCGCCCAGCGTCAAGATCACGCCATCAGGGTCGACCGCCTCGACCACATCCATCACATCTTCGAAGGTGAGCGGCTCGAAGAAGAGCATGTCGGAGGTGTCGTAGTCGGTCGAAACGGTTTCGGGATTGCAGTTGATCATAATGGTCTCGTAGCCATCAGCCGCCAGCGCGTAGCTCGCCTGTACGCAACAGTAGTCGAACTCGATGCCCTGCCCGATGCGGTTGGGGCCTGCGCCCAAGATGATGATGCGCTTGCGCTCCTTCGGCGCGAGTTCGGTCTCGGCCGCATCGTAGGTCTTGTAATGATACGAGGTGGTGCTCGCGAATTCGGCGGCACAGGTGTCCACCGTCTTGAACGCTGGCAGCACGCCTAAGATCTTACGGCAGGCGCGCACGGTCTCTTCCGTCGCGCCGGTCAGCTCAGCGATGAGCGCATCGCTCATGCCCTCTTGCTTGAGCAGGCGAAGAGCCTCGGCGTCCAGATCTTCCAGCTTCAGATCACGCAGATTCTCCTGCATGCGCACCATGTCAGCGATGCACCCCAAGAAGAACGGATCAATGCCCGAAAGTTCGTGAATACGCGCTGCGGTAGATGTCGAACGACCGGGTAGTTTGTCATCTTTTGTAAGGCCGCGGCGAAAGCCCTCTGCCACGTGGAAGATGCGCTCGGCGCTCGGGCGTGCGATCTCGGCCTCAAGCTGCGCGTCGCTCATCTGGGCATATACAGCTGCCTCTTTGCGCGTGGGGGCAAGGCCGATATGACCATCTTCCAAGCTGCGCAATGCTTTTGCGAGCGCCTCTTCAAAGGTGCGTCCGATCGCCATCACTTCGCCCACTGCCTTCATGCGGGTGGTGAGCGTATCATCGGCGCCTTGGAACTTCTCGAACGCGAAGCGCGGTACCTTCACCACGCAGTAGTCGATGGAAGGCTCGAAGCATGCAGGCGTGACGCGCGTGATATCGTTCACGATCTCGTCGAGCGTGTAGCCTACAGCCAGTTTCGCAGCGGCTTTCGCGATGGGAAAGCCAGTCGCCTTCGAAGCGAGCGCTGAAGAACGCGATACGCGAGGGTTCATCTCGATCACGATCATGCGGCCGTTCTCGGGGTTGATGGCGAACTGTACGTTCGAGCCGCCGGTCTCCACACCGATCTTCTCGAGGATGGCAAGCGATGCCACGCGCATGCGCTGGTATTCAATATCGGAAAGCGTCTGAGCTGGAGCAACCGTGATCGAATCGCCCGTGTGCACACCCATGGGGTCGAGGTTCTCGATCGAGCAGACGATGATGCCGTTACCCGCACCATCGCGCATGACCTCCATCTCGTACTCTTTCCAGCCCATGATGCTCTCCTCAACGAGCACTTCGCCGATGGGGGAGAGCTCAAGCCCCTGCGAAACGATGCGCGTCAGCTCTTCGGGGTTCGATGCCGCGCCGCCGCCCGCGCCACCCAAGGTGAACGAAGGGCGCAAGATAACGGGGTAGCCGATCAAAGACGCGATCTCGAGAGCTTGATCGACCGAGTAGGCGTAATCGCCGCGCGCGGTCTCCACGCCGATCTCGGCCATGGCCTCGTTGAAGAGCTTGCGGTTCTCGCCTTTCTGGATGGCGGCAAGATCGCAGCCGATCAGCTCCACGTTGTGCTTATCGAGTATGCCTGATTCGGCCAGCGCCACCGCAGCATTGAGCGCGGTCTGCCCGCCAAGGGTCGCGAGCAGCGCATCGGGCTTTTCGCGCTCGATGATCTTTTCGATGAATTCGCAGGTGATAGGCTCGACATACGTGCGGTCGACCAGGTCGGGATCGGTCATGATGGTGGCGGGGTTGCTGTTCACGAGTACCACGCGATAGCCCTCTTCCTTGAGCACCTTGCACGCCTGCGCGCCGGAGTAATCGAATTCGCAGGCTTGACCGATGACGATGGGGCCCGAGCCGATCACGAGGATGGTATTGATATCCGTTCTTTTAGGCATTGCGTACCTCCTCAGCCGTGTGGCTTCCTGTGGGGGTCACCTCGGCATTCAGAACCTCCGGCTGGTCGGATTCTTTATCGCTCGAACCAAAATTCCACCCAGCCAGGCGATCCTGCGCGATGTCGATGGCGAGGTAGTCCTCGCTCTCTGTGCCGCTTTGGACCTCGTTCGCCATGCTGCTCTTCCACTCATCCATCAGGCGGGTGAAGGCGGTGAAGAGGTATTGAGAGTCGGTCGAACCAGGCGCCGCTTCGGGGTGGTATTGCACGCTGAAGGCGGGAACATCCAGAAAGCGCATGCCTTCGATGGTGCCGTCGTTCAAATTCACATGGGTGAGTTGGATGCGGCCGAACCGTTCGTTTTGCGCAACGGGTGGCTTTGCAGCGTGCGTCCAAGGGCGCAGGTCTTCGCCCGAAGCGCTTGTCCCAGAAACGCGCGCTACCTCTTCGGCGGTTTTCGCATCACCTTCAAGGGGGCCGAGCGAAGAGAACACGAGGTTGAAGCCGTGGTTCTGCACCGTTATCTCGACGCGCTTGGTGATAAGGTTCATGACCGGCTGATTGATGCCGCGATGCCCGTATTTGAGCTTCACCACTTCGGCGCCAGCAGCCTTGCCGAGCATCTGATGCCCGAGGCAGATGCCGAAGAGCGGCACTTTTCCGAGCAGCTGTTCTACCTGGGCGAACGTACCTTCGACGTTGTCGGGATCTCCCGGGCCGTTGCTCAAGAACACGCCATCGGGCTCGAGCGCGAGCACCTCTTCGGCAGGCATATCCCACGGCACCACGGTAACAGCACAACCCGTTTCAACAAGCCCATCTAGGATCGAGCTCTTCACGCCGCAATCGTAGGCGACCACGTTGTAGTGCGCTTCGGCAGGGTTCGCCTTCGCGAAGGAGTGAACATTAGTATAGGCATACGACTCCACGGCATCCCGCGAAACCTCTTCGACGAAGTTCACCTCCGTGAGCGGGGTTGCGGCCCGTGCTTTGGCAACTAGGCTCACTTCGTCGAGGTCTTCCGTGGAAAGCACCGCCCGCATCGCACCTGCTTCACGCAAATGGCGAACGAGCGCGCGCGTATCGATCCCTTCGATGGCGACCACGCCGCGTTCGCGCAAGAACTCAGGCAGCGATTTGGCGCTGCGCCAGTTGGAAGGATGGGTGCACATATCGCGCACCACCAGCCCGCGCAAGGCGATCTCATCTGCCTGCACATCGTCTTCGTTTACGCCATAGTTGCCGATCTGCGGGTAGGTCATGGTCACGATCTGGCCGGCGTAAGAAGGATCGGTGATCACTTCCAAATAGCCCACCAGCCCCGTGTTGAAGCAGAGCTCGCCGCTCACTTCACCAGGCGCTCCACAGGGAAAACCTCGATAGCAACTGCCGTCTTCCAGCGCCAAAAGGGCTGGTTGGGCACTTGCTTTCGAGGTCTTGCTCAGGATATGTTCACTTGCTTTGCTCGGTACCTGCGTCGCGCCTGAGGGCGTTGCGACGGGTGCCGCACTTGGTATGATCACAGAATCTCCCTTGGTATCGTGCTTGTTGCTCTTGGAGTGTTCGCAGTGGTTCGCCTGCGCAGTGGTTTGTGCTGCGGGCAACCGAAATTCACCCTACACCCAAAAGGGTGGAAAGAGAAGGGAGGTCTGCTCTTCTCTTTCCATTTCTTCGGGCAAACGCGAACGCTTGCCCCTATCGTAAAAGCCTAGACGTAGAACAACATGTTGTTGTAGCTCGGCACTGGCCAATACGTGCGATCGGTGATGGTCTCGGTATAGTCGACCACGCTGCGCAAATCGTCCATGATCGGGATGAGGGTGTGGGCGTAGAAATCGGCGCGCTTTTGCAGGTTCTCGATCTCGAGCGCCTGCTTGCCGGCATCGTCGAGCGCACACACGAGCGTGTCGATCTGTTCGATCGAATCGAGCAGGTTCGCGAGCAGCTTTTCCTGCGTGCCCACCTTCGCACCAGGCGATACGGTCTTGTAGCGCTCGATGCTCGCGGCTACTTCCGAGGCGTAGCCATTGATGGCTGGCAGGAACGTGCGGCGGGTCATGCGACGCATCACGCGCGCTTCGATGTTGATCAGCTTGCAATAGCGCTCGAGCTTGCACTCGTAGCGGCTTTCGATCTCGCTTTCAGAGAGCACGCCCATCTCGCCGAAGAGCGCGATCGACTTATCGGCCACGTAGGCAGGCAGCGCTTCGGCGGTGTTGCGGTTGTTCGCAAGCCCGCGCTTTGCGGCCTCCACTTCCCATTCATCGGCATATCCGTTGCCGTTGAAGATGATGCGCTGGTGATCGGTGAGCGTCTGCTTGATGTATTCGGCTGCGGCAGCTTTCGGGTCGCTCGCCCCTTCAACGGCATCAGCGAAGTTCTTCAGGCTCTTCGCCACTGCGGTGTTCAGGATCATGTTGCAATCTGCCAGGTTGTTGTGCGAACCGGGCATGCGGAACTCGAACTTGTTGCCCGTGAAGGCGAAGGGGCTTGTGCGGTTGCGGTCGGTGTTGTCCTTCGCGAAGAGCGGCAGCGATTGAACGCCCAGGTCGATCTTGGTCTCTCCGTGGCCGATGTACTCCTTGCCTTCGATGATGGCCTCTACGATCGCACCGAGTTCATCACCCAAGAAGATCGAGATGATGGCCGGCGGCGCTTCGTTCGCGCCCAAGCGGTGATCGTTGCCTGCGGTGGCTACCGACATGCGCAGCAGCTCCTGGTACTCGTCCACCGCTTCGATGATGGCGGTGAGGAACACGAGGAAGCGCAGGTTGTCTGAGGGCGTCTCGCCTGGGTCGAGCAGGTTCTTCTCGTCTGCCGAGATCGCCCAGTTGTTATGCTTGCCCGATCCATTCACGCCTTCGAAGGGCTTTTCGTGAAGCAGGCACACCAAGCCGAAGCGGCTGGCGAGCATGGTCATCTCTTCCATGGTGAGGAGGTTCTGGTCGATGGCCTGGTTGGCGTTCGAGAAGATGGGTGCGATCTCGTGTTGCGCGGGCGCTACTTCGTTATGCTTCGTGCGCACGGGGATGCCGAGCTCCCACAGCTTATCGTCGAGAGCCTTCAGGAAGTTGTTCACGGTCGGGCGGATGGAGCCGAAGTAGTGCTCTTCGAGCTCTTGGCCCTTGCAGGGAGAATGGCCGAACAGCGTGCGTCCGGTAAGCACGAGGTCTTCGCGGCGCTCGTATTCTTCCTTCGGGATGAGGAAGAATTCCTGCTCGGCACCGACCGTGGTGGTCACGCGGTGCGGGTGTTCATCGAAGACAGCCAGCACGCGCTTGGCCTGCTCTTCGATCGCGCCCATGGAACGCAAGAGTGGCGTTTTCTTGTCGAGCGCTTCGCCGGTGTATGAGCAGAATGCGGTGGGGATGCAGAGCACTTCGTCTTTGATGAAGGCATGGCTGGTGGGATCCCACGCGGTATAGCCGCGCGCTTCGAAGGTGGCGCGCAGGCCGCCGTTCGGAAAGCTCGAGGCATCGGGTTCGCCTTGGATGAGCTCCTTGCCCGAGAAGGTCATGATCACGCTGCCGTCGGGCTGCGGATTGATGAAGGAATCATGCTTCTCGCTCGTTACACCAGAAAGCGGCTGGAACCAGTGCGTGAAGTGGGTCGCACCGTGTTCGATAGCCCATTCCTTCATGGCATGCGCTACCACGTTGGCAACTTCCAAGTTGAGCGGTTCGCCATCGTTGATGGTGCGCATGAGCTCCTTGTAGGTGGCCTTCGGTAGGCGCTCTTTCATCACGCGCTCGTCGAAGACCATGGTTCCGTAAATATCAGAGACATTGGCGGGGGAGTAGTCTTGTTCGCTGGTGGTGAAGGTTATGGTTTGGCTGTCCGATCCGGTTGACATGAGGTCTCCTTCTCTGCGATCCGCACGTAGGATCGCGTAAGACTTATTTCTCGACGTTACCTAGACTACGCAGCGAATGTTTCGAACATGCTTCATGGACGTTAATCTGTGTAACATTCGCGTTTCGAGGTGACAAACTACCCGGTCGTTCGACACCTTTCTACGATCTCGTGGGTGCAGGCGAGTGCGTCGGCGATCGCGTTCACCACGAGCGTCGAACCAAGGCGTGCATCGCCCGCAGCGAAGATGGCAGGCTTGTTGTTCGCTGGGTCGGCTTCGCGCAGGCAGTGTGCACCACCGCGCTCGGGCAGTGAAACCTCGAAGGCTTCGAACACGGCAGGATTCGCGCCAGTGAAGCCCTTGGCGATCAGTACGAGCTGCGCAGGGATGGTAGCTTCCGTGCCTTCGACCAGATGGCGACCCCCATCGTACGAAAGATCCTGTACGTGCACGTGGGCAACCGAGCCCGCTTCGGCGCCTTCGCCGCCACTGAAGGCGATCGTATCGGTCGAGAAGATGCGGGGGTCTTCGCCAAAGCGTTCGCTCGCTTCCCGTTGGCCATAGCCTTGCGAGAAGACCACGCGTTCAGCTGGCCATACTGCTTGAGCATCGTAGGTCTCTGGCGCGCGCTGAGCACGGATCACCTGTGTCACGCTCGCTGCCCCTTGGCGCAGCGCGCAGGCAACGCAGTCGTTTCCGGTATCGCCACCGCCGATCACGACCACATCCTTGCCTTCGGCGCTGATTGAGCAGTCGCGTTCATCAAGGTAGGCGCTCGCGACTTCCGAAAGATATTCGAGGGCGAAATGAATGCCGGAAAGCTCGCGCCCCGGCAGCGCAACATCGCGCGCAACGTTTGCGCCCGTTGCGATCACCACCGCATCAGATTCAGCGGCGATCGCATCCGCGCAGGCACATGCATCAACGCCGCAGTTAAATTCGATGCCGCTCTCTCGCATCAAGTTCACCCGACGCTCGATGATCCACTTCGGAAGCTTCATGTTGGGAATGCCATACATGAGCAGGCCACCAGGACGATCGGCCTGCTCGTAGATGCGCACGCGCCATCCGCGTCGCGCCATCTCCCAGGCGCATGCCAGACCTGCAGGCCCCGAGCCGATTACGCTCACCAGCGGCGCATCGGCGGCAGGGACGGGAAGCGGATCGATCCCGTTTTCCCAGGCGATATCAGAAAGCGCACGTTCGTTGTCGTTGATCGTGACCGGTGCCTTATGCAGCCCTAAGTTGCAGGCCACTTCGCAAGGGGCCGGACACACGCGTCCCGTGAATTCGGGGAAGGGGTTCGTGAGCGCCACGCGTGCCACCGCGTCTTCGAAGCGATGCTGGTAGAGCAGATCGTTCGTCTCGGGGATCAGGTTATGCAGCGGACACCCCACTGCGTGCAGCGAATCACCTAGCGCCACGCCGGTCTGACAGAACGCCACGCCGCAATTCATGCAGCGGCTCGCCTGTTCGCACTGTTCTTCAAGCGTGAGTGGAAGTGCGAACTCCTCGAAATCGTTCAGCGATTCGGAAGCAGGACGCAGGCCATGACCAACGCGCTCCGTATGTAAGAAAGCTCCAACTCGTCCCATGGCTATGCTCCCATCTTCGTGATCTCGAAGGCCAGCTCTTGCGCCTCTTCGTGCGTGTGACCTTGTGCTTCGTATTCGGTGATCAAATCGAGCATCTTGGCGTATTCGATCGGGATCACCTTGATGAAGTGCGTTTTGATATCGTCGAATTGGTAGAGCATCATCACGCCCAGCGGGCTTGCCGTTGCTTCTACATGCGCTTCGAGTAGCTCGCGAATGCGCGCGATATCGGCTTCATTTGGGCATGCGAGCTCGACCAGCTCCAAGTTGCAATGGCTCTTCAGCGTCTTCGTCTCGTCGTAGACATACGCGATGCCGCCCGACATGCCTGCAGCGAAGTTGAGCCCCACTTCGCCTAGCACCAGCACCTCGCCGCCGGTCATGTATTCGCAGCCGTTTTCGCCTACGCCTTCCACCACCAGCTCTGCTCCTGAATTGCGCGCACCGAAGCGCTGGCCCGCAAGGCCGTTCACGAAGCCCTGACCTGCGGTTGCGCCGTAGAAGGCAACGTTGCCCACCAGGATGTTCTCTTCGGGGCGATAGGTCGCGTTCGCCGGCGGGGTGAGCGCGAGCGTACCACCGGAAAGCCCCTTGCCGAAGTAGTCGTTGGTGTCTCCCGCTACCTTCAGCGTGATGCCTTGCGGCAGGAAGGCGCCGAAGCTCATGCCGCCCGAACCCGCGCAATCGATCTCGATCGAGCCTGCGGGCAGGCCTTCAGGATGGCGTGCGGTCACCTGCGAGCCGAGCATCGTGCCCACGCAGCGATTCACGTTCGAGATATCGGCATGGAAGCGGATGGGTTCGAGGTGCTCGCGCGCGCTTTCGGTGTAGGGGATGAACAGCGTCGCATCGAGCGTTTCGGGCAGCGTGTTGGGTGCCTGCGCTTCGGTGAGGAAGTGCGGGCAGTGCGCCACCGGGATCGCGCGGCCGAATTCGACCTCAGGCTTCACGAGCAGCGCTGAAAGATCGACCAAGTTGGCCTTCCAGCTGCGCGCATCGTGCGTCTGACGCAGGCATTCCACCTGGCCCACCATCTCGTCGATCGTGGTAAACCCAAGCTCGGCCATGATCTCGCGCGTTTGCTCGGCCACCATCATCATGTAGTTCACCACGTATTCCGGCTTACCGCAGAAGCACGCGCGCAACTCACGGTTTTGCGTGGCGATGCCCACCGGGCAGGTGTCTTGCTGGCAATCGCGCTGCATCAAGCAGCCCATTGCGATGAGCGGCATGGTGGCGAATCCGAATTCTTCGGCGCCCAAGAGGCAGGCGATCGCCACATCGCGGCCATCCATCAACTTGCCATCGGCTTCGAGCACGATGCGGCTGCGCAGGCCGTTTTGCAGCAATGTCTGTTGCGTTTCAGCCAGGCCCATCTCGAGCGGCAGGCCTGCATGATGGATCGAATCGCGCGGGGCTGCACCTGTGCCACCGTTCGAACCGGAGATGAGGATCTTGTTCGCACCGCCCTTGGCAACGCCGGTCGCGATCGTGCCTACGCCCGTTTCGGAAACGAGCTTGACCGATACGCGCGCGCCGGGGTTGGCGTTCTTCAGATCGAAGATGAGCTCGGCCAGGTCCTCGATCGAATAGATGTCGTGATGCGGCGGAGGCGAAATGAGCCCGATACCTGGTGTTGAGCGGCGAGTCCGTGCGATCCACGGCCACACCTTACCGCTGGGCAGGTGACCGCCTTCGCCGGGCTTAGCGCCTTGCGCGAGCTTGATCTGGAGCTCGTCGGCGCTCATGAGGTAGCGGCTCGTCACGCCAAAGCGCCCTGAAGCGATCTGCTTGATGGCGCTGCGCTTGGAATCCCCATTGGGAAGTGGGGTCTCGCGTGCGGGGTTCTCGCCGCCTTCGCCAGAATTCGAACGGCCGCCGATGCGGTTCATGGCGATAGCCAAGCATTCGTGCGCTTCCTTCGAGATGGAACCGTAGCTCATCGCGCCGGTGTTGAAGCGCTTGACGATCTCGCTTGCGGGCTCGACTTCCGAAAGCGGAATGGAGGGGCGGGTGGAGACGAACTCGAGCAGGTCGCGCAGCACGATGGCGCGGCCCGGCTGGTGGACCGCTTCGCTGTAGGCGGCGAAGAGTTCGGGGTCGTTCGCGCGCACCGCACGTTGCAAGAGCGTGATGACCTGGGGTGTGATCAGGTGTTCTTCGCCGCGGGGACGCCACGTGGTGATGCCTGATGAAGGAAGCTGATCAGGCGCGGGAGACGTGCGCTGTTCGAGCGCTTGAGCGTAGTGCAGGTCACATTCATGCTGCAGATCGTCGATCGAAAGACCACCGATGCGGCTGACCGTGCCGGTGAAGTGCGCATCGATGAGCTCGCTCGCAAGACCGACCGCTTCGAAGATCTGTGCAGCGTGGTAGCCCTGCATGGTCGAGATACCCATCTTCGACATGATCGAAACGATGCCAGAAAGGATGGCGGCATTGTAGTTCGCGATGCCCGTTTCGGCATCGAGCGCAAGCACGCCGCGTTCGGCCAGCGAAGCGATCGTATCGTGAGCAAGATAGGGGTAGATGCCGGATGCGGAATAGCCCACCAACGTGGCGAAATCGTGCGCGGTGATCGCGTCGCCGCATTCTACGATGAGATCCGCCTGCGTGCGTAGGCCGCAACGCAGCAGGTGGTTGTGAACGCTGGAAACGGCCAGCAGGGAAGGCATCGGCACTTCGCCTTCGCCTACTCGGTCAGAGATCGCAAGGATGCTCACGCCATCGCGCACCAGCTCTTCGGCCTGTTCGCACAAGCGATTCACGGCGTCTGCCAACGCGTGTTCGTTATCGGTTCGGGCTTCGTAGGATGCATGGATCTTCGCACCCTTGAAGCCCTTCTCATCCATGGAGGCGAGCGCTTCGAAGGCATCATGCGTGAGCAGTGGCGTATCGAGTCGCACCAGACGGCAGTTCGTGCGCGCGTCTTCGAGCAGGTTGCCGTGGTTGCCGAGATAGAGCAGCGTGGAGGTGAGGTGCGATTCGCGCAGCGCGTCGATCGGAGGGTTCGTGACCTGCGCGAAGAGTTGGTTGAAGTAATGGAAAAAGCGGCGCGGATGTTCCGATAAACATGCGAGAGGGGTATCCGCGCCCATCGACGCCAACGGCGCCTTTGCCTTTTCCGCCATAGGGATGATCGCTTCTTCGATATCGTCGAAGAAGTAACCATGTATAGCCTGTCGAGTGCTCAAGGCCATGCCTTCATCGGGGGCAGCCTCAAGCGGTTCTGCCGCTTTGGCGATGAGCGAGTCGAGCGTGTGGGTCTCGGCGTTGATCCAGTCGAGATAGGGTGCCTGATTCGCCAGGTCATCCTTGATCTCGTCATCGAAGATCACGCGCCCTTCGCGCGGGTCGACGATGAGCATCTGACCGGGCCCTAAGCTGCCTGCGATCAGGATCTTCGCAGGATCGACATCAAGCGTACCGGCTTCACTGGAGAGAATGAGCCGATCGTCGGAGGTCACGTAATAGCGCGCGGGGCGCAAGCCGTTGCGGTCGAGCACGGCGCCCATGATGATTCCATCGGTGAACGCGATAGCTGCGGGGCCTTCCCAGGCTTCCGTGAGCATGGATTGATATTCGCCCCAGGCGCTGCGCTTCTTTGAGAGCGTGGGGTTCTTGTCCCATGGCTCGGGCAGCAGCATCGAGATGGCGCGCGGCAAGCTGCGGCCGTTCATGGTGATGAATTCGAGCATGTTATCGAGCATGGCCGAGTCGGAGCCTTCGCCGTTGAACACGGGCAGCACCTTCTCGAGCGAAGGGCCCATGACCGGCGAATAGAGGTGCGGCTCGCGGGCGAGCGTCCAGTTCACGTTGCAGCGAAGCGTGTTGATCTCGCCGTTGTGCACCATGTAGCGATTGGGGTGCGCGCGTTCCCACGAAGGCGTGGTATTGGTGGAGTAGCGCGAATGCACGAGTGCGATGGCGGTCTCGCAAGAGGCATCGTCCAAGTCCTTGAAGAAGCCGCGCATCTGCGTGGAGACGAGCATGCCCTTGTACACGATCGTGCGGGCACTCATCGAGCAGACGTAGAAGGTCTTGCCGTCTAGGCTCGGCGTTTCCTTCGCGCGCTTTTCGATGGTGCGCCTACCTATATATAAGCGACGTTCGAAATCTTCGTTCGTTTCGCAATCGGCGGGGCGACCGAGGAATGCCTGCTTGATGGTGGGCATGCAATCGAGCGCGGCTTGGCCTAAGTCGTGGGGGTCGATTGGCACCTCGCGCCAGAAGAGCAGCGGGATGCCCTCTTCGATACAACCGTCTTCGAAGATGCGCATGGCCTCTGCGATGCCGTGTTCATCGGTAGGAAGGAAGAGCATGGCCACGCCATAATCGCCCTCATCGGGCAGCAGGCTGCCGCACTTCTGCGCTTCCTTGCGGAAGAAACGGTGCGGGATCTGCAGCAGGATGCCGGCGCCATCGCCCGTGTTGCGCTCGAGGCCAACGCCGCCGCGGTGCTCTAAGTTCACGAGCACGGAAAGCGCATCGTCCACCATCTGGTGGGAACGCACGCCTTTGATGTTGGCGAGCGCGCCGATGCCGCATGCATCGTGCTCGAACGAGCTGCGATACATGCTTTGGTGTGGCGTTGCTGCTTGAGGCAAGTGCGTTTGAGCCTGCTGGGTGGATCGCTGCGCGCTTTGTTCTGCGCACGTAGGTTCGCAAGGATGCGCGTGTGCGCATGTTGCTTCGCTTCTCATGTAGTACCCCTTTTCGCATGTTTTAAGGTGTTACTACCTTACGGAAGCTCTGTGTCGCCAATATTGCGCGATTGTTTCGCGTGCGTTAAATCGTTTCTTTGCTTGGTTTTGTGCTAGATCAGCGGAGAGGGTGAGGCAACGAGGTGACTCTTTGCCGACTAAATTCGTTAGTAATAAAACCCGAGCAAAGCAGCGACGCATGAGCGAATCAGCACAAGCTGATTCGTGAACAGGGAAGCGGGTCACCCTCGTGCCTCGCGCTCGGTGCTGATCGAGTAACGCGTTCGATTTTTGTTAAGACAGGTTAGAGGCGGCGGATGAGGTTCCAGCCCCACATGGTGATGCAATTCGGCACGATCTTGCCGATGATGCGCAGGCAAAATGAGGGAATGCTGCAGCAGGCAACGGCAGCATGCATGCGGTTCATGAACAGCGCCCGCGACACTACGGTCGAGGCGTTTTGGGCGAAGAGCAAGTGGTTCACGGCGTGCGCATCTTTGCTCTTGCGTGCTTGCGCCTCGAAGCCGGTCTTCACCCAGGTGGGGCAAAGTGCCGTTACGGTGATGCCGCTGCCGTGCAGCTCCCAGCGCAGTGCGCGGGTGTAGCGCAGCACGAACGCCTTCGATGCTGCGTAGACATTCAAATAAGGCAGCGGGCAGAATGCAGCAGCCGAGGCAACTTCGATGATGCGTGAGCCGCGCTCCATGTGCGGCAAGCAGGCGCGCGTGAGCGCCACTACCGCGCGGGCATCAAGATCGATCATCGCGGCTGCATCGTCGTTGGCGATATCTTTCCACGATCCGAGCCTGCCGAAGCCCGCACAATTCACCAGATAGGTAACCACGCCGTTCGCTTTGCCCAAGTCTGCTTCGATGCGATCGATATCTTCCTGCTTCGATAGGTCAGCCGAAACCGCGCGCGCAGGGGTAGAAAGGTCGCGCGCAACCTCCTCAAGTTTCGCAGTATTGCGCGCCACCAGCCAGAATTCGTCGATGTGATGCACGCCAGCATCGGCATCGGTCACGCTCGAGCGCACATCGAGCTGGCGCACGAATTCGAGTCCAAGCCCGCTCGAAGCACCCGTTACGATCGCGATATGTTTCGCTGTTTCACTCATGCTGTTCACGCTATGTTTCGTCTGTTCGTTTCGACGTCAAAGCGCCTGAACCCAAGGCCACTTTGGTTGTTTGCAGACTCATTGTAGGACGCATGACGAACTGTTGCCTCTCATCGCTTGAAGCTGTGAGCAAGTTGAAACCGATGTGACAAACTACCGGGCAGTTTGTCATCTTTGAAGTTGAAGGGTTCGTGAACTTTCTTGCATGCGGGCATGAAAGTGGAGTTGAAAGCAGCAGTTCAAAGCGGCTTAGTGTATAATTACGAGCATCTTCATACCTGCACCAAAGCAGTGCGGTTCAGGGGTGAAAAGTAACCGTTGAGCTGCATATATGCCATATATTTTCATAAGATAGGGTTTCCCATGGAAAGCACAAAACCAAAGAATAAGACGCGCAATCTCATCATTACCGTCTGCGCCGCTGTCGTGGTCGTGGTCGTTGCGCTCGTTGTTTTCATGAACGTGAACACTCAGCGCATCATCGACCAGAATACGCAGTACCTCGAAACTTCCACCAATCAAACGGTGCGTCGCGTGAACGACACGTTCTCCTCTTCGCTGCAGAGCGTGCAGACTGCAGCCGTGGTGTATGGAGATGCGATCAGCGACGATGGCTTCAATCCGCGCACTGCGGCGAACATTCTCGATAATGCCCAGTTCGATCATACTTTCTTCATCGATGCGCAGGGCACGGCATACAACAACGATGGTACCACTGCTGATGCGACCGACCGTGAATACTATATCGAAGGCGTGCAGGGCAAGAGCGGTATGTGCTATGTCGATAGCACGATCTTCGATGGCCAAAACGCTGTCGTCTTCTATGCGCCGGTCATCTTGGACAATGAAGTGATCGGCATCATGGCTTCGGTGCTCCGTGAAGAATCGCTTACGGAAGTTATGACCACCGAGTTCTACGGACAATCCACCCCCACCTATCTCTGTGAGCGCAATGGCACGATGGTAGCGATGGCGGGTTCGGTGAAGCCAGATGCCCGCAACATCGATGAGATATTCATCGCCCGTGGTCTTGACGAAGAGCAGCTTGCGGTGCTCGATGATGATATCGCAGAGGGCAATACGGTCAGCTTCACGTACGACACCTCTGAAGGCACCGGCAATACGTTCGTCACGAAACTCCCCGATTTCGATTGGATGCTCGTGCGTTCGTTCCCCGCAAGCATCACCAATGAAATGCTCCTTCGTGCGAACACCTCAGGCTTCATCCTGGTAGGAGGCGTGCTCCTTGCGGCGATCGTGGTGATCGTGGTGCTTACCATGCAAGCTCGTCGTGAGAACCAAGAGCTCTTGCTCGAGCGCCAGGAAGCTACGCGCATCATCGACGCCTCGACCAATCTGTTCGATAGCCTTTTCACGGTCGATCTCGAAAAGCACACCTATGAATTCTTGAAGAACGATAGCCAGCAGAAGAGCATCCCGCCGCGGGGCAATGCGTCCGACCTGCGTCAGTTCTTCGACAAGATCATCGATAAGAATTCGCTTTCAACTGATGCTCACGAGAAATTCGACAAGGACAATATCGCCAGCATTCTCACTCCAGGCGTACGCTTCATCCAGGAGGAATGGCGTACGAACGATCGAGAGAATCCGTGCTGGTATCAGGCCTCGATCCTCTGTCTTGCACGCGATGCGCAAGGCAAGCCGACCAGCGTGCTCGTGGCTATCCAAGACGTTACGGATGCGAAGGCTGAAGAGCTGCGTGCGCATATCGCACTCGAAGACGCCTTCAAAGCAGCTGAGCAAGCTTCGCAGGCTAAGAGCGACTTCCTCAATTCGATGTCGCATGATATCCGCACTCCTATGAACTCCATCATGGGCCTTACCGCCATCGCGGGCATGCACGTCAATGATCCCGAGCGCGTGCGTGAATGCCTTACGAACATCACGTCGGCTTCACGTCATCTGCTTGGTCTGATCAACGAAGTGCTCGATATGGCTAAGATCGAATCAGGCTCGATCGATCTGGCAGAAGAGCCCTTCGACCTCTCCGAGTCGATCGAGAACCTCATCACTATGATGAACCCCCAGATCGCAGCCAAGCACCAAGAGCTCAAAGTCGAGCTTATTGATATCAAGCACGAGCATGTTCTGGGCGATCCCACCCGTTTGCAGCAGGTGTTCGTGAACATCATGGGCAACTCGGTCAAGTTCACGCCAGAGGGTGGCACCATCGGGCTGCGCATCACCGAGCTCCCGAGCTCGATCCAGTCCAGTGCGTGCTACGAGTTCGAGTTCAGCGACACCGGATGCGGCATGAGCGAAGAATTCATGAAGCGCCTGTTCGAGCCTTTCTCTCGCGCGAACGATTCGCGCACCACGAAGGTCGAAGGCACAGGCCTTGGCATGGCCATCGTAAAGAGCGTGGTCAGCCTTATGAGCGGCACGATCGATGTCGAATCGAAAGAGGGCGAAGGCACCACCTTCACTGTTATGGTCCACATGAAATTGCGCGATGCCGAACAGGAAGACCTGAGCGATCTTGAAGGAATCCCTGTCCTGGTCGTCGACGACGATGAAGTTGCCTGCAAAGGTGCCTGCATCCTGCTCGATGATATTGGCATGAAGTCCGAATTCCGCCTCTCTGGTCCGGCAGGCATCGAAGCGGTCAGAAACAGGCTCGATAACGATCCGTATCGCGTGGTCATCCTTGATTGGCGCATGCCAGGCATGAGCGGTCTTGAAGCCGCCAAGCATATTCGTGAGGCAACGAATGAGGCAGTGCCGATCATCATCCTTTCCGCTTACGACTGGTCGATGATCGAGCAAGAGGCACGTCAGGTAGGCGTTGATGCCTTCATCTCCAAGCCGCTGTTCCGCTCTCGTTTGGTGCAGGTGATGAAAGAGCTGCTCGTGGGCGAGATGAAGAGCGTGATCGACGAGAAGGCGATGCTTGAAGAACTTGCGTTCCAGGGTAAGCGCGTTCTGCTCACGGAAGACAACCCCATGGCAGCCGAGATCGCCCGTGAGCTGGTCGAGATGACGGGCGCGGCCGTCGAGCATGCCGAGAACGGCAAGCTCGCGCTCGATATGTTGCTCGAGCATGAACCAGGCTATTACGACATCGTGCTCATGGATATCCAGATGCCGGTCATGAACGGCCATGAAGCAGCTGCGGCCATTCGCGCTCAAGCCGATAAACGCCCCGATATGGGTCAGATCCCGATCGTTGCGCTTTCAGCCGACGCGTTCGCCGAAGACGTGCGCCATGCGCGCAGTGCTGGCATGAACGATCATATGTCGAAGCCGCTCGAGATCGAAACGCTCGTTCGCATGCTGAAGAAATGGGTTAACTAGCCAACGAGCGAATTCTTCGAGCGGGCAAGCGTATTTTCGCGCACAATCGTACTGCGCAATCTTGCGCGTCGGTTCCCTGCGTCAAAGGATGCCCATGACAATCAAAGAATCTCAAGGCACTGCTCCCTCAAACGGGGGACGTGAGCACTTCGCTTCGCGTCTTGGCTTCATTCTCATCAGCGCTGGATGCGCGATCGGACTGGGTAACGTTTGGCGTTTTCCCTATATTGCTGGCGAATATGGTGGCGCAGCTTTCATCCTGCTCTATTTGATCTTCCTTGTGATCCTCGGTCTGCCGGTCATGATCATGGAATTCGCGATCGGCCGCGCGAGCCAGCGCAGTTGCGCGCGTGCTTTCGAACGCTTACAGCCTTCAGGCAAATGGAACTGGTTCAGCTGGTGGTCGTATATCGGCTGCATGATCTTGATGATGTTCTACACCGTTGTGTGCGGCTGGATGCTCGCCTACATGGCGAAGATGGCTACCGGCGAGTTCGTCGGTCAAAGCGTCGAAGGGGTCGCAGGCGTGTTCTCTGCGATGCTCGGCAGTCCTACCGAAATGCTCGGCTGGATGCTCGCGGTCATCGTGATCGGGTTTCTTGTGTGCAGTCTCGGTCTGCAGAAGGGCGTCGAGCGCATCACGAAGATCATGATGATCTGCTTGCTGTTCGTGATGGTGGCGCTCGTGTTTCGCTCGGTCACGCTGCCGGGGGCAGGGGCAGGCCTCGAATTCTACCTCATTCCCGATTTCGAGAAGATGTTCGGCGGTGGCATCGGGCACTTCGGTGAAGTGGTATATGCGGCCATGGGTCAGGCGTTCTTCACGCTCTCGCTCGGCATTGGCGCCATGGAGGTGTTCGGTTCGCGCATTGGCAACGATCGCGCACTCACGGGTGAAGCGCTGCGCATCTGTGGTCTTGATACGTTCGTGGCGATCGTGGCGGGCCTCATCATCTTTCCTGCGTGCTTTGCGTTCGCGGTCGCACCCGATCAGGGCCCAGCGCTCGTGTTCGTTACCTTGCCAAACGTATTCGAGCAGATGCCCTTCGGTCAGGTATGGGGAACGCTGTTCTTCGTGTTCATGAGCTTCGCTGCGCTCTCGACCATCATCGCGGTGTTCGAGTGTCTCATCACGTTCACGATGGAACGCTGGAACGTATCGCGCTCGCAAGCGATCGCCCGCACCGCCTTGCTTGTGACGATTTTGAGCATTCCGTGTGCGCTCGGCTTCAATGTGTGGTCGGGTGTGGAGATTCCGGGCATTGGCGATATCCAGTCGATCGAAGACTTCATCGTATCCAACAACCTGTTGCCACTGGGTAGTTTGCTCTATGTGATCTTCTGTGTCACGCGCAGTGGGTGGGGTTGGGATAATTTCCTTAAAGCTGCCGATGTTGGCGAAGGCATCAAATTCCCGCGCTGGTCACGCTATTGGCTCACGTTCGGCGTGCCGATCCTGATCGGGATCATCTTCGTGATGGGCTATGCGCCGAAGTTCGCGCTGTGGTTCGGGCTCGGCTAAACGCAGCGCTTCGTCATATCTCGTGTGCTTCATCGTTCGTTGTAGGTGAACGCGCAATGCTTTTTGTTTTGTCTGCATCTTGCGTACAAAACATGGAGAGATTGCGAGTTTTCTTACGGCACTTGTACTCTTTATGTCCGCTCTATAACATGTTCGCCACGTTTTGCGATTCATGCAACGAACGCAAAACAAAGATAGTACTGTTTGTCACATCATTATTGGTGTGTAAGAGCTCCGAAAGGAGTATGAGATATGATTCGTGAAGTAATAAGAACGTATAAGCATTCGTTCATCGTCGCATCGCTTCTTGCGATCAGCGCCGTCGCTCTTTCGGTCTGCTTTGCTTTTTCAAGCCCGCTCTTGGCTTCGGCGGAAAATACCGAATCCGCGGAAACGCTCGAGGTGATCGAAGATGTTGCTGCTCAGCGTGACCAAGCGATCGAAGAGGTCGAAGCGATCATAGAAGAGCGCGCTGCGAACGAGCAGCAAGGTGAACAGGACCTTACCGCTACGGGCAATCTGAACGATGCTAACATCGCAACGCTCGAAAAGGAAAACGAGCAGAATGCGCAGGATAACCCCGCAGCTACCACGCCCAGTGATGATTGCATGGTCACCATTCGTTATCTTGAATACATGAACTACGATGACGAACCAGATGCGGTCATTGACGAAATGGGTCGTCGCGTGCTGGGAACACGCGTCCTCACGGGTATGAAAGAAGGCGATGTGCTCAATGCCTGGAATTATGTTGTCGATATTCCCGGGCATTTCTTCTTCGACGGTTGGCCGCTGAATCTTACGGTTACGACCGACCCGAACAAGAACACCTTCGATCTGATCTATATCAAGAAGTGGAGCAGCGAATACACGGTTAATTACTACGTGATGACCGGCGCTGATCTTGCTGCTGATACCTGGTCGGAAGCACTGGCACCCGATGATGTTGAATTCATCAAGATGGGTTCAGAGACGTTCGAAAACCAGCGTTTTGACAAACTCGTTGAAGGTGATGCCTATGAATACAAGCTCGATGATATGTATGTGATCGATACCTATCCGGCTGAGATTCGCCTGGGCACCGATCCGGATAACAACGTGATCAACGTGCTCTATACCCCCACTTCATCAACGCTCCCTGATGAACTTGAAGTGCCCGATGGTATCATTCCGCCAGCAGATGAGGGCGATGCAGGTAGCGGGGATGCTGGTAGTGGAGATAATGGTGCTGGCACGCCTTCGCCCGATCTTCCTTCCGATGATACTTTCGACAAGGATGACATCACCTCCACCTTGCCTGATGGCGTGACCGACGACGATGAATCCAAAGATGACTTCTTGGGCAATGAGGTCGATCGCGGCGAGCTTGATGTTACCGACGAGATGCTCGCGAACCCCGTAAGCAAGGAGCAAGCCAACCAAGCGCTTGCAGACTATCGGGATAGCCTCTATGAGGCAGATAATCTCGCAAAGACAGGTGATGGTGTGCCGATCATCGCTTGGGTCTCAGGAGCTACCGCGCTTGTTGCACTGGTGCTGTTAGGCTTCTACCTCATGCGCTCACGCAAGCACGATTGATGACAAACTACCGGGCAGTTTGTCGCCTTTAGCAAGATTCTTCGAGTTCCGCGAAATCGTGGGGCTCGTTTGCTTCTGCCATAACGCGCTCGATCAGTTCTTCATAACCGCGCAAGGCGGCGAAAGGCTTGAACTGGCGCGCGCGATCGGGGTGGGGCTTGCCTAAGATATAGCGTTCCGGGTGAGCGCTGTTGCGTGCGCTATAGGGCAGTTCGTTAGGCATTATGTCCTCCTACGAGATGCGTGCGCTCAAGTCCGCGTGCTTTTTCCTTGTACGAAGTACCGCGCATGACCGCGCCCTTGCCGAATCTCTGCTTTATCGCAAGCAGCGCGTCCTGTTGTGCGCGTTCTTCTTCCTCGGCTTCGATGTCGCTGAAGAGCGTGTGCGTGGCGTATTCTTCGGGCTCGAGATTTCCGCAGCTGATGTTGATGCGCCGAATGGGCAAATCGTGCCGCACGCGCTGGCAGTACAGCTCGTCGAATATGTGCAGGAGTTCTTTGAAGGAATTGGTCGAAAAGCCAAGCTTGTGGCTTACGCTCGTGTGCGATCCGCCACGTATGCCTTCGCTCGCCTCAGTGCGCTCTTTCGAAGTCAGACTGCTGTTTTCTTGGGAGCGCTTCTCTCCATCCTCTTTCTTATAGCCAATGTAGAGGTGCACGGAGCTTGTGACCACTTGCTTGTCCACGAGCTCCAGTGCAGTTTCGTCGACCATCTCGCGCAGCACCATGCGTGCTTCATCGAAGGTGTAGTCGCACGGGAGCACCTGACCGTTGCCGAATGAGGTGCTCTCAGGTTCGTAGGCCTTGATCTCGGCGATCGTGCAGGGCTCAAGCCCCCAAGCGTGGTCGATCAGATATTCCGCATTCACGCCGAACTCTCGGTAGAGCAGATCGATATCGGCGTGGGCCACCCCTTCAAGATCGCGAATGCCAAAGCGCGCGAGCCGCGTGGCGATACCGCGTCCGATCTGCCAGATGTCGGTGATGGGACGGTGATGCCAGATGTGCTGCTTGAAGCTCTCTTCGTCCAGCACGCCAATGCCGTCTTTGCAGTGCTTCGCAGTAATATCGAGCGCCACTTTTGCCAAGAAGAGGTTTGGACCGATGCCGGCAGTGGCTGTGATGCCCGTTTCCTCATAGACCGCAGCGCGCATGCGACCAACGAGGGCTTTCGCGCTGGTCTTGTAGAGAGAAAGATAGGGCGTAAGGTCGATGAAGCATTCGTCGATCGAATAGACGTGCAGGTCAGCAGCGCTCACGAAGCGCAAGTAGATCGAAACGATCTTTGCCGAAACCTCCATGTAGAGGCGCATGCGCGGCTTCGCCATGAAGTACTCGATGCCTTCAGGGATCTCGAACACGCGACAACGCCCCGGAACTCCAAGTGCTTTCATGGCGGGGGAGACGGCCAGACAGATGGTCTTCTCGGTGCGTTCAGGATCGGCGACCACGAGGTTTTTCTCGAACGGATCCCACTTGCGGTCAACGCATTCTACGCTGGCGTAGAAGCTCTTCAAATCGATGCAACAGTATGTTCTTGATGTTTCGCCCACGCGCCCAGTATAGCACATAAACGAACATATGTTCTAATTTCAAGTAGGCTCATGGGGGCGAGCACGATGGAGGAGCAGCTAGGCGAGCTCGGCTTCGATCACTTCAGCAAGGCGCTTGATGCCCGAGCGGATGGTCTCTTCGTCGGCGTTCGTGAAGTTCAGGCGCAGTGTGGAGCGCTTGCCGCCTTCTGCGTAGAACGGATCGCCAGGAACGAAGGCGACGTTTTGCTCGAGTGCCTTGTCGAACAGGTCCATCGCGAAGACACCTTCAGGAAGCGTTACCCAGAGGAACATGCCGCCTTCAGGGATGGTGAATTCGACCCCATCGGGGAAGAACTCTTTCATGGCATCGACCATGGCACCCGCTTGGCTGCGATAGAGCTCGCGGATCTTGGTAAGGTGCTCGTCGAGCTCATTGTGCATGAGGTAGTCATAGATAACGTACTGTGCGAACACATTAGTGTGCAGGTCAGCGGCCTCTTTTGCCGTTGATATGTTGCGCAGGAGGTCGTGATCTTTCGTGAGCAGGTATCCCATGCGGAAACCGGGCGTGACGGTCTTGGAGAAGGATCCCATGACCACGCCGTGGGGATGATTCGTCGCACCGATATAGGGTAGCGATTCACCTTCGAAGCGCAATTCGCCATACGGGTCGTCTTCAACTACCACGATGTTGTGCTTCGAGAGGGCCTCGCGCACCTGCTCGCGGTTCTCAGCCGTATAGGTGAGGCCCGTGGGATTCTGGAAGTTCGGGATAAGGTAGATCATCTTCGCACCCGCATCGAGCGCCGCGTTCAGCTCGTCGATGTTGAGCCCTTCGCTCGTGAGCTCGACCCCGCGGAATACCGGTTGCTGAAGCGCGAAGGCCTGGATGGCAGCAAGGTAGGTGGGGTTCTCCACGATCACGCCATCGCCCTTGTCGAGCAGCACCTTGCCGAGCAGGTCGAGGATCTGCTGCGAGCCGGTGGTGATGAGCACATCGTCGAGCACGTAATCGGTGCCGAAGCGCTTGTTGTAACGATCGGCGACCCATTGACGGAGCTCATCGATGCCTGCGGTCGAGGAATACTGGAAGGCGTTCGGGCCTTGTTCGGCCACCACGCGCTCCATCGATTTCAAAAGTTCGTCTTCGGGAAACGAGATGGGATTGGGCAATCCACCTGCGAACGAGGTCACATTTGGGTCGGATGCTGCTTTGAGGATGCTGCGAACGAAGGAAGGAGGAGTCGATTTGATCCCGTCGGAAAGCAGTGCTTCGGTGTCGAAAAGGGATGCGGTGTCGTTCATTAGATTCCTTCCTCGCGCTCTTATGCTCGTTTTATTATCGCGCGTGCTTTTGACTTTAGCGCGATAGATGGGTGGAGGTTCTTATTCAGTATTTGAAAGGACGTACGACGCTCGCGAGCGCTCTTTTCCTGTGAAGGAGGGGAGGCGCTTCTATTCGTGCAGTTGTCCGACGAGATTATCGGTCTCGCGTGCGATACGTACCTCTTCATCGGTGGTGACCACGCAGATCTTGATCGGGCTATCGTCGATCGAGATGATACGGTTCACGCCGATCTGACCGGTAACGTCGTTGCGTTCGTGGTCGAGGATCATGCCCATGTGAGCAAGGCCCGCGAAGATGCGTTCGCGCAGCTCAGCGGAGTTCTCGCCAATGCCTGCGGTCATGACCACCGCATCGGTGCGCGTCATGGCGGCGTAGTAGCCGCCGATGGCCTTCTGAATGCGGTAAACATACATATCGATCGCAAGATCGGCAAGTTCGTTGCCCGCTGCCGCAGCGGCAAGCACATCGCGCATGTCAGCCGATACGCCCGATACACCCAAGATGCCGCTCTCCTTGTTCAGGATCGCATCCATCTCGTCGAAGGATTTGTGCTCGCGGCGCATGAGGTACGTAACGATAGCCGGATCGATGGAACCTGAGCGCGTGCCCATCATTAATCCTTCGAGCGGGGTGAAGCCCATGGAGGTGTCGATCGATTTGCCGTGGTTCACCGCTGTGATCGAGCCGCCGTTGCCCAGATGGCAGGTGATAAGGCCCAGGTCGCGCAGGGGCCGGCCAAGCAGGTTCGCAGCTTGTTGCGCGGCATAACGATGGCTCGTTCCGTGTGCGCCATAGCGACGAATGCGGTACTTCTCGTAGTATTCACGCGGCAGGGGATACATGTAGGCTTTCGCTGGCATGGTCGCGTGGAATGCGGTGTCGAAGACCGCAACCTGTGGCGTGTTCGGCATGAGCTCGCGCATGAGGTCGATGCAGGCATCGGCGGGAGGGTTGTGGAGCGGTGCGAGCTCTTCGCAGATGGCAAGCTTCTCGCGCACGGCTTCATCGATGATGACCGAGCGCGTGAAGTATTCGCCGCCGGCCACCACACGGTTGCCAATGGCATCGATCTGCGAAAGGCTGCTGATGGGAGACTCGGGATCGTCCACGAGGATGTCGAGCAGCTTTGCGAGACATTCCTGCACGGGCATATCAGCCACGTTATAGGTGGTCTTTTGGAAATCGGGGGCGAACGAAACGTTCATGAATGCGCCTGGCGTGCCAACCTTTTCAGCAAGGCATTTCATCAGCGTTACCTTGCCATCGGTTTCGATCAGTTGGCTTTTGAGCGAAGAGCTTCCTGCATTCACCACGAGCACGCGCATGGGCATCTCCTTTTTTAGGGTTGTGAACAAAATGTCCAAGAAAAGATCGGGGAACATTATAGCAAAGACCTGTCTTGAGCCTGCTTGGGGCCATGCGCGCCGCAGAGCATGCTCCTCTCTAAAATGCGCACTGCAAGCTGCCCTCCTTAAAGCTCCTCATACGAACAGGCAGCCCCTCCGGACCGCCTGTTCAAATCATGCTGTATGAAGGTGTTTCTGTGCCTCGTCTGAGTCTGCGTCTGCATCTGCTTTCGCGTCCGCGTCTGCGTAAGGATGCTACTTCTTCGCTTCGTTGATCTTGTCGGCAACAGCGTCCTTTGCCTCGCTGGCACGATCGCCGACGGCCGTTGCCGCCTCTTTTGCCTTATCTGCGGTGGCTTGACCAGCCTCTTTTGCGCGATCAGCCGCAGCATGTGCGCCTTCGCCCACTTTATCCTTGAGGGTTTCCGCTGCGTCGCCGATCTTGTCGGCACCCTTCTCCAGACCTTCTTTTACGTCTTCAGCTGCCTCTTTGATCTTCTCTTTGAAATCCATGATGACCTCCTTGCCCTAAAGTCCACCTGTTCCTTGCTCGCTTCTGCAAAGGCTGCTTCAGCAAAGGAGCCTTCGCAGATCGCGGGCTTACCGTGCACGCTGTTTCTGTCACCGTGATCGGTGAACACATCATAGAGGGCGCAGAGGGAGCGTGGGGCCATGCAGGCCGATCCGATGCCAAGCGTTCGCTGTTCTGTAACGGAACCGACAGAAGGCTACGAGCGATCTGGCGAAGAATCCTGCATACGCTGCCAGAAGCGTCGCGCGATCGCTGCGCAGAGGCACGAGAGCACTCCCAATATGCCGCCAACAAGACCGACTTCCCCAAGTCCTGCGTGGGTCACGACAAGACCTCCCACGAGCGTGCCGAAGGCGATGCCGATGTTGAACGAGGTGGGCTCGATGGAGGCAGCAAGTACGAGCGCGCGTGGATGGCGCTTGCGTGCGACGCCCATGAACATCGTGATGCACGAGATCGAGAAGCTATACATGAGCAGCGCAATAAGGAAGATGGGCACAAGCGCAAGTGCGCTATTCGTCTTGCAGAGCCAGAGCGCAAAAAGGGCGAGTGCGAGTGCGAACAGCATCGCAGGAATGGGCTTCATGCCCGCGCGTACATCCACCACGCCCGAGATCAGATCGGACACGATGCAGATGATGCCGAAGACGAGCAGGATAAGGCCTGATTGCGCTGGCGGGAATCCGAGGTAGGTTTCGAGGTAGGGGGCTACGTAGCCATAGAAGGTGTAGACCGCTCCTACGCCGAAGGTGAAGAGGAGCACGCCGAAGATGATGGGCGGTTCCTTGAAGAGGACCACTTGTTCACGCAGGGAGGCGAGAGCGGAGTGCTTTTGCGCGGAGCCTTCTTTGTGCGGAGATGCTTCGTGCGGCACGAAGATCGTGAGCAGTACGGCGGATACGAGCGCGAAGACGAAGGCGGCATCCATTGCTACCTGCCAGGTGAGGTATTCGACGATGAAGCGTCCCGCGCTCGTTGCGAGCACGAGCGCGATCGAAAAGGCTGCATAGATGATCGAGATGCCGATCGACGAACGATGAGCGCCCAGCAAGTCAGGCACGTAGGTGGTGGCAACGGCAAGCAGCGGACCAGAGACCGCGCCCATCACGATACGCGAGATGAGCAGTACTTCATAGGTGGGTGCGGTGGCGGAAACGAAGTTGCTCACCACGAAGATCGCAAGGTAGACCACCAGAATGGTCGAGCGCCGAAACGATCCAGTGAAGATCGAGAGCAGCGGGGTCGCGATAGCGTAAGCGAGCGCAAAGAGGCTGATCAGCTCTCCAATGCGCGCGATCGAGCAGTGGTAATTTTCGGCGAGCTCAGGTTCGATGCCGATGACCACGAACTCCGAACAACCGAGCGAAAACCCAAGGAGAACGAACAGCACGAAGCAGAGCATGCTCCTTTTCGTGGTCTTCTTCGCAGGCGCTGCCGCCTCGGTGCTCCCGTGTGCTTGTGCGGTGTTCACGTGGTGGTCTGTTCGAGTCGTTTTTTCCATGCTCGCTATACTAGCTCAATCAGGTTTGTGGGAACGACGAATCGGCGAAGCCTGCGCCTTGTGAAGCGAGAGGACGCTCCCTGTTCGCGTCTGTTAGCCGCGGTAGTAGAGCACCGCGATCTGCGTGCGGTTGGAGAGCGCCTTTTTGGAAAGGATCGAACTGATGTGATTGCGCACGGTCCCCTCGGAAAGAAAGAGCGTGCTTGCGATCTCGCGATTGTCCATCCCTTGCGCCACGAGGCGAACAACGCTGAGTTCGCGCTCGGTCAAGTCGGCGAAGCGTTCTGCTTCATGCGCGATCAGCCGCGCGGTCTCATTGTCCTCTTCGGTATTTTGCCCAGCAGCTTGCATGAGCGAAAGATAGCCTTCGCGCAGATCGTCATAGGCGAAACGGTATGCTTCGCGCTCGCTCGTCTCGCGCAAGTTGCGCACCGCAAGAACGACCGCGATCGCGCACAAGAGCACTTCGATGCTCATCACCACTTCAAAAGCACCCGCTATCCCTGCCGCAGCAAGCCCTTCCGCAATAAGAGACCCCCGCACTTGCAGGCCGATGCCGTACGACCCCGTTACGCCAGAAGCATTCAAGGCCATCACGCCCACAAGGGGTGCGATCCAGATCAGGCGAACGAGCCACGAGCGTTCGCGCAGGGCAAGATAGACCACTACGGGCAGGTAGAAGAAGATATCGCCGACCATGATAGCGCAGAGACAGAAAAGGATCTGAGCACTTATCCGCACGGGCTTGTTCGCGTAGGCGCAGATGCAGATCAGTACTACGGTGGCGAGCAATCCCACGATGGCGATCTCGCTCTTGCTCGCAAGAAGCGAGAACAAACAACAGAGAAGAGCAAGCACTATTTCATCGACGAAATTTCTCATGTCCTTATTGTAGCGTTTGTGGCGGTCTTCTCAGTTTTGTAAAAAATACCAGGTCATCTTTGGATTCTTCCTATGGATGACAAATGTCATATTCTCAAGGGCTGCGGCTTGAGAATATGATGAACGTGGCTTTATTACACAAGATGAGCATTCCTTCGCACGTCCCGCGCCCGCGCGCCCTATTCGCGTGAGGAAGGCGCTATCGTTTTTGTAGGAAGAAAGAGGAATCCCGTGGAACCGATCGTATCCGTCAAGGACCTTGTCAAACGCTACGGAAGCGCGGTGGCGCTCGATCACTTCACGCTCGAGATCGCACCGGGTGAGATCTTCGGCTTGCTCGGGCCGAACGGCAGTGGAAAGACGACCGCCATCAATTGCATCTTGCAGTTGCTCACCTACGATCGCGGCGAGATCTGCCTGTTCGGTCAGCCGATGACGCAGACGCGCTACGACCTGAAGCGGCGCATCGGCATCGTGCCGCAGAATATCGCGGTGTTCGAAGAGCTGAGCGTGCAGCAGAACATCGATTATTTCTGCAGCCTGTATGTTCAAGATGCGGCAGAGCGCAAGCAGTTGGTGAAGCGCGCCATCGAATTCGTCGGGCTTGAAGATTATGCCCGCGCGCGTCCTAAGAAGCTCTCCGGTGGTCTTTTGCGCCGCCTCAATATTGCTTGCGGCATCGCGCATCGTCCCGAGCTCATCTTCCTCGATGAACCCACCGTGGCGGTCGATCCGCAGAGCCGCGCGTCGATCCTCGATGGCATCAAGCAGATGAATGCCGAAGGGTCGACCATCGTCTACACCAGCCACTACATGGAAGAGGTTGAAGAGATCTGCACGCGCATCATGATCATGGACAAAGGGCACACGCTCGCGTGCGGCACGAACGAGGAACTTAAGGCACTTGTTGCGGCAGGCGAGAAGATCATCATCGAAGCAGACGTTTCCGAAGCAGCGCTCATCAAGCTGCGGTCGCTTCCGCATGCGCTGCGCGTGGAGTACGAAAGCGGCCGGCTAGAAGTGGTGTGCGAGAACGCTGAGCACAATGTGGCCGATGTGCTCGATACTCTTTCGGTAGCACGCATCAAGCCTGGGCGCATTTGGGCTGAACCGCCTACGCTCAACGATGTGTTCTTGGAGATCACCGGTCGCGAGCTACGTGATTGAGGGCGGTTATGTGGGCTAGTTTCAAATACTCATTGCTCCAGCTCGTACGAGTACCCGGCGTGCTCATCTGGACGCTCGTCTTTCCGATCGTGCTCGGTTCACTGTTCGTGATGATGCTCGGCGCGCTCGATGAGCGTGCGGAAGCGGTCTCGGTGAATGTGGTCGTGGTCGATGAAGAGCAAGCGAAGGGCGAAGAGCACACCGTTCTCTCCTTCGAGAACATCGCATCAGCAGCTCAAGTAGGCGCTCAGGTTGGAAGCGTCTTCGACGAAGAGGCGTTCGGCGCGCAGGCGTTCGCTACCTTCATGGAAGCGCTCGGCGAAGGCGACGATGCGCTCTTCAACATCACCTACGTGTCATCGCCTGAAGAAGCTGCCGCGCTCGTGCGCGAGAGCTTGGGAACCGATGATGAATATGCAGGCTATGTGCAGTATGCCGATGGCGAGGTACGAACCGTGCTCGCAAAAGCCACCAGCGCTTCTGAAGCGTATGAGGTGGAGCCTTCCATCCTCATGATGATCATGGACCGCTATGTGGCCGAAGAGGCGCTGATCAAGGAGACCTTGCAGAAGAATCCAGCAGCGCTTGCCAACCCTGAATTCATCGAGACGCTCATGGCCCCTGTTGAAGCCACTGTGCGCGCAAGCGTCACCGACAATACCCCGCGTGAATCGCTGCGCTACTACTTCGCCCTCTTCGGCATGGCGGCGTTCTTCGGTGCCAGCATCGGGCTCATCGGGTTCCAGCAGATCCGCGCGAATGCGTCTGCCCTTGCGGCACGTCGTTCGCTCGGTGCGCTTTCGCATGGCAAGACCGCTTTCGTCACGCTGCTTGCGAGCTGGTTGCTCTCGTTCGCGAGCCTGCTCGTGCTCTTCGCGTTCCTCGTGGTGATCGGTGGCGTTGACTTTGGGGATCGGGTGGGCATCTGCATCCTCATCTGCCTCGTTGCCTCGCTCTGCGCCACAGCGCTCGGATGTGCGCTCGCTGCTATCCCGAAAGTGCCCGACCAGGCGAAAGGCGGCATCGTGGCAGGGCTCGTGTGTGTGGCTTCTCTCTTCGCGGGACTCTATGGTACCTTTGCGATGGACTTCGCCGATGCCGTATCGCAAGCTGCTCCTTGGTTGGATGTGATCAATCCGGTCGTGCAAGTATGCCAAGCCTTCTACGCAACCATGTATTACGACACCTATGCGCAAACGTTCGGGCATCTTGCGATCCTGCTGGTGATGGCGCTCATCTTCTTCGCGCTCTCCACTCGTTCACTGAGGAGGAAACGCTATGCAAGTCTTTAAGTGCGCCCTGCGCATCATGCGCGCATCGTTCGTCTTTCCCCTTATCTATGTGGTGGGCTTGAGCTTCATGAGCGTCGTGTTGGCTTTTTCTGCCGTTCCGCTCGACGATAGGCAAAGCGACGATTTCGAGCGCGCAGAATATGTTTATTCGATCATCGACCGCGACAACAGCACCATTTCGCATTCGCTTGCCGAAGCGCTCGCAGAAGGCGGGGAGGCGACCTGGGTAGCGGATGACCGTGTTGCTATTCAGGATGCGGTCGCGAAGGGCCATGTGGATTATCTGCTCATCATCCCCGAAGGCTATGAGGAGCGTTTCCTCGCAGCGAAGAGCGCTGAAGAGATCCCTGAAATGGAAGCGATATTCAGTTACTCCTCGCTTTCGGGAGCATACGTGGATGAGGTCGTGAACGAATATGCTTCGCTGCTCCACACGCTGGCACTTTCCGAAGGAACGGGGGATGTTGGTGCTCTCACGCAAGATGCGCTCGCGTTCGCATCGAAGCAGGCCCAGGGCACCGTGCTTGAGGGCGAACAGTCCGCCTCTCCTCTTGACCAGCTCATCTTCTACCTTACGTGGGGTATGTATCCGCTCTTCACCGGCATCACCGTATGCATCGGTGTGCTGCTCTACCGCATGGGTCGCAGCGATGTGCGCAAGCGTAACCTTGCTTCTCCGCTGCCGCTTCGATCGCTCAATGCGCAACTGGTGCTCAGTTGCCTTGCCATTGCGCTCGCTTCGGTTGCGTGGGTGCTCGTGCTCGGTGCGCTCTTCTTCCCTGAAGGAGTCGCGCTGCTCGGGGCGGGCGGCATGGCGGCGATCGCGCTCGTGGTGCTCGTCTTTTCGCTCATTCCCGCATCCATCGGATTTATGCTCGGTATGCTCGGCGCCAATACGGCGGTAGCGAATTCGGTAGGAAACATCGTCGGTCTTGCGATATCGTTCTTCGGCGGTGCGTGGTTCTCGATCAGCCTCATGGAACCGGTGGTGCGCGACATCGCCCATTGGCTACCAGGTCTTTGGTACACGCAGGCATGTCAGGCCGTTGCCGATCTTTGCACGGGTGCGGCAGGCGCGCAAGTAAGCGTGCTCTTCATCGCGCTCGGCGTGATGGCGCTTTTCGCCCTTGCTTTCTTCTGTGTGGGACTCGTTGCTGCGAAGAAGCGCACGCAGACCGCTGAAGCAGGGGGCAACCGCGGCGCTGAAGCGGTGCTCTAGTTCACCGGCGAACGGGCGATCTGTTGAAGTCCTTCCGTTTAGCGTGTCTTTTGTTCGAGCAGGTCGGCCAACTGGCTGAGGTTCGTGCAGGTAAGCGCAGGGCTCTCCGCTTCGAGCGCTGCTGCGGGAAACATACCCCAGAGCGCTGCGACCGTCAGGCAGCCTGCGCGGTTTCCCGCCTGGATATCGTAGGGGCTATCGCCGATGTAGAGGCATGCGTGCGGGTCGAGACCGAGCAGTTCGCATTCGCGCAGGATCGGTCCTGGCGCAGGCTTGTGTTCGGGCCAATCATCGGGCGCAATCAGCACGTCGAAGAACTCCGCAATGCCGCTAAGCTCCAGTCCTCGCTTGGCTAGTTCGTGGCGCTTCGAGGTGACCACGCCCATCGTGAAGCCCCTGGTGCGAAAGCGCTCGAGCGCTGCTCGCGTATCGGGAAAGGTACGGATGCCAGCATCATGGATGGCATCGTTGTGCGCGCGATAGGTTATGACCAGCTCATCGGCTTTTTTCGCATCACCATTCGCGAAGGCGAGCATCTGGTCGGGCAGTGGCGTGCCGACACCGCGCATCAGCTCCGCATCGGAATAGTTCTCGTTGCATCCTTCGTTGATCGTGTAACGCATGGACGAAAGGATCAAGTCGTGGGTATCGAGCAGGGTTCCATCGGCATCGAAGAGAAGCCCTGCGATCTCTCGTCCAAGAAGTTCATTCATGTTGTCTATCCCCTTATCGTAGGTATCTGTGCTGTTATGTATCTTGCCGCATCGAACGTCTTGCAACGCGTGTCCGCCGCGTAGCGCATCTTGCTGTTTATGCATCTTGCCACATCGCGCATATCTGTCCTGCTGCACGCCTGCGCGCGTTCGGATATCGCTCTCTATTATCCCGCGTTCGGGCACTTTGACACGCATTTTCTTACGCCAAGGTAAAGATATGTTGGAGAATTTGAAAGAGCGCACGATCGCATTGCATCAGCGGTGCAAGTAGTGAGATTATTTGAATATGATGAATGATCGCCGACCAACAGATCGCCCACAACACGCCCCGCAACCACGCCTGCAAGAAGCTCCGCGACAGCGCAAGGAACCGCGCAAGCATAAGCAGAATCTCATCGCGCGCTTGGTGAATCAGTGGTTCGATCGCGTGATGGGTGCGCTCTCTGAAGGCTCGCTTTCCGATCAAAAGGAAGAATATGCTGCGCATCGCACCACGCGTGATTTCATCTGGAACACGGTTGGTGTGGGTGCTTGGGGCATGGTCTTCCCGATCCTCACCATCATCGCCACGCAACTGGTCGGTGCCGAGCAGGCAGGCATGTTCTCGATGGCTTTCGTTACCGGCACGCTGCTCATGATCCTGGCGAATTTCGGTGTGCGCACTTATCAGGTCTCGGATGTGAACGAGAAGCACACGTTCATGGATTACCAGATCAACCGTTGGATCACCTGCGTGGTCATGGTGGCAGTCGGGGCGATCTATTGCCAGATCCGTGGCTACGATAACACCATGTTCTATATCTCGATCGGCGTGTATCTCTACCGCATGGTCGACGGACTGGCAGATGTGTACGAAGGCCGTCTCCAGCAGGTCGATAAGCTCTACCTGGCAGGTATCTCACAGGCCATTCGTTCGGTAGCGGCACTCGTTGTGTTCTCGATTCTGCTGCTCATCACGCGCAATATGATCGTCGCCTGTATCGGCATGGCGGTTGCTGCGGCGGTAACCTTTGTGGTGGTCACCTTCCCGCTCACGCTCTTGGAGACGCCGAAGGAACGCTCATGGAGCGCAGCCTCGATCGGACAGCTCTTCAAGAATTGCGCACCGCTCTTCGTGGCGCTCTTCCTCTATGCGGTCATCGATAACATGCCGAAGTTCGTGATGGAAGGCACGCTCTCCTACGATAATCAGCTCTACTTCAATGCGCTCTATTTCCCAGCGCAGGGCATCTTGCTAACCGTGCAGCTGGTCTACAAGCCGCTTCTTGTGCGCATGGCCAACGTTTGGAACGATCCGGCGAAACGCCGTCGCTTCGACCTGATCATCCTAGGCATCTTCGTGCTCATCATCGTACTCACCGTGGTGAATGTCGGAATCATGGCATGGATCGGTATCCCCATCATGAGCTTCCTCTATGGCATCGATTTCGAGCAGTTCAGGGGACTGAGCTACATCATGCTGGCAGCTGGTGGCGTAACCGCTGCGATCGATTTCCTCTACCAGACCATCACAATCATGCGTCGCCAGAAAGACGTGACGAAGCTCTACGTCATCACGCTCGGTTTTTCGCTGTTCGTGCCTACGCTGCTCGTCATCTTCACGGGGTTGCCGGGTGCGGTGATCGGGTACTTGATCGTGATGACGCTGCTCTTCGTGCTGTTGGTTTGGGAGTACTTGCGCATTCGTTCAAGCTTGAACAGGCAAGATCGCGCTCCACGTTCGCGCAATCGCGCATCCGAAGCGCAAGACGCACAAGAAGAGCCCTTGCGTGAAGACACACTGATGCAAACAGCGCGTGCTCCTAGGAGAGCTTCATAAGAGCGCGTGGTTTTTCGCTTGTACGCTTGCCCCGCTGCATCATCGATGGAAGAGCTTCTGCATCTCGGAGAAGAGCTGCTTGCGGGTGAGCACGAGCAGCAATACCAAGAGCAATCCCGAAACAACGCCACTCGCGATCGAGAGCGCCGGCTGGCTCACCAGCCCTGTTGCGAGCAGAACGAGGGGCACCATGCCGAGCACGAAATTGAACAGCAGATACTTCGCGTAACCCTGCACGAATCCATTGCGGAACACCGCCACGAGCACGCCGTTGAAGAAAAGCGCAACGAGCGTGAGCGCGGGAACGACATAGGTGGCCAGGCGGCTATCGCCCGTTGCGAGCAGCAACAAGAGCGCGAGCGCCATCACCACGAGGAAGTAGCGCTCGATGATACGAAGAAAGCTGGGGGAGTGCACGACCACGTTGCGGATGAAGATGTAGTTCACGATCACCGCAGCAAAGGAAGCGATCCAAGTTAGGGCTGATGCATGCGTGCGCACACAGAGGAACGCCACGAGCCCGAGCGCGGCGAACGTGAGCGCGATCATAGAGCGCTTCGCAAGCTTCTTGGTGCGCGCGAGCTCGTTTTCGGGGAATATCATGCCCTCAGGCGTTCCTTCGAGCTTGCTTCCACACAGAGGGCAGCGGTCGAGCACGCCCGTGAAATCGATATGACAGGAGGGGCAGTGCCTCATGGCCTTCTCCTTTTGTCGTTTGCGTGCGCGTTCTTCATCGTTTGCTCCCTTGTCTGCGCTCTTCGGCGATGCGGCGGGAGAGCTGTTCGAAGTGAGCTTGGGTGAGTTCGCTATCCACCTGACCAGAGGTCTTGTTCACGCTGATCACCCCTTCGATCCCTAAGTCGGTGAAAACGCGGCAGAAGTTGCGCATCACGTCGTGGCGCACGTAGACGCTCGAGACCACGATACTCAGCACATCCTTGAACGTGCAGAAAAGGAAGTTCATTCCGTGGGTCGAAGTTGAGACGTTGATATCGGATACGTAGGGTTCGGTCGCGGGATCGAGCGTGATGCGCCCGATGCTAGATACCGTAGTGGTGACCTCTTGCGCCGCCATCCAGTTTGCGAACATGAGCGCACCATCCTTCAAGAAGAGCGGGGCATGCGAGATGAAGGGATTCTTCTCGATCTTGAGCATGCGATTCATGCGTCGCTTGAGCACCTCTGGCTCGGTGCCGGTCTTGAGCTGCGTTTGCACGAGGTGTGCGATATCTTCGAGCGAGGCATCCGAGCTGCCGGGAGTATAGCTGACGAACGCAAGCCCGAAGAAGTTACGCAGCGTTTCCGATCCGAAGATCGCGCGCAGGTCGACCGGGACATCCATGCGGATCGCGCGATCGCGCTTTGCGGGAGGCATCGTGGCGCGGATAGCAACGATGACCGCTGCGATCACGAGCGATGTCACGCTGACGCCCATATCCTTCGCAGCGCTGTGAACCGCGCTTGCTGAAAGATGGTATTCCATGAACGTGGGTTCAGCGGTGTTCTTCCAACCGAACAAGTGGTAGACCTTCTCCGATTCGGTCGCACCTGCTTTCGAGCGCTCGTAGTTGGTCGTGTAGCTGTCTTCGTTGCGTCGTTCAGGCGTGGATGCTGGCTCGCTCGGGAGGGCTGGTGTGGCATGGTAGCGCTCTTCGACATAGGCGTTGAGCAGCGTTTTGAAGAATTCGAGCGTACCGCGCCCATCCGAGATCATGTGCGAGACTTCCAAGTTGATGCGGTGGCGGAAGTAGGTCACGCGCATGAGCACGCTATTGAGATCGGCATGGAGCCCAGCGCAGATCGGCAAGCGTTCGGGCTCTACCTGTGGGACTTCATCGGCTGGTTCGAGGTAGTGCCAGAACAATCCGCTGCGCAGTTTCACGTTGAAGCCAGGAAAGAGCGCGATGCTTCGGTCGAGCGCACGCTGGAGCGCTTCGGGGCTAATGGAGTCCACGAAGGTCGCCGCGAAGCGAAAGACCGTCTGGCCTGCACGCCCTGCTTGGGAAGAATAGTATTTCCCCACGTTGTCTAGTCGGTACCAAGGAGTGCGAGCCATGTGGCATCATCTTCTTGCGGAAGGGGCTGGTGGTCGAGGAAGCTCTCGATGATCTTGTAGGTATCACGCACGAAGCCGAACACGCTCGGATAGAGGAAGTAGCCGTGGATCGCATTGAGCATGCGCACGCATTCGACCTCGTTCCCTTCAAGTTCGAGGCGGGCAGCGTAGGTCTCGCCTTCGTCGCGCAGGGGACAGTATTCTGCGGTTACCACGAGCGTGCGCGGTTGGTGGGAAAGGTCTTCTTCTAATAGCGGAGCGAAATAGGGGTTGAAGAAATCTTCTGGCGAGCTCAGATAGAGATCGACATACCCATTGATGTCTTCACGCGTGAGGATGTAGTCTTCGCCGTTCTCGCGCACTGAATCGAACATGCTTGCTAGTGTGTGATCGTTATAGACAAGCGGATAGAGCAGAATCTGCGTTCGCGGGGTGAATTCTCCCAGCTCACGCGCAAGCAGCGAGACGGAGGCAGCAAGGTTGCCCCCAGCAGAATCGCCGAAAAGCACGATATGCTCTGGGTCGACATCGTCCAGGAGTTCACCGGCGAAGAGCTGGCGCGCAACTTCGTAGCAATCCACGAGTGCAACAGGGAACTTGTACTCGGGTGAGCGGCGGTAATCGACCGACACTACACGCCTATTGAGCTTGAGCGCCATCTTCATGCAGGTATCGGTGTAGAAATCGATATCGCCATTGGCGAACCCTCCACCATGGAAGAAGAGGATCGTGCCCTCGAAGTCTTCGTTCACGTGCAATCCGTTGCGCAGAGAAAAATCGATATCGAGCGGCGTGAACACGCGGATGGGGATCTCTGCGCCTTCGGAGGTGGCAACCACTTTGTCGTCGATGCGGCAGCGGGGGCTTGCGATGGTGAGTCGCGCGCTCGCATCTTCAGCAGCACGCTGGCGCAAGTAGCCATCTTGGATGTTCGGCCGCAGTTTTGTGATGGCTTTCACGGCTGCTTGGGTAATGGGGTTCATCGACTCTCCTCATGCGGCGCGTCCATCGCGCCGTTCGCTGGCTCTAATGATACGTGAAAGGGAGGAATTCACGCGTGCTCGATGGATCATTGTCGAAATCTTGTGATATGCGATTTGGATGAATGCGTTCATTCTTCACAATCGCTCGGGCAAGCCTGCCATCCCCAAACGAAGAACACCGCTCAAAGCCTGAAAAGAGGCGATTTGCTTGCGCATTTGTTTTCATTTTGTAAACTAGGAACTCCCTCCAAACACGCCTTAAACGCACTACTTCATTGTTCGATCGTCGTTGTTTTTTCGAGGAAGAATGTTGTCTACGTATCAGAAGAAATCGAATCTGTTCACCACCTTCGTCGCTGTTCTCATGGCACTGCTCTTGGTGCTCTTCGTTCCGGCGACTGCTCATGCTGAAAACGGGCAGACGGAATCGAGCACCGTGCGTATCCACGTGTTGCCATTCGATCATATGGATGCGATCATCGTCGAGTGCGATGGACATTTCGGCGTGGTTGATTCTGCCGAAGACTCAGAGGCGCCCGACGGGTCCGATTTCCGTTATCCGGTGCGTCCGGGCACGACCTTTGGTCAAGGCAAAGAAGATGAGGTCATCGCCTATATGCGCAAGATCGGCGTGACGCAGGATAACCTCGATTTCTACATTGGCACGCACCCGCATTCCGATCATATCGGGTCTGCTTCTCAGATCATCCATGCTTTCCACCCCAAGACCATCTACACGCCGGTTTACGACGACAGCTATATCACCGACTCCTCAGCGCTCTGGGATAATCGATTCGTCTATGACCGCCTGATCGCTGCGGCTGAGTGGGCGCAGAAGGAATATGGTGCCCGTATCATCCAGCACCTCGATCCTTCCTACATAGAACCCGTCGACCCTGATCCTGATCCCGATCCTGTCGACCCTGATCCCGTTGACCCTGATCCTACCGACCCCGACCCCGTTTCAACGGGTCGTTCATCATCGTTAGACGATGCCTCATCTGCAGCTTCGCGCGCATCAGTAGATGACGAACGACCAGGTAGTTTGTCACCTTCGGAAGAGGCGAGCGAGGACGCCAAGAAAGATGACGAACGACCGGGTAGTTTGTCACCTTCAGCTGATGTGCAAGAATCATCTGCTCAGTCAGGCGCTTCGTCCGCTGCGCCGTCAACCGATGCTCAAGCAAGCGCTCAAGCATCGAAGGCGCCTGTCGAATCGGCCGCTGTTGCCTCCAAGAGCAAAGCGATCACCGCCGCAGAGGACCCAACCCCTACTGAAGACCCGCGCAAAGGTTCGCCCGTCTTCAAGCTTGGCAGCGCCACGATAGAGATACTCAATTGCGATGAGAGCTATCAGATCACGAAGGTCCCTGATGCGAATTACTTCTCGTATGGGGTGAAGGTTACGGCAGCGAATGGCCGCAGCGCATTCTTGTCGGGAGACATCAACAACTTGGTTGCTCCGGGAGAGCGCATGGGCGACGAAGATGCTCTTAAGGCGCAGATCGGCAAGGTCGATCTGCTCAAGCTGGGCCATCATGGGCGCGTGAACTCGAACTCTGTTGACTATCTTCGCACTATTCTGAAGGACGCGAACGGTGAGGATCGTGCTGTCGTGGTGCAAACAGGACCGTTCTCGCTCATGTCCAATGAGACGATCGAGGCATTCCAAGAGAAGGGCGCTCGTCACTATCAAGCTTCGCTCTTCGCAAAATGGGGCAAGGGGGCGTTCGTCGCCGAGCTTGCTTCAAGCGGTGTGAAGGTGAACGCGCAGGGCGATGAGACGATCGTCATCCAGGAACACAACGAAGCACCGTGCGCACGTGCGTATCGCGACGGCTTGCCCTATAAGCTTACGGGCTGGCAAGAGGCAGCCAGTGGAACGAAGTATTACTTCGGTGAGCCGGGTACGGAAGGCTCCGCAACACCTCTCACCAATTGCTTTGTCGAGGTGGACGGCAAGAAGGTCTACATCGGCAGCAATGGTACCGTTTCGACGGGATGGCAGCAAGATGGATCGACCTGGTATTACATCGGTGCAGATGCTGAGTACCTTACGGGCTGGCAGAAGATCGGCGATAAGACCTATTTCTTCAAGGATGATGGCGCCATGGCTACCGGCTGGAAGGTCGAAGGCTCCAAGCGCTATTACCTTGATGCGAAGAACGGCGATATGAAGACCGGCTGGCAGAAGATCGACGGCAAGCTCTATTGCTTCGACTCAAAGGGAGCGCTCACCTCTGGCAAGACTGGTTGGGTGCAGGTCGAGCATGTTTGGTATTACGCAACTTCCACTTCGGGCGAATACAAGACAGGTTGGCTCAAGTCGGGCGGCAAGTGGTACTACCTCAAAGAGGATGGCGCCATGGCAACGGGATTCATCCAGGTGAACAACGTTTGGTATTACCTGAACGGATCGGGCGCCATGAAGACCGGCTGGCAGAAGATCTCAGGCACGTGGTATCACTTCAAAGGCTCGGGTGCCATGAGCATCGGTTGGCTCAAGACGGGCGGCAAGTGGTACTACCTCAAAGAGGATGGCGCCATGGCAACGGGATTCATCCAGGTGGATAACGTTTGGTATTACCTGAACGGATCGGGCGCCATGAAGACCGGCTGGCAAAAGATCTCAGGCTATTGGTATTACTTCAAGGGCTCTGGTGCGATGACCACGGGCTGGCAGAAGGTTAAGGGCAAGTGGTATTACCTCCAGGATAATGGTGCGATGGCAACGGGCTTTACCCTCGTGGATAACGTTTGGTATTACCTGAACGGATCGGGCGCCATGAAGACCGGCTGGCAAAAGATCTCAGGCTATTGGTATTACTTCAAGGGCTCTGGTGCGATGACCACGGGCTGGCAGAAGGTTAAGGGCAAGTGGTATTACCTCCAGGATAATGGCGTCATGGTAACGGGGAACCACACCATTGATGGCGTGGCGTATCGTTTTTCCTCGTCAGGCGCACTGCTCTAGAGCTCTCTTCAAGATCTCACTGAATAACGAAATAGCGTTTTAGCGAAGCGCAACTATTAGGAGATGACCTCATGCAGCTCTTGCATGATGCGTTTGGCCTGGCGCACATCAACCTGACCAGGAGCAGAAGCTGCTTTGAGCGCGCAGAAGGTGAGCGAAGAGCCATACATCTCGCCGGTCAAGCGCGAAAGGGAGCCGTCGCGACCCATGGCCATGGTGAGCAGCGGGCCATCATGATGGAGCTTCGACACTTCGTAGGTTGCCTGCAACAGGCGCAGGGTGTCTTCGGGGCAGAGTGCCATGGTGGCGATCTTGGGAATGTCGGCACCGAGGTTATGCATGCGGCACATGAGGTCGACCATCCATTCAACTGAAGGGGTGCCCCTGAAATTGTGGTAGGAGATAACGGTGGCCACCTGGTGCTCCTTTGCGAAGGCAACCAGTTCCATGGTGGATTCTTCGCCCAATTCGATATCGATGTCGACCATATCGATCGCACCAGCCTCGATGATCGCTTTGTTCAGCGCTACATATTCATCGACGGGTAGGGTAGCTTGTCCACCAGCTTCTATGGTGCGCATGGTGAAGAGCAGCGGGTTGTTCGGCGTGGCAGCAGCGATCAGCTTGCTGTTGGTGGCCATCTGCGCTGGGTCGTGCAGGTCGGCTGCGAAATCGCCGCGCCATTCGAAGGCATCAACACCTACCTCGATGCCAGCTTTGATCGTTTCGATAGTCTCCTCGACCGTAGGATCCATGAGCGAGATGATGGTCTTCGGGAGGCCTTCACCGATCTTCATACCTTTGATCTCAAGCGCTGTCATAATCGTCTCCTCACTACGTGGACCCCTGATGCGAATTAGCTCGAACGAGCTGCCATTCGTTGCTCTCTTTCTTTATACCACGTTGCGGGGTGACAAAC
>CATYMO010000006.1:0-136424 GCA_958409415.1 uncultured Eggerthella sp. | reverse complement strand
AACAAGCTGGCAGGCCAGGAGGGACTCGAACCCCCAACATGCGGTTTTGGAGACCGCCGCTCTACCAATTGGAGCTACTGGCCTATTTAGCGCCTAATCTTAACGAGTTTCCTTATGCATCGTGTGGTGACCGCACCACTTGCAATACTTCTTGAACTCAATACGATCAGGATTATTCTGCTTGTTTTTCTTGGTCGTATAGTTGCGGCGTTTGCACTCGGTGCATGCCAAAGTGACCAAAGTACGCATGAATTCTCCTTTAATTACTATTCGTGCGCTTGTGTTTACACATGAACTTACGGATAGCTGGACCCGCATCGAGCGGGTCCAGCCAAGCAATCTAGGTTAGATCGTGCTATTTGATGATCTTGGTAACACGACCGGAACCAACGGTGCGACCGCCTTCACGGATAGCGAAGCGCAGGCCCTCTTCCATAGCGATCGGGTGAATGAGTTCGCCGCGGAGCTCAACATTGTCGCCAGGCATGACCATTTCGGTGCCTTCAGGAAGGTGTGCAACACCGGTAACGTCGGTGGTGCGGAAGTAGAACTGAGGACGATAGCCATCGAAGAATGGGGTGTGACGGCCACCTTCGTCCTTGGTAAGGATGTAAACCTGACCCTCGAATTCCGTGTGAGGAGTAACAGAGCCGGGCTTGCAGAGAACCTGACCACGAACGATGTCTTCGCGCTTGATACCACGGAGGAGGCAGCCGATATTGTCGCCAGCCTGAGCCTCGTCGAGGAGCTTGCGGAACATCTCGATGCCCGTGCAAACTGTCTTCTCGGTGTCCTTGATACCAACGATCTCGAGTTCGTCGTTGACGTGGAGAACGCCACGCTCAACACGGCCAGTAGCAACGGTGCCACGACCGGTGATGGTCATGGTGTCTTCAACAGCCATGAGGAAGGGCTTGTCAACGTCGCGCTCCGGAGTAGGAATGTAGCTATCAACTGCATCCATAAGCTCCCAGATCTTGTCCTGATAAGCAGCGTCGCCTTCAAGAGCCTTAAGAGCAGAACCGCGGATGATCGGGGTGTCGTCTCCAGGGAACTCATAAGAGGAGAGAAGTTCGCGAACTTCCATCTCAACGAGCTCGAGGAGCTCTTCGTCGTCGACCATGTCGCACTTGTTGAGGAATACGACGATGTAAGGAACGCCAACCTGACGAGCGAGCAGGATGTGCTCACGAGTCTGAGCCATAGGACCGTCGGTTGCTGCGATAACGAGGATCGCACCGTCCATCTGAGCAGCACCGGTGATCATGTTCTTGACGTAGTCGGCATGGCCCGGGCAGTCAACGTGTGCATAGTGACGGGTGTCGGTTTCGTACTCGATGTGAGCGATGGAGATGGTAATACCACGCTCGCGCTCTTCAGGAGCTTTATCGATGTCTTCAAAAGCGGTGAAGTCTGCAGTTGCAGAGCCGTGAGAACCGTCGTTTGAAGAAAGGGTCTTAGAAATTGCTGCAGTCAGCGTAGTTTTGCCGTGGTCAACGTGACCAATGGTACCGATGTTAACATGCGGCTTAGTACGCTCGAACTTTTCTTTAGCCATTCTGTCCTCCTTATTAAGGTTGTCTAAAGAGAATTTACAAAGCTTACGGTTGTAAGCGAGTGAATTTGGTAGCGGTGACTGGATTCGAACCAGTGACGCCACGGGTATGAACCGTGTGCTCTGACCACCTGAGCTACACCGCCAAATACTGGTGCCCACAAGCAGACTTGAACTGCTGACCTCTTCGTTACCAACGAAGTGCTCTACCTGCTGAGCTATGTGGGCAAAATGGTGGAAGTGCAAGGATTCGAACCTTGGAAGGCTGAGCCAACGGGTTTACAGCCCGTCCCATTTGACCGCTTTGGTACACTTCCATAATTTCGCTTGTCTCATGTGTAATTTTCAAGCTGCCTGCTCAAATATGCCTCTTCGGCAATTTCGAGCAAATGAATAATAGGTGAGGAAAAGATTGTTGTCAACAGCTACCACGCCCCCGCGTGTATCCATGTTTTTCACTGATTCTTCCCTGCTCTTACACTAGCGTTTTACCTGTTCAGTTCATGTTTTTATCAAACTGCTCCCAAAAACGAACAACCCTGAGAACTGCTCAGGGTTGTTTTTTCGTTCGTATTTCCCTCAAAAATAATGCGCAATTTTTCGACAGACGGTTTTTAGGTTAGCAATCTGCCTTCAGATAGGAATCGAACTCGTCTGTGATCTCTTTCGAAGGCTCCGCTGTGAGCTTGGAGACGATAACGATCACGATCAAGCTCAGGAAGAAGCACGGGAGCAACTCGTAGACACCGAAGATGCCGCCCAGCGGCTTGATAAGTTCATGCCACACCACAACGCCGATCGCGCCCGTGAGCATGCCTGCAACCGCGCCTGGCAGGTTCGTACGCTTCCAATAGAGCGAGAGCAGCATGAGCGGACCGAACGCCGCGCCGAAGCCCGCCCAGGCGTAAGAAACGACCTGGAAGATGATCGAGTTCTCGTCGATAGCGATGAAGATACCGAAGAGCAGGATCACCACGAGCGTGATGCGCGCCACGATCATGACCTGCGCATCGGTAGCGTTCTTCTTGATCAGACCGCGGAAGATATTCTCTGCGACCGCCGAACCTGAAATGAGCAGGTAAGACGAAGAGGACGACATGGCCGCCGCAAAGATACCGGAGACCACAAGACCGCACATGAAGGAAGGAAGCATCATCTGCGCGAGCACAATGAAGATGTTCTCTGCCGCAGAATTCGTGAGGAATTCAGTAGGCAGCACCGCACGACCGATCAAGCCGATCGCAACCGCGCAGAACAGCGAGATAACAACCCAGACAACTGCGATAACGCGGGATTTCTTGATCTCGTCGGAGTTCTTGACGGACATGAAGCGCACGAGCACCTGCGGCATACCGAAGTAGCCAAGGCCCCATGCCAAGCAGGAGATGATGGCGATGATGCCATACTCGGTAGGTTCGCCGAACGCCGGCAGACCATCGACGATGAGCTGATTTCCACTGGTGTCAACGATCGGCACTGCTTGCTGAGTGCCGTTCAAGAAGCCTGGCAGTGAATTCAGGAAGGCGACCGTATTCTCGACACCGCCCGCCTGCGCGACCGAGCCCACGAAGACGATCACGAGCGCACAGATCATGATCGAGCCCTGGATCAGGTCGGTAGTGGAAACCGCCAGATAACCACCCACGAACGTATAGAGGAACACAACGAGCGCGCCGAGCACCATCATGGTGGCGTAATCAAGCCCGAAGAGCGTTGCGAAGAGCTTGCCGCAGGTCACGAAGCATGAACCCACGTAAATGCTGAAGAACAGCAGGATAATGACCGCCGCGATGGTCATGAGGATGTTCTTCTTATCATGGAAACGATTCGAGAAGAAATCGGGGATGGTGATGGCATTGCCGGCAACCTCAGAATACTTGCGCAGGCGTTTCGCCACGAACTTCCAGTTGAGGTAGGTGCCGATGGCCAAGCCGATGGCCGTCCAGACCGCTTCGTTCGCACCACAGAAGTACGCAAGACCAGGTAGACCCATGAGCAGATAGCCCGACATATCGGAAGCTTCCGCGGAAAGTGCCGTGAGCCAGGGACCGAGGCTTCGGCCGCCCAAGAAGTATTCTTCGGTCGAGCGATTCGACTTCTTCGCATAGATGAAGCCGATGATCACGACCACGATGAAATAAAGGAGCATTGCGAACAATACCCAAAAGTCACCAGTAACCATACATCTCCCTTTTCGTTTCTATCTTCAGTTATATTCGTTGCTTTTGGCCACCTTCGCCGGTTGTTCTTGGGAAAATAGCCGCAGCGGATTATACTCTAAGCATCCCCTATAATGAGTGTTTCATACGGTTAAATTCCGCATATGGGACGCAATACGAAAGGAAAAGGTATGTCCACCTACGAAGAAATGACGCGAGACGAACTCTTGACGCTCAAGGATGCGCTGCAAAAGGAATACGACGAATATTGCGCGCTCAACCTTTCTCTCAACATGGCTCGCGGCAAGCCCGCGAAAGACCAGTTGGATCTGAGCATGCCCATGCTCGATATCATTTCTTCGACCACCGAATGTGTTGATGAAGCTGGCACTGACCTGCGCAATTACGGCATTTTGGACGGCATCGAGGAAGCGAAGGTGCTCATGGCTTCGATGCTCGACGACGATCCAGCCAATGTTATCGTATTCGGCAACTCAAGCCTGAACATCATGTATGACACCGTCATGCGCTGCTGGGTGTTCGGCACGCTGGGCGCAACCCCTTGGAGCCAGCTTGAAGAAGTGAAGTTCCTCTGCCCCGTTCCGGGCTATGATCGCCACTTCGGCGTGACCGAGGCATTCGGCATCAAGATGATCCCGGTTCCCATGAACGAAGATGGCCCCGACATGGAAGTGGTCAAAGAGCTCGTGGCGAATGATGCTTCTGTGAAGGGTATCTGGTGCGTGCCGAAGTATTCTAATCCGGGCGGCGTTACGTATAGCGATGAGGTCGTACGAGAGCTGGCATCCATGCCCACCGCAGCGGACGATTTCCGCATCTTCTGGGATAACGCCTATACCGTTCATCACCTCTATGACAATGTGGCTGATCAGGATCAGTTACTCGATATTGCCGATGCTTGTGTTGAAGCAGGCAATCCGAATCGCTACTTCAAGTTCGGTTCGACTTCCAAGGTCACGCTTCCAGGAACTGGTATCTCGGCTATGGCAGCAAGTCCTGAGAATATCGCGGACATCAAGGCGCGCATGGGCGTGCAGACCATCGGTCATGACAAGATCAACCAGCTGCGCCACGTCAAGTTCTTGAAGGACGCAGATGGCATCGCTGAGCACATGGCAAAGCATGCCGCTATCATTCGTCCGAAGTTCGAGCTGGTGCTCGAGACCTTGAGCAACGGGCTTGAGGGAACAGGCTGCGGAAGCTGGAGCAACCCGCGTGGTGGCTACTTCATCTCCTTCGATGCTCCTGAAGGCACGGCGAAGCGCATCGTTTCGCTGGCAAAGGATGCAGGCGTGACCATGACGGGCGCAGGCGCAACGTATCCTTACAAGAACGATCCCGCGGACTCGAACATCCGCATCGCTCCTACCCTACCGCCGCTCGAAGAGCTCGACCAGGCCATGAAGGTGTTCGTGACCTGCGTGAAGCTTGCTGCGGTCGAAAAGTTGCTGGAGGATTAAGCCAGCAGAGAAAATTGCTGACAAGCAAGCGCAAGGGAAAGAAGCTTGAATCTCCCCTTCTGCTACTTAAAGGACTCGCTTCATGCGGGTCCTTTTTTACGTAGTGAGCCTTGCAGCGTGACCAAAGATTGCAGACAGTAGAGCATATAATAGTAAGAGCGAGATCTTGAAGGAGTGAACATGGAAATCAATGCGGTCAAACTTGATCCAGAGTGCTATCTAGCACGCAACTGCACGCTTCTAGGTGACATCACCATCGGCAAGCATTCCTCGGTCTATCCCGGTGTGGTTATGCGCGCCGAACGTGAACCGATCGTAATCGGAACGAACACGAACATCCAAGACAACTGCGTGATACATGTTGAATATGACTTCCCTTGCACGATCGGCAACAACGTGACCGTTGGTCATAATGCCACGATCCATGGCGCAACCGTGAAGGACAACACGATCATCGGCATGAATTCAGTCATTCTAGATGGCGCTGTAGTGGGCAAGAACTGTGTTGTGGGCGCAGGTGCCGTGGTTACCAAAGGGGCCGTTATTCCTGATGGATCGCTTGTAATGGGCGTGCCGGCAAAAGTACGCGATCAGCTGAGCGACGAAGAGCGCGCCTACACGCAAACTTCAGCAGACGACTATCAGAGCGAAGCGAGCCAATTAGCCGAGGCGGGCTTCTTCTTCACGGGCAAAGATATTCCGTACGACCTGCCGACTATCTGCTTACAAGAACCTAGCGAACAGCCAGAGCAGTACAACTATCAGTGCTGGCGGTAGAGTTCAATAAACGCTTCAACTATTCTGCTGCCAGAACACGTATCATGTTCGAGTTCTGCAAAACTGTTCCGCATTCGGAATAGTTTTTCGCCAATATTGAACTATGAAACTATTCTGAATGCGGTATACTTTTCTTGCTTGATTCTTACCGTCTATGGAAGAGAATATGAACGGTCCTAATATAACAAGCGCAGAAGCAGCCCGATTGCTTGGCGTGAGCGAACGCCGTGTGGTAGCGCTCATTCACAGCGGTGATCTTGAAGCGCAGAAATTTGGCAAATCCTGGGCAGTGAGCGAAGAGTCCGTTCGATCCCGCCTTGCTAGCGGAACTGTTTCAGGCCGACCCCCCTACGGGCAAAAGAGGCGCGATCTTATCCAGGCCTATACGCTCATAAATAAGAATGATGCTGTCTTGCACTTCGTGTTCGACAATGAGTCAAAGCGCGTTGTAAAGGTGGAGACGGACGAGCACGTGATCGCAAGCCCAATCGGAGCCTGTAGAGGAATCGGCAAGCCAACGGCAGCACAGCTCACCTCTTGGATCACTGATCGCTATATTCCCGAAAACCGCATTGGTCTTCGTGAGATACTCGCCAAAACAGGCTGCAAAGATCCTGCCGAACTCCTCTTTCAAACATTCGGGCAAAACCTCACCGATCAATATTGGTTCAAACCTGAAGGTTCTGATCTCGACTGGAACGAGATCAATTACTTTCATAACCCTTACGTAGGTAACGTTAACGAAAAAGGACCCGGTAGCGGAACGCCTGGCATGCTTCCTAAATGGTGGGAGCAGCGCGGCGGCAAGAACTTTCTTATCAAGGGAAGCGGCCAGGGAGAGCGCGAGCCTTTTGCCGAGCTGCTTGCCAGTAAGCTTTATGAACGTCTGCTCGAGCCGCAAGATTTCGTTACGTATTCGATCGAAAAGTACGAAGGGAAACCTCATTCGGTCTGCGAGAATTTCATCACTGAACACACGCAGCTCGTTCCCTTGCGTGAGGTCATGAGTTGTTTTCGTAGGCCGCAATCTGAGCCATACAACTATGCCGAATATATTGAAGTTTGCAATGAGCTAGGAGTAACGGATATTGAGCGCCAACTTGCCAAGATGATCGTATGCGATTTTCTTACGGCAAACATCGACCGGCACGATATGAACTTGGGACTCATCCGCGATTCGGAAACGCTGCAGTTCGTGGGAGTGGCGCCGCTTTTCGACAACGGTCGAGGCTTCTATTACAGTGCGCAACGCGAATCTGACTTTGGATCGAGGCCGTTCTTCCACACCTCACATCCTTTTTCGGAATACCCTTCATCCCAACTTGCTTTGGTGCGTGATTACTCATGGTTCGATGCGCGAAAACTGGATGGGTTCGAAGATCAGATCGTTGAGACCTTGTCAAGAAACGAGCTCTTGCCTGCGTGGTTCCCACGTGCTGCCGCAAAGCAATTCGAAATTCAGCTCGAACGCGTGATCGAAGCGCAGGAAGAGCACGATCGCTAGATCAAACGCTGGATTGCAGCAGGGATTTGGGCTGGTGAATCGACCGTGATGGTCGCAGCTTCAAGCTCGGATGGATCGCCGTAACCGTATGCACAACCGATCGAAGGAATACCTGCCCGTGTTGCCACTTCGATATCGTGAAAGCGATCCCCTACCATCACCTGCGGATCGGCATGCTGGGGCGCTACCTGCCGATAGATCTGCCATTTCGGGATGAAGCCGAATTCCTCAGCACAATAGGTGGCACTGAACAGGTGGTCGATGTCAAAAATACGCAGGTGACTGTCACAATAGGGCCTACCGCAATTCGAAAGGAAAGCAAGCTCGAAGCCGTGCGCATGAAGATTCTCGAGCATCTTCTTCACTCCTGGAAAAAGCGCACCTCTCCCCGCATGCAGCCCCTCATTCATGTCATCCGCGACCATCTTCGCGGCAGTACGCCATGTTGTTTCATCGATGCCGGGAACGAAGGTGGTCCACATATCCTCGACTTGCCACCCGAGCCAACGACAGATCTCTTCATCGCGCAACTCCTGCGGCTCGACGATACCTTGATCCACAAGCCACGCATACGCTTTACGGAGCGCAGGGCTATAGAGCTTCATGCTGTCATGAAGCGTGCCGTCGTAATCGAAGAATATCGTCCCTTTGCTCATACCGTCCCACTAAATCACTTAAGTCACGTCATTGATAATGATACAAAATCGCCCTAACACAAGCTGAAAACTCACTTGTTTTTCGCCCCTATCAGTGCTTCAGCAAATTTACTTTATTATCATTTTTTAAACTCGCATAGTTGGTAAAGTCAGCGAGAAGACACGAGAGCGAGAGCTTGAACTCGATACGCGATTGAGCGTACTTTGTACGTGAAAGAAAGCGTAGAAAACTCAAGATCCGCTCTCGTGTCTTCGCAGCGTCGATTCGAAAATCGATCGTTAGATCGATTTGAGTAAATTCGTTCTCGTTTCTTCGCAGCATCGATTCATTAAATCGATCGTCAGATCGATTTAATAAGATTAACCATCTCAATAGCACCCGTCGCGCAATCGAAGCCCTTGTTGCCCGCCTTCGTGCCTGCGCGCTCGATGGCTTGCTCGATGGTGTCCGTGGTAACGATGCCGAACATAACCGGTACACCCGTATCCAGCGAAACATGCGCGATGCCCTTCGCCGCTTCGTTGCAGACCAGATCATAATGCGAGGTAGCACCACGGATGACCGCGCCCAAGCAGATGACTGCATCATACTTGCCGCTCTCTGCCATCTTCTTTGCCACCAACGGAATCTCGAATGCGCCAGGCACCCATGCTACGTCAACGTCTTCCTCTTTCACGTCGTGACGAACGAGCGCATCCATCGCTCCCGAGATCAACTTCGAGGTGATGAATTCGTTGAAGCGCGCACCAACGATGCCGATCTTGAGGCCCTTTGCAATGAGATTTCCTTCGAGTGTGTTCATGTGATTTCCTTTCGTTTGTTAGGTACCGTTGTTAGTTTTTCAAAAGCACAATTGCCTGATTCGCTGGTTAATTGATGCTCAAAAGATGACCCATCTTCTCCTGCTTGGTCTTCAGGTAGAAATGGTCGTGCTCGGTCGCCGGAATCTGGATCGGCACACGATCGATGATCTCGAGCCCGAAATCTTTGAGCTGGTAAACCTTGTCAGGATTGTTCGTGAGCAGTCGCATCGTCTTCACGCCCAAGCTCCGTAGGATCTGCGCGCCGATGTAGTACTCGCGCATATCACCTTCGAAACCGAGCGCCAGATTCGCCTCAAGCGTATCCATGCCCATATCCTGCAGTTCGTAGGCACGCAGCTTGTTCACCAGGCCGATCCCGCGGCCTTCTTGGCGCATGTAGAGCACCACGCCACGACCCTCTTCTTCCACCTGGCGCATAGCTTGAGCAAGCTGATCGCCGCAATCGCAACGCATCGAGCCGAACGCATCGCCGGTCAAGCACTCGGAATGAACGCGCACGAGCACGTCTTCCCCATTGCCGATATCGCCCTTCACCAACGCAACGTGATGCTCGCCGTTGAGCTTGTTCACGAACACCCGCGCACGGAAGTTGCCATATTTCGTGGGCATATTCGTGTTGGCGATCTCGGTGACGTGGTTCTCGTTCTTCTTGCGATATTCCTGCAGCGCCTTAATGCTAATGAACTTCAGGTCGAACTTCTTCGCCAGCTCGATAAGCTCGGGCGTGCGCATCATCGTGCCATCATCGCGCATGATCTCACAGCAGAGGCCGCACTCTTGAAGGCCTGCCAGGCGCATGAGATCAACCGTCGCTTCCGTGTGGCCGTTGCGCTCAAGCACGCCGTTCGGCTTTGCCATGAGCGGAAACATATGCCCTGGCCTGCGAAAATCGGTCGGTTTCGCATCTTGGTCGACCACCTTGCGCGCCGTAAGACCGCGCTCTTCAGCGGAAATGCCCGTAGTGGTATCCACGTGGTCGATCGAGACCGTGAACGCCGTTTCGTGGTTGTCGGTGTTCTCGATGACCATCTGCGGGAACTGCAGCTTCTTGCAAAGATCGATGCTCATCGGCATGCAGATGAGGCCCTTGCCGTGCACCGCCATGAAGTTCACGTTTTCGGTGGTGGCGAACTCGGCCGCACAGATGAAATCGCCCTCGTTCTCACGATCTGGATCGTCGGTGCAGAGGACAACCTTACCTTGGCGCAGGTCTTCGAGTGCTTCTTCGATGGTGTTGAATTTGAACATGCTTGCTCCTTCTTATCTCAAACGAACGTACTAACGTATTCTTTAAAACCCATTCATCAGCAGAAAATCTTTGGTGATCCCTTGCGTGTGCTCGGGCGACAAACTGCTTGGCGGACCAAGGGAAAGCAGCCGGTCCACATACTTGCCGATCACATCGGTTTCCAGGTTGACCTCATCACCCACGCATTTCTGCGCCAGATTCGTTTCGGCGCGCGTATGCGGAATCACTGAGACGCTGAATGTGTCATCTGTGAGGCGCGCCACCGTGAGGCTGATACCGTCAATAGCGATCGAGCCTTTCAGGATCACATGGCGAAGGATGCTCTGATCAGCCGCGATGGTGAACCAGACCGCATTGTCGTCAGTCTCGATGCGCGTGATCTTGCCCACACCATCGATGTGGCCTGAAACGATATGACCGCCGAAACGTCCGTTGGCTGCCAAGGCGCGCTCAACGTTCACCTTGCTGCCTGCATGGAGCGCACCCAGATCCGAGCGATCGAGTGTTTCATGCATGATGTCCGCATCGAAGGTATGCGCGGTGAACGCCGTAACGGTCAGGCAGACTCCATTCACTGCGATACTGTCCCCCAGGTGAACATCGTCCAAGATCTGCGGCGCTTCGACCGTGATGATGGCGCTGTGCGCGCCTTTGCGCAGGGCCTTCACCGTGCCCACCGCCTCGACTATTCCGGTAAACATTTCTGCACCTCGCATTCGAGAAGGATGTCTTGACCAAGTTGCGTGATCGTTGGCGTACTGCACTGGATCGCATTCGCTGGCGTTTCAACCCCCAACCCCTGAACAGGGCTTGGTGCACCTACGCCGCCGAAGATCTTTGGGGCGATATAAGCTTGCACACGGTCGACCAAACCTTGGGAAAAAAATGACCACAGCAGCGTTGCACCACCCTCGACGATCACCGAATCGATTGCTTTCTCTTTGCCGAGATATGCCAGCAATGCAGGAAGATCGACACGATCGTGTTCAGTGGGTTGCATCGTCTCACACATCGGCGAAACGAACACCTCGCAACCTGCGCCCTCGAGCGCTGTGATGTGCTTTTGCGGAGCTTGCGCCGCTACCGCGATCAGCGTTGGGGTCTCGCGTGCTGTTTGCACGAGCTTCGAAGTGAGGGGCGTTCGCGCCGAAGAATCTACCACCACGCGCAAGGGGCTCTTCGTCTCTTTGTTAGGAATGCGGCTTGTGAGTTCAGGATCATCCGCCAGCACCGTGCCGATGCCCACCATGATCGCCGCATACCGGTGGCGATCCTCATGAACCTTCGCACGCGCGGCCTCAGAGGTGATCCAGCGCGATGCGCCTGTTCTGGTCGCGATCTTGCCATCGAGCGTCATCGCATACTTAGCGATGACCAGCGGCAAGCCAGTTTGGATGTAGTGAAAGAATACTTCGTTGATCGCGTGGCATTCGTCCAAAAGCACATCTTCAATGACCTCGATACCTGCCTCGCGCAGGACCTCGAAGCCCTTGCCTGCCACGAGCGGATTAGGATCAGGCGCACCCACCACCACGCGCGCGATGCCCGCCTCGATGATAGCTTCCGTGCAAGGCGGCGTCTTTCCCCAATGACAGCAGGGTTCGAGCGTCACATAGATGGTTGCGCCACATGGGTCTTCCGTACAATGCGCGAGTGCTTCGCGTTCGGCATGAAGTTTGCCATAGGCAGTGTGCCAACCCTCGCCGATAATGCGACCGTCCTTGACCACGACCGCTCCGACCATTGGATTGGGATTGACCCAGCCTGCACCGCGCGCTGCCAGCTCAAGCGCACGCGCCATATAGCGCTCGTGTTCGCTTTTGTCCTGCGCGCCTTCGTCAGCTGCATTCGCCTGATCATGCTCGCCCATCAAAAACACCTCCCTATCTCAACCGTCTCTGATCTTTTCCTCTGCCGCTATCGGCCGAGCCCTTCAGAGCTGTTGACACAAGAAGGTGTCGTACATGATCGCGCGTCGCGAACTTGCAAGCGCATATGCAATTGCCGCCATACAAAAAACCCTGAAACATAACGTTCCAGGGCATAGCGCGCAAACGATTTTGCGATCGATCTTCTTCCATCCAGACTATACTGTCGGTTCCGGAATTGCACCGAATCAGCCTTATTGAACTTGCGCCCAACAAGGGTCGCGGACTGTTACCGCCGGTCGGGAATCTCACCCTGCCCTGAAGATGTATTTTATTTTGCTTTACCAAACTATAGCGAATACGGCACAACCGTCAATACTCACTGCAAGTTAACTCGCGTAACGCACAGAATCTATCCTTAAGGTGACAAACTACCCGGTCGTTCGACATCTGAGTGGAAAATGTTACAAGGGTGATATCATTTTCAAATAGACAAACCGATCGTTAGGAGATCTCATGGAACCAAAAGAACAACTCGCTGAGGTAATGAAGAACACCTCCCTGATCGCGCTTGCAAGCTCGGTCGAAGACCTGCCGAACGTCCGTATCGTAGACATCTACTTCGATGAAAAGCGCAACGTAGTCGTCTTCCCTACTTCAGCCCTCTCGCCCAAGGTCAAGGAGTTCGAAGCGAACGACACCGTGGCTTTCACCACGATTCCCCAAGGCCCTGGACCAGTGGTTCGTGTGCAGAATGCCACCGTCTCAAAGAGCGATTGGTCAATCGATGAGATCAAAGACACGCTCATTGCACATCGTCCTGGCTTCGAGATGATGCTGAAAGGCTTTGGCGAGAATGTTGTGGTCTATGAGATTTCCTTCGCAAAAGCGCTCATCGCTGAAAAGGGTCAGAAGACCATCGTTGAACTTTAAGCTACGAAACTTATCTTTTACCATAAAAGCTAAAAACGAGAGGCCTGCAGCAATGCGAGCCTCTCGTTTTGTCCTATAGCCCCTAGGCTCTCATAAGGGCTTCGGGTGTGTGCTAGGGGTCGGGTAATTTGACACACTCCAGTGTGTTAAATTACCCGACCCCTAGCACCTACACACATAAAGAACGGCCCGCAAGATGCGGGCCGTTCTACCTGATTCAGTATGTTGAGCTGACTGGCACCAGTCTTACTCGATCGGGCTGGTGAGGTCCTTCGAGCCCTCAACGCGACCCTCGAGATACTTCCAGTAGTTATCAACATCGTTCTGGATCTCTTCGAGGATGTGCTCGTTGCCGGGCTTGAAGAGGTGCTTGAAACGACCCTGGGGCTTCAGGAAGTCCGTGACCGGAATAAGGTTCTTCTCGCGAACCGGGGTAAGCTTCCACACACCGTTCTCAACCTCGAACAGCGGCCAGAACTTGGAGTTCACTGCCAGACGGCAGATCTCAGCCGTGTCGCCCGAGTCGATACGCCAACCGCGTGGGCACGGAGCGAGGATGTTCAGGAATGCCGGACCGTCAACCGCAATAGCCTTCTCAGCCTTGTTGACCAGGTCGCGCCAGTTGCCAACCGTTGCCTGAGCAACGTAAGGCACACCGTGAGCAGCGATGATAGAGGTGAGATCCTTGCGAACCTGAGTCTTACCCTGTTCAACCTTGCCAACCTCAGAGGTGGTTGCCCATGCGCCCTTCGGTGTAGCAGACGAACGCTGGATACCGGTGTTCATGTACGCGCCGTTATCGTAGCAGACATACACGACATCCTGGCCGCGCTCCATCGCGCCGGACAGAGACTGAAGGCCGATGTCGTACGTACCGCCGTCGCCACCGAAGGCAACGAACTTGATCTTGCGATCGGCCGGAATCTTGCCCGCACGCTGGAGACCCTTGTAAGCAGCCTCAACACCAGAGATGGTAGCGCCAGCATTCGCGAACGCATTGTGAATGAACGGAACGTTCCATGCGTTATCAGGGAAGATGGTGGTAGAAACTTCCAAACAACCTGTAGCGCTTGCGCATACTACGTCGTAATCGTTAGAGCCCATGAGCACCTGGCGAACCGCCATAGATGCGCCGCAACCGCCGCAAAGACGATGACCTGGAGCCAACTCATCGGGGCGAGCAGATAATTCTTTGATATTAGCCATTTTGTGCCCCTTTCTTATTCTTCGACACCCAGGTAGGTAAGCGAGCTGTTGCCGCCCTGCTCAAGCTCGGTATAAACTTGCTTGATCTGGTCGAGCGTGATATCAGCACCGCCAAGACCTGCGATGTAATCAGAAACCGGAATGTTCAAGCCAGCACGATAGAGTGCGTTGCGCACCTCAAGTGCCAGCGGAGCAGACGGCGAACCGAAGGAATCGCTACGGTCGATGACCGCGATGCCCTTTGCGTTCTTGCATGCCTCTGCGATCTGCTTCTCAGGAAACGGACGGAAGACGCGCGGACGAACAACGCCGACCTTCTTGCCCTCTTCGCGAAGCTTGCGTGCCTCGAATCGAACGTTACCTGCATTGGAGCCCAAGCAAACCACGATGTAGTCTGCATCTTCGCAACCCCAAGCATCAACGAGATCGAACGGACGACCCGTGATCTCCGCCCACTCCTTGCCATGCTTTTCGATGATGTCGATCGAATTGGTGATGACGTTACGTTCGATACACTTCATCTTCATGTAGTCGGGACCGAGCGTAGAGAACATGCCGTGACCGACCGGATGCTCGGTGTCGAGCAGCGGATAGAGCGGCTTATATTCGCCCACGAACTTCTCGACCGTTTCGTCGTCTTCCATCACGCACACGTCCATGGCGTGGGTGGTAACGAAGCCATCGAGCGAGGTGATGACCGGAAGCAGCACGTTAGGATCTTCAGCAACGCGGAATGCAATCACCGTGTTGTCGTATGCTTCCTGAGCGGTCTCGGCGAAGAACATGATCCAGCCCGTATCGCGTGCACCCATAACGTCGGAATGATCACCATGGATGTTGATAGGAGCAGAGATGGCGCGGTTCGCGTTAGCCATGACGATAGGGCAACGCATACCGGAAGCGATGTGGAGTTCCTCCCACATGTAGGCCAGACCCTGAGAGCTGGTTGCGGTTGCAACACGTGCACCTGCAGCAGAAGCGCCGATGCAAGCAGAGAGTGCTGAATGCTCGGATTCGACCGGAACATATTCAGTGTGAACGCGGCCATCTGCTACGAATTTATCGTACGTTTCGACGATGGTGGTCTGAGGAGTAATAGGATAGGCTGCCATAACGTCTGGCTTTGCCTGGCGGATAGCCTCAGCGACCATCTGATTGCCGGTAGCGGAGAATGGTTTCTTTTCAGCCATGGTTTACTCCCCTTCCTTCTCTTGAGCCTGAGCTTCTGCCTCAGAGATGAGCGTGAGCGCATCGAACTTGCATTCGTTCACGCAAACGCCGCAGCCCTTGCAGTGGAACAGGTCGATGCCGGTCATTTCGCCATCTTTGACTTCGATGGATGAATCTGGGCAGTAGACCCAGCAGAGCATGCAGTTGGTGCAAGCCTCGCTATCCCAGATCGGACGCATGGAGCGCCAGCCACCGGTGTAGCAGTTGACCGAAGTGCCAGGGTTCGGGCAGACATAGCCTTCGGGATAATCAGAGAGCTTCCAGTTATCGAAGCCATCGTAGTCGAATCCAGCGGTGCCACTGTAAGAGATCTGCTCTGCCATTATTCCTGCACCTCCTCATATGCGCGATCGGCGGACTCGAGGTTCGCGTCGATCATCTCTTGGCTGAATTTCTTGCCGAACGTGATGACGAGACGCTCTTTCACGAGGTCGATCGGGAACAAGCCAGCAACCTTAGCGAACGCGCCAACGATAGGAGTGTTCGGCATGTCCTTCTTGATGGTTGCCAGTGCGATGCCAGTTGCATCGACGGTAGCAACACGCATGGAAGCAGGAGCGTTCACTGCAGCGCGCGCTTCTGCGGGGGTCATGGTGGTGTTGAAGATGATGATGCCGTCTTCGGGCATACCTTCCGTTACATTGGTCGAAGCGAGCAACGTATCGTCCAAGACGATGACGATGTCCGGGTTCAAGATGTTGTTGTGGACTTCAATAGGCTCGCTCGACACGCGGGTGTAAGCCTTCAGGGGTGCACCCGTACGCTCAGGACCATACTCAGGCATTGCCTGGATGAAGTTGCCCTGCAACATTGCCGTATCTGCAACGAGCTTCGCTGCCGTTACCGCGCCTTGACCAGCGCGTGCATGCCAGCGAATTTCGGTCAGCTGTGACATACCTCTCCTCTCAACTTAGGCTGCGCTAAAAATGCGCTTTTTCATTGTAGCAACGAACCCCCAGACCTAAGGGTTCGTTCTTGGCATAACCGCATCAATTCGGTAAAAGGGGTGAGTGCGCGTGCAAGACAAATGAATTGACGGTCTATCCATTGAACAGACACTAAACGAACAAAAGAACGAACGGGAGCGGAAGGTCTTTCCTGCTGCACGTTCGCACTTCAGTGGCGAAGCGGCGCGCGTAGACTAGCTCCAGAAGACGACCATCTCAACGAGGTTCTGGTAGGCCCACGGGTAGGCCTCAGAAAGCCACCCGGTTTCAGGAACGAAACACATGAGCATGGAGTAGAAGAGGCTGATCGCTACCAGTGCTATGAGCACGTGCTGGCAAACCTTATAGGTGGCAGAACGGTGATCGATCGCTTCGTTCGCTATGAAGCACAGCAGTACCACCGCCGCCAGGAATAGGAACGTGAAATCAGCATAGTAGCGCTGCAGGATGCCCGCCATCTGCGCATCGAGCAAGGCGACCACGAACCCAGCAACGATCATGAGCAAGATCACGCCCGCAACGGTTCGCGTCTCGTGCTGACGAATGCGGAAGCTCAACAGGCGCTTCGAGAAGAAAAGCACCCACAGGACCGGCAAGCACATAAAGATGCCGCCGAACGTGACCTCTTTCACCGTCTGGCCGATATAGGTGGTATCGAAGGGCGTAGGCAACAGCCAGGGGAAGGTGGCATCGGTGGAGGGGGTTTGCAGGAAGTAGGCGAAGAGCGCCGGGAAGAAACGCCCGAACACCGTGCCGCGCTGCGTCATGTCGTTGAGCGTGAGGTTGTAGTTCGCGCCGAAATTCGTAGGAGAGCCGAAGCGTGCGTAATTGTATGCCATGACACCGAGCGCAACGATCATGTAAGGCAAGACCAGGCAAGCGAACTCGCGCATACCCTTTCGTGTAGTGATATAGCGCGAAGTGATGAACTTGCGCCAGAACAGCGGGAAGGCCAGAAGCGAGAAGACAAGGAACTGCGGGCGGCACGCGACCACGAGCGCCATGCACAGCGAGCCTACCAAGTACCACTTCCCTGCCCGCTTGCTCGTTCTTCCGCGCATCCAGAAGTAAAGGCCCCATACCACCAGCGCTAGCGCCATGATGATGGGCAGCGAATAGAACGTGGGGAACTTCGCGAGGTAGAGCATGCCCGAGCAGAAGATGAGCGGGATCTGCAAGAGCAGGAACAAGCCAAGGCTCACCCGTTTGAAGTGGAAACGCGCGAAGCGATGGAGCAGCGCCGTACAGCCAGCGATGAAGAGGATGCAGCATATGAGCACCCCGATCGCGGTCGGGAAGTTCGCGCCCGTTACCAGATAGAACGGCAGGTAGAAGATGAGCACGGGCAGCACGCCGAAGTAGACGTAGTAGTGGCCATCGTAATAGGCCACGTCGAAGAGCGGTTCTTCGCCGGTAGCCTTCTGAAATTCGTCGCGCGCGCTCTTATCGTAGGGATTGTCCATCTTGACGAGCCATTCGGGCGGCTCTTCTTCCAAGTAGAGCTCACCCCGCGTCATGGATTTCGCGAGCTCTGCATATTGCTGCGCGTTGTCGCCGCCCACCTCGAAGAACGTGACGGGCGATTTACCGTCCCACGATCCTGAGTTGTAGCTTGAGGTTGCCACGCCCACCAAGTTCGAGCCCATGAGGATGAAGCTCGAAACGAGCGCGATCTCCACGAGCATCGTAGCGATGATGCCCGCCTTCGCCTTGCGTTCATGTTTGACGATGAATATGCGATAGATGGCAGACTTCGGGCGGAAGCAATAGATAAGGAGGAGAACGCCGAGCACCAGCATGAAGCGCAAGTTGTTGAAGAAGAACGGCTCAGGGGCGTTGATCGTGAGCGACTTGAGCACCAGCGGATAGAGCGTTTCGCTGTCGCCGAAATCGATGCGCAGGTCATCGACGTAGCCAGTTGTCTCAAGATAGATGTACTGGCTTTGCCAGTTGTTCGTGCTCACGTCTACGAGCGGGATGCCCGCCGTGAATTCGGTGTCGTAGAAATACGACTCATGCGCCGAATCCGTGAAGTTGATCTGTATCGGAACCACTTGAGCGGGTTGCGCTTGGTCGAATTCGATGTGGATGTTCTTGACCTCTTTATTGAGATCGTGGATCTCGAAAAGATGGTTCGCCGCCGTTATGCGATACGATTCGCCCTTTGTCTCGGTGAAGGTAAGCTCATCGTCGAGCGAGATCGTCTCGTATCCGCTTGAGCGATAATGATTGATGTTGAAAAGGAATACTTCAAGAAACAGCGCGATCAGCACGATAACGAGCACATTGCGCGCAAGCTTCAGGCCTTTGCTGACCTGCTCGCGATGACGGTTTATGTGATATTCAAAATCCATTGAGATTCATTGTAAAAGAACCCCTGCAGAAACAAAAGCGCGAGCGCTTTGTTAGGTGCGCTCAGTGCGCTGGCCTTCATTTGGCCTGATTTTTCGCGACCACCTGACCAATGGGTGTGATCAATGCAAGAAAGAGCCGCTTCAGAGATCAGCATAGCGCAAGACAATGTCCCAGCCACAGCAACGCAATCAGGATCACCGTGCTCACCAACACGTAGGACACATTCCAGTTCAAGGCCAATTTGAAGGGCGAACGTTCGACCAGCTGCGATACCGCAATGGTGTTCGCCGAAGTTGGGCACACCGCATTGCCGAGTGCCCAACCCATAGCAAGGAGCAGCGCCAAGTATACGGGGCTGACTCCCAGCTGAGCAGCGCTCAGAGAACCGCCGATAACCGTAGTGTAGACAAGTGGGTGTACGCCAAAAGCTGAGCAGACCAGCGCGAGCGCCATGACGAGGATGGTCACCGCAAGCACTCCTTCGTTCGTGACCTGCAGCAGAGCCGTCACCGCCATCTCTCCGACACCCGAATAGCTGATTCCCGAAGCCAGCACACCAGCTGCCGTGAAGAGGATCAACTGGCCTTTCACATTGGGCAGCTTGACCGCAACGTACTCCTCTTTCACCTTTTGTTTGAACAGCACCGTGCGCTTGATAGTCGCCATCCAGATAATCGGAATGAGGATCGACATCAGGGCGACCGCCACGATGATCGAGATACCGAGGCACTGCCCGACCAGCATGACAGCGACGATATAGAGCGCAGAGAAGAAGATCAACTCGACGATCTTCTTGTGGTCGAGCGTGCCTGCGCCTGGCCGAGATAATCCAGCGCCCTTCCCTTGATCTGACAAACGGGAGGAGTCGGTATCGGGATCAGTATCGATGGAAGCACCCTTGCGCTCAGCTAAAGAAGCTTCCGCGCGGGAACGCCCAACGATGAAACGCTCACGGAGAGTTGTCATGATCCAGCCGATGAAGCCAGCCACGATCGCGAAGAACAGGCCGAACGGCAACACCGAGAGCCAGTCGGCGCCCGTAAGCTGCAGCGAAAGCGCGATGGTGGCGGTGGTGGGCGCCCAGAAAAGACAGGTGATGAACCCGCGGCTGAGCGCGGTCGCAAGCACACGAGCGTTGGCAGCGAAGCGACTCGAACGGGCAACTTCGCAGGTGAGCGGCACAGAAGCGATGCTCACGAGCACACCGAGAAACGCGGTCATCACGCTCACCAGGCCATAGAAGCGGCTCTCGCTATTCCCAAAGCGCTCGAATAGAGCCTCAAGCGATTCGTTGTAACCGCCGTAGCGCACCGGCAAGCTGATGAGCGGAACCATGATGAACATCGCTAGCAGATAGCCATTCTCCAAAAGCGCTTTCTCCCAAACATCGAGCGGAGCTTGCGCGTAAATGAGCAGGAACGCACCAACGAAGAGGAGGATCGCAGCAATCATGCGCGTCGATCCCTTCGTGGCGATGAAGCTTAAGATCGCCGCGAAAACGAGCATGATGGTATTGATCAGCGCAAGGAGCGGCTGCGCGAGAAAGACATTGGCGATATAGCCGATACCGAAGCAGAACGTCAGCACACTGCGCAACGCCTGCAAGCGATCCCTGGTTTGGTTATGTTGAGAGAGAAACTGCTTCATGACAATACAAGCCCTCGAAGCAGCTGAGAGACCATTCCGCTGCTGTGAGTACAGAATGGATCGCTACTTCGAGGGCTCTTTTACTTTTAGGGACGTGACCCTTATATCTTTACCGTAGACTTACAAATCGAGCGCCTTCTGAACGTCAGCAAAGACAACTTCAGGATCTTGATCACCGTTGATCTCGATGAGCAAGCCGCAACCGCGATAATAGTCGATGAGTGGAGCTGTGGAGCTCTCGTAAACATCAAGACGATTGCGCACGGTAGCTTCATTGTCATCGTCGCGCTGATACATTTCGCCGCCACACTTCGGGCAGACCTTATCAGCTTCCGTGCCGATGTAGCCACAGTCGCGGCAAACGCGACGTGAGGTCAAACGACCGATGATGACTTCTTTATCGACATCAACGAGCAACGCTGCATCAAGCGGGCGCTCGAGCTCAGCAAGCTCGGTCGAGAGTGCAACTGCCTGAGCAGACGTGCGCGGGAAGCCATCGAGAATGAAACCAGCTTTGGTGTCATCGTCCTTCAAGCGCTCTTTCACGAGGTCGATCACGAGCTCATCAGGAACAAGGTCGCCTGCGTCCATGTATTTCTTAGCTTCGATTCCGAGCGGTGTTTGGTTCTTCACCGCTGCGCGGAGGATGTCGCCAGTGGAAATGTGAGCAAAACCATACTTTTCCACGAGCTTGGCGGCCTGCGTACCCTTACCAGCACCAGGAGCACCTAACAAAACGATATTCATTATCTAATCCTTTCAATCGTTTTATCCCCAAACCCTTTATAAAAGCACCCTTCTCCAGCGCTTCATAGAATGACTGAAGAAGGGTTTATACCTGTGATGAACTCTCTTAGGAGATCACGCCAGTTTATTTGAAGAAGCCATCGTAGTTGTACATCTTCAACTGCGATTCGATCTTGCTCATGGTATCGAGCGCAACGCCGATCATGATGAGGATCGAAGTACCACCAAACGCCTGAATGAGCGTGTTGTTGGTGAAGTAGAAGAAGATCGAAGGCACGACTGCGATGATCGCGATGAAGATCGCGCCTGGCAGCGTAACACGACGCAAGACATTCTTGATGTACTGCACCGTATTAGCACCTGGGCGAATACCGGGAATGAATCCGCCTTGCTTCTGGAGGTTCTCTGCCGTGTCATTCGGATTGAACACGATAGACGTGTAGAAGTATGCGAAGAACACGATCAACAGCGCGGTCATGATCCAGTTGACCGGACCTGCCGAAATAGCATTAGCGACCACGTTGAGCCAGTCGATGTTGAACAGTGCTGCGATCTGCGCCGGGAAATAGATCAAACAACTTGCGAAGATGATCGGGATAACGCCGGCAGCATTGATCTTCAGCGGAAGATATGAACTCTGACCGCCCATCATCCTGCGTCCCTGAACGCGCTTAGCATAGCTGACCGGGATACGGCGCTGTGCACGCTCGACGAAGATGATCGCCGGGATGCTGACGAGCACGATGAGCAGGATGAACACGGTGGTCGCGATACCCATGCCCAGATCAGACTGAAGGTTGATCGACGAGAAGATCGCAGAAGGAACCGAAACGACGATCGAGGTAAAGATGATGAGCGACATACCATTACCAACACCACGCTGCGTGATGAGCTCGCCCATCCACATGATGATCGCCGTGCCGACGACCAACGTGAAGACGACCAAGAAATCGCTCAAGAAGCCAGGCACCTCAGGGCTGAATACGATGCCGTACGATGCCGACTTGAACAGCAGCAGGTAGCCGACCGCATTGATAAGACCAAGACCAAGCGTGAGATAACGCGTGACCTGGGTGATACGACGCCTTCCCGTTTCGCCTTCACGCGCCCAGCGCCCAACTGCGGGGATAACACCCTGCATCAGCTGCATGATGATCGATGCAGTGATGTAGGGCATGATGCCGAGTGCAAACACGGAGAAGTTTGACAATGCACCACCCGTGAAGAGGTCGAGCATCGCCATACCAACTCCCTGCTCAGAGAAGGCATCAGCGAACGCATGGAAGGGAATGCCAGGAACAGGAATGTAGGCGCCAAGTCGATAGAGCGCAAGAATACCAAGCGTGAAGAGGATCTTATTCCTCAGCTCGGGAACCTTGAACGCTTGTACCAGCGAATTTAGCAAGGTGCCTCAACCTTTCCTCCGACTGCTTCGATCTTTGCTTTTGCAGAAGCAGAAACCTTATCGACACGAACGGTAAGTGCCTTCGTAATCTCGCCATCGCCCAGAACCTTGATAGGATCGGTGGTGTTCTTGATGATGCCTGCAGCATAGAGCGTATCGGCATCGACAAGATCGCCAGCGTTGAACTTCGCATCAAGACGGGAAACGTTCACCGGAACATATTCAACGCGATTGAAGTTGCGGAAACCGGGAAGTTTCGGAAGACGACGTGCGAGAGGAGTCTGACCACCTTCGAAGCCGGCACCTTTGCCGCCACCAGCACGAGACTTCTGGCCATTCATACCGCGACCAGCGGTCTTACCATTGCCGGATGCGGGGCCACGACCGACGCGCTTGCGATTGCGCTTTGAGCCTTCAGCTGGCTTCAGATCTTTGAGTTCCATGTGTTTGTTTCTCCTTTTTGTTTCGCTATCTCTGTTCTCACAGAGGCCGACAGCTCGCTAGTCGGCAGACTTAAAAATGCTGAAAGGTCGGAGTGCTTTTGCACACCGACCATCAGTTGTTATTTTGCTTTGATCTCTTCGACTTCGACGAGGTGCTTGACCTTGAAGATCATGCCACGTACGCACGGATTGTCGACCTGATCAACGCTACGACCGATCTTACCGAGACCGAGCGCTTTGAGCGTTCTCTCCTGATCGTATTTCTTGCCGATCGCAGATTTGACCTGCGTGATGCGGAGAGTCTTTTTAGCGTTAGCCATTAGTTCTTCTCCTTCCAACCATAGAGATCTGCAACAGACATGCCACGACGCTTGGCAACCTCTTCAGGATCTTGCATTTCCTGAAGACCAGCGGCGACCGCCTTGACGATGTTCATGGCGTTGTCGGTACCAAGGGACTTGGTAAGGACATCGGTGACACCCGCAAGCTCGAGGACTGCACGAACCGGGCCACCAGCGATAACGCCAGTACCAGGAGCAGCCGGCTTCAGGAGCACCTTGCCAGCGCCATAGATGCCGAGGATCTCGTGCGGAAGCGTCTTTTCCGGCGTAAGCGGAACAGTGAACATATTCTTCTTCGCATCGTCGATGCCCTTGCGGATCGCGATAGGCACTTCTTGAGACTTGCCCATGCCAACACCAACGCGACCGTTGCCATCGCCGACGACGACCAGTGCAGTAAGAGCGAAGCGACGACCGCCCTTGACTACCTTGGATACACGATTGATATAGACAACACGTTCTTCGAGCTCAGGAACGTCTGCCTTGTTTTCTTGTTTACGAGCCATTTACCTCTACCCTCTCTTAGAACTTCAGGCCTGCTTCACGGGCACCGTCGGCAACAGCCTGGATGCGACCATGATAGAGGTTGCCACCGCGATCGAAGACCACTTCGGTGACGCCTTTCTTCTGTGCTTTCTTACCGATCAACTTACCGAGCTCTGCGGCACCTTCGACCGTTGCGCCCGTCTTTCCCGTCTTCTTGAAATCGGGACCGAGCGTTGAAAGAGCGCAGATGGTCTTGCCGGTGACATCGTCGATAACCTGAGCGTACATATTCGCGTTAGAGCGGGTGATGCAAAGACGAGGACGCTCTGCCGTGCCGGAGATCTTGCCGCGGACACGGGTGTGGCGGCGACGCAAGCCGGCTTGTTTCTTTTGAAGCTTTTTCATGCTTAAATTCCTTCTTTCCTAGCTTGTGCGTCTTTACTCAGACTTAGCAGCTTTACCAAGCTTGCGACGTACATATTCGCCTTCATAGCGAATACCCTTACCCTTGTAAGGTTCGGGCTTGCGCCATTTGCGAATGTCTGCAGCAACCTGGCCAACCTGCTCTTTGCTGATGCCATTAACGATGATCTCAGTCTGGCTGGGAACTTCGAAGGTGATGTTCTCAGGAGCCTCAACAACGACCGGATGCGAGAAACCAAGCTGGATCTCGAGGTCCTTGCCTTTGAGCGCTGCACGATAGCCAACGCCTACCAGCTCGAGCTTCTTGGAATAACCTTCAGAAACGCCCTGAACCATATTGTTGATGAGCGTACGGGTAAGACCATGGAAGCTCTTTGCTTCGCGGCTATCGTCCGGACGCTCGACGATTACTTCATTACCTTCGACCTTGATATCCATCATGTCGTTGAAGGTACGGGTGAGTTCGCCCTTAGGGCCTTTGACCGTAACAGTCTGGCCATCGACCTTAACTTCTACTCCGGCAGGAATAGTGACGGGCATTTTACCGATACGTGACACAGTATTCCTCCCTTCCTACCAGATATAAGCGATGACTTCGCCACCGATGCCGTTCTTACGTGCATCGCGGTCGGCCATTACGCCCTTGCTCGTTGAAATGATCGCAGTGCCCAAACCGCCCAGAACACGCGGCAATTCATCTTTGCCAGCGTAGATTCGAAGACCCGGTTTGGAAATGCGCTTGATGCCACGGATAGTGCGCGCCTTCTTCTCGCCATACTTGAGGGTGATCTCAAGGATGTCGCGCGGGTTTGCGCTTTCCACTTCGTAGCCAGTGATGTAGCCCTCTTCTTGCATGATGCGGGCAATTTCGACAAGCTTTTTGCTCGACGGCATGGAAACCGTAAGCTTGCCTGCAGAGTTCGCATTACGCACGCGCGTAAGCATATCTGCAATAGGATCGTTCATGCTCATTGTTTTGTTTCTCCTTTGTTCTTGATGAGACGAAAAGCCGGTTCGCGGGCACCCTTAGTGACCACGCCTTGACTCTCGACACTCAGCACGTGATCGAACTTGACTGATGCTTACCAGGAAGCTTTGGTCACGCCGGGAAGTTCGCCTCGGTTAGCAAGTTCGCGAAGACAAATACGGCACAGACCGAACTTGCGATAGTAGCCATGGGGACGCCCACAGCGGCTGCAGCGGTTGTGATGCCGAGTCGAATACTTCGGTACTCGCTTTGATTTGGCGATCATCGATTTCTTAGCCATTCAAATCCTTCTTTCTTATTACCAACTCTTGTTTTGAGTTTAGGCATTCTTCTTAAAAGGGAAGCCCAGCGCATCCAGAAGCGCCTTAGCACCCTCGTTGTTCTCCGACGTGGTAACGAACGTGATGTCCATACCGCGCGTATGATCGACCTTATCGTACTCGATTTCCGGGAAGATCAGCTGCTCATTAAGACCCATGGTGTAATTTCCACGGCCATCGAAGCTCTTGGGGTTCAAACCGCGGAAGTCACGCACGCGAGGAAGCGCGGTGGACATGAGGCGGTCGAAGAACTCCCACATGCGATCGCCACGAAGGGTGACCTTCGCACCGATTGCCTGACCTTCACGCAGATGGAAACCTGCGATGGACTTCTTTGCACGGGTGACCATCGGCTGCTGACCAGTGATGACACGAAGATCCGCGATAGCACCATCGAGCAACTTGGAATCGCCAGCTGCACGGCCGACACCCATGTTGACGACGATCTTCTCGAGACGGGGAACCTGATTGACGTTGGTGAGCTCGAGCTCTTTGTAGAGCTTGTCGCGCACTTCGTTGTTGTACTTTTCCTTCAAACGAGGAGTAGCCATAGTTTGCTTACCTTTCTTCGATGAATTAAACGCAGGATTTCCGACCCTGCGTCCCTCAAGTTCGCCTGAGGGTCATAGCCCTTCCCTTTTCAGTGGATCCAGGAAGAGCACCGTTGTTGATGCGCTCAGCAACGAAAGCCTAAAGATTTGAGGGTAAAAGCTCCGAAGTGCTTCTTATAGGCGTATCTTCGAAGCCGTCCTCACTTTAGAAGTTCTGGGGTGTTCCTTATGGGCGCGTCTTCGAACCGAGTTGGCTTCGTCCAACGAAGTGTTCAAAGAAAGCATTCAGAAGGAGCGCATCCAGGACTTCTAGTCGATGTCCTTGCCGCACTTATTGCATACGCGAATCTTCTTGCCGTTCTCACGACGATTATTGATGCGCGTGGGCTTCTTGCAATCCGGGCAAATGACCGCGACATTGGAAACGTGGATCGGTGCTTCCATCTCAGAAATGCCACCCGAAGGATTAGCCTGCGTGGGGCGGAGATGTTTCTTGACCACGTTGACCTTCTCGACCTTAACGCGCTGCTTCTGCGGGTAGGCCTCCAGAACGACACCTTCTGCACCAGCATCTTTACCAGTGAGAACGCGTACGCGATCGCCCTTTTTGACGTTCATCTTCATGTCCTTAACCCCCTTACAGCGTTTCCGGTGCCAAAGACACGATCTTCATGTACTTCTTATCGCGAAGCTCACGTGCGACCGGACCGAAGATACGCGTGCCCCTCGGTGCGCCATTGGCATCGATGAGCACCGCAGCGTTCTGGTCGAACTTGATATAGCTGCCGTCGCTGCGACGAACTTCTTTCTTCACGCGAACGACCACACAGCGGACGACTTCGCCTTTTTTGATGTTGCCATTCGGCATTGCTTCTTTAACGCTGCAAACGATAACATCACCAAGACCGGCGTAACGGCGTTTAGAGCCACCGAGGACCTTGATGCACTGCACTTTACGTGCGCCGGAGTTATCGGCAACGGAAAGCATGCTCTGCATTTGAATCATGTGCTTATCCCTTTCGATGATAGCTAAGCGGTAACAAGCGTTACTACTTAGCCTTCTCTACGATCTCGAGGAGACGCCAACGCTTCAGCTTCGACAGAGGACGGGTCTCCATAACGGTTACAACGTCTCCCACGCCTGCTTCATTGTTCTCGTCATGCGTGTGGAGCTTCTTGGTGCTGTTCACCATCTTGCCGTAGACCGGATGAGGCTTACGTTCCATGATTTCAACAACACAGGTCTTATCACCAGATGCGCTTACAACCACGCCCTGGCGAACTTTACGAGAATTGCGTTCTTCAGCCATTATTCTCTACCTTTCTAACAGTTCGCGTGAGCTATGCGCTCATCTCACGGGCGCGCATCTCGGTTTGGATGCGAGCGATGTCCTTCTTAACTTCCTTGACACGGGCAGTGTTATCGAGCTGACCGGTTGCCATCTGGAAACGCAGATTGAAAAGCTCTGCGCGCGCTTCTTTGAGCTTCGACTGAAGATCGTCAGCCGAAAGTGCGCGGATCTCTACTGCTTTCATTTATTCCTGCCCTTCTTCACGCTTGACGATCTTGCACTTGATGGGCAATTTGTTGATTGCAAGGCGGAGTGCATCACGTGCGGTTTCATCATCAACGCCGTCGATCTCGAACATAATACGACCGGGCTTCACGACAGCTACCCAACCTTCGGGGTTACCCTTGCCCTTGCCCATGCGGGTTTCAGCAGGCTTCTTGGTGATGGGCTTGTCGGGGAAGATCGTGATCCAAACATTACCCGTACGATTCATGCGACGGGTCATTGCGATACGAGCAGCTTCGATCTGACGGTTGGTGATCCAATGACGATCGAGCGCTTGAATGCCCCAGGATCCGAAGTTGAGCTTGGTGCCGCCTTTGGCGTTGCCCTTCATCGAACCACGCTGCACCTTACGGTGCTTAACACGCTTTGGTACTAACATTATTTATCACCCCTGTCGTTGTTGCGACGACGGCCGCGATTAGGACGCGAGGAACCTTCGAGTGCGGGCTGCGGAGCCTTCTGACCCGGGAGCACTTCGCCGTGGTAGACCCAAACCTGGATGCCGATCGAACCCATGGTGGTTGCAGCCGTAGCGAAACCATAGTCGATCTTCGCGCGGAGGGTGTGCAGAGGCACGCGGCCTTCACGATACCACTCACGACGGCTCATCTCAGCACCGCCGAGACGACCAGAGCACTGGATACGAATGCCCTTAGCGCCGCTCTTCATAGCGGACTGGACAGCCTTGCGCATTGCGCGACGGAATGCGACACGATTCTCAAGCTGCTCTGCGACAGACTGAGCGATGAGCACAGCATCAAGTTCGGGACGCTTCACTTCAACGACCTCGACCGAAACGGTGCCGTTTGCGATCTCGTTGAGCTTCTTGCGAAGAGCGTCGACCTCGGCACCCTTCTTACCGATCACCACACCGGGACGTGACGTGGTGATGATGACCTTGATCTTGTCGCCTGCACGCTCGATCTCGACGCGTGAGACAGCGGCATGGGCAAGCTGCTTGTTCAGGAACTTGCGGATAGCCAGGTCGTTCTCAAGGTTTTTCGCATAGTCTTTATCTGAATACCAGCGGCTACGCCAGTCTTCCGTAATACCGAGACGGAAGCCGGTAGGGCTAACTTTCTGACCCATACTATGCCTCCTCTCCGTTAGATACGATGATGGTGATGTGGCTGGTGCGCTTACGGATACGGGATGCCGAACCCTTAGCACGCGGACGGATGCGCTTCATGGTAGGGCCTTCGTCGGCGTAGCAGGCGCTCACCACAAGACGATCAGGGTTGGTGAGACCTTTCTGCGCTGCATTAGCAACCGCAGAGTTAAGCGTTTTCTCGATGATCTCTGCAACTGCACGATTGGTGAAGCGCAGGGTCTCCTGTGCTTTCACTACGTTCTTGCCGCGAATCTGATCGAGCACGATGCGTGCTTTACGAGGTGAAACGCGCACATAGCGAGTTATTGCTCTAGCTTCCATGTTTCACCCTTTCTTATTTGTCGTGACCGCGGAAGGTGCGGGTTGGAGCGAATTCTCCAAGTTTATGACCGACCATAGATTCTGAAATGTAGACCGGCACATGCTTGCGACCATCATGAACAGCGATGGTGTGACCGACCATTTCTGGGAAGATGGTCGATGAGCGAGACCAAGTCTTGATGACATGCTTATCGCCTGATTCGTTCATCGCAATGATGCGTTCGAGCAGGCGCGGCTCAACAAAGGGGCCTTTTTTCAAACTTCTACTCAATGTTTCTCCTCAAACCTAAAGCGCTACTTCTTGCGACGACGGATAATCAAGCGGCTCGAAGCCTTCTTGGGATTGCGGGTACGATGGCCCTTGGTGGGAACGCCCCACGGTGTGACCGGATGACGACCGGAGGACTTGTTCTTGCCCTCGCCACCACCATGCGGATGGTCGACCGGGTTCATGACCGTACCGCGAACGCTCGGGCGAATGCCCTTCCAGCGATTACGACCAGCTTTACCGATCTTGATGTTACTGTGCTCAGCGTTGCCGACTTCGCCAACGGTTGCGCGGCATGTAACGAGCACACGGCGCATTTCGGAAGAAGGCATGCGCAGGATAGCGTAATCGCCTTCCTTACCCATGAGCTGAATGCTGGTGCCTGCGCTGCGAGCAAGTGCAGCACCGCGGCCCGGCTGGAGCTCAACAGCATGGACGAGCGTACCAACGGGAATAGCGGAAAGCGGCAGTGCGTTGCCGGGCTTGATGTCCGCATCGGTGCCAGAGATAATGGTCTCACCAACATTCAGGCCACGCGGATGAAGGATGTAGCGCTTTTCACCGTCTGCATAGTGGAGCAGTGCGATGCGCGCAGAACGATTCGGATCGTATTCGATGGTGGCAACTTTAGCGGGGATACCGTCCTTGTTGCGCTTGAAGTCGATCACGCGATAACGGCGCTTCACGCCGCCGCCCTGATGGCGGGTGGTGATACGGCCGTTGTTGTTACGACCAGCCTTCTTGGGCAGAGGACGCAGAAGAGACTTTTCCGGAGTAGTGCTGGTGATGTCAGCAAAATCGGAAACAGTCTGGAAGCGCCTGCCGGGGCTTGTGGGCTTGTACTGTTTAACTCCCATTTTTTTCCTTTCTACGGGCATGAGCCGAATTGCTCAACCCTCTTCTCTTGTGTGGACTCCATCACCGCCAAGGCTTCTTTTGGGAGAAAGAAACCGACGATTCCGAGTTTCCACGCGTCCGGGTGTATCCATACAGAGTCAGACGCAAATGAAAAGTATACGGGTGTGTCCGCGTGGTTTCAAGAATAATTTTCGCAGTTCGTTATAAACGGGTAAGCGGCACGATGAACGGCACGAATCTCAAGCGCTGAAGATGGTTACTCGATCAGCGGAGAGCGCGAGACACGAGGTTCCCCGCTTCCCTGTTCGCGAATCAGATAAACTGGTTCGCTCATGCGTCGCTGCTTTTCTCGGGTTTTATTAAAAACGAAGTTAGTCGGAAAAGAGTCACCTCGCCGCCTCACCCTCTCCGCTGATCGAGCCAGGCGAACGCGACTATGTGCTAGGGTCGGGTAGTCTGTCACCTAATCCCAGGGGTTAGGTTCGAAGAGCGGACGCGTATCAGGGACATCGGCATAAGGGTGATAGCCATCATCATCCTCAGTGATGTCGCGAAACTGAGGCGTGGCAGGCTGTTCGCTCCCCTTCTTGGCTGCCTCTGTTTTTGCTTGAGAAGGAAGCGGCGTTGAGTGTGGTTTCAAAGTATACATTACACTTCCTCCTGTCTTTGCGCTCAAAGAATTTCACCATAAAGTATGGGTTTGTCGTATTTACTCTACAACAAAACCAGGTGGCAAATTACAACTTATCCATCGAAAGCAAAACGCGCTCGTTTTTTGCTACGCTAAGGCAAGGAGCAACGGAACACAGAAAGGGCGCATGGGAAACCTGCACGACATATCTCGTCGAATCTCTTCGGTCGCCTCGACACGCAAGATCACCTCCACTATGGAGATGGTCGCGAAAACGAAGATCTATCGTTCCCAACGACGCGTCTCGCGCGCTGAACCCTATGCGCGCGTCATGCGCGAGATGCTCACGAACATGGCTGAAGAGTATGCCGATCCCGTTCCGCTTGCCACACCCCACGACGATATACGGCATAGCGCCATCATCGTCATCACTTCCGATCGTGGGCTGTGCGGGCATTTCAACAACGACGTATTGCGCCTCGCTGAAAAACGCGTACGGACTTGCGAGCAAGAAGGCAAGCAAGTGAGCTTGATCCTCTGCGGCAAGGTTGCGGTGAACTTCTTCAAGCATAAAGGCTATACGCCGATCCAATCATTCATCGACCAGTCGGCTTCGCCCACCATCGAACAAGCCGACGCGATAGCGGATTACCTGGTCGAATACTACCTTGCGAACGAACTTGACGAAGCTTTCGCGCTCTACAACCACCATCACGGGATTCTTTCGCAGACTCCTGTGGAATGGCGTTTGATGCCGATCGATATGGCCGCGTTCGATCCGCACCATGTGCGTTTCAGCGGCGGCATCAGCGAGAAGGATCCGCGACTGAAGAACTTGACGGGTCGCATCAACTACGAACCGAATCGCGCCTATGTGCTCGAGCGTCTTCTGCCTGAATACCTGGCAGGCTATCTCTATTACATGCTCATCAATTCAGCGGCAGGTGAACAGGTCGCGCGCCAGATCGCCATGCGCAGCGCGACCGACAACGCTGATGACATCCTCTCCGAGCTGCACTTGCTCTACAACCATATGCGCCAGGACGCCATCACCACCGAACTGAACGAGATCGTGGGCGGCGAAGATGCGCTCGAGGATACGTTCGTTCCCCGTGCGAGAAAGTTCTTCTAGCAGCCCATTCGCTTCAGCGCAGCCGATCTTTCAAAGCGCATTCCTTCTTGGTTAAGCCTGCGCGGTTGCTTCGACGATGCAGAAATCGGTCTCACGATGTTCGCGCAGCACACCCATCATCTCGCGCGTGAGAGAGTGATCGTTATCGGTAAGGAGCTCTTCGCGGTCGAGCCACTCTGCGAACGAAAGCTCGTGTTCGTCGAGACGAATCTCAGGATCGCCCTCAAGTTCGCAAAAGAAGCCGAAGAGAAGCGAGCTTGAATCGGGCCAGGGTTGGCTTTTGTAATAGCGCAAGTTCTTCACGCGCAAGCCCACTTCCTCCATTACTTCACGATGGACCGTTTGCTCGACAGTCTCCCCCATCTCGCAATAGCCTGCGATGAGTGCATAGTTCGCATACGGGCGTCCTTTATAGCGCGTTGCGAGCACCTTGCCATCAGGGCGTGTGATCGCAACGATGACCGCCGGGAACACCTTCGGGAAGATCATGAGACCGCACGCAGGGCAGCGCATCATGCGCTCTACGCGGTCATGCTCGGTCTTGTCACCACAGCGTCCACAGTACTGCGATGATTCGTACCAGTTCCAATACTCATGCCCTACCATGAGCGCAAAGCGCTCCCGCTTCGGATGGTACTCGATAAGCTTCTGCAAAGGGAGGAAGGCCCATCCGTCCATTTCAGAAGAGGCATCATACGGTTGATGAGCGAGCGCAGCATCGATTGCTTCATCAGGAACTTCCGCCATGAAATAGACATCCTCGCCCACCGCGAACAGATAGATCGCACGCATGCTCTCAAGTTCGTTCTCATCGAAGAGATCAGCGAAGAGCGGTGCGCGCATCGTGTCTCCTTCAACGAAGGCCAGCACCTGCTTCCCGCGGTAGATGATGATCTTATCTTCGAGCACTGGTGCCCTGAAGGAAATATCATTGTTATAGGCTGCGGGCACGATGTCGTGTAGCATGTCTCTCTCCTTGAAGCTGCCAATCTTCCGCTCATTATATACCTGTAAGCAACAGCGCCCATGAGGTCCTTGAATTACCCTCGTTCGTCACCTTTTTTCATTCATCATCAATTCGATCAGCACCGAGCGCGAGACACGAAGTTCCCCGCTTCCCTGCTCAAGAACCTGCATCCTGCAGGTTCTTTCGTGCGTCGCTGCTTTGCTCGGGTTTTATTACTAATGAATTTAGTCGGCAAAGAGTCACCTCGTTGCCTCACCCTCTCCACTGATCGAAACAAAAAAGATGACGAACGACCGGGTAGTTTGTCACCTTCGTCATAAAAAAGGAGCTGGCGTGAACCAGCTCCCGTGAGGACAAAGTATGTCCGATAAGCCTGCTCTACTGAGCGAAGATCTCGATCGTGTCGCCTTCAGCGAGCGTGACCATAGCCTTCTTCCAGGTGCGGGTCGGGCCGACGTGATAGCGCACGCGCTTGGGCTTCGGCTTGACGTTAAGCGTATTCACCTTAACGACCGTTACGTTGAAGATTTCTTCGATAGCCTGACCGATCTCGACCTTGTTGGCATCTTTTGCGACCTCGAACGTATAGACGTTCTCATCCATCATGTCGTAGGAGTGTTCCGTAATGATGGGGCGGATGATGACTTCGCGTGGATCCTTCATTATGCAAGCACCTCCTCGATGCGATCAAGCACAGCGCTCGTTACCACGAGTGCCTTATTGTCGATGAAATCGTAGGTGTTGAGCTCAGATGCTGCAAGCACGCGAACACCAGGGATATTGCGGAAAGACAGATATCCGTTGATGTTGTCGTCCTCAAGGATGAGCGTGATGCGCTTGCCATCGAGGCCAAGCTTTGCGAGGATCGCAGCTGCTTCTTTCGTAGAAGGCTTGTCGAACGTGATGGAATCAACCACAACGAACTCATTGTCAGCGAGCTTAGCAGAGAGCGCAGAGCGCATAGCCAGCTTGATGACCTTCGCAGGCACCTTGAACGCATAGGAACGAGGATGCGGACCGAAGACGGTGCCACCGCCTGCCCATTGAGGAGCACGGATGGTACCCTGACGAGCACGACCGGTGCCCTTCTGACGCCATGGCTTCTTACCGCCACCGCGAACCTGACCGCGCGTGAGCGTGTTGTGCGTGCCTGCACGGCGCGCTGCGCGCTGTGAACGAACGACCTCATGCATGGCATGCATGTTCGGTTCGATCTCAAAAACGCTCGCAGCAAGTTCAGCGCTACCCGCTTTTTTGCCGCTCGTGTTTTTTACATCAATAGTAGTCATAATCTAAAAACTCCTTCGCAGTGTATTTAAGCCATACGAATGCGAACTACACCATTTTTGCCGCCGGGCACGGAACCCTTGAGCAAAATGAGGTTCATATCTTCGTCAACACGAACAACTTCAAGATTCTTGGTGGTGATGGTATCGCAACCCATGTGGCCCGGAAGGCGAACGCCTTTGAACACACGCGAGGGGCTTGCGCACTGACCGATCGAACCGGGAGCACGATGGAAGTGAGCACCATGTCCACCAGGTCCGCCACCAAAGTTGTAGCGACGCATAACACCAGCGAAGCCTTTACCCTTGGAAGTACCGGTCACGTCGACCTTCTTCACCTCTGCGAAGTTCGCAACGGTGACCTTCTCGCCGAGCTCGTGCTCGGAAGCAGAATCAACGCGAACCTCACGCAGATGGCGCATAGGAGAAACGCCATGTTTAGCGAAGTGACCGCCCATGGGCTTGTTCACCTTGTTCTCCTTGATGGTGCCGAAGCCAAGCTGAACTGCTTCATAACCATCGGTTTCGGTGGTCTTGATCTGGCAGACCGTGTTCGGTGCTGCTTCAATGACCGTAACAGGAATGACCGTGCCGTCTTCGTCGAAGAGCTGGGTCATACCGACTTTGGTTCCGTAGATAGCATTAATCATCAAATATCACTCCCTACAGCTTGATCTCGATATCGACGCCGGCAGGAAGATCGAGACGCATGAGAGAATCGACCGTGGAAGGGGTCGGATCGAGGATATCGATCAGGCGCTTATGCGTGCGCATCTCGAACTGTTCACGAGAGTCCTTGTTGACGTGCGGGCCTTTGATGACGCAATAGAGATTGCGCTCGGTCGGCAGCGGGATAGGACCGGAAACCTTGGCACCCGTCTTCTGTGCGGTATCGACGATGAGGCGCGTGGACTGATCCACGATCTCATGATCGTAACCCTTCAAGCGGATGCGAATACTTTCTTTAGCCACTTAACTTACCTCCATTATGGGGTGCGTACGTAAGCCAGAAGGCTTACGCATTGCCACCTGCTTTGCTGATAATTTCATCTTGAACGTTCTTGGGAACCGGCTCATACGAGTCGAACTGCATGGTATAGACCGCGCGACCCTGAGTACCGGAACGAAGGTCGGTTGCGTAGCCGAACATGTTACCCAGCGGAACTTTCGCAGTGATGACGATCGCGTCGCCACGCTGCTCCTGACCCTGGATGAGACCACGGCGAGACGGGATATCGCCCATGACGAAGCCGGTGTACTCTTCAGGAGTTTCGACTTCAACGTTCATAACGGGCTCGAGAATGACCGGATTGGACTTCTTGAGCGCGTCTTTGATAGCCATAGAACCAGCGACCTTGAAGGCAGCTTCAGAGGAGTCGACCTCGTGGTAGGAACCGTCGACGAGCTCAACGCGAACATCTTCGACCGGGTAGCCTGCCAGAACGCCAGAGTTGAGTGCCTCCTGGATGCCCTTATCGACTGAAGGGATGTATTCCTTGGGAACAACACCGCCGACGATCTTGTTCTCGAATTCATAGCCCTTGCCCGGCTCCTGCGGATACATGTTGATGACCGCATGACCATACTGACCGCGACCACCGGACTGGCGGACGAACTTGCCTTCAGCGCCCATGACTTCCTTGCCCGGACGCTCACGATAAGCAACCTGAGGCTTACCAACGTTAGCTTCGACCTTGAATTCGCGAAGCAGACGGTCGACGATGATCTCGAGGTGCAACTCGCCCATGCCCGCGATGATGGTCTGACCGGTCTCGTGATTCGTGGAAACACGGAACGTCGGGTCTTCTTCAGCGAGCTTCTGGAGTGCGATGGACATCTTGTCCTGCTCAGCCTTGGTCTTCGGCTCGACCGCGATGTCGATGACCGGGTCAGCGAATTCCATGGACTCGAGGATGATCGGTGCGTTCTCGTCGCACAGCGTGTCGCCCGTGGAGGTATCCTTCAGGCCGACAACAGCAACGATATCGCCTGCAGTACAGGAATCGATGTCGACGCGGTTGTTGGAGTGCATCTGGAGCAGACGACCGATACGCTCTTTCTTGTCCTTGCAGGCATTGAGCACGTAGGAGCCAGAATCGAGCGAGCCGGAATAAACACGCAGATAGGTGAGCTTGCCAACGAACGGGTCGGTCATGATCTTGAATGCGAGCGATGCGAAGGGGCCCTTAGGATCTGCAGGGCGCTCTTCTTCTTCGTCGGTCTCAGGGTTGACGCCCTTGATCGGCGGAACATCGAGCGGAGAAGGCATGTAATCGACAACCGCGTCGAGCAGCTCCTGAACGCCCTTGTTCTTGTAGGAAGAACCAACGAAGACCGGGTGGATCTGGCAGTTGATGGTGCCCTTGCGGATAGCTGCCTTGAGTTCCTCGACGGAAACTTCCTCTTCCATGAGGACCTTTTCCATCAGGTCGTCATCGCAATCAGCCGCTGCTTCGAGCAGCATCTGGCGGCGCTCTTCAGCAACCGGAATGAATTCCTCGGGGATAGCATCCATCGGCTCAGGATAGGTCATGCCCTTATCGTCAGCCTTGAAGTCCCATGCGGTCATGGTAACGAGGTCGACGACACCCCAGAAGTTGTCCTCAGCGCCCATCGGGATCTGAGCAGCAACAGCAGGTGCATGAAGACGATCATGCATGGTGTCGATCGCATGGAAGAAATCGGCGCCAACGCGGTCGTACTTGTTGATGTAAGCGATGCGCGGAACGCCATAGCGAGAAGCCTGACGCCATACGGTCTCGGACTGAGGCTGAACGCCAGCGACCGCGTCGAAGACCGCAACCGCACCGTCAAGAACGCGCAGGGAGCGCTCGACTTCTGCGGTGAAGTCGACGTGACCCGGGGTGTCGATGATCTGGAAACGGTACTCCTGACCGTCCTTCTCCCAGAAGCACGTGGTAGCTGCAGCGGTGATGGTTACGCCGCGCTCCTGCTCCTGAACCATCCAGTCCATGGTGGCAGCACCGTCGTGGACCTCACCGATCTTGTGGGTCTTGCCGGTGTAGTAGAGGATACGTTCGGTAGTGGTGGTCTTACCAGCATCGATGTGGGCCATGATGCCGATGTTACGAGTGTTTTCGAGACTTGAATTAGCCATGTTCGCTCCCTCCTACCAACGATAGTGTGCGAATGCACGGTTTGCTTCAGCCATCTTGTAGGTATCTTCGCGCTTCTTCACGGCAGCACCGGTGTTCTCAGAAGCATCGATGATCTCGTTCGCGAGGCGCTGAGCCATGGTGTTCTCCTTGCGCTTGCGCGAGAAATCCACGAGCCAACGGATAGCGAGCGTGGTGGAACGACGAGAGTTGACCTCGATCGGCACCTGATAGTTAGCACCACCGACACGCTTGGACTTGGTCTCGAGCGTGGGGCGAATGTTTTCCATTGCCTTCTTGAAGACAGCGATCGGGTCTTGACCGGTCTTCTCGGCAACGATATCGAAAGCACCATAGACGATGCCTTCAGCGACGGACTTCTTGCCGTCCAAGAGAACCTTATTGATCAGCTGAGTGACCAAACGGTTGTTATATTTTGCATCCGGCTGCACTTCGCGGCGGACTGCTGCTGCACGACGCGGCATATAACTTCCTTTCAGTGAATAACCTTAATGAAGGTTGGGTGAACAAATAAAGATAAGCTTATTTCTTAGGCTTCTTAGCGCCATAGCGGCTACGAGCCTGAGCGCGATTATCGACCGCAGCGCAGTCGAGCGCAGCGCGAATAACCTTATAACGAACACCAGGAAGGTCCTTAACACGACCGCCACGGATGAGCACCATGGAGTGCTCCTGGAGGTTGTGGCCGATGCCCGGAATGTACGCGGTGACTTCCATGCCATTCACGAGGCGCACACGGCAGACCTTACGCAGTGCTGAATTCGGCTTCTTAGGGGTGGTGGTGTAAACACGGGTGCAAACGCCACGCTTTTGGGGGTTACCTTTGAGTGCCGGGGTCTTCTTCTTTTCCACCGACTTCTGGCGGCCCTTGCGGACCAACTGATTGATAGTAGGCAAGACTCAACTCCTTTTCGTTACTCTTCATGCCAACGTTCGTTTTGTGTGCGTTCTGCAGTTACGCACGCAAAAACAAAGCGACTCATACGAGACGCGAAGATGAACTCTATCACTGCGCTATAGGGGTGTCAAACGCCACGCATCCGGGCGTATCCATACCTTAGCGGTCGTTTTGCGGTGGTGGACGGCAGAGCGGAAAACACGGGCGACCTGCCCCTCATGCACGAGCGCTTCTATCGGTAGTTACTTCCTATACGTTTTTCGCCCTATTATGCAAAAAACATCGCCTTTAAGGGGGCAAACCCTGTTACAATGGGCACAATTCCTCTACTGAGGATAAAAGAGGCTGTAAATGCACGTAGTATCCACCCGAACATACGTGCATTTTTTTATAGCAGGCAGGTCAAGGTTCGTTCGAAGGGGAACGGTCGGTATGAAGAACACGGTCGCAACGTTTCAGGAGATGAAACAAAAGGGCGAGAAGATCTCGATGCTCACCTGTTACGACTATTCAACGGCAAAGCTCATGGATGAGGCAGGGGTGAACTCGCTACTCATCGGCGATTCGCTCGGAAACGTCATCTTGGGCTACGAAGATACGCTTTCAGTGACCATGGAGGACATGATCCACCATACGGCTCCCGTGGCGCGCGGTGCGAAGAATGCGCTCGTGATCGCGGACATGCCTTTCATGTCCTATCAGGCTTCTGTCTATGATGCGGTAACGAACGCGGGGCGCCTTATGAAGGAGGGTCGCGCGAATGCCGTGAAGCTCGAAGGCGGCGCTGCAGTCTGCGAGCAGATCCGCGCCATCGTGGATGCGGGCATTCCGGTCTGCGCGCATCTGGGCCTTACGCCGCAGTCGATCAACGCATTTGGCGGCCACAAGGTGCAAGGCAAATCGGCTGAAGCAGCTCGCGAGATCCTAGAAGATGCCAAGCGCATCGAAGAGGCTGGCGCGTTCGCGGTGGTGCTCGAATGCATACCGGCCGACTTGGCGCGCAAGATCTCCGAGACCATCTCCATCCCCACCATCGGCATCGGTGCAGGACCTGGCTGCGATGGCCAAGTTCTGGTCTATCAAGACATGCTCGCGCTGTTCTCCGATTTCAAGCCCAAGTTCGTGAAGAACTTCGCCAACATCGGCGAGCAGATGACCCAGGCGTTCAAAGACTATGATGCCGAAGTGAAGGCGAACACCTTCCCCGCCGCTGAGCATTGCTTCAAAGACGTGGGCGAAGAAGTGCTCGATAAGCTGTATTAATAGGTTCGTTATTCGATCCGTTCTATTAGATTCATCCGAGTTCTGAAAGACAGGAAAACCATGGAAATCATCACCACTGTTGCCGAGATGAAAGCACGTGTTGCAGCATGGAAAGCTGAAGGCCTCACGATCGGCCTCACCCCTACCATGGGTGCGCTCCACGAAGGCCATATGTCGCTCATGGAAGCTGCGCGCAGCGCTTGCGATCGCGTGGTCACGAGCGTATTCGTGAACCCGCTTCAATTCGGTCCCGATGAAGACTACGACAACTACCCGCGCGATCTTGAACGCGATGCGGGCATCGCCGAATCGAAGGGCGTGGATGTGGTCTTCCACCCCAGCGTTGAAGAGATGTATCCAGAGAACTACAACACCTACGTGGTCATGGAGACGCTCACCGACACGCTCTGTGGTGCAAGTCGTCCTGGGCATTTCCGCGGCGTATGCACCGTTGTGAACAAGCTCTTCAACATCGTGCAACCCGATAAGGCGTTCTTCGGCCAGAAGGATGCACAGCAGCTCGCCATCATCATGCGCATGGTCTCCGATCTGAACATGAACCTCGAAGTGGTCGGCTGCCCGATCGTGCGTGAAGAAGACGGTCTGGCGAAGAGCAGCCGTAACACCTACCTTTCCGCCGAGGAGCGCGCAGCAGCACTTTGCCTTTCACGCGCCATCTTCAAAGCGAAGGAGATGATCGAGGGCGGTGAACGAAATTCCGCTCGTGTCGCCCAAGCAGTTACCGAGACGATCGAAGAAGAGCCGCTTGCCAGAATTGACTATGTAGAAGTGGTTAATCTTGGTAATATGCAGCCCGTCGAGACATTACCTGAGCGCGGCTTGGTCGCGATCGCAGTGTACATCGGCTCGACGCGCCTTATTGATAATTACCTCTACGATTTCGAATAGGAATTGAAAGAAAGGTATCACCAGCATGTTGCTCAATGTATTGAAGGGCAAGATCCATCGCGCAACCGTAACTCAGGCTGAGCTCGATTACGTCGGATCGATCACCATCGACTCCGATCTCATGGAAGCCGCAGGCATCATGGAATACGAACTCGTTACCATCTCCGATTGCAATAACGGCAATCGCCTTGAAACCTATGTGATCGCAGGAGAGCCAGGCAGTGGAGTCATCTGCTTGAATGGTGCGGCAGCGCACTTGGTGAATGTGGGCGATAAGGTGATCATCATGAACTATTGTCAGATGACGCCAGAAGAGTTCAAAGATCCCGCCAATGCTCCGCATGTCGTGTTCGTGGACGACAATAACAAGATCTCGCGTCTTACCCGCTATGAGAAGCACGGTAAGCTCGAGGATATGAACTAACGTTTGAAGTTGCGAACGAGCACGCGCGCCGTTCCTTCCGAATTCAGTCAAACAAAAAAGGCCAGCAAATAAGCTGGCCTTTTCTTTTGCAAAGATGATGCGCTTGGGGCTTAGAGCTCGAGCAGCGGAGCAGCGACCTGCTTCTTGCGCGAAAGGATGCCGGGCACCCACACGCTCTTGGACGAGTCGATGCCGAACACGCGATCGACGTGGCCGTGAAGGCCTTCAACGATGAACATGCTGCCCTCTTCGAAGATGTCGGTAACGAGCAGCAGCACATAGGCATAATCGTTCTTCTCGCGCAGATCGGAGAGGAACTTGCGGATCTCGTCCTCACGCTGCATGACCACATCGAGCGTGACCGTTTCGTGCTGTGCGATGAGGATGGTGTCGTCGCCCACCACGAATTCCTTCGAGTCTGCCGTAACGAGCTTCTCGATCGGAAGATCGGCGTCTCCCCCGCGGTAAGAAAGTACCTTCATGCCGAAGTCCTTCACCGGAGAGCCCACAATAGCAGCGAGCTTTTCGGCGACCTCTTCGTCGATCTGAGTTGCTGTGGGCGATTTCAAGATGACCGTATCGGTCATGATGGCAGAGAGCAGAACCGCAGCGATGCTCCGCGGGATCTCGACGGCGTTCTCCATAAACTGCAGCGCGACGATAGTGGCAGAAGAACCGACCGGCATATTCATGAAACGGATGGGGTTCGCCGTGGAAACGTCGCCGATACGATGATGGTCGATGATCTCGATGACCTCGGCTTCGTCGATGCCGTTAGCAGCCTGGCTGCGTTCGTTATGGTCGACGAGGATGATCTTGCGCTTTGGGCGCTTTGCCACGTCGGTACGCGTGACGATGCCGATGCAGTGGCCTTCATCGTCAAGCACGATGCCTTCGCGCAGCTCGCTCATGAGAATGGATGGCGCGGAGTCCTTCAGAAGGTCATCCTTGTTCAGGAAGACGACATCCTCTTCGATGAGCTCAGAGACGGGCTGCGAGAGCGAAGCCGCAAGATCGTTCGCGGCGTTCTCAAGGTCTTTGGCGCAATCATCGCCGTCGCAATGATCCATGGCGGAAACGTAGCGATTCGCCACCATGCGCAAGGAAACAAGCCCCTTGTACTTGCCCTCCTCGTCGGTGACGATGACCGCACGCTTGTTGTGTCGACGCAGCAAGCGGCCTGCGTCAAGCAACGTTGAATCGAGCGAGAGACCGATGGGATCGGTGGTCATGACATCTTGGATGCGCGTGTGAACATGGTTGATGAGCTCAGGCGCAGCGACCGAATACTCGTTCAGGATCGCTTCGCTCTCCTGCGGCAGCGGACCGAGACGCGCAGGAATGTATTCGTATTCCTCTGCTTCAGGGTTCTGTTCGAGCGTGCGCTTCATAAGCTCGTTCTTCAAGTAGGCATAGCCAACAGCAGCTGAGATGGAATCGTTATCGGGATTCTTATGCCCTACGATGAGTACCGGGATTGCCATGGTTCTCCTTTATCGATCGAGTGATTGATGCCAGAAACGAGATCGTTCAGGTCTGCTTCACTGCAGAAGAGACGAACTTCATTTCGCGTTGCTATTGTAGCGCGTTTCGCTTACGCGCATGCATAGAAACCGCAACGATTCGCTGAAGCGCGCAGGCGGGCGAACGCATGAAGAAAGGTGCGAAGAAAGCCGTGAAGAAACGGAGGCGAAGATATGCCGGAGAACCAGGCAGAGAAGCCTAGGAGATCTTGACGATCGGCGCATAGTCCTTGAGCAGCTTCTTCGTTTGGTTGTTGCGCGCGAACTTCACGTGGAGCGTATCGCCATCGACCTTCACGACCTTGCCGCGACCGAACACCTTGTGATCGACCGTGTCGTTGACCGCAAAGCTCATGGCTGCAGCAGGTTTCTTGCCCGCAGAAGCGCTGCGTGCATCACGCTTGGCATTCGATGCGCTCGACTGGCCGAACACGCGTCCGCCGCCCGCTTCGGTGCCCGATCCCGCAATACCGCGCCTACTACCACGCTTCTCCCAGCCTGATCCTGAAAAGCCTGAAGAGCCGACACCGATCGATTTACGCAGCTCGTTGGGTATTTCGCCGATGAAACGAGAAACCGGGTTGGCGTTCGTCTGACCGAAGATGCGACGCGTGAGCGCTGCCGTGAGGTAGAGGCGCTTGCGCGCACGAGTGATGGCGACATAAGCCAAACGGCGTTCTTCTTCGAGCCCTTGCGGGTCGAACGATGAATTGCTGTGCGGGAAGATCGATTCCTCCAAGCCTGCCACGAACACGCAATCGAATTCGAGACCCTTGGCAGAATGGATGGTCATGAGCGTGACCGCCGCGCCGTCTTCGGCCATGGTGTCCATGTCGGTACGGAGCGTGACCCATTCGACGAAATCAGAAAGCGAATCGGCTTCGAAAACGCGCACGGGAGGCGTTTCGGCGCTCTGGTCCTCGCCTACCTTCGGAGCCTCGAAAAGCGCATCGGCATCTTCATGGGTCTCGCGGTATTCGTCGACCACGCCGAAGAACTCTTGGATGTTCTCGATGCGACTCTGCGAGTCTTCGCTGGGGTTGTTGCGATAGAACTCGATGATGCCTGCCTTGTCGACGATCATCTCGATGACCTTACGCAGATCACCACTGTATTGCTGCGCCTCATGGATGATGCCCACGAATTCAGCGATGGCCTTGCGCGTGTTCGGGCGGATGCCCTCATCGAGCATGCAGAGCTCGGCAGCCTGCAAGAACGTGCAGCGATTCCCCGCAGCTACCGTGCGGATGTGCTCGATAGTGGTGTTGCCGATGCCGCGTTTCGGCACGTTGATGGCACGCTGTGCGGCAACATCGTTTGCGGGATTCACGACCAAGTTCAAATACGCCATCACGTCGCGGATCTCAGCGCGATCGAAGAAGCGCGTGCCTCCTACCAGGCGATACGGTACACCCGCACGCAGCAGCATATCTTCGAGCATACGGCTTTGCGCGTTCGTGCGATAGAAGACCGCCATCTGGTTGTATGAGGTGCCATTGCCGTGCTGATGCTCGATCTCGGCAGCGATCCACCGGCCTTCGTCGCGTTCGTCGGAGGCGGTGAACACCATGATCTTCTCGCCCTCCCCTTGCGAGGTGAAGAGGGTCTTGCGCTTGCGCATCAAGTTGTTCTCGATGACCGCGTTCGCCGCCGCGAGGATGTTGCCCGTTGAGCGGTAGTTCTCCTCAAGCTTGACCACGTGCGCTTCGGGATAATCCTTCTCGAAATCGAGGATGTTCGACAGATCGGCGCCGCGCCAAGAATAGATGGACTGGTCGTCGTCGCCTACGACCATGATGTTGCGATGCTTCGCCGCGAGCAGCTGCGTGAGCGCATACTGGGCATGGTTGGTGTCTTGATACTCGTCCACCAACAGGTAGCGAAAACGATCTTGATAGACCTCGAGCACCTCTTTATGGTTCTTGAGCAGAAGATACGTGTAGAGGAGCAGATCGTCGAAATCGAACGCATTGAGGGCGCGCAAACGTTCTTGCAGCACTTTGTAGATACGCCCGACCACCTGCGCCGTAGGGTCTTTGTAACGGTCTTCGAACACCTCGGGCGTTACGAGTTCGTTCTTCGCCTTCGAGATACGATTGCGCACCATGCTCTCGGGGTAGCGCTTTGGGTCGATGTTGAGTTCGGCCATGATGCGCTTCACGAGGCTCTTCGAATCGGAATCGTCGTAGATGGTGAATCCCGGCGCGAAGCCTAGGCGCTCGCAATCGGAACGCAGGATGCGCACGCACATGCTGTGAAAGGTGGAGACCCACATACCGCGCACATACCCGCCCATGAGCTGACCCAAACGCTCGCGCATTTCCGCGGCTGCCTTGTTCGTGAAGGTGATCGCCATGATCTGCCAGGGAGCAACGCCAAGATCGACAACCAGATGCGCGATGCGATGCGTGAGCACACGGGTCTTGCCGCTGCCAGCGCCCGCGAGCACCAGAAGCGGTCCTTCGGTGCACAGCACGGCTTCGCGCTGAGGTTCGTTCAAAGCTTCAAGATCGATAGGCATAGCAACTCCAAAAACTGGTAAGGGTATAAGCTAGCGAGATGGTCCGAGGTGTTCATCATAACCACCTTTGAGCCAAACGCATTTAAGCGCGTGCTCAAAACAAGAAATCAGAATTATAGCAATTCTAAGATACTTACAGGTTGGCGTAGTAAGTCAGCGAGAAAGCTTGGGGTGTCCATAATGGCCCCGCCTTCGAATCAAGCGCACTTCGGTGCGCGCCGTATTCGAAGCAAGGGGCCAGGATGGATGCTCCAAGCTTTCGCAGTGTCGAGTACGATTTCGATCGACAGATCGAAATCTCTAAACAATCTTCTTGCCGAAGACCGCAGCGATCTCGCGCAGCTGCTCGACCAGTTCGCGGAATTGAGCCGGCGTGAGCTGCTGAGGACCGTCGGAGAGCGCTTCGGACGGATTCGGATGCACTTCGATCATGATCGAGTCGGCGCCTGCCGCCACCGCGGCATAGGAGAGCGATGGCACGAGGTCGCGCACGCCTGCAGGATGCGAGACATCGATGCAGATCGGGAAGAGCGACTGCTTATGGATGACCGGCACCGCCGAGATGTCGAGCGTGAAGCGCGTGGTGGTCTCGAATGTGCGGAGACCGCGTTCGCAGAGCACCACATTGTCGTTGCCGTTCGTGGTGATGTATTCGGTAGCGGAGAGCCACTCGGAGATGGTGCCTGCCAGGCCGCGCTTCAAAAGGACCATCTTGTGCGAGTCTTTCGTGACTTCGCCGATCTTCTTCAGCAGCGAGAAATTCTGCATATTGCGTGCGCCCACCTGCAAGCCATCCACATAAGAATGTACCAGCTCGGTGTGAACGGAGTCCATGACTTCCGTGAGCGTTTTGAGGCCGTACTTGTCGCCGCCAGCCTTCATGATCTTGAGGCCTTCTTCGCCCAAGCCCTGGAAGGAGTGAGGGTTGGTGCGCGGCTTGAATGCGCCACCACGGATCCACGAAAGACCCAGATCGGCAATACATTCGGCGACCTCGAAGAACTGCTCTTCGGACTCCACGGAGCACGGACCCGCATAGATGGTGATCTCGTCTGTTTTAGTACCGTAATTGGGAAGATTGGTGAGTGGTTTAATCACGGTTAGGAACCTCTTTCATGACCTTCAGGATCGCAGTGTAGATCTCGCGCAGATTCTCGTTATAGAGCGGACCTTCGTTATACGAGCAGACCTTGGTGAAGATCTCCTCTTCGCGCTTGGGGTCAAAAAGACCCATCTTGGCCTCAGGTTTCAGTGCGCGAATATCAAGCGAATGACCAGCACGTTCGTTCAAAAGAGCCACGAGCTGCTTGTCGATCGCATCGATCGCTTCGCGGTGTTGCTCGATCTGAGCAAAAGAATCTTGTTGTGACATCGTTTACCCTTCCCGAATGGACGCTGATCGGAGTGCGAAAGGTGCGCGCGGAGCGTGAGGACGGTCACGCGCAACGCAGGAAGCGCGGAGCAGCGGCCCATGAATGACATGATTAATTCATCATAACAAACGCCGCAAGGTTAGCCTGTTCAAACTCGCCTGAAAGATGGTTCGCGGTAGCTATTTTTTTGAGTTGGATCCGATGGGATTATTGAGCATGGCGATAGCGAGAAGCGCGATCGAGAGCATGATGCCAGCGACCGTCCAGAACCAATCGGCTTGCCCGATGACGAACGCTGCGAAATCGATAAGGATGATAACGAGCGCCGCAAAACTGCACCAATGAGCAATGCGCGCATTCACACGATCGCGCATCTCTATCTTCTCAGCTTCGGTGATGGGTTTGTGCTCGTTTGGACTCATGGTTCGATTATAGCTTGTTTATACGCGTGGATGCTGCAATGTAAGAAACAATGCGTGCTTATGCGCGGTTTGGGCCAGCGCTTACTGCATGATGAAGCCGGTGCCCTGAATGGTGAAGAATGCGACCACAATGATGCCGACGATGATGCGGTAGACACCGAACGCGGTGAAGTCGTTCTTCTTGATGTAGCCCATGAGGAAGCGGATCGCAACGACCGACATGATGAACGCGCTGATGATGCCCACCGCCAGCACCATGATCTCGGTCTGGGTCATGACCAGGCCTTCCATCATGAACTTCGCTGCCTTCACCACGCCCCAGCCGAACATGATAGGGATAGCCAGGAAGAACGTGTATTCCGCGGCAGCAGTACGCGAACAGCCGCAGAGCATGCCACCGATGATGGTAGCGCCTGAGCGGCTCGTGCCCGGAATGATGGCAAGCACCTGAAAGCAGCCGATCTTGAGCGCCGTCTTCCAATCGATATCGTCCACATTGCGGATCTTGAAGAGCGCTTCTTCGGCGCTGACCTCTGTGTGTTCGCGCTCGACACGGGCATGGCGACCGCGCACGGGAGCTTCGAGCATCTCGCGCTCCGCAGGTGTTGCACCAACTTCCATAAGGCGCAGTGCTTTCTTGCGGTTGCGGCGTTCCATGACGATGAAGACAACGCCGTAGAGTATGAGCATGATGGCTACCGTGTAGGCGTTGTAGAAGTGTTCGTTCACCCAATCGTCGAGGAGCAAGCCAACGATAGCCGCTGGGATGCAGCCGATCGCGACCATGCCCCACAGGCGCCACGTGCCGCGCTTTTCAGCGTGCGTTTTCTTCGGCGAGAAGGGATTGAGCTTGTGGAAATAGAGCAGGATGACCGCCATGATAGCGCCTAGCTGGATGACCACAAGGAAGAGCGCGAGGAATTGATCGCTCACGTCGAGCTTCACGAATTCATCGACCAGGATCATGTGGCCTGTCGAAGAGATGGGGAGCCATTCGGTGATGCCTTCGACGATACCGATGAAAAGGGCTTTGAGTGCTTCGAGGATCATGCTGCTTTCCTTGTGCGTTTGCTTACTTATATAGGTAGGGCGTTCGCTGGCTGATGGCGCGCGACGTGGTGCAGAGCATACGACCTGGCACGGATGCCAGCCTTGCACCCTGCGTGCGCAACCTTCGCGGACGAACCTTTATTATTCTACGAGAAAGCCTGTAGGGCGCTGAGGGCTTTCAGACGAGCGAGGCGTAAAACTTTTGTAAAGCGGATCTGCACAAGCAAAGTGAGAACCTTGACTTAAACCATAGTTCAAGTAAAACAATGGTCATAGCAAGAAAGAGTTCCATCTGCTGCGAATTTCGAGCAGCATAAGGAACTGCGTCCATACGAGAAACACAACACAGCAGGAGGAAACCATGGTCAAACAAACAGCGGGGCGCGATGCTCTGGGCAATTTCGCACCCAAGTTCGCAGAAGACACTGATTCCGATCTTGCAGCCTTCGCCGCCACGCTGATGTTCCCCGTGGGCGAGCCGAACGACGCCTACGCGCAGTATTTCAGTGGCAAGAGCTGGCTTGCGCCCCTCACGGCCGAGCAGGTTCCGACCGCGAACGTGACCTTCGAGCCAGGGTGTCGCAACAACTGGCACGTGCACAACGCCGATAAGGATGGCGGACAGATGCTGATCTGCGTGGGTGGCCGCGGCTACTATCAAGAATGGGGCCAGCCGGCGCAGGAGATGCTGCCGGGCGATGTCGTGAACATCCCCACCGGCGTGAAGCATTGGCATGGCGCGGCGCCCGACAGCTGGTTTGCGCACCTGGCGTTCACCGTACCAGGCGAGAATTGCTCGAACGAATGGCTCGAGCCCGTCTCTGACGAGGAGTATGGCAAACTGAAGTAGCGCAAGTTGAAACTCGAGAAAGGACACGGGTGGAAAGCGCACTGAACGGGCTCTCCCAGATGGCGATACTGATCATCGTTGCGGCGGTGGGATTTCTCGCCGCAAAGCTCGATTATCTCGACGAATACACGAACCAGAAGCTCACGAAGCTACTGTTGAACATCACGCTGCCCTGCATGGTGGTCGCATCGGTGCATGGGCTTTCGGCGGCCGATGCGGGCGAGACCGTCGGGATCACGTTCGCCATGGCGATCGCGCAAGGGTTCTTGCTTCTGCTGGTCGGTTGGCTCTTGGTGATGGTATTGCGCGTTCCGAAGCGCGAGCGCGTGGTGTACCAGTTCGTCACGATCTGCAACAACACAGGCTTTCTCGGGCTTCCCGTGGTGGGCGCGATCCTGGGCAGCGAGTCGGTCATCTACGCGAGCATCTACGTGATGGTGCTGGCGGTGTTCGTCTATGGCGTGGGGTTCGTGATGCTCGCTAAGGACGACCCGCTACGCGCGGAATACGGCGAGGATGCGAAGGTATCGATCCCATGGCGTTCGATCGTGAACCCTTCGATGATCGCGAGCGTGCTGGCACTCGTGCTGTTCTTCACCGGTTGGCAAGTTCCCGAGCTGGTGCAGGATTCGCTCTCGCTTTTGGGCGGGATCACCGCGCCCATCGCCATGCTGGTGGTAGGCGTGATCGTGGCGCGCTCGCCCATGAAGAACGTAGTGAAAGAGGTGCGACTCTACCCCTACATGATCATCCGCCAGCTGCTCTTGCCGGCGCTCTTCTACTGGGGCTTCACCGCGCTAGGTGTTTCGCCGCTTCTGGCTGCTGTGTTCATGCTCATGCTCGCGATGCCCGCCGGATCGATGTGCCCGACGTTCGTTGCGCAGTACAACGGCAACGCGCAGCTGGCCGCGAAGGCTACCATCATCACCACAGTGGGGTCGTTCGTGTTCATCCCGCTGCTGGTCGCGTTCATGGGATTGGTAGGTTAGCGGACGCCACTTCGCTTCACTCGATTTTCCCGGCGAAACGTGCGACAGACGAGGGTGTTTCGGGTAAGATGAAAGCCTAGATTTTGAAACGACCGTGGATCGCGCAAGCGAAACCCTGCCAGCAAAGCCGGCAGTTCGCAGGCGCCATCCCGCGAAGCACACCCGCAGACCCCAGAAGGAGACACGCATGGCCACTTCCACCCCGCTCTCAACCGTATTGGTCTTCGATTTCGGCGCGCAGTATGGCCAGCTCATCGCGCGTCGCGTGCGCGACCTGAACGTGTATTCCGAGATCGTTCCGTGCGACATCTCTGCTGATGAGGTGCGAGAGAAGAACCCAGATGCCATCATCTTGTCGGGCGGTCCGGCAAGCGTATATGCCGAAGATGCACCTTCGGTCGACCCCGAGATCTTCGAGCTGGGCATCCCCGTGCTCGGTTTTTGCTACGGCCAGCAAATCATGGCGAAGACGCTCGGCGGTACGGTGAGCCACACCGAGAAGGGCGAATACGGCCCCGCTCCCCTCACCCGTGTTGACGGCGTGGATTGTGCGGGTTGCGGCGGCACGTCGGCGCTGTATGGCGAGACGCCGCACGAGCAGACCGTGTGGATGAGCCATCGCGACGCGGTGAGCGAAGTGCCCGAAGGCTTCGCAGTGACGGCGGTCACTGACGTGTGTCCCGTGGCTTCCATGGAGTGCCCCGAGCGCAAGCTTTACGCCACGCAGTTCCATCCTGAGGTCCGCCACACGCCGTATGGCCAAGAGATGCTGGCGAATTTCCTGTTTGGGATCGCAGGGCTGGAACCAAACTGGACCATGGACTCGATCATCGATGATTCCGTGGCGGCCATCCGCGAGCAAGTGGGGAGCGACCGCGTGATCCTCGGGCTTTCAGGTGGTGTGGATTCGAGCGTGGTTGCGGCGTTGTGCGCGAAGGCGATCGGCAAGCAGCTGGTGTGCGTGTTCGTGAATCACGGGCTCCTGCGCAAGAACGAGCCTGAAGAGGTCGAAGAGGTGTTCACCAAGCAGTTTGACGTGGATTTCATCCACGTGCATGCCGAGGATCGCTATGCCAAACTGCTGGCGGGCGTGACCGATCCGGAGGCGAAGCGCCGCATCATCGGCGAACAGTTCTGGAAGGAATTCTTCTCTGTGGCCGAGGAAGTTGCAGGTGACGGTGAACCAGTGAAGTTCCTGGCGCAGGGCACGATCTATCCTGACATTATCGAGAGTGGCGCGCGCAAAACGGGCGGCAAGGCATCCACGATCAAGAGCCACCATAACCTGATCCCCTTCCCTGATGGGGTGCATTTCGATTTGATCGAGCCGCTCGATCACTTCTTCAAGGACGAGGTTCGTGCGCTAGGTTCGGCGCTGGGGCTGCCCGATCACATCGTGCATCGCCAGCCATTCCCCGGGCCTGGACTTGCGATTCGCATTATTGGTGAGGTGACGCCCGAGAAGCTCGAGATCCTGAAGAATGCCGATGCGATCGTGCGCGAAGAGCTGGATGCGTATAACGAGCAGCTGTTCGAGCGAAGCGGCGAACGCAACGGTGAAGTGGCGCGTGAGAGCGCAGGCGGTCCTGAGGTCGAGCGCAGCGTGTGGCAGTATTTCGCGGTGTTGCCCGATGTGCGCAGCGTAGGCGTTATGGGAGATGAACGCACCTATCAGCATCCGATCATCCTGCGCGCCGTGGAATCGAGCGATGCGATGACCGCCGACTGGGCAAAGCTCCCCTACGATGTGCTCGCGCGCATCTCGAGCCGCATCGTGGCCGAAGTCCCCGGCATCAACCGCGTCGCCTACGACATCACCAGCAAGCCGCCCGCAACTATTGAGTGGGAGTAATCGCGACGATATGGACTCTCGCTCCGAATAGGGCTCTGAACTGGGAAAGTATTCGATTCTCGCCTGATTTGATCGCCGGTTTTCTCCTTCCTGAGTGCGGTTTTGACATCATGGCGACATCACGAGGCTCTCGCTGACATCACGGGTGCCGCTCTGTGGCCTCTGAGCTGGGATCCTTGCATCCGAAAATTACTAAACGGCGATTTCCGGATACCCGGTTTCGGTGCTAATTTAGCTCTCTTTGCGTCTTGAATCTGTTCGGAATCCCTTCCTTTTCCCTGCTCAAAGGCGTGATGTCGTTTTGATGTCAAAACCGTCTGCTCGATCTTTCTTTCTCGTCAACCGTTGATGGGACCCATCTTCGCACATTTTGAAAGGCGATGATCGCGAGAATTCCCAGGTCAGAAACTCCAGTGCACTCGAATCAACTGGATTCAACTGGATGATACGAGTCATGGAGGAATCTCCACAACTCGCGGCCATCAGCGGCCCCTTTCGATGGCCCTCATCGCCTCGTTAGCGTCCTTGATGGGCTCGGCTGACGCCATCGCCCCGTACTCTTCGGATACCGCGCGCACGATCCAAAGCAAGTCCGCATCGAGCATGCGCCCCTCCTCGCGCGCTATGATGAGCTCGCGATAGATCGACTGCATCCAGCATGATAGGGATCGTGCGATGCGCGAGCTGGGATAGACGGTGACGCTCTGGTTCGTGAGACGGCACTCTATGTAGTCCTGTTTTGCGAGACCGGAAAGCGACACGAGCGCATCGAGCTTCTTTGCTGTCTCCTCGCTCATGCGAAACGCCACCGTGACAGAACGCTCGCGCGCATATGGTCTCTTCTTACCCATGGGTTCTTCGTCCCATCATCGTGTCGAGCTTACTGGCGATCGCAGCTTCGGATCCTGGAAGCAGGTGCAGATAGCGATGTGTCACAGTCTCGCCTGAATGCCCGAGCCGCGCTGCGATCGAAGGCACCGACATGCCCATCTCCACGAGCATGGTCGCGTGGCTGTGCCGAAGATCATGGAGGCGGATGCGCTTGAGTCCGGCTGCCTTGGAGCCCCGGGTCATCTCATGGTGGAGCAGATGCTTCGTCATGGTCGGGAATATCCTCGCATCGGGCTTGGCCTTCGCATGTAACTTCAAGTATTCCTCGATTTCGTCTGCGAGAAAGGATGGCATCGTCACCACGCGGTTGGACTGCGGGGTCTTCGGAGGGTTTATGACGTCCATTCCGCCCACTCGTCCGAAGGATTTCGTGATGTGGATCTGGGACGTCTCGAAATCGATGTCGGAAGGAGTTAGCGCGAGCATCTCGCCAACGCGCAGCCCGCACCAGAACAGGATCTCGAAGGCGATGTGAGAATACGGCTTGTCGGCCACGGCATCCGAGAAGCGAAGGTACTGCTCCTGCGTCCAGACGCTCATCTCGCGCTTCTCCTTGGAGCCGACCTTTCCCGCGATCTGCACCGGGTTCCTCTCAAGGCCGTAGAAGCGCACCAGATGGTTCATGATCGCAGAAAGCTGGCTGCAAAGGGTATTTAGGTAAGTAGCTGTATAAGGCGTGCCCCGCTTCGTGCGGCTCTCAAGCAGATGGTTCTCCCAGTCAATGATGGCCTTCGCGTCGATGTCGCCTACGAGCATGCCTTGAAAATAGGGCTTTAGGATCTGCTCGATGTAGTACCGCTTCTGTTCAAGTGTGGTTTCTCGCACGCGCGGTGCATTGTCTTTAAGGTAGATATCGCATGCGAGGGAGAACTCCATCGATGCCGCTCTCGACATCTTCCTCTTGAAGTCGCGCTCCCAGGCTTGGGCCTCGCGCTTCGTGCGAAAGCCCCGTTTTGCCTTCTGCTTCGACTCGCCTCTCCAGTCCTTGTATCTGAAGTTGGCAAACCAAGTTCCCCGTTTCTCGTCCTTGTAAGCTGTCATGGCTTCTCCTTTTCGTTGCAATTAATATCGGCAACATAAAGGATGACTCAGCAGTCGACTATGTCATGCGGTTCGTGACTAAATTACGTATCCTGCCCATTGTCCAAGGAGGCTTCGTTTTCGTGCAGGAATGACTCGAAAACATGAATTACTGCGTTGGTAACATTGATGTCCACACACGGTTCAGCTCCCCAATCGCGCATTGCTTTTGGAAGAACAAACAGGGCGGCGTTTCTTAAATTCAGCGCAATTAGAAGACTGTATAGGCTACATCTGTGAGGTGCATTGTCTGATATATCCGAAAAAAGCGCCTGAAAACAATCTTCGGTAACATAGAACATCCCGTTTTGCTTTGCAGTCTCCATGTCGCCAAGTGTGTTCTGGTCAAGAAAAGGAAAACTAGAAGGAAGTTCATCAATTTGGGCAAGCTCAACTGTCTTTAGTTTATTCAAGAAACCTAAGGTGTTTGAACAGATTTCACTCAATTCTTGTTTAGTTGCGTCGTCGTATTGCATTAGGGTGGCTCGCCCATCGACCGATATCATTTTTCCGGCACCATATAGCGAATCAGAGTAATCTTGAATGTCCAGTTGTAAGCGGTTTTTCGTCGATATAGTAATGAGACAACGATCCGTGATCGAATCACTATCAAGGCCCAACTTCTCAAGAGCAGCTAAAAGAATGACCGCATTGTAGGAAAGCAGGAAATCTTCGTCACCTGTTATAGGGAAAGAGGACCCGATTTCCATTCGTCGAAACGGCATATCCTCTCCTTTTAACACATTTATGATGAATTCAAATGGTTTTATTGGGTAGAGCGTATGCCCTGTTTCAATGCCCAGAAAAACAACCGTGTCATTATGGACTTGTATGCCGGAAACATAAACGTTGTTTTGCTGTTTCTGCTCTTCCATGAATTCTGATATTTGCCGGATTACATCTTCAATATCCCCATTAGGAGAAGAGAAGACCACTGTTGCGGGATCCTCTGCGATAATTTCTATTGTTTTCTTACCAATAACATCATCGATGTAATCTATCTCGACAACTTCCCAGTATTCTGAATCAAGTTGAACCCTATCTCCAACAACATGACTTCTCAACCCGAGATATTGAGGAGATGTTGTCGAGTAGTTTTGCATTCCTAAAGCAACAATTCCTTCAGCGGAAATCAAGTCTGGTTCGGAGTGAAACGCAACGACCAAGTTTTCTGATCCAGCACGCTCTAAATGGACGCAAGAATCAGGGCCAATCTGAATCGGCTTTCCCTTTTCGGGATCACCCAAATGGCTGCTACCATATGCGGCAATCGCACGATGGGAGTCTGGCCGGTTGTCGAAAATAGCTCGTTTCAGCAAATAATCCGCCCTTGAGTCTTTTTTTGCCCTGCGATACTGTTCAGCAACAAACATATCGAGTTGCGTGTCCTTTTGGCAAAGCGCATATTGCTCAACTTCTTCAGGAAGATCCAGAGATAAATTAAGCGACGCATATGCTAACGATAGCGCTGCTTCGAGAGATGGATGCTCATTAAATGACAGCTTTGCATACTTCAGCGCTTTAAGCTGATCATTGGCAACAAAACCGTAGTACTGAGCAATCAAACACGCTAGCTCCGGGTCTTTGTTCCCTGACTGCTCCAGTGACTCAAAAAGTTCTTTTGCAAGATCAGACTTTTCTATTGGTTGAGCTATGGCAGATATGATTGATTTGAAAGCCCTTGCAGGAATTACTGGTAAGAACCGTTTCACAATATCAATTACCTGAGAGTCTCTTTGATTTTCTTGAAGGAAGCCTACCCACTCTTCCGAATACTCGGGGCACGGTAATGTCTGCCCGTTTGCCATTTGGCTCAATGCTAGTTCAATATGATTACAGGCTTCCTCGGGATAGTTGCTTTTAAATAGCCTATACGCATGCAGATGAAAATGCGGAAAACTCTTATAACCACTTTCGTAGTGTTTGTATTCGGAATAGGAAATGCGCGGATTCAGTTTCTCAATGTAAAAGAGGAAGAAAAGAAAATTGCTTTTTAAAGTGTCCTGGGATTCTTTTTCCACTAATTGTTTCACCCATGGGATGCTAGAGGAGTCTTCGGATATAAGCTTTTCGGCACATGTAAAAAATGCTGAGAAAAGGCGCTTTTCTAAGGACATTTGGCAAAAGTATTTTAATTTGTCGAGGTCACCACACGTGTTTATTTCAGCTTGAAGCTGTGCGTTTGGCAGATACTGCAGCGTCTCTTCAGGAAGAGACGAAATGATTTCCTCTGTATTAGTGTCATCGATCAGGTCAAGCACATTTTCAAGAATCTCTCCATATTCATGTTTCAGCGAATCGCTACCCCAAAGAGGAAAGCCCCCAGCAAAGTTTTTCACATCTGAAGGCGTAATTGAAGTAAACGAATAATATATGGCTTTGCAAATGCGTGAAATATCACTATGACATTTTGCTACTGGGTTAAGCCGTCCTTCACATATTGCAAATTGGTCACTTGCTGTTACGTAGGCTTTATTCATGAAGGTTAGCTCGGCGTTCAAAACATCTGCAAAGGGTATAAAAGGAAAGTCAGCCGGAATCTCGTATTGTTTCATTTCTTCAAAACAATTTGAATTACGAATAACCTCTTTAACGGCTTGCGCGCAATTGGTTCCCTCATCGAAGGGTTCAAGGATGCGAACAGCTATCTCCAATTGTCCAGATGAAACTGCCAGTGAAGCAAGCGAGGAAGCGAGAGGGGCCCCAATGACCCTGAGATCAGGTATATCAAATCGAGGGATTTCTCCTTTACAGAGAGAAAGGTATGCAGAAAGATATTTTCCCGAGATACTGTTACTTCTGTCGGCCTCAACCGCAGATTCAAAATCGGCAAACTGAACAGACCCATCTTCTATCGCATTTATGAGTAATGTCAGCGAAGAAAAGCCAAGTTGCTCTGTCAAAGATGCCGCTAGGGCATCAAACTTCGCTTCCAACTGTTTATGACTCTGCTGAACGTCAGACTGAAGTTCTCTGGTTTCGGTGATACCTTCTTGTACCGCTGCAGAGAGAGGCTCATTTTTCTTGTCAATTGGCTGGTATATTACAGCGGCAACCTCATCAAAATAATCGCTAACGAGCTTTTCCGCATCAGTACAGCGCCCCTCGGAGGGGGTCTCTTTTGAAGAGTAAAGAAAAGTATTAACTACTTCAGATTTTGCTAAGTCACCTTTATGGCAATGGGCAATTAGCTCTTCGCACAAAGCATTATTTTGAAATAAAACTGAAAGAGACGCTTGTTGGAATGATACGAATGCAGACCTAGTTAGATAATCTTTTCGAATCCGATCTAGTTCTCTGCCCTTTTTACAATTTTTGATTTTATTCAATAAGCTAGGCAGTCCTAATTTGCTAGCAAGTGAGACAAGCGTCGAGGTTACTTCCATCCAGAGTTGATCCTTTTCTCCAAGAGTTGATTTCATATGTGGATCCTTTTGAGATATAAATCCAAAGGGCTAGTGCTGCATGTTGTTGTTATATTCACGCAATAGCAATATCGAGTTTGAGACCAAATGCCCTTACGACCTTCTGAACCGTATCAAACGAGGGATTGCCTGTAGGTGACAGCGCCTTATAAAGGCCATCGCGCGTAATGCCCGTCTCTCTGGCAAGCTGTGTCATTCCCTTTGCGCGAGCGATGTCGCCAAGGGCGGCGGCAATTACTGCGGTGTCTCCATCTTCAAGGGCGGCGTTCAGATATGCAGCGATGTCTGCCTCTGTTTCAAGGTACTCGGACGCATCCCACTTTGTTGTCTTCTTCATCTTCGTTCCCGTCATTCGTATTCCTGGTTCAGTTTCTTTGCCTTCGCGATGTCCTTCTGTTGCGAAGACTTGTCCCCACCTATGAGGAGCAAGACCAGCTCACTTCCTCTTAGCGCATAGTAGAGGCGGTATCCTGGACCGTAGTCGATGCGCATCTCGAAGACTCCATCGCCAACAGACTTTGCATCCCCAAAGTTTCCCGTAAGCGATAAGCGCTGGATCCTCACGAGAATGCGAGCGCGTGCCGTGACATCCTTGAGCCGCTTGAGCCACTTCGCGAATTCATCTGTCTGAACGATATCCATCGTCGTTAGATTGTATACTGTAGTCTACGCTTCGTCAACTATTTCAAGGGAACACCAGTTCAGAGCTACGGGGTCAAATTGACTCCGTAGGAACAGCCTAATGCAGAGCTTGAAATAAAAGACTCTCTTGGCAAGGATGCCGACTCTAGCCGTTCCCTGTTATCACTATCGTAGTGACTTGCTATCATCGATTCATGAAACCCCAGTTCAAGATAGGGTTTTTGAGCCGAAAATTTACTCCTTTTCATATTCCCGGGGAATAAATTCTTAGGGATTATTAAGTAAAAAAGAAACGCTGTTATCAGCGCTTTTATTCTTGCCTCATTTTCCCTGATAAAACGCAGGTTTTTGATCTTGGGTTTTTATTCCCCTTGCTGAGGGAATAATTCATGCTCGGCTTTTGCTCTGAACTGGTAACAACACCAGCTGGACACAGCAGCATTGCATATAATGAGATGGAAATGCTGATACATGTAAGAGGCCATTTCGGCCATAAGCCACTAGAGTGGGAGTGAAATGTGTAAAACCCCGAGGTTTAGAAACCTATTCGCTCGGGAACTTTAAAGTTGAATAATGTTCTCGTTTCCTAGATTTTGCAGTTTTTGGCTTTGTGTAAGTCGAGAGGCTTTACAAGAGATGGCCATCGCGCAGAAACTGGTTTTCCAGTTAATTGTTTTGATAATTTCGCAACATCTCAACATGCTGTGGATTCTGGATAGCCGTCGATTCTTACCGTCTGCTTAATGCAAAGAGTTACGCAACCAGGCGATTCACAAATTTGTGATTTACAATTTTGTGAATCATGCTAAAATCTTTACTACATCAATTTGATGGGAGGCAAAAATGAGCACTAAACTTGGGCAATTCCTAAGGAGCATTCGCTCGGGGAGCGGAGAGTTGCTCAAAGATATGGCTAGAAGGCTGGACTTATCTCCTGCAATGCTTTCGTCTGTAGAAAACGGCAAACGTAATGTGCCAAAGGGTTTTGTAGAAAAGGTCGCGACAGCGTACTCTTTATCCATTGATCAGATTGAAGATCTTAGAGAGTCTATCGCGCAAACGAAAGAAGAGGTCTCTCTAAGTCTTAAAGGCTTATCTGATAAGGATCAAGAACTGGCACTTTCTTTTGCACGTCGTTTTTCAGAGCTCGATGACGAGAGCAAACGCAATCTGCAGGATATTCTTAACAAATGGGGGAATAGATAGTGAATCATTATGACGACGGTTATGAAGTACCTCCATGTAGCACACAGGACTTGCGCAATATAAGTGATCTTGTTCGTAGGATATTTGATATTGATCCTGAAAAACCTTTTCCGGTGTGCGAGTTCATTGAGTTTGCGCTTTATGAACTGTTCGACGATTTCAAGTTTGAAATTTGTACTAAAGCAGAGATGAGGGAGAAACACGGAGAAACGTTGCCGGGAAGACATCTTATCCGTCTAAGAGAAGATGTTTATGATGGTATGTGTGAAGGAGTAGGACAACATAGATATACAGCAGCTCATGAGATAGCGCATCTTTTGAAGCACGAGCATGTTCCTGTGGCGATGGCGAGAAGGCGTGCTGAACATTTGCCACTCTTTCGCAATTCAGAATGGCAAGCAGATACCCTTGCAGCAGAATTGCTTATGCCCTTTTCTGCAGTGAGGTTTCTTACTGCGCCAGAGATTGAAGACAGGTTCTTGGTGTCTTCTTCTGCAGCGCGTGTTCGATTTAATAAATTACAGAAGGAGGCCGCAAGACGAAGCAACAGAAAAAAAACGCGCGAACATAATGTCCGCGCGTTTCTCTGAAAGACATAATGCCTTTCCGTCGCAAGAAAACATTATGACCTTTCAGAGTTTTCAGCACAAGTCAGAAGTCTGTTTATCATAGGAAAGGTCAGAACCATGCCGAGAGATTCCATTCAGAGTAAAATAATCCCACTTCTGTGGGGAAAAGCGGCAGGATGCTGCGAGCTTTGTTCGACTCCTGTTTACGAAGAAGGTCTTCTAAGACAAGTTGGAAACTATACAAACGTGGCCCATATCAATGCCGCAAGCCCTGGCGGCCCGAGATATGACGCAGAGCAAACGCCAGATGAGCGAGGATCTATCGACAACTTGATGCTTATTTGCCGCTCCTGTCACAAGTTGATTGATGACAATCCCGATGACTTTCCTGCCACAATGCTGAGAGCACTAAAAGCTGAGCGTGAACAAGCAGTCGCGTCTCTCATGGAAGGACTCCAACAAGAAAGATGCACCGTGGTGAAGTATCTTGTTCCTTTCGCTGAATCCGATTTCACTCTAAGTAATAGCGAATGGAAAAGAGCTCTATTCGCACGGCGATTAGCTTATAACGGTCTTCGCGCATATGACTTAAATCGTTCAGGAGAAAGTGCTAGAGACGTTAGCGCCATCTCCTCACTTGCGAAGAACTTAGAAACTGCGGTTGATCGATTCAGGGGACTCGAATATGAATCGGGTCCAATCGCGGTATTCGCGTTGGCTCCGCAGCCACTGCTTATAAAGCTTGGATGTTTATTGGGTGATGAGACAGAGCTTATTACATTTCAACGAAGCCGTACTGAAGAAAATTGGAGTGGCGACGATAGTGCTGCCATACCTTCGTTCAAACTCGAAACAGCGTCCTGTCTTGAAGACGCTTCCGAAGCGACGCTTATATTATCTTTAAGTGGAGTGGTGAACCCGGGGACAATTCCTAATGAAATACGCAGCTCTGCGATTCCGACTTATGTAATAACCGTGCCGTCACCTGGGATTTGCGTAGCCGATCATCCGCAAGCCTCGGAGAAGTTCCGAATCTTTGCTACAAATTCTCTGTACCGCATCCACGAGGAGAATCCAAAAGTCCGTAGGTTACATGTCTTCCCCGCAGCCCCTGCTTCTCTCAATATCACTTTCGGTGCGGCTCTAAATGCAAATGTCATCCCAGAATACGTTGTCTACGAAAAACGCGATGGTCTTTATGCTGAATCCCTTACGATTGGAGAAAAAGATGAACCAAGATAATGAAGCCTTGAACATGATTTTTTCAGAGCTCGCAGATGAATTAAATATCTCTGACACCATGGAAAAGAGAGCTGTTAGCGGATATGAAAATGTTGGCTCTTGGCTTGACTCAGATGATTTTGACACACAAACGGTCGTTTACCCACAAGGCTCGTTTGCCCTTGGTACGGTAATCAAGCCATTGAGTGGCGATGATGAGGAACATGAGTATGATATCGATCTAGTTTGTTATATGCCTGAAATGGAGAATAGTTCAGCTGAGAAGGTAAAAACCTCCGTCGGCAAACGTCTTTGTGAGCATAAAGGTCATGCCGATAAGTTGGATGACGAGGGGAAGCGTTGTTGGACCCTGCATTACGCAGGATTTCATATGGATATCCTTCCTTCTACAACAGCGAAAGAAAGCGAATGCGGTCCTTATCCAGAAGATGCTCTTCGTATCACGGAGAAGAGCCCCGAGGAACATATTCCTTCCGTTCGAGCAACCCGCGAGGCTACAAAAAATGGTTTGAGAGTCGAATGGGTCGTTCGTTGCACGAAGAGCGCTCGCGAGTTGCTGACAAGATAACTTGCTCCGTGGAGGAAGTCCATCTATATCAAACAAGAACCACGCTTCAACGTGTCGTGCAAATCCTAAAACATCACAGAGATGTTATGTTCGAGAACAATCCCGATATTGCTCCTATTTCGATAATCCTGACTACGTTGGCCGCGAGAGCGTATGACCAATCTTATGGTGTGTTCGATGCACTTAGTCATATCCTTGCACACATGGATGAATTCATCGAGAAGAGAAATGGGATATGGCATATCGACAACCCCGTCGCCCCAGGAGAAAACTTTGCTGACAAATGGGAGTTAGAGCCAGAGAAGGCACAAGCATTCTTCAGATGGCTTAAAGCAGCACGTGCTGATCTGGTGACAAAACTAATCGCTGCTGATGGAGTCGATGAACTTGCTGCAGCAATGGAAGAATCCCTCGGTGGCGTTTATCCCGCTCGCGCCATAGGAAGGTACGGCGCATCTCTTAATGAGAAGCGTAAGGCTCATAAGCTATATTCGACAGCGGCTGGTATAAGCACGATAGCCAGTCCTGCAGCAAAAGCGGTTCCGAATCATTCATTCTACGGACGGGCTTAGAATGAAATTACCGAGACGCAAAGCAGTATCACTGGTCATTCAGCACCAAAGATTATTAGCGCAGTACCCGGAATCTTCAGGAGAGATATCTCGTTCAAAACTGACATGGCGATGCAGATTACAGCCTCAAAGCATAACTGCTACATATTTAGTCGAAATTGAATATCGACTAGGAAAAAAACCCGTCGTATATATCTCTGAAGGGCGATTGGAAGATGAGCAGAACCCAAATAGCGTCCCTCATCACTACAAGGTGCTTGATGATGGTCGCATTCAAGCCTGTCTTGATAAGTATGACTGGAACAAAACCATGTTCCTAGCCGACTCTGTCGTACCTTGGGCGATGGAGTGGGCTCTTTACTATGAAATATGGCTGACGACAGGAACATGGCAAGCGGACGAGGCTCCTCATGGGATTGGTTGAACTAAGAGTCCATGACGATGAAAAAGCATGGAGAAGTATGCTCATGGCTCGTCGGCAGGTTGAGAACACTAAGATCGTTGGTTGTAGTTACTGCTAAAACAAAACCTTACAGACAAGATTTGTGAGGAAATCTCAGTCAGAGCTCACAAGGTTAATTTGATCCCGTGAGCTTTCATCTCCCGTGAGCACGCTCGGATCGAGCTTTCCAGTCTTTCCAGTTTCGGGAACTCAACATTTTGAGTTCCCGCAGACAGATGAATTATTCCACTATATGAAAATTTTTTAGGGATTTATTCCAGTAGAATTGGAAGCTCAACCCACCTGATCACTGATATCTAGCTAATGCATTAAAATGAACCTGCAAACTATGGAGGGGAATATGACCTTTGAGGAAGTAGTAGAAAAAGCATTAGCTTTCAGAGAAGAGAGGGATTGGACACAATTCCACAATCCCAAGGATCTCGCAATATCGATCAGTCTAGAGGCGGCAGAACTACTGGAGGTCTTTCAGTGGTCTGGTCAGGATGTGACGGTCGAATCAAAGACCGAAAGGATAAAGGAAGAGCTGGCTGATGTTGTTATCTACTGTATTTACCTTGCAGATACTCTTGGCTTGGACATGCCTGATGCAGTTAGCAGTAAACTAGACGAAAACGCTAGAAAATATCCTGCCGAAAAGGCACGAGGCAATGCAAGAAAGTACACTGAACTGTGATAACCATCCCAACAAGCAAGTCAGCCGAAACCCCCAAAGGCTCTCCCTTTTATATCGATAGATGCCCATTTCACTTTGGCGAGCAGATCGACTACGCGGTTCTAGACCTAGAGGAGGACAAGGTTCTCAACTGGCCAATGGTCTACATACTTGCAAACAAAGACTCCGCCTACGTTGGACAGACCACAAGCGTTGCAACACGAATGAGTCAGCACGGTGCTAACGAAGAAAAACGCGACTTTGAAACAGTCAATATAATATTCAACGAAGAGTTTAACACCTCGGTCATCACAGATTACGAACATCGCCTCATCGGCTATATGCATGCCGACGGTCGCTATAAGCTTACAAATAAAAATGACGGAATGACCGATACGAATTACTTCAGCAAAGAAACGTATACGACCATGTTCGAGGAACTATGGGAAGAACTGCGTCGTCTCGAGCTCGCAGATCACACCATCGCCGAGATCGAAGAATCTGAAGTATTCAAGTACTCCCCTTTTAAAGGGCTTACAACCGATCAACGGGTAGCGCTGGACAAGATACTTAGTGCTTTAGATGTTGGTCTCGAAAAATGTGAGCCTATTGCAGTAGAAGGCATGCCTGGCACCGGTAAGACCATACTTGCCATATACCTACTCAAAGCACTCCGTGATAACCCACGTTACAAAGATCTGAATATACGCATAATCGAACCAGTCACATCTCTACGTAATACACTTAGAAGCTCATTAGTAAACGTTAGTGGTTTATCCCCCTCGGACATTATTGCTCCAACCGACCTCGTTAAGCCAGCTATGGGTTACCAAAAAGGCGAAAAGAAATGCTTCGATATCGTACTTGTTGATGAGTCTCACAAGTTGAAACGACGTGTTAACTTGGGCACGCAATTCGCAAATTACGACAAAGTCAATGAAGAGCTCGGTCTGCCGAAAGAAGCTACTCAGATTGATTGGATCCTTGATCAAGCGAAGCTCCCCATTTTCTTCTATGACCCCTTACAGAGCATTGGGCCCTCTTGCTTGGACCAAGCTACGATGAAGGCAGCTCTTGGACATGCTGCAGACAATCCCATCAAGCTCGACAGCCAAATGAGGGTAAAAGGAGGGAGTGCCTACCTTAAATACATCCAAAATGTGCTAGATGGCACTCAAGACGAATGTCGCGCCTTTGGAGATTATGACTTTGTCCTTCATAATGACTTTTCTGATTTCGTTTCTAGCTTTGAACATGACTATAAAGAACATAATCTAAGTCGAATGATCGCTGGCTATGCTTGGAAATGGGCATCAAAAAAAGATGCTCAAGCTCAAGATATTGTGATTGACGACATAGGACTCAAATGGAACTGCACCTACGACAACTGGGTTGGCCGCGGCGTGAACGATCCGCAAATTGCGCACGAAGTGGGGTGCATACATTCGATTCAGGGCTACGACCTAAGCTACGCATACGTTCTCATAGGAAATGATCTTGTTCTTGGCGAAGATGGTAAACCTGAATCGAATAAAACTAGCTACTATGATCGCAATGGTTTTGCGACAGCTTCCAAGGAAGAGCTTGATCGCTACATTAAGAACATCTATTACGTTTTATTGACTCGCGGCATTCTAGGGACTCACGTCTATGTACAAGATCCTAAGCTGAGAGCGTATTTTTCTCAGTTCTTTCGTAAGACCACAGAAGAATGAGTTCTTGCTTGATGGTGAGCTCTCGGAGATGAATAAAAGGGAAAGCGCAAAAACTTCAAAGTGCTTGGCAAGATTAGACACCTCAGGAGAATTCTCTGAGTGCTCCACACCTAAAGTTATACTTAAATCGAAAACACTTTGGATTGGATTACACATCATAAAGAATATACTCTTCATTTTCTGTACAAAAGCGATACCCTATACGCAATTCTCCGCCAGCCTTCACAAGCAAGACATCTGATCTTAGTATTCTTTCTCCTCCGAATAAATCTCGATGAAAAATCCAGGGAGGTTTCATCTCTGGGTTCTCTTCCATTCGCTTTTCCCATAACTCAATATCTGAGGAAGAATATCTTGGCAGCTCAAGAAAGATCTGATAATTCTCTTTGTAAAATGCCCCAATCTGCCTAAATAGTTTTTCGTTGTAATTCATGTTTTGACTGCAAGAATAACCAATTGGTTCAAACATTCTTCTGCCGTCATAATTCATAACGAAATAGCCAAGTTGATCATTTTCGCAACTTTTCTTCAACCGCCCAAAAGAACGAAGCGCAATATCGTTCTCAAACATATCCACCACTTCAGGTCTACACGAAGCAATTCTCCCGTTTTCCCCAGTAAGCGCAATGACCGCGTTTCGATCTAGATTATCCGATGCTTCGTCCGTTACGATCAGGTGCCCTACTGCGACGTACGGAAAACCGAAATCAAATAATGAAGCCGCTTGCGAGAAGCCATATTTATTAGGAGACTTATTCGGACGCCGTTTTTCAGCTCGAAGAATTTTTATTTCAACAGCAATAACCTTAGAAAGAATCAGTTCGTTGCCTTCGTAAGGAATTGCCAATATGTCAATGTCACCAGGATATGCCATGTCTGGGATTATGCTTTTCGACGGAACAGACATTGTTACCATAAGACCAGACTGAGGGCCGGCCTCAAGATAAAGATTCGGCATAATAGCGCAAAACCATCTTCCAGCTATTTTCATATTTGCAATAATGTGCGCTACAACATTCTCTTCGTCCCATTTGCGCTTAATTTTGTGAGCGTTCGGAACAAACATAACTTGCCTATTATCTTGAATATAACAAGGAGGACGATGAATTATTTGCTCACGATATTCTAGCGTTTTCATGATTATCCTTCTCTGCATCGAGAAGCCATATAGGTCAAGAAACCAATCAACCTAGGAATCATATTGCTCTAACTGGACTCATATGTTCAAAATGTTGCACAATAATATTACGCAACAGGCTTTAATTACTAAACAACTGAATGGAAGCACCATGCCGAGCGTTTTTCTGAGCCATACAAGCATAGACAAACCCTTTGTTGAAAAGATTGCAAGAGATTTAAACCGTCTTGGAATCGATGCTTGGGTGGATAAGTACGAGATCAAAGTTGGAGAGTCTATCTTCTGGCGCGTTGAAGAAGGTTTAAGAGAGTCTGAGTATTTTGCAATCGTCCTCTCCCCTGAAGCTCTTGCTTCCGAATGGGTAAGATCGGAAATAGCTGTTGCCTGGGATAAAAGGATGCTGGCTGGGAAGAATGCCATTCTTCCCCTTCTGTATCGAGATTGCGAGATACCCGCATTATTAAAAACAATCAAATACGCAGATTTCCGGCATGACTATCAGTTAGGTTTTTCAGAATTAGCCTCGGTATTCGGAATAGACACATCCGAAGCTATCACGGAAGACACTTGGCGCCTGCACGTAAGAGAACGTAATTCAGACTGGAAACGCTTCCGTGATATCGAGTTCCAGAACCTTGTTACACAACTTTGCGGCATCGCTCGAAAAATGTCTTATTCTGTCTGGACCGGTCCATCTAGTCGCCCGTACACTATTGCGATATCAGCAACCTGGTCCAAACAAGAAAAGGAATACCGCCATCTTATTCACAATGTAGATTTTGCAATTCGAATGAATCCAAAAGATAACTACCACTACTATTATGCAGAAGAAGTTTGTGGTTCACCTCGCCATATTCCAATCAAGAACTTCAATTTACCAATTGGATCAACAGCCAATGAGGCCCTCGAATTCGTGTATGAACTGATGGAAAGATACGCCGATCTTTATGGTCCACCAGATAACGATACCCATTACCAAACAACGCGCTACGACAAACTAAATCAGTTTGATCCCGCAATACTATTCAATACTCTCATTCAGGAAACCGACTGGGACCAAGGGAAGAAGCTCCCTTAATACTTTTATATACAGAAGATAAATCTCATTTTCTCAAAAAGGAAACTGCAACAGGTTGCCGCAATGCAGAAAGCTATTTCAGTGGGCGATCCTTGCCAGGTGTGTCGGAGATTGTTCGAAGTCCGTTTTCTGGCGGCTGCGCAAGGGGAAACCAGTATTTCCATTCTCCCAGTTTATGTGCACCCGCCACTTGGCTCACGCGACGAAACGCATTGCGCGGAATAAACGTTCGCAACCGTTTGCCACTTCCAACTTCCAAAGAGACACCACCCTGCGCAAGCGCCTCGATCACGAACGTAAGGCAGTTATATGAAAAGAGGTCATAAACACCAGGATTAGCTCGCTTTGCCTCAGCAAATGCTCGTATCTGATCGAAGGATTCTTTCGTGCACCAGAGCGCAAGAGCTGCGTTCACATGCTCGTTCCAGTAATTGCCAGGCTGTCCATGCACGATCCAACCCGATGAAGCCTCAATCTGCGCGAAGGTGAGAGGGTGCTCAAGACAGGCCATGAGCGCTTGTGCTTTAATAGCAGTACCCTGCCGATAGAACGAATACGTTTCAAGCGCGCCATCCATCGGTCCCAGCGCCAATATCACGTGGCCGAAATCATAAGCGGCTTCAAGATTGAAAAGCAAATAGACGCTAAAAGCGTCCGACGGCGCAGGCGTTTGAAGTTGCTTCGGAATCTCTTCACGCTGCTGATCGGCATGAGAGCAATCCAGTATATCGAGGCTAAAGCCCTTCACGCAATCCCCTTTCAATCGCTCTATCATATTTTCACGTTCGCCCCTTTCGCAGAAGAACGAAGGCGAAACCGCAAAAGAAATTGAGACGCTTTATGCATATCAAAGAATCATGAGTGAACATCAACTATATCTTATACGTGTAACTTGCGAACATTCGTTGATACTATTGAACCATGTGTAAAAGATGCATCATACTCACTTACGACGAAGTGCTCGACATCGTGCTGAAGCTCGAGGTTGGAGCTCCGCTGAACTTCAACCCAGACTGGCCGATTCGAACAACAGAAGCTTATCCGAAGTCGGTCGCTCCGCTCATCGTGCCTGCATTCGATACCGGTACGCCTTCACCATATTCTTTTCTAACGCCAGAGACTCCTGCAACAACGGTTTCTGCTCCAACTTCTGGAGCAGCTACCCCTCCAACATCTACTTCGGCAGCAGAATCATCCAGCACGTCGCTCCCCGCCTTCGCGCCAGGATCACTGGGAGTACGGGAGCTTTCGTGGGGATTCGAGGAATCCTGGAAACCAGGAGTCGTGTTTAACACACGAATCGAAAGCGCCACGAAGCCAACTTGGCAAGAATCCATGCAGCATCGGCGCTGCATCCTTCCCGTTCCTGCTTTCTTCGAGACGCATCGCGAAGAAACCTATCCCTCGCCCAAAACCGGAAAGCCCATCAAACGCCAATACGAATTCTGCGTTTCTGGAGAGGATATTATCTTCATCGGCTGCACCTGGCGCGAAAACACCTTTTCCATGGTAACGACTGACGCTAACGCGGACATGGCACCCATCCACCATCGCATGCCTCTCATCGTCCGCCAAGAAGAACTGTCACTGTGGTTCGGACCAGATTACCAGCAGCTTGCAGACCGATCGAAGATTCGGCTAGAAGCTCGACCTGCTTGATCTCTTGTAAGAGCGCACAGCACCCAGAAACCTAATACAAAGTTGTCCGAAGGAGCTCGAAGAGGGTCTTGTCATAACCCATATCATCGCGCGCAGAATCTATCAGGGTCTCCCAGACGAGCGCCACAAGAGCTTCGGGGGCCATCGCGCCTGTTAGCCGATCCTGCTTGATCTTTGGATCGCTAAGCAGCGCCCGTTCGATTCCTGCACGCGCGTGGATGAAGCTTTGCTGTTCTCGCTTCTGCGCCGAGAGACGATCACCTTCGCTGAGCGCAGAAAGATCGGAGAGGAAATCCTTCCTGAATTCTTTGAGCGCACTCTTAAGGCTCTGCGAAAGCGCCTCGCAAAATGCGATGAAATCATTACCTTCATGCACAGCAAGCGTCTTCATGGTTTCCGCGAAGGCTCGCTGCCAGAACATACCCACCACGTCGTTGATCAGCTCGGTCTTGCTCGCATACGAGTTGTAGACCGTCCCCACCGAAACATCACAGGCAGTAGCGATCGACCGAATACTGAGCGACCGAAGCCCCTGTTCGCAGGCAAGCTGATAGGCCTGCTCAAGTATTTCTTCGCTGGTGATAACTGATCGTTTGCCCATTTCAATCGTCCTTAGATCGAGAATATGACACCAGTATAACGACATTATGAACTTCGTTCAAATATCTTGACAGCGCACAAAATGATTCTAAAATGAACATTGTTCAATAAATGAATCATGTTCATTTTACGAACACCAACAAGAAGACCGACCTCTATCGAAGAGACGGTCCAAGAAAAGAAATGAGGTCATCATGTCACCGCTTCTTATTCTCTCAACGATCGCGATCAGCGCCGCACTCGTGTTCTATACCTGGGGAGTTTTCGGAGAGCGACGCAGCGGCACGCTCACACGAAAATACGTAACGCTCTTTTGGATCGGACTTGCCTGCGACACAACAGGCACACTGATGATGAGTTCCATGGCCGCACAAACTGCTGGCGGCATGGGAGTCCATGGCATCACAGGCATAGTAGCTATCGTTTTGATGCTCATTCACGCAACGTGGGCAACGTGGACCTATTTGCGCGGCAGCGAACAGGCGCAAAAGCGCTTCCACACCTTCAGCACGGTGGTCTGGCTTGCCTGGCTCATCCCCTACATCATCGGTATCTTGATGGGTATTCCTGCGATCCACTTGAAAGCAGTGTGCGCTGCTGGTACGAGCGTGATCGTCGTTGCGATTCTGAGCGTGCTGCTTGCGCTCCCCCGCCACCGTCGCTATCAGTAGGGCGCTTTCTGCCAACCCGAACGTCTTGCTACTTCCACAAGAGCGAGGCGTTCGGGTCGCGCTCAAGACAGAGGTCTCGCAATTGATCAAGCTCGTCCTTGTAGTCTGCAGGATCATCTGATTCTTCGCGATAGTCGAGCGTCTCCAGCACCTCGACCACAAAGCCCTCTTCGCCGTAGCGCTCCCACAGCTCCAGGAGATGTCGGTTGGGATGATAGCCTGAGTTCAGCTTGAACGTCACACTGTTGGTGTCGGCCGAGATGTTGCGCGATGCCAAAAGGAAGCTTTCCCCCGTAGGCTCACAGCGAAACGCCAGCACACCCATAGGAGGTCGGCTGTTGCAATACGCTTCCTTCAGTTCTCGTTTGCGCTGTTCGTCCATTGGCCACTCCTGCTAGTCTTTTCTCTCATGACATCAATATAGCCTCCCGTGATAATGCCGGCAGGCAAAGCGATGATGGCGATCCCAACCAAAGAAGAGAGCATCGCGATCGCTCTTCCCAAGGTTGATATCGGATACAGATCACCGTATCCAACCGTCGTGAGCGAAACGCACGCCCAATAGATCGCGTCAAAGAAGCTATCGAAGGTATCGGGTTCGACATTGAAAACGATCAAGGCCGTCAGGAATATATAGCCAATGGCTATCAAGCACACAACAGCGAGAACGCTTCGCTCCCTACGAATCACTTCAGTAATGACAGAAAAGCTCTTCGACTTCTTCACGAACCTGAACAAGCGAAGGATCAAGACAAGACGAATTATCCTGAGCGCCTTAAACCCTTGGTTGATGAGAATAAAAGTTGGCAGGATCGTCAATAGATCAATGATGGCCATCGGAGTAAAGGGATAGATCAAAAACGAAAGCTTTCCTCTTTTTAACGTGACCTCAGACGATGACCATCTTGCTAAGTATTCGAAGATGAACACAGCTGTAGTTGCGTACTCTATCGCGAGAAGAAAAGACGTTGTCTCTTTCATAGTGAGGGGAACAAGACTCAGAAGAACTGCGATAAAAGAAAATACTGCGTAGGCTTGGTTTCGTTAACAAGCTCATTGATCCTTTTCGCAAATGACATACAGGTAGCACCTTTACCGAACGACAAACATCAAAGATGTTATCATTGTCGCTCCAAGCAAGAACGGATAAAAAGTATCCTATCGTTTGATTCCTTTTGTCTGGTAATGTTCTCGATCGATGTAGAACAAAAGCCGCTCGGTTAGCATCTAACAAAAGCAGGCTAGAATGGAAGGGAACCAGCGAAAGCGAGGAAGCAACATGTTCGATTTCAATCACGGTGCCGAAGCACTCTTTCTTTATGGAGCTTTTCAGCACTTAGAAAAAGAGGGCGAAGAGCTTGATGAACTCGAGGTAGACAACGAACCTCGGAACATGCATCCATCTACTTCCTTCAACGACGATCTCAAAGGCTCTGACGATTTCGATGATGACGACTTCTATGATGAATACAGCGATGAAGATGATGACTTTGATTTCGATGACGACCTCGACGACGACTTCGACGATGAGTACGACGAGTACGATGATTACGATGAGGACGACTACGAAGACGACGACTTCGACGACGATGATGGAATCTTAGATGACTTTTAAAGAGGACCGCTCTGAAGAGGATGGATGACAATCCTTCTTATGGGCAGGATCACCTAAGTAGTTGCGCTTCTGAGCGTGCTCCTTGCGCTCCCCCGCTACCGTCGCTATCAATAGAAGGCCTTAAGCACTTCGGGTATAAGATACTCTTCGCCTGATAAGGCCCACCACCATTCCGACCAAGGCGCCCATAAGAGCGAACACGATCCAGCCGAAGCCCATCGAAGAGAGCGGAAGCATCTCAAGCGGAACGATGATCACCACATTGGTCACGGCCAGCTCGACCACGACCCCACCCACAAGCGCACCTAGGGCAGCCCCCTGATAGACTTCGCGCCGCTTGATCTGCTTCCTGAAGATAAGAAGCACCACCACGGTGATGAAAGGCGGGTACACCACGCCCAGTACTGGATCAGCAAAGCGAATGATGTTATCGAGGCCGATATCGCAGATCAGCGCACCTATCACGCAATCTATGATCAAAAGCGCCTGATAGGATATCTTGTTCTTGAACAGCCGACTGAAGAAATCCGCAGCCGAACTTACCAGCGCAACAGCTGTGGTCACGCACGCAAGCGCTACGATCGCGCTCAATAGGATCTTGCCCGCATCGCCTAAAACGCTCTCGACGATAGCAACGAGCAGCCCAACCTGCGACATGCCTGTCCCCAGCGATACCGACGTCGCGCCAAGGTAGGTCAATCCGCCATAGACCAACCCGAGCATCACTACGGCCCCGATGCTCGCGCGTGCAAGAAGCGCCGAACTCCTACCGGGATCGGTGTAGCCTTTCACCACAGCAGAATCCAGGATGATGATGGAAAACGCAGCGACCCCAAGAACATCCATGGTCTGGTAACCCGAGCGAATGCCTTCCTGGAATACGAAATCCGTTTGCGGAGGCTGAATCTCTCCTATAGGAGCAACGATCCCTGCCACGATCAACACGAGCACGCCGACCAGCAACGTCGGTGTGAAGAACTTGCCGATGATATCAACAACGCGTGACTTCCTGCAGGTGAGCAGATACACGATCACGAAGAACAAGATAGAGAACGGGACCAAAAAGGAATTCGCGTCTTCGCCGAGATAAGGCGCGACCGACAGTTCGAAGGTGGTAGCAGCCGTACGCGGCATGGCGAAAACAACGCAAAGGCACAAGATAGCCACCGTCGTTAGGATCGTGCCACCGATCTTTCCGAGCGTTCCATCGAAGGCGCCACGCGGGCCGCCCAGACGGCTCACCACGAACACGCCGAGGCACGAGAGGACCGCATCAACGAGCAGGAACCCGACCAATCCCCACGCCCAAAGGTCGCCGCTCAGCTGCCCTAACGTTGGTGGGAAGATCAGATTGCCCGCACCGAAGAACATCGCGAAGAGCGAGAACCCGACCACGATCGAGTCTTTTCCAAGCGTCGACTTTCTCTTTGTTCTTCCGATCTGCCTCATGCTGAACCCATCTGTGCAGACTGTTGCGTTTTATCTTGCTCGTTACACCTGCTCGTACGTTGTTGAAGCTCGTACCTTGCTGAATATCTTGAGCAGCCTTGATTCTAGAACAAGCAATCGCCAGCTCAGACGCCGCAATCAATCGGTCGATGATTTGTGAACATGAGGAAACCCTTAGGGAAACGCAGCACAGATCTTCTTAGTGCTCTACAGAACGCCTTGCCGTCCACAAAATAAACGTTCTCCTATCCCTTTCTAGCGAAACGCTCCGTAACGCGCAATCATCAAGACCGTAACGCAAACCTGCCGCCATCGAACAATGCGTTGCTCGAGCCTTAGACTTGAAGCGAGTTGGAATCGCAAAAGCGAAGCTGGCGAACGTACGGCTGGAGGGGTAACCATGAAGATCAATGTACTGAGCGCATATCAAACAACCGCAGAGGAATTCTTCAACAAGATACTTGGATGGAAGGCAACGCTCGTCCTTGACATCCGCCTCAAGAACACGAACCAGCTTTCAGGCTTCACCAAACAAGAAGATCTCGAATACTTCACCCACGTGATCGCCCATGCCGATTACGTGCACGACGTTGAATACTCCCCTACAAAATCACTGCTTGACGCCTATTTAGATGCAGGCATGCCCTACGAAGAATACTTCAAGAAGTACGCCGCAGAACTCAAAGCCGATAACGCAATTCCCGATTTCTTCAAGAAATATGGCAACTACGACTCTATCGCCATCGTGGGAACAGCTACCAAGAAACGCCATTCGCATGCAGAGGAGTTGCTGAAGCTTTTAAAGGAATACGACTCGAGCATTACCTCGTAAGGCATCTGCCGAAAGCAAAATAGCAGGCAACTCACCACGAACACGCCGAAACCCACCGAAGAGACGAACGAGGGGAAACACCATGTCAGAGCTAGATTTGATTGGAAAACGAGTGGTCATCGCACTAGGCGGGAATGCGCTCGGCACCAACCCGAAAGAGCTCACGAAGAAGGTTGAAGCAACGGCGCATCAGATCGCACTCATGATAAAAGAAGGCATCAATGTTGTGGTAACGCACGGAAATGGCCCGCAGGTTGGCGTCATTGATGAAGCGTTCACCATTGCCTCGAAGGACGACCCGGACACGATCCCTTTCGTTCCACTGCAAGACTGTAACGCGATGAGCCAAGGCTATATCGGCGCACAACTCACCGTAGCGCTCATGAACGAATTGAAGAACCAAAACATCATGCGATCGGTAACGGATGTGGTCACGCATGTTGTTGTCGATGCGAACGACCCCGCTTTCACCGATCTCGAAAAGCCCATCGGATCGTTCATGACCGAGGCCGAAGCAAAAAAGCTCAGCGCTACCGAGAACGTTCCCGTGAAAGAAGATGCTGGTCGCGGCTGGCGACGCGTAGTGGCAAGCCCTCGCCCACAGCATATCGTTGAGATCGATGCGATCCGCGACCTCATGGATGAAGGCTATGTGGTGGTTGCCGGTGGAGGCGGCGGAGTGCCCGTAACAGAACAAAACGACATCTACACCGAAGTCGAAGCGGTCATCGACAAGGATCTGGTCAGCTCGATCCTTGCTTGGAAGATGAAGGCTGATATGCTCATCATCCTAACTGCCGTCGAGCATGTCTTCATCAATTACAACACTCCCGATCAGCATGCACTTTCCACCATGACCAGCCAGGAGGCCCGCGAATACATCAAGCAAGGGCAGTTCGCTCCCGGTTCGATGCTGCCGAAAGTTGAAGCCTGCATCGAATTCGTCGAGGCGCATCCTGGCGGTAGTGCATTGATCACCTCGCTCGATCACGCTGCCGAAGGCCTTAGGGGCGAGACTGGCACTCTTATCACCAGCTCGCTCTAACAGCAAGCACCTGGCGTACGTTTCGTCGTCCACGATGATTGCCCAATCATGGCCATGGTCGAACAAGGACCTGCCGTGAGCTGCTCGCATCCGCTGTGCATCTTGGCCCTACGGCAGTGCATTTCAAGCTCGAAGTGCTTCCCACAGACACTCTCCTTCGCTATCGTTGCAAGCAAGAAGGAGGAGCCCATGAAGTTGAGCATCCAGACAGACGAGGACTTAACCGAAACTGAAGTGCTGATACGTTGCGTCGAAGTGGATGAGCACATTGCCGCGATCGTAGCCACGCTGCGCATACATGACCGCCGCATCGTCGGAAAGCACGATGGTACCTCGGTCATGGTTCCCGCCGGGGATGTCCTCTACTTCGAATCGGTGGATCGCCGCACGTTCGCCTATACGGCAAGCAACGTGCTGGAAGTCACTTTCAGCATCTCGGATCTTGCACAACGACTGGAGGGTGGTGCATTCGTGCACGCCGCCAAAGGCTGTCTCATCAACTTGTGCCGAGTCGCGAGCCTGCGTCCGTACGTGGGCGGCAGGCTTCTCGCCCTGCTGGACAACGGGGAAGAAGTTGTCGTTTCTCGAAGGTACGCAAAAGACATCAAGCAATGTCTCGGCGTTTAGCACGCAAGAAAAGGAGAAGGCAATGACGAACAAGATCATAGACCCAGAAAGGGCATCGGCAGGCAAAGTCGTGAAGGATCTGGCCATGAACTTCTGTATCATGTTCACGCTGTTCACGCTCTTCAGCTGCATCTTCGGGCTGATATTCGCCGACGAGGCAGCAAAACCTGGCATCATCATGTGCCTCTCCATCGGGGTTGGGATGCTGGTCTGCGCCGTGCTGCAATCCGTGTTCTTCACGCCAGTCCTCATTAAGCGAATGGGTTATGAGCCGCGCCTTGCTCTCTTCGGCGTGTGTCTCTATGTGCTGCTTGCTGCATTCGGCGCTATTTTCGACTGGTTCCCAGCGGATAACATAGGGGCGTGGGTAGGTTTCACCATCACGTATTTGGTGATCCTTGCCCTCATGACCGTGCTCTTCACAGCCATCAACCGCCGCAACATCAAGGCACTCAACGATGGCTTGGCGCGCTTCAAGGAAAAGGAATCTGGCGACTAGATTATCGTTTCGAACGCCCGATCTCATAGGCCTTCTGTAGAGAACTAATGCACAAAATATGGTATAATTGTCATACGTCATACAGATTTAGGAGGGCATCAATGAGCAAGATGATTTCTGCACGAATTCCCGATGCTCTCTATTCGCAGGCGAGCATCCAATTAGCATCACTTGGAGCTTCCACGAGCGATCTTGTGAATGCTGCTTTCGAATATGTTCTTGAAGAGCATGCTTTGCCAACAGCTCACCCGTCTAAAAGTAAGCAAAAGAAACGAGCTCTGTCGAAAGACCAAAAACAGTTGATCAAAAACATGTTTAAGAACTGCATGCTTGATCTTGACATTCCTGATGACATCAAAGCAGACAAGCGATATGCGCAAGCAGTAAGGGCGAATAAATATGAAGATATTGCTTGATACTAACGCGCTCATCGATCTTGTTGCGGTCAGGAGACCTTACGTCAACGACATTAAGAAACTATGCATCGCTGCTGTTTTTGGTGACCTGCAGATATGGGCAAGCACGCAGTCGTATGCTGATGCTTATTATGTTTTAAGAAAGCATGCTCCAGCAGAAGAGGTAAAGCATGCCCTTCTAGCAACGTTGGATATTTTCATGGTGTGTGGCACCTATGCAGCAGATCTTCGTGGAGCACTGGAGTCCGACTGGAGCGATATAGAAGATTATTTGATCGCACACGCTTCAAAGCATATTCCTGCAAAGTATCTGATCACGCGTGACAAAGAGCTAATTGAAAGATCACCCGTCAAAGCCATGTCTGCGCAAAAGTTCTTGGACTTGCTAGAGCGTGATTACGGATTAACCTACGATGAAGGCTCTCTCAAATAAGATTACACACAGTTGCTGCAGCCTTCTTCTTTCAGATTTTCTGTCATTTTTTTCCAGGTTGAGAGAATTACCTGAGGCTGATATAGATTTCAGCACTAACCCAAGAACGTTCAGGCTTTTCTCTTCTACCGAAACTTCGCGTTCATAACAGCAAAGTCCGCATCGATTACAGATATCCTCCCAGGCCTGCTGATCGAACAAATACATCTTTATTGCAGCGAATAGTTTCATGGTCTTAGGATAACAAGCTTCCGATAGTTCATGCGAACACTCCTCTAAGTGACATAGTGTCGTTTGATGGAACTATTATAGAGGATGAACGATCAGATGAGCCATCGAATGAAGACAGCCGTGCAGTTTGTCCATATTGCCAGGAGCAAGCCTTCATCATCCGGGCATATAGTCATAGGGCATCTTGCGGGTGATGAGATAGAAGACCAACGTGAACAGGATCATGATCTGCGGCAAGCTGAACAGAAGGATCAAGAAAACTCCGCGCACGCCATAGAACAGCACCCGCTTTCCTCCCGAACGCTCCTTCGTCTCAAAGCTCATACGCACGATAAGCCCGCCAGGCGTACTGCCACCCTTAAACCAAGGAAAGACCGCCTCGATCCCACCAAGAGCGATGGCGAAGCAGACGAGCGTGAGCACACCTTCAGTTTGAGCTGCATTCATTCCGAACAACGTGAACGCCTGCTTACAGAAAACCTCGCTTGCAAGATCGAAAAACATCCAAGGGCCAAACGTCACCAGCCCGATCAGGATGAGGTCGATCCAAAGGGCAACGACCTGACGGATCAGCCCTGGATCGTGCGTGATCTCGGGCGAGCCGACCTGCGCTTGTGGTAGCGCACGCGTGAAGAGCTCTGCACAGAACCACCCCAACACGCCACCTAAGGTGTTGAAGATGATGTCGTCCACTTCGAAGGTGCGATAAGCGTAGGGGTAGATGCCAAAAAGCCCCGTGAGTTGCGCGGTCTCGATCAAGCAGCTCACGACAAGCGCCAGGATGGTCGCGGCAGGCAGCTTCATCTGCAAGAACCGCCCTGCGATGAAACCTAACGGCAAAAAGAGCACCACATTGAAGAGCGTCTGGAATACTGCTTTCCATCCATCTTTCACGATGTCGAAGATGAAATTGAGCGGATTGAGCTGGGGCGGAATGCCATAGGTGATGCCCGGTCCCGCATCACCTGTTGGAAGCGGATAGAGCGTGAAACAAGCCAGTCCCGCGAGATAGAGCACACTGCAATAGGCGGCCGCCGCCGATGCGAAGCGCAGCCTTACATCACGATGGTAGAGGAAAGCTAGGATGGGCATCGTAAGAAGGAAAGACAGGAAGGGCCACATGATCACCGCAGCCGTGAAGCTTTCAGAGAAGCTCGAGAGAAAAGAGCCTAGAGCACCCATCTAGTCCACCGCCTTTCGCCATGCGCTTTCCTGGAATTCACTGAAGGTAGCGAATTATCCAAGACACCTAACTACACGATGCAGTCTAGCGTCTGGAAGTCACGATGTGCGGTTTATGACGGGATTGTAAGACGCTAACGATTGCTCCAGAAGGCACCGAGCGAACACGCAGGTCCGTGCCAAAACGATCACCTTGCGATATGGGCGGCAAGAGCAATTACGAAGCAATGATCTCGGGTGAAGTTACGAACTTGCCTTCGATCGGCGCGGCGCATTCGTAGGCAAGCCCCATAGCGGGACCCACATGCACGCCGATCACTGGGCTTGCAGGAAGCACCATCACGGTCTTCCCCACCAAGGGATCGATCACCTCGCGTGCCCACTCGAACGCAGGAACACACGAGCCGATATAGTGAACGGCAACATTGCGCAACCCATAGTTCTCTACATCGCGCTTGAACACGTCGACCATCTTGGTGAGCGCTTTCTTTTGGGTCCTCACCTTGGAAAATGTTGCAGCCTCTCCATTCTTCACCGTAAGGATAGGTGAGATGTTCAGCATGTTGCCCAACAGCGCAGAAGCCTTACCGATCCTGCCACCCTTCTCCAGGAACTTGAGCGACTCAGGCGCGAAGATGAAACGCGTCGAAGACATCGCATGCGTGGCTGCCTCGACGCACTCCTCAAGGTTTCCACCCGCATCACGCGCCTCGCAAGCTGCGACGACCGCCCAGCCTAACTCTATGCAATTGGTCATGCTGTCGATGAGCGCATACTTGAAATCGGGATGACGCTTGGCTGTTTCTCTCGCTGCGCGCGCAACCCCCTCGAACGTGCCTGACATCCTTCCGCTGATGAAGATTCCGAGCACTTCATCGCCAGCCAGAGCCGCCTCCTCAAGCGCAGCCTCCATACTTAGCGCTGAAGGCTGGCTTGACGTGGGAATATCGTCGGCCATCTCGTAGATATCAGCATAGAATGCATCGAGATCCATCTCCCCTTCCACGTGACTAACACCACCACGATTGACCACAAGGTTGAGCAGATGGATGCCAAGTTTCTCACGCAGATCTTTCGGAAGTGATGAAGTGGAATCAGTGATGATGCGAATCATAGGCTAAGCTCCTTTGAAAGAAGTTCCAGGTCGGTCAATTCGTTTCAGGCTATTCGCCAAGCATTGCTTCAGCCTGAGTGCTACCTCCTGTCCTCATCTATTACAAATTGTAACGTTTGATAGAAGGATCTTTTGGCTCCGCGATGTGAGGTGTTACTGATGAGCTTTCGTGATGCACGCACGCGTTTCAGCGCGCGCCGAATTGACTGCTCGTACCTCTTGTCCCATAACGAACAATCTTCCACTACTTATCGGCGCCGCACGGGAAGGCTGCTTCGATGAGTGCGCGGTCGTTCACCACGGCCTGGAAATAGCGGTATCCGCCTGCGAAGTTGTATGCATCAAAGCCATTGCCCGCCAGGATGCGACACGCCACATAGCTGCGCAGACCACTCTGGCAAATGACATAGACAGGCTTTTCGCGATCCAACTCTCCCACACGTTCGCGCAAGGAATCGAGCGGGATGTTCACGAACCCAGGAATGCGCCCGAGCGCGATCTCGGCAGGCGTGCGCACATCGAGCAGCGTAACCTCTCCGCGCTCGCTTCGATCCTGCAGCTCTTCAAGCTGGCCTAAGTACCACTGCTTCACGATGCCCTCTTCGATGTTCTCGATCATGAAGCCCGCCATGTTCACCGGATCCTTCGCCGACGAATACGGTGGCGCATAAGCCAGATCGAGATCCTTAAGATCGGTCGCGCGCAGGCCTGCGAAGATAGCCGTTGCCAGCACATCGATGCGCTTGTCAACGCCCTCATACCCCACGATCTGTGCACCGAGCAGGCGATACGTCTCCTTCTCGAACACCACTTTCATGGTCATGAGCTTGCCACCCGGATAGTAACCCGCGTGGCTCATAGGTGAGAGGATCACGTGATCGACCGCAAGCCCCGCCGCCTTCGCCACTGTCTCATTGACACCCGTGGAGGCTGCAGTGATGTCGAAGACCTTGATGACACTGCTCCCCTGCGAACCGCGATAGATGCTCGGGATCCCGCAGATGTTGTCAGCCGCGATACGCCCTTGCTTGTTCGCAGGACCCGCCAGCGAGATGAGCGTCTCTTCGCCCGTTACCAGGTGCTTCACCTGCACGGCATCGCCCACCGCATAGACATCGGGCGCGGAGGTTTCCATGTGATCGTTCACCAAGATGCTGCCGCGCACACCCATCGCCAGGCCCGCCTCTTGCGCAAGGTGCGTGTCGGGCGTGACGCCAATGGCCAGCACCACCATGTCAGCCGGGATCGGATCGGTATCCGCTAAGAGCATCTCCACGCCATCACCCGTCTCACGAAAGCCTTCCACGGTATGACCGAGCGCTAGCTTGATGCCGTGCTTGCGCGCTTCAGCATGGATGAATGCCGCCATATCGGGGTCGAAGGGCTTCATGAGCTGCTGCGGGCGCTGAACGATGGTGACCTCCATGCCGATCTCGCGCATATTCTCAGCCAGCTCAAGACCGATGAAGCCACCACCCGCGATCACGGCTGTGCGCGGATGATGCGCGTCGATGAAATCCTTCATGCGGAACGTGTCTTCCACGGTACGCAACGTGAAGACATGTTCGAGCCCCACTCCGGGAAGGCGTGGCTGCGTGGGCTTCGCACCAGGCGAGAGGATGAGCTTGTCGTAGAATTCCTCGAACACCTCGCCCGTAAGCAGGTTCTTCACGGTGAGCATCTTCGCCTGAACATCGAGTGCGGTCACCTCGTGGTTCACGCGCATGTCCACATCGAAACGCGCGCGGAAGCTCTCCGGCGTCTGGAGCGTGAGCGCAGAAGGTTCGGCGATGGTGCCACCGATAAAGTAAGGCAAGCCGCAGTTGGCATAGGAAACATAGCCCGAGCGTTCGAACACGATGATCTGCGCGTGCTCGTCCAACCGTCGGAGACGTGCTGCCGCCGTCGCGCCGCCCGCTACTCCACCAACGATGACCACTTTCATATCCTACCTTCTTTCTATTTGTGCTTTCTAAGCATATGCGTTGCATCTCTACTCGATGCTGAGATAGCACCCAAGACGCAACGCACGCCATTTCCATCCGTTGCTTACTGCGAGGCACAGAGCAGCGTGGTTCAGCACCCGCTTACCTGAACGCGCACTAGACTTGCTCTTCTTTCTTCATGTTGATGTATTCGAGCAGCTCGCCGCGCTTATGGATGCCGACCTTGTCGTAGATGTGCCGAATATGCGTGTTGACCGTATGCGGAGAGATGACCAGCTTGTTCGCAATGTTGTTCACGGTATTGCCCCGCGCGATCAACTTCAGGATCTGGCCTTCACGCTCGGAGAGCTTGAACTCTGCGATGATCTGGGAGCAGATCGTATCGATCTGCGAAGGAGCAACGGGCGCCGTAGTGAGCGCAATGAAACGCGGTTCCAGCTTCCCGACCGGCACCAGCACGAACGCCAGGACACAGATGAAGATGAGCGTGGTGGGCGTGACCGCAAACTGCGCAATATCAGCATGACGTTCGTAGAAGAGCCCGAGGCAATTTCCCAGCGCAATACCGATACGGATCGAAGCGACCGAGAACGTGACCGCGAGCGCCGGCGCGAAAAAGCCACGGCGCATGAGCGTTCCGAAGTACATGATGAGCGAGATCTCCAAGAGCGATGACACGCTCAAGCCCACCACGAAAGCGAGCGGATAGAGCGATTCATGACTCTGGAACAAGGTAAGCCCCACGATGGCGAAGACCAAATAGTACGGGAAGAGCTTGAACATCGAAACCTTCGCCTTGAAGAGCACCGAAAGCCCTGAGACGAGCAGGATCAGCAGAGCGCCCGTCACCACCCCGATCACGAAGATGTACTCTCCTACCGAAAAATGCTCCCACGGCACGATCGCCACCAAGTAATAGCAAACCACGCCCGTGAAGCAACCAACACTACAAACCGCCAACACGCTCGAGAAGGTTGGCTTGACCGTATCACGCGGCAAGAACACGGGGTAGGTTGTAGGAATCTTCTTATGCGCATAGAGGAACACGCCCGAGAGTGCCGCGAGCAACATGACGAAGAGCGGCGAGAAATCAGCAGGGATGAACAGGCTTATGACCATCACTACCAGCACGGTCGCGCCGAAGGTGGTGCCGATATGCACCACCGAGAAGTTCGCTCGTGCGCGCGTCAAGGATTCGCCCCATAAGATCCACATCAGGCCCTCAAGACCGCCAGCGATAAAGCTGAATATGTAGATCACATAGGAAGAGCTCGTGATAGGCGCCCCATAGAGCAACAATGCGGTCGCAACGATCAGAAGCACCGTAACGATCCTCATGACCCACGGGTAATCAGAAAGATGTCGCTTGCGCCCCAAGAGGACCACAGCAACGATCATGAAGAATGCCGTACCGACCAGATTCCAAAGCCATGCCACCGTAACACTCGCAGCCAAAAGGTCGGTCTTGAAGAAGCTCGACGGGCAAAACCACATCAGATAGTGATAGGCCATCAAAAGCGAGAAACCAAGGTACTTGAGCGCTGGATGAACGGTCATCAAGCGATCAACAACGGGTTGTCTCGTAGCATTTTTTGGTGATTCGCCCAAAGTGTTCTCGTCAACACTCTGAATCGGCTCATGCTCTTCCACTTCGTCAAGAGCTGATCGAGTATCTTGCATAGTGATCTACCTTTTTCGCTACCCTTCCTCAAAACGAACGCACGCTGTTTATTCGTCGGATTTTCATTCTATGTATAGTATCAGCATACAGAACATAAGCTCAGGAGCATCACTAGTTTTTTAGTATGTCGCTCGCTCACCAAAAAAAGTCCACTCCCCACTTTGGTCGCAACCTCATAATCCCTCGCATCAGGTGATGCGCTCATGAACGCGTTCAATCAAGATGATCCCGTCGGTAAATGCTGGCAGCTTACGTCTTTTTCGTTGGTTCATAAGATCCAGTTCGCGAACGAATTAAAGCAAAGCGACATACGAACAACAGATCGCAAAACTGGGCACTATGAGATAACGAACGAACGTAAAACGAAGTAAGCAGAGGGGAAACAGAAGGCGGCACTCTGAAGAGTAGCCAAGGAAAAAGGAAAGGGGACGCTAATGTCACTCCTAGCAAAGAGCAAAGGTGAGGTGACGTACCGCGACATCTCAACGCTCCACAAGTGGGCGCTCGTGATCTTGATCTCGATGGGATCATCGATCATCTACGCACCAATGTATTTGAAGAATGTATTCTATGATCCGCTGATGCAAGCACTCGGCTGTTCCAATGCAGACCTCGGTCTCATGGTATCTGCCTACGGCATCGCGGCGATGATCTGTTATCTACCTTCAGGCATCGTAGCTGACAAGTTCCGCATGCGTACCCTGGCAACGGTCGGCTTCTTGACCACAGCGGTCTTGGTAGCGATCTACGCCACGCTTCCTTCGGTGCAAGTCTGTTTCGCGCTCTTCGTCGCCATGGGCGTCACCTCCATCCTCATCTGGTGGGGCACGCGCTTCAAGGTCGTCAGGCTCTGCTGCGAAGAGGATGAATACGCGTCCAAGATCGGTATCTCCTACTCTATCTATGGTGTTACCGGCCTCGTGCTCGGCCTCATCAACGCGGGCATCATCGCATCCATCGCGAATGCTGCCACCGGTGTTCAGGTCATGCTGATCTTCTTGGCAGTGATCATCGCGGTTCTGGGCATCATCGCTTTCTTCTTGATCCCCGACTTCAAAGGCGAGATCAACAAGAATGCGAAGCTCTTCAGCCTCGCTGAGGCAGTGCAAGCTTTCAAGCACCCCGGTGTTATCTGGGCATGCGTCGCCTACTTCTGCGTGTACGCGGTCTATCAGGGCGCTACCTATACCACGCCATATCTGACCCAGTGCTTCAATGCAGATGGCAACCTCGTTAACGTGATCGGCCTCATCCGTACCTATGGTATTGGTCTTCTGGCTGGCCCGATCGTCGGCTTCATAGCGACGAAGATCAAGAGTCCTTCGAAGGCGATCATCGGCGGATTCGTCCTCGCGATCGCAGTACTGATAGGATTCATCTTCTATCCGCATGATCCTAATGCAGCCATCATCGTATCCATCATGGTCGTACTGTTCGGCTTCGCAACCTACGGCGCGTTCTCGATCGGTTCGTCCCCGCTCTCAGAAGTGAAGATCCCCATGCAGATCTTCGGTACGGCAGCTGGCCTGCTCTCCGTGATCGGCTTCCTGCCCGACGTCTTCATCCACACCTGGTATGGATCCATGATCGACGCTCAGGGTACCGCAGCCTTCAACGGCATCTTCGGTATCGAGATCGGTCTGGCAGTGGTCGGCATCTTCTGCCTGGTCATGTTGCTCCGCTCCATCAAGAAGCACCGCAACGACATCATCGAGGAAGAAGTCGAATCAGAGATCGAAGCGGACGTGCAAGCGCAAGAAGCGTAAGGTTCGCACGCTCGATCAGGTGATCTTGAGACACAATCACCGAACAAACTCCCCACTGTCTCTGCTCAATCTACCGTCCAAAGGGGTGCCTTCCCACCGAAGGCACCCCACCCAAAGAAGGAGAAACTCATGAACAAGCTTGATGTACTGACTCGCATCAATCCTCAGATGAAGGCGATCCTCGCGAAAGAGGCCACCCTCGCCGGTGATGCGAATGACACCTCGGTCGGATTCGATGTCATGCGTGAGAACTACGTGCTCGGCCGTGAGTTCTGGGTAGAAGGCGGCCCGGTCATGAAGCTCTCCTTCGATGAAGAGCTCACCGGCCCTCATGGCCCCATGGCAGTACGCTTCTACTATCCGACCGACGAAGCGCTTGCTGGCAAGGAAGCTCAAAGTCCAACCACTCCGGTTATCGTCTACGTGCACGGAGGCGGCTTCGTTCTCGGCAACCTTGACACTCATGATCGCATCTGCCGCATCCTCGCCCGCAATACAGGCGCGATCGTCGTGGCAGTCGATTACCGCCTCTCCCCTGAAGCGAAATTCCCTTCAGCCGTGGAGGAGGTCGCCTTCGTTGCGCAGTTCTTGCACGAAGAAGGAGCAGCCTATGGCATCGATACCGAGCGCATGGGGTTCGCAGGCGATTCAGGTGGTGCGCATCTGAACCTGGCCGCAACCTTCTATCTGCGCGACACCACCGATTCGATCGCTCATATCAAGTGCCTGCTGCTCTACTACGGCTGGTTCGGCCTTACCGATTCGGGCTCCATGCGCTTGCTCGGTGGCCCTTGGGATGGCCTTGCCGAAGAGGACTGGATGTTCTATCAGCAGCTCTATGCGAACGACATCGAAGAGCTGAAGACCTCGCCTTATGCGAATCTCTTCTTGAACGATATGACGCACGACATGCCTGCCTGCTATATCGCAGCAGCAGAGTATGACCCACTGCGCGATGACTCGAGCACGCTCGCAGCCATCTGCGATCAGTATGCGATCCCGTATCAGTTCGAGATGTTCGAAGGCGTGATCCATGCATTCTTGCATTACACCAAAGCGCTCGACGCAGCTAACGATGCGCTCGAGCACGGTGCCACCTTCTTCAAGGAGCAGGTTGGCATCGCAGAACCCGGTCTTGCCTAGCACGGGCGCTCTACCCCACTAGCGACACGCTTGCATGAACGCAAGCTGGCGATCGTCTTGATGTGGTTCACGGGGGTAAACAGTGAACTCCACCAAGACAATAAGGAAGAAGTTTGCTACCGCGAAACGCGCAGTAGCACCCCAAAAGGAGGAAAACAATGGATTTCAAACTAAGCGTCGACCAGGAACTCATCGTCCAGGCTTATCGTGAGTACATGGAAAGCGAGCCCTGGGATCAGTACTTCCAGGAGTGCGACGAAAAGCATGAGTACCCGCTTCGCTGGGTGAAGGGACTCTGCGATCTCGGTTTCGATCAGATCATGCTCCCCGAAGATCGTGGTGGACTCGGCCTTGAGCAGCCGCTGGTCACCCTTATGGCAGTCTATGAGGTGCTCGGTCAGTATGGCGGCCCCACCTACGTGCTCTATCAGCTGCCCGGCTTCGAGACCATCATCCGCGAAGGCACGCCCGAGCAGATCGATGCGGTCATGGCCTATCTGGGCACCGGCGAGCAGATCTGGAACTCCGCCTGCACCGAACCAGGCGCAGGCTCCGATGTCTCTGCTCTCACCACTAACTACAAGCGTCGCGACGGTCACATCTACCTGAACGGCACCAAGACCTTCATCACCTCCTCCAAGGGCGTGAAATGGCTCGTTGTCATGGCGAAGAACGCCGATGACCCCAGCATCTTCACCGAGTTCATGGTGGACATGAGCAAGCCAGGCATCGAACTGGGCCCGCTGGATAAGCTCGGTCTTCGCATGGATAGCTGCTGCGAGGTCTACTTCAACGACGTGGAACTCGATGAGTCGGATATCTTCGGCACGGAAGGCAACGGCTTCAACCGCGGCGTCTCCGACTTCAACTTCGAGCGTTGGCTGGTAGGTGCCTGCGACTACGGCAACGCCATCTGCGCGTATGAGGATGCACTGCGTCACGCCAATCAGCGCGAGGCATTCGGCAAGACCATCGGTCGTTTCCAGCTCAACCAGCTCAAGATCACCGAGATGACCATTCGCCTGAACGCCATGAAGAACATGCTCTACGAAGCAGCATGGAACGCCGATAACAACAATGGCGAATTCGATGCCGGCGAAGCAGCGATGTGCAAATACTACTGCGCCAACGCCGCCTTCAAGGTAGTCGACGATGGCATGCAGATCATGGGCGGCATCTCGGTCGCGAGCGAGCATCGCATCAACCGCTTCTGGCGTGACCTACGCGTCGACCGCATCTCCGGTGGTACCGACGAGATGATGATCCTCACCACTGCAAAGAACGCTCTGAAGAAGTATCGCTAGGCCTTAACTTCGAACCTAAGAGAAACCACAAGGAGGAACCTCATGGCAATCCCAACTGAAAAACCAAGCTTCGGTGTCTTGGATGATGTGAAGGTCGTCTTCGCCGCCATGGAAGAAGCAGTGCCGCGTGCCTGCAACATCATGGCCGACTGGGGCGCAGATGTGACCTGGCTCGAGAACACGGGCTACGGCGATACGGTCCGCGATGCGAAGAATGCAGCTCAGGCGGAACGCCGCAACTGCCGCTCGGTCGCGCTCAATCAGTTCACCCCCGAAGGCAAAGAAGTGCTCTTGAAGATGCTCGCAGACACCGATATCTTCTTCGAGTCTTCTAAGGGCGGCACCTGGCAGCGCAAGGGCATCACGGACGAGGATCTGTGGGCCGCGAACCCCAAGCTCGTCATCGTGCACTGCTCAGGATTCGGCGCCTATGGCGACCCGGACCGCGTGAAGCGCGCCGCCTACGATGGCACGGTCGGCCCGTATGCTGGCTTCACTTGCCAGAACGGCACGCCCGAGCAGCCCATGATCACGATGCCCTACTCCGGTGACTACATCAACAGCTACCTGTTGATCGCAGCAACGCTCGCAGCACTGCACAAGGTCGAGCGCACTGGTCAGGGCGAGAGCATCGACTGGGCGATGTACGAGGGCATCATGTATATGAGCCAGTACTACTTGGTCGATTACCTGAACGACGGTGTGAAGTGGCCGCGCGCAGGTGCTCGCAACCAGAACCTCTGCGGCATCGGCGTCTACAAATGCGCTGATGGCTTCATCGCGCTGAACCTCTTCGGCATCCGCCAGAACAAGTGGATGCTCGAGACCTTGGGCATGGGCGATGTGTGGGGGTCGCCTGAGGTGCCGGATGATACGGCATCGCTATGGCTCTCCATGCCGATCGCGCCCGAGTTCGAGAAGCGCCTCGAGAAGTGGCTCTCTGAACGCACCAAGCTCGAGCTTGAAGATGTCCTGGCAGAACAAGGCATCGCTGCTCAGAGCGTATATGAGTTCGAGGACATGGTGGCAGACGAGCACATGAAGATGCGTGGCAACTTCATCGAATGGGAGACCAAAGATGGCGACACCTTCAAAGGCCTCTCCCCCATGCCGCGCTTCGAGCAGACGCCAGGCCAAGTATGGCGTCCGATGCCTGAGCAAGGCGGCGACACCATCGATGTGCTCACCAAGCTCGGCTACACACCTGAGCAGATCGACGAGCTGATCGCGGCCAACGTGGTCAAAGCGGGCTAGCTCACCGCCTGGCAACAGTGCCAAGCTTCACGGGTTGCGCGCGCCGCCGCGAGCTGCAGCGCTCCCGATCTTTCCAAATGATCCCCTCCGGTCACCTGCCCCGGAGGGGATCCGGGGGGAATCCTTAGGCAGGTCTTCTTCTCATCACGAACGAGCGCTCAAAGGGTCAGGCGCAAGCGTTCACCATGAGCTTTCAGGACATACGGGCTCGGTCTCGACCATGAACGCCAAATAGCACTGCCACGCGTGCGTTCGTTATGAGAAGGGGAAATGAAAGTCTACCAGCATCTTTTCGTAGGAGGGGACGAAAATGGCCGACATCGCAGGAAACGAAACGCTCCGTGACCTGTGGCAAAGCGTGGTCGAGCGCAAGGGAAGGCGACACTTCCTCACGTTCCAGAACCGCGTGGGCGATGTGTTCGAATACACCTACGCCGCATTCGACGAGGATGTCAACCGTATCGCCAATGTGTTTCTCGATCTCGGTATCGAGAAAGGCGATCACGTTGCCCTCCATCTCCACAGCTCGCCAGAATTCCTGATGTGCCTGTTCGGCCTTGCGAAGATCGGCGCGGTGGCAGTGCCCATCAGCGAACAGTATCTTGCTGATGAAGCCGAGTACATCCTAGAGAACTCGGATGCGATCTGCGTCGTGGTCGAGCCGCTCTTCTACGAGACCTACCAAGAGCTGCTCGCACGCGGCCATTACTTCCCCAAGGGGGTGGTGGTGGCACGCGCTGGCACCGAATCACCCAGGAGCAATATCGATTTCTCGAGCATCTACACGCCGCTCGGCACGGTCGAGGAAGGCCAGCAGGGCATCTACGACTTCTGGATGATGCGCTGCGAACAGAGCGCTATCCTGCGCGATTCCTGTGAGCTCGCCTCCGACGATCCCGTGCAGATCATCTACACCTCAGGCACTACCTCCCGCCCGAAAGGCGTGGTGCTCACGCACGCGAACATGGTGTTCTCAGGGCTGTATGGCGATTGGGAAGTCTCGCTGCGCGGCAGCGACCGCGTGCTGACCTCGATGCCCGCGTGTCACTCGAACTTCCAGCTGGCCGCCCTGATGCCCGTTATCACCGCAGGTGCATCGCTCATCATCATCGAGAAGTATTCGGCGACCCGCTTCATGAAGCAGATCCGCCATTACAAGGCCACCGTCATCCAATGCGTTGCCATGATGCTTCGTACGCTGCTTCTCCAGCCGGTCGACCCTGAAGAGAAGAACCATTGCGTGCGTGAGGTGCTCTACTTCATCCCCATCACGGATGCGGAGAAGGAAGAATTCGAACAACGCTTTAACATGAGGATCATGAACACCTACGGATCGACCGAATCGATCGGCTGGGCTATCACTGACCCGCCCGTTGGCGCACGTAACTGGCCTTCGGTGGGGCGCGCAGGGCTGGGCTACAAGGCGCGCATCTGCGACATGAATGACAACGAACTGCCCCCTGGCGAGGTTGGCGAGATCCAGATAAAAGGCGAGCGTGGCCGTTCGGTGATGCTCGAGTACTACAACAACCCCGAAGCGACCGAGAATACCTTCAGCGTCGACGGCTGGCTCAAAACAGGAGATCAAGGTTATCAGGATGATAACGGTTGGTTCTACTTCGTCGATCGCAAGGTTAACATGGTTAAGAGGTCAGGAGAGAACATCTCCACTACCGAACTCGAGGAGATCCTCGAACAGCATCCTGCTATCGCTGAGGCTGCGGTGATCGGCGTTCCTGATCCGATCCGCGATCAAGCCATCAAGGCGTTCGTTCGATTCGCGCCAGGTGAGAGCATGACGCTTGCGGAAGTCGAGCAGTACTGCAAGGACCACATGGCATCGTTCAAGGTCCCCACCTTCTACGAGGTCGTTGAAGATTTCCCGCGTACTTGCAGCATGAAGATCGAGAAGAAGCTCTTAAGCTGACCACGCGGAAAGCGAGAACTTGCACCCAGTTTCGCTCCGCACTGCGCAGGCGATCATACGCTTCTGCGCGCAAATGATGAGAGAGGTTGATGAACGCCATGGCGATCAGTACCGAAATCGTTGGAAAAGAGTTCGGCCCCTTCGTACGCTCGTACGATTTCAGGGACTTGGAGATCTGTGCGCTCGGCTGCAATGCGGGCTACGACGGCATCACCGATCTTGAATACCTCAACGAAGGCGATGCGAACGACCCCCATCTGGCGGTCTTGCCCATCTTCGGCGTGCCGCTCACAGTGAACGAAGAGATGACGCGTACGCTCGATTATGGATACGACTATTCAGGGTCGCTCCACTATGGATTCGAGATCGAGCTCCATGCCCCCTTCAAGATGTCCGATCGTGTCGAGACCTTCGTCACGCAAGACGCACTCTACGATCGCGGCGAGGGTCGTGGATGCCTTTCTTTGCAAACAGGCAGGAGCTACAGCAACGACGGCACTCATCTTTGCACGGTCAAGACCTGGGACGTCTGCATCAACGATGGCGGCTGGGGCGGTCCAAAGCCTCCGCACGATGTGGTGGAGATCCCCGATCGCTTGCCAGATGCCGAAGTGACCGAGACGGTCCCCTTCAACATGCCGCTCATCTATCGGTTGATGGGCGATTGGCATCAGCAGCACATCGATTGGGCCTACACCGAACAAACAGGCCTTGCGCGCCCGATCGTTCACGGAGTGAGCCTGGGTGGGTTCGCTATGCGCCACCTCATCTCAACCTGGTTTCCGGGCCAGCCCGAACGCATGACACGCTTCAAAACGCGCATCACTTCCCCGGTCATACCAGGTCAAACACTCACAACGCGCATGTGGCGCGTCGGTGAGAACGAAGGGCGCTTTCAGCTAGTCGATGCCGATGCCAATATGACCGGAGCAAAACCGCATCTGAATTACGGAATCGTAGAATGGAACTAACGTTGGAATAAGGTGAGAGGTCATGAGACGAGCGATCAAGAAGATCACGCAAGCAGTAAGTCCACCACAAGCAGCACCTGTTGCCGCATCGGCGGGTGCGGCTGCTTCGGCGCCTACATCCACTACATCGGTAGCTGCGTGTAGCGCGGTAGCAGCTGTTTCGGGAACTGCGTCTGCTCCCGCTTCAGGAGGTGCGAGCGAACGCGCGACCAATGCCACCGTCGATGAAGTAGCAACTAAGGTCAAGAAGGCTGTCAACAAGACCATCGATGATGTCAAGATGACGCCCTTTTTGCGCAAGATCACCTTCTTCTCGAGCGGCGGATCCTTCCTGGATGGCTACGTCCTTGCCATCATCGGCGTAGCACTCACCCAGATCACCCCTCTCTTCGCCCTCGATACCATGTGGAGCGCCGCGGTTGGCGCTTCGGTGTTCTTGGGCATCTTCTTCGGCACGATCCTAGGCGGCTGGCTGACCGACCTGGTAGGCCGGCGCGCCATGTTCATCATCGACGTAGTGGCCATTGGAGTGTTCTCAGTACTCTCGGTCTTCGCCGCTGACCCGCTCCAGCTGGTCTTGGCACGCTTCGCGATAGGTCTCTTCGTAGGCGCAGACTACCCCATCGCCACCTCGCTCATAGCCGAGTTCACCCCGAAGGCGCACCGGTCCATCTCGATGGGCGCGGTCTCGGCTGCGTGGTATTTGGGCGCAACAGCCGCAGCTTTCGTCGGTTTTGCACTGGTAGGGATAGAAGATGGCTGGAAGTGGATGCTCGGCAGCGCGGTCGTTCCCTGCATCATCCTCTTGATCGGCAGGCACGACATCCCCGAGTCCCCACTCTGGCTGCAGAGCAAAGGGAAGTTCGCTGAAGCGCGTGCAGTCATGGACCGCGTGTTCGGTGAGGATATCGAGATCCATGAGGACGAGCAGCCCACGAAGACTTCGCTCGGATTCCTGTTCAAGGCGGGTTACTTCAAGCGCATCATCTACCTGGGCATCTTAACGCTTTGCCAGGTCGTTCCCATGTACGCGATCTACACGTTCGGCCCCGACATCATGAGCGCGTTCGGCCTTTCGGAAGGACGCATGTCCATTCTGGGTGAGAGCGCGGTGAGCCTCTTCTTCCTGATCGGCACGATCCCAGCCATGTTCTGGCTCAATTCCTTGGGCAGACGCCCGCTTCTGATCGGATCGCTGTTCTTCATGGCTGTCGGTCTCGTGATCTTGGGCATCTTCCCTGATGCACCGATCTGGGTCGTGATCATCGCATTCGGACTTTACGCATTCTTCAGCGGTGGCCCGGGCATCTTGCAGTGGCTCTACCCCAATGAACTCTTCCCTACCCATGTGCGCGCATCAGCGGTGGGTATCTCCATCTCGATCTCGCGTATCGGCACCATCATCTCGACCTACGGCACGCCGATCTTCCTCGAGAACTTCGGCGTTGGACCGACCATGCTGATAGCTGCAGGACTCGTCATTTTGGGATTGGTGCTTTCGGTCATGATGGCACCGGAGACACGTGGACAATCGCTCCAGGAATCAAGCATGTTGAACTAGCGATCGACGGCGCCTTGCGCAACGTTCAAGTTTCGTAATGGCGCTCAAGATCCGTTTGGGCAGTTTCGTCTGGTAAGCTGGCATCTATGTTCGAACAACAGCCTCAACAGCAACCCTTGCTCACACGCGAGCACCCAGATGAACTGCAGCCCGAATGCCATTGGGAGCTGGTCTGCGAAGATCCACTCGTCTATTCAGCCCATGTGCGCTTCAAGAATCTTGGTGATGGTGTTTCCAATAGCTATCTGGTCTACGACGATGGAGAGTGGCTGATGGTGGATGCCGGTGCGCCTGGCGAACAGTCCTACCACATCATGTGCGAGGCACTCGAAGCGATCGGCGTCGATCTCGGCAAGCTCAAACTCTTCTTGACGCATCAACACTTCGACCATTCTGGTCAGGTGAACAGCATCTTGGCGCCAGGTACGCCCATTTACGGATCGCGGATCGGGTTCGAGAGCAGACATGAACCGACCGCCTCCGAGATCGATGAGCTCTTCTTCCGCCGCATGCTGGCGATGGGTGCGAGCCCTGCTGATGCGCAGGCCTACGAAGCCTGCAACCGCGAAACGATCTTCATCGACGAGAAGCGCTTTGATATTCGCCCTGTTAAGGAAGGCTACACTATCACGGTCGGGAATCGCACGCTCCAGGTCTTCGAGGTACCGGGGCATTCTCCCGACTCTCTCGTGCTCTTCGATGCCGATGCGGGCATCCTGTTCAGTGGCGATCATGTTCTCACCATCACCACGCCCGCCATCGATTCGTTCTTCACCGGCGAAGACGGTTACGAGCGCTATTTCGAGAGCCTGAAGAAGGTGCAGAAGCTGGAGCCCCGCCTGGTGCTCCCTGGCCATGGCAGTCCGATCAAGGAGGGCTTCTCGGACCGCATCAATGAGATCATCGATTGCAAAGCTGAGCGCCGTCGTGAGGTGCTGCGCGCTATCGCCGCGCATCCCTATTGCATGGGAGAGACGGTGGCCCGCCTGTGCTCGAAACGCCCTGAACCTGAGCAGTGGTACAAGCTTCCTGCGGTCGCGCGTTACTACCTGCTGCTTGAAACGTTCGTCATGATCCAAACGCTCGTGGCGCAGGGCATCGTCCAGCGCATGGTGCTCACAGACGACGGGATCTACCGCCTCAAAGCTGCGAGTGGTTTCTAGCAAACCCTTCACGAACAAAAGGCCAGACTGCATGAACCGAGCAGGCGATCTGGCCCATAAACGAGGAAAAGGCACCACCGAGCACGTGCCTTTTCCTTATCTTTAGGAGGGTATGTTCAAGCTGTTGTCTTGTAAGACAGCGTCCGTCCAAGGACTAGCGGCCGACCCACTTCGGCTCGCGCTTCTCGGTGAAGGCCAGCGGTCCTTCGATGCCGTCTTCCGTCTTCTCAAGGAAGCGATAGGCAGCATCGCAATAGCGCATAGCATCCTCTTCGCTCATCTGATCGCAAGCATGGACAAGATACTTGGTCCATTTGAGCGCGAGCGGCGCATTCTGCAGGATCGTCTCAGCGATCTCGATCGCCTTATCCATGACCTCATCCGCAGGAACAGCATAGTTGATCAGGCCAAGCTCCTTAGCCTCAGGTGCTTTGATCTTCTTGCCGGTCAACAGAAGTTCCATGCAATCCTTGCGGTTGATATCACGAGCAAGACGCACGATGCCGCCCGTTGAAGCGATGATGCCAAGGCCAACTTCCGTGCAACCGAATTTCGCATTCTCATTGGCGACCACGATGTCGCAGGAGATCGCGATCTCCATACCGCCACCTGCAGCACTACCATTCACAGCCGCGATGATCGGCTTCGAACAAACGCGTGCAGTCAAACCACCGAAACCATGCTCGGTGACCGTCTGGCACTCGCCACCTTCAGAAAGCTCCGAAAGATCCTCGCCAGCACAAAAGACCTTGCCCGTGCCCGTAACGATGATCGCGCGGACCGCCGGATCCGTCTCGGCGTTGTTCATGATGTTCTCCATCGCGCGAGACGTTTCGCCATTCAAAGCGTTAGCAACATCTGGTCGGTTGATGCGCATGATCAAAAGGCCATCGTCGCGAAGGTCCGAAACGACCGTATCTGTTCCGTAGTAATCTGCCATGTTATTCCTCCTTATAGTAAAGGTTCCCCCTTCTGCTTGACGGCCCGTTGAACATGTTCACACCAAGCTTGCCAAGCACGATTTTCATAGTATAGGTCGCGGAACACAGGGGCATCACATAAGGCTACGTATTGTTCAGATACCGTAAAACAATACCCTCACTACTTATTGAGTAGAGGTCATCGATTAGGCAGTTCAGCGGGAGGTTCAGCGCAAAGTTCAACGCAAGTTGAGCTGCCTTATCGCCCAACAACGAACGGGATCGCGATGGTCGAGCAGATCAAGAAAACCAAGAGACTATGCTTTTGATACTGATGTTGCGCTCGCACTCGCAGGGGAGCTCAGAGCGCTGCTGAGGATGAAACAGGGTTGACGGAACCACCAAAGGTGACCGGAGCTTCGAAGTACTCCGCATCGAGCGTCGGGATCATCTCAGCAGTCGAGCGTTCCGAGGGTGCTTCGCGCTCTGCCCCCGCGAAATCGATCAGCGCTGCGCTCACAGCCTCCCAAGGGCTCTCATCAAGCTGGAGCTCTCGATCGATCTTGCGAATGGGTTCGATCGTGCTCTCGAGCCAGAGCATGGCATCTTCACGCTCGAGCCCTGCGATGAACTCAAGGAAAACGGGCAGATGATCCGGTAATTCGGTGGTGGTCAGATCGAGTCCATGCTCTTTGTAGAGCCTGTTCAGCTCCACCATCACGTGTCCTCTATCGCGCGAATCGCCCTGCGTGTGCTCGAAGAGGTTCAAGCTTGCATGCTTGCCGATATCGAAGGTCGACACATAAGCGGACTGGAGCGAGGTGAGGTCCGTCCCTTTGACCCATGCGACGAACTCATCCAGGCGCTTCTTCGAGCCAGCTTCCAACTCTTCGCTCTTCTGCAACACCACATCGATCTCGGGAAGGCTTTCCAGAAGGTCATCATCCGGATAGAGCAAAAGACAGGCAAGAGCTTTCAATTCCCAGATCATCGTAGAGTCCTTTCAAACACGAACAGGCGCCCGGTATCGACAAAAACAGCGTTCGATTCATTATAGGCAACATCAACCAAGGGACGAGCACGCACCCAAGCCAATAGAGCATAAGATCCCCCCTGAAAATGCAGGCTAACAGCATAGGTAACAAGTGTCCAACAAAAGACCTACAGAAAGATTAGAACAATCCAATACGCACTGTTGAATTAACAAGATTAGGTATGCTCATGGAGGGTTTATGTAGACGGCATTTCAACCGCTGTTTTGAGGCCGTTGCATTCACTAAGAACGGAAGTGATCGCCATGAAAGCAGATATAAAAGAATGGGATCCTGAAGACCCGAAGAAATGGGACAAGCGCTTGGCTTGGACCACGGTATGGATCTCCACCTTCTCGTTGACCTTCGGCTTTTGCGCTTGGTATCTGGTACCCTCGCTGGCACCGCACCTCAACGCCGTTGGTTTTCACCTTGATGCAAGCCAGCTTTATTGGCTCGTGGCGATGGTAGGCCTCTCAGCAGGAACCCTGCGTATCTTATGGACCTTCCTACCGCCCATAATGGGTACGCGCAAGCTGGTCTTTATGTCGACCATCTTGTTGCTCGTTCCGCTTGGTTGCTGGATATATGCGGTAACGAACCCGGGGCTTCCTTTCGAAGTGCTGATGCTGTTCGCCTTTCTTGCTGGTATCGGCGGCGGCACCTTCTCGGGACTCATGGCATCCACCAATTATTACTTCCCGAAGAGCAAGCGCGGCTTTGCCCTCGGCGTTCAAGGCGGTCTGTCGGACTTCGGCACCTCGCTCGTCCAATTCGTAACGCCGATCGTCATCACGTTTTCCGTATTCGGGATCTTAGGCTCTCCGCAGCATGAAGTAGTGGCGGGTCAAGTCAAAGAGATCTGGCTCCAGAACGCTGGCTGGATATGGGTTCCGCTCGTAGTGATCCTCTCCATCCTGGCTATCGTCTTGCTGCGTTCGGTCCCGGTCACGGCGAACTTCAAGACTCAGTTGTCCATCTTCAAGAGCAAGCACACCTGGTTCATGACCTTGTTCTACTACGGAACGTTCGCCACCTTCGCAGGTTTGGGCGCGCATTTCGCGCTGATGGGCGATGGCGTCTTCAACCATATCGAGGGCGCGCCTTCGGCCATCGCCTTCGCGTGGGTCGGACCTGCTATCGGCGCTCTTGCCCGTGTGGGAGCAGGCAAGGTCTCGGACAAGATCCGTGGCGGACGCGTGACCACAATCATGGCTGCAGCGGTGATCATCGGTCTCATCTTCCTATGCGTCTACAAGCCCGACTCTGTTATGGGTTGCTGGGTCTGGATGATCGCGATGTGGTGGGTGTTCTTCTGGACTGGATGCGGCAACGCCTCTACCACCCAGCAGATGGCCGTGCTCTTCCCGCCCGTTCAAGGTGGTGCGGTAGTTGGCTGGACCTCCGCTATCGGAGCATACGGTCCGTTCACCATCGGCGTTCTGCTCGCATCCACGAGCCCGCTGGTGATGTTTGCGGTGTCTGCGGTCATTTTCGCCGCCATCTTGGTGATCAACGTCTTCTTCTACGACAGGAAGAATGCGCCGAACCGCTGCTAGGAAAGGCAGTTCAACGTCAGGGCTTCATGCCAAGAACAACATCCACGCGCCCGAACAACATTCACCGCTCGGGCCATGATGAATAGGGGTTCATATGTCGAAATTCACCGAAGGTTCGCTGTTCTTCAAGAAACGCGTTGGGAGCTACGCCGACGGTTGGGGCGAAGTCACCGACGAGAACCGCAACTGGGAAGATGCCTATCGTGATCGTTGGGCGCACGACAAGATCGTGCGCTCCACCCACGGTGTCAACTGTACAGGATCATGCAGCTGGAAGATCTACGTGAAGGACGGTATCGTCACGTGGGAAACCCAACAAACCGACTACCCTCCTACCCCTTGCGGCGTTCCGAATCACGAACCGCGTGGATGCCCTCGTGGTGCAGGGTATTCGTGGTATCTCTACAGCGCAGCACGCGTCAAGCATCCGCTCATCCGCGCTCAACTTCGCGATGCATGGCGTCGCGAGCGCGCTCATCATGAACCCCTCGAAGCATGGAAGCGTATCGTTGAAGACCCCGAAACCCGTGAAAGCTACGTGAAAGTACGTGGCCTTGGCGATCTCGTTCGCACGAGCTGGGATGAAGCCACCGAGATCATAGCGGCTGCCAACCTTTACACGATCGAGAAGTACGGCCCCGATCGCATCGCGGGCTTCTCGCCGATCCCTGGCTATTCCATGGTTTCCTATGGCGCTGGCGTTCGCTATCTGTCGCTCATCGGCGCAACGCCCCTTTCGTTCTACGACTGGTATTGCGACCTTCCGCCTTCGTCACCTCAAACCTTCGGGGAGCAAACGGACGTGCCTGAGTCTGAAGCATGGTATTACTCCAACTACATCCTCTGATGGGGTACGAACATCTCCATGACGCGAACGCCCGATGCGCACTTCATGATCGAAGCGCGTTACAACGGCACGAAGCTCGTCAATATCTGCCCCGATTACTGCGAGAGCACGAAAGACGCAGACTGGTGGCTGCATCCCAAGCAAGGCACCGATGCTGCTCTGGCCCTCGCGATGAACTTCGTGATCTTCAAGGAATTCCACCTGGACAACCCCGATCCCTACTTCACTGATTACGTACGGAAGTTCACCGACCTTCCCATGCTGGTCTGCCTCGATAAGCGCGCGGGCAAAGATGCCTATGTGGCAGGGCGCACGCTGCGCGCGAGCGATCTTGAAGCCTACGCCAAGGCGGGCAATAGCCAGTGGAAGACGGTCGTATGGGATGAGACGAGCGATACCCCTGCCGTACCGCAAGGCTCGATCGGCTACCGATGGGAGCAGGAAGCGAACGGCGATGAGGGCAAATGGAACACCCTCGAGATCGATGGAGAGACCGGCAAGGACATCCATCCTCGCTTGAGCTTCATCGATTCCTCAGACGAAGTGGTTGCGCTGAACGTCCCCTATTTCGGCGATGAGAGCATCCCGCTGTTCCCTGGCAACACCGACGATGGCCCCGTGCTCGAGCGCGCAGTGCCCGTGAAGCGTATCAAGACAGCCGAAGGAGAAGCCCTTGTCACAACGGTCTTCGATCTCTTTGGCGCGTTCTTGGGCATTGACCGCGGTATTGGCGGTCAGGTGGCCAAGGGTGAGATGGATAACGTTCCGTTCACACCCCGTTGGCAGCAAGACATAACCGGCGTGCGTGCCGAAGACGTGATACGTCTCTCGCGAGAATTCGCGACCGCGGCCTCTACCACCAAAGGCAGAGCATGCGTGCTCATGGGTGCCGGACTCAACCAGTGGTATCAGACCGACAATGCCTATCGCGGCATCATGAACATCCTCATGCTCTGCGGAACGGTAGGTGTTCCTGGAGGCGGCTGGTGCCATTACGTCGGACAGGAGAAGATCCGCCCCGAAGCCGGATGGGCAGAATTCTCATTTGCACAAGACTGGGTTCCTGCCTCACGCCAGATGAACGCAACAAGCTACTTCTACGAGCATGCTGATCAGTGGCGCTATGAACGCATGCCGCTTTCCTATATGCGCTCCCCTCTTGCCGATGCGAAGCGCTATAGCGGCACCTATATAGACTGCAATCTCCAGAGCGTGAAGATGGGATGGCTCCCCACCGCTCCACAGCTCGATGTCAACCCCATCAGCATCGCTGAAAAGGCAAAGGCAAGTGGCCAAACAACGCAAGACTATCTTGTCGATGCGCTCAAGAACGGCGATATCCATTTCAGCCTCGAAGACCTCGATGAGCCATTCAACTGGCCGCGAAACCTCTTCGTTTGGCGCTCGAACATCTTGGGGTCTTCCGGCAAAGGCCAAGAATATTTCCTCAAGCATCTCATGGGCGCTCAAGATGGCATCGTCGGTGAAGAGCTCACTGCCGAAGAGGAAGATCTCAAACCCGAACTCGTGAAATGGAGAGAAGCGCCCGTTGGCAAGCTCGACCTTCTGGTCAACCTTGATTTCCGCATGTCAACCACAAGCCTCTACTCCGATATCGTGCTTCCCGCGGCATCGTTCTACGAGAAGAACGACATCAACACCACCGATATGCATAGCTTCATCCATCCGTTCGTGAAGGCTGTTTCATGCCCGTGGGAAGCAAAGAGCGATTGGGAGATCTTCGAGCTGCTCGCCAAACGCATCTCGCAGCTCGGCGGTGCCTATCCCGAACGCTTCGGCGCCGTTAAGGATGTACTGCTCACGCCGCTCGGTCATGATACGGCATCCGAGCTGGGACAACCGCTCGAGGTGAAGCGCTGGTACGAAGGCGAATGCGACCTGATCCCTGGCAAGACCGCCCCGCATATCGTTGAAGTGGAGCGCAATTACGCCAACATCCACGATATGTACTGCTCAGTAGGCCCACGCCTCTCAGAGAACGGCGGCGGCAATCGTGGCATCAAATGGGGTCTCGATCAGGAGATCGAGGAACTGGCCGAATTGAACGGCACGATGAAGGAAGGCGTTGCCCAAGGTCGTCCGAAGATGGATTCCGATATCGCGGCAGCCAATATGATCATGCGCGTCTCGCCCGAGACCAATGGCACTCTCGCCTACAACAGCTGGGATTTCGTCGAGAAGCAAAGCGGTGTTCCTTGCAAGCAGCTCTCTGAAGAGCATCGGGGCGATAAGCTCACCTTCTTCGACCTTCAGATCCAATCGCGCAAGACCTTCACGGCGCCCGATTGGTCCGGAACCGAAAACGACGAGATCCCCTATATCGCGTTCTGGCAGAACATCAATCTGAACCTTCCGTGGCGAACGCTCACTGGCAGGCAGCATTTCTACCAAGATCACGAATGGATGCGCGCCTTCGGCCAGGAATTCCCTCAATACCGACCGCCCGCAGACCAACGAGCATTGGCTGGCTATCAGCATGCTGCCGATAATGGCCATCCCACCATCATGCTCAACTTCACCACAGTCCACCAGAAATGGGGCATCCATTCGACCTATTACGACAACGAACGCATGCTTTCCCTCTCGCGAGGAGGCCCCACCATCTGGCTCAACGATAAGGATGCGAAAGCTGCCGGTATCGAAGACAACGATTGGGTCGAATTCTGGAATGCCAATGGTGCGATGGTGGCGCGCGCCATCCTCACCTCGCGCATGCCAGAAGGTCTCTCGATCCTGCAGCATGCAACCGAGAAGATCATGAACACGCCAGCTTCGAAGGTCACGGGTATTCGCGGTGGCGACCATAATTCTCCGACCCGCGTCGTGATCAATCCAACGCACATGATCGGCGGCTATGCGCAGCTCTCGTTCCACCTGAACTACTATGGGACCATTTGCCCAAATCGCGACGATTTCATCTGGCTCCATAAGCTCGATTCTGTTGAGTGGCTCGATGAAGAAGCTGAGACAGAAGCCGATATTCTGACCAAGCGCGTCGTCGCGAAAGACTGCTAACCCGAGGCACAAGGAGGAAGACGCTACTATGAAGATACGCGCTCAAGTTACGATGGTCTTGAACCTCGATAAGTGCATCGGGTGCCATACCTGTTCGGTCACCTGTAAGAATGTATGGACGAATCGACCAGGCATGGAATACGTCTGGTTCAACAATGTCGAGACGAAGCCGAGCACCGGTTACCCGAAGCAATGGGAAGACCAAGACAGATGGAAGGGTGGCTGGCAGGTCAAGAACGGAAAGCTGCAGCTGAAGCGCGGGCCCCGCTCGTGGCTTCTAGCCGGCATCTTCAGCAATGGACTGCTGCCGACCATCGACGAATACTACGAACCTTATACCTTCGATTACCAGAAGCTGCAAAAGGCGCCTCTCATGAAAACGGCGCCTACCGCCCAGCCAGTCAGCTACATAACGGGCGAGGTGATGGACAAGATCGAAGGGAGCGCTGCCTGGGAAGACGATCTTGGTGGCGTAGATGTTGAAGCGGTAGAGGACATCAACCTCAAGGGCGTCCAGCGCGAGATCTACGCGCAATACGCGAATACGTTCATGTTCTACCTTCCGCGCCTGTGCAACCATTGCCTGAATCCCGGATGCGTTGCAAGCTGCCCATCAGGCTCCATATACAAGCGCGAAGAGGACGGCATCGTCTTGGTCGATCAGGATAAATGCCGTGGCTGGCGCATGTGCATGACCGGTTGCCCGTACAAGAAGGTCTACTACAACTGGTCGAGCGGAAAAGCAGAGAAATGCATCTTTTGCTATCCCCGTATCGAGAGCGGATGCCCGACCGTATGCTCTGAATCATGCACGGGACGCATTCGCTATGTAGGGGTCGTCCTCTACGATGCCGACAAGATAAAAGAGCTTGCGAGCACCGAGAACGACGCCGATCTCTACGAAGCGCAGCGCAGCGTTTTTCTCGATCCGTTCAACCTTGACGTTATCGAAGGAGCACGCGCTGAAGGCATATCGGATGAATGGATCACGGCAGCGCAGAAGTCGCCTGTGCGTAAGCTCATCGAATGGGGGCTCGCCTTCCCGATGCATCCCGAATACCGCACGCTTCCGATGGTCTGGTACGTTCCCCCCTTGTCCCCGATCGCGAACGCCATCGATGCAGGCAAGCTCTCGATGGATGGCATGTTGCCAAAAGCAGAGGACTTGAGGATACCGATCCAGTATCTCGCCAACCTCCTTGCTGGCGGAAACACCCAGGTCGTCCAAGATGCTCTATCGCGCTTACTGCTCATGCGCTCCATCGTAAGGCACTACAGCGATTCTGCAGGGCTCGATCAGTACCTGAAGAGCGAATTGCCACTCGAAGCTATCAAAGAAGCTCCCGAGATCGACGAGCTTCGCGCGCTCGGTCTTACGCCTGAAGATGTGTGCGAGATGCATTCATTGCTTGCCATCGCGAACTACGAGGATCGCTTCGTGATACCCACCGCTAACCGCGACCACGAGGCGAGCGTTCTCAAGCAAGGTGAACAAGGCATGAACATGGGCGGCGGGCGCGATCAGCGCTATCGCGCATCGAAGATCTTCGGCGGCCCGATGGATAGGAAGATCGCACCTACGTTCAAGGATTATGAAGTAGCTGCCAAGCCAAGGAAGCAGAAGTGATGACTATGGATACGGATCTTACACACCTTCTCTATTTCATTGTTTATCAGGTATTTCCCTATGTGGTCATCACGGTTTGGCTGGTGGGAAGCTTCATCCGCTTCCTCACGCACCCCTACACGGTGAAAAGCCAGAGCTCGGAGCTTCTGGGCGGCAAGAAAGAGATCAACTGGGGCGCACGATTCTTCCACATCGGCGTTATCGGACTGCTCTTCGGACACCTCTTCGGGCTGTTCGTACCCAAGCAATTCCTTCTGGATATTGGCATCACGCCGCAAATGACCCAAGTACTCGAGATCATCGCAGGCGGTGCCTGCGCAGTGCTCTGCCTCATCGGCATCACGCTGATGATCCACCGACGCATCACCAACCCACGCATTCGCAAGACCTCGCGTCCGAGCGATTGGCTCGTTTTGGTAGTGGTTGGCGCAGTGCTCATCATGGGCGCAACGAGTGTTGTCAACGCAGCGCTCTACGACAAATCAGGCGAAGGCCTCTTGGATTTCGTGAACTGGGCCATCGCCTTGGTCACGCTCCAGCCTGATGCCTACACGCACCTGATCGATGCAGCCACCCCGCAGAAGATCCATATCTTCATCGGGCTTTGCGTCTTCCTCATCGTTCCGTTCACCAGGCTGATACATATCTGGAGCGGATACGCATCGCCGATCTATCTCATGAGGAACATGCAGAAGATGCGCATGAATGGCGCTCCTATGGGAAGCGATCGGCCCGTCGATCGCCCGGTGCGCACTGGAGAACGAGAGTTGGAATGATCCCGCATGAATCGCTTCGGTGATCTTACTGCGGTTTGCTGGTGAGCTGCTTAGCATGAACGCTCAAGTAGTCCACCGTTTAAGGAAGGAAAGGACTTGACCATGGCTCACGTGAATGACGTTCTGAGCGATCGTACGGTTCATAAGTGCACGAGGTTGCGCGGAGCAAAGTGCGGCACCACCGTATGCCAGTTCTGTGCGGTAGGCTGTTCGCAACTGGCCTTCTATAAGGACAAAGAGCTTATCGAAGTCGAGGGAGACCCGCGCTCCCCCATCAATGCGGGGCGTCAATGTCCCAAGGGCATGTCTACGCTCATGCTGAACCGCAACCCCTATCGAGAGACACGCGCGCTCTACCGCGCACCAGGTGCGAGCGAATGGGAGGAGAAGAGCATCGATTGGATGCTCGATACCATAGCCGATCGCATCTGGGAGACCCGCAACAAGGGGTTCGTCGAAAAGGACGAGAACGGCCTCACGATAAACGCGGCGACGAACATCGGATTCATCGGCGGATCGGCTCTCGATAATGAAGAGTGCTACCTCATCCGAAAGCTCTTCACGGGAGGTCTGGGCATCTTGCCCACCGAGAACTCCGCACGATATTGCCATTCCACCACCGTCGCAGCGCTTTCGCCAACCTTCGGATTCGGTGCCTGCACCAATCCTCCGCGCGACCTTATCAATAGCGACTGCATCCTGATCATGGGATCGAACATGGGAGAGGCTCATCCCGTGGCGTTCCATTGGCCGATGGAAGCGAAGCGAAAAGGCGCGATCACCATCCATGTCGATCCTCGTTTCACGCGTACCTCTGCGGCATGCGACCACTACGTTCATACGCGTCCTGGCGCGGATATCGCTTTCATCGGAGGCCTCATCAATTACGTCCTCGAGCATGATTATTGGTTCAAGGAGTACGTGATCAACTATACGAATGCAGCTACGCTCATCGATCCCGGTTTTGAGTTCGATGATGTGCGCGGTTTCTTCAATGGATGGGATCCTGAAACCAATTCGTATTCTCAGGCTGGAACCACTTGGGATTATCAATACGAGATGAATCCCGATGGCAGCTATGGGCAGCCCAAGCAAGATCTTACCCTCCAAGACCCGCACTGCGTGTTCCAGCTGATCAAGAAGCAGTTCAGCTACTATACACCTGAGGTAGTGGCCGATATCTGCGGGTGCCGCCCAGCAGATATCGTGAAGGTCGGCGAGCTCATCGGCAGGAACTCCGGGCGCGATCGCACCACGGCTTTCTGCTATGCGACCGGCTTCACGCAGCATTCCAGCGGCTCCCAGATCATCCGTACCGCCGCTATCTTGCAGCTATTGCTCGGCAACATCGGTCGCCCTGGCGGCGGCATCTTAGCGCTCCGCGGGCATTCCAACGTACAAGGCGCCACCGATGTCCCCACGCTGTTCAACGTCTTGCCGAACTACATTCCCCAACCAGAAGCACATCCTGGCAACGCCACCTTGGCCGATTACCTCGCTAATGGCCATGGCTTCAGCGGCGCGCTCGACAAGACGAGCGATGGCATGTGGAAGCTGGAGACCGAACGTGGTTCGTGGGCATCACTGCCGAATTACATGGTCAGCTTGCTCAAAGCTTACTATGGTGAGAACGCCACCGAAGATAACGAATATGGCTATCAATGGCTCCCGAAGCTCAGTGACAACGAATCGCTCACCGTCTCCATGGAAAAAGCCCTTCGTGGCGGTATGGATGGCATGGTGGTGATTGGCCAGAACATCGCCGTGACCAACCCCAACACGGGCTGGAGCCGCGATGCGATGCGAAATTTCGAATGGCTCGTGGTGATGGATCTCTTCGAAAATGAGAGCGCTTCGGTCTGGTATGCCGACCCCAAAGGGCCCTCGCCCGATGAATGTCAAACCGAGGTCTTCTACTTACCGGTATGCACCTGCTTGGAAAAAGAGGGCTCGGTCACGAACACCGAACGCGTACTGCAATGGCACGAGCGCATCCAAGAAGCACCCGGAGCAGCTCATGCGGATTCGTGGTACATCTACCAACTGGGCAAGAGACTGCAAGCAAAAGCGAATGCAACGACCGATGAACGCGATGCGGGCATGCGCGCGCTCTATTGGGATTACGATGCGAACGGTCCTACCAGAAGCGAGCGAGAATTCGAGCTCACCCCTATCGAAGGCGACTTGGATATGATGAAGGTCGTCAGAGAGATGAACGGATTCAACATCGATGACGGCTCGGTCTGCCAAGGGTCTGGCACGCTCAAAGACGATGGCTCGACGGTATGCGGATGCCGCCTGCTCTCAGGTATCCTCGGCCCCGAAGGCGAGAACCTGATGAATCGCACGGAGACAGGAGATGTCCATAACGGATCGATCTTCTCGGACTATCGCGTGAGCTGGCCCGAGAACTCTCGCATCCTCTACAACCGCTGCTCCGCCGATCCAGAAGGCAAGCCTTGGTCAGAGCGCAAGAAACTCATCTGGTGGGATGAACAGCTCGAACAATGGGTAGGTTACGACAAGCCGCAGTGCAATGCGAAGAAGCCGCCAACTTACCAACCAGAACCGGGCGCAACAGGCGATGCGGCGCTTGCGGGCGATTGCCCCTTCGGCGCTCATTCGGACGGCAAGGCATGGCTCTTCGTGCCCTACAGCATCAAAGAGGGCCCCATGCCGGTCTACTACGAAACCACCGAATCGCCCTATGAGAACAAGCTTTGGGAACAGACGCGCGATCCTGGATTGGTCATCGTCGACGATGTTGAGAATCCCATCGCACCCGTGGGCGAGCACGACTATCCCACGATCATGACCACCTACCATGTGACCGAGCACTGGCTCTCCGGTGCGCAAACGCGCACGATGCCGTGGCTCGTCGGATTGCAGCCAGAACGCTTCTTGGAGCTCTCTCCCGAGCAAGCAGCAAGTATCGGCGTGGAAACAGGAGATTATGTCACCGTCGAAAGCGAACGCACTAAGCTGCAGATCCGCGCCCTCGTAACGCCCCGCTTGCGCATCGGCGAGGTTTACGGGCAGAAAGCGACCGTCGTTGGCGCGTTCGTCGCATCGGGATACAAGGGCTTGATGGTCAGCGACATCACCAACGACCTCAGCCCCGCCATCATGGCTTCCGATGGTCTGATTCCCGCATCTAAAGGATTTGCGGTGCGGATCACCAAGGCGGACCCGAACGACCTTCAGAAGCTCGACCCATATCCGCTCGAATACGACCCCTTATTCGATGAGCCGATCCCTGATACCCCCTGGCCGGCTCAACCGGAAGGGAGGAACTAGCCATGAAGCCGAACCCGCGAAACATACTCAAGCTTTCCGATAAGCGCTACGACGCGAAAGAGCCGCGCAAGAATCGCAGGCTCGATGTTGTCTACTCCTTGTTCAAGCGCCGCGATCCGCTTCCTGCGCAAACGGAGATGGCCTTCTTCACCGATACCTCCATCTGCTCAGGATGCAAATCGTGCGAGATCGCCTGCAAGCAGTGGAACATGCTCAAGACCACAGATATCCAATGGTCGGGGAACAGCTACGACAATACCCGCGATCTCTCTTCAGAGAACTGGCGCCATGTCAAGTTCATCGAGCGCTTCTCAGAGGTCAATGAAACGGACCGAACAGCCCCCACCTCAATGGACGGGTTGCTTCATGAGCCGAAACAAGGGCAATGGCTCTTCATGGCCGACCACTGCAAGCATTGCCAGGAGTCACCCTGCCATGAGGCCTGCCCCACGGGCGCGATCATTCGCAATGAATTCGGAGGCATCTATTACCAGACCGATATCTGCATGGGCTGTCGTATGTGTGTGGCTGCCTGCCCCTTCGGCGTCCCTGAAGTGAGCAAAGAGACCGGTCATTCCATGAAGTGCGCTGAATGCTACGATCGCTTGCGCGACGGATTAGAGCCTGCCTGCGCTACGGCGTGCACCACCGGCGCGATCCAGTTCGGTCCGCGCGAAGAGATGGTCGAGCGTGCGCGTGCACGATTGGCGGTCCTTCACGAGCAAGGTTTTGAGAAGGCGAACCTCTACGGCGTTGATCCCTTTCAGGATTACCAACCACTCAATTCGTTCTACCTGTTGATGGACGAACCTGCTGTCTATGGCTTGCCAGCACAACCGAAATTGCCCGTAAGCTTCATGATCGGCGATTACGCCAAAGCCATAGGAATGCTCGCGATCGCAGCCATCACGATCGTTGTTTGTCTGCTGTAGGAAGGAAGATGATCATGGATAGAACATGGATTGAAGGCGAGCCTTCTGCATACCAACAGCACGATACCGTTCATTTTCCTGATTGGAAGAACATCATCGTGTGGGATCTTTTCTTCAACAATCTCACTGCGGGCTTCATGTTCGTGACGATGATCACGTGGCTCACTGCGCCTACGCTCTTCGGCCCCGTCATGCCGATCGCGCTTACGCTCGCGTTCTTCATTGTCCTTTTCGATCTGCTCTTGCTCGTTGCCGACCTGGGCGATCATGTCCGATTCATACATGCCATGAGGGTCTTGCACCCCACCTCCCCCCTATCGGTCGGCGTGGTGGGTCTGATCTTCTATTCGATCATGCTGTTCATCGCGCTCGCCATCTACTGGATCACGGTCGCATTGCTCGCAACCATCGGGCTGCCTCCCGAAGCTGTTATAGTGCTCGATGTGCTCTTCCGTCTTTTCGCGGTCTTAGCGCTCATCGCAGCGTGCGTGGTGATCTGCTACAAAGGCGTGGTGTTCAGCTGCACATCGCAGCCCGGCCTCAAGAAAGCACGTTGGCTCACCTGTTGGGTAGCGAGCGATGCTCTTACGATGGGAATGGGCCTTCTGATCGTGCTTTCGCTCGTTTTCGGCCAGATCGCTGCCGTCGAAGCGCTCATCATCCCGTTCATCGCGCTGATCGTTTTCCGCTGCTTCACCTACGCACTGGTGTGGATGAATATCCACGAACGAGCCTCCAAGATGTACTCTAAGGCGGTTCTCGCGGGCAATGCGATCGTTGTCTATGGCATCGCAGGCATCTGCGCCATCGCTGCCTGCTTCTTCGGGCCGCTCGGTGCGGCTGCTGCGGGAGTGCTCTGCCTCCTTGCAGGCGTCTGGGAACGCTATTGGGTCATCTATGTTGCTCACCCGCATTGATGCTGCCCTAAAAGCAACAATATGTTTCTCTATCAGAGTCGTATAGGTGCGCGTACGCATTGATGCTATCCTGTCACCAGCAAACAGTGACGCACAAGAGCCTGCCCATCTCAAACAAGGAGTTCCCATGATATATAACGAACGCGATCTGCGCGAAGCCCAAGCACTCGATATCGCCCAAAAGATGCTCGTTGCAGCACGCACTGCTCCGAAAGGAAAGGGCATCGATGTGCTCGAATGCGCTGTTGTGAACGGCGATGAGAAGGAAGCTCTCGCGGTCGCCATGGAAACCATCGGCAAAGAGCGCGGGCATGCGTTCTTCCTTCGCGATGCAGGATGCGTTCGTGCGTGCCAATGCGTAGTGCTCGTTGGAACCAGACCTAAGGTTCAATCTTTGAACTGCGGTTATTGCGGGTTCCTGACCTGCGGCGAGAAGCCCGCCGAAGCACCTTGCGCGATCAATGTGATCGACGTGGGTATCGCGCTCGGCTCTGTCGTCTCGCGTGCGCAAGCCTACGGGGTCGATACGCGCATCATGTTCTCCGCTGGCACTGCCGCTGAACACCTTGGCTTACTTGGTGAAGGTGTTCAGCAGGTTCTTGCTATTCCTGTGAGCATCAGTTCGAAGAACCCCTTCTTCGATCGCGGATAAGGAAGGGCCATGGCATTCGACTTCAAAAAGGAATACAAGGAATTCTACCTGCCCAAGCGCAAACCCGAGATCATTGAAGTTCCCCCTATGAACTATGTTGCCGTTCGAGGCAAGGGTGATCCGAATGAAGAGGACGGCGCATACAAGAACGCGATCGGCATCCTTTACGCCATCGCTTACACCATCAAGATGTCGAAGATGGGCGATACCCGCATTGACGGGTATTTCGATTTCGTCGTCCCTCCCCTTGAGGGCTTTTGGTGGCAGCAAGGCGTCGATGGCGTTGATTTTTCGATCAAGGAAACGTTTGAATGGATATCAGCTATTCGCCTTCCCGATTTCGTCACACCTGAAGTATTCGCCTGGGCACAAAGCGAAGCTGCACACAAGAAAGGTCTCGACACCTCAAGCGCCGAACTGATGACCATAGATGAGGGGCTTTGTGCGCAGATCATGCACCTCGGAAGTTACGACGAAGAACCCGCCACGATCGCACTGCTCGATGATTTCGTTGCCAGCGAAGGCTATGCGCTCGATATGTCGAACACCCCCGAAGGTCGGCATCATCACGAGATCTACCTTTCGGACCCGCGTCGCACCAAGCCCGAAAACCTCAAGACGGTCATTCGCCATCCGATCCGCAAGCTATAGACCAGATTACGAGCTCTTCCGAATAGCACGTGCGCTAGTGCTTCTTCTTCCTGACGATGCGCGAATACCAGAAAGAGAGCACGAACCCTACCGCAATGATGCCGATGATGATGCCAAGCGTGATCTCGAAACCAGATGCATAGGCGGCCGCCCTTGTTGCTCCTGCGGCGGTAAGATGCTCCATCTGCCCCGACATGATTCCCACGAAAAGCGCCGTACCGATCGAGCCTGCGATCTGAACGAGCGTCGAGTGGATCGAGGAAGCATGCGAGGACAGCATTTGCGGCACCGCTTCGAAATCCACGCTCTTGACTGAAGGGTAAGCCAGGCCGATCCCTCCATATGCCAGCGCAGTGAAAACCAGCACGAGCACTATGTTCCCCAAGGAAACACCGCCATACACCAGGATGAAGCCGAGCACCGCTAGACCGAATCCGCACGAAACCAAAGGCCAAATGCCCCGCCTGCTGAGCACTTTGCCGCTTACGATGCAGAGCGTCGCATAGGTGCAGATCGGGATCGAGAGCAAACAACCAGCGATGAAAGGCGTTTCGCCCTGTACGCCTTCTAGATACAACGGCACCACCAAGCTTACGAAGAGCGACCCCATATAGGCGATCATGATAAGAGTTTCTCCGATCGAGAAAACTTGATATTTGAACGGCCTCAGATCGAGCAGGGGCGTAGGGATACGCAGCTGGCGTCTTACGAACACGGCGATCATTACCGCGCCGAAGAGCATGAGCACGATCGAAGGCAGCGGATCATGGGCTACCTCATTCAGACCGCACATGAATGCTCCCAGCCCCACAAAACTGAGAACAAGGCTCGGGATATCGATCTTCCGCTTCACCCGAGCGTAGATATTGTGCAAGGTGAAATAGCAGACAACGCCCAGAACGAGCGCACAGGCAGCAGGCACCAAGAACAGCGCCTTCAAACCTCCATAGGTTAACACGAGGCCAGCAACAGGCGGCGTGAGCGCGAACGCAAAACCGCAAACCGCAGAGTTAGCAGAAAGCAAGATACCTGCTTTGCCCTTTGGCGAAAGCGTGAAGAGCGCTTCATTGACCACAGGGAAGAAAAGGCCTGTGGTTACCGCTTGGATCAAGCGAGCCACCACGATCAGCGGGAATGAAGTTGCGAAGAAGCCGAGCAACGACCCTGCGAGCGCAAACAGGCATCCTGTTAACATGATCTTGCGAATGCCGAAGCGACGCAGAAGCGAAGCTGCTGTGGTAATGGCAGTTGCGTTCACGATGGCAAAGCCAAGCACCACCCAGTTCGCGAGCGAAAGACGGATGTCGTACTGCGTCGCAATATGATCGAGTGCGATGTTCATAAGCATCTCAAGAAAGCAAGCGAGCACATTGCAGACGAGCAACACCACGATCATGATCGTGCGAGTTGAGCCAGTTGGCAGATGAGGGGTTGTCGCAGAATCGCTCATAATGCACTACCCTAGCGCATGACCGGCCTATCTCGCCCATTTGCCCATCAACCTTAAACAAGTTGTTTCTTTGGTGGCTCTTTGACGTAATCAGCGCTTTGCAAGCTAGGTCATGGTCCTGGATAGCAGCCTCAACGCGCGTGTCTCCACCGTGGCGCCGTTTTGCCCGGCGGGATTGCGCAGGTAGCAAACTGCAGAAACTATTCTTGTGATTGCGCAGCCAATTTCGCTGCCGCTTCTTCGCGCTCGCGGCACAAATCGGCCCACTTCGGCATCTTATCGAGCGTAGCTGCCAGGTCTTCGAGCACCGTTGGGATATCGATTCCCTGCGGACACATCTGCACGCACGATTCGCACTGAATGCAATCTTGAGCACGCTGACCTTCAGGCACGGCATCCATCTGCATCGATACCGTGAAGCTGGTGTCGAATTGGAGATCGTTGTAGGCGTTCATCATCATAGGGATGTCGATCTCTTGCGGGCAGGAATCAACGCAATAGCGGCATGCAGTGCACGGAACACCACCCTTGAGCGATTCAGCCACATCCATCAGCACGCCTTCTTCAACTTCCGAAAGCGGAACCGACTCCTGGAAGATGCGGCAATTCTCCTCCACCTGAGCAAGATCCGACATGCCACTCAGGATCGTTTTAACGTTCGGGATGCCGAGCAACCAGCGAAACGACCACTCCACCGCCGAACGCGCAGGAGGATTTGCGCCGTCAAGCGCACTCGCATTCAGCTGCTGCATCTGGGCATCGTTCAGGTGAGCAAGCTTGCCTCCGCGCAGCGGTTCCATGACCACGATCGGGATGTTCATGCTCTCAAGCAGCGCCGTTTTCGCGGCTGCATCCTGCAGGGTCCAGTCAAGATAATTCAGCTGGATCTGGCAGAATTCCATGATGTTGTTGCCCGCGAACAGGGCTGCAGTTTCAGGATCGCGCTGCTCAAGCTCGGCGTACTTGCGCGCGCCATAGTCAAGGAAACGCTTGAGCGTTTCAGGGCGACCGTGACACGAAAAGCCCAGATGACGTATACGGCCGTTCTTCTTCTGTTCGACGAAGTAATCCGCGATGCCCCACTGTTCGTCCAGATAGACTTCGATGGATGCCTCATAGATGTTGTGAAGCAGGTAGAAATCAAAGTATTCGGTACCGCATTTGGTCAGCTGCTCTTCGAAGATCACGGCGGGATCATAGGTGTCGGCGATCTGGTGACCCGGATACTTGGTGGCGAAGAAATAGCGATCACGCGGATAGCGCGCAAGCGAGCGGCCAAGCGCGATCTCGGACATGCCGCCATGATAGGGATAGGCTGTATCGAAGTAATTGATGCCTGCTTTGATGGCCGTATCGACCATGGCATCGAGCGTTGCTTGATCGACGTTGGAGGCATCGCCGTCTATGATGGGAAGGCGCATGGCCCCGAATCCCAACCGTGCAATGTTGTCACCTAAGAAATCATTCGTGAGCATGTCTATCTCCTCGGAATAGCAAAATCTGCTGATGAGAGCTCATGTCTGTTTATGCTTTTAGGCAATTCGAACGCTTGAGATTCGCGCATTTCACACGAACCATCCGATCAAGCACTGACCACATCAGAACCCTCATCGCATCCATTGTAATATAAAAGACACTCTGTTGCTAATATATGTATCGCTCTTCTTCTCTAGCTGTGCTATTTAGCGATGGGACAAATACAGTACATGCGATGCTCGTCTCTTTTCTTAAGCTGAGCAACGATCTAAAAATGTAGCTTTTTATCTACAAGCGCAAATTAATAAACCTAGATATAAAACCTAAGCCCAGCTTTAGTACAGAAAGGACCGAAAGTATGAACCCTAGTATCAATCTTTCAAAGGGCTTTATTGGGGATCACGAAACACACGACGCAATCCTGGTGTCCTTTGAAATCGTGGATACTAACAGAGGCGGCGTGCTCAGATGCACGAAAGAGTACTCGTTAGCATACGTCCCTGACCAAGACAAATGGTATGGGGACGTAATTGCATATGGACAATGGCTTGATCTCACTGAAGAAGAGATATTGCGGCTTCGCAATGATTACGAGCTGGACGAATTAGTCAACGCAAAAGTATTAAAATAACAACACGAACCAGTATCAGGCATAAACATTTCGTTTAAGCGTTAATGCTCCTGCCCCATCTCTGCCATCGATGTAAAAAAGCACTGTGTCGCTAATATGACGATTGTCCTTTCAATTTTACAGAGAATATCAAACACCTAAAGCATTTGCTATTACAGAAAGCAGTTCTTTGCCTCGTTCTACGATTAACCTAGTAGCCTCGTCGGTTTGACCTTGAGCAAGACGTTCTTCAGCGGAATCAATTTGAGAACGTGATGGATATCGATTCATTTCAAGGTATTCTTTAGAGTATTGAGCGCCTTCATGATCGAGTAAAAAATAGAGATTCCGAGATTTCTTACCACGATTTGTTTTCGGGATCAGATACATCAGATTCCCTAATACTCCACCAGGTATTCCCTGAGGATTGTTTTTGAATTTTTCTTTGGCGATGATATGTTCAACATCGTATTTCTCTCCCGTATATTCACTTGCATGTTGACTTGAAAAAATACAGAGGAGCATACGTGAAATTTTGTCAATATTTACACTAGCCTTTGATGTGACTTCGTCATACCAATTCAATAACCTTTCGCTTAAAAGACCTTTTTCAAGCTTGACATAGTAACTATTTCGAGATGCGCTTTCAGGAACATAAAAACTTGCAAGTCTTGAGTCTCCTGCTCCTTGCCACTGATGATTTACAACGTCGGAAACGCAATACGCTAAAAGGTTTTGACGGGATTGCTCGTAGCCTTTTTGCTTGTAATTATCAATTACTTCAATTTGTTGCTCTTTCTCATTAACAACATAGTGCTTATGCCATAATTCAGCAAAAAACGAAAGTGCTTGCATATCTGCAATACAAGCAGTTTCATACTTACGTTTGCTCGCTTGCCCAGGTAATTTAAGACGTTGTTCAAAAGTAGCTTGAATAACTTTGTATTCATCAAGCATATTTTTAACTAATGAATCTATGAAGCCTTCTGTTCGAAACAAAGACAGTTTATCAGGAAGCTTTCCTAACGATCGATTATCTACACCTAATGCAATTGCTGTAGACACATATCCGACAACATTAATAGTATCTTCCTTTTTGCTTAGATCCTGAGTAAAAAGATCACCCCAAAAGACTTCCGAGGCTTCTACAATCAGCTCTCCAATAGCAAAACAAAATTCGGAAAGATTGATCTGATGGCTCTCGTACATTTCTTGAGCATCAAAGCCATCAATCTCAAGATCTCTTTCATCAATAAGCTTCTGATATCGATCTATAACTTTTTCCAGCAGTTTATTCCCATTTTCGGAATCTGGTAATGTAATCGAATGATGACTCCATTGCGCCGCGAGAACCTGATATTTTGAAAGTTTTGTCCCACCCTGATTTAAATTCGCAAAAACATCAGGAAGTTGATCTTCTGGGCCATTAAAAACAATGCACGGGATCATGAGATCATCTAAATCAAGAAACTGCTCTGCTTTCTTAATCAAATCCGCCTGAAGGTCAATTAAATCATCACCATACTCTTCTTCAGAAGGATAAATCGAAACATCGTTACGAATCATGTCGCGAAGACTACGGGGGCTTCGCTCACTGTTTTTCAACACCGCGCGTATACATGCGCTTATTTCTTCCCTAAGTTTACGCTTTGAATCCTCTGCAAGTTCAATACTGTGTCCCTGTTCAATATTGGCAATAACGTGATCCACGTGTTCAGAATAGTTAGTAAAATATTGCTCTGGGTTCTCTTTATACCCTCTCAGCGTGCTAAACCTTTGCAAGCCATCTATCAGGCTCAGCTCTTTCTCGCCTTCATAACGATACAGAAGAATTGAGCCGAATGGAAATCCTCTACTAATATTGTCAATAAAATCTTTCTTTTGCTTGTCACTCCAAACCAATCTTCTTTGGTATGGAGGAAGTTTTACTTTGCCATCTAGATCGCTATATTTCATGCGTTCAATATCATACTGGGATTTCATTAGTTTCCCTTTAGCGCTCGTGATTTCACAGACGCTTGTATGATCTCATAACTGCTCTATTAGATCAAAAAATCATCAATTGACAAGCAATTTAATCAAAAAAAGCTGCGACATACCGCAGTTAGACATCCAGACATTTCGATCTTTTAGATGCTACCTTTGAAGATCAATCGCTTTGGAATACTTTCAGAAAAGCCTTCTCCGAGGTTTATCGGGACTCTTGCTGCATGGTTGCTCCATTAATGTTCTTGCAGAATCTCAGACGCATTTATCTAGGCAGAAATAAGGGGATCCATCATCGTCGAGCAATGATGGTAGGCCGAACTCTTCGATCTTGGTCAGAAGATCCTTGAGCAATGAGGGCATGGTGTTGCAGCCGAAGCACATGTAGTAGCGATCACCTGCGTAAACGCCCAACGTCCACGAATATCTATCAAGCAGAAGATGCTCATGCAGGAATGGATCTGTCCAAGAATCGGTCTCGGCCGCAAGAAAGTACTGACGCAAACACGCAGATTGTTGCGACGTGAGCGTCTTTACCACGTTGATATGCCGCGAAGCATTGTAGACATGGATGCTGATCCGATCGCCCTTTTCCTGAATAAGCTCGAAATGGGTACACTTCTCCAAGTGCGCCCAATCTTGCACATCGAACTTGACCTGCTCGAATTCTCGCATAACCAGCTCTCGTTCGTTTGCATTCACTTCAACCATCATCATCCCTCCAAACCGAGCTTCGATCTTGCTCAACGAAACATCCGAGCGTAATTACTCGCGATTATCGGCGACATAGATTCCCACACGAACCTGCTTCCATGGCTCAGCCTCACGATTCACCTGTAAAACACGCACCTCGAATGCTGCCTTGTGTCCATAGAAGAGCATCAAGGAAAGCAATTCATTCACCTCAGCTGGCACATAGCCAAGCTTCGAAGCGTCCTTGTAGATCGCCACAGCATTGGGATCATGTGGGTTATCTGTCTCGATACGCAGTTCGAGACCGTCTCCTGCCTTTAGTTTTTCGAGGATGAGCGCACCGTCCCAATACTGGAACCCACGAATGCAGAAGCTGTGAAGCTGTCGTGATGGCAAAAACATGATGATCTCCTACCTCTTTACTTTGGCTTGATGGGTTAATAATAGAAGGAGATCTATAGGAACGCTGTCCATATTTTAGTACATGATAAGAATTGAATGATTGCTGCTCATAGCAGTATTCGCTTTCAAACAATCAAAGGACGAGTCCCATATAGGTTAAATCATGCATGAACGGTAATTCTGATAGAATCATTCGGCAAGATAGAGTAATTAGGCAAATGATTCAGGATCACCGATTGACCAAGTTGGCAAACAAGAGAAAGCCCATGCGGAGGATTGCACCGCGTCGAAGCCAGACGCTTACCTATTTCATTAAATCCGCGCTCATCGTTGTTGCGCTTTTCGCCATCTCACAAATTGCGCCAGGCTGCCATGCTGCAGTTCTTGCGCCCATTTGTATCGTATACGCGATCCTATCAACCATCGGAGCGTTGCACTTCACCGTGATAAACCGTCTGCATAGGCAGAAAAAGCTCGCGGCAGGCGGCAATCTCTCGAGATTGAATCGGAAATGGACTATCACCTTCGGTATTCTGTTCGTTCTCTCGCTCGTTTCTGCTTTTCTTTTCGTGCTTGAATCGCCCAAATGGAATACTGTCGAATGGGTGCTCGTTTGCTGTGCCGTTCCGGTTTACTACATCATTTACCTCGTCGCACAGCACTACTTGAGCAGAGAGTATGCTCCAAGGTTCGATCGCGCGAAAGCGATATGGCTCAGCTTCTTGCTCGTCGGCCTCGTGCTTTGTCTCCTCTACGCGCTGTTCGCCCTATTTCTTCCTGCACATGACTATGCCAGCTTAGCAGAAGCATTTGACGCAACACGAGCACCGTTCGAATACTCTCCTTCGGCGATCATGGTAGAGATCGATCAGTTCTCATCATTCACTGATGGCTTGGTAATCTATGGCATTGCGAAAGTCTCAAGTGGTTCAAGCGTCATTGCGCTCGTGTTTCAACTCATCATCTTTGGATCCGTTATTTTTGGCCTCGCCAACCTGTTCAACTTCAGTCTGTTGACCAATCAAGAGATTGCTGATGAATTTCACCCGCTCAAAACGGACGACACACCCAACGCAAACGAAGGCATCCTAAAACGCTATTTAGTGATAGCCGCGGTCATCTCTCTTGTCTTCTTCGTGCTCTTTCTCTCGTTTGATTCGTGGGCAGAACGTGAACGAGCAACCGAAGAGCACACAGCTATCGAATCATTCATTGAAACAGAAAAGGAACACCTTATTTTCGCTGTCGATAATGCAGATGAAAAGCATCTGATTTACGAAAAAGTTTCAGACGAATACGGACAAAAACGCGACGAGATCAAAGCCGAGTATAGAATGAAAGTCGATCCTTTATTGCACACCTATTACGATACCTGTCGAGAAAAAATTGACTCCTACCTCGACGGGCGTGAAGGAGTCTTTGGCGGTATTGTCCAGTTCATCATAAGTCTAAGCCCAGACAACCAAAAGAATCACTTTCGAGATTCATTGACCAATGATACGAGCAGCGCAGACATCGAGAATACTTACAAAGAGTATCGAGAGAGAATCACTGACTTAAACAAAGAGTTCAGCGAAGCGCTGCAGGCGGCTACTTCTGAGCTGCCTCAGGACAAACAATTCACTTCTGAAGAGCTTGAGATGTTCTCGTATCGTTTTGCTGCAACAAACAAAGAGCTCAATCTGTGGACAGCTCTTGATGACCTCCAAAAAGACTCCGAGATCTACAATGCGTTGTTCAGTACTAACAATTACAACAGAGAAGCAGCCAAACAAGCAGCAGAAACAATCATCAATGAATCAGAAAACAACGCATTGGCGCTGATTTGATAACAACAATAACGGAGGAACAATGGGTGAGGAAAACACAAAAGAAATCTCGCAAACAAGCAATGGAGCAGCTAGCGATCAAATTCGCCAACAACTTAGTTCGATGGACATCCGTCTTGCATCAACCGATATCGAAGTCGACGTAAGTAACGCAATAAAGTTATCTTTTGATCAGATTCCTGCGCTTGGTGTTGCGCTAGGTTCATTGCCCGAGGCTTTTCGAAAAATTACGACAACGTTTGATGTTCCTACGCTATTACAGCCAACCACCAAAGAAGGAGTATTGCTAAACCCTGCAATACTAAACAAAACTAAATCAGGATTGATAGGTTCTTATTTCGATGCAGAAAACAAGCTTGCTCAAGCACGTTTCCAAATAGTAGACCCTGGAACTATCAAAAGTGTTGCGACAATACCTTACGATCCAACCTCTCTTTTCATTGCTGCCGCTTTGTCACAGATCAACCAAAAGCTTGATGCTATTCAAGACACGGTGAATGAAATGTTCGAGTATATGAAACAGAAAGACAAAGCTGAGTTGCGTGGAAATATACGAGTTCTCGAGAATACTCTCGAAGCATATCGCGACAACTGGAACAACGATACCTGGAGAAATACCGCCCATACAAAAGTTGAAGATATCAAACAAGAATCCGAAAAGGCCATCATCCATCTGCGTTCTCAGATTAAAACGAAACTCGCTGAAAAAGGACCGATAGAAATTCGCATTACTGTAGACAATCGTCTCAGCGAGATCCTCGATCGCCTCAAAGAATACCAACTTGCTGTATACACCTATTCTTTTGCGTCTTTTCTCGAGCCCATGCTTTGCGAAAACTACTCTGAAAACAACTTAACGAACATCGCTTCAAGAATCAGCGATCACGGCATCGAGTATCGAGAGCTCTATACCGACTGTTATGAAGCTATTGAGACAAACGCTCAAGAATCAATTGACGCAGTAGCTCTTAATGGAGTTGCTTCTGCTCTCTCTGGATTAGGATCGCTCATAAGACAAACTCCGATTGGTCAGTTCACGCCAATCGATGAAGCGCTGAAGGATGCAGGCAAAGAAGTTGGTGGATTCAACAATGAACAAACGCAAGCACTCATGGAAAAACTGGTCCATGCAAAAGCGCCTGACATCTCCCCTTTCCGTGAAAGCATCGAAGCGATAAACAACCTTCATAACAAGCCGCAACAGATCATTGCCGATAGGGACAATATCTACTTGTTGCCCTTGGAGGGACAGAAAACGAGCGAACAGTAATGGCTCTTCTTTCAAGCTAAAAGCAGCCAGGATCAGGCCTGTCTCGCGTAAGTGCGAACAAGCCCTTTTTTGTAAATTGCAGGCACTAAACTACCCGAAGACACGACTTGTCTCCAGTTCGGTCGATATGCCAACGAACGGTTGAGATGGCATGCAAGAGCTGCTCGTCGTGCGTCACGAGGATGATCGCGCCAGGGAACGCGGCGAGCGCGCGCTCGAGCGCTTCGATCGAGCCCACATCGAGGTGATTCGTCGGTTCATCGAGGATGAGCACGTTCGGTTCTCGCAGCAGCTGCTCGGCGATGAGCAGTTTCTTCAGTTCTCCCGGGCTGATGTTCGATCCTTCCCGCAATGCATCGGGATCGGTATTCAGCCCTGCAACCAAAGAAAGCACCCGTCCCTTATCCGCATCATCGAGCGCGCGCAGGCGCTCCAGCGCTGCCTGCCGCGAACGCTCGTCAACTTCTTGCGAAATGAATGCACATTCTACCTGTTCAGGAACGAGCTTCCGCACAGAGCGCAAGAGCGTGGTCTTTCCCACGCCGTTTTGTCCCGACACGCCCACATGATCGCTCGGCCCCACCCAAAGCTCGGGCATATGAAGCATCAGATCGCCCGCACGCAAGTCACCCTCGGGCACATGCAGCGCGAATTTCGAGCGCACGGCATGCCCCGGCAGCTGGATCGCTGTATCATAGCGCTTGCTCACCCGGCTCTCTGTGGCCGCCTGCGAAGCGCGCTCAGACCGACTTGCCATCGCACCTGCCGCTCTGCCCGCTATCGAATCCTTGGACGAGACTTTCGCCCGCCCCAGACGTTCGCGTCCGTCGCTATCATGCTTGTCCAAGTGTCTCGCGCTCAGTCGCGAGCTCGAACGCGCAGCCTCTTCGTTTCGCCGCTGCGCCTCAGCTTTCAGCCGCCGTTCTTCCCGGCGCGCGTTCTCGTGCTGCCGCACGCGAGTCGCGCGCGCTACCCGCATCTGCTCAGCAACCTTCGAATAGCCGCCTGGCCGCATCACCACATGCGTTTCCTCGAACACAGCGCACTGATCGACTAGCGCATCCAACAGCGCACGATCATGCGAGATCAGAAGGCCGATTCCCTTGAACGCCTGCAGGCTTCGCTGTACGCTTTCGCAGGTTTGCGCATCAAGGTCGTTCGTCGGCTCATCGAGCACGAGCACATCGGGACGCTGCCAGAGCGCGCAAGCGATCTGAACACGCTTTTTCTGGCCACCCGAAAGGCGCTCATAGTCCCACAGCCACGCATCTTCGATGCCGAGCGCATCGCGGATCTGCAACGCCTCGCTTCCCCAATCGGTTGCAAGATCGCTAAGCTCAGCGGGTACGATCGAGGTGTCTTGTGGGCAATATGCAGCGAACAGCGTCGGTGCGACCGACCCCTCATCGGGCACGATCAGCCCGGTTGCAACGCGAGCGAGCGTGCTCTTACCACAGCCGTTGTCGCCGATGATGCCCGTCCAGCCCTGCGGAAAGGTTACGCTAACGCAATCGAGCGTAGGCGACGCAGCACCTTCGTAGGTGTAGGAGATATTTAAAAGATTCAATTGCATGGCAGCCTCCAAAACTTGGAGGTCACGCGGGTGGGATCGAGGGAACCAATCTGCGAAGAAAAGACTTATGCAAACGGGGTAAACGAGAACCAAAACGTGCAGGATCACATAACGATGCGGCACCCGAGCGACCGGATGGATACGGAATAGTGGGTTGCCTTTGCGGCATCGTTAGTTCTTCATGCACCTGACCTTTCTCGGGGCGTCGCTTGCCAAGGGCTCCGCCGGAACATTGAGACGATTGTAGCATCTTCGCGAAAAGGATTAAAGACGAACTAACAGCAAGGCTCTGAAAGCTACACTGTACCTATGGCATTGCAATCACTATCTTGAAAGAGGAACGGGTACGTTTTGCCAGAAATAGTATCGACAGGATCGGCTGAACTCATGATATTCGACCAGTTGGAGCATAAAGAATTCGCCACCCCCGAAGGATCGATCTCCTATTGGGTGACCCCGCATGCCGGTAACGATTCGGAAGGCGCTGGAAATCCCTGTGCTCACGGGACTGCGCATGCTTGCGATACTTCGCAGGCTGCCAACCAGCCCTGGCTCGTCTTCCTGCCTGGTCTTACTGCCGACCATCGCCTCTTCGAAAAGCAGGTCGAGCACTTCATCGGCAAAGCTCCTCTGTTCGTATGGGATCCACCTTCGCACGGCGAATCGCGCCCGTTCGCGCTCACCTGGACGATGGATGACCTTGCCCGCTGGCTGCACGAGATCTTCGCTGTCGAGGGCATCGCGCACCCCATTCTGGTCGGTCAATCGATGGGCGGCTACACGGCGCAAGTCTTCATAGAGCTCTTCCCCGGCAAGGCAGCCGGGTTCGTCTCCATCGATTCATGCTCACTTCAACGGCGCTATTACACCTGGTGGGAGCTTGCTGCGCTCCGTCACACGAAGCTCATGTATCTCTCGTTCCCATGGAAAACGCTCGTTCGTTTAGGATCGACTGGCAACACCACCACGCGCTATGGCAGCGAGCTCATGGAAACGATGATGCTCGACTATCAGAAACGCGAGTACTGTGAGCTGGCTGCTCATGGATTTCGCATGCTGGCAGACGCGGTATCAGCCGATCGTCCCTACCAGATCAGTTGCCCCTACCTGCTGATCTGCGGTAAAGAGGATCGTGCAGGTTCTGCCAAGCGCTACAACCGCGCATGGGAAGCACAAGAAGGAACGCCCGTTCATTGGATCGAGAACGCGGGACATAATTCCAACTGCGATAATCCCGTTGCGGTGAACGAGCTGATCGAAGGGTTGTTGGACTCGCTTGCGTCCGTCTAGCTGCTAGCGACCCACACCGCCGAATGCACGCCTCAAGCACACAGCTGCAAGCGTCACTTCAAATTCGCTGAACAAGGAACGCTACTGCCCAAGCGAGAATCGCAGGTAGACCGGGTTATGATCCGAGAACGCGAAATCCAGATCGAGCGTGCGCTGCTCGATGCAAGTGACATTATCTGAATAGATGAACGCATCCATGACCCAGCGATCGTTCGTGCCATCATACGGCCGTCCTGCATCGCGACAGGTCGCAGCCGAATCGAACGTTCCCGCATCGAGCTCGCTCTTCGCAGCAACCACAAACCCCTCTGGCACGCTTGCGAAATCGAACGGCTTTGCCCAGCTGGCTTCCGTATCGGTCACGTTGCCATAGACCTCATTCGAAACACCTATCATATCGTGATTGAAATCGCCACCCGCGATCACGTAATTCCCTGCCTCGTATTCGCGCTGCATATCCGCGAACAGCATCGATCGCTGACCCTCGAGCACCTCCGCATCTGCACCATACGCAGACAGGTGGACGTTGAAGACTACCAGCTCTTTGCCATCGGAAACCGTAATGCGCGAGATCGTATAGCAACGATCGAGATCGAGGAACTTGCTGAAGCTCTCCGAAATAGGAAGGCTGCGACGCAGCGTGCTCTCGATCTGATAGCGCGAGAAGGTCGCCATTCCTGCCTTGTTCTTGCCATGCGGCGCATAGAGCGGCCAAGCAAGGTAGGGCGAGTCGTAGTTTTGTGCGAAGACCGAACACAGCGTGGGGAAATCGTTGCGCAAGAGCGCGTACTCATCCACGCCATGGCTGCGCGTACCATGGATGTCCACTTCCTGGAAGAGCACGATATCAGGATCGAGACCTTCGATCGCATCAGCCGATCCATTGACGTTATCGCTCACGTATTGCGCGCTCGGTGCCACCGAACCACTGCCGCCATCCATGAAGAAATCGAAATCGGGACCATAAGCGCCGAACCCAAGGTTCGCGCTCACGATCGTGAATTCTTGAGCGGTCCCTTGGCTGCCAGCATCCAGCTCGATCACACTTTCGACCTGGCCTTCTTCGGGTTCAGCAGTTTCGAGCGAAAGAGAATCGTCCAGGCGATAATAGCTTGCCATCACGTAGACAACGTAGATGACAACGATCAACACGAGAGCACCGAGCACTCCCCCAACGATCTTCAGCACCTTCTTCGCCATGATCCTCCTTCGTTGCTTCCGGGCATACAATGAGCAGAGCAACCTGCATAACGACCACCTTCATCGAGAGCAAGACATCTGCTGCCATTTCACTGCTTCTATGATACTCGTCTTTCTGTTTTGCTTCCCCCATTTGGCTCATTTCGATAGCGCGATGAAATTGCAGTAGAATACCCCTATGAGACTCTTCATCGCCCTTGAGATACCTCCCGTACTAAGAGATGACATGGCTATCATGTCCAGGCAACTGCGCGAGCGTATTCAAGGGCGTTTCATTCCTCCAGAGAACTACCACATCACCTTGGCGTTCATCGGAGAGACGCTCGAGATGAGCATTCCGCTCGCGATCGACGCCATCGATGAAGCTACGAAAAACCTTGATGGCATCTTGCTCAAGCCCGACCAGCTCGGCAAATTCGGCCGCAGCGAAGACGCGACACTTTGGCTCGGATTTACGGAGAACCCCGAACTCAGCGCGCTTGCTGCCCACATCCGCGAAAGCCTCTATGACTACGGCATCGTCTACGACCATAAGCCCTTCCGCGCTCACGCAACGATAGCGCGACGCGCCAAGCTGCCAAAAGGAGCGCTCCCTCCGTTCTCATTCCCAGATCCCGCACAAGCTTGGCGGGTGACCCTTTTCAAGAGCACACTTTCAAGCGAAGGCGCCTCCTACGAAGCGCTCTACACCAAGGAAGCCCTGCTGCCAAAATAGCCAACCGTAAACGGCAGCTCGCTTGAGACCTTATCGCTGCACCAAGGCGCAGCATAGCTTGCGAAGGCGTTCGGCATGAGCATGATGAACAAAAACGAAACGCCCGCATCTTTCAAGACACGGGCGTTTGCTGTTGGCTAGCTTAAGAGGACTCCTTGATCGTATCTCGAACACCCAAGCTTTCTTGAGCAAGAAAGCTTGGCGCGAAAGAGTCCACAGGCGACTTAGCTCTCCAAGCTTACGCTACGCTCGTTCGCGAACGCCTTGCACCACCATCGAACGGGAAACGAAATAGGTGATGAGCAAGTAGCCGCCGTAGATGACCACAACCAATCCCGCAGACATCAGGATAGTCGGCAAGAGATTCACACCGAACGCCTTGAAGAGCGTTTCAGAAAGAATGCTGATCGTCCATGCGCTATGACATACCCCTACCAGCAACGGTAACAGGAAATAGATCGTGATCTGCGCAAAGAGCGATCGTGAGAGCATGCGCGTATCGCAACCGATCTTCGAGAGCATGCGATAGCGCTTGAGCGAGTCGATCGTGAGCGAGAGCAACTGGATCGCGAGTATTGCTGCAACAGCCAAGAGCATGACCAAGCCGATATAGAGCGCCAGATAGGTGATAGCGAGCTTCATACCCTGCATCTGACCGATCATCTGCGCACGTGTATACGTGCTGCTGATCTGCGCAACATTCGCTTCTTCGATCAGCTGAGGAAGCACTTCTTCAGCATTTGACCCCTCTCGATAGTTGAGATTGATGAATGAGCTTGAGATACCGGTGCTCGGATCGAGCGCATCCACGACCCTATCGGGGACAACAAGGAAGACCGCATTCGAGAGCATGGACATACCGTTAGGCTGGACATCGATCACTTCTGAATTAGGTATCAAAGTTTCGCTGCCTGTATCGAGCGAATAGCTCTGATCCACCATTGCCTTGGCAAGCACGTCTGTGACTTCGACGTTATTAGTCACCAGATAATGGCCATCATCAAGATCGACCCCTGGTTTATCTTGAAGCTCGAGCATCCTATTGAAATCGGAGATGCCGATCACATCCACATTGCTGTTCACTGCAGTAGCGCTCGGAATCTCAACGCCTGTTGAATCGAGGATATCCTTATAGGTCAGCGAAGGAAGGTCGTAAATGATGATAGTGCCTGACTCGCTCACCAACTGGTCCCAGCCATCAATATGGCTCTGCAGATAGGACTCAACATCCTCGATCGGAATGTTCACCATGTCCTTAGCTTCAGCCTTCGATAGCATCGGATTATTCTCAACCGGTCGTACCGCAACAGAAGCATCATAGGGGTTCGCTTCCTCGATATCACCCACGAACATCTGGACCAATCCCATGCCCGTTGCGAACGTGGTGATCGCAAGGAAGAGCAGCACGGAAACGATGCCCATCGAAACGAACGAGGTGTTGACCTTGGAAACAACCTGTCGGGTGGTGAACGGGCGCAGTTTCTTCAAGTAGAAGCCACGTACGCGCGTGACTACCGCAATGATGAATCCGGCAAGCGAGAAGAAGAGCAAGAACGTTCCCACGAGCATCAGGATCGTGGCGGCTTTGAAGTTATCATCCATCAGCATGGTCATGCCATTGATCTGAAGCTGCCAATACGCTGCCGCCAACAGCCCGATTGAGACGATGAAGAGCACCAGGCAGACCCACGGATTGCGGACTGCGACCTTCTCGCTCTTCGAATCGGCGTTCATCAGGTCGATCAGCTTGCAGCGGCGGATCGAGAACTCATTGAACACCGCTACTACGAAGAAGATCACGCAGAAGCATACGAGCGTCATGATGCAAGCATCCATCGAGAAGCTGAATTGGTAATCGGGCAACGCGATGCCGAAGATGGCTGCCGTGGCAAACGAGAGCAGCTGCGAGACCAGAACGCCCAAGCCCAAACCAAGCGCGAGCGATATCACGCCCACCAGCACCGTCTCATAGACGATGATGCGCGAGACTTGGATCGGTTTCATGCCCAACATGAAATACATGCCGAATTCTCGCTTGCGGCGCCTGATCAAAAGCGAATTTGCGTAGATGATCAAGAATGCCAATACGAAGGCGATGATGTAAGAGAAGAGCGAGACCATCTCGCCAACGAACTGCGAGACATCCATGTGAGAAGACTCGTTGATCTCGGTCATGACCTGCTGCTCTGAAATGGAGTTGAACGCATAGAAGAGCGTTACCGCCATGAGCAGTGTTACGAAATAGATCGCGTAATCCTTCACCGAACGGCGAATATTACGCAGAGCGACTTTACCCAACATGGCGCGCCTCCCCTCCTAGGAAGGTCACGACCTCCATGATGCGTCCGAAATAGTCCTCGCGTGAAAGATCGCCACGACGTACTTCATTGAAGATGCGCCCATCGGAAAGGAAGAGCACACGCGAAGTGAAGGAGGCCGCATAAGCATCATGCGTGACCATGAGGATGGTAGCGCCGAAGTTCTGGTTCATGCCTTCGAGCGTTTCGAGCATGACCGTAGCGTTATGCGAATCGAGCGCGCCGGTAGGTTCGTCCGCCAAGATGAGCGACGGATCGCACACGATGGCGCGCGCAGCCGCAACACGCTGGCACTGACCGCCCGACATCTGATTCGGATACTTGTTCAGCTGGGCATCAACGCCGAGTTTACGTGCAATATCGTTGATGCGCGCCGGGATCTGCGAAGACGGAACGCCCTTGATCGTGAGCGCAAGCGCGATGTTCTCATAGGCGGTAAGGGTGTCGAGCAGGTTCGAATCCTGGAAGATGAAGCCCAGCTCGTCGCGGCGGAATTTCGCAAGTGCACGCGTGCTCAGCTTCGTGATGTCGCGCCCTTTGATCAGGATACGCCCGTTGGTCAGGCGGTCGATCGTAGAGATACAGTTGAGCAGCGTGGTCTTGCCAGAGCCAGAAGGCCCCATGATCGCAACGAATTCACCCTGAGCGATATTGAGGCTCACCCCGTCAAGCGCGTGCGTCAGATTCCCCTTAGCACCAAAGACCTTTTCGGCATGCTGAACGGAAAGGAGCGATGATACCGCGTGAGCGCCCACAACGGTCGCAGGTGGGGTTGCAATAGTTTCTGCCATGAGAGTTACCTTTCTACGTGGGGTAATTCAAGAGAGGTGAAGGTGTGGAGCGCGACCATGAGCACCGTCGCGCTGAGCGCTGCTGCACCAACGACCGTGCATGCGCCCTTGAGTATCTTCAGTGGTGACATTTCTTCCGTCCTTTCATCGTGAGATTCTTGCGCGGAATCCCCGAGAAGGGGCTGTTAGGTGTTTCGCGAATGTCGACTTCCGCGAATGTCTCGGAAATACTTCCCAGAGATCCCGCACTTTCATCTTGCACGCGCAAGCGAAACGCTGCCATCGATTTGCCTTACATGCTCCTTACGCCTTCGTAAGGTTGCTCTTTTCAAGGAGCGCGCGGCGGCGATCATACGGGAAGGCGATCTGCACACGGGTGCCCACGCCTTCCTCAGAAGCGAGCATGATCGAAAGCCCCATACGGGCGCACATGCGCGCAACCAGATAGAGACCCATGCCCGTAGCAGAGCCATGAGCGCGCCCTACTGTGCCGGTGAATCCACGGTCGAAAACACGGGGAACATCTTCGGCAGGAATGCCGCATCCATCATCTTTGATCTCGAGCACGGTTGAGCTGGTAGACGATTCCTGCTGCGCTTCGAAGGCAACGAATAAAATGGTGTGCGCCTCATACTTGGCAGCATTCACCACGATCTGCGTGATGATGAATTCGAGCCACATCTTGTCGGCGAACACCGTGGTATCGGGATCGATCTGAAAATCGAGCGCTACCCCGAGCGAAGTGAGGTAGTGCATGTGCGATTTGCATACCTCTTTTGCAATGTCTGCGAGGTTCACTTCCCTGATAAGATAGTCAGCCACCAGCGATTCGGTGCGGGCGGCGAAGAGCGATTGTGAGATCAGATCGTCCATGCGCTCGAGCTCGCGACGCAGGGCGCGCGCATCGGGGCCGCTCATGCGTTTGGTGATGAGCTTCGCAGCCGAGAGCGGCGTTTTCACCTCGTGGACCCATAGCTCGATATATTCAGCATTTTCGCGTGCGTTCGATCTCAGCTCGGTGATCTCTTGGTTGTCGGCTTGCACGATCGCAAGCATAGCCTCATAGGCAAGTCGTCCTTCAAGGAAGGAAGGCGGATCGACCAGATCGACAACGTGTGCGCCCTGTTCAAGATTGGTCGTTGCTTCTTCGACCTGATGCCAGAACGATGCCCTGCGCACGTACTGAAGCATGAGGTATCCCGCAACGCCCATGACCGCGATCAGATCGATGAAGATGATCCCACCCGTCGATGCCTCCAAAACGATCAAAACGAGCGTAAGGAGCACGATGAACAGCGTCGATCCAGCAAGAAAGAGAGCCTTGCCCCTGATGAAGGCGCCCGGCGAAAAGCGCGTACGACGAAACTCGTTCACTCGATCACGTACCCGAGCGAACGGCGCGTCTGAAGGAACTCTTCGGGCACATCGAGCTGCGCGAGCTTCTTGCGCAAGCGATTGATGTTGACCGTGAGCGTATTATCGTCGATGAACGCATCGGATTCCCATAGATCGCACATGATCTCCTGGCGCGAGACGATCGTGCCGGCGTTTCGCATGAGAAGGGTGAGGATACGCTGCTCGTTACGCGTGAGCTGGCTTTCCTTGCCCTGATAGGTAACCGCACACGTGTTGAGATCGAGCGTGAGACCGCGGTGTTCGAGCATGGTAGCTTGTTGCGACTGCTCCCCGCGAGCAACGAGCACACCCAATCGCGCGAGCAGCGCGGCTGGACGATACGGTTTCATCACGAAATCGTTCGCGCCTAGATTGAGCGACATGACCTCATGGAATTCATCGGTTGCCGAGGTGAGCACGATAATGGGAACTTCGCTCTTCGCGCGAATGGCGCGACAGATCGCATGCCCATTGGTGCCCGGAAGCGTGAGGTCGAGTATCACACAATCGAAATCGCCCGCGAGCACCTCCTTGGCCGCATGCGCGAAGTCTTTGCAGCAATGCACCTCGTAGCCATTGAGCTCGAGTAGGTTAGCCAGTTCGCCGCGCAACACAGCATCATCTTCAACGATGAAGATCGAAGCACCTGATGCATCGTTAGCATTGTTCAAATAAGCCATGGAATTCTCGCATATCCACGTCCAGTACCGTCTGGGACCATTGTACGGAGGCCGCAAGCAGAGGTGAAGCGGTTTGGCGAATTCTTACAAAAACGTATGCTTTCCTGCACTAAGCGCTTTTGCTGGAAGACTAGCCAATCGTAGTGAGGAAATACTGCGCTTTGCCCTTTTCCTTCGCCTGATAGAGCGTGCTGTCAGCAACGGCATAAAGATCTTCGAACGGCATAGGAGGAGCAGCGAGGCATACTGCGCCGATACTGAGCGTAGGTGAAGCACGAAACTTATGTCCATCGGGCGATTCAGGTGCAATATCAGTCGAGCGTTGAGCAGCGAAGGGGCCGCGTGCAAGGTGGCTCAGGACACGATCGGTCGCTGGTCCTGGCGCAAGACCCGGGGCGAAGATGATGAACTCATCGCCGCCAAAGCGCGCAACGATGTCTTCCTTACGCATGACCTGCTTCATGAAGCGCGCAAGCTCCTTCAAGACCGCATCGCCTTCAAGATGCCCATACGTGTCGTTGACACCCTTGAAGTCGTCGACATCGACCGCGATGAGCGTGCACGGACGCGTTTCGGTACGCAGCGCGGTTTCGATGCGATCGATCGCAGCTGAGCGGTTATAGAGCCCGGTGAGCGCATCGCGCTCCGCCTTCTGACGGAATTGACTTTCGCGCTGCGCTGCCTCATTCGTGTCGAGCAGGCGTCCCACATGGCGCACAGGCTTGCCCTCTTCATCGTAGAGCACCACCGACTGATAGCGATACCAGATGGTCTCGCCATCTTCATTGGTGGTCGAAGTTTCGAAATCAACCAGAGAATTCTCACCAATCTGGCTTAAGAGCGGCGAAAGATCATGCGAAGTGATATTGAGGGTACAAGGATTATGGCAGCGGCGACGGACAACGAAATCCTCCTGGACCGGTTCGCGCCCAAAACGGCCTACGAAATCGCCATAGACGTTCGCTTCCCCGGTTCCGCACTGAATATCGAAGAGCACGTCGTTCGAAAGCGCCGTGATGATCTCAAGACGCTCGTTCGCCAGGCGCAAGCTCTCATTCGCTTCGTACAGCTCTTTTTCGTCGTGCACCTGACCAGAGATGTCCATGAGCGTGACGTAGAACCATAACTTGCCCTGCGAGTCTTCAACAAGTTGGCCCCAGTCTTCGACCCAACGAACTTCCCCATCGGCACAGCGAATGCGATAGCGCAGATGGTCATCATTGCTCGAGAGGATCTGCGATTCGATGCTCGCAAGGGCCTCTTCGCGGTCCTCTTCGAAGATCATGCCGGAAAAAGTGTTGCCGGTAAGTTCACGGAATTGCTCTTCGTTCTCGCAGCGGAACATCCGAATGAGCCCGCCGCTCACGCGATCGAGCGTGTCTTCTCCTTGAGCAGGATAGCGGAACAGCCCTCCCGGGAAACGATCGAGAAAGCCCCAGTGCGATTCTATGTCGGTTACGGTCGATGCATCCGATGAAGATACTTTGTTCGGAGAATCCGTTGCAGGATCTGCCTTTTCCTGCGAAACCTTGTCTTCGCCTCGACCAAAAATATGATGCCAAGCCACGATGTGGCCTCCTTTTTCCTACCCCCGAGAACAGAAGGCGATATCCTCGCACACCCTGTTTTTGCTGTGGAAATAATACCACTCCCACAGGGGGCTTAACCAGAACAAACGAAGCTTAATAGCAAGGAAACATAAGAGCGCACGGTCTTTTCGGGTGGTCGGCGTGCTGCTCTTTTACCCGCTAGGAAGCGTTGAGCGTATGGATCGCAGCCTTCAGCGCTTTGATGTCCACCGGCTTCGCGACATGAGCGTCCATACCGCTTGAAAGGATGCGGCGCACATCTTCGCTGTGCGTATCGGAGGTTACCGCGATGATCTTCACGGAGTCGCCGCCTTTTTGCTTGCAGGCACGAATGCAGCGCGTTGCCTCATAGCCATCCATGTTGGGCATGTGGATATCCATCGTGATGATGTCGAAGAATCCCGGCTCGCGCTCGAGGAATTCATCATAAGCAACCTGACCATCTTTCGCAGGAACAACGTTCGCGCCTTCCATCTCGAGATATTCGCACAGTATCTCGCGATTGATCTGGTTATCTTCGACCACGAGCACGTTCTTGCCCTTGAGCGCATCCGTGACCGATGTCTCCCCCTCCCCTTCGTCGATCTCGAGCTGAACACGGATCGAGAACGTAGAGCCTGCGCCAAGTTCGCTGGTGACAAGGATGTTCCCACCGAGCGATTGGATGAGCTGCTTTGCCGTAGAAAGACCGAGCCCCATATGCGGGATATCGTCATCGAGACGCGTGTCCTTCACGCGCACGAACGGCTCGAAGATGCGGGTAAGATCATTCTCTTCGATGCCGATGCCCTTATCGCTCACCGAGATCTCATAGAACCCGAAGCCCTGGTTGAAGGAATCGAGCTCACGTGCACGCAGCACGATCGTACTTCCTTCGGGCGAAAAGGTCGAAGCGTTTTCGATGATCGCTCGCAGAGCGCGATTGAGATAGCTGAAATTCGACTTCACATTCGGATGCTCGACCTCGATCGAGACCTCCACATTCTGCTGGCGTTTGTCGAGGCGGCGTGCCGTTTGATCGCGTGTGACCAAAACGAGCTCGCGCAAACTGAAGGGCTGGTTGTTCTGGAGCATTTCGGCAGTATCACCATGAAGTTCCATCGCACGCCCGACCATGTCCATGAGGCGCGTGGCAGCATCGTAGATGAGATAGCAGCTGTTCTTGGTCTTTTCGTCGGTGCAGCCCGATGCCATAAGATCCGCAGTCCCAAGAATGGTATTGAGCGGGGTGAACATGTCGTGCGAAAGCTTCGAGAGCATCTCTTTCTTGAACGCATGCTCTTCCTGGATCGAGCGGAAGGTTGCCACCCACACGCGCCTACCATCATCGAGCACATTCACCGTGCACTTGCCCGTGAACCAGCGGGGTGTGTTGTCCTTTGCGATCATGCGGAATTCAAAATGTTCGAAAGAGCTATCGTCCAATGCCTTTTGAACGACATCACGATCTTCTGGAAAGACCACGTTCATGAAGCTGCCTTGAGAAAGCGCTACGAACTCTTCGACCGTATAGTCGAGATTGTTCAGTGCGAATTCGCTGGCGAAGTAAAGCGTATAAGCCTCATCGAAGAAGCCGCACATCGCACCGACTGCTACATTGGCCGCAAGCAGATCGTCGACCTGCTGCCCGAGCGCTCCTTCTCCAGTTGCCTGTTCATCGGTACCGAAGAAGAAAAGATACTCTTTGTAGTACGAACGGTGGATTTTCATGCGTTGTCCTGCTGATACGTCAATATGATGAGATGCCTGTCTCGCTTTATCATAAATAATAGTCCGATTCCTCTCGGAGTGCAGGGAAAATGTGCCTCAAGCTCATTTTTTATACTGATTTGTTTCCCTATCAGCGCAAGTGAACGCTACAATATACAAGTTGCATAAGGGGTGAGGGCGTATGTATACTGCAAAGCTTCATATCTATCTCATAGGGTTTTCGCAGGATAGTGTCACGCTCATCTCGAACATCGAACCCCTTCCGAGCTTTCAACACAGCATTCATGCAAGTGAGAGCATCGATGCCAACACTATCAGCGAGGCCGACCTCATCCTCCTTCGTTCGAGCGGCCCTGAGGCGGCGCAACTTGTGAGCAGCATAGCGGCACAACGTAAAAGCGGCGCCGATATCGTCCTGGTAGCTCCCGCTGAAACGTTCGCCGAACTCGACGAAACAGCGTGCCTCCTCTTTGATTTCTGGGAGGCGCCACTTGACGATGCGCTGCTCGCTTTCCATTTCAAGAAATGGCAAGCCGATCGAAAGCTCCAGGCCGACCTCTGGCAAACCGACCAATTCCTCAACACCACCATCGATTCGATCCCGAATCTCATCTGGTACAAAACGCGCGATGGCATCCACGAGAAGGTCAACGACAGCTTCTGCGCCACCGTACGCAAGACCAAAGAGCAAGTTCAAGGGCAAGGTCATGCCTACATTTGGGACGTGGAACACGATGATCCTGCCTGCATCGAATCGGAGAACGAGGTCATGGCATCAGGCAGAACGTGCGTTTCTGAAGAAGCCGTGCAGACTTCTGAAGGTGACCGTTTGCTCACCACCTACAAATCGCCGCTCTACAACATCGATGGCACGGTCATGGGAACGGTGGGCGTTGGTATCGATATCACCCAAGAACGCGCCTACGAGCAAAGCCTCATCGACAAGAACCAAGCGCTCGAGACCATCTTCCGTTCGCTCGACTGCGGCGTACTCACCCACAGCGTCGATGGCACGCGCATCTTGGGCGTGAACCAAAAAGCGCTCGACATCTTAGGGTATGCCACCGAACAAGAGATGATGGACGATGGATTCGACACGATCGCTCGTTCGGTGATCGAAGAAGATCGTGACCGCATGATCGACCAGATCCATCAGCTGCGCAATGTGGGCGACAGCAATTCGACCCAGTACCGCGTGCGTCACAGCGATGGCTCGCTCATTCACGTGATGGGCGACATGAAGCTCATCGAAAACGATGGCGAACGCTACATTCAGCGCTTCTTGCTCGATATCACCAAGCAGAAGAACCTCGAGGCACAGAAAGAGCTCGTGCACCATAGCTTGATCCAAGCGCTCAGCAGCGATTACATGGTCGTCTGTTCATTCCAGCTCGATTCCGATACGGGCGAAGTGCTCCAGGTATCGGAAGATCTCGATGCAGCACTGAGCGACATCTTCGCAGGAGATATCGCGCTCGATCAAACGATGAATGCCTACATCGACAAGCGCGTTGATGCTGAAGACCAAGAGATGGTCCGCTCCTTGCTCACCCCCGAGAACATTCGTCGCGAACTTTCCTCGCATAACCGCTTCGACCGCATCTATCGCGCCAATGTGAACGATGCACTCCAGTATCGCCAGCTCAGCGTTACGGGAGTGCGCGCCGGCGAAGAGAACTTCATCGTAGTGGGTCTGCGCAATATCGATCAGCAGATCCGCGAAGAACTCGAGCAGAAGACGCTCCTCGAAGAAGCGCTTGGATACGCGAACCGCGCCAACGAAGCGAAGAGCACCTTCCTCTCGAACATGAGCCACGACATCCGCACTCCTATGAATGCGATCGTCGGCTTCACCGAACTAGCAACACGCCACATAGGAGATCCCGAGCGCGTGGAGGAATACCTCTCCAAGATCAAGACTTCGGGCAATCATCTGTTGAACCTGATCAACGATGTCCTTGACATGGGTCGCATCGAACAGGGTAAGCTTTCGCTCGACGAAGGTCCTTGCGATCTGAATGAAGTCTTTGCCGCGCTCGAAGAGATCCTTGCTCCTGAAGTCGAATCGAAGCAGCTGGAGTTCGATGTCACCACAGAGCTCACCCACAGCGAAGTGCTCTGCGACAAGGTGAAGCTCAATCAGATACTCATGAACCTTTTGAGCAATTCGGTGAAGTTCACCCCCGCTGGCGGCACGGTGCGCCTGAGCCTCACGGAACTGCCCGCGAACGACATCGAAAGCGGCTGCTATCGCGTGATCGTCTCCGATACGGGCATCGGCATGGCACCCGAATTCCTCGAGCAGATCTACGACCCGTTCGAACGCGAACGCACGCAAACGATCAGCGGCATCCAAGGAAGCGGCCTTGGCATGGCCATCGTGAAGAACCTCGTCAACATGATGGGTGGCACGATCCAGGTCGAGAGCGAAGTGGGAGTGGGCACCACCTTCACGGTCATCTTCACCTTCAAGCTCGTCTCTGCGCGCGACGCTGCCGCAGTGGAGAGAGATGAGCGATCGGCACTCTTCCAGGCCGAACGCGGCAAGAACTATCACATCCTTTTGGTCGATGACAACATGCTCAATCGCGAGATCGCCGTGGAGCTGCTCAGCGATGCGGGCTTCGCAATAACGACCGCGATCGATGGCAAGGACGCCCTTGAACAGCTCGCTTCATCTGAGCCGGGAACCTTCGATCTTGTGCTCATGGATATCCAAATGCCCATCATGAACGGCTACGAAGCGGCGCGCGCGATCCGCGCCCTCCCAGATAAGGAGATCGCTTCGGTGCCGATCCTTGCCGTTACCGCTGATGCCTTCGACGAAGACCGCCAACGTGCGCTCGAAGCAGGTATGAACGGACATCTTCCCAAGCCGATCGAAGTTGACAAGCTCTTCGGCGTTCTCGATTCCTTGCTCGATTGACCACCTGGTGACAAACTACCCGGTCGTTCGACACCTTTTTTCGTCCGTCATCAGCTCGACCAGTGGAGAGGGTAAGGCACGAGGTTCCCCGCTTCCCTGCTCAAGAACCTGCATTCTGCAGGTTCTTTCGTGCGTCGCTGCTTTGCTCGGGTTTTATTAAAAATGAATTTAGTCGGCAAAGAGTCACCTCGTTGCCTCACCCTCTCCGCTGATCGAGCTAAACCGTTTCTAGGCAAGCAAGCAGCTGAGCCCATGGGGTACTTAAATTACTCTGAGTCCGCTTACTTCAATATAAATAGGTTGTCCGAAGGAGCGAAGCGCATGAGCTTGCCTGAATAGGCAAGCGAACAGCGAAAGCGGGTAATTACATGTCCCCTTGGGCGTGCTGCTTGCGTGGGATAGATGGGAAAAGGTGTCGAACGACCGGGTAGTTTGTCACCCCGCAACGTGGTATAAAGAAAGAGAGCAACGAATGGCAGCTCGTT
>CATYMO010000005.1:0-137713 GCA_958409415.1 uncultured Eggerthella sp. | reverse complement strand
TGGTACATTGCACCACATCCTTACTCGTGGTGCAATGATCGCTAGAATTCGCCCGCGGTCTTTTGTCACCTTAGCTGGGATTAGGGGATGACGAAGAGTTTGAGGTAAGGTGACAAATACCCGGGTAGTTTGTCATCAGAGCAGTACCAGCGCAAAAAAAGATGTCGAACGACCGGGTAGTTTGTCATCAGTGGCATCAAAACTTGCCGATATCGGCAAAAACCACCTGGTTTGATATACTTTGTACGAGACAACTTGCCGGTATCGGCAAAAACCAGGGGATCGAAATGGACTATCTTTCTGCAACAGAAATCGCGAATCTTTGGGACGTTTCCGAGCGAACCGTAAGGAACTATTGTGCCCAGGGCAAGATTCCTGGCGCCTTCAAAACAGGGAAAACGTGGAACATCCCCTCAACTGCAGTCAAACCAACACGCTCGAAGTGGCGTACGGTCTCCCCTTTGCTTGAGCGCCTCAGAAAAGAACAAGAGACGCAGCTGAAAGGCGGCATCTATCACCGAACGCAGATCGAACTTACCTACAATTCCAACCACATTGAGGGAAGTCGGCTTTCAGAGGAGCAAACGCGTCTTATCTTCGAAACACATACGATCGGGCTCGAAGAGGGCACTATCAGAATTGATGACATCGTTGAGACCAGCAACCATTTCAGAGCGATTGACTATATCATCGATCACGCTCAGCAACCTCTTTCACAGGCAATGATCAAAGATCTGCATCGTATCTTGAAGACCTCGACCACCGATTCAGTAAAAGACTGGTTTGCCGTAGGAGACTACAAGCTCTATCCCAATGAAGTTGGCGGCAGAGCAACCGCAGAACCCGAAGAAGTCGAGAGCAAGATGAAAGAGCTCTTGGCAAATTATGCCAAGATTACGCAGCCTGATCTGAATAGCATCATCGACTTTCACGTGAAGTTCGAGCGCATCCATCCATTCCAAGACGGAAATGGGCGCGTAGGACGCCTCATCATGTTCAAAGAATGCCTTGCGAACAACATCGTGCCATTCATCATTACTGATGAGATGAAGCGCTACTACTATCGTGGGCTGCAGGAATGGAATCGCGAACCAGGTTTCCTTACCGACACGGTCCTAACTGCCCAGGATCGCTTCAAAACCTACCTCGACTACTTCCGCATCCCCTACGAAGCGTAAAAAGAAAAGAGGGCTTTACCCTCTTTTCCTAGTAGCTTTCAAGTGGTTCGAGCCCAAGCATCGCCCTTACTTCATTAGGGTGTAACACTCGCGATCACCTTTTGAGTAAATCACTGCATGACGATTCGAGCACACAAGATGAAAACCCAAGTAATCTACCATCCTTAATTTATATCGATATATTCTGCAGTGATCTTCGGCAATGTTATGGTCGCACCCATGACAGAAGTGTAAGAAGTGTTGCCATCGATCTCTCCGTAGAAGGTGATAATGTCATCTTCTATGATGTTGTCAGCTCCGCTTGGCTTCAAGTAGACAACATAGACCGTGTCCGACCAGATACCATAGCTCCCTTTGGTGATATTGACACGCATGGCGTAATAGTTGCCTTCTGTTTGAACCTGAATGACCTCGCCCTTAGCGACGATCCTTTTTCCGGCGAGTGCATCAGCATTCCTTGCAAGGTCTTTAAAAGCATAGCTTTGGCATGATTTGATGTACCTATCTTTAACCTGCGCAGGTGTCAAAGTGTATTCTTCTTGTTGAATCACTTCACCACATACCGTGCATTTCTTCACCCGTTCACCTGCTGAACTCTCGGTTGCCTCCTCGACAACTTCCCATTCACCAGGAGTATGATCTTTCAATTCAACTGGACTGATAACTTCCTCGTTGCAAACAGAACATATTCCATGCTTTTTGCCCGTAACAGCACATGTTGAATCTTCGTCGATGATCCATTCTGCAACCTCATGACCATTGGGTACACCTGTTATTGCACCACATACTGAACAAGTTTCTGGTTCCGTGCATGTGGCTTCAATCCATTCATGGCCAAGCGCCTCACCACGCGTTTCGCCGCAGATCACACAAGTTTCGGCCTCGGTGCAGGTTGCAGGGCTCCAGTTGTGAAAACAAATTACGTGAGTTGCAAACAAAATCCAGATAACAAGTAGCAGCACTACTATGCCGGAAATAATTCCAATTCGCTTTTTCGTTGTCTTGTTGAGAGAATTGAATCGATTTTTAGCCTGATTGAATACATATCCTATGCTGCTTTTATCAACTTTATCTTGACCATCATTTACAGAATCACTCGGCTGCCCAGATTCTTCGTTCTTCTGTTCTTTCTTTTTTGACTCGTCCGCATTGTCCGATGCAAGCGCATTCGCGTTTTTATCTTCAGCATCACTCTGAGGGCTCTGCTCCACTGCATTGCTCGTTCCAACATTCGACGAATCTTGAGACATCTCACTACCAGTTGGAATCGCTTCTTCAGTTGTTTCTAGCTTATCTGGCTGACTTTGGTGATCTTGCTCTTGAGACAAATTGCTGATTGCATCGTCATTGATCTGATCGTTTTTGTCTTCGCTCATAGCTTCTCCTCTACAATTCGGACTGTCTTCACTGCAGAGGAACAAAAAGGAAAGCATCCGCCACAGTCACCACAACCGTAAGGATCGCAAGCACAAGAGCGCTAAACAAAACCTTATTGACAGATGCTCTCCTCTTACGGTTTTGAAATAGCGCTTATTTATTATGTTGTACGTAAGCGAACACTTACGGTTGTGGTAAAAGCTATGATAACAGGTTTTACCTCGGAACACTGCTCACGGGTCATTTTGTTCTATAAGGTCCAGATGACAAACTACTCGGGCATTTTTCACCTTGTCTCAAACTCTTCAGCATCCCCTAGTACAGCCGAACGACCGGGTAGCTTGTCACCTCCTGAACATGAAAAAGGCACCCCGGAGGGTGCCTTTGCTTCATTTGGGTTGAAAGCAAACTGCCGAATATTACTCAGGCTTTTCCTTTTCAGCCTTCTCGGCTTCAGCTGCTTCAGCGTCCTTTGCTGCAGCTTCTTCTGCCTTCTCAGCAAGCTCTTCCTGAGCTTCCTCAACAGCAGCTTCTTCCTTGGCCTCTTTTGCCTCAGCCTTTTCGGTTGCTTCAGCTTCAGCCTCGATAGCCTTAGCCTGATCCTCGGAAAGCTCCTCGACCACATCTTCAGCTACCTTGGGCTTCTCTTCCTTCTTAGCAGCTGCCTTCTTGGTGGTCTTCTTAGGCGCAGCCTTCTTATCAGCCTTTGCCTCGTCCTTCTTGGCTTTCTTCTTCTTGCCAACAGGCTCGGTCACGAGCTCCATGATAACCATGGGGGCATTGTCGCCCTTGCGGTTACCCAGCTTCAGGATGCGCGTGTAGCCACCCTGGCGATCGCCGAACTGACCCTGCTCGACCTTCTCGAAGACCTCGCGAACCAGTTCCTTATCACCCAGCGCTGCGATAGCAAGACGGCGAGAATGCAGGTCGCCCTTCTTTGCCCAGGTGATGATCTTATCGACATCAGGACGAATCTCTTTAGCACGAGCCTCGACCGTCTTGATACGGTCGTTGGTGAACAAAGCACCGACCAAGCTCTTCCTCATAGCCTTGGTGTGGCCAGAGCTGGTGCCAAGCTTACGACCTTTCTTGTTGTGTCTCATCTTCTATCTCCTAAAGTTTCAAGTTGAGATCCATTGAAATGAGCTTATCTTTAACCTCTTCAATGGATTTCGCACCGAAGTTTCTAATGTTGAGCAAGTCGTTCTCGGAATATTCAACCAGCTGGCGAACCGAGTGGATGCCTGCACGCTTCAAGCAGTTGTAAGAACGAACCGAAAGGTCCAGATCCTCGATCTGCTTATCGAGCTCTGCGTTGGTCTCCTGGCTTTCCGGAGCGAAGATCGAAACTACCTCGCCCTCTTCATCCTCTTCGATCTCGTCGAGCGAGAGGAATGCGCCCATGTACTGGTTGATGATATTCGCCGCACGGCAAACCGCCTCGGTCGGGTTGGTGGAACCATCGGTCTCAACTTCGAGAACGAGTTTGTCATAGTCGGTGCGCTGACCGACGCGCGTGTCGCTCACGTTCATGGTGCAACGACGAACCGGCGAGAACAGCGAGTCGACATGAATGATGCCGATCGGATCTTCGGTGCGCTTGTTACGCTCTGCAGAGACATAGCCTCTGCCAACGCCGATGCGGATGGTCATATCGAGCGTGCCACCATCAGCAACCGTAGCAAGCACATGCTCGGGGTTGATGAGGGTGAATTCCGCCGGAACTTCCAAATCTGCACCGGTAACCGTGCAAGGACCTTCAGCGTGCACGTGGGCAGTTGCCTCCGTGTAATCGCTCGAAAGCGCGCTGAAAACGAGTCCTTTAACATTCAGAACAATATCAGTGATATCTTCGATGATTCCCTCGGCAGTGGTGAATTCGTGCTGAACGCCCTCGATCTGGATAGCGGTAGGTTTCGCACCATCCAAGGAAGAGAGCAGAACGCGACGCATGCAATTGCCCAAGGTGTATCCATAGCCACGCTCAAGCGGCTCAACAATGAAGCGAGCAACGAGATCGTTAACCTCTTCTGTTGTAACTGTCGGCCTCATGAACTCTGTCATACCGTATAAGCCTCCTTAAAAACCGCAATAGCGTTAATTACTTCGAGTAAAGTTCGACGATAAGCTGTTCGTGAATGTCAAGATCGATCTGATCACGCTCGGGGAGCGAAAGAACGCTGCCCTGGAGCTTTTCAATGTCAACTTCAAGCCATGCAGGAACGAGACGGCCTTCGTTGGAAACGAGAGCGCTCTTGATGACGAGAAGCTCCTTCGACTTCGGACGAACCGAAACAAGATCGCCCGGGCGCACGCGATAGGACGGGATGTCCACGCGCTTGCCGTTCACCATGATGTGACCATGGGTAACGATCTGGCGAGCTTCCTTACGGGTCTTTGCGAAACCAAGGCGGAAGACGACGTTGTCGAGGCGGGACTCCAAGATCTGCATCAGGTTAGCACCGGTGATGCCGGGCATGGACTTAGCGCGATCGAAGTAGCCATGGAACTGCTTCTCGAGAACGCCATAGACAAACTTTGCCTTCTGCTTCTCGCGCAGCTGCATGCCGTATTCGCTTTCCTTGCGGCGGCGCTTAGGCTGACGGATGGAGCTTGATTTGCTTTTGCCGGTGTAGCCGAGAACGATAGGATCCAAGCCCAGTTGACGGCAACGTTTGAGAACCGGAGTTCTATTAATAGCCATGATTAACTGATCCTTTCATTTAGACGCGACGACGCTTGCGCTGACGGCAACCGTTGTGCGGGATGGGGGTGCAATCCTGGATGCTGGCGACTTCGAGGCCTGCTGCCTGGAGAGAACGGATAGCGGTTTCACGACCAGAACCCGGACCCTTCACGAACACGGAGACCTTCTTGAGGCCATGCTCCATAGCGGTCTTAGCAGCGGCTTCAGCTGCCATCTGAGCAGCAAACGGAGTGGATTTACGAGAACCCTTGAATCCGACCGTGCCAGCAGACTGCCATGAGATCACATTGCCCTGAGGATCGGTGATCGAAATGATCGTATTGTTAAAGGTAGATTTGATATGAGCTGCACCAACAGCAATGTTCTTGCGCTCGGAGCGCTTGATGCGGGTGCGGACGTTTTTCTTAGCTGCCACTTACAACACCTCTACTTATTCTTCTTGCCGCCGATTTGCTTACGCGGACCCTTGCGGGTACGTGCATTCGTGTGGGTGCGCTGACCGCGAACGGGCAGGCCACGACGATGACGCAGGCCACGGTAGCAACCGATCTCCATAAGGCGGTTGATGTTCTGGCGAACTTCACGATGGAGGTCGCCTTCAGTGGTGATGTTTGCGGTGATATAGTCACGGAGTTTGGCCAAATCGTCCTCTGTGAGATCGCGCACGCGAATATCGGGGTCTACACCCGTTTCAGCGAGGATCTTCTTAGAGGTGGTAGGGCCAATGCCATAGATGTAGGTCAAGCCGACTTCAATGCGCTTATCGCGAGGAAGGTCGACACCAACAAGACGTGCCATGAATGAAATTCCCTTCTCTTTTAACCTTGACGCTGCTTATGACGCGGATTCTCGCAGATAACGAGCACCTTGCCATGGCGTCGAATGATTTTGCACTTGTCGCACATTTTCTTGACCGAAGGACGTACCTTCATAATTCAATTCCTTTCGGTTATGCGTTCACTTTATCAACACGTCCAGCCGCAGACGGTAGTTTGTAGAAAGCAGTTTTCTTATTACTTATAGCGATAGGTGATGCGACCGCGGTCGAGGTCATAGACGGAAAGCTCGACCTGAACCTTGTCGCCGGGAAGAATCTTGATGTAGTGCATACGCATCTTCCCCGAGATATGAGCAAGAATCTTGTGGCCGTTTTCAAGTTCTACGCGAAACATTGCGTTCGGCAGTGCTTCGAGAACGGTACCTTCTAATTCAATAGCATCTTCTTTAGCCAAAATCGCTCCTTTAGCGAAATCACCACTATCGCGCTTGCCCTGTTTTACTGCGCACGAAGCCACAGCACCGCTGTGCAAGCCTTTCAATTCTAGGCTAATTTAGTATGAATCCATAATTTCTACACAATTTCTTCTTTGAGTGGTTGGCGGCGCTCTTTCGTGAAGCTTTGCGTAGGCCAACGCTCTCAGAAAAAGAAAGTCTCGCGCGTGCGAGACTGGAAGGTTTGAATGGTGCGCCGTGAGGGAGTCGAACCCGCGACCTTGGGATTAAAAGTCCCCTGCTCTACCAACTGAGCTAACGGCGCATATGCAAAAAAGTATTCTATCTTTGTACCCAAAGCTGGTCAAGTGCTTCCTGCCGTGCGGTGCCGGTGGTGACGAACGACCGGGTAGTTTGTCATTTAATCGAGTTCGATGAACTCGACCGACTTGACCGTACCTTTATCAACGAACAGGCGCGCGACCGACTTCCGACTCCCGCCGCGCGGCCGCGATGGGCTCCCTGGATTCAGGAACAGCACCCCATTCGCACCGTATTCTTCACGCGGAACGTGCGTATGACCGTGAATAACGACCTGCACATCGTCGGGCACCGTGCCGATGTCTTCTGGACGATGTACCATACGAAAGCGCACCCCATCTAAAAGCGGCGAAGCGATCGGCTTCACACGTGGACCCAGATCGTAGCGATCGCAATTGCCGCGCACACAGATGGTAGGCGCGATCGTCTCAAGCTCAGTAAGCACCATGCGGTTTTCGATATCCCCTGCGCACAGAATGTAGTCGCTGCCCGAAAGCGCTTCATACGCTTCGTTGCTCAAACGCCCATGAATATCTGAAACCACCCCGATGATCATCGCGATCCTGCCAAACGAAGGTTATTTCACCACGATATTCACGAGGCGATCGGGAATAACGATCACCTTCACCACGTTCTTGCCCTCGGTCGCTTTCGAAACCGCCTCGAGCGCCGTCTCGCGAATTGCTTCCTCGGCCGCATCAGCAGCTACCATAATGCGCGTCTTTACCTTGCCGTTGATCTGAACTGCAAGCTCGACCTCATCAGCTGCCGCGAGCGCCAGATCGAATTCTGGCCAAGGCTGTTCGTGCACGGAAGTGTCGTGCCCCAGCGGCGTATGCCAAAGCTCTTCGGCCCAATGCGGCGTGAAGGGAGCCATGAGTTCCACGAGCACATCAGCCAGTTCGCGGTCGAAAGCTGCAAGCTCAGCATCCTGCGCACGCTCTTCAGCAGAAGCAGCACGTAGATAGTTGCCTACCGCATTCGAAAGCTCCATGATGGCGGCGATCGCCGTGTTGAAATTGTTACGTTCGATATCTTCAACGACCTTGCCCACCAAACGATGGCGTTCACGGTTGAGCTCTTCAGCGAGCTCCTTCGCACTCTTCTTGCCTGCGGCTTGATAGAGCGTGTCTTCGCCAGCCTCGCCGACCAAGTCGTAGACCTGACGCCACAAGCGATTGAGGAACTTATACATACCCGCAAGGCCATCCTCGTTCCAGAGTTTTTCCTTATCGGGAGGGCCCATGAACAGCACCGCCGCGCGCACCGCATCGGCACCGTAGACCGCGATCATCTCTTCGGGCGAAACCACGTTGCCCTTCGATTTGCTCATGACCTCACCATTCTCATCGAGCACCATGCCCTGGCAGAGCAGGTTCGTGAACGGCTCGTCAAAATCGAGCATCCCTTCATCGCGCAATACCTTCGTGAAGAAGCGGCTGTAGAGCAGATGCAGGATAGCGTGCTCGATGCCGCCGATATACTGATCGACCGGCATCCAGTAGTTCGCCTTCGCAGGGTCGAAGGGCAGCTCGGAATTGTGCGGGTCAGTATAGCGCATGTAATACCAGCTCGAACACGTGAAGGTGTCCATCGTGTCGGTCTCGCGCTTGGCAGGAGCACCACACTTCGGACAGGTGGTGTTAATGAACGATTCGTGCGTTGCCAGCGTCTCACCCGCTGCCAGATCGATGTCTTCAGGCAGCAGCACCGGCAGCTGATCCTCCGGCACCGGCACTACGCCGCAATGTTTACAATGAACAGCAGGGATCGGGTTGCCCCAATAACGCTGGCGCGAGATGAGCCAGTCGCGCAGGCGGAATTCCACGCTGCGTTTGCCTTTGCCCGTGCGCTCAAGCTCAGCAACGATCGCTTCCTCGGCTGGTGAATGCTTACCACCGACCATGCCCGTGTACGGGCCGGACTGCACCAAAATGCCTTCTGCCGCATACGCCTCGGGCCAATCGACCTCGGTAACCACACGCCCTTGCTCATCTTTGAGCTTGGGGTAGAGCGGATCGTCTTCAGAAAGGATGATGGGAATGATGGGCAGATCGTACTTGCGCGCGAACTCGAAGTCGCGTTGATCGCCGCAGGGCACCGCCATGACCGCGCCCGTGCCGTAATCGGCCACCACATAATCGGCAACCCAGATGGGCACCTTCTCGCCATTGACAGGATTCACCACATAGCGCCCCGTAAAGATGCCATGCTTGTCGCGATCGCCCTGAGCGCGCTCGAGCGCAGAGACTTTCTTGGCTGCCTCCGCGAACTCCATGACCGGCTGCTCGTATTCCGTGCCCGCAACCAGTGCTTCGAGCCCTGCATATTCAGGAGCCAGCACGAAGAAGCTGCAGCCGAACAGCGTATCAGCGCGGGTGGTGAACACCGTGATCATCTCGTCAGTTGAGTTGCCTTCAAGATCGCACAGCGCAAAATCGACCTGCGCGCCTTCGGAACGCCCGATCCAATTCGCCTGCTGCTGCTTCACGCGATCCGGCCAGCCTTCGAGCTGATCGAGATCATCCAGCAGCTCTTGCGCATAGTCGGTGATCTTGTAGTACCACTGCGTAAGGTCGCGCTTCTCAACCTCGGAATCGCAACGCCAGCAGCGCCCTTCGATCACCTGCTCGTTCGCAAGCACGGTAGCGCAATCGGGGCACCAGTTCACCGGAGAATTGCGACGCTCAACGAGCCCGCGCTCCCAGAACTTCAGGAAGATCCACTGGCCCCAGCGGTAATAATCGGGGTCGCACGCAACCACGGTGCGGTTCCAATCGAAGGAAAAGCCCATGCGCTTGAACGATGCCTTCTGCGTGTCGATGTTCGCATACGTCCACTTCGCCGGATGGCTATGATGCTTGATCGCTGCATTCTCCGCCGGCAAACCGAACGCGTCCCACCCCATGGGGTGAAGCACTTCGTAGCCTCGCATGCGCCAATAGCGCGCAACCACATCGCCATAGGTATAGTTGCTCACATGGCCCATGTGGATATCGCCTGAAGGATAAGGGAACATCTCGAGCACATAGCGCTTGGGCTTCGAGGTGTCTTCCGTTACTTCGTAGAGCTTTTCTTCAGCCCAAACCTTTTGCCAACGCGGCTCGATATCATGCGGATTGTATTCATTCATGAGCGATCCTTACGCAAAACGTTACGTTGATATAGGTCAAAATTATAAACGTCTTATGCGGATCGCGGGAAGACAGCTTAAAGGAATCGGTAACTCACCGTGCGCAAACCCCATGCCTGACAGGTACTGAATCCGAATTTCTTGAACACGCCAGGCTGAAGGTCGAGCGAACGTGAACCGCCGCCCATATTGCCGCAGTCGTTCACGGTCGCGATAACAGTCTTGCCGTTGTAGCGAATCTCCACCTTGCGACCAAGATAGGAACGATAGTTCGGCCAGGACATAGGCACGGCAACGCCCATGGAATTATCATCGCAAACAGCACCGGTGGCCGTAGTGCCAGGATTGGGCGTGCTCTTATCCGATGAACCACCATAAGCGGAAGCTACGCCAGATTGCCAGCCGCTACCGCTTGGCGTGGTGGAGCCGGATCCCCCACTTGATGAGCCACCGCCCGAAGAGCCATTTGAAGAACCCGAGCTTCCGTTCGATGAATTTCCCGTGTTCCAGCCACTGTCGATCGGCTGTTCGGGACGCTGCTGATGCTGCAACGAATCTGCTTGCTTCTGCAATGCCTCTACACGAGCGCGTTCAGACTCGATGGATGAAACCTTCGAAGCTGCCGATGAAACGACCTGCTCTGCTTGCTCTTTCTTGGCTTCAGCCTGTGCAGCAAGCTCTTCTTGCTCGCTTTTCTGCTTGTCGAGCTCATTGAGCACGGTGTTGAATTCTTCGGTGAGCCTCTTCTGCTCTGCGATCTGTTCAGCCTTCTGCTGCTCGATGGAGTTGTAGTACGTAACGTTGCGAACGAAAGACTCGAGTGAATCGGAAGCGAGGAATACATTCACGAGAGAATTAGCAGCGTCGCTCTTATAGGATGAGACCATGACCTCGCCAAGCTGCTGCTGCCCCTCATACATTGCCTGCTGGGCTTCTTCGGCTTTATCGGCCGTTGATTCGATGCCGCTCTCAGCTTCGGCGATGCGCGCCTGAATCTCTTCGTACTCTTTAGAGATCGTGGCGAGTTGCGCTTCAGCCGCGCTCAAGGTTGCTTGCGCATCCGAAAGATCGTCAGCATGAGCAAAGCTTGCCGGCAAGAGCGGGATTCCGAGCGAGAAGACAAGACAGATGCACAGTGCAAAGGTCGCTATTCTCGTTGTAATTTGTTTACACATAGCTTTAAATGCTAGCGTAGTTATTCCCTACGGGCAAATCGCGCGCGAATCTAACGGAGCGAATTGCCCGCGTACGGAGTCTTGTCCTTGAGCACAACATCATGTGCGCCGCCCTCAACGATCGAGGTCGCACTCACAACCGTGAGCTTCGCACGCTCCTGCAATTCAGGAATGGTGAGCGCGCCACAATTGCACATGGTCGACTTCACCTTCGCCAGGCTCAGATCAACGTTATCTTTGAGCGAACCAGCATAAGGAACATAGGAATCTACGCCCTCTTCGAAGGTCATGCCCTTCTTGTTGCCGCCCATATCGTAGCGCTGCCAGTTGCGCGCACGAGCCGAACCTTCGCCCCAATACTCTTTCATGTAGTTGCCGTTGATGTTGACCTTGTTCGTAGGGCTTTCATCGAAGCGAGCGAAGTAACGACCGAGCATAAGGAAATCGGCACCCATCGCAAGCGCGAGGGTCATATGGTGGTCGTAAACGATGCCACCATCGGAACAAATGGGCACGTAAACGCCTGTTTCTTCGAAGTAATCATCGCGCGCTTTGGCAACTTCGATGAGCGCGGTTGCCTGCCCACGACCGATGCCCTTCTGCTCGCGCGTGATGCAGATCGAGCCGCCGCCGATGCCGACCTTCACGAAGTCTGCGCCCGCATCCGCCAGGAAGCGGAAGCCTTCCGTATCGACCACGTTGCCCGCGCCCACCTTGACTGAATCGCCATAGTGATCGCGGATCCAAGCGATGGTCTTCGCCTGCCATTCCGAATAGCCCTCAGAGCTATCGATGCAGAGCGCATCCGCGCCTGCTTCAACGAGTGCTGGAACGCGCTCTTCATAGTCGCGAGAATTGATGCCCGCACCGACCAGATAGCGCTTATGCGCATCGAGAAGTTCATTGGGATTGGATTTGTGGCTCTCATAGTCCTTACGGAAGACCATGTAGAGCAAGTTGTCATCTTTATCGACGATGGGGAGCGAGTTGAGCTTGTTATCCCAGATGATGTCGTTGGCTTCTTTGAGCGAAGTGTCTGCCGTGCCAACGATGAGGTTCTCACGCGGCGTCATGAAGTCCGTAACGGGCGTGTCGAGGCTCATGCGGGAAAGACGATAGTCGCGCCCCGTGACCATACCGAGCAGCTTACCCTGCGAACGACCGCCTTCGGTGATAGGCATGGTGGTGTGTCCGCGGCGATCCTTGAGCTCGACCACATCGGCCAGCGTTGCTGTGGGCGGAAGGTTAGAGTCAGAACGAACGAAGCCTGCTTTGTGGTCCTTCACGCGCGCGACCATAGCGGCCTGGCTCTCGATCGACTGCGAACCATAGATGAACGAGATACCACCCTGCTGCGCAAGCGCGACGGCCATCTTGTCATCCGAAACCGCCTGCATGATAGCCGAAACCATAGGGATAGAAAGCGTGATGGCGGGTTCTTCGCCCTTCTTGAACTTAACGAGCGGGGTTTTTAAGCTTACTGCCTCGGGAACGCAATCGGATGAAGTGTAGCCCGGCACCAGCAAGTATTCATTGAAGGTGCGTGAAGGTTCGTCGAAATAGTAAGCCATCTAAAACTCCTTCGCGTTAGTGTTTTCGTTCTTCGTTCTCATACTTCGTAATGTTCCTATTATAGAGACCTTACGTGGTTTTGCGCTGCGCATCTCGAAAAAAACTTTTAGTGCTCGAGTGCCTCGTAGTAAACCTCCGCCAGATCCTTCACAGGCATGGTCGAATCGTGGAAGGCAACGCCATCCGAGAGCATGGTCAAGCAGAACGGGCAGGCCGTCACAAGCGCATCGGCATGCGTCTCAAGCGCCTGTTCAGCACGCATGTGGTTGATCTTCTTGCCCGCAGGTTCTTCGAGCCACATGTGGCCGCCGCCTGCACCGCAGCAGAAGCTCTTCGACTCATTGCGCGTCATCTCGTTCAGCTGGACCTGCGCGCCCTGCGCAAGCACCGCACGCGGCGCATCGTACTGCCCGTGGTAGCGCCCCAAATAGCACGAATCATGGTAGGTAACCTGCTGGTATTCTGAAGCGCCAGGCTTGAGTTTCCCTTCCGCGATCAGTTGCGCCAAAAGCTGCGAATGATGCAGCACCTCGAAGTTGCCACCCATCTGCGGATAGTCGACCGAAAGCGCCTGCAGGCAGTGGGGGCACTGCGTAACGATCTTCTTCACGCCCGCATTGTTCAGCGTCTCGATGTTCTCCTGCGCGAGCATATAGTAGAGGTATTCGTTGCCTAAGCGTCGCGCCGAATCGCCACAGCATTTCTCCGCGTTGCCCAAGATCGCGAAATCAACGCCTGCCTGCTTCATCAAATGCACGAAGGCGGTTGCCACCTTACGGCTGCGCGCGTCATACGCACCCGAACAACCTGGCCAATAGAGATACTCGGCCGTTGGGTTCTCTTCGATGGTGGGCACATCTAGATCGCGCGTCCAATCGATGCGCTTCTGCCAGCCGATGCCCCAGGGATTGCCGTTCGTTTCCAGATTGCGGAAGGTTTGCTGTGCCTCGGGCGGGAAGGCGCTTTCCATGCACACTTGGTAGGTGCGCGCCTTGATGTCCTTATCGGGATGGACCACGCGCGCAGGGCAAAGCTCACTGCATGCACGGCACGTCGTGCACTGCCAGAGCGCATCTTCCGAAATGACCGTGCCCACGACCCCTTCGTCCAAAAGCGCTTGCTGCTCTTCGGTGCGCGCATCTTCGGGAACCTTCAACAAAACCTCGCCGCGCGTTTTGTTCTGCGCCGCAATGTTCTGGATGAAATGCATCGGCGAAAGCTCTTTGCCGCTCAAATACGCAGGGCAATTCTCCTGGCAGCGACCGCACTTGATGCATGCCTGCGCATCGAGCAAGTCCTTCCAGGTGTATTCCTCGAGCACGCGCACGCCCATGGTCTCGAGCTCTTCATCCTCGAAATCGATCGGCTCGAGCGTACCGGCCGGTTTGAGCGACCGATAATAATAGTTGCCTGGAATGAAGAGCACGTGCGCCATCTTGCTATAAGTGAACAACGCCAAGAACGAAAATGCGAGCACCAAATGGCTCCACCACACGATCTGGTGCGTGAGCGAAAGCGCTTGCGCATCCATGCCCGAGAACATGAGCGCGAACAGATACCCCACCGGCGACCAGAGCGCCCACGGGTCGTTCGTGCCCACGATGCGCAGCCCTTCAGTGGTGAAACCAGAAAGCAGGATCAACAGCAGAAGCACAAGCCACACGATATCGACCGTGTTAGTTTCGAGATGCTCGTTGGTGCGCGCGATACGGCGCACGAGAGCGATGACGATGCCGATCGCGCACACCAGTCCCGCAAGATCGATACCGAGCGAGAAGAAATACAGATAGAACGGGCCGTACAAGATGGGGATGCCAAAATGGTCCTGAAGTGTCGTGAGCGCCGTAGCAACGAACAAGAACAGCATGCCCCAGAAGATGAACAGGTGCATGATGCCGGATGACTTCTTCTTCACCACGCGCTTTTGCGAGAACACTTCCTTGAACGCGCCGAAAAAGCGCACCTTTTTATTGTCTGAAAGGTTTTCGGGCGCGCCAAGCTTCCAAAGACGATAGCGACGATAGAAGAAGATCGCGAAGCAGGCAACGACCACGGCGAACAGGAAATACATGATCCACTGACCGGAAATGTTCCAATATAGCTCTCGTGTTGCTTCTTGCATGCCGCTCCTTTATCTCTTGCCGTCCCGCGCGATTTCAATTCGCATGAACGCTATTCTGCGCGGGCCCTTTCATCCGCCGAACCTGCGCTAGGCTTTCAGCTTCTTCACTTCCTCGACCATGAGCGGCACCGCTTCGAACAAGTCGGCCACGATGCCATAGTCGGCGATGCGGAAGATATCCGCTTCTGGATCGTTGTTGATAGCCACGATGCAACGCGACTGGCCCATGCCCGCCTGATGCTGGATCGAGCCCGAAATACCACAGGCGATATAGAGCTGCGGCGCAACGATCTTGCCCGTCTGCCCTACCTGGAACTGCTTGTCCATCCAGCCTTGCTCGACCGCCACGCGCGAGGCTCCGATCGCAGCACCCAGTTCGTCTGCAAGCGGCGCAAGCACATTGGCGAACCCTTCGGGACCATTCACGCCGCGACCACCCGAAACGATGAACTCCGCATCACGCAGATCCACGCGCTCGGATGCCACGCGCAAGACGTCTTTCACCAGATGACGAACATCGCCGAAGCCTTCCGGCGCTTCACGTACGATGGTCGCGCTGCGTGATTCGTCCGCATCGGCGATCGCGAACGCCTTGGGGCGAAGGGTTACCAGGTTGAGCTCATCGTTGTTGGAAAAGACGCAGTTCTCCAAGATCTTGCCCGAATACGGCGAACGCACATATACGGGATCGGCGCCCTTGTCTTCGATCGCAACGATCTCGGAGATGAGACCCGCATCGCAGCGCTCAGCGATGAGCGGCGCCAGATCCTGTCCGGTCGAAGATGCGGTGAACATGATAAGGCCCGGCTCGTGCGCCTTGATGAGAGCCTCAAGTGCTGCCGCATATGCATCGGGCGTGTAGTTCGCAAGTGCTGGGTCATCGACTACGAGCACCTGGTCAGCGCCATACTGCCCCAACTCAGCTAGCGCCGCTTCATCAACACCGCTCCCGAACACCACTGCTGCAACGGGCACACCCTGAGCATCGGCCAAACGACGCGCTTCGCTCACGGCCTCGTAGGTAACCTTATCCATCGCTCCATTGCTATATTCTGCAAATACCCAAATGGCTGCCATGTTTTCCCTCCTGCCTTAGAGCACGTTCGCTTCGTTGGCCAACAGTTGCGCCGTTTCTGCCACCGCATCGGGCGCGTCGCCTTCGATGATGCGCCCGCCTGCACGTTCTGGCTTGAGCGCATACGACCTCACGCTCGTTTTTGCGATGGCGGGGCAAACCTGATCAGGCGAGATACCAAGCGCAGCAAGATCTTTTGCGTCGATCGGCTTTTTCTTCGACTGCATGATATCGCGCACGGTCGGGTAGCGCGGCTCAGCCAATCCCTGCTGGGCAGTGAACAGAGCTGGCAGCCCAACTGACACTTGCTCAACGCCATCGGCAAGCTCGTGATCAGCGAGCGCGGTATCTCCTTCGACCTCAAGACCCGTGATCCAACCAACCTGCGGAAGTCCCATGATCGAAGCAACGCGCGGCAACGTTTGCGCACGCGAGGTGTCGCCCGACTTATAGCCGCCCAAGATGATGTCAGGCTGCTCTTCGGTAAGCACCGCCGCGAGCACGCGCGCCTTAGCCTGGGGATTGGTCGTGTCGATCGCTTCGTCATCGATGAGGATCGCGCGATCGGCCCCCATCGAAAGCGCATGGCGAATAGCGGGCACCTCATCTTGCGAACCCACCGTAACGAGGATCACTTCGCCACCGTTTTGTTCCTTGAGCTGGACCGCTTTCTCCACGGCGAATTCTGCATACGGATCGATGATGAGCGCAGCACCTTCGGTGGATACTTCCCCATCGCTACCGAGCGTGATGAGCGCTTCGGTGTCGATGGACTGCTTCACGCAAACTGCTATCTTCACGCGTTAACTCCTTCTCTTTTTTGCTGGACGGGCGTCCTAGAGCGCGTATGTTTTCTTCACTTCATCAGCAATGATCTTGCGCTGGATCTGGTTCGTGCCGCCGATGATGGTGAACGCTTTCGCATCGCGGTAGTAGCGCTCGACCGGGTATTCCTTGCAGAACCCATAGCCGCCATGAACCTGCACCGCATCGGTTGCCGCCGCTTGAGCTGCTTCGGTGCAGTAGACCTTTGCTGCAGCCACGCGCTCCTTCACATCGCGCGCATTGGTGACGAACGCCTCGATCGCGTCATCAAGAATGCCCTCAGAAGCTGCCACGGCAATGCGCATGTCTGCAAGCTTGAACGAAACGCCCTCGAAATCGATGACTGCCTGGCCGAATTGCTTGCGGGAATTGGCATACGTTGCCGAAGCAATGAGGCTCGCGCGCGTAATGCCGAGCGCCGTTGCGGCAAGCGCGATGCGTCCGCGGTTGAGCGCATGGAACGCGATCTGGGCACCCTGCCCCACTTCGCCGATAAGCGCATTGGCCGCTACCTCGACCTTGTCGAAGAAGATTGGGCACGTGGGAGAACCATGCAATCCGAGCTTCTGCTCATGCGCGCTGATCACCACCCGTTCATCGTGAGCGTCAACGATGAACGCACTCGGCTTCTTTTCGCCGTCCACTTCAACATTGGCGAACACACAGAAGTAATCTGCCACTGCCGCGTTCGAGATGAACATCTTATTCCCGCTGATCACATAGCCGTTGTCGGTCGGCTTCGCGCTCGTGGTGAGCGAGAAAACATCCGAGCCCGCATTGGGTTCCGTGAGCGCAAAGCTGATCTTCTTCTCCCCTGCGATGATCTCGGGCAGATAGGTGTTCTTTTGCTCATCGGTTCCGTAGGTCATGATCGCATCTGTACCAATTGCAGCGACAAACAACATGAGCGCCACGGCGGGAGACTCCTGCGCCAAACGCGCCACGCATGCTGCCCAGCAATTCACGCTCACCGCGAATCCACCTTGCTCTTCAGGCATGGCAAGACCGAAAAGACCCTGTTCAGCAAGGAGATCATAGATGTCTTGCGGAAATTCATCCACTTCATCGATCTCTGCCGCGCGATCAGCGATAACATCGGTGCACACACTGTCCACCATCGAAAGGATCATGCGCTCTTCTTCTTGCAGCTGATACATCAAAAACTCCTTCGTGCGATTTTTACTTGAGGGGATGAGCCTTGAAATACTCGATCATGCGCGGAACGACCGTGTAGAGATCGCCCTTGCTGCCATAATCTGAATGCTCGAAAATGAGCGCGTAAGGATCGGTATTCACACACATGATCGTAGTGGCGCCGTCGCAGGCGACCATGTGCTGTGCTTGTCCAGAAATGCCGAGGGTAAGGTAGAGATCGGGCACCACCGTGCTGCCCGAGATACCCACGAGCGCTTCTTTGGGAAGCCAGCTCTCTGCTTCGTAGATCGAGCGCGAACAGCCCAATTCGGCATCGATCAGGCTGCAGAGTTCGCGCACCATCTCAAGATCCTTCTCCTCCTTGATGCCGCGCCCGACGCTCACGACGCGTTTCGCGCTCGGCAGATCGACATCGCCCTTCACGCGCGGACCGACCGAATCGAGCTTCACTTCATAAGCCGGCTCGATGAAGGGAAGCTCTGCCTCCGCGTTCTCGCCGCTTGGCTCAGCATCAGGAAACGTTGCGGGGCGCACAAAATAGAACGAGGTCGTGTCATCTACGCCTTTGTACTTGCGGTTCGCCAGGCCACCAAAATACATGGTGGTTGAGTCCTTGGCACTGGGAAGAGCGGTCACGTTCGAGATCACGCTTCCTCCCACGCGCGCTGCCACTCGTCCAAGCAGAAGCTGGATGCGTCGCGAAGATTCCGCGAACACCGCTGCCGGCTTCTCTTTCTCTATAAGGTCAACCAGGGCAAGGTATGAATCCTCCATCATGCGTCCTTCAGGCACCTCGAGGCGATAGACCGTATCGGCAACCCCAGGAGCTACGCTTGTGGTAGGGAGCGCGATAAGATCGACTTCATCAGCGAATTGGCGAGCGCCCGCACACAGCTCAACAACCGGCTGTTCGCGTTCTGCGATAACAAAGATCTTCATAGCGCTTACGCCCCCTCGGTAGTCAGATACGTATGAACTTGCTCGATGAATTCATCGATGCCTTCATCGGTCGCTTCGAAGAACACCATCTTGCGTGGTGTTGGTTCAGGTACTTTCGTCTCAACGACCTCGTAGTTCGCTGGAGGAAGCTCAAGACCGATATCTTCCAAAGTTAGCTCATGAACAGGCTTGCGACCTGCGCTCATGATATCCGCCACCTTGCAGGTGCGCGGTTGCGCCATGTCGGAAAGCACCGAAAGCACCGCAGGGGTCTGCATCTCGATGTGTTCGATCTCTTCATCGAGCTCGCGCGTTACCTTGATCGTGGCGCCTTCAGCAGCAAAGTCGATCACCGCATTCACATTAGGAATGCCCAGAATCTCACCCAGCTGAATGCCCATCTGATGAGCGTAGATATCGGCCGACCCATCGCCGCAGATAATAAGATCGATGTTGCCGATATGCTTGATGGCTGCCGCGACCGCTTGCGCTGTTTGATGGGTTTCAGCATCTTCGAGTGCATCGTCCATCACCAAATAGACCTCACTTGCACCACGCGCTGCCACATTCTTACGCATGGTCGTATCGTGGATCTTCGTATCGCCTACCGTAAGCGCAATAAGCGAATGCTCGCCATTCGATCCCTCAACGAACTGTGCCGCTGCTTCAATAGCGTTCAGGTCATAAAGCGAAACGATATGCGGAACCGCCTGATAATCAAGCGTTTTGTCGGAATTAGTTCGAATAGCGACATCGTCATAAACGGACTTGAAACAAACAACGACGTTCATCTATCTCCTTACCACTCTTCGCTTCTTACCGCTACTTAGACATAAAGAAAGAGGGAAGAGTTGCCCCTTCCCCCTTCTTTTATCCCTAGTGTAAGAGCTAAAAGGCTTACAGTTCGTCCTGGTTGCCCTTTGCATACTCTTTGAGGATGCCACGGCCAGCGATGTGGACCATGATCTCGACGGTGCCGCCACCGATCTGGAAACCACGGCAGTCGAGCATGAGGCGGGAAACGCGCGTTGCGTCGGTGTAACCGAGACCACCCATGAGCTGGAGTGCACGAGAGCAAACGTCGGTAAGAGCAGGTGCACCATAGCGCTTCAGCATAGCTGCGTCGTTGTTGACCGGAATGCCGTTGTCGAGCTTCCAGCAAGTACGATACAGGAAGTTACGGGTGTTGGTCAGAGCGATCTGCATCTCGACGATGTGCTCCTGAACGAGCTGGAAGGTCTTGATGCCAACGCCGAACTGCTGACGCTCGTTGGTCCAAGCGCAAGCATCGTCCATAGCAGCCTGAGCTTCACCGAGGAGTTCTGCCAAGAGAACGCAGCGCTCCCACTCGAAGTTCTTCATGAGCTGCAGGAAGCCCTTGCCCTGCTCACCGAGGAGAGCGGTCTCAGGAACGATGACGTTGTTGAAGTGGACCATAGCGAAGGGGTTGATCTGCATACCGATCTTGTTGAGCGGCTCGAGAACAACACCCGGGGTGTCCTTGTCAACGAGGTACATGGACATGGACTTGTTCTCAGGAGAAGGATCCTCATCCTTGCAAACTACGATGAAGCCGTTTGCGTGCTCTGCAAAGGTAACCCAGGTCTTGGTGCCGTTGATCTCAACGTTACCGTCGCCAAGCTTCTTAGCGGTAGTGGTCATGTAGATGTTTGCAGAACCTGCTTCAGGCTCGGAAATTGCGAGGCAGTAAGGAGGATAGCCATTCTCATAGTAGAAGTCTACCGCGTACTTGATCTGCTCTTCGGTACCGAATTCGCAAACGTCAAACATGATCAACAGGTTTGGAGCCATAGGGATGTTACCACCGATGTGGCAAAGCTCTTCGATAGCAATAGCCATGGTGACGTGATCGCAAGGGGTTCCGCCGTACTCAGCAGGAATACCGAGCTTACCAAAGCCTTCGTCTACCCAAGACTTAGCGATAGCAGAGTCGATGCCGCGGTTCTTGTAAGCCTCGGCGATCTTCTCCTCAGGAAGATGCTCTTTACCCCATTTACGGATGTTCTCACGAAGCAGCTTTTGCTCATCAGAGTAGCTATAATCTAGCATGGTTTTCCTCCTTCAGGAAATCTTTCCTCTTGAACCTAACTTCTATCTTTAAGCGGGCAAAGCTCCAACATCGCCCGCTCAAGATCAAACGATTTTGGTCTTACGACCAGGGTATTTACCCTACTTATTTGGTGACGTCGGGACCAGGAGCTGCCTGCATGTCGACAGGAATCTCCTCGTTGATGGTCATACCGATCAGATAACCGTCGCGAACAGCCTCGAGAAGACGCTTGTACTCGTCGGTCTTGTAAGGATCGTGCGGACCAACGCCAGCCCAGGTGGTGTGCGGCGAAGCGTTGCCGATAAGATGGAGGTGACCCTCAGGGACAACGCCTTTCATCTGATCGTAGAGGCTCGTGTTATCGACGCACTTGGTGCCGGTGATGATGGTGTCAGCAGGAACGGTGAATACTTTGCCCTCTGCATCTTCGCAAACGACGCCTTCTTTGTTGTATTCCTTGACCTTGGTAGAGGTGAGGATCTTGACGCCTTCGCTCTTAAGCTTGCGGAGCTCAGGATTCTTGTCGATGATGCCGATCTCAGCGCCAGCCTTCTTGGCTTCTTCGATAACGGTAACCTCGCGGCCTTCGTTCATTGCAGATGCAACTTCGATGCCAGCGAAGCCGCCACCGATAACAGCCATGCTCTTGCCAACGAGGATGTGCGTGCCAAGGCCCCACTTCATGATGCCCAGCGGTGCGCCGAGAACATTCATGCCAAAGCAAGACATGGTCCACATGAAGCCCTTGCCCGGGGTGCCCTTGCCCTCAACGAGAGCCTTCAGAGCGTGAGAATCGATAACGTTCTTGTTGTCCTTGCCTGGAACATCAGGAGAAACCGTTTCAGGACCAACAGCGAGGATGACCTCATCTGCACCAAAGTCCTTGATGTATGCAGGGGTGACCTCGGTGTTCAGACGAACATCGATGTTGAGGCGCTTGATCTCGTTGTTGTACCAATCGACCATAGGAGGCAGTTCGTCGTTGAGAACCTGAGCAAGGTTCAGCAGGCCGCATGCCTTCTTCTTCTGATCGACAACGGTGACGTTGGTGTAACCGCGCATACGCATGGTACGAGCAGCCTCGAGACCAGCAGGGCCAGCACCGATGATGAGGATCTTCTTCTTTGCCTCGTCGCCAGAGACCTTGTGATCCTGCGGCAGGCCATACTGAGAGAAGTAGACGTTCGGGTTGACCGAGCACTTGCAGGGCTTGCCAACGAAGATGTTGTCAAGACAACGGGAGCAAACGATGCAAGGACGAACTTCCTCAGCACGATCTTCTTTGACCTTCAAGCCGATTTCCGGCTCAGCGATCCAGTGACGTGCCATACCAACAGCATCGCCAGAACCATCTTCGATGATCTTTTCGCAAACATCGAGGTGGTTGATACGAGTGCCAGGGAAGGTAGGAAGCTTGGTGTACTGCTTAGCAGCCTTAGAAAGGTAGATGAACTCACCTTCAGGAACGAGCTGGTTAGCAACAGGACGAGGAGCCTCATGGAAGCCTGCCTGGATGGACCAAGCGTCAACACCGTGCTTCTCGACAACTTCGATGACCTCTTTGAGGTCTTCGAGGCGCTGACCGCCAGGCATGAGGTCGTCTGCAGAATAACGAATGAGGATCGGATAATCTTCGCCGCATACACGATGGATCTCATCGATGATATCGGTAAGGAGACGGCAGCGGTTTTCCGTAGATCCGCCGTACTCGTCAGTACGATGGTTGGAGTACTTGGAGATGAAGCGCATGACCATGTAGCCAATACCTGCATGGATCTCGATGATGTCGATGCCAGCCTTCTGGCAACGCTTAGCAGCTTCACCGTACTGCTTAACGACGAGCTTGATCTCGTCGATGGTGAATTCGCGCTCCGGCATACCTACGAAAGGACCAGAAACAACGTCTTTAGAAGGAGCATAGCTCAAAAGCTCCGTGTTGCCATCCGGACGCCACTCGTAGCAGAGCTGCAGCTGAGCAGCGAGCTTAGCGCCATGCTTATGGCAAGCTTCTGCGGTACGGGTAAGGCCTGGGATAAAGCAGTCGTCCCAAACACCGCAAGCACCAGTAGTGGTGTGGTATTTAGGATGGGTGTCGAAACAGTCGCAAACATAGCAAGAACCGATCTCGATAAGACCAGCCCCACCGATTGCGCGCTGCTCGTAGAAATCGATCAGGTCGTCACCAATGGCATAGTTATCGGTTTTCTCGATGGTCATTGGCAGCATGACGAAACGATTGCGAATCTCTACGTTGCCGATTTTAAACGGCGTGGTAAGTGCTTCGTATTTCACTGCACAGCCCCTTTCTACAAGACTTGTTGTGAGCTACTCGTTATTCCTTGAAGCTGCTCGATCGTTAATTTCGATGGCAAGCGTTTAGAGCGTAAAAAACCATAGCCTCGATTAAAGACCATGGTTCGTACCTAAATGCTTGTTATCGGAAGTGACGAATCGTATCTCAGCTCCTTTGCTATAGATATTGTAATGCAGATGTTACGTTTATCGATGGGCATTATAGTTTTTTTGTTGGTCTATAGGAATCATTTATAGGTTTTTTCATTCAAAGTGGATGATACAACCTCTCGTCCTTCTATTGATACCGATGAATCATATCGAGTCCGTCTACCCAAATCATTGAATTTGACCAACGAATCGAGACAAGTATAATGTTCCCAGCAGCGATCGAGTCTTCCGATAACGCGCAGGATCGTTCATATGAACAGGCGCTATAGTTCGTACGAAGGCAGGTCGCATCCGCGAATAGACCTGATGCCGCACGGGCAAGGAGAAATCACACGTGGGACCGCTCGATACGAAACTTCTTATCGCCGATGCCTTTGTCGAACTTTGCGATGAAATGCCGCTCAAGAAGGTATCCATTTCGGACATCGTTGAAAGAACGGGCAAGAACCGCAAGACCTTCTACTACCACTTCGTCGATAAAGAGGCTCTCATCATTTGGCGCTTCCGCTACGATCTGGGCCTTGCACTGCAGCGCAAGTTTCCTGAGAGCATCCTAGTGTACGAAGAGCCGAGCAAAGATTCGGTAACCCAGTTCCCGTTCTACATCACGCAGAAATCAGGCGTGCGTTCGCTCGATCACTCGAAATTCTTCGATGTGTTCGCGAGCGTGCTCGAAAAGCGCCGCACCTTCTATACGCAGGCGCTGCTCGAAACAGGGCCGCATGCTCTGCGCAACTATCTCTACGATCTTTATTTACCGGCATTGCGCAACGATATCGATATCATCCTCGCGAATCGCTATCTACCCGAAGAGAATATCGAGTTTTTGAGCGAATTCTATACGTGCGCATTCCTGTACTACTTCATCCGCAAGTGCGATCAACCGGTCGTGAAGCACCTCATCAGCAACGCGGGGCCCTTCGCGAACCTCATTCATAGCTCGCTCGAGATGGAGATCAAGGAAGCCCAGCTTCGCCGCAATCTCTAGTTCCCTATCTGAGACAAACCTAAAGCCTTAGATTCTTCCGCTGGACAAAGCAGTCTATCCTCCCGCCTTAGCACTATGAGAGTTCGATTTCGCACGTAGCGCGTAAGGACAACGGGGACGTAGCCTATTGTCCCACCCGTACGCAGACTATGTGGTTCAGCACGTTCGTATTCTCAGGTTTCATAACGGGGATGGGACAATAAGCTACGTCCCCGTTGTCCTCTGAACAAGGCTGAAAAAACGCAAAAAGAGAGGCACCGCAAGGGTGCCTCTCTTCGATTCAGGTTAGTCTCTCTCTGACTAAATAGGAAGCTTATTTCTCGGAAGCGAGCGTGCCAGAAACAAACTTCTCTGCAGCATCCCTCTTGCCTGCGTTGTAGCAGAGCGTACAGAAGATGTAGATAAGGATCATAACCACGATGTCGAGGATGAAGAAGAAGTCCCATCCGAACATCTGATTAACGAGAGCCAGACCAGATGCTGCGAAAGCGCCGACCAAGTTGACCGGAATCAGGATGACAGAGTAGATCTTGTCATAGTGAAGGTCGCCGAAGATTTGACGCGTTAAGTACGGCAACAACGTTGTTACGAACGCGTAGATGAAGCCGTAGATCAGACCGCCGCCGAAGAGGATCGGGAGGATCTTGTTGTAGCCGCCGAACCAGATACCGCAGATACCGAGAACACCAGTTACGATACCAACGATAAGAGCGAGCTGTACGGACTTGGACTCGAGGATACCAGTACAGATCTTACCGATCATCATACCAACCATCGAGAATGCCTCCAGGGTACCGGAGATAGCCATCAACTCAGGAATAGCAGTTTGCGTACCCGGGATAACAGCAACGACGCCCTGATAGAAGTTCGTGTAGTGCTGCGGATAAATACCGCAGATGTTCATCAAGCAGCCTGCGATGATGAGTACGTAGAAGTACCAACGGGTGTAAGCAACCTTGGGCTCCATACCCTTGAGGACTGCATGCTCTTCAGCAATATCTTCGCCCTCAGCGATAGGAGCGCCATATGCCTTCAGTCCAACGTCCTCAGGAGCATTGCGGAGGCAGAGTGCGGTCCAAGGAATGGTACCGAACAGGCAGATAACGCCGAACACCATGTAGAGGTTACGCCAGGTTTCCTCGACGAGCAGGTTCGGACCAAGAATGGTCTGACCAACGATGTTCAGGATAGCACCGCCTGCACCAGTCATTGCATAAGAAAGACCGAGCGCAAAACCAAGCTTCTTCTTAAACCAACGACCGAGAACGCCAGCGGTCATCAACCAGAGCAGAGTGATCTGGGAGAAGCCGATGAACACACCAGCGATGTACCACTGCCAGATGACCGTGAACTGCGACATGCAAAGGTATGCAGCAGTTACGAAAACACCTGCAAGCGTACAGATGATTCGAACGTCGAACTTCTCAAGCAATGCACCGACGATTGGCGAGAAGATAACCTCGAACAAGTAAACAAAGGACATGTAGAGAGAAACGTCGGAAACCTGAATTCCGAGCTGCATGGAGACCGGACGATATGCCAGACCCGGGCAGCTGAAGGTAATAGCACTAGATGTAAAGATACAAATCATGCAAGTAAACAGAACCAAAAAATGACGAACTGTAAACTTCTGAGTTTTTACATTTTCAGCCATAACCCCTCCTTCTTTTCCTGGAGCACTTGCGCACTCCTGCTTCCTTTACATGCAATCACTCTTTGAGAGGCTCGGTGCACTTCTCTCTAAGAACCATTGCACGCAAGAGCATATTTGCTCTCACAAGTTATTCTGTTCCTCCACAGGCTCTACAAAAATGGTCAGATGTTTGATTTTGTCCAATGGAATTATTTCTTGAACGCGTTATAGTACCCCGCTATTTGAACATGTTCGTTCTTCTATAACCCCAGTTCAAATGCGTGTTTTATATTCTGCTCACTACAACGATACAGTGCGCACTAGTAAAAAATATTTTTATTACGCCCAAAATCCCGATGATGCGACGCAAAAACCTATAGCTTTTCGTAATGAAACGGTTACTTATCGCCGCATCCGAAAACAATAGGTCGTGCTAAAAGCAAGTTGGGCACCTGGCGCAATGCCAGATGCCCAACCAAGCGAACTTACCTATTGATAAGCGTTTATGCGATCGCGAGTGCGATTAGTGCATGGTGCCAGCAGCTTTGTCGCCGCGGTAATCCTTCATGCCCCACTTCACGACGATGAAGCCGAGGACGAAGCAGATGACCGCAACGCAGAGGCCGACGATGAAGTACCAATCCCAGCCGGGACCCTGGTAAATGAGAGCCAGACCAGAAGCAGCGAATGCGCCAACCAAGTTGACCGGCATGAGGATGACAGAGTAGATCTTGTCGTAGTCCTTCTCGCCGAACAGCAAGCGTGTGATGTAAGGCAGCGCCGTGGTGACCAACGGATAGAGCATACCGAAGATGAAGCCACCGAAGAACAGAACCGGCAAGGCCTTGTTCATGCCGCCATACCAAATGCCACACAGGCCGATGAAACCGCAGATCGAACCGAATGCGAGTGCAACGACGATGTTGCGGGATTCGATAGCACCGATGGTGACCTTACCAACAGCCATACCGATCATGCAGCATGCCTCGAGCGTACCAGACATGATCATGAGATCCGGAATGGTGATGCCCGCTGCGTCAACCGCAACAACGGTCTGATAGAAGGTGGTGAAGTGCTGCGGATAGATGCCGCCGATGTTGAACATGCAGCCTGCAAGGATGAGCACCCAGAAGTACCACTTGCCATAAGCCTGCTTTGCCGGGATACCGGGAAGATCGAGATGCTGAGCATCGATGACCTCGCCCTCGGTGATCGGAGCACCATATGCCTTCAGGCCGCAATCCTGCGGATGTGAGCGAATCGCGAAGAGCGTGAAGGGGATGGAGAGCACTGCAGCGGCGATGCCGTAGAACATATAAAGGTCACGCCAGGTGTCTTCAACGAGCAGGTTCGGACCGAGGATGAACTGGCCGATGAAGTTGAAGACTGCACCGCCAAGACCGGTCATTGCATAGGAGATACCGAGCATAAGACCGAGCTTAGCCTTGAACCAGCGGTTCAAAAGACCTGCGACCATGAGCCACAGAAGCGTGATCTCGCCAACGCCCATGAAGAAACCGGAAACGTACCATTGCCAGAGCTCGGTGTAGAACGACATGCAGAAGATGCCGCCCGAAGTAAAGACTGCAGCGATGGTGCAGATGATGCGTGCGTCGTACTTCTCGAGCAGCGCACCGATGATGGGAGAGAAAATAACTTCAGCGAAATAAACGATCGACATGTAGAAGGACACATCTGAGACCTGAACACCGAGGTAATTTGCTACCGGACGATAGCAAAGACCGGGGCAGCTAAACGTGATAGCCGCACAACCAAAGGTGCAGAAGACGCAGGTGAGCACTACAAGAATATGACGCACCGTCATTTTCTGAGTTGTAGCAGCAGTTGCCATAACTTCTTTTCCTTTCCGGGCGAACCACGACAGATGCCGTGAAAACGCCACACTTTCCTTTACATTCAATACAGCAAGTGCGAGATCACCTGGTAAATCTGGCGCGTTTCACCACGTGATACCGCAATGGGGAAGGTTCCCCTGTACTCTATTTTGAAAGTTTATTTTTTTCCGAAAAATAGCCAGGTTTCAAAAACTGACCACTTGACGGGTTAAAACCCTTATGTAGAAAGCGATTTTGTTTTGGTTTTTATGAATGAATGCCCAAAAAATCATAGGCATAACCAATAAAAGACGGGCAAAGTGATAATTCTGTCCAATTTTGAACATGTTCAAAACGCGTTCAAGCATCTCGTGAACATGTTTTGAACCCGTTCGCGGAATATCATAAAAAATGCCGCAAGAAATCTTGCGGCACCAATTGTTGCTTATCTGTAATTCCGGACGGCTTTGAGGCTTAGCGCTTCTTTTTCTTCTTGCCGCCCTTGCCCTTCTTTTTCTTGTAAGCCTGACGGGCACGAACGTCGATACGAATAGCCTGGACAACGAAGTACAGGAAGATGCCATAGCCGATGATGCCGACACCGATAAGGTTCAGCAGATTGAATCCTGCATTGAACATGTAATAGATGATGAGCGTAGTGATCGGGTTGATAACCAGCGCGTAGATCCAATACTTCGTGCTTGTTTTCATAGAACTTCTTCCTTTTCGTATTTGTCGAGAATGAGCGGGGCTGAAATGTAGACCATGATCTGGTCAGTTCCTTGGGCAATCTGATTACCGCGGCAGTCCTCCCAAATCGAACTGACTCGCGAACCTTCAGTATACCCGAGTCCGCCGAGAATTTGCATCGCATTGCTTGCGACCTCGGTGGCGGTCTTCGGGATGAAGCGCTTCATGAGCGCGACCGACAAGCGCTTATCAGGGGTGTCGTTTTCGATATCCCATACTGCCCGGTAGAGCATGAGGCGCATGCTCGTGAGCGATACTTCCATATCGGTGAGCATCTGTTCGATCTGCTGGAACTGGCTGATATGCTTGCCGAACGCGATACGCTCCCGTGCATGTGCGACCGCATCTTCCATCGCAGCTTGCGCCATGCCCACTGAAGAAGCGCAAATGAACACGCGTCCGAATTCGAGCAAACGGAAAAGCTGCTGGAAACCACCTTCGTTGCCGCTCAAACGATACTCGGGCAAAAGCTCGACATCGTCGAACGCGAGCGAAGCGAAAGGCAGCATGGACTGCCCAATCTTATTGATCGGATAGGCCCGCACCCCCTTGAGCGTGCGCGGAATAAGCCAGAATGCAAGGGCGGGATACTTACCCGGGTTCTGCACGTCCTTATCGATCGCAGCAACTAAGATATTGGGAGAATATTCACCGTTGTTCACATAGTTCTTCTGGCCATTGAGAACGATCTTGTCATCAAGTGTTTGCGTGTAGGTGTGCATGCCCATCGTATCCGAGCCTGCGACGGGCTCTGAAATGGCAAACGAGAACATGAGACGCCCTGTCTTGCGATAAAAATCGAGCGCATCAGAAAAACGTGAAGACTCAGCGAACCAATTCATGATCTGAAGATTGAAAAGATCATTCTGGAACGGCAGAGTTGCTCCAGCACAACGCGAAAGCTCCTCAAGGATGAGCGTTTGACTCATGACACTATGGGCGAACGATTTCCCTACTGTAGAGGATTCGAAGCTGAAATAAAGATCGGTGAATCCCTTCACGACCTCATCTGGCAGACCCTGATCGCGCTTCCACTGGAATACGCGCTCGGGCAAGAAAACGCTTTCCCCAAACTCTCGGAATGCAGCGACGAGCCGCTTTTGCTCGGATGAAAGAGCAAAGCTATACATAGTTCCTCTTCTAAAAAATGATCGCAGTTGTTCTTCGTATACTAGCGTAGCTAAACAAAGAGGCTTTTTGAAGCATCAAAACGCCTTCTCTGTCCGACAATCCATAGGGCAATCCATTATTTAGGTGTGAATGAATTCCGTATAATTGAACATATCCGAAAACCAAAAGAGAACGAGGTATGCCATGAAGATTCTCGCCATCAACGGAAGCCACCGCGTAGGCCAGAACACCGACTACTTGATCAACGAAGCACTGAGCGCTGCAGCAGAGCTCGGAGCGGAAACTGAAGTGATCGAGCTTTCCGAAAAGAATGTCGAATACTGCACGGGCTGCAACCGCTGCTTATTCAAGCCAGAATGCAGCATCAAAGATGATGACATGGAAGAGATCAAGCAGAAGATGCTCGAGGCGGATGGCATCATCGTGGCTTCGCCCGACTATTTCTCGAATGTGTCTGGCCGCATGAAGACCTTCATCGACCGCACCCGTCCTATGCATATGGTGGCGAACCAGCTCAAAGGCAAGGTTGCAGGCTGCATCACCATGGCAGGCCTCGATAACTGCGGCGCAGAACCCACCTATGCAGCGCTGAGCCAATTCTGCTCGACCCATGAGATGATCCAGATCAATCCGCGCCCCGAAGGCCCCGTTATCGCTTCGGTGGTTGCCGGTTCGCTCATGGCAGGCATGAAGGACGGCAAGCCGCAATGGCGTCGCTCCGTTTCCGAAGATCCGATCGCGCCTGTGGTCGCACGCCAGCTTGGCATCGACATGGTGGAGCTCATCAAGAAGCTGGCATAGTGCGCTCGATCCATTGGACCTGGGCCGCAAACCCGCAAAACAATAGAGCATTCTTTACAAGCCTCCGTCCTGCACGGAGGCTTTTTCGTGCGCGCTCCAGCCGAAATGATCAAGCGAAACGATAGATCGGGCAAAACCGAATAGACAATCCTATGTGTCTGTCCAAATCTTGCAAATCCCTTTATTTATTGAAATCGAGATACTAATATCTGCTCTAATGGCACGAGCCGAACGTTATTCCAAAGGGAGAAGGGGCAGCAATGGATTTTAGTCTTACCGATGATCAGGAACTCATGATCGAAAGCGCACGCGAATATGCAGAGCGCTACTTCACCGACGAAGCGGTGAAGCAAGCCTACGAAGTCGATCATCATATTAGCGTGGAAGCAGCAATGGCCTACCGCGAGACAGGGTTCATGCACATGGGCCTTCCTGAAGATATCGGCGGCATCCCTGTCGACAAGCTCACCGAGATCCTTCTTGTCGAGAAGCTCCATGAATTCACCGGCGTGGTGCTCCCCTTCGTTACCGACTTCAATACCATCACCGACGTGATCGATTTTGGCACGAAAGAGCAGCAGGAGCTGATCATGAACGCCATCGAGAACGTTGAGAGCACCTGCATCGCCTGTACCGCCATCTCCGAACCCGCCGCTGGATCGGACAACAACGCGATGACCTGCGTCACGCGCAAACAGCCCGATGGCACGTACCTCTTGAACGGCCAGAAGACCTGGGTCACGCTTGGCGGCCTTTCGCTCTACACCATGGTCGTTGCGAAGGACGAGGACCCAAGCTACGAGAACGACAAGTATTCGCTTTGGCTGGTACCCAACGATGCCGAAGGCTTCACGGTCGCCTCACTTGAGAAGGTTGGCCAGCAGGCCATCCCGTTCGTCGACCAATTCTTCGACAACGTGGTGGTCACCGAAGAACAGCGCATCGGCGAAGCTGGCATGGGCTGGAAGCTGCTCATGAAGAAGCTCGAGTTCGAACGCTGCTTGGTAGTTGCCTCTTCGCTCGGCTTGGCGCAGGCAGCCCTGAACGACGCTGGCGCTTATGCCAACGATCGCGTCGCGTTCAAGGAGCCGATCGCCCGCATCTCCATGATCCAGCAGCATCTCTGCGAGATGGAGAACATCATCGAGAACGTGCGTTGGCGTTTGTATCGCACGGTCACCATGCTCGACAACGGTGAATCAACGCGCCTCGAATCTGCGCTACTCAAGGGATACGCCTGCCGCGAGCTCACCCGCGTGGCCGATCTGGCGATGTCGATCTATGCGGCTATTGGCTACACGAAAGAAATGCGCATCGGACGCATCTGGGCAGACCTTCGCGGTAACGAAATGGGCGGCGGTACGACCGAGGTCATGGAATATATCGCTGGCCGTCAGCTCGCGAAGAAGTACAAGGCCTAACGGGCAGCACAAAACAAGCGACAGAGGGCGTGCAGAGATCTTCTACACGCCCTTCTTATAAGGGGGTCATCATGAAAGACGAACGAACAGGTGGCAAAGACAAGCCGATTCGCTGGGGGATCATCGGGTGCGGCAATGTTGTCGAGACCAAGAACGGAGTTCCCACCTATACTGCCGATCATTCAGAATTAGCAGGTGTCTGGAATAGAACCGCAGAAAAGGCGCAGGCATGGGTCGATGCGCAAGGTCATGGCAAAGTGTACGAGACCATGGAAGAGCTGCTGGCAGATCCTTCGATCGATATCGTCTATGTTGCTACCACGCCGAACTGTCACAAAGAGCAAGCGATCGCGGTCGCCCAAGCGAATAAGCATTGCTACCTCGAAAAACCGATCGCTCTTTCTTGGGAAGATGCCCAAGCGATCAAGCAGGCCTTCGATGAGAGTGGGACACGTTGCTACGTAGCGCACTACCGTCGTGGCATGCCACGCTATAAGGAGCTCAAGCGCCTCCTCGATGAAGGCGCGATCGGCATGGTGCGTGGCGTGCAGCTCATCAGAACGCAACGTCTCACTGCAGAGGAATGTTTGCCCGAAGATCAAAAGCCTTGGCGCGTGCGCCCTGAAGTATCTGGCGGGAGCCACTTCTACGAAGGCGATGCGCACATGCTCGACCTCGTGGACTATCTGGTCGGCTCGCTCGCTACCTTTAACCTGTCTGCCACCAATAGAACCGGTTTCTATGAAGCAGAAGATGCCGTCTCGCTTTCAGCGATCACCGAATCGGGCGTGCTCGTCTCCGGCATGTGGTGCTATGCCACTTACAAGGCGATCGATCGCTTCCTTATCTTCGGCGATAGGGGCAGCATCGAATTCCCCTACTACGACAATGCAGCACCGCTCGTGCTCGAAACGATCGCGGGCGACCCCGAAGACGCGATCGCCCATGAGGGCGTTATGGGTGGCGTACGTGAAGAAGCACCTCTCGAGAGAACCGAGATCTTTACTGATGTTGACACCTACCCTGGCTTTGGACAGATACAAGACATTGTCAACGAATTAAGAGGTGTGCCGGGGGCAATTTGCACGAGCACGCTCGACAACGCAATGAAGACTTTAAAGATCACGCTCGCCGCACGAAACGCCCGATAAAAGGCCGTTTCACACTAGTGCGATCCCTTCCATCACCCCTGAAGCGAAGCTCCGTTTCAGGGGTGATGCGCATAAATGCGCTCTTCTTTTCATATCTCCTTTCTTGTATAACGAAAGCATCGAAACTCGTGCTCTTGCCTACGCCTGTAGAACAACCCGAGCCTCTGTTCTCAAGCATAGATTGAGCCGAGCATCATTTATGCACAACGAAGCTCACAGCTTCAAAAAGACGGGGGACCATATGGAACAAATGCCAACATTCGAATACCTTAGCATCGAGAAGAACGAGGGTGCATTCATCATCACGCTCGATCGCCCTGAAGCGCGCAATGCGATCAATTCGGCTATGTGGGCCGAATTGTGCGATGCTTTCGAACTCTTCGACGACGATGACGAAGCCAAGGTAGCCATCTTGACCAATACGGGTAAGGTGTTTTGCGCAGGAGCGGACCTTAAGGAATACAACGAGAAAACGCTCCATCCGCCCAAGGGGAGAGAAACTTGGGGCACGGGCGCTATGACGCGCAAATTTTGGAAGAAGCCTATCATCCTTGCAGCCAATGGGAAAGTGGTAGGCGGCGGTGCTGAGATGCTGCTCGCAGCCGACCTTGCGATCCTCACCGATGATGGCATGGTTGCCTTCCCTGAAGCAAAGAGCGGATTGTTCCCCGGTAACGGAGGCGCTCCCCTCCGCATCGGTCGTTCGATCCATCTCAAGCATGCCATGGAGCTTCTGCTCACGGGCGCACCGATCGATGCAGCCACCGCTGTTCAATGGGGGCTGGCAAATCGTGCCGTACCTGAGGAAGAATTGATGGACGCAGCTCTTTCGCTCGCAAAGGCCATCATGGCAAATGGTCCTTATGCACTAAGCCTCATCAAGCAAGCGGTCTACGATTCGATGGACAAGAGCTTCCTCGCCGAATCCGACGGTTGGCGCATGATGGACATGTACCAAGAGCTCGCAGCTAATTCGGAAGATGCCGCTGAAGGCACAACAGCCTTCCGCGAAAAACGTGCACCTCAGTGGAAGGGACGATAAGCTGCAGAACGCAATGAAGCACCACACATGAAAAGACCCCGCTGGAACGTATCCAACGGGGTCTTCTTGTGAGCGTTTGCTAAGCGATTACCAGTTGCAAGGTGCTTCGCCAGCAGCCTGACGCTTGGAAACGAAGATGCGGTCTTCGATTTCCGGACCGTCGTAGACAACTACGCCGCCGTCTTCAGCGATCTTAGCAATCTCTTCATCGGAATAGCCGTAATCATGCATGAATTCAGCAGTGTGATAACCGATGGGCTTGGAGAGGACGACCGGGGGATCACCATAGCTACCAAAGCGAACCGGGGTCATAGGCAGAGCGCGCTTGCCATAAGCTTCGTACTCGACCATACGGAGAGCATCGTTATCGTATGCCTCTTCGTCCTTGACGACGTCGGTGTAGCGGAAGCACTTCTGAGCAGGTACTTCGTTCTCTTTGAAGATCGCCATCCACTCATCGAAGGTCTTCTTAGCGAATGCCTTCTCGAGCCAATCGATAACCTCGACGTTCTTGCCAGAAGCCTTGAGCGAGGTGAGGTTGTTGGTGTCAGGATTCTCGATCTGATCCTCGTGACCGAACAGACCCATCATCATCGGGTAATACTTGTCGTACTGCGGCATGCAGATGTAGATCCACTTGTCGTCATAGGTGCGATAGGTATTGTTGAAGGGGTTGGGAACGTGCTTACGAGATTTAGGATAAGGAGCACCGAACTGCGTTGCGCAGATACCGATGTTGCCGCCCCAAATAGCGCCAGCATAGAGGTTGGTTACGACCTTCTCGCCCTTGCCGGTACGGGTACGATTGAAGAGCGCAGAGACGATACCGGTTGCCAGCATGTGGCCAACATTGTAGTCGCCGAATGCCTGAGGAGCGATTGCAGGAGACTCGCCGTCCTCACGGAAAACGTTTGCAACGCCACCACGAGCAGCCCAGCAGACTGCGTCGAAACCGGGGCTGTCCTTTTCAGGACCATACTCGCCATAACCGCGCATCTGAGCCCAGATGAGGGTAGGGAACTCTTTGTGAAGCGTCTCATAGTCGAGACCCATCTTGTTAAGAGCTTTGTCACGCAGATTGTTCACGAAGATATCTGCGTCAGCAAGAAGCTTCTTCATGAACTTCATGCCTTCTTCGTTCTTCAGATTGATAGAAACGAAGTTCTTGTTGGTGTTGTTAAGGTCGATCGTAGGATCTTCCATGTCGGTCTGCTCGCAACCAAAGCCAGGGCCCTGAGTACGCTGAGCATCGCCGTAGGGCGGCTCGACCTTGATGACCGTTGCACCCATTTCAGAGAGACAACGCACACAAGCAGGAGCAGCTACCCATTCGCAGAGTTCAACAACTTTAACGCCAGCGAGTGGGCCATAGCCATTGAGCTTTTCTGTAGTTGACATACAGAATTTCTCCTTTCATTCCACAACCAGTTATTTTGGTTCTTTTCTAGTATGACGTTCGGCTCATATGGTTTGGATGGTCAGTAATGCGTGTTTGTCCAAACTTGAGAAAAAAAGTTTACCAAACTGTTTATTTTTGGTGCCATTTTCCGCTTTGTCATTTGGTTTTGGTGGCATTTTGAGAAAAATCGAGATTCGGCATTTAGACAATTCTATGATTTTGTCCGAAACTTCTGGGACAAATGGCTTTGTTAAGTAAAGTCCAGCCCTCTTCATGACACGCGCAGAACGCCGCGCCGCCTCAAAAGCAGAAAAGGGTCTATCCCTCTTAACCAGGAATAGACCCCCCGCTAGGATTGATGCGCCTGCTCAAAGGGAAGAGAGAAAGAGCACGCACCACCCTATACCATGGTTGGACCAGAAGCAGACCGCTACCCTACAACGATGGAACCCTTCTCTTCCAGCTTGGCGATCTTCGCATCGCTGAGCCCAAGCTCGCGAAGCACCTTAGCGCTCGATTCTCCTAAGAGCTCAGGCTCGCGAGCCTCAGACAGATCCGCTCTCACCTCGCCGATCACATGCGGAGTATTGGTCTGGAGTACCGTGCCGATACGAGGATAATCAACGTACTCAAGCAATCCTGGGGAGTTTTCAAGCGCATATTCGACTGCGTCGGTCTTGCTGAAGATGGGCGTGATGGGATGCTTGCCCGCACTATTCCATTCTCCCCATTCATCGTGCGTCTTGCTCGCCGCGACCTCTTGGATCTTGGCATATCCTTCAGGGTTCTCCTCTTTGGTGTTCTTGAGCATGCCACAGAGTTCTTCGCAGCCTATCTCATGGCAAAAATCATCCCAGAAGTTCGTTTCATAAAACCCGAACGCAACGAGCTGATCATCTTTCGTGCGATAGATGTTGTAGCCGATGGAAGGATACTCGCGCTTTGAGCTGGGGAAATCCTTACCGAAGAAGAACCAGCGCGAATCGAGCATGGCATTCCACCAAACGAGTGAATCATACATCGCAACATCGAGATGCGCTCCCCTGTTCGTTATCCCCCGTTGGATGAGAGCCGTTAGGATGCTCTGGATCGCCACCATCGCAGCAGCGAAATCGGCAGGAGAGAGCAGCGCAAGAGCTCCTTGCGTCAGGTCATAATAACCAGTCTGCGTAACGATGTTGACATCATGCAAAGCACTCAAGCTGCGAGGATCGTTCTGGCCATAAGCAGAAAGAGAGCAGTAGATGATCCGCGGGTTGATCGCTGAGAGCGTCTCGTAGTCGATCCCCAAGCGTTTAGCGACGCCCGGACGATAGTTTTCGATGATCACATCGGCAGAGATGACTAATTTATAGAAGGCATCCAGCACCTCGGGATCCTTCAAATTGAATGAAACGCTTTCTTTATTACGGTTGAGCGCATAGTGGTAATAGCTTTCGCCATCGATCTGCGGCTCTTCCTGACGGCAGTAATCGCCCACTTTGGTGTCTTCCACCTTGATGACTCGCGCGCCGAAGTCGGCTAAATAGAGGCTCGGATAGGCGCCGAGCAGATAACGCGATAGGTCGAGAACGGTAAGGTTTTCAAAAGGCTTGTTCATAGCTTCTCCCCCAGCATTGAGCGCATACCAAGGTTGAAGTTCTACGCTTGTTCTCCCTGCATCATAGGCCCTCATACAAGCTGCTCGACAACCCTGTTTCACGCGTTTCCAATAACTGGAAATAATTCTAAAACTCCCAGGTAAACAGCTATTTTTAGGGTGAGCAAATAAGGCATATCGACCAAAATGTCCACCTCGGTTCAAAGCGTTTTAGACAGCTTGAGCGCTCTGTCACTAGCGCCTTTTCGCATCGTTTAGAAATGCCAAAACCCACCTTTTGCCATGGGATGAAGACGACCTTTGATGCGCCTTTGAACAAGTAGGGCAGAAGCGCAGAACCGAAGTGCAAGACAAAGCTGCAAAGCACGATCGCATACAACAACGCCGCGGTATCGCTCGGATCTCGCGGCGTTGTTGAGCTCGGAACTGAATAGAACAGTCTTATTTGATCTGTATAGGATGCTTGCGATCAAGATATGTGCAAATGCCCCATCCGCCATAACCGATAACACCGATCGTTACCAAAAGCCAGATAGGCCAGGCTTGGAAAATACCGGCGAAGAGAACGATCAGCGTGATGGGATTGAGCAACGAAGCCACCAGGCCATAATCGAAGCCCAACTGCACCTCGGAAACATTCTTCTTCTTTTTCTTCTTCGCCATGAGCACGATCGCATCTTTGCGTTTGGCCCTTCGCAGGTAGAAGTTCAAGACGCCCCAAACGGCATATCCGACCACGCCAACGACCACCAACGCATAGGGGTCGAAATGAAGAAGGATGCCGCCAAGCAGCATCACGAACAGAGCAGGATTGAGTACACGAACAAGAAATTCGAGCTGCGCCCTTCCGTTGAGCAGCAGTCCGGGTTTGTTTGTCTTAGCCATAAAGCGCTCCTCTATCGAGACGAAGGGGGAGGAGCAAAATGCCCCTCCCCTCTCTATTTAACATCGCTAAATGAATGCATGTATAGGCGGACCGATTAAGCGCTTTCCACGGCTTTATGAGCCTCAGCAGCAAGCTCGGCATCGGACTTGAACCAAGTCTTGCGGCGTGCTTTGTCGCCAGCGTGCCAAGTATAGCCCAACAAGCCAAAGGTGATCGTAAGGACGATAATGCCGCCAATGAAGAAGCCGTGCCAACCGAAACCTTCGGCAACAAGTGCCCAGCCGGTCGCACCCAACGCTCCAATACCATTGAACACCGAGATCATCCACGAATATATCTTGTCGAAATCGCGCCCGCCAAATACCTGCCTAACAAGGAACGGTAACATCGCTGTCGAGCACGCATAAGCAAGGCCATAGAACAGACCTCCGAAGAACATCGGCCAAATGCCGCCTTCGCCCAAGATCTGCGGGAACCACCACATCATTAAAAGGCCGATCACACCACCGCAATAACCGATGATCTGCGCGGCATAGAGCGAATGCGATTCAATAAAGCCGATCAAGACCTTGCCGCCGCCCTGGCCTGCTGAAGCAAACGCCTCCAGCGTACCGGACAGGAGCAATAACGCAACGAGCGGCTCAGCGCCATACCAGCCTTCATGGCCGAGGAACTGAACATAGGTTGCGAACAGCTGAGACATGGTAGTGATGGTGTTCAGCAAACCAGCACCCAGCAGCAACGTCCAGAAGAAGGGGAACTTGAGAACTTCTTTTGCCTTGAAGCCCTCTTCGGCCTCTCCTTTGGCAATCGCTTCTTCAGCAGCAAGTTCGTTCTCCATGGCCTCTTTGTCGATCGGCATGCCGAACGGGAGCGTGCCGCACTCTTCTGGCGTACGCTTAACGAAAATTGCGATGAACGGAAGAGTACCAACGAGCATACAAATCGAGAAGATGATGTAGAGCTCATGCCAGCCAGCCAGCTGGGGACCGAGAACGATCTGACCGATCAGGTTCCAGACAACGCCGCCAACGCCGGTGAATGCGAAGACGATACCGGTCACGGTGCCGTAGTTAGTATGGAACCAGCGGCTCAAGATACCTGCAGTCATCGTAAATTCAACAACCGCAAGACCGAGACCAATGATGAAGCCAGCTACCCAATAGCACCAGATCGCTGGATAGAAAGCGAATCCGATGTAAGGCACGACGACCAAGATAGCTGCGACGCAACAAACGGTCTTCGCGTTGAACTTATCAAAGAGAAGACCTCCTGGAACACCACCGGCCATTTGGCCTAAGTAAACAAAGGTGATGTACAGAGAGACTTGCGAGACCGGAACACCGAAATGCTGTGCAACGGGGCGATAACACAAGCCTGCAGCAGTAAAGATGATGCCTACTGCAGTAAAGATCGACAAGCACATGGTGACAACAATAGCGATATGTCGCCACGTCATGCCTTGACGTGCTATTTTAACTTTTTCTGCCATAACCTCTCCTTTCCATAAATAGTTGTTTCCAAACCTTTAGCGATGTATGGAAAAGACCCGATATTAGGCTCCGTTAATCCCGGGTCAGTCCACCAATTTGGTGTTTGCCTCTTGCTCGCCATACGAACTAGTAAGAGGCAAGGAAGATGCGCTGCACGAAGAGCGGAAGAGCATGTTCGCATGCCTGCATAAGCTCTGCTATCGGCTCCTTCGCACCGCTCATGATCCATTCAGCTATCAGGCGTGATGTGCCGTAGCAATATATCTTCAAGAGAGCGGATTCATGGGTATTGAGCGTCTTGCCTGTAATGCGGGTAATGTTGGCAACGTAATTCTCGAAGGTGATGTTCGCTTCATTGCTGAAGAGCCCCATCGTGCTCTCAGCTTCATAGAGGCTTGCGAACAGATGTTGTTTTGCCTTCATGATCTCAAGCTTCATACGTACTGCTTCTCGCCATGTGAGGTCGATGCCGATACGTCCGAGCGTTTTCATGTCGAGTTGCATGTTCAGCCAATTCACAACATCTTGTTTGTCGAGAAAATGGTTGTAGAAGGTTTGCCGAGCGATGTGACATTCGTCGGTCATATCGACGACATTCACTTTATTGAAAGGCTTTTTCTTAAGAGCCTTTTCAAGAGCGCCCACGATCCTCCATTTCGTCTTATCCGAGTTACTGATCGAACGACTGACGATGAAACGCGGCAGAGAATGTCCTGCTCTTTTTTGCATCGTTGACCTCGCTTTACTCTCGCGCATGGTCACATTCGCGACGGCCGTTACCATGAATCCTCCCTCCTGTGTTTTCGCTGTGATTTAGTGTACTGTGCTTTCTTAATCCCTCTTCGAACGCGGCCCGTAGCTGGGGACGAACACCGATTCGGGCATCTCTTCGCCGCCATAGCAGAGCACCGAGGTGCCATCCATCTTTCCGATCTCGTCGGGCGTGTAGCCATAGGCCTCCATGATGCGTGCCGTGTCGTAGCCGATCGGACGGCTCTTCCTGAGTACGGGATCCCCCATCGATTCGAAGCGGATCGGAGAGGTAGGCAAGACCTTCTCGCCGAAGGCGTCGTAGTGGACGGATCTTAGGATGTCGTTTGCGTAGGCCTCTTCATCGTTCAAGATGTCCTGGGCCTGATAGAGGCGCTGGTAAGGGAAGTCATTCTCCTTGAAGATGCGCTCCCAATACTCCCAATCCTGGGTGGCGAACTGATTCTCTAGGATCTTCACGACCTCGGTATTGATGCCGCGGCCATCGTTGATCACGGAAGAGCGGTTGTAGCGCTCGTCACCGATGAGGTCATCGAGGCCGATCGAGCGCATGACGTGGTCGTAGAAGATGTCGTAGCTGCCGTAGCAGATCATGAACCACACATCATCCTTGGTGCGGTAGGAGTTGTTCGTCGGGCAGGTGACGTTGTAGCGGGACTTGGGCCATTTATCGCCGAACTGGGTGGAGGCGAGCATGATCTGCATCGCCCAGAGCGCGCAGTGGTACAGGTTCACCGTCACCTTGTCGCCCTCCCCGGTGCGATCCTTGCGCACGAGAGCGCCGAGCACGCCTGCGGTAAGGGCCATCGAAGCGTTCCAATCCCCGATCGCTGCCGGCCAGTTGATGGGCTGGAAGTTATCGGCTTGCGGCAACGAGGCGAAGAAGCCGCCGCGCGCACCATAGGCCGTGGTGTCGAATCCCTTGCTGTCGCGCTCAGGACCGTATTCCCCATAGCCGCGCATCTGCGCCCAGACGAGGTGGGGATGGCGCGCATGCACCGCTTCGTAGTCGAGACCGAGCTTCTTTAGGGCATTGTCGCGAAAACTCGTGATCATGACATCGGCGTCCGCTAGGAGCTTCTCGACAAACGCCGCACCCTCCGGGTCCTTCAAATTCACGCTCAAGAATTCCTTGTTCATGGATGCCAGGTCGAACGCAGGATCGTCGATATCGGTCTTCTGCATGCCGAATCCTGGGCCATTGGTGCGGTACTCATCCCCTGAGAACGGTTCGATCTTGTAGATGGTCGCTCCCATCTCGCCTAAGATGCGCGGACATGCCGGAGCTGCCACATACCCGGTGAGCTCGACGACCTTGATGCCTTCCAAACCTTTCATAGAACCTCCTCGTTCAACGCCCCTCGGGCACTCGTTTGGTGTGCTCGATTTCAAAACACGTTCGGTTTATCATTCAGGCAAGTGGTATATACTTGCCTTTCCTGTAGTTCGTTGATTGGATACGTGAGGTTCGGCGCCATGAATTTAGCTCATCTGTACTACTTCAAAGCACTCGCGGAAACTAAGAACCGCCGTCAGACGGCACAATCCCTTTCCATCACTCAGCCAACGCTTTCTCAAGCGATCAGCAAGCTTGAGGCTGAGCTGGGCGTTGCGCTCTTCAAGAAGAGTCGATCCGGTGTTTACCTCACGGAAGAAGGGGCCGCTTTTTATCAGTACGTTGCAACCTCATTGAAGTTCCTCGATAATGGCGTGAGCTTCATTCAGAAGAAGAAATCCGATCAGGCGCGCTCGATAAATATCGGTGCCATCTTTTCGGCGCAAAACCAAGACTGGTCGAAGATCCTTTATGCGTTCAGACGCTCAACCCAGGGAAACACCCAGGTGAATATCATTCAGTCAACAACCCCTGATCTGCTCGATAAGCTCAAGAACGGTACGGTCGATGTTGCTTTTGCAGGACCTATTGGTGAAGACCCCGAGCTGGTCTTCTATCCTGTTTGGACACAATCAGTCGCACTTCTTGTAAATCGTCATCATCCTTTGAGTACGCGTCGTTCGATCTCTTTGACCGAACTGAAGAACCAGCACATCGTTTCCTATGGCCTTCAAGGCCCGCTTGGTCCTAATGTGACCTCACTGATCGAAGGGTATGATCTCCCTGTCGAATGCCTATATTCGGACGAGATCACCCTGGCTTCTATCGTTTCAGCAAATCCCGATATCCTCGCGCTAGCCTGCCATTCGTGGCTTCTTGATGCATACCAACATGAGCTGGTCTGCCTACCGATCGACGAAGCTCCTGGCAAGTTTCGTCAACTGTATCTCTGCTACTGCTCGAATATCGAACGTTCAGACACCGTCAACGCGTTCATTGAGATAACAAAGTCGCTCTGGTAGCGCGCTAAGATGTCCCCTCCTTTGCGCTATCAAAGCAAACAGCCCCTTCTTGTTCCCCCTCCTTTTCCTTATCCAATCCAAATAGTTGTGTGGAAGCTGTGAATAGCCTCGACACATTTGAGCTTAGAAAAAAAAAAAAAAATCAAGTCCATGAGGTTTTCCTAAATTTGAAAGGCTTATTCAATTCCCGTGAATTTATGGCGCATTTTTTAGACATTTTCTCCACAGATTCTTTTGTTTGTGTAATATCATCGCGATTTTGTAAAGTAAATTTACGTTCCTCAAACGCTTTGTTTCATACTTATATGCGACATTTTTTGCAATATGTCATATCTGCATGATGGAGAATCTATGGGGCCAAAATAAAAGGTCCCGACATACCTGTCGGAGCCTTTTTGCTCGCCTGTGGCTTTTATCCTGTGATCCTAAACTTGAGCGTTTTGCTTTCGCAACAAAGCGTTAATCCCTCTTCGAGCGCGGTCCGTAACTAGGAACGAACACCGATTCGGGCATCTCTTCGCCGCTATAGCAGAGCACCGAGGTGCCATCCATCTTTCCGATCTCATCGGGCGTGTAGCCATAGGCCTCCATGATGCGTGCGGTGTCGTAGCCGATCGGACGGCTCTTCCTGAGTACGGGATCCCCCATCGATTCGAAGCGGATCGGAGAGGTAGGCAAGACCTTCTCGCCGAAGGCGTCGTAGTGGACGGATCTTAGGATGTCGTTTGCGTAGGCCTCTTCATCGTTCAAGATGTCCTGGGCCTGATAGAGGCGCTGGTAAGGGAAGTCATTCTCCTTGAAGATGCGCTCCCAATACTCCCAATCCTGGGTGGCGAACTGATTCTCTAGGATCTTCACGACCTCGGTATTGATGCCGCGGCCATCGTTGATCACGGAAGAGCGGTTGTAGCGCTCGTCACCGATGAGGTCATCGAGGCCGATCGAGCGCATGACGTGGTCGTAGAAGATGTCGTAGCTGCCGTAGCAGATCATGAACCACACATCATCCTTGGTGCGGTAGGAGTTGTTCGTCGGGCAGGTGACGTTGTAGCGGGACTTGGGCCATTTATCGCCGAACTGGGTGGAGGCGAGCATGATCTGCATCGCCCAGAGCGCGCAGTGGTACAGGTTCACCGTCACCTTGTCGCCCTCCCCGGTGCGATCCTTGCGCACGAGAGCGCCGAGCACGCCTGCGGTAAGGGCCATCGAAGCGTTCCAATCCCCGATCGCTGCCGGCCAGTTGATGGGCTGGAAGTTATCGGCTTGCGGCAACGAGGCGAAGAAGCCGCCGCGCGCACCATAGGCCGTGGTGTCGAATCCCTTGCTGTCGCGCTCAGGACCGTATTCCCCATAGCCGCGCATCTGCGCCCAGACGAGGTGGGGATGGCGCGCATGCACCGCTTCGTAGTCGAGACCGAGCTTCTTTAGGGCATTGTCGCGAAAACTCGTGATCATGACATCGGCGTCCGCTAGGAGCTTCTCGACAAACGCCGCACCCTCCGGGTCCTTCAAATTCACGCTCAAGAATTCCTTGTTCATGGATGCCAGGTCGAACGCAGGATCGTCGATATCGGTCTTCTGCATGCCGAATCCTGGGCCATTGGTGCGGTACTCATCCCCTGAGAACGGTTCGATCTTGTAGATGGTCGCTCCCATCTCGCCTAAGATGCGCGGACATGCCGGAGCTGCCACATACCCGGTGAGCTCGACGACCTTGATGCCTTCCAAACCTTTCATGCACTCCCCTTTTCCTTCCACGGCTGCTTCACGCTCGCATGCCGCGCTTGCTCACAGCGCGCGAACGCGTTTGCGGCATCACCTATTCGAATCACTTGTCATAGCCCAAGACTAACAAAAGACCCGACACACAGGCCGGGTCTTTTGCATTTTATGTTGTTCACTGCGGCGAATGCGTTGTGCAAACGTGCGCGGCAAAACGTAAAAAGAAATGGCTTAGAGGTTGTTCGTGATGACGTATTTCTCGGGATGAGCCTTGACCTCTTCGCGGTTCTTCGGGTTCATCTTCTGCATGCCCCAGTAAGCGTCCTGAGTGTTTGCAGCGAGAACCTGGTTGCGGTTCTCCATCTTGACCTGGTCGGCAAGTGAGAGACCATCGAGCGAGCTCTGGAGTGCTTCCTTGGTAAGACGCAGACCGAACGGAGAAGTCTCGCGGCAGATCTCCTCAGCCAGCTTGACTGCTTCTTCCACAACTTCCTCATCCGGAACGACCTTGACTGCATAGCCCCACTCAGCGAGGGTCTCAGCCTTGAAGCGGCGCGGGTTCATGAGGATCTCGCAAGCACGTGCATAGCCGACGATCTTCGGGAGATAGAACGAACCGGACATATCGGTGCCGGTGTAACCGATGGAGAGGTAACCAGCGTTCATCTTGAAGGATTCACCGAGGATACGCATATCGCAAGCAGTAGCGATGGAAAGACCGCCACCAACAGCGAAGCCCTTGAGAGCGCCGATGATGGGCTGCTCGCACTTAGCCATGTTGAGCACCTGATCGGAGCACATGCGCTGCATGACATAGAAGTCACGCTGGATGCGGCCCATGTCCTCAGGAGGATCGAGGAACAGGTCGTTCAGGTTGAAGCCAGCACAGAAGGACTTGCCTTCGCCGGTGAGAACGATAACGCGGCAATCCTTGTCATAGCGAACGAGGTTCAGGAAGTCGTTGAACTCTGCCATCTGCTCGTAGGACATTGCATTGAGGTTACCTGGATCGTTGAAAGAGCAGATGTAGACCGGACCACGCTGTTCGATCGTCAGCTTCTCATACTTATCGTAGGTAAACTCTGGCAAGTGATATGCCTCTTGGTAAACGCTCATACGTTACCCCTTCCATTTCTGAAACTAATAGTTTTAGCGTTTATTCATCGTAGTTTTCTATGTTTGGCTTGTCAATAAACAATCGCCGCGACTTGGGGAAAATTCGCACATTTCGCCTTATCAAGGGCAAAGACACGTGTGAAGCGCGCGCTCGTTGCTAAGCAATCGACGAATCGAAGCTTTAAGACCGAAAAATCGAGCAAACTCTAGTAAAGTAAAGACCTACCATTTTTCATACTCGTTCGAACAGGATCGCTTTATGACTCAACTCAAGAAGCGCACCGTTGCTCTTATCATTCTGCTTGCGTTCGCGCTGTGTTCGCTCTGTGCGTGCTCGCAAAGCAAGGAAGTGAAATTCGGCACCGGCAACAGCGAAGGCATGTACTATCAATTTGGTTCGCTTTTGGCTGATGAGAGCCAAAACGAAGCAGAGGTGCCCACGATCACCGTCGAAACCACCGCGGGCTCGAGCGCGAACCTTCGCTTGCTCTCACAGGGCTTCCTCGATATGGCGATCGTACAGGCCGACACCTTGAACGATGCCTACAACGGCACGGGCTTCTTCTCGAATTCAGGTGCCTATACGGGCTATAGCGCCGTAGCAGGGGTCTATACCGAGGCCTGCCAGATCATCGTTCCCGCCGATAGCCCGATCGAATCGATCGAGGACCTGGCGGGCAAGACCGTAAGTTTGGGCGAACGTGAATCGGGCGTGCTGCAAAACGCGCTCCAAGTGCTCGATGCCTACAACCTTCAGGAAAGCGATTTCACCCCGGAATACCTGAGCTTCTCCGAATCCGCACAGGCGATGAAGGAAGGCAAGATCGATGCCGCGTTCATCACGGCCGCTATCCCTACCCCAGCGGTCACCAACCTGGCCGATAGCATCGGCGTGCGCGTGCTCTCGATCGACCCGTTCGCGGTGAATGTGCTCACCAAGCGCCACAGCTACTACACGCCTTGCACGATCCCTGCCAACACCTACGCAGGACAGAGTGAAGCAGCGCAAACCGTGGGTGTGCGTGCCGTGGTCGTAGCGCGCAATGACATGCCTGAAGACCAGGTGAAGAGCATCATGCAGCTTCTCTTCAATGGGCAGATTCCCTTCGCGGAAAAGCTGAAGAGCTCGATGCAACCCACCCTTGAAGAGGCAACAGAAGGCGTTCCCATCGCGTTCCACCCTGGAGCGGCTGCCTATTATGCCGACAACGACATCACGGTGGACGTGATGAATTCCTCCGATGAAGGAAAGAGCGTCAGCGGAGGACAAGACGACTAGCAGGCAACGCGCAGGCGTGTATCCCGCGCGCATGCAGGGCGCTTGGCATATGCGCCTACCTATTTGATAGACCTAATGGAAGACTCGTTATAAGGATCAGCCTATGGCTCAAGTTTCTCTCGATATGTATCAAACGCTTGCGATCGCCGTTGTGGCGCTGCTCATCGGCGCTTGGCTCAAGACCAAGATCAAGGTGCTCGATCGCCTCTGCATCCCCTCCCCAGTAGTAGGCGGCCTGCTCTTCTCGATCATCACATGCGTGCTCTACGCTACCAGCATCGTTGACTTCAAGTGGGACGACACCCTTAAGAACGTCTGCATGGTGATCTTCTTCACCTCAGTTGGCTTCCAAGCGAACGTGAAGGTACTGAAGAGCGGCGGAAAAGCACTGATCGTTCTCTTATTCTGCGTGCTCTTCCTTATCGAAGCGCAGGACGTGATCGCCGTTGCGGTCTCGAATGTGATCGGTGTCGACCCGCTCATCGGCCTTGCAACCGGTTCTATCTCCATGGTTGGTGGCCACGGCACGGCAGGTGCATTCGGTCCCGTGCTCGAAGACATGGGCGTAACGGGAGCCACCACCGTTGCTACCGCGGCAGCAACATTCGGTCTGGTTGCTGGCTCGCTCATCGGCGGTCCTTTGGGCAATAACCTCATCAAGAAGAAGGATCTTCTGAAGACCCGCGTGATGGGCACCGACGATCTGCTCGTTGAGGAAGAAGAAAAGCACCATCGCTCGATCTCTCAATATGCACCGGCAGCTTACCAGCTCGCCATCGCGATGGGCATCGGCACGCTCGTTTCCTACCTACTCTCGCTTACCGGCATGACCTTCCCGATCTACATCGGCGCTATGATCGTTGCCGCCATCATGCGCAACATCGGCGAATACACGGGCAAGATCGACATCCGCATCGGCGAGATCAACGACCTGGGCGGTATCTGCCTTTCGCTGTTCTTGGGCATCGCGATGATCACGCTCAAACTCTGGCAGCTGGCCGACCTGGCACTTCCGATGATCATCCTGCTCGCCTGTCAATTCGTATTTATGGTGCTCTACGCGCGCTTCGTTATCTTCAACGCGATGGGCCGCGACTACGATGCGGCTGTGCTCACGGCTGGCAGCTGCGGTTTTGGCATGGGCGCAACGCCGAACGCCATGGCGAATATGCAGGTTTTGACTGATAAATATGGACCTTCTGTTAAGGCCTTCCTCTTGATTCCGCTCATCGGTAGTATGTTCGCAGACTTCATGAATAGCTTGAGCATTACGCTCTTCATCAACTTGATATAGAGGATAGTTAACATGACTGAAGACCAGACGAAACGATCATCTGAATCCGCACCTGAAGGGCATGTGCACGAGGTCTATTCCGACCATGTTGCTGTACCTGAAGTACGCACGGGTAAAGTTGACCTTGAGGGCGACTTCCATAAGGACCAGGCGCGCCCTCATAAGAGCAGCATCAGCTTCGACACTGTGGCCGTGCCGGAATACCACACGGGAAAATGCGCTGAGTGGGATCCCGATTGCGAAGAGAAGCACGAGCACAAGCACCACGGGATGCTAGCAGATCTAACGCGCACACTCTTCAACGGAACGCCCGACAAATAAGGCGGACGTTAAGCGTTGCAAGCGCATCACTGCGCAGCTGCGCATGACTCAAATGAAAAGGGGCTGAAGAGCCCCTTTTTTGCATCGGTCTGGGCCTGTGCTAGTGTGCTAGAGCGCCTTGATGACCGCTTCGACGGAATCCTTCGCATCACCCAAGAGCATGTCGGTGTTCTCGTTATAGAACAGCGGATTCTCCACGCCCGCGTACCCTGCATTGCCGATCGAACGCTTCGAAACGATGACCTTCTTCGCATCCCACACGTGCATGACCGGCATGCCCGCGATCGGCGAATTGGCATCGGTCGCAGCAGAAGGGTTCACCGTATCGTTCGCACCGATGACGAGCACCACATCGACATCACCGAAATCGTCGTTGATCTCGTCCATCTCATACACGTTGTCGTAAGGGACCTTCGCTTCTGCTAAGAGCACGTTCATATGACCGGGCATACGTCCTGCAACAGGATGGATCGCGAACTTCACATCCACACCTTGATCGATGAGCTTACGAGTGAGCTCAGCCACCGGGAATTGCGCTTGCGCGACCGCCATGCCATAGCCAGGAGAAACGACCACGCGCTTTGCTGCCTTCAGCATATCCGCCACCTGCTCAGGGCTTACTTCGGTGTGCGTACGACCCTCGAGCGAGGATGCCTGCGATGAAGAGGACACCGCGCCATCGCTGCCGAACCCGCCCAAGATGACCGATACGAACGAACGATTCATGCCTTGGCACATGATGTAGGAGAGGTAGGCACCGGAAGAGCCGACGAGCGCGCCCGTGATGATGAGCAAGTCGTTCCCCAGCGTAAAGCCCGCCATGGCCGCCGCCCAACCCGAATAAGAGTTGAGCATCGAGATGACCACCGGCATATCGCCACCACCGATGGCGAGCACGAGATGCGCGCCAAGAATGAGCGAGATGATCGTGAGGATGACGAGCGGCAAGGTGCCCGCAGCAATGCCTTCAGTAGCCACGAACCAGCCGATGCACACGACGCAAACGATGACCATGATGAGGTTGAGCAGGTTGCGCCCCGGAAGCGTGAGGGGCTTACCCGAAATGCGCGCGGAAAGCTTCAAGTTCGCGATGATCGAACCCGTGAAGGTGACCGCACCGATGAACACCGCAATGCCCACTTCGCCCATGTGGAAGGCGCCATCGTAAGAGCCATCGCCAGGGGTCATGAGGAAGGAATTGATGCCTACGAGCACCGCAGCGGCGCCGACGAACGAGTGGAGCAATGCCACCAGTTCGGGCATGGCCGTCATCTGGACGCGGCGCGCTTTCCAAACGCCGATAGCCGCGCCGATGAGCATGGCCACGATGATGAGCCCGACCGTATAAGCCGGGAATTGGAAGCCTTCGATAGTAGTTGCAACGATGACGATAGCGAGCGCTACCACCATGCCGATGATGCCGAGCACATTGCCGCGCATCGCGCTCTTCTGCTTGGAAAGCCCTGCGAGCGCAAGGATGAAGAGGAGCGCCGCAACGATATAGGCAAGCGACTGCCCACGCGAGAGCATATCTTGAACAGCACTTACGGTATCGGTCGTGAAGGTTTCGACCACAACGAGCGTTTCGTTCATTCGGAGCTCCTTTCAAACATCTTCAGCATTCGTCGGGTAACGAGGAAGCCACCGAAGATATTGATAGAAGCAAGCGCTACCGCGATGAAAGCGAGCACCGTAACGAGCAGATCGCCCGAGCTAATTTGCAACAAGGCACCAACGATGATGATGCCTGAGATCGCATTCGTTTCCGACATGAGCGGGGTATGGAGCGTATGGGAAACGCCGGTGATAACGTAGAAGCCGACCACACACGCGAGCACGAAGACCATGAAATGGCTCGACATGTGCGCGGGCGCTGCAGCGATAAGCAATACCGCAAGCGCTCCGAGCGCGATCTTCCACCACCATTTGCGAAAAGCGGAAGGTTCCTTTTTGGAAGCTGCGGCTTCGACTGCTTGCGCAGGTTCAGAATCACTCACGCTTGTTTGGGTGCCCTCAGCGGATTGCGTAGCCTTATCCGTTGCTGTGCCAGGCGAAGGCGCCGCTGAAACTTGCACCGGCGGAGGCGGCCACATGATCTGACCCTCACGCGTGGTGAGCATGCCGCGGATGACCACGTCATCCTCGTTCCAAACGGGCTGGCCGTTCTTATCGGGCGTGACCAGCTTCAGCAGGTTCACGATGTTCTGACCGAAGAGCTGCGAAGCCTGTCCAGGCAAACGAGCAGGCAGATCGGTATAGCCGATGATGATGACACCGTTTTCGGTAGTGATGACCTTGCCCGGCTCCGTGAGCGCACAGTTGCTACCCAAGTCGGACGCGCCCATATCCACGATGACCGAACCCGGCATCATGGTCGAGACGGCCTCAGCGGTGAGCAACAGCGGGGCGGGGCGACCGGGAACCTGTGCCGTGGTGATGACGATATCGCTCTTCGAGGCTTGGTGCATGTACACCTCTTGGGTGCGTGCCTGATCGTCTTTATCGAGCTCGCGCGCATAGCCGTCAGTTGATTCTTGCGAAACGGGGATCTCCACGAAGGTGGCACCGAGCGATTGCACCTGATCGGCCACATCAGAACGAACATCGGTAGCGAACACCTCAGCGCCCATCGAACCAGCCGTGCCGATAGCAGCAAGACCAGCAACACCCACGCCGATCACGTAGACCTTCGCAGGATTCACCCTGCCCGCTGCGGTAACGGCACCGGTGAACTGGCGACCGAAGGCATTCGCGGCTTCGATGACCGCGCGGTAGCCGGCAACGTTCATGAGCGAAGAGCGCACATCGAGCGATTGCGCACGCGAGATACGTGGAACTGCATCGAGCGCAAGCGCCGTGATCTTGCGCTGTGCGCACGCTTCGAGCAGTTCAGTGTTGTTCTGTGGATCGAGGCGCGAAAGGAGCGTGGCGCCTTCCTTCATAAGAGCAAGCTGTTCGAGCGAAGGCGCATCGAGACAGACGACGATATCGGCTGCCCACACTTCAGCGGTGCTCACTAAAGAGGCACCGGCTTCTTCGAATTGCTGATCGAAATAATTCGCAAGTTCCCCTGCACCTTGCTCGACCGAGACGGTATAACCGAGCGAGATGAGCTTCTGTACCGTGTTCGGCGTAGCGGCAACAAGCGTTTGACCTGCACGTATTTCCTTTGGAATGCCAATGAGCATTGCAGATTTCCCCCTCACGATTTTGAGATTCCTATTATAGCCTCGTCTTAGCGAATTGATGAAAAAATCTGATCCTATTTACAAGCTGTTAATTTGCCGATTGCATCAGCAGTTGCGCAGCTCAAGTCGTAGCAGAAGAGTAAAATGGTTTGATAATCTAACCATTTGCAATCGATCGGATGACACAAGAGAGGAATCATGAGTACGAAGATCTATTCCGCGATCACCGAACCCACGCAATCGCATCCCGAGCGCGCCCTTTACAAACAAACCTACGTGAACACGATGATGGCTCTCTTGCCCGCTCTCATGAAGGCAGCTCCGCAGGTTTCTGCCACGGTCGCGCACGAAACGCTCGTGCTTGGGCCAGGCTTCACGTTCGCGATCGACATCGATGGCTTCGGCCGCGCGATCACCTTCGAACAGCACGGCAGCAGCTGGCGCGTTGCCGCCGATAAGGAACCTGACTTCGTGATCGAATTCCGCGATCTCGATTACGCCTTCGATGTGTTCTCAGGTGCTATCAGCCTGAAAGAAGCGCTGGCTGCACGCCTGTTCGCCACCCATGGCGCGAACAGCAAGGGGGTCGCCATCACCTACCTGTTCGATACCGTGCTGCGCACCTTCTTCTGCTGGCGAAGTGCGTACCGCAGATAACGCCGCAACCACAACTTGCCAAACGCCCGCGCCTTGCGCACCTGCGTTCGATGTGCTCACCCACTCCATCCGAACTTCTACGCCCCATCCGAACTGTTGTTAAGGAGAACCTTTATGAACGCTTTTGAATTCCACTGCCCTACCCGCATCATCTGCGGCGAACATGCGCTCCACAAGCTGCCCGTTATCCTCGTTGAGATGGGCGTGACCAAACCGCTCGTGGTAACCGATGCGAATCTCGTGGCGCTCGGCATCACCGACCATGCGATCCATCGCCTGACCGAAGCAGGCTTTCCCTTCGCTTTCTACGACCAGGTGCCGCCCGACTCTTCGCTTTCCGTAGTGAACGATGTGGCAGCCATCTACGAACAGGAAGGATGCGATGGCTTCATCGCGTTCGGTGGCGGTTCGGTCATCGATACCACGAAGGGTGCTGCCGCCTCGATCTCCGTCGGCAACCGCGACATCGCTGAGCTGCAAGGCGCCGAGATACTGCAGAACGACCTCGACCCACTCATCGCCATTCCCACTACCGCAGGCACGGGCAGCGAAGTTACGCTCGTTGCGGTCATCGCCGATGAAGAAGCGCACGAAAAGCTTTCCTACACTTCTTATAAGCTCGTGCCGCACGTTGCTTTCCTTGACCCGCTGCTCACCGCTTCGCTGCCGCCGAAGCTCACTGCCACCACGGGCGTCGACGCGCTCACCCACGCGATCGAGGCCTATACCTCCATCCAGAAGAACCCCGTTTCCGATGCGTTGGCACGCCAGGCGATCGCGCTCATCTCCGAAAACCTCGTGCGCTCTTGCGAAGAACCGGGAGACCTTGATGTGCGCACCTCGCTCGCGCTCGGCAGCTTGCTCGCAGGCGCCAGCTTCTCGAACGCCATGGTGGGCATCGTACATGCGATCGGCCATTCGCTCGGCGGCATCTGCCACATCCCCCATGGCCAGGCCATGATGATCTTGCTTCCCTACTGCGTGCGCTTCAACCTCGAGCGCGGGCATCATGCGGGGCTTTATGGCGAGCTCTTGCGCGCCTTACGTCCCGACTTGGACAAGAGCAGCCTTACCGCTGAAGAACGCGACATCCTCTTCAGCGCAGCGCTCTTCGAGCTCAACCAATACCTGCACGACCATTACGATGTGCCCATCACCTTGTCACAGCTTGGTGTCGAACGCGACATCTTGCCCAAGGTCGCGCGCCAGGCGCGTTACGATGGTGCCGCTCTTTACAACAAGCACGAAGTGACCGAAGAGATCGCACTTCATATCCTGGAGGAGGCATACTAATGGCTACCGCTCCTAAGCAAACGGCGAAGCAAGCTGCTTCGGCGCCTGAAACACCGCTATCCGCAACTTCGGCGAATGTCGCAAACATCCTGCCCGATTATGCGACTGGCGCAGGCGCACTGAAGCTCGAATCTGCTGTCGACCTGCAGGCACAGATCGACACTATGCGCGCCTTCTTCAAAACGGGTGCCACGCAAGAGGTGAACTTCCGCTTGCAGCAGCTCACTCGCCTCAAAAGCTGGCTCAAGCTGCATGAAGCCAAGGTGCTCGATGCGCTCGAAAAGGACTTGGGCAAATGCCCCTACGAAGGCTACATGTGCGAACTTGGCCTCGTATATGACGAAATCAACATGATGAAGAAACACCTGCGCAAGTGGGCGCGCCCGTATTCGGTTCCCACGCCACTCGCGCATTTCCCAGCAACTTCCAAGGTCTGCCCCGTGCCTTTCGGCGTGGCAGCGGTGCTTTCTCCCTGGAACTACCCCATCAACTTGAGCCTCGTTCCCTTCGTCGATGCTCTAGCGGCGGGCAACTGCATTCTTCTGAAGCCTTCGCACAGTGCCTCTGCGACCGATAAGGTGTTGGCGGAGATGTGCGACGAACTGTTCCCTGCCCACTACATCACCTGCATTCACGGATCGCATGTGAACGACTGGCTGCTCGAGGTGAACGTGGACAAGATGTTCTTCACGGGTTCGCAGAACGTCGGGCGCGAGATCATGGGCGTGTGTGCGCAGAATCTTACCGATGTCACGCTCGAACTGGGCGGCATGAGCCCATGTTTCGTCGATTGCTTCGCCGATATCCCCATCGCAGCTGAGCGCATCGCGTGGGGCAAATGTTTGAATTCCGGGCAAACCTGCGTGGCTCCCGACTACTTGCTCGTGCACGAAAGCGTTGCTGACCAGCTTGTTTGGGAGCTGAACAAAGCGTTCAAGAAGTACTTCGGAAACGACATCCTGAACAATCCTGAATATCCGCACATGATCAGCAAGCATCACTTCGACCGCGTGTGCGGCCTGATCGACAATCACGGCGAAGCTGCACGCGTTGCTGTTGGCGGCAGTCGCGATCCAGAAACCTTGAAGATCGAGCCCACGATCATGACCGGCGTTACGCTCGACGATCCCGTGATGCAAGAGGAGATCTTCGGTCCGGTATTGCCGCTCATCACTTGGCGCAAGATCGATGAGGCGGTTGCCGTTACGGAGAAGTTCGGCCACCCGCTGGCATGCTACATCTTCAGCAACGATACCGATTTCCAGCAGTATCTGCTGCATCGCATTCCGTTCGGCGGCGCGACCATCAACGATGTGGTCATCCACCTGGCGAACAACCACATGGGCTTCGGCGGTTTCGCACAATCGGGCATCGGCGCCTACCACGGCAAGGTGGGCTTCGATTGCTTCACGCACTATAAATCGACCATGAAGAAGACCCCGTTGGTGGAGATCCCGATTCGCACCGCGCCCTATGCGGGCAAGCTGCCCCTGCTGAAGCTGTTCATGCATTAAAAATGGGGATCAAGAAACACTATCAAACGATCATCGTGGCGTGTGCCTTCACGCTGCTCTTCGTGAACACCGGCTTCACGTCCACGTCGTTTTCCATCTACCAGTCCTATATCGTGGATATTCCCGGGGTTGGCGATGTGGGCGGTTCGGTCGTGGTGACCGTGCGCACCTTCGTATCGCTCATCTGCATGTTCTTCACCGGTGTGTACTTCCGTCGCCTCAATCCGCGCATCGGGTTTTTCATCGCTACGCTCTTCACTGCGCTCGCATTCTTTCTGTTCGGACGCGCGTATAGCTTGGCAGGACTGTGCGTGGCCAGCGCGTTTGCGGGCATCGGGTACGGTTTTGGCGGTATGGTGGCATCCACCTATCTGATCGGCAACTGGTTTCGCGGCAAAGTAGGCTCGGTTTCGGGCATCGCTACGATGGGCAGCGGTGTGGCTGCTATCTTCATCCCGATCCTAGCGGGTTGGCTGATCGATGCGTTCTCTCTTTCGCTCGCCTTCTATGTTGAAGCAGCGATCGCCTTCATCCTTGCACTGCTGCTGTTCAAGTTCGTGCGCGTGAAGCCAGAAGACGTCGGGCTCGAGCCGGTCATGGCGCGCCCGAAGCCGAATCAAGCGCCGAAAGACCTGGCGGCAAAGAGCACCCAAGAAGAGGTCGCTGAAGCCACGATCGAAGAAACCGACGAACAGCGCGCAGCAGCTAGCCCTTCAACCAGTGAAGAGCCTGCAGACCACCCAGCGCTCGAGCAGCACGAGCACGGCCATATCCACAAAGCGCACCATGCCCATCACGCTCACCATCTTCACCGCAAAAGAGCGCTTAGCCGCCCACGAGTGAACCTTGCTTCTATGCCGCTGCCACGCGGAGCGTACGTGGCGATGATCTTCGCGCTCGTGTTGCTCGGCGGCGTTTCCGTCGCAGGCTACAACTACTTCGGCATCCTGCTCACGACCCAAGGGGTCGATGCGGGCGTAGCGGCGTTGCTCATCTCGCTCGCAGGTATTTTCTTGACCCTATCGAAATTCGTCGTAGGCATCGTCTGCGACAAGTTCGGCACGCTCACGGGATCGTTTTGCTTCTTCATCCTGCTCACCGCTGCCATGCTGCTCTGCGCGCTTGTTGGAATAGGTGGCGTGCCCGAAGCATCCGCAGCGGCAGTCGTGCTCGGCATCGGCATGCCGCTCGGCACCACGGGCATCGCGCTTTGGTCTCTCGAGCTCAGTTCCGCCGAACAGACGCTCAAGACCATCCGCCATTTCCAGATCGCCTATGCGTTCGGCGGCTTCGTCTTCAACCTCATGCCGGGCGTGCTCTGTGAGCTGACCGGAACCTACACCACGAGCTATTTCATCATGATGGGCATGACCATCATCTGCGCTTTCATCGTAGTCACAGTCTACGCGCATCACATCAAGCGCACACGTCAAGCGGTCGAAAAGACCGCACAAGAACAGACACGAACGAACAAGGCCGTATAATGAACAGATGCAGCCGAGAATCGGGCAAGTCTCCTTCCCCGTTTTTCGCGCGACTGGCAAGAACAAGACCGAAAGGCCCTTATGAGCGTGGCTTCCCAGGAAGAGACCGTATGCGAGAGCACGAATAACGCGCGCACCTTCACGACGCTGCGACGCGCAGACGCACCTGTTACTCCGCTCGTTTCGGTGGTAGTACCCGTGTTCAACGCCTCTTCCACACTCGAAGAGGCGCTTTGCTCGCTTACGAACCAAACGCTCGAAGACATCGAGATCGTTTGCGTGAACGATGCCTCGAATGACACTTCACCCGAGATCTTGCAGCACTTCTTCGCCCAGGATGCGCGCTTCACGATCGTGAACCACGCAGAGAACGCTGGCTACGGGGCGGCGATGAACGACGGCATCCAAACAGCACGGGGCACCTGGATCGCCATCCTCGAGCCCGACGACTTCATCCTGCCCGCTATGTACGAGCGCATGCTCGATTTTGCAAGCACGTTTGAGAACGTCGATATCGTGAAAACCCCCTACGTGCGCGAGCTGCGCGCTGAAGGGGTAACACGCGGCGGCAAAGCGCTCACCACGCTCAACTGCTCGTATCGCGGTCGCGTCAAGCCAGCTCAGCAGCCCTTCACCCTGCACGATGACAATACCGATCATCTACTGCGCCACCACCCTTCCATTTGGTCGGCGCTCTACCGGCGAGACTTCCTTGCCCAAAAAGGCATCCATTTCGTCGAATACCCCGGCGCAGGTTGGGCGGATAACGAATTCTTCTTCGAGACCTTGCTGGCGGCTGAACGCATCGTCTATTTGGACGAGCCGTTCTACGTCTATCGCGAAGAAACAGCCAACGAAGCAACCAGCTTCTTGCGCACCAACAAGCGTCTTCCCTTTGATCGCTGGCACGCAATGGACGAGATCGTACGTAGGCGTGGCTTCGGAAACGACACCAACGTACGCCTCGCGCATACTGCGAAGGGCTTCACCTATCTTGGCAACCAGCTTGCAGCGAACACCGATGAAGAGGGCAACACCGACGAAGAAGTGCTCGATGAGATAGGCCGCATGTTCGACGCGATGGACCCTGCGTTCGTTGCGCGCGAAGCGAGCATTCCCCCGCATCTTAAAGAGATGTTCATCGGGTATCGCGGCAAAGAAGATGCTGCGGACATCAGCACGAGCAAGCTTCCCTATTACGCTTCGCTGCTCTCCGAATTAGCCTACACGCTGCGCAACAATGGCCTTGGCTACACGCTCGACACCATCAAGAGAACGCTCCGAAAATAGCTCGCGATCTGCCATGCCTCGTGCCCTGCAGATCGCCTCGCATGGCATTCCCGCGCTAACGATCACGCATCAAGCACGCGTTCTTCCTTTTTTGCGACACGCAACATTCTGCCCGCAATAAAAAAGCAGCTGACCTATCGCCAGCCGCTTGATTTTCCTCTTGGGTTTCCCGATCGAAGAACTAATCGAGCTCGATCTCCTTGAAACCTGCGCTGCCCGTCGCCACCATGCGATCGAGCGGCATAACGATAAGCCCGATCTTCGGCGTGTAACAATATACCTCCATGCCACGTTTGCAACGGAATGTGCATTCCAAGCACGGGTCTTCGTCGCAGTACGCATAGGCATCTTCATCGGCGAACGCGAAGACGATAGGCGGCCATTTCTTCGGCGTTACGTATTTCGTCATGATGCCAGTGAAGGTTTTCACCGCGAACCAGCGCGGTTCGTAGCCTGGCTCCTTCACCTTCCAGGTAACGCGCAAGGCGTTATGATCATAGCTGCCAACGATCTGATAATCCAGATCAAGCTTGTCCTTCACCTCAAGATGCGAGATTCCCTCCAAGCGTTCCATCGGCTTGCCGCAGCATTCGGGATGAAAATCGGTGTGAGCGTAGGGAAGTTCGGCCACCTGCGAGCGATGATTGTCGCTCATCGTGATCTCGACATCGCCATCGACGCCTTGAAGCACCGCGCCACACTCTTGACAGCGGAAATACGGAACGGGAACCGGCGTGACACGCGGCTTCCAAGTTGCATGAGTGCGCGTGGGACTGAATTCTGCCATGGATTATTCCTCCTCGTTTTCCTCTTCATCCTCATACGGATCGCTCTGGACGTAGAGGTCGTTCTTCCTGGTGAAATAGAGCGCCATGATAACGGCGATCGCCACTACGAGGAACGCTACCGCAAACACCGCGCTCTTCGTGAACATACCCGTGATGGTCGCGCATACGATGCACAAGATGATGATCGCGACGGGAACCGCCATGACCATCCGCTCACGCGAAGCCTGCGCACGAATGAGCGCATCTTGGCGCAGCGATTCGTCGTCGCGGCGAGCGCGCACATCGCGATCGGCCCACTCCATGATCTTGCGCTGGACCTCGGGCGGATATGCGTTGAACACATCGGGATGCGGGAGCAGCAGATAGTCGGTATCGGACTCGACCACGGTGGTGGTGCCCGCCTGACCCTTCGCGCTGCGCTTAGTGTCAGTTGCCTCCCACAGAAAATCGTAATTGGGTTCATTCGGCGTTTTTGCCGTGTTCACGGTGTTACCCCCTCGCTGCGCCCTTCGATCACGCGCTTGGTCTGGATCGGCAGGAACCGCAGGAAACCCATGAGCAGGCGTGGGTTGCGAATCCTGTGCCTGTGGCCTCCCCGTTCCTTCCTCAGCAGAAGGTACGTCTTCGTAATCTTGCCGGGCGTTCTTATTCTTCGATCTAGCACTCATAGGCTGAGCACTCCTTGGTCGTTCGGTGGCTATGCTTCATGAGCATTTTTACGTAAGCTCCATGATACCACGCCACCACGCGCCCGTATTTTCCTACCGCGAATTGTTAACCAGCGAACATTACCGTCCTTCAAGCGCGTTTTGAGCTCTGTATGTCTGTCTTCTTCCGCTCACTTGATATAATCAGTATTCACACTGTTTGCGCCGCGCTCTCTTCACTGAAGCACGGAACGCATCGCACGAACATGATCGAGGATCGAACTTGGCAAGCCCGACAAAGCTTTTTAGCAAACATAACTGGTTTATTCTCACATCCCTGGTCAGCAAGGATTTCAAACTCAAATATCGCCGCAGTGCGCTCGGTATGTTCTGGTCGGTGCTCAATCCTTTCCTTATGATGTGCGTGCTCACCGCAGTCTTCAGCTTCATGTTCCGCTTCGATATCGAGTACTATCCGCTCTACCTTATCCTGGGAACAACGCTCTTCTCGCTCATGGGCGATTCGACCACGAACGCCATGAACTCGATCGTCGAATCTGCGCCGCTCATCAAGAAGATCCGCATCGAGAAAATACTGTTCCCGCTGGAAAAAGTGGTCTTCCAGCTGATCAACTACTGCCTTTCCCTCATCGCGGTCGCGGTGGTCATGATCTTCTTTCAGGTGGTTCCCACGATCAATTTGATCTTCCTACCGCTGCTCTTGCTCTACGTGCTCATGTTCAGCGCTGGTCTCGGTTTCCTTCTTTCAGCGCTTGTGGTCTTCTTCCGTGACATCTCGCATCTGTGGAGCGTGGTCATCACCGCGTGGACCTATGCAACACCCCTGTTCTACCCCATGAGCATCTTGCCTGACTGGATGCAGTCGGCCATGAACTTCAATCCGATGTACCAATATGTGACCTACTTGCGTGACATCGCGCTCTGGGGCATCACGCCGAGCCTCGAACAGAATCTTGTCTGCTTCGCGATCGGGGCGATCATGCTGGCCCTCGGTTATCTGGTGTTCCGTAAATTGCAGAAGAAATTCATCCTCTACGTATAGGTACCGATGGGCAAGCCGATGACAGAACAGACCGCACAAGAAAAACCGAATCAGGGCTTTTTGGCATCGTATTCATTCGATGATGCCGATCTTGAGACCATGATCGAAGTCGATCACGTGAGCATGATCTTCAACATGGCCTCCGAACAATTGCACAGTCTTAAGGAGTACGCGATCTCGCTCGCACGTCGCGAACTGAGCTTCAAGGAATTCCGCGCGTTGAACGACATCTCGCTCACGGTGAAGCGCGGCGATGTGTTCGGCATCATGGGCACGAACGGCTCTGGCAAATCCACCCTTCTCAAGATCATCGCTGGCGTCCTCGATCCAAGTGAAGGCACCTGCAGCATCAACGGCTCGATCGCTCCGCTCATTGAACTGGGAGCAGGCTTCGACCTCGAGCTCACTGCGCGTGAGAACATCTATCTGAATGGCGCGCTCTTGGGCTATTCGAAGGAATTCATCAATGAGCACTTCGACGAGATCGTGAATTTCGCCGAGATCCGCCCGTTCCTCGATATGCCCATGAAGAACTACTCTTCGGGCATGGTCGCGCGCGTGGCGTTTGCGATCGCCACGGTGATCGTGCCCGACATCCTTATCGTGGATGAGGTCCTTTCCGTTGGCGACTTCATGTTCCAGCAGAAATGTGAACGACGCATCCAAAGCTTGATCCGCGACTACGGCGTTACGGTGCTCATCGTTTCGCACAATAGCGACCAGATCGAACGCCTCTGCAACAAGGCGATCTGGATCGAAAAAGGCCACACCCGCATGATCGGTCCAGCAGATGAAGTGTGCGATATCTATCGCTCGATCGGAGGCCGTGTAGGAAGCAAAGAAGCCGAGGCGCGCGTCTACGACATGATGATGAGCCCGCTCGAACCCCGCGAAGAGAGCATCCAAACCATCTCTGGCAAGGATCGCTACAGCATCAGCGCTCAGCTTTTCGCACGTTCGTTCACGTTTTCGAGCAACTCGTCGGCAGTTATCGCCTCAGGCGAAGACGCTTCTTCGTGTCTGCTTGCGAACACCCTTGCTGGCTCATTGGAATCAGCGCTTCTTCTGGTGAAGCACGGCAGTATTCCCGATGAAGCAAGAAGTGCACTTGAAGAGTGCAATGTCAAAGAACTCTTCATCATAGGTTCAGAATCTTTCATCTCGAACAGGGTCGTTGAAGAGCTTTCAAGCCTGACCGGTGCGACCCTCCACCAGATACCAGGAAAGACCCTGCAAGAGCTCACGATGGCCGTGTATCGCGCCGGCACCGAATACGGCAGTGGATGGAGCGATACCGCCTTCATCACCTACGATGGCTGCATCGGCGACGTGCTTTCCTTCATGCCCTTCATCTATGGGCAGAAGTGCCCGCTCTTCTTCAGCGTTGGCAACAATCAGCTTACCGAAGAGGTCCGTGAGCTCGTTGATGCAAAGCGCTTCGATCGGCTGATCTCGCTGGGCGGACTGAGCTTCGATCTTATCGATTATTACAAAGCGTACGGTCTTGATGTTGTCAGGATCGTGGGCGCGAACCTCTTTGACGCAAGCCGCATGATCAACGATTGGCAGATCGAGCAAGGTCTTGCTCCTGAAGGCGAGGCCGTCATCTCTTCGATCTGGAGCCTCTACGACATCCTTGCGGTGGGAGCATATGCAGGATTGCACCATGCGTTCATCTGGCTCGAGGATTCTCAAAGCTTAGATAGCGTTGCGAACATCATGGATTTCGTTGCCAATCATGCAACGAACATCGAAACCCTTACCTTTGTTGGAGGCGAAACGCGCTCCAACAAGAACGATCAGGAATTGCTCGGGAAGGCGCTCGAAGCAGCTCGGGCTATTCAGGCTTGCGACTGAGCAGGTCGCGCACGAGACGGGCAGGCGAAGTAATAGCTCGTCCCGCTTTGAAACTCATGCTGCCCTTGATGTCCTCGATGCTGCTCACCAGCTGATCGATCATCTCTCGACTGTCCTCGGTCCACGCGAAAAGCGTATGGTACTCAGCCCATGTCCGCCAAAAGCGCACGGCGAATCGCTCTTGCTGCAATAACACCTTCGTATAGCCCAGATAGGGGAACGAAAGCGCCTCGCGCGGCTGAGCGAGAGCGAAGACTTCATCGACGCACTCGTCAAGGCTATAGAGCTTGCGCCATGCTTCACGCTGCGAGAAGAAATAGGCTGCTGCTGCTTCATAGTTGCGCAAAAGCGCCTCTGCGATCTCTTCAGCCGTCATCTTCACGCCCCCGCGACCCGAGAAGTTCGCATAGCGAGCGCGCTCGATGTTCTCGGCATCCAAATAGCCGAAACCTCCCAGATAGTCGTAGACGAAGACCGGTGTGGCAGAGAGCATGCAATACTGAACCGTCTTGCCGATGGTGATCACCACATCGAAGCCCTGAATGACCTCGGGGGTGACCTCACGCTCATCCGCTCCCAGACCGATATGGTGGACGCTCAAACCTTGCTCTCGCAAAAGCTCCAGCGCTTCGCCAACTTCAGCTGGCATATGGCCAGAAACGCAGAGGACCGACTGAGGGCGCGCTCCCTTTGCAGGGACCGGGCGGTCGAAAGCGAACTCGGAAGGCGCCGGATTGGGGAAAATCGTCTGGGGAATACCTTCGTTCAGCGCTTCATCGTAGAACGGCTGCATCGCATCACGTGCTTCGGGCGAAACATACACCTCAAGCGAAGCGATCGACTCTTCAAGGAGCGGAATGTAGGGGTATTCATCGCATACCGTTTCCATCGCCCCCATATGATTGAAGATGAAACGCGGCAGGTTCGGCAAACGCTCCTCTTGCTCTTGTTCCGAGGCTGCATTGAACGCATCTAATGCCCGCACGAACGCAAACGGCAAAACCTGCGAATTGACCCATACATAGTCGAACGAATAGAGATCGAGATCCGCCTCTTCATCAGTGATAACGGGAATGTCATCCCGCTCGAACATCTCTTTCAAGGAACCTTCGAAGGTTGATGCGAACACCAGCACCTCGGCGCCTTTGCGCTTCAGACAACTCGCTAGCTGTGCGGTCACGATCGTGGAGCCCATGACCTGCGCGATCGTGGTATGCGAGATAAGGATGCGCGTGTTCGTAAGATCCATGAGCTAGTCCTGGTTGGGGTGAAGGTCGGTACCTAGATAGTCGTTCCAGAACTCCCAAGACGTGAGCTTTGGCTTGGCAGCAGCATAAGCTTCGCGCACTGCCTTGCCGCGCTTGCGATAGTCTTTTTGGAGCGCATGCCAACGATCCATGAGCGCACGATAACGATCGTGATCGATCGTGCGGATGGCAGCGACCTCGCCGTGGTGGTCGACCGCTGCGATACGGGTCGTGAGCGCAGAATCCACGGCAAGATGCGCAGCAGAAGTGTAGATGGCTCTACCCATACGATCGCGCAACAATGCTTGCGGCACAAGATGACGGTCGTAAGGCAACGTACGCCACAACTTGATGAACTGCGCCTTTGGCGTGAACTCCTTCGCCTGGAGCTCCTTGCCTGCCGGCACGCTCGAAAGGCACTCAAGATCGAGCTCTTCGTAAGGCATCATGACCTCGTTCTTCTTGCCCTTTTCTTGCATGATCACATCGCCGTTCGGACGCATGATGAACTCCGGCCCTTTAAGATAGTCTGCCAACCCATCCAGTATGAGCTCAACGGTGTCATAGGCCATGAAGCGCATATTGAGATGGACATCGCGCATGATGCGCGCCATGAAGAACTTCTCGTTGGGCATTTGGTTGACCGCAATGGTGATCAGGTAGTTTCGAATGTACTGGTAGCAGTCGACCGAAGGACGGAAGCGGTCTTCGAAACCAGCATGCCAGACGCAAATGCCATTCATGGTCATATAGATCGGCTGGGAACGAATGCCATAATCCACATCGTCGCAACGAATGAACAGTGGCAGTGGCAAGCCAACTTCTTGGATGCGCTTCACCGGGATACAGCAGAACCACCACGCTCCATACGTGTTGGGAACCTCCACGTCGATCGCCTCATTTTGGACGATATCCGCAGCCTCGTTCATCATCAGGTCCTTCTTGATGGAACAATAGCCACCAGAACGTCTCACATAGGACACGTCTTCGAACAGACGATGCGGTTCTTCGATCGGCAACATGGCACCATTGATGAATGCTTCAAGATACTTGCCCTTGCACAAAGAGAGCAGATTGAACGTGCGCTTGATAGATTCGGTCGACACGCTCACGTCATCGTCCATGAGCAACACATGGGTAACGCCCGTATCGCTTGCCATCGCTTCCATCATGCCACGAGCGAATCCGCCCGATCCGCCCACGTTCTTGTTAGGGATCACGTGCACCTGATCGGTGCTGAGCGCCTCTCCATCGAGCGTCTGGCCATTGTCGATAACGAACATCTGAAAATGGGAAGCGATCGGCTCATCGGATCCGATGATCTCTTCTTTCACCATCTCGATATTGGGAATGATGTAATCTTCTTTCTTGAAAGTGGTGGTGCAGAGCGCCAGAACAACGGGATTGACCTGGGATTCATCGACCATCGTATAGTACACGCCGCTCTTAAGGCAGATGGCTTCACGCGCCTGCAGCACAAACCCCACCACCTGTTTGTCGGTCTTCGGCACAGGGATCGTAACGCGATAGAGCCCCTGTTCGGTTTCTTCGCACGCGAAATACGACAAACGCGAACCGCTCACCAGCGTCTGCGTTGCTGCATCCCCTTCCGAGCGGCCGACCCATCCGATCACGCAATTCAGATCGTCAACGACAAGCTCGAGCGTAACTTCCTCGATCTGCGCATAGCGCTTCCACTTCTCGAGCGAGCAAGCATTGAAATAGGTGAAGAAGTCAAGCGTCCCCGAAAAAGAAAGACCTTCTCCCAAGACAGCTTCCGCAGCACGATCCGCAAGATCGGCGCTTAGGGGTTCGTGCTTGCAATACAGATCCCATCCGCCAAGTGGATCAGCGGACGTAGGAAGAATGACATTTGACAACGTATGGCGAACTAAACTCATGTGTACGCTCCGTCCTTTCGGACCCTTTCGTTTTCTGAACCATCATAACAAACACCGCATACGTTCGAAGCGCCCTGCAAACAGCATGCTTAATAGGGAGAAACGATTCGGTAGAGCTTCTTATCTCCTTCGGAAAGCACCAGCTCGAAACCAGGAGTGTTCTCGTTGATGGATTCGATCCCTCTCCACAGCTCAGGATCATAGGCGCTCGTGAAATTCATCTGATCCTTGCCATTGGCCATGATCAAAACATAATCCGCACCCGTTTCGCGAACCGCCTCCTGCACCTGCTCATCGGTTGCGAGCGAAGAAAGCTGCTCGCGCATGAGCGCGCCCTGTTCTGACTCGTTCGTCCTTCCATAGCCAGCGATCGATCGATAGTAAACGGGCAGATCGCTCAAGCCATAGGCCATCATCGAGCCATCGTAAGGGAGATTCAGAACAACATCGTCCTCATCGATCAATTCGTTCACTCTATCGACGAAATTCTTTTCGGTATCGGTATAGGGAACGTCGATCTCGCGCCCTGCGTGAGTTGCCGTGATGTTCTGCACATGCTTGAAGAACGGCAGGTTGCCAGGCGCAACGGGAGAATAGATGGCAACGCAAACGAGCGCGATGACGATCCCAGCTGCGATCTTGTTTTGTCGACCTTCTGCGTGCGCAGGACGCAAGGTCGCCAAGACCTTTTGAACGATCCTCACCAGAGCATAAAGGCCGGCAACGGCCAAAGGAATACCAGCTACCCCAACGAGCGCTGCTGCACGATACGGATCGGTGTACCAGAAGCCCGCCAGAAAATGCTTGAGCCAGCAATTGCCCAACGAGGCTGCCGCGATGAAGATGCACGCAGCCAAAGCATACGAGACAATGACCCACGCCAAGCGCCGTTTTTTCACGACGATGTAGAGGATACCGAGCAAGACCATGACGCCCAAGACATATTGAGGCAACGGCAACGCAAGGGAAAGGCTGATCGAGCTTGCTATCGCCTGCGTTACGCTCATGAGGGGAGGCCAATAGTAATTGACCGTCGATTGCAGGAAGGGAAGCTTGAAGAGCAAAAACCAGAACGCAAGGATGAGCAGCGCAAGGATGATCCCTGAGATGATCCGCGCGCGCTTTGGCTTCTCTTGCTTGTTCGCTGTTGCGTTTCTTCGAGCAAAATACTGCGCGATGGCCTTCGACCCTTCATAAACAACGTAGGGAGCAAGGATGACCATCGCAACGAAGACAGCATTCGGTTGGCAGAACGCTATCGCCATAACGCCCAGCACGAACAAGACCACATATACCGCACGCTGCTTTTTGGGAGTGCTCACGCCAACTGCCTGCATGAACGTAAAGCAGAGCAGCGGCACGAAAGCGGTCGAAACCAGATTCGGATACAGCGGCCAATGCGCCAAGATCACCCAAGGATACGCGCCGAACGCGAAGGTGACAAACGCTCCGATGAGCAATGCAAGATGATTTGACTTGAACAGTCTGTTCAAGAACAAGCAGCTCGAAAGCGAGAAGACACACGTGATGAAAACGCAATTGGTCGCATTCGCAGCAACCCCAACGGGCACGTTGAAGAGCGAAACGGCAAAGCTGCTTATCGTATGCCAAGCAGCAGGATAGAACTCATGTGACAAGAAGGCGTAGGGATAATTCGCACCTTCATCGAGATAGACCGATCCATCGAGCGAAGACCATGCCCCCGATTCCACAAAGCTTCGGATGAGGTTGTAGTGGAACACGTTATCGTAGGTTTCAGCAACGTGCCCAAGCGTTGGCATCGAGCTCAAATAGAAGAAGGAATAGACCGCAAGCCCCACACCGATATACAGCAATGGGTAGAACCCGAGGCTACTCTGCAGGGAGGCCTGCGCACTTGCTGTCTTTTGGCGCTGCGTTCTTTTATGACCAGCGCTCACGCCGAGCACAACAAGGCTCACGATCAAAACAGGCAATCCGATACTCAGAGCACTAGCACTCAAACCTGCCTTCTCATATACGATCCCGAGGATGCAATAAGCTGGTATCGAGACAAAAGGAGCGAACGCAAAAGCTTCCCACTGCGAAAGACGGGTTGCTTTGAGAATGAAGAATCCTGGCAGGTAGAGGACGAATGCTACCACGATGCATGACAGTATGAATTCAGGGATCATTGCGCTATCGTTTCCTAACGCCTTTTTCGGAATCGTTCGTAATGCGTCTGCATCGTCTTATACAGCCCGCTTGCTTCGAGCTTTTCGGCAAGACGCCGCACCGCTGTCTTTCGTTCAGCACAAACGCGATAATAGAGCGGCTTGAGGATATAGACCTCGTATCCTTTCTCTTTCAAGTACGCCACGCGATCGACCTCGAGCGACCCTTGGATATCAGTGATGCGTGCAAGGACCTCTTCATCATCGATCGCATCAAGGATAGCCTTGCCGTAGTCGTAATCGATCCGATAGATCAATCTCGTATACAGCCCATCCAAGTCGTTTCTCTGCGCAAAGACAAGGTTGTGCGCAATGCCTGCGAGCATATCGCGGATCTTCACAGCCGACCAAGACGGCTCTTTATAATCTTCGCGATAACAATAGACCGGTTCGGGGATCACATAATACTCCCCTGCCAGAGCAAGCGCGTTGACGAAGAAGACCGGGTCCTCGTACCAGCGATACAGCGGGAACCGTAAGCCCTGTTCGGAAAAGAGTTCGCGCTGATAGATGAAACGTATCCAGCCATAATCGAACTGATCTTGTTCAAGAGAACTGAACCCTGCCTCTTTGATGGTATAGGGCGTCTCATCGCCGTAGTAAGACAGGGTCACCTCTCCCGAGGGGAGGAACGAGATGAAGGACCCGCCGCACATCTTCGCTTCATTCTGAAGGGCCGCCGCATAAAGCTGCGCAAGCGACGAAGATGACGGGTAATAATCATCAGGATCGATGAAGGCCAAGTATCGTCCCTGAGCAATATCGATGCCACGATTGCGCGCCGCACCTGCTCCGCCATTCAGCTCCGCATACACGCTCAATCGATCATCGACCTGAGCGATCTCTTCCATGATGGCAAGCGAACGATCGCTCGAGCCATCATCGATGCAGATAACCTGGATCGAAACGCCCTCTTGTCCGAGAACGGATTCAAGGCACGTGAGCACATAGTCTTCTGCGTTGTAGACCGGAATGATCACGCTCAGCTCTGGATCAGAAGTGTTTTGTGCGCCTGCCTGGTCCGCGGGCGCGCCCCCTTTGGCGATCTCGAGTGCTGGATAATCGAGCGAAGAGGGCTTCGCGCCCAACACAGTTCGCTCGTTATAGCTAAGCGCATCATAGATTCTGAGAAGCTCCGCCCAAAGCGGCACGAGAACACTCGTATAGATACGACGCAAAAGGTCTCTGTCCGTCTTGCAAGCCTCATCGGCGAAGAGCCACTCGATCAGCCCATCGAATGCAGACCTTGCCGCAAGATAGTCCTTCTTGCTCGCTTGCAGTGCGCCTTCGGTAAAATGGCTCGTCCGCGCGATCAGGGCAGGATAGTAGCTCGAGTCTTCCTTCTGAAAGCCTGTTTTGCTATAGAAGCCTCCTGCCAAAAGGCCACAGAGCAGCACACGCGCATCATCGGCAAGATCGCGCGTTTCATAGCAACAGCCGATCGCGCCTTCGCAAACAAGCTGATCAGCCATACCTGTTTTGACCCAAGAGATCACACGCTGAAGCGATTTTGTGCGAAGATCCGGCAGGTCGAGCGCCACGAATTCTCGACCTCGAATATTCTTGCTCTCGATCGTTTTGAACGTTTCGCTCTCGACAAGCTGCATCCCGTCAATAATACGCGCATCCTGCGCATGGGCTTCTACGATCATCGCAGTAAAGGCTGCGTCATGCGCATCGTAAAGACAGATTAGTTCGTCATGCTGCGAAAGCACCGCGGTAAGCTTACGCAGTGCTTTTTGCGCTGCCTTTGGCTCAGAAGAAGAGAAGATGACCGCAAATGACCGCTCAACAGGGATCGGGCCAAGATGCTCCTGGAAGAAGCCTTCGCTATCTTCAAGCATGCTCGATAGCACTTGCCATACCGCTTCGTCGAATACCGCCTCATCCAGAAGACCCCGCTCTTGCAGCTGGCGAAAATCCTCTACGAAGCGCTGGTAGAACGGATACTGCAAGTTGGGCGTAAGGCGATGAAGGTTCCAGTGATAACCTCCGTACTGCACTTGCGCCAAACGTTTCCCGAGCGTTTCGAGCAACCCGCGCTCTTCCAAAAAGCGCCACATTTCGGCATATTCGTCGCAAATGCAGAAGACTTTCTCAAGCGATTTGACCGAAGAGTTCGTATTGTCGATGCGATAGTGAAGGCAAGCTTCATTGCTCAAGAAAACACGACGAGCACAAGCGAACACTTTGAAATTGAACGAGGTGTCTTGAAAAGAGGCTCCTGGTGTAGGCAAGAAGTCGATCTTATTGCTTGTGAGAAAATCGCGTCGATACAGCGCGCTCCAGATAGCAGGCTGGGTCAGAAAAATATCCTGTTTTTCGCGCGGATCGAGAACAACACCGCATGAACAATGTTCGAGATTGGGCAGGATCGGATCCTCGTGATAGTCGATGCCGCTCATATGCGTGTAGAAGTTGGTCTTGACGACCTCAACATCGTTGTCTTGCGCAAGCGTGACCATGCGCTCAAGCCCATCTTCGTCGATGAAATCGTCAGACTCCACGATGGCGATGTATTCGCCTTGCGCAAGCTCAAGCCCCTTGTTCATAGAGTCGCCATAGCCTGAATTCGGTTTGGTGATGACCTTGATGCGCGCATCGTTCTTTGCGTATTCAGCCAAGATCTGAGGGGAAGCGTCGGTCGATCCATCGTCGATGCAGATGATCTCGATATCTTCGAGCGTTTGACGCACCAAGAATTTAAGGCATTTCCTCAAATAACGCTCAACATTGCATATCGGAACAAGAACGCTCACAAGAGGCGAATGGTTGCTCATAAGAACCTCTTCCTAGCGCTCGTCTATGATGACGGTTTCTTCTACGATGGCGACATTTGTCTGCATGTTCGCTTGCTCAGCTTCATCTTGGGCAACCTGCAATTCACGGTCGTTGCAATAGCGCTCGAATTTCTCGATCGCGAGCTGTTGCGTGAGCTCCTTGAGCTTCGTATCAGTCTGAGAAAGATGAACACTGAGATTGAACCCTAAGATGAGTAGGATGAAGATGAAGAGCAGGAACACCAGATTCGCAGGAGAGATGATCCCGGCAAAATCGGAGATAACATAGAAGATCTGCGGGAAGATGCTCAAGATAAGCAACAAGCCAGCAACGCAGAACCAGAAGATCGAATCTTCGAGCCTCACCTGCGCATTGCGCACTTTACGCGTAATGAAGATGAGCGTGAGGATAGAAACGACGATAAGACCGATGCGAAGAACAAGGCTCACTGGCTATCGCCCCCGATCTTCTTGCGGAAGAATTGCAAAAAGAGGATCGAGATAGCCATGCGCATCATATACATCGCAGAGCTCCAGGGCTTCAAATAGCTCTCGCCTGCAACACGTTCCTGCATTTCAACGGGCACTTCGACAACTTTTGCTCCAGCGCGCTTAATGAGATACGAAACCGTGTCGGGTTCAGGACCATAGTTGAGCCCGTTGGCCATATAGGCGATCATGCGCTTGTTGAATGCCCGCATGCCTGAAGTGGGGTCGGTGATGTTCTTCCCCGTAGTGACCTTGATCGACCACTGGATCAAATTGCTTCCGAACATACGCAACGAATTGGGCTTCTTCTGATCGATGAAGCGCGATCCTATAGCGATGTCATAGATCTTGACCGCATCGCGCAGTTCGGCGATGTACTCAGGAAGATGTTGCCCGTCAGCATCGAACTGAATCGCGCAATCGTAGTTATGACGATAGGCATATTTCAAGCCAGCCTGAAAGGCACCTGCCAAGCCGAGGTTGGTCGCAAGATCCAGGAAGGGATAGTGGTTTTCTCGACAGACCCGCTCGGTTCCATCGCTCGACCCATCGTTAACGATAAGGAAATCGACATCTGGCGCTTCTTTTTGCACCGAATCGATAGTTGCTTTGAGCGATTCCTCTTCGTTATAAGCAGGTATGATGAGCAGTGTTTTCACTAGGTTCCTTTGAATGATCATACAGCGCTGAATCTATAACTAACCCTACATTATACTGGATTGAACGTCCCTTTATTCACGTAACCATATCGTATTGCTTTAAAGGTAGATCGCCTCAACCGCTATATGCGCCATTCCATGATCGTCTTACCTGCCGCCTTTTTGATATCTGCTTCGAACGCTTCATCGATATCAGGTATATCGCTCACGCGCACGACCTGACCTATGATCTGACGCAAATACGAAACGACCGAAGGGTCAGTTGCATAGAGATCGATCGTTGCTTCAAAATCATCTCGTCCACTTCTACTGCTTCCGAACATGCGTAGCCCTTTTTCGAGCACCATGCGTGTGTTTATCGGCACCGGATTCTCCGAGACGCCCAGAAGCGAGATCGTCCCTTCAGGCTGAATGCGATCGATGATCTGGTCGATCGCAGCACTACAACCCAGCCCTCCGACACATTCAAACGCATGGTCTATCTTAAGATCAGGCGGAATCTGGGTCGTATGATAGGTCGCGTCCACGAACGTAAAGTCGGACAATTTAAAATCGTTCAACCCGAACACGCAGACATGTGAACTCGGCAGCATCTTTTTGAGCATGAGCGCCGTAATGTAGCCGAGGTTCCCGTCACCCCATATACCGATCGTGGAACGGCTATCGTGGCTGAATCGAATAAAGCGGCTCACCGCATGCATAGATACCGATACCAATTCAGTGAAGGCAGCCACATAAGGATCGACGCCTTCAGGCACCAAAACTGCCCTATCGGGAGTAGTGACGATCAGCTCTTGCATAAAACCGTCGGTCGAACTTCCGCGGAACTTGCTCGTGCGTAGGTAATTCTCGGCTCTATAGGAATCCTGCTCACAGGGGATGTTCGGAATCATCACAACCATATCGCCTGGTTGGAAGGTATTCGTTCGATCTTCAACGACTTCGCCGAGCCCCTCGTGAATAAGCGCCATCGGTAGTTTCTGTGTCATGATCTCGGGCGGACGCGTTCCCTGATAATAGCGTTGATCGGCATGGCAGATCGAAAGCAAGCGCGGACGAACGATGAGAGATTCATCGGTGATGGACTCATCAACGATCGCGACCTCGATACGCCGTGGCGCTGTAAGTTGATAGACTGCGTTGAGCATTGCTATTCCATCCCGAGGAGCGCGTGTGCGATCTTCAAATCCGAAGGATAGGTGATCTTGATATTGAACGGCTCACCCTTTACCAGCTTTACCGGTTCGCCTTGCGTAGTGAAGATCTTGCACGCATCGGTAAGCACGCTCTTCTCATCTTCGGTCAGGCAATTGAAGACCTGTTGCATCTTCTTGATCTTGAATGTTTGCGGCGTTTGACCTTGATACAGATGGCTTCTGTCGGGAATGTTCGTGATGATCTCGCCATCGATGCTCTCAACGATCGTGTCGGTACAAGGCATGACCGTATCGCACATATCGTATTCTTCCATCGCGTGAATGTTGTCTTCGATGATGCGGTACGTGACAAAGGGACGAACTGAATCATGTGTGATGAGCGCCGCCTCGTTATCGAGTTCGTAGTTTGCATCGAGGTAATCGATCGCATTCATGATGGTATCGTTGCGCGTAACGCCGCCAGCAAGCACTTTGATGCGCGGATCGTTGCCAAAATGGCTCTTCAAGATATCTTTCGTGGGTTCGATCCAGTTCTCAGGACAAAGCACGAGCACTTCTTCTATCTCAGAAAAGGTGATGAATTTCTCAACCGTATAGATAATGATCGGCTTTTCATTGAGCAGTAAATACTGCTTGGGCTTATCCTGGCTACCCATGCGCGAGCCCCTACCACCAGCAAGAATTGCCGCAAAAAGCATGCCTGGTCCTTTCATCGCATCCATTTCTCAGATTCCTTATAACGCATACCATAATTATGTCTTACAAATCTCGCGTGAAGCATCGCAGTGCGGTGATTTCTTCACTCCGTGCTTCATTCTCCATCGAGAACCCGAAATTCCAACATATTGTGAAAACCGCCTCGTTCACTTTCAGGAGGAAGCTTCATGTAGTCTCCGTAAAAATCCGTCAGATAAGTATCGTAGTCTGCCAAGATGTTACAGGTTCGCCCTTCGAATTCGATAGGGACATAGTCTTCGATCGTGGCCCTTTTCAAGCGCTCTTGCTCAAAAGAATGCGCCCCCCCATAGGGTATAACGTCGCATCCGTTCCCTTCATCGAACTGCCTGCGCAAGCCATCGATCTTGTTTATCAAGTAACTCTTCGAGAAGAAAATGCTCACGATCTTGGCGATGCGATACAGAACTTTTCGCGAACTCCCGCCATTTTCAGGGAATTTGTATCCGCAACGGACGATATAGAGATTTTTCCAAAACTCGATCTTTTCATACAGCTTCTTTTGATCGTTCTCCTCATCGGGAAGCACGTCATAGGGGAAAAGGTCGATCCAGACTCCTTGGCTCATGTTGAGATGAGCAGAGTATTTTTCGGAGTAGATGGTATTCTTCCGCCTGATCTTGCCGAACACGAATCCGCAGTTAGGCTCTGTATGATAATTCTGCAGCGTGAACCTATCATCGAGCTCGCTAGCTGCGACCTCGCAAAACCGGTCGTAATCTTCTCGCGGCATTCCTATATCGATGTCATCGTCCCACGGTATGAAGCCTCCGTGACGCACCGCCCCTAGGCAAGAACCGCCAGCAAGAAAATACTGCAGGTCATATTTTTTACAAATACGCAGAAACTCATCGAGCAGCTCAAGTTCGAACTGCTTGATAAGGTGAAGATCGTCTTGGTCTGCCAAAGGATTGCCTACTTCCATATCGAGAAATGCATCTATAAATATACCGCATAAGTTATGCCGAATCGCTCTTTGCCGAATATCCTCTTCGATGCTCCTTGGAAACGATACGCTAGACTAGGTATGTGCGAACAAGCACAGAGAAGAGACGAGCGCGAGGCAAGGCTATCTCGTTGCGATCAAGGCAACCAAACGCAAACGAGTAGACGTGTTAAAGGGCAGCATCACCTATGGATTACCGGTCCATTCTTTCAAATTTTTCTGTTGCGTTAGGCGCCCAAGGCCTCAGTACGCTCGTCGGTCTTTTGACCTCGCTCATCGTGCCGAAATTGCTCGGTGTTGCAGACTTCGGCTATTGGCAGCTCTTCATCTTCTATACCACCTATCTGTCGCTCTTTACGCTCGGCTTGAATGATGGCGTGTACCTCATCGAGGGAGGCAAGCGAAGGGACGAAACGAACAAAAAGCAACTTGCCTCTCAGTTTTGGGTCGAATGCGGCTACCAATTCATCTTCGCAGGCATCATCGTTGCAGTAGCGCTTTCAGGGGTGTTCGATGGCGATCGCTCCTTCGTCATTCTGATGACGGCAGTCTATCTTCTCCTTAACAACTGCTCTAACTTCTTTGGATATCTTTTCCAAGCGATGAACGAATCGAAGCTTTATTCGATCTCGACCATAATCAATTGCACGTGTTTTCTTGCGCCTCTTCTGGTAATGCTCGTTACGGGCGATTCCGATTTCAGGCATTATGTTTTCTTCTACGCCATTGCCCGCTTGGCTTCACTAGGATTCTCCTTATGGAAAGGCCGCGACTTCCTCCATGCTGGCCTTGTCGACATCCAAACTTCATTCCGTTTGGCCTGGAAGAGCATCAGGGCTGGCAGCAAGCTCTTGCTCTCAACCATAGCGGGATCGTTGATCTTGGGTATTGCCCGATTCATGGTGGACGCGAACTGGGGTATCGAAGAGTTCAGTATCGTTTCCTTGGCTGTTTCGATCACTTCTTTCGTCATGACGCTCGTATCGCAAGCAAGCATGGTCCTCTTCCCCGCACTTCGCCAGGCCGAGAAGGACGAAGCGGTCAATTTCTATCTGGCAGCAAGCAATGCCCTCGATGTGCTCCTACCTCTCACCTATGTCCTCTATGCTCCTATGGCAGCTCTGCTTACCTGGTGGCTGCCACAGTATGAAGCGAGCTTTACCTTCTTCGCGCTGCTCATGCCCTTGTGCATATTCAACAGCAGGATGGGCGTAGTAGGTAATACCTTCTTGTGGGTGTTGCGCAAAGAGAGCCGTCTTTTAGCGATCAACATCGCTACGTTGGGCATCAGTGCGCTGTTCGCGGTCGTTGGAACGTTCTGGTTTCATTCGATCGGTATCGTATTTGGAGGGGCCGTCTTGGCAGTGATCGTTCGCTCTCTGTATACCGAATGGTATATCGGACGAGAGTTCAAGGTACAAAAGGTCAGTTCGATGGCAGGCTCGATCGTTGTCACGATCTGTTTTGCGATAGCTACTGCGCTTCTTCCCCTCTGGACGGCATGGGTGGTCGTGGCGGTCATTTGCGCCATATACAGCATAACGAACCTCAAGCGCTTCAAGTGGGCGCTGAACCTCTTAAGAGCATAGAAAGATCTCCAGACGAGGATGGATCAAATGAAAGAATTGAGTCGCGAAGAAGTCCAACGGGTCGAGACCAAGCTTCTTGAAGAATTCGCAGACATCTGTGAATCGCACGGCCTGAGCTATTACTTGGCTTACGGAACGCTGATCGGGGCTGCTCGCCACCAGGGATTCATTCCCTGGGACGATGATGTCGACGTTATGATGCCACGCAAGGATTTTGAGATCCTGTTCTCTGAATTCAACGGATGGCGCCTGCGCGATACGTCGCAGTTCGTTCATTGCCGGAATGAAACATGCCGCTTTCCCTTTGCTCGCATCATGGACACGCGAACGCTCGTCGATGAGGAATATTCCGAGGGCGAAGAAAAATTGGGAGCGTGGATCGACATATTCCCTCTTGATGACATGCCCTTAGATGCCGACAAGCTATTCAAACGTATAGGATATTGGAACACCGCACGAATGCTCGCAGCCTCAGATCCCAAAAAAGGAGCTACCCCTTTTGCGCGTTTGGCGAAGAAGATCCTCGTTCCCTGCTATCGCCGCAAGGGGGCAATTCACTATGCCAAGAAGATGGACCGCGCTGTTTTGGATTGGGACAACCGCGACCGATCAAGCTACACGGAGATCCTTGGCGTTACCGAGCGAGAGAAGCCGCTGCCAAAAGCATGGTTCGAACCAGCTCTTCTGCCGTTTGGAGACCGAGAATACTGCGTTCCAGCCTGCTATGACGAGGTGCTCTCTTCTTGCTATGGAGACTGGCGAACGCTTCCACCAGAAGAAGAACGTATCCCGCACTCGGTGAAAGTATTCCTTAAAGAGGGCGAAGTGCTCGACTAAGCCTGTGCTCGAGCTGAACACTGAGGTTCAACGCTCGTTCAAGGTCTCTTCACTTGCGCAGGGTGCGCATGAAGCGAAAGGCTCCTACCATTTGATATCGTGACCTGCGTTGATCATGGCGCGATATGCCTGCAACGCAACGCCCATCAGCCCTGAATTGTAGATGATGCGCCCATAGTAGGTCTTACGTAGCGCACCCTTATACTTGCGTGCATTACGTGCAGAGATGATCTGATTCGAATTCCACGTAGGGAAATTCTTGTCGAGGTACGCACGATTGTAGTTCAACTCTGCTGGAAGATCAGCCGTTTTGTCGTACGAGATGCGAAACATGAGCGAAAGCCCCAAATGAAGGAACGCTGCCGCATCGAGAAAATAAAGGAGCTTGCCGCTTGCCTCTTTGAGATACACATCTTTGACCTCGAGCATCGCTTCGTAGGTCGATTCGATCTTGCTCTTATCGATCGTGGTCATGATCGAATCGTTGCGAATGATGTAGTTCACGAGCGCATGAGGCGTGAACGCAACTTTGCGCACCTTCGGATAGGTGAGCAGATGAAGCATCATATCGTCGAAGATGCGCGGTGGGTTTTCGAAATCGTGAATGTTCTTCAAGATCTCGGCTCTGAAGAACTTGTTCCACGGTGCTCCATTGAGCTCGAGCAAACGTTGTGGCTCAAGCTCCACGAAGAATGATGCGCGCTCTTCGGTCATTTCAGTGGACAGCGTTTTGCCGGTATCGACATCCACCCGGCGAAACCCGCACACTGAGATATCTGCATCGTTTTCTTTGGCCGCCGTATAGAGCCTCTCTGCAAAATCTGGCTCCACATAATCGTCGCTATCGACGAAGCCGATGTATTCTCCGCGCGCGATCGCGATCGCATCGAGACGCCCGCGCCATACTCCCTCGTTCTCCTTATCGATCACCACGATGGTATCGGGATAGCGCTGCTCATAATCGCGCAAGATGGCAAGGCAATTATCAGGTGAGCCATCGTTGATGCAGATGATCTCAAGATCGTCGAGCGTTTGGTCCACCAATGAATCAAGGCATCGTGGCAAATACTTCTCGACGTTGTAGCAAGGGATGATGATGCTTGCACTCTTTTGAGACATGAAGGCTGCTCCGTATCGAAATCAATAGGTCAACCTCTTCATTGTACCTATAGTTCTTCCTTCGCGCGCAGAACTATCCCTTTTCTCCCGAGCCTTCCACTAACCTTCAAGCTCGGGGAGGGCTTGGGCTTGCAGCTGATTGCCCTGGCCTTTATCATCCGCGCTCGAAGCATTCTCGATATCTTTGCTCGATCCATTCTTCTTGCGGCGGCTGAAGAGTTCCTTCCAGTCGCTTGCCGCAAGCACCGTGCCGCCCATGATCAAGAAACAGCACACGATCTCGACAACGCCAGGGACATTACCCAAGATCACGAAACCGAACACGACCGCCCAAGCAGAGTACGTGATGTTGAGCGCCATGCCCTTTGCCGCACCGATCACGGCGATTCCCTTGTAGTAGAACAGGTAGGACACGGTTCCCATGAGTGCCGAGAGCGCAACCACGGCCGTCCCAAGCGTGGGCACCGCTTGCAGCGCGAAGAACCACGCGCCGAACACTGGCAGCACAACGAAGAGATACACCAGGCCAGATGTGGTCTCGCGGATCTGCAGCGCCGTCTCATTGTCGACAGCATCATCGCGCATGCCCCATGCGCAGATGACCGCTTCAGAGCCCCAGCCCACTACGCACAAGAGCGCGCAAACAAGACCGATCACGGCATCGCCATACTGGTCGTTCGTGACCGTGACCGCGCCCATGATGAAGATGCCACCAAGCGCAACAAGAAGCGCGATGAATTGCTTCAACTGCATCTTCTCTTTCAAGAACAGCATTGCCATGAGCGCACCGAACGCAGGATAGAACGCCGAGATCATAGCCGTATAGGCAGGACCGATGTTGTTGATCGCGATCACATAGCCGCTCATGCCGATCGGGCCACCGAGCAATGCGCCCAGCATGACCACCTTACCGCTGCGTGTCTTGAGCGCCGCAACCGTGTCCTTCAGACGGCCGCGCACTCCCATATAGATGAACATCCAGATCGCGCAGAACACATCGTGGAGCGCTGCACTCGCGATCGAGGCGAACGCGATAGCCTCTACCGTGTCGATGAAGGGAGCCATCGAAAGCGCAATGGCTAAGATCGTGGTGTCGAGCGCCCACAGGCAGCCACTCATAAGTCCGTACTTCATTTACTTCTCCTTTTGGTCTTCGTCTGCTGCTTCATAGAGCGCAAGCGCCTTTTCCAAATAACGTTTTGCGTACTTGTAATAGATGTAGAACCACTCGCCCACGTTTTCGCCGCGCGATTCCTTGTAGAGCGACCAGCCATACCAGCACCAACCCGCGAAGGCGACATAGGCAAGGTTGTGCCGCAGTTCAGCTTCCGTAGGTTTCCTGCCGTAGTAGTATTCGAGCGCTTGCAGAGCCTCTTTTTCAGAGAGCTGCGAGCAGACAACGAACGTGCCGAAATCGCTTGCATAATCCGACATCCCCGAGTATTCCCAGTCGATCAGGTAGTAACGATCGTTCTCATCGAGCAAGAAATTCAGGTAGAAGAAATCATTATGGGTAAGGCAGACAGGAGCATTATCTTGTTCCACATATGCTTTAAGACGAGCGAACTTCTCCGCGCGTGCCTTGTAGCCAGGAATAGCCTCAGCAGCTTGAGGGCCGCCTAAGAGCTCCTCATAGCGAAGGCTCTCATCGTAGAAGTCGAAACTGCGCTCAACTTCGATATCCTGCTCGTGCAGCTGACGCGCCATCTTCATAGCGGTCTCAAGCTGCTCGGGGTCATGGGGATCCAGAGCACGGCTGTTTGTGATGAAGCGGGCGATCTTCCAACCCTCGTTCTCATCTTCGTGGATATAGGTGTCATCCAGACCAAGCTGAGCTGCAGCTCGCTGCGCAACGCTTTCGGCATGACGATCGATGAGCTCTTCGGTTCCCACGCCGGGATGACGGTAAACATACTCTTCTTCGCCAACGCGGAAATGGCACGAGAGATTCGTGAGCCCTTGGCTTAAAGGATAGACATCGCTCACATCGTTCTTGTCGCACTTGAGCACCGCTTCGATATTGTCGAAGATCTTCGAGTTGATGTTTTCCAAGAAGTACGGATCGAATTTGCGAACCTCATCAAGAGAGTCGAATTCGAAGATGTAGTCCGAAGGGTATTTCTTCATGCGCATATCGAACTCGTCGATATGATCGACATAGATCTGCTCCCAAAGCTTTGGTGCCGTTGCTGGCAGATCATATTCCTCTTCGAGCACTTCGACGAAATGATCAGAGAAAGCGCGGTCGAAATAGACATGCCCGATCATATACCATGCATTCTCGCCACCGATGGTCACGCCGGTAATGCGCTGACCAGCTCCAACTTCCATGCACCATTCTTCGGTTGGACCTTCGGCATACTGCGCAGAATAAAATGCCTTCCACACATAGGGCTTGAAAGGATTCTCGATGAAATAATCGTCCGAGGAGCAAACGTAGGTGTTGCCGAGCAAGCTCTCCGCAACCTTGAGCGATGAATTGTTGTTGCGCGTCGCATATTCTTCGTTCACCACGATATCGACATCGTATTTGTCTTCAAGATAGAAGAAGAGCTCCTTCTTGTAGCCGACCACCACGGCGATATCCTCGATGCCCGCTTCTTTGAGTTGCTTGATCTGGCGCTCGATCAATACCTCATCGCGCACCGTAAGGAGGCCCTTGGGCTGCTCGTAAGAGATCGGAGCGAAGCGGCGCGAAAGACCTGCTGCCAAGATGATCGCATTGTCGACCTTATACTGGGCAAGCTCATCTTCGCCCTTCTGAGTAAGAGCTCCATCACTTACCAACCCGCGGGAAACAAGGGATTTGAATGCGGCATTGACCGAACCAACAGATAGTTCCTTTTCGTGCGCGATGTCGCGCTGGCTTATGTGCGCGTTCGCATTAAGGCTATCCAGGACTTCAAATTCGTTTCGTGTGAGCATGGCCGATTCTCTTCATATCGCAAGTGTTCACTTGTGTTTGATGTTCAACTATTTTGAATATAGCATTTTTTTGAACATATACGATAAGAATCTTTTGAATGGCAAGCAAAAGCGCGCCTCACAAAGAGACGCGCTCGGTTACGGGGTTATGTTGCAAACCACTAGTTATAGATCGAAACGGTGGTTCCACCTTTGATGTTGTGATAGATCCACTGAGCATTCGCAGGCGCAAGTCTTATGCAACCATGAGAGAGGCTATGGCCGAGTTCGCTCGTGGAAGCAAGGATCGTGTGGAAGAAGTAGCCACCCGAGATCTGCGTGCACCAACGAGCACGGCTATCGGTGGTAAGCGACATGGCTTTGCCGCCCGTTGTACGGAACGTGCCTGTGATGGTCGGACTACCAGGCGCACCCGTTACGCAAGAGAACTTCTGCTCAAGATTCCAATTGCCCTTCGAGCCGTGGAAAATACCCACCGTATGACGTCCGCGATCGACCAGGATCAACCAGGGAGTACCGCTCGAATAGCCCTGAGCTTTCGTGACCATCGCATCGGTTCCAAGCCATTTACCTGAAGCAGCGAAGATGTTCGTCTTGCCATCGATCGTGCGCGTGCCAGTTACCATAGCAGCGCTGCTGTCGAGGTAATACCACGTTTTGCCCAGCTTGAGCCAACCAACATGAGCTACGCCGCCCTCGCCGCCATAGAACCACTTGCCAGCTTTCTTTTGCCAGCCTGTTTGGATCTTACCATCGTTATCGGTCAGAACAAGCTTGCCGTCTTTGTATTCACCGATGCGAGAAACAGCACCGGATGAAGAAGCATAGCCAGCCACATCGTTGCCGAGGTTCACTTGGCTATTGGCGCGCATTGCGCCATCAGCCGCGAACGAGTACTGCTTGCCTTCGATGGTCTTCATCTCATTAGCGAGCATGAGACCCTCTTTATCGCCCTGCAGCCAGTACCACTTGCTACCGGATTTGATCCAGCCGTTCATCACACGGGCGCCAGAGTTGTTCGTGTAATACCAGTCAGAACCGTTCTTGACCCACTTGGTAGCCATAGCGCCACTGCCGGTGAGGTAGTACTGCTTTCCTTGATCGGTGATCCACTGGTTAGCAGCCATGAGGCCCTGCTCATCGCCTTGCAGCCAGTACCACTTGCTGCCTGATTTCAGCCAACCATTCGTCTGCTGAGCGCCAGACTTGTTCGCGTAATACCAATCGCTTCCGATCTTGAACCACTTGGTTGCCATAGCGCCACTTCCCGTGAGGTAGTAACGCTTGTTCTGATCGGTGATCCACTGGTTAGCAGCCATGAGGCCCTGCTCATCGCCCTGCAGCCAGTACCACTTGCTGCCCGATTTCACCCAGCCGTTCATCTGCTGAGCACCGGACTTGTTCGCGTAATACCAGCCATCACTAAGCTTGAACCAGCCCTTCACCATGACACCCGAAGCGTTAACGTAATAGCGTTTCCCCTGATCGGTTATCCAGGTGCTCGTGGCCATTGCGCCATTCTTCTCGGGCTGCATCCAATACCATTTGCCACCCGATTTCACCCAGCCAGTAGCAGGCTTGGCATTCGGATTCGTGAAGTAATACCAGGTGCCATCGGCATCCTGCATCCAACCTGCTTTGATTGGCTTTTTCTCAGGTTTCTGAGTATCGGGAGTGGTGGTCTGATCATTCGTTGAAGAATCTGCGGGCTTCGTAGTAGCGTCTGGGCTCTTATCGGCAGTGCCCCCGGTGGTCGCACTGCCCGTGTTTTCGGTAGTTGCTCCACCCGTTGACGTTGAACCCGTATCGGTACCAGTCGCGCTACCGCTGCCAGTACTGTCATTGTCTTCACCGGTAGCCCCGGAAGGAGTGGTGGTTCCTTGCGTAGGAGGATTGCTGCCCTCCGCAACATCTGCATATGCGATCTGGCTTGCGCCCATCAAGCAGAATGCCGCGAGCAATGAAGCAAGCGCACCATAGAGCACAACTTTGAGCCATGTGTGCGATGCCATCTCAGTTCTTTTCATCATGTACGAACCACAGTCCTTCATGTCGATCCCTCGCCGCGCAAAGCAGCGTTCCCTTACTGCGCACTATCCACGAACGAACAACGAGCATTCAAACGACCAAGCCTTCATGCGCGAGCCGCCTCGATACTCAAAATGTTCTCCGTTGGACAATCTCGAACGAATGGTGTGATGATGCTGCGAATGCCGAGATTGTGGAAATCATTGTAGCGCATAACCAGGCTAAATGCCCAGCTTATCTTTCATTAGCCCGCGAAGATTATAGCCATATTCAGCGCTAGCAGCCCATCCCGTACCAAACGGGTTCTCGGGGATGCCGAGCCATTCAACAAGCTTTGCTTTTCCGCGCAAACTGCTGGACCACCGCGGATCAACGCGATCGTTGTTCAGCGCATCCGTGCAGGCATAGCATTTCAGATGTTGAACTTGCGCGCGAATGCCTGTGCGCACATCGGGGAACCCTGCACCAGCAACACCATTGCCTGTAGCGCCAAGACCCGCAAAGTTGTACTGGGAAAGCTTCACATCGCCGCCCATCTGCAGCCAACCAGTCTCCCACATAACTTGCGCCCACACCACTTCGGGACGCACGCCTTCTGCCGTTGCCTCTTCATAGATGATCGCGCAGAAGGTTGCGGGATCAGGCGCACCACCTGCGCCAAGAACATCAGAAGGGTACGATTTACCCATCAAGGCGAGCTGACGGACGAACGCATTGGTCATCGTAGCAGCATTCGTCTTTGCGACACCCATGATAGGCGTGCCGTTGCCGATGAACGCGCCCGAAGCGTCGAAGAAGCACGGCTTGCCGTCGATCGTATGTTCGCCCGTGAACATCTTGCCCTCGGCATCGAAGTAGTATTGCTTGCCGCTAACGGTCTGCCAGCCGACAGCCATGGCACCAGAACCCTTCAGGTAATACCAGGTAGATCCTTGCTTGAACCAACCAGTCTTCATGTCGCCATTGGCATTGAGGTAATACCAATCGTTGTCAACCTTCTGCCAACCGGTCTTCATGAGAGCGCTCGCAGAGTCGAAGTAATACCACTTGCCCTTCACCTTTGCCCAGCCGGTTGCTGCAGCGCCTGAGCCGGTGATCCAGTACCAGCCAGCATCCTGCTTGAACCAGCCGCTGCCGCGCATGGCACCTGACGAGTTGAGGAAGTATTTCTTGCCCGAAACATCGACCCAGCCGGTCTTCATGATCGCACTCGCAGGATCCAGGTAATACCACTTGCCCTTCACCTTTGCCCAGCCGGTTGCTGCAGCGCCTGAGCCGGTGATCCAGTACCAGCCAGCATCCTGCTTGAACCAGCCGCTGCCGCGCATCGCGCCCGATGAATTGAGGAAGTACTTCTTGCCTGAAACATCGACCCAGCCAGTCTTCATGACCGCACTCGCGGGATCCAGGTAATACCACTTGCTACTTGACTTTACCCAGCCGGTTGCTGCCGCACCTGAGCCAGTGATCCAGTACCAGTTACCACCATCGTTGAACCAGCCCGTTGAGCTGCGCATCGCGCCCGATGCGGTGAGGAAGTATTTCTTGCCCGAAACATCGACCCAGCCGGTCTTCATGACCCCACTCGCAGGGTCCTGGTAATACCATTTGCCACCCGATTTCACCCAACCGGTTTGAGCAGCGCCCGACTTCGTAAAGTAATACCAGTTGCCATTGAGCTGCTTCCAGCCAGCAGTGGTTTGCAGAACGCCTGATGAATCGAAGTGATAGACCTTGCCCTCCACGGCACACACGCCGGTGACCATCGTACCATTCGCATCGATCCAGTACTGCTTCTTGTTGTCGGTCACCCAGGTGTTCACCGCATAGGAACCATTGGTGTACTGATATTTCCAGGTGCCATCAGCCTGCTGCTGCCAAGCGCCACCTTTTCTCTGCAAGTCGAAGGTCTTGACGATACCGCGCGCATCAGCCTGACCAAGCTGGCGCAAGAACGCGTCGTCCGCAAGCTTCTTGTTCTCTTCTGGATTCGAGATGAATGCATGCTCGACGATGATGCCTGGAATGCCACGCTCACGCGCGTTAGCGATGACCGTATAGTAATCGCGCACGCTGCCGTCAGGATACTTGCTGTTAGTTTGCGTATCCTTTGTTTTGATGCCACGGTCCGAAAGCCCCAGTGCGGTAAGCTCGTTCAAGATCTTCTGGCTCAATTCCTTGCCAGTCGTATGCGCATCCTTGTTATAGCTGCTATCGTTCGGATACCAAACTTCTGCACCATGAGCACTAGGCGTTGCAGAGTTGATATGGATGCTCACGAACACCGTTGCGCCCTGTTCAGCTGCACGACGAACGCGCTCGATAAGGCCAGGCAGTTCATTTTGCGTACGGGTCATATACACGCGAACATTCTGATACTTCTCGAGTTCAGCCTTGCATGCTTGCGCGATCTTCCAATTTACATCTGCCTCATTGAGACCATTGGAAGTTGCACCTGGATCGGTTCCTCCATGACCAGGATCGAGCGCAACCACGATCGTGCCATCATTAGCCTGCGCCGAAATGCCCTCTTCGGCAGCAGCCGCAGCCACAATGCCTGCCGCTGCATCAAGATCGCTCGTCCCTTCGAGCTCCCCCTCATCGTTGAGCGCATAGATGGACATATCCCCATCGGACACTTCTTCAGTTTCGGACTGAGTACTCAAGGCCATGCCCGTGTCTTGTTGCGCCTCGAATGCGCAGTTGGCACCCTCTTTTGCAAGATCGAGCGAATAGGTCTTCTGCTCGCCTGATGCAGTCGTTGCCTGTGCCACCATCGAAAGCAGTTGATACGTTCCTGCACCTTCGGTCTGAAGCGTGAACAATGCAGCAGAATCCGCACATTTTTCTACTGAGAGCTCGTGTTGTGCGCCAGTAGGATCCTTATAGGTAAGCACTGCAGAACTAATCGTGATCGCATCGTTGTCGATAGCGATCGCCACCTTTTGCGGGGCGCCTGCGATAAGATCGGCTTCTTCGAAATACACGAACCCGAGCGCTTGAGCTTCAGCTTTGCTGCTCGTTTGATCGGCGGCAGCCTGCTCGGTAACCTCGCTGCTGCTCTGTGTGTCTTCGATCTCGTCGGCATACGCAGAATGCGCAAGTGCCGGCATGAGAGAGACAACGAGAACGATTGAAAGAACTACTTGAAATACTTGCCTGCTCAATGAGTTGCTTATGCTCTTCAAAACCTTCCCTCTTTCGTAATCTACTTTACGTTACAACTGCTCATACGTTTGTTTTCGCTCGAACATTATAAAAGGGCTCTTCCGCCGTTAAGAAAAAGTTAAGCGAAGAAACCGCTCGACGGCATCATCTTGTCTTGTCCCATTTGCCGCTTGAATTCACATGATAGTTGCCGATCCAGGTGTTCGTAGCCATAGCACCATCGGAACCTACATAGTAGTTGCCGACCCATTTGCTCTTCTGCATGACACCAGAACCGCTGAAGTAATACCACACGCCATCGGCTCGCGCCCAGCCCGTGATCATCGCGCCTGACGAAGGCCGCAAAAGATACGTCTTACCGCCAACATCGAGCCAACCGGTCTTCATGGCACCATTCGAGGGATCGAGGTAGTACCATTTGCCTCCGGTCTTGAGCCAGCCTTTGGCCATCGCGCCCGAAGAGGCGTAGTAATGCCAGCCAGAAGACTCATTGTTCCAGCCGGTCTTCATGGCGCCAGAAGAAGGATTCAGATAGTAAGTTGCGCTGCCGATGGTCTTCTTGCCGGTTTGCATGACGCCATCGCTGGCAAGGTAGTACCAGGCTCCCTTGACCTTCTGCCAGCCTGTTCGCATGGCGCCGTCACCCGCGAAGTAGCACCACTTGCCATCGAGTCGCTGCCAATTCGTATGCATATAGCCCTTGGCGTCGAAGTGGTATTTCTTTCCCTTGATGGACACCCATTCGTTGGTTGGCCAGGATTTGCCTCCCTGCGCGGCTTTAGTGCTGGCACTGTAGGAGAACCACCATTTGCCACCCGACTTCTTCCAGGTGCCCGTCACAGCAGGAGCTTTGTCGGGGGTTTGGGCAGGAGATGGCGAAACGCCTGGGTTGGTTGAACTGCCAGTGTTCCCCGGCTTCGTCGTGCTTCCCGAGTTACCCGTGTTGCCTCCTGGAGTGGTGCCGGGATTATCGCCCGCATTGCCAGAGTTCCCACCAGTATTACCGGTATTGCCCGTGTTCCCTGTGTTGCCTGTATCGCTCCCTTGGTTGCCACCAGTGTTGCCTGTGTTACCAGAATCACCGGTGCCACCCGTGTTGCCGGAGTCCCCACCAGTGTTACCGGAGTCTCCACCCGTGTTGCCAGAATCGCCGGTGTCTCCCGTGTTGCCGGAATCTCCGCCCGTGTTGCCGCTATCGCCTGAACCATCCGACTTGTACGTAACGCTAAAACAGAGCTTGCTGTTGGAATAGTTTGCGCTCAGCTGAATCCCGCTACCCCAATCATGCGCTTCAAGCTGATGGGCGACCAGGCCATAGATCACGTTCTTATAATCATCGGGCCAACTGTCCTTCACGGCGTCAAGCTCGAATGAGGTCTCCTTGTTGGCAAGGTGAGCCGACACGCTATACGCTCCACTCTCGTCATAATAAGGATCGACATACTGCCCGATCTTGCCCGACTTAATGAAATAGTTATCAGCGTACGAAGTGGTCTCGAACGGTTTTCTGTCGTACATCCCGATGTAATAATTCCCATCCCATTGTGTATGCACCGTCTGCATGATGCTGGAAGGTAACGCGAAATAAAGATGACGCACATCAGGATAAAAATCGCTCAACGAGGGGCTATCGTTCCACGTGGTATCAACGTTGTACCAATTCCCATTGATCAGAACGCCCGTCCACACGTGGTCATCCCCAGTACTGTCAACACGCCTGGTCTGAATCCCTACTTTGTTCAGGAGCATGACATACGCTTCGTGATACGCCTCGCACGTTCCGATCCCTTTACCAAAGACGCTCTCGGCGCCACTGCTGATGCCGTCGGGATCATAGGTGGTATTATCGATGATCCAATCGTTGAGCCACAGTGCTTTGGCATATTCATCATTCCCGCAAGCCTGCTGACACTGTGCAGCGATCTCGTTAACGCGCGACTCTATCGTAGAAAAATCGCCCGTCTCGGGCACCGTGAATATAGCCTTGAAACGAGCAGGATCTTCGAGCTTCAACGTGCCATCACCGTTGGGAGTGTATTCGTTTACCTGGATGCTCAATTCATACGTGCCCGCAGAAGAGATCTCCAGCTCGAACGTCCCACTATCTCTCATAGGAAAATACTCACCCTGCGAGGTGTCAACAACTGAGGATAAGCCGCTGGGTGTTCTAATCATGAACGAATAAAGTTGATATTTGAGCGCCTTGGTATTGTTCGAAACGTTGATCGTGAAGGCCGTTTTCTCGCCCTTCTTGAAATTATCATCGTAAGTTACCGTAGCGGTGAGCGGACCCTTGTAGGTATTGCTGATCGAGGTATTAACAGTAACCTGACGCGTACCGGTTTCTTCAGTTTGCAGGGCGAAGGCCTGCGCAGGAGCGAGCGCGACCAACACGCAGAACAGAGCTGCCACGAGCGCAGCTTTAACCGTGAAGCAAGTTTGCTCTTTATTCTTCTGCATAACCGCCATCCTTCGTCTTCATCAGGCACGACTGCACATCTTCGCTCTCGCTTCGACCCTTGTCGCACCAGGCCAGTCTCTTATCGCGTGGCATCCCATTTGCCACTTGCGTTCACATGATACTTGCCGATCCACGTGCCCGTAGCCATCACGCCATCCGAGCCAACGTAGTAGTTACCTATCCATTTGTTTTTCTGCATGGCGCCAGAACCGCTGAAGTAATACCACTTGTTAGCAACCATCCGCCAGCCAGTGAGCATCACTCCTGAGCTATTGGAACAGTAGCGTGATGTGCCCACGTCATAGAATCCCGTCTTCATGATGCCGCTCGAGGGATCGAGGTAGTACCATTTGCCTCCGGTCTTGAGCCAGCCTTTGGCCATCGCGCCCGAAGAGGCGTAGTAATGCCAGCCAGAAGACTCATTGTTCCAGCCGGTCTTCATGGCGCCAGAAGAAGGATTCAGATAGTAAGTTGCGCTGCCGATGGTCTTCTTGCCGGTTTGCATGACGCCATCGCTGGCAAGGTAGTACCAGGCTCCCTTGACCTTCTGCCAGCCTGTTCGCATGGCGCCGTCACCCGCGAAGTAGCACCACTTGCCATCGAGTCGCTGCCAATTCGTATGCATATAGCCCTTGGCGTCGAAGTGGTATTTCTTTCCCTTGATGGACACCCATTCGTTGGTTGGCCAGGATTTGCCTCCCTGCGCGGCTTTAGTGCTGGCACTGTAGGAGAACCACCATTTGCCACCCGACTTCTTCCAGGTGCCCGTCACAGCAGGAGCTTTGTCGGGGGTTTGAGCAGGGGTCGTAGCAGAACCAGAGTTGCCCGCGTTCCCTGAACTTCCCGTGTTGCCTCCAGGGGTCGTTGTTGTACTGCCGCCCGTTGTTCCTGACGTTCCGCCAGCATTGCCAGCATTGCTTCCTTGGTTGCCACCCGTGTTGCCGGTGTTACCCGTGTTGCCGGAGCTATCCCCCTGATCGCCCTCTTGCGATCTAACGATGCTGAAGGTCACTTCTCTCGTGCCGGCATAATTGCTCTTGCCTTTAACGACCAGCTTGTAATCGCCCGCTGCACGAGGCTGAACGACCGCATCATCAAGCGTGCGATATTCGACGGTGTAATCGACATTGTTTTGCAGCACGTTGCCATTGAATGAAACGACCACATTGCTATGCGTTTGCGCAGCACCCGTATAAGAAAGGTCTTGAACGCCCCTGATCGCAGTATTCAAGGAAGTGAACTGCACTGGTGCGATCTTGAACTTCACCATCTTGAATCGTGTTGCTGTGCTATTCGGCGCAGGTGAGATGATGATCGTCCCGTATCCAGCTGCGATATTTTCCCCATATTGCAATTCATAGTCCTGCCCTAAAACGAGCAGGCGGCCATCGCTCGAATAGACCGTAGGGGTTGGCGTGATCGCTTCACCGGTGAACGTCCGCTCAGACACGTTGCTCACCGTTGCCGCGGAGAGATCGACGATCGGAGTCGCATCGCCCACGCGCACTTGCTTCTCGATCGTCCTGCTCGAAGCACGCTTATGCGTTGCAGTAAGCGTTGCATACCCTGAACCTTTTACGGTGAGAGTCCCAGAGCCTGCATCCACCGCAAGCACCTCAGGCTTGCTCGAAGTCCAAGTCCATTCTGAAGGATCCATCGCCTGGTCGCTCGCATCGCGCAAGTCGATGGCGGACCCTTCGCTCACTTCTTCGTTCTTGATCTCGGCGCTCAAGACCTGCAGCGCATGGTAAGCATCCACTTCGCCATACCCCGTTTCCCGATCCCAGCCTTCCGCGCCGATATCCGTTGCCGTTTGCTCAAGGATCTCGCGCGCTGCTTCCGCACTTAAGCTCGGATCATAAGCGAAGAGCAACGCCGCCACACCTGCAACAGCCGGCGAAGCCATGGAGGTGCCGCTCTTGTAGCCATACGAGAGCGAATCGCTGTTGTTCAGCGTGCTGTAGATCGCTGTTCCTGGAGCGGAGATATTCTTCGCGGTGCTCGATTCGCCGTTGTAGTTCGAGCTGCTTGAGCGCTCGACATGCATCGTGCCCGAGGAATCGTTCGGGGTGCCCACATCGTTCTTCAAAAGATTGATCACGGTCAAGCAGTCCTCGTAATCACCAGGGATGCAATCGTAAGGCGGAATGCTATTGCCCTCTTGATTCCCTGCTGCGCAAACCGTAAGAATGCCAGCATTCTTGGCTTTCGTGATGTTCTTGTACATGATGTTGTCGGGTTTGACCGTCGCTTCGCCGCCGACGCTCATGTTCACAACGCGCACGTTGTACTTTTGGGCGATCGTTTGCGAGCCATCGCTCGACATAAGCCAGGTATAAGCTTGAGCAAGGGTTGCTGTGGTGAAGTTCCTCGTCTCTCCTTCGCTCGCCTTGACGATCACGAGACCCGCATCATAAGAGGTTCCCGCCACGCCTTTTCCGTTATTCGCATCAGCAGCAACGATTCCCGCAACGTGCGTGCCATGCCCATCCGCATCGGTGATCTGGTCGATTCCGATCTGCCCCGTTTCAGAATTGTAGGTGGCGCGAATGTTCCCTTGGAGGTCTTCGTGCGTATAGAGGCAGCCCGTGTCCACGACGGCAACGGAAACGCTTGGCGAACTAGCGTTGTCTTCCTTGCCCTTGGCGATCTTCCATGCTTGATAGAGATTCATGGACTGGAGCATCCATTGACTCGAAGCCCCGGGGTCATTGATGCTGACCGCATCTGAGGCAGCGCCTGCCGCATCTTGAGACGCGAAGATCGCGCCATCCGCTTCGGTGGTGTTTTCGGAGTTCGCTGCGGTATCGGAATCACCCGTGAAGAGCTGAGCCACCGCATCAAGATCGTTCAGGGGAGCTGAAGCGTCTCGGGCAGATGCACCCTGGTCGACCGCGCCTTGCTCATTGGCAGCAAGTGTCTGACCAGCAGTCTCCACAGGGTCTTCACTTGAAAGAGGCTGCTCATTAGCAGATTCCGCTCCTGCGGAAGTTCCAGGGGCTTCCTCAAGAGGGTAGTAGACGTAGTTCGGTTGAGCCTGAAGACCTTGCTTTGCAAGCGATTCGATCGCCTGCTTCATAGAAGTACCGCTCTCGATCTCGACCCGTACGAAACCTGCTGAAATATCCTGATTCGTAACATCTTGCGCGCGGAGGAACTCGCTTTCGGCAAGCAGATTGCTCACCTGATCGCGCTCTTGCTCATTGTCGACCAGAACGAGCACGGTGTCTTTCTCATAATTGCCAAGATCGGGATCGTTCTCGATTTCGAGGGGTTTGACCTGGTCTTTCTTGACCGTACTCACTTCAGCGACAGAATCATCAAGATTCGTTGCAGAAGGATGTTCGGTAGTTCCTGAAGAGCTGTTTTGGGTGTAGTGAGCAAAGATGCCCGTACCGACAGCTAGAACAAAAGCTGCCACCAGGCACATCGAAACAAAAACGCCTCGGGAGAGACGTGTTCTAGGTCTACGCTTTTTCTCGCTCACTGAACGCTCCTTATCCTAGGTAAAAGAGTGATCCGCAGAGCGGCGGGAAAAGTGCTTTAAGTATACGTTCTGGTAACATTTTTCGCCAGTAAAAGGAAGTATTCCCTATGCAAACATCACGGAATTTCGCGCAATAGAATGCCTTCCTCTGCCATGCTTTGCACCTCCGCAGGTTGGCATGCTACAACGCGGCTCTCAACTTGAGTATAATATGTGTTCACCTACGAATAGATTCGAGCGAAGAGGAGCTTCGATGGCAGACAAAGTTGCGGTGCTCATCCCCTGCTATAACGAAGCGGTCACGATCGGAAAAGTGATCGACGATTTCAAGCGCGTGCTGCCTGATGCCGACATCTACGTCTACGACAATAACTCTAAAGACGACACTGCCGCTATTGCCGAAGACCACGGTGCCATCGTGCGCACTGAACCACGCCAAGGCAAAGGCAACGTGGTACGTCAGATGTTTCGCGAGATCGATGCCGATTACTACATCATGGTCGATGGCGACGACACCTACCCCGCCGAAGCAGCGCCACGTTTGCTCGAACCGCTCATGAATGACACCGCAGACATGACCGTAGGTGATCGCCTTTCAAACGGCACCTATGGCGAAGAGAACGATCGCGCCTTCCATGGATTCGGCAACAACCTGGTTCGCTGGCTGATCAAGGTGATCTATGGCTATGCGTTCGACGATGTTATGACGGGCTATCGCGCGTTCAACCGCATCTTCGTGAAGACCATGCCCGTTCTCTCTGAAGGCTTCCAGATCGAAACCGAACTTTCAATTCACGCTGTTGACAAGCGCTTTCGCATCGCCGACGTACCGATCGAATACCGCGATCGACCCGAAGGGAGCTACTCAAAGCTCTCCACTTTCGGCGACGGCGCAAAGGTGTTGCGCGCTATAGCCTCGCTCTTCAAGGACCACAAACCCATGGCGTTCTTCGGTTGGCTCGCGCTCATCTTGATCGTGCTAGGCCTGATCGCTGGCATTCCAGTTATCGCAGAATACTTCCAAACAGGATTGGTTCCGCGCTTCCCCACTGCCATCCTTGCGATCGCATTGGTGATTTGCGGTGCACTTTCCTTCACTGCTGGCATCATCTTGGACACCGTAGCGAAAACAGGGCGCAAGCAATGGGAGCTCTTCACCTATCAAGCCTACGAAGAAGCCCAGCGTCACCAAGAAGAAGAGTCGTAGAGCCTTCTTGAATGCGGGCGATACCTAAGCAAAATGAAAAAGAGACTGAACCAGAAGGCTCAGTCTCTTTTGGTTTTAGTGGCGTTGTTTTGCCAGCGTTTCCTCTTTTGCGATCTGCGATCTTCGAACAGGGCGAGGACCGTATCCTAGTTCTTCTCAACGAACGTTTTGTTCAGATAAGCGATGATGTCGTCTGATTCGTAGAGCGCTTTGCCGTCGATATCCAAACATGGCACCTGGTACTTACCGCCCAGGTTGATGAGCTTGTCGTAGCCGTCTTTATAAGGTTCGAGGCTGATATCCATGATAGGCAGGACGATGTCGTGCTGATCCATGAAATTGAGCACCTTGGCGCAGAAGGGACAGCCAGCTTTAACGTAGAGTGTATATTGTGAGTTTTCCATTCGGATCACCTTCCCTGTAATCGAGCATAATTCATGCTAGACCAGCGCGAACGCAACCCTACTCCCAAGCACGATTTGTTACAAAGGTGACAAACTACCCGGTCGTTTGTGGATGGTCGGCGATCTGCGCGGCGTGCTTCGCCTGAAGAGATTCGAGGAACGCCTGCGCATCACCAGGATCATCGTCGAGCGTCTCATCACCCAGATCGACTTCGGTAGGCACACGACGATACAGCAGATCGTACATGATCGGCACCACGTAGAGCGTCATGAAGGTGGCATAGAGCAAGCCTCCGACTACAACGAGCGCCATACCGCGCTCCATGCTCGCACCGATGGCCATACTGAACACCATCGGCAGCATGGCCAAAATGGTGGTGAGCGCAGTCATCAAGATGGGGCGCATACGCGTTTTACCTGCAGCAACGAGCGCATGATGCTTCTCCAGTCCCCCACGGCGCAGCTGGTTCACATAGTCCACGAACACGATGCCATTGTTCACTACCGTGCCCATCAATACCGCAAAGCCCATGAGCGAGAGCATGGTAAGGCCTTCGCCGCTGAACCACAGCGCAAAGAAGCCACCCGTGAAGGCCAACGGAACGGTAAGGATGATGATGAAGGGCGAAAGGAGGCTCTGGAACTGCGCCACCATGATCAAGTAAATGAGCACGAAGCCCAAGATCAGGAGCAAGAGCATCTGCTCCAACATGGTATTGATGTTATCCAGCTCGCCACCATAGTAGATCTGATACTTATCGGGCACTTCGTATGCATCGAGCTTCTCGGAGAGCTCACGCGAAAGCAGCGCGTTATTGTATCCGTCTTCGATCTCTGCTGAGACCGTCATCGTCTTGTCCGAATTCAAGTGAACGATCGCATTGGAGGCCACGCCTTCTTCCACTCGCGCAACATCGCCGATCTTCACATCGACCGTTTCACCTGCTTGGCTCGTGAGCGTAACGACCGTATCGAGGATATCCTCGCGCGTAGGAACGTGCGTTTCGTCGATGATCTCGACCTGCATCTGCTTATCATCGACAGTAAGTTTGCTCGACGTGGTTGACGTGTTCAGCATGCCGGAAAGCTCCTGGTAGAGCTGTGCGACCGTGAAGCCTTTCTTGGTGAGCGCGTCTTCATCGATGATGAGATGCAGCTCTTTGTCGGCCTCTTCCATGCCGTTCTCGATCTCGGTGTAGCCATCGACCTCATCCACGATCCGCATCACATCTTCGCTCATTGCAAGGAGCTTCTCCTGGTCGGGGCCTGTGATCGTGATGGAAAGTCCGCTGCCGAGCATCGAACTCATGGCGTCCGATGAAGAAGCATCGGTGATCACTTCGCAATCGAGACCGGCGGTCTTTTCCGATAGCTCTTTGCCGATATCGAGCACTTGTTGTTCCGTGGTGACCGAATCGTCCATCTGCAGATAGAACATGAACATCTCGTAGGCATCTTCGCTGCCTTCAGAAGCGGTGCTCGAGACCATCGAGAGAGAGCTTGTGCCGTCGATCGCGGCCACATTGCCCACGCCATCGATGCTCACAGCAGCATCCATGATCTCGTCCGCCATGGCATACGCGTCTTCCTTCTCCACGTCCTCAGGCATCACGACCGTGACCGACATGTTCTTGCCCGTCATGGTCGGCACCATGGTGATGCCCATGTTGAACACGCCACCCACGGCAACCACGAGCAATACCACGGAAACCACGAGCGGAATGGCTTTGTGCTGCAAGAAGAAATTGAGCGAACGCGCATAAGCATCCTGAAGATGCTCGAAGCCTTTATTGCGACGTGGCTGGTAGTTCCTGAACACGAAGCGCGACAAGCTCGGAACGAGCGTGAGCGCCACCACGAGCGACGCACACAGCACATAGGCGATCGTGAGCGCGAAGGGCAGCATCATCTGGTTCACGATGCCCGTGGTGAAGACGATCGGCAAGAAAACGCAGATGGTGGTGAGCGTTGAAGCGATGACCGCACCCGTGATCTGCTTCGCACCTTGCACTGCCGCGCGCTGTGCTGGAATGCCACGGCCACGCAAACGATAGATGTTCTCCAGCACGATGATGGAGTTGTCCACCAACATGCCGATAGCCAGCGCAATGCCACCCAGCGACATGATGTTGAGCGAGATGCCCGAGAAATACATGAGCAGCAACGCAACGAGCACGGAGAACGGAATGGAGAACGCCACGATGAGCGTCGGTTTCCAATCGCGCAGGAAGAGCGCGAGCACCACGATAGCGAGCAGCGCGCCCAAGAGCAGCGACTGCAGGATCGAATTGATGTAGAGCGAGATGTACGAGCCCTGATCGCTCACGATGTCGAGTGAAAGGCCCGGGTAGTCTTCGCGCAGGTCAGCGATCTTCGCCTGGCACGCGTTCGAGATGTCGCTCGTGCTGGCAGTTGAGCTCTTGTACACCATGAGGCATACGCCCTCGGCGCCGTTGAGCTTCATGTAGGCATCGCCCACATTGTCAACCACGGTGATATCCGCCACGTCTTTAAGGCGAACCTCGCCTACGCCGTCAAGGTCGACGAGCATCAGATTCTCAAGGTCCTCGATGCTCGTGATATTCGTGCCCACCTGCAAGAGCCACTGTTCATCGTCGTTCGAGTTGCCCAGATATCCTGCGGGCATCGAGAAATCCTGTGCCTTGATCATGCTCGCAAGCGTGGTCTTGTCTACCAACACATCGATATTGGCCGACTTGATGGCTTTCTCGCGCGCATCCTCATACTGCGCCTGTGCTTCATCAAGCTGCTTCTTGTTCTGTTCGAGCATGCTCAGCGCATTCGCGAGCTGCGCTGTTCCACTGCCGAACTGGCTTGCGGCGCTCAGCCCACCTGCTTCAGCAACGGCTAACTGGTTTTGATACTCGCTGAGCTCGCTCGTAGCTTTCGTAAGCTGCTCTTGAAGTGCCGCTATCTGCTGTTGCAGGGCTGGTTTCATCGCATCGGGAGCCTGAACGAGCTGAGCTTGCAGCGCCTGGATCTGCGAGGTAAGCGCAGCGACTTGTGCGGTGCCCGAAGAAACGCCCATGGTCAAACCCGAGATAGCCTGCCCAAGCTGATCGGTAGTGGCCTTTTCTTGATCAGCAAGCTTCGTCTGCTGCTCCTTCAGGGACTTCTCCGCAGAAGCTATTTGGGAACGCCCCTCGTCGATCGACTTCTTCGCATCGTAGAGCTCGGAATTGACGTTTCCGAGCAATTTGTTGTTGATGTCCTCGATCTTCGATTCGCTCAGGCGCACTTCGACGGATTGTTCCGCTGAACCCACCACCGAAACATCGGCGACGCCGTTGATGCGCTCAAGTTCGGGCGAGAGCGTGTCTTCAGCGAATTCCGAAAGCTCATAGATGTCCTTGCCTTCATAGTTCGCAGCAATGTAGAGCGTGGCCATCATGTCCATGCTCATTTCCATGTAGTTAGGCGATCCAGCCGTTTCGGGCAACTGCGATTCGACCTCGTTGACCGCCGAAGACACCTTCACCAGAGCCGAATCCATATCGGTGCCATCTTCGAATTCAAGGAATACCATGGAGAAGTTGTTGGCGCTCTGGGATTGGATCTCGGTCACGCCATTGACCGTCGAGAGCGTGCTTTCGAGCACCTCGGTCACTTCAGTCTCGACCTTCTCAGCGCTCGCACCAGGGTCGGTGGTCATGACCATGAGGTAGGGAATGTCCATGTCGGGAAGTAAGTCGGTCTTCATCTTGCTCAATGAAACACCGCCGAGGATGAGCGCGATGATAACCGCAACGACGATGATATAGGGGCGCTTGACGCTAAATTTAGAGAGCATAGAGGCCACAACACCTTCACGAACACGCAACAATATACAGAGTAGTTTCCTTTATCTGTATACCATAACTTGTGTACGCAGCAGCCTTAACGCAGAGCCAAACGCACATAAGCCCTCCGATTGGTGCGGAGGGCTTACGAAAGTGTAATAAAACTATGGGCGAGCGAAGGGAGGGTATAGGTGTGTGCATCACGCAAAAGCCGCGCGAAGCACTCGTACGCCACCTGGCAACCTAGCCGCTTGACCAGAGACGCCTGGCTAAACGCACCCGTTTAGACCGGCTGATATCCGCTCCACCCCGAAGCGATCAGCGTTGCGCCACGAATCACCGCGAAGACCGCGATGAAGATCGCAAGGCTTCCAGGGAAGATGAAGAAGCAGATGCCCACGAGCAAGCTCAAAATGGCCGAGACCAGTCCGAGCCCCCAGATCGAGCCCAGTTGCTTACGTGAAGCGATGATGGCGAATATCTCCACGATGGAATACGCCATGATGAAGGCACCGATGAGCCACGGTATGACATAGGCTGTTGCGAGCGGATGGATGACCAGCATCAAGCCGATGATGATATCCAAGATGCCGTAAGCCACATACCAGCCCGAAAGCCCTGTCGTTTTGCGTTCGCGCACGTAGGATATGATGTTCACGATACCAGCGAAGACGAAGCCAGCGCCAGCTACGAAGGTAACGCTCAAAAGCGTAATGCCGGGATAGAACGCGCACAGCGCGCCGAAGAAGATGAGCAGCACGCCCGGTACGATGAGCGACCAATTCTTTTCTGCTTTTTCCTGGGAAGCCATAGCTTGCCCCTTTCTCTTTTTTGTCAGTGTAGCGCCGAGCGTTCAAGGACTCGCATGGAGCATCGCGAAGTTTGTTCCACTGAAAACAAAGCGTTGCTAAAGGGTAATCATGCATCGATGGACGCAATAGATATGCGCGCTATTATAAGGTTGTTCGATCACAAGCACGCACACCGCAAAAGCGCGCGCTTCTCAGTGCTCGATCGTGCAAATGCAAGCGCAATCGTATCAGATCACGCCTCTAGGCGCGATTGAGGAGGAACTATGAGACTTGGTTTCATCGGCTGCGGCAACATGGCGGGAGCCATCATCGCAGGAATCATCAAGAAAGGCCTCGTTTCACCCGACGAGATCTATGGCTCGAATTCGACGCCTGAACACGCGAACGCAACGCATGAGCGCCTTGGCATCCAAACCACCACCGACAACACCCTTGTTGCTGGAGAGAGCGATATCGTGTTTCTCTGCGTGAAGCCGCAACAGTATGAAGCGGTGATCGACCAGATCAAGGATCACCTGCATGAACACCAGATCCTGGTGAGCATCGCACCGGGCAAGACTCTCGCATGGCTCGGCGAGAAGATCGGTCATCCACAGAAGATCGTACGGGTCATGCCCAACACGCCAGCACTGGTGGGCGAAGGCACCACCGCGTTCTGCCCGGGCGACCTTGTCTCCCCCGAAGAGGCGAAGATCGTGAAGGAGCTACTCGAGAGCTTTGGGCTCGCGATCGAGCTTGCCGAACCTCTCATGGATGCCGCAAGCGCAGTGGGAGGCAGCGCGCCTGCGTTCGTCTATATGTTCATCGAGGCACTAGCCGATGGCGGAGTTGCTGAAGGCTTACCGCGCGCACAAGCGCAAATGATCGCCGCGCAAACCGTGCTCGGCAGCGCAAAGATGGTGCTTGAGACGGGCGAACACCCTGGCAAGCTGAAAGATCAAGTTTGCTCTCCTGGCGGCTCGACCATCGCTGGCGTTGAAACGCTTGAAGAGGGAGCCTTCCGCGGCACCACCACCCGCGCCGTGCGCGCTACGGTTGCAAAAGCGCGCAGCCTCTAGGGCTTCTGATTGCGTTAGCTGAACAACAACATCCGAGAAAACTGTGATGTTTTTGTGCATGTTCTTCATGAAGTGCGTACTTTCTTAGCACTCTCGCCCTGAGAGTGCTAACTTTTTTCGTGATAAATCTGCGGCCTGCCCCTCGGTAGGCCGCACGCACGTACCCTCCACAAGAAAGGCTTATGCATGAAGCAATTCAAAACTGAGAGCAAGAAGCTGCTCGACCTCATGATCAACTCGATCTACACGAATCGTGAGATCTTCCTGCGCGAACTTATCTCGAACGCATCGGATGCGGTCGACAAGCTCTATTTCAAGAGCCTCACCGACTCTTCGATCACGGTCGCAAAAGACGACCTGTTCATCACCGTTTCTTTCGACAAAGACGCGCGCACGATCACCGTAGAAGACTCCGGCATCGGCATGACGAAAGCCGAACTTGAAGAGAATCTCGGCACGATCGCTCATTCCGGAAGCCAGGAATTCAAGACCGAAAACGCCGAAGACCAGGGCAAGGATCTCGATATCATCGGCCAGTTCGGTGTTGGCTTCTATTCCGCCTTCATGGTCGCCCAAAAAGTGACGGTGAACTCGCGCGCTTGGGGAGCCGATGAATCCTGGAGCTGGACGAGCGATGGCATCGAAGGCTACTCTATCAAAAAGGGCAAGAAGCAAACGCACGGTACCGAGATCATCCTCGAGCTTAAAGAGAACACTGAAGAAGAGGACTTCGACCTGTTCTTGAGCGAGCCGCAGCTGAAATCCCTCATCAAGCGCTACAGCAATTATGTGCGCTACCCCATCAAGATGGAATGCGCGAAGAGCGTTGAGCTGCCTAAACCCGAAGACGCGCCTGACGATTACACGCCGCAGTATGAGACCGTCACCGAGATCGAGACCATCAACTCGATGATCCCCATCTGGAAACGACGCAAATCAGAGGTGAGCGAAGAGGAATACAACGAATTCTACAAGTCGGATTTCCACGACTATGCCAATCCGCTGCGCACGATCTCGATCCACGCCGAAGGCACGCTTTCCTACGACGCGCTGCTCTTCATCCCGAGTCATGCGCCCTACGACCTCTACAGCAAGGATTACAAGAAGGGGCTCGCACTCTATACGTCGAACGTGCTCATCATGGAGAAATGCGAGGAGCTGCTGCCCGATTACTTCAACTTCGTTCGCGGCGTGGTGGACAGCCAAGACCTCACGCTCAATATCTCGCGCGAAACGCTTCAGCACAATGGCCAGTTGCGCGCCATCGCCCAGAAGCTCGAAAAGAAGATCAAGTCCGACCTGCTGAAGATGCTCGAAGATGATCGCGAAGCCTACGAAGGCTTCTTCAAGGACTTCGGACGCGGCATCAAATACGGCATCTACTCAAGCTATGGCATGGATGCCGATAAGCTCTCTGACCTGCTGCTTTTCTATTCTGCAACCGAAAAGCGCATGATCACGCTCGCTGAGTATCTCGAAAAGGCCGCCGAAGATCAGAAGTCGATCTACTACGCAGTAGGCGAATCGGTCGATCGCTTGGCCAAGATGCCCATCGTGAAGACCGTGATGGCAAAAGGCTATGACGTACTGCTGTGCACTCAAGATGTCGACGAATTCTGCATGATGTCCATGAACAGCTTCGACGAGCGTCCGCTGAAGAATGTCGCTGGTGGCGATCTCGACCTTGAGACCGAAGACGAGAAAGAAGCCGCTGAAGCTATCACAAAGGAAAACGAAGGGCTGTTCAACGCCATGAAAGAGGCGCTTGATGGCGCCGTCACCCGCGTAGCGGTTTCCACGCGTCTTTCCGACACGCCAGCCGCCGTTACCACCGAAGGACCGATCTCACTTGAGATGGAACGCATGATGGCAATGGGTCCGGATGGCGAGCGCATCAAAGCCGACCGAGTGCTCGAGATCAATCCTCAGCACAGGATCTTCGACGTTTTGAAGCAGGCTCAGGAGGCCGGCGATACGGAGAAGATCGCGCAATATTCGACCATCCTCTACAATCAAGCGCTCATCGTTGAGAACATGCCGGTCGATGACCCGATCGCCTATGCTCAAGCGGTCACAGCGCTTATGGAATAAATACACAACAAAAGCGCGAGTTTTCCCTACAATCCCTACAAAATGCGAGTAGAATAAAGCGCGTTCATTTCCTTATGGGCGCGCTTGTTCTTTGCAAGCACGAAGCGTCCCAAAGAGCAATGAGGGGATCACGAGAAACCAGCCATGCCTCACGATTATCGACCAGCGCATCACCAGCACGATCACGCTCGCCCGCACCGTCGCAAGCCACAGCGTCGTACGTCCAATCGCGAAACCGTTCAGAGCGATGAGCTTTCATCGACCAGCGGCATTCGCATGGTGAAAGACGCGCAGTCCTTCAATCACGATCGCAACCCTCACCTCTCTCAAACCTCGCTGCCTACCATCGGTGCCGTCGGCACCCCCCATCCGAAGTCTCCTGCGGCTAGAGCGATGCAACAGCAAGCTCGACCAGGACAGGAAGTGCCTGGCTTTGGCGTCGAAGAGGCACCCTTCGAAAGCACGGGGGTTCGCACGCATGGCGCAGGCAACCCGCTCTACACGGGCGAGACCTATCCTGTGCGCGGAACGCATACCAATGGTTCACTCCCCCCTGTTCACGCGCATGACCAACAAGCGAACGCTTCTTTTACGGGCTCGCACCGTGCTACTCAGGCGTTTTCTTCCGAATACCCCGTCACTCACGCGAGTCAGTCATCGAGATTCCACACCGTTCCGCCAACAAGCGACCAAGTAGATTCGCAGGCTGAACAAGCCGCGTGCTCAAGGGCGGCCGATACTGCCAACCCCAGACAGAGATCGTACGCCGGACATTCCGCAAGCTTCGCCGCAGTCGAACACGCGCAAGCCTCACCGCAACCCTACGACTACCAGGACTACACTGCTGCAAGTGGGCGCTACAAAGCATCCAACGCACAAGCCGCTTCACCTGCGAATTTCAAGCCGCTCACTTCCACTTCGAAGCACGCGCGCAAGCGCACTAAAGCATGGCCGCGCGTGATCGCTGCCGTTGCGATCGTGGTCGCACTGGGCATAGGTGGCTTCTTCGGCTATCAGCAGATCGCTTTCGCAGGCCCTATTACAGCCACGGTCAATGGCGAGAAGATGACGCTCGAAGGAAGCGAGCGCTCGATCGAAGGGCTGCTCGATAGCAACATCGTGCAGGTCACGCCCGGAAACTTCGTTGCGGTCGATGAATCAGTGCTGCGCGAAGGCGACGGCACCCGTTGTACAGCCATCATCAATGAGCAACCCGTAAGCGACCTCAATGCGCACATCAACGAAGGTGACCAGGTGGTCGTCTCGAACGGCACCGACGTGATGGAAGACTACACCGATTCGGCACCAACGGTTATTCCGGCGGGCTATTCAAAGGCTGGCCAGTATGGCGCGCTCCACGTTTTCTTGGCTGGTCAAGATGGCGAAACGGTAACCCGCACGGGCTCTGAATCGGGCAAGACCGTCGAGCAGGTCACTAAGGAAAAGATCGATAACCGTCTGGTGTACTACAACGCCAACTCCAACGGCGAAAAGGTCATCGCGCTCACCTTCGATGATGGACCTTGGGATGGCTCGACCGAGCAGATCCTCGATATCCTGAAGGAGAACGGGGCAAAAGCAACGTTCTACACCATCGGCGAACAGATATCCTCGCACTCCGATCAGATCGCGCGCATGGCCAATGAAGGACACGAGATCGCAACCCACACCTGGGATCACGCAGCAGGATCGGGCAAGGGTGTTTCGCTCAATCTCATGAGCACGACGGAGCGCAAAGAAGAAGTACAAAAGGGCATGGATGCCATCAAGAACGCTGCGAATAAAGACGCGAGCGTCTACTTCCGCGCACCTGGCGGCAACTTCAACGACAGCGTAGCGAATGATCTCAGGGGCATGGTCCAGGGTGAGATCGGTTGGAATATCGACACCGAAGACTGGCGCCGGCCTGGTGCGGACACCATCGCTTCGCGCATCAAGAGTGCAGGTCCTGGTGAGGTCATCCTCATGCACGATGGCGGTGGCGATCGCTCGCAGACCGTTGCAGCACTTCGCGAAGCTCTGCCCTATCTGAAGAACCAGGGCTATAAGTTCGTCACGATCTCAGAGCTTATCGAGGCCTACCCCTACCAAGAGGGTCAGCATTCTTAGGGAATAACATTCTTAGCGCCCTATCAAGAGAACAACATTGCTGGTCAGCATTCTTGATTCGCAACTTTCTGCCAGCTTTTCTGCCAGCACCCGCTCACGCGCACGTTCCTGATAAAAAAACCTGCCGTAACCGCAACGTATCCGCGGTTTTGGACCAACTTAGCTATATACTAAGAAAGTCTCAAAAACGAAAGGAACGTTATGACTGCAACAATGAAGAAACTTGGCGTAGTTGCTGTGCTCTTCGCCCTGGTCGCGTCTATTGGCTTGTTCGGTTGCTCTTCGAACAACGAATCCAAAGACACCAAGGCTGAATCCGCGGACTGCACCCTGCTGAACGACGGCAAGCTCGTAGTCGGTCTTTCTCCCGACTATCCTCCGTTCGAGAACCTCGAAGGTGACGAAGTGGTCGGCTTCGAAGTTGAACTGGGCAAGGCACTCGCAGAAGAGCTTGGCCTCGAATACGAGAACAAGAACCTCCAGTTCGACGCTATCATCCCTGCGGTTGTTTCTGGCGGTCAGGTTGATATCGGCATGTCCGGCTTCACCGTTACGCCTGAGCGTGAAGAGCAGATCGACTTCACCGATGCGTTCTACATCGACGACCAGGCTGTTGCGGTCATGAAAGATGAAGGCATCACTGAAGAGAATGCCGCAGAAGCACTAAACCAAGATGGCATCATCATCGCAGTTCAGTCTGGCACCACTGGTGAGACCTATGCTCAGGAGAACTACCCGAACGCCACCATCCAGCCCTATGGCAACTCCACCGACTGCTTCGCAGCGATGCAGTCCGGCCAGGCTGATGCAGTTTGCACCAACAAGGCTGTCGTTGAGAAGATGATCAAAGACGCCTACCAGGATGCTGAAGTTGTCGCAACCAGCGCAACCGGCGAAGAATATGCGATCGTTGTCTCCAAGGACAACCCCGAGCTCACCAAGGCGCTGAACGAGGCGCTCAAGAAGCTCAAGGAGAACGGCACGATCGACGAACTCACCGCCAAGTGGCTCTAATCTTTTAGACGAACCCTCCCCAGCCGCGTGTTGGGGAGGGTTTTTTATTTAAGGACTTCTCATGCAAAAACGCATGCTCTCTTTCATATCCGTGTTCGTCGCGATCGCTGTGGCGTGCTCGGTTTTCTTCGTGGGTCTCTGCGCGCAGCCTTCAAGCGCTGAAGCGCTCGATACCGCAAAATGCACTGCGCGACCTAACGCTGATGGGTCGAACGAGGTGAAGGGCGCCACTGAAACGCGCATTACCTGGGAAGGCCAAGCAGCCGCCGATGAAAGCGTGAAGGGCATCACGCTCACGATGCCCGAAGGCACTTCATTCTCAACGAAGAACGCGCGTATCACCATGCTCTCTGGCTCTGATCTTATGACCCGCACTAACATTGCAGCAAACTTTCAAATACAGGGCGATTCGATCGTTGCCACCTTTGATGAAGCGGCTCCTGCTGGCGGATATTTCCGCTTTGAAGTCTACGAAGTGAAGTTCCCCGCTTCTGGTGGCGCGATGGATCTTACGGGCACCTATGAGCTCGCGAATGGCGACTATCACGACATCGGGCAGATTCCAACGATCAACGTCGTGGGTATCGATCCTGCCGAAGAGCTCTCCACCTATTTAGGCGAACAGGACTGGGTGCAAGCATGGAATTCCAACAAGTTCTTGCACCTCTTCCTTGATCCAACGGTTCTGGTAACCAGCTTCCCAGTGGTTATCAAAGGATTTTTCATGGCCCTCGCGATCGTGCTCGTAGCGTTCCCGTGCGCGATTCCTTTCGGCCTCTTGCTCGCGCTCATGCGCATGTCAAAGCTGCGCATCCTGCGCGGTCTTGCAACCACCTATGTGAACGTCGTTCGTGGCACGCCGCTGTTCCTGCAGATCTATATCGCGTTCTTCGGACTTCCGCTTGCAGGCATCCAAGTGCCTCCCTTCCCTCTTGGCGTGGTGGTCTTAGCGATGAACTCGAGTGCCTACTTGTGCGAGATATTCCGCGCAGGTATTCAGTCGATTCCCAAGGGTCAGTTCGAGGCTTCGCGCTCGCTCGGCATGAACGGCGCACAGACGATGCTCTTCGTGATCATCCCGCAAACCGTTCGTCGCGTGATTCCCACTATGACCAGCGAATTCATCCTGCTTTACAAGGACACCTCGCTGCTCGCTGCCGTGGGTGTCATGGAAGTGGTCATGTACGCGAAGACGATCGTGGCAGCCACTGGTTCGATCACGCCGTATATCGTTGCAGCCTGCTTCTATCTCGTGATCACCTTGCCGCTCGCTAAGATCGTGGGCAAGCTCGAAGCGCATCTTGCCGATCGCGATGCAGGCAACACGGGCAAGAAGAATAAGCGCAAGAAGCACAAAGCGCCACTGCCAGAAGATCCTGAACTGCAAGGCAACTTGGCTGTTGAGAAGCGCATCGGTTATGCAGACAATCTTCTCGCGAGCGAAGGTGCAGCTGGCCACAATCCTAGCCATAAAAGCATTTTCGACGGTTGCGGAAGAAGCCTCATGCCGCATCCCGTGTCTAGCCCAGAGACTGGCGGCACTACCGCTCTAGCAACGGAAAACGGAAAGGTGGATTAGCAATGAGCAACATCGCTGATTCTAAGACAAACGAGCCAGAAACCACCGTTCCTGTACAACCTGCGCACGCAGCCAAGAACTCCACGCGCGCGAACAGCCACGTCGTAAGCGATGAAGTGGTTGTCCGTATCGAAAACCTCACGAAGAGCTTCGATGAGCTCGAAGTTTTACGCGGCGTTAACGTGAATGTTCATCGTGGCGAAGTGGTGGTCATCCTCGGTCCTTCCGGCTCGGGCAAATCGACCCTTTTGCGTTGCGTGAATCTGCTTGAGACTCCTACTTCGGGCAAGATCTTCTTCGAAGACACCGAGATCACCGACCCGAAGGTTGATATCAATCAGGTGCGCTCCAAGCTGGGCATGGTGTTTCAGAGCTTCAATCTGTTCCCGCATCTCACAGCAAAGAAGAACGTGATGTTGGCACAGCGCAAGGTGCTCAAACGTTCCGAAGAAGAAGCGGAGAAGAAGGCGATCGAAGAGCTTACGAAGGTGGGGCTGGCCGAACGCGTCGACTACAAGCCAAGCCAACTTTCCGGCGGTCAGCAGCAGCGTGTAGCTATTGCGCGTGCGCTTGCCATGGACCCACATGTGATGCTCTTCGACGAAGCGACCAGCGCCCTCGACCCCGAGCTGGTTCGTGGTGTTCTTTCGGTCATGAAAGAGTTGGCGCGCGAAGGCATGACCATGATCGTGGTAACGCACGAGATGGGTTTTGCGCGCGATGTGGCAGATCGCGTGATCTTCATGGACGGCGGCGTGATCGTTGAAGAAGGCACGCCAGAAGAAGTGTTCGACCACCCGCAGCATAATCGCACGAAAGACTTCTTGGGGCATATCACCGAAGTAGTGTAGTTCTTTGTGCGGGGCTCACTTTTGCGGAACAAGAAGTAGATGCAACCATTTAAGTGCTCATTTTGCCGCTCGTCGCATGTGAATGGCTGCGATCGAAGTACTTCTTGCACTTCAGCGTTGTGGCGGCTATTATATTTAACTGTCGCTTTTCGTTCACGAGCTATACCAGATAGCTTACTAAGAACGAGCGGAACATATAGTGCGGGGTGGAGCAGTCTGGTAGCTCGCCGGGCTCATAACCCGGAGGTCGTAGGTTCAAATCCTGCCCCCGCGACCAGTTACTAAAGCGTCGGGATTTTCCTGGCGCTCTTTTTTTAAGGCGCGCCATGGTCTTAGCAAACAAGCTCGGAATTGCCTCCTCGCCCGACCTACAAAAAGCTGAAGAGCGGCTTTCGAAAATGCGCGCCGTAGAACTCTTTACCAGTAATCTCCTCGACGAACACGCTCCAGGCTCGTTCCAAACCCTTGCATTCATTCATCATCATCTCTTTCAAGATGTATATGATTTCGCAGGCCAGCTACGGAGAGACGACATTTCCAAAGGGGGCTTCCGCTTTGCTTCTCAGCTCTATCTTCCTGAAGCTCTAAAAGCGATCCAGCGTATGCCTCAATCCAATTTTGACGAAATCATTGAAAAATACGTCGAAATGAATGTTGCCCATCCATTTCGTGAAGGCAACGGACGCAGCATGCGCATTTGGCTTGACCATATGCTCAAAACTGAACTAGGGACCGTTGTAGACTGGTCTCAGGTCGACAAGACTGATTATCTGCTCGCTATGGAACGTAGCCCTATTAAAGACACTGAGATCAAGCACCTGTTGAGCAAAGCGCTAACGAAAGAGACGAATAATAGACAGGTTTACATCAAGGGCATCGATGCGAGCTACGCCTACGAAGGCTATGAGACCTTCAAAGCAGAAGACCTCTGATCAAGGCCTAACCCAAGGCAGTGCGCAATAAGGCCACCCAATCAAAGAGCATAGCGACTTTCAATAGCTAACACATTTCCATAAGGCGCTCTTTGAACAGCTCGTTTGCTGGAGAGAATACCTGATATTTTTCAAACCATTCCTCTATATCTTCCAAAGCCCATCGCGAGAGGTGAGGCAGAAAACAATATATACTTGTGGTATACTTGTTCTACCGAACGAGAGGGGTGAGCATTATGGCACAGCTATCGCTTTATATGGATGACATCGCAATGGAAGAGCTACGAGCAGATGCTGAAGCGGCTGGGAAGTCTATCTCCTCTTATGCACGCGAGGTTCTTGAAAAACGTCATGAGGCCGAACGCGGCTGGGTGAATGGTTGGCCTCCAGGGTATTTCGAGAATTTGAAGCCCTTAAATTTTGAGGAACCTATTGATCTGCCACCCGAGCCTATTGAGCCCCTCAATACTATTTAAGGACGCTTATGTATTTGCTAGATACGAATATCCTTATCGATATATCAAGACGCAAATTAAATGCTGCATATGAGCTGCTCCTAAATAGCGATGCAGGGCTTTTCAAAGTTCCGGCCGTGGTCAAAGCCGAACTACTTCTGGGTGCAGAAAAGAGCATGCAGCCTGAAGAAGAACGCCTAAAAGTGGAATCTTTGCTCTTGCCTTTCGAGATCATCCCTTTTGACGAAACCTGCGCTGCACACTATGCGAAGATTCGTGCAGATCTTGAGCGCAAAGGGCTAACCATCGGCGGTAATGACTATCTGATCGCCGCAACAGCCCTTGCTCACGGCGCCGTTCTGGTCACCAACAACGTGGATGAGTTCAAACGTGTGCCTGGGCTTTCCCTTGAATGCTGGGAAGAGATCGATTTCTAGGCGGGCCTCATCGGACACTCCAACTAATCGGCGAATGACGCTCGCTTCCGTCTCAGTTCTTGGCTTCGTTCTTCCAACGATCAAGATGCGGGAGCAACGTGGCCATGAGAGAAACCGCTTCTTCGCGTGAGATACCTATCGCATCAGCTTCCATTTGGGCTGTTGCCTCGATGAACTCATCCATATCGACATCTTTTGCCGTGAAATCGCCCTCTTGATAGCACCACTTGCAGTAGTGTTCGCTCGGCGAGCCATCTGCTTCCGTGCCATGCAAAGCTTCATCGGGTATCGGCATCGAACAGCACTGACAGTAATACTCCGCTGGCATCTCAAAGAAGCGTTCGAGCGGGATCGAATAGGTAACGCAGATCAACTTCACCATGTCGATGCTCGGTGAAGTCTCGCCAGTCTCCCAACGAGAGATCGCCTGTCTGGTCACGAACAGATCACGCGCCATCTGCTCTTGCGTCAGTCCTTTTTCGGTTCGGATCTGTGTGATCGTGTCGCTCATGGCCATGGTAGGTCCTTTCGTTGTAAATGCCTAACCCCATTATGAAGATACCGTTCACGGGTTCAAGCAACACCTTGTTGCATCTCGGTTGCAACGTGCCTATTATTCATACCCGCAGAAGATACCGCTACCAATTTGAACGAGAACAAAGAGGACGATGCCCGCAGTAGATTTGAAAGTATATGGGGCGATCTTGAGCGTTCGCCCAGCGCGACGATTCGACATCGCCTGCCTGCTGATGCGCATGTATGGCTACATGATGAACATCGGCACTGTTGCCATGCTTTCGCTGGCTGGGTATTCGTTTCTCGAATCGGGCCTTGTCTCGTCAGTTATCGCCCTTGCGATCTTCCTGATCGGTCCGCGCTTAGGAAAGCTGGTCGATGAACGCGGCCAATCACGCGTAGTGCCTTTTGCCGCACTGGTCAGCCTAACGGGACTGGTCGCGCTCCTGATCACGGTGCAATTCCATGGCCCCCTCTGGATCCTGTTCATCGCATCGGTCTTCGTCGGTTGCATCCCCAGCGCTCAAGCCCTCTCGCGTGCTCGCTGGGTCTATCTCTTGCGCATGGGCAAACTGGGCGAAAAGGCGCCGAACGTAACCACTATCTTTTCTTATGAAGGAATTTTGGACGACATCGGTTTCATGATCGCCCCCGCCCTTTCGATCTTCCTTGCTTCATCTTTTACCCCGATCGCAGGTCTTGCGGTAGGTGGCGTGTGCTTCTTGATCGGCGCAACGTTACTCACGCACGCAAAAGAGACCGAGCCTCACCCCGGATGGAGATCGGCCACGGATACCGCTTCGTTTGATGCCCCAGCATCCAACAGCTCAACGCCCGAAAAGGGCGAAGCACCTGCAAAAGAGAAGAAGAGTCTTTTCCGTACGTCGCGCATCGTGCGGGTGCTCTTCGTCTTGATGCTCCTGCTCGGCTCGTTCTTCGGAACCTTCGATACCACTTCCGTTGCATTCGCTGAAGAGCTGGGCGAACCGAACATCGCCAGTGGTGCACTGATGCTCTCGGCACTCGTCTCGATCGCGATAGGCTTCCTGTTCGGTACTTTGCGTCTTGCGATCCCCCACTACAAGCAAGTGCTGATCGCTGCTACCTGCATCGGCGTGGGTTATGGGTCGATGATGCTCATCAGCGATGCCGTGAGCCTGTATGTGGTTTCCTGTTTTGGTGCGCTGTTCTACGCACCCTTCCTGATCGTGATGAATGGCGCCTGCGAACGCTCTGTTCCTGGCAAGCGCCTGACCGAAGCCATCACCTGGCTCAACGCAGGCTGCACGTGTGGTCTCGCGATCGGCCCGACACTCGCGGGCATCATGATCGACCTGTGGGGAGCTCAGGCTGGATTCATCATGGGAGGCGTGCTCGCTCTCGCGATTCCCGTCATTGCGCTCTTGCATCGTCGCACGATCAAGACTGTGCGCAAGAGCACCGTGCGCCGCGCCAAGATCAAGATGCCTGAAGCCGCCTAGGAAAGAAAAAACTCGAACCAACGGACAACGGGGACGTAGCTTATTGTCCTGCATTCATAGGACAATAAGCTACGTCCCCGTTGTCCGTCTTGCATTACACGGCAGGATCAAGGTAACAGCAAAAAGTCTCGGTGGTACAGCTTGCTGTGCATCTTGGAATCCAGCCTATCTGGCAGCCAGATTGAATCTTGAGAACTGGCGATACATCTTCAAGCGAGTAATCAGTTCTTCTTTGTTCACCTGCTGAATGGCACAAACACGATCCAGCGCAACCGATGCTGCATCCATCAAAAAATCGACGGGAATAGTATCGATCTTCTCTCGCTTTTCACCGCTGAAATAAGCGATAGCCCCCAATATGCCGCTGGCTGTATATTCGATGATAAGACGCGACTTGAGATCGAGTTCCCCTCCTTCAGGCAACAGGAAGGTTGACCAGATCTTGATCACGTAGCTTTTGAGGTTCTTCTCAACGATCGTTTGTCCGCCCTGCTCCATGAAGAGAGAAAGGCGCGGAATATGCCCTTCGATCATCGATTCAAGAACTGCTTCAGGATTATCGCCAGCAATAACGGAAATAATGCAGTTGGGCAGCCCTTTAACTTCCCGACTCAGAGCCGCTAGCATGAGCTCGTCTTTGTCTGCAAAATGATAATAGAACGTTCCTCGGTTGCATCCTGCTTTTGCCACGATCATCCCAACCGATATCTCGTGCAGTTGGTTATCCTCGAGCAGCTGCCAAAATGCCTCGATCATTCGATCGCGTACGGAGGGTTGATTGCTTTTCTTCGGTCTTGCCATATGACACTTCTTTCGAACAAGATCGCATTCGTCGGCTCTGTGGTAGCAAAGCGATGCCCTATCAGAAAGGCGCATTCACACGAAGCCTCTTGGCCAAATGACGCTGCGCCCATGACAAATATAACATGCTGTACAAATAATACCATGCAAATAGCCCTGTTAAACCACCTATCCTATTGAAGGAAATTCGCCAGAAAGCCTAAGAATGCTTCTGTTAACTTGATTCGGTGCTCTGCAGAACCAAAGGGGACAAAGTTACAGAAGCCCACATCAGCAATACTGCTCGCTCGACTCCATACCTTCTTGAAGCGAACAACCATCGCAGTCATCACGAAGCAAGCCGCTTTCATCGAATACTAAGCGCAAGCCTCAGGTATGCTCGCTATAGTAGAGAGTCTCAATTACCGTGAGCGCAACATCAGTTTTGCGCCGTAACGCCGTAAAAAGGGAGTTCGAGCGCTTCATGAGCAAACGTGGTGTCATCATAGCGAACACGGGCACGCCCGATGTGCCCGAAGCAGATGCCGTGCGCGCATATTTGGCCGAATTCCTTCAAGACCCGCGCATTTGTCCGCTGCCCGCTCCCTTGTGGAAGATCATCCTCCATGCATTCATCTTGCCAAAACGCGCTCACGCATCGGCAGAGAAATACCGACAGATCTGGACTCCCCAAGGCTCTCCGCTCCAATCAGGAATGGCATCACTTGCCCATAAGTTGCAAGCCTCTTTCAACGAGCAGGACGAAGCAACGCTCGTTCGGCATGGCATGAGCTATGGCTCGCCATCGATCGAACAAGCACTGGGCGAACTTAAAGCCGAAGGGTGCGATGAACTGGTGGTCTTATCGCTTTATCCGCAGAACGCGCTCTCAACCACGGGCGTCGTAGCAGATAAAACGCTTGCGGCATTAAGCGCCCTCGACTGGCATCCGCAAACGAAGCTCGTCGGCTATTACAGTGCTCACCTGCTCTATCTTGAAGCCATCGCGGCATCGATTCGCGCTGCTGGTTTCGATAGCTCTGCAGGAGACAAGCTGCTCTTCGCGTTCCACTCCATCCCAGTACGAGATATTCGCAATGGTGACGATTATGAGGACAAAGCGCGCGCGACTGCCAACGCAGTGGCACGTCTTCTCGAGCTCGACGTTCAGGACTGGGCTCTTGGCTTTCAATGTCGCTTCGATAAGGCACGTTCGTGGCTTGGCCCCTTCATCCCCGAAGCCCTTCAAACGCTCGGCGCACCGCGCGGACGATTGTTTGTGGTTGCTCCGAACTTTTCGATCGACTGCCTTGAAACGCTCTACGACATCGATATCGAGTTGCGCCAACAAGTATGTGAAGACCCTGCCTTGCAGATCGAAAGCAACCGCTTCGTTTACGTGCCTTGTTTGAATGACACCGATGCACACGTCGAGCTGTTAACCGATATCGTCAACTCCGTTAATGCTGAAAACTAACCTCTTGCTTTTGCTTGAAACCCGCCAATCTCGGCAAGCTTTCTGCCAAATTGTTTGATTTGTCTCAATCCCTCAATGCACATCCTCTCCATCTCTTCACCATACATAAGCCTTTCATCTGCGATCTTGGGGGTACCGCCCCTATAATCAAGCAGGGGGACAACGGGGACGTAGCTTATTGTCCTGCTAACTAGCTGATTTTTAAGACCAAGCAGCTGCATACTCAGGACAATAAGCTACGTCCCCGTTGTCCCCGTTGTCCCGTCCCCGCATTGTCCGTTGTCCTAAAATGTAGTTTTTATTGCGGTAAGGCAACAGCGCGCGATTCGATGCGATAATCGAATCCCATGAGAGAACAGACCGAACAACAAGCGCGATTCAGCTTTGCCAGCTTAAGGGAGAAATTTCTTGACGCCCTTCCTTATCTGGTGTTTTTCGTTCTACTCTTCTTCACCATCTATTACCTTTTTGGCGTAGCCGATGCCCTGCTCGGCATCGTGTTCCTCTTCTTTTCGCGCGCCATCATCCAAGACCCAGGGCTTTCGTTCGCGAACTATCTGCGGCGCCTTTGCTGGTTCGTGCTCATGGGCGTCTGCGCGAGCATCGCAGGACTCAACGATGTGCTCTTCGTGGTCATGAGCTTCTGCTACCTGTTCTTCATAACGCTCACCCAATCCGACGACTATCTTCCCCGCAATTTCTACTGGCTCGGGCTTGGCTACCTGTTCCTGCTGATCTACCCCATTACCCCTGGTGAGATCCTTCCACGCCTTGCGGCGCTTGGCCTTTCGATCGCACTCACCACCGCCTTCATCTACCTGATGCGCTTTACCCTGCGCAAGACCGGCAAGCTCGACGAATTTGCCCGCGATCGCGCCTTCATGCGCGAAGCCTTCGACGATGTAGCCACTCAACTTCGTCTCCTCGCACAAGCACCCGAAACCGAACCAACTAATAACACGGATCCCTCGCTCACAGACACTTCACCATCATCGTCTGCCACAAGCGCAGCAAAAGAGCCGCAACCTTCCGCCTCAACCCTCGAAGCGCAGGTTGAGCCCGAAAGAACGTTCACCCTCGCCCAAGACTACGCGCAAACCGAATACGCCACGGTCTTGCGCCAAGGCGGCATACTCTCGGGCCGACAATGCTACACCTTCGCACTGCTCCTTTGCTGCGAGCAAATCTCGGACCTGATCCATGCCACTTCCAAGAACGCGCAGGGCATCACGCCGAAGAATCGAGAATACTTCGCCGATCTGGCCGCCGTTTTCGAAGCGGTCGCCACCAAGAAGATCACGCGCATCTCCGAGATAGTGAGTGAACTCGAAGCATTCCTTGAGCGTCGTGGCTTCGACACTACGTGCTACCACGAATCATGGAATGCGATCCTTGAAGCACTCGTGCGCACCTTGCGCGACACCCGCCTCTCGCGCGACGAATCCACCCCGTTCCTCAAGAGCATTCGCTATCGCTACCACTTCTTGCGTGACAACATCAGCCTCAAGAACACGCAAACGCGCTTCTCTCTTCAGCTTGCCACCATCGTAACGATCGCCGTACTGGCCGACATCGCGCTCACGCACCTGATCGGGCTCGATTTCGGCATCTGGATACCGATTGTCGCCTTCACGATCTTGAACACCTACAACGATGAAACGCTACGCTCAACGAAGAACAGCACCATCGGCACGCTCGTCGGCATCGCGATCTTCGCGCTCTTCGTGCATTTCATCCCAAGCCCCTTCCTCATGCCAACGGTCATCACACTGTGTTACCTGGTCATCCTTATGAACATCAGCCAAACAATCTCTATCACTGCCGGAACGCAGATGGCGCTCACTGCACTCTATTCCGCCGATGCATCGCTTGGCATGACGCTCGTTATCCGTCTCGGCTTTGTGATCATCGCGGCAACTTGCGTTGTGATGGTGATCTTCCTGTTCATGCGCACGCAACGAACCACCACCATCCGAACGAAGATCATCGAGCTAGAGCGTATCGATGGCCGCCTGCTCGCGCAGATCGATCTTGGCATCAAACGCGGTCACGTTAACCTGTGGCGCGCGGTGCAGCTGCTCTACTACCTGCACATGAATTCAGCGTTCATGGAAAACCTGGCGAACAGCCTTAGCCTGAAAGAGATCAAATGGGAAGAACGCCCCTCGCGGCGCGAATCACTCGCACAGATCAAGCAACTGAAACAAGATGTTCAGCGCGTCCTGCAGCTCAATTACAAGTTCGCGATGGATGCCGCCCACGCCGTGATGCTGCTCGATCCGCGGCGTGTGCATGACGATCTGCTCTCCGACGAACCTCAGCATGATCTTGATAACGCATCGCCTGATACCACCGCGCGCATCAAGCATATCGATGCCACCAACGAACGTCTCAAAGAGAAGACACACGACCTTGAAACCATGCGCTATCTGGAAGAGGACCTCAAAGACTAGCTGCCTAGGCGGACAACGGAGGCGGACAACGGGGACGTAGCTTATTGTCCTGTGTGCGGAGCTGATTGATTTTGAAACCGGCTAGCTAGCAGGACAATAAGCTACGTCCCCGTTGTCCGCCGTTGCACCAACACGGCAAGCCTTTTGATAGAATAGCGAACATGAACAAGGAGGTTTACGTGGCCGACTATCAACGCGCACGCTCGCCGCAGCAAAAAGCTGAACGCATGAGCGCGATCATGGATGCAACCGAAACACTGTTCGCACAGCTGCCCTATCACGAGATCAACATGGGACTCATCGCAAAAGAACTGGGCTGGTCACGCTCCAATCTCTACAAATATGCAGCAACCCAAGAAGAGATATTCCTTGCGCTCCACAGTCGCGCTAATCGTGCTTTGGTCGATGATCTTATGGCTTCGCTTGCGGGCAAGAAGCTCACGAATGCCGAATTTGCGCATGAGTGGGCATATGCCGTTGCGCGCCACCCAGAATTCTTGCGCTATCAAAGCATCTTGATCCCGATCATCGAAACGAACACGTCGCTCGATCGTCTCGTTGAATTCAAGAAGAACTTCGCACTCATGAACGAATCGATTCGCACGTTGCTGCGAAAGCACCTCTCATGCAGCGCAAACGAAGCCTCCGATCTCTCTTTGTGCCTCATCTATCAAGCGGCTGCACTGTTCAATCATTTCAATTGCGCCGAACAGGTGGCCGAAGCTATGCGTCTTGCCGGCTTGCCGCCCATAGAGGGCAATTTCGAGGATGCCTACACGAGTTTCGTCGAGATGTGTCTCGATCGTCTTTCGCAATAAAAAAGGCCGTTCCTTCTGCCTGACGCAGAAAAGAACGACCTCACATTACCTAACGGTCGCAGAGCCTACAACATCGCTCCACGATCGACCACGATCTCGCGGCCATTGAATTTCGTGGCAGCTTCTGATTCCGCAAGCCACAGCACCATATCCGTCACGTCTTCAGGATTCAGGAATTTCAGTCCGCCAGGATTCTTCTCGTCCTCGAACATCTCCTGCCAGCTGGTAAAGCTCTTACCCATCGTTGAGTTCACGAAGTCAACGTAGCTCTCCGTTTCGCACATGGGCGTACGCACCTTCGTGGGGCACACGACGTTACAGTAGATCGGCAGGCCTTCACTTTGGAGTTCGAGCGCAAGCGTTTTGGTAAGCCCGATGATACCGAATTTAGTCATGCAATACGTTGCCAACTGCGCAGTTCCCTTAAGCCCTGACACAGAAGAGATGTTGATGATGCGTCCGTAGCCTTGTTTGCGCATGTAGATCGCAGCATATTTATCCGTGCGCCAGGTTCCCTCGAGGTTCACCGCGAGCGCCCGCTCGACCTGTTCATCGCTCAATTCCCAGGTGTAACCAAAATTGATGATGCCCGCATTGGCCACCACCACGTCCAAGCGACCAAACGTCTCCCATGCCTGAGCGAACGCCGCTTCGACCTCGGGCGTGGAGCAGATGTTCGCCTGCAACGCCAACACCTCGCCACCCGCATCGCGAACCAGCTCGATGGTCTCTTTGAAAATCTCATTCTCTGGCTCGAGCATATCGATGAGCACAATATCGAACCCTGCCTTTGCAAACGCAACCGCATGTGTGCGCCCCTGGCCCATCGCGCCGCCTGTGATCAGAACAACCTGTTTGGATGATTTTGCCATCGTAGCAACTCCTAATTCTTCGAACGCGTGACTGCTTCAACGATAAAGCCCAGCTTATCGAGCGAATCGTAGTAGGTGAAACGCGCGGTTGGATCGATGAGCGAGGTACCCTCCATCCAAACAGCGATTCCCTTTTCCGCCATGAGCTTCGTGACCACATCGTTATCGGTCACGTCGAAGCGAATGTGATGCAGGCCGTTTTGTCCCATCTTCAGATAATCGCTCCAGATCGTGTCATCCTCACCCGTCGGCTGCAAGAACTCAAGCTGGATATTGAAGAAGTTATAGAACGCAGAGACGACCTCTGCATCGATGACCTTGCCATCGCGATAAACCGACTTCTTGTACACCGAATGACCGCCCGCGTCAGGCTCAAGGCCAAACACTTCGAGCATGCCTTTCTTGGTGCGCTCGATATCGTCGGTGATGATACCGATCTGAACGATGTCTCTCAATTCGTCGGTAAGAGTAAGATCTTGAACTTTCATGATGCCTTCCTGCTTCAGTTGTCGGAAACCCTCTTGGGAGCGTAACACTACCTAGACAATCTTAGCTGATTGTCCAACTTCCCTTACGGTCTTATTACGAAAGCTAGATACGTTTCTGATGTTTCTTTTTGCAGTTTTGTGATTACGGTTACGTTCTAGTGAACACCTTGTCGCCTATGATAAGCTAGGCTCACACCTGTGAAAGGAGTGTTCTCTATGAGCAAATCCAAAGTTTATTTCACCAAAGAAATCACCCCAGAAAACGTCGTGAAGCTCTACGAGCATCTTGGCGTGAAGCTGCCAGGCAAGGTTGCAGTCAAGGTTCATTCCGGCGAAGAGGGCAACCAGAACTTCCTCCATCCCGAATTCATGCGCCCCATGATCGAAGAAGTGGACGGCACGGTCGTCGAGTGCAACACTGCCTACGATGGCGCGCGCGATACCACCGAAAAGCACGAGAAGCTCATGGCCGCACACGGCTGGACCGAGTATTTCGATGTAGACATCATGGATGCAGATGGCCCGAGCTCCGACATCATCTTCCCGATCGAGAATGGCCGCGTGCTGAAGGATAACCGTGTGGGTGGCCACCTGGCGAACTACGCTTCGATGCTCGTACTTTCTCACTTCAAAGGGCATCCGATGGGCGGCTTTGGCGGCGCGCTCAAACAGCTTTCGATCGGTTGTGCTTCTAACCAGGGCAAGGTGAACATCCACTCTGGTGGTGCAACCCTCAACCAGGGCGAATTCTGGGACAAGCACGCCGAACAGGATGATTTCATCGAGGCGATGGCCGAAGCAGCCGAGACTGTGGTCAATCACTTCGGCAGCAACATCGCGTTCGTGAACATCGCTTGCAACCTTTCGGTCGATTGCGACTGCTGCGCAGTAGCAGAAGATCCCTGCATGAAGGACATCGGCATCTTCGCTTCGCTCGATCCGGTGGCTATCGATGCTGCCTGCCTTGATGCCGTACGCAATTCCGATGACCCCGGCCGCGACACGCTGCTCGAGCGCATCACCTCACGCCATGGCGAGAAGATCATCGACGATGCAGTGCGCCTGGGCTATGGTAGTGCCGATTACGAATTGATCGAGGTCTAAAGCCAGAGCAACGTACTATCTGCTAGAAAAACAAGAGGGAAAGGATCTTGCGATTTCTTTCCCTCTTTTTTGATAAGGCCGCGGCTTCCCTACACGCTCCACTACATAACAACAGAGATGATATCCGCTGGCGCGACCACGCCTTCTTCGGTAATGATAGCCGTGATCAAGTCCGCAGGCGTTACATCGAACGCAGGATTGTAAACCTTCACACCTGGAATAGGCGGATCGAGCACTTCTGAAGCAGCACGCTCTTCGATGGGAATGTCTTCGCCATGTTGCGCGCTCACATCGATCGTTGAAGTGGGCGCTACCACATAGAACGGAATCCCATACCGAGCAGCAGCGATCGCAACTCCCAGCGTTCCGACCTTGTTAGCCGTATCTCCATTCGCCGCAATACGATCGGCGCCTACGAACGCCGCATCAACACGCCCCTGCGCCATCGTAGTTGCAGCCATGTCATCGCAGATCAGCGTGACAGGCACCTGTGCTTTTGCAAGCTCGAATGCGGTCAGGCGCGCACCCTGACGCAGTGGACGCGTTTCGTCTGCGTAGACCATCTCTATCTTGCCCTGCAGTGCCGCCTCATAGATCACACCAAGTGCGGTTCCGAAGAACGCCGTTGCCAAACTACCGGCATTGCAATGGGTAAGCACGCTCGATCTTTCCTCGAGCAGCGCGGCGCCAAGCTCTCCCATCTTCCTGTTCGCGTCTTCATCTTCAACGATCAGCCGCTTGGTGAATTCGTAGAGCTTGTCTGCGATCACAACGGGCGAAGACCCTGAAACAGCCTCTTCCTCGACGATCTCCATTGCCGCATCCACCATGTGCATCAGGTTCACTGCAGTAGGACGCGCGTGAGCGATACGTTCAGCAGCTTGTCGCATGAACTCCAAATAGTCAGCAGGGTTGTTCATCTCATCACGCGCGATCCCTTCGTTGGTCGCGCAGAACTCCGCAGCAGCAAGCGCTACTGAAGCCGCCCCCGCGATCCCGATCGCAGGCGCGCCACGAACCTTCAGCTGCTTGATCGCCTCTATCGCCTCGCGCCAATCGGTCAGATGAAGATATGCTTCTGCATAGGGCAACTGCGTCTGATCGATGATGCTCAGCACCGGGTATCCATCAGGAATTACGGACGTATTGGAATCATCACGCACCAGATCGATCGTACGCGGAATGTTGTTGATATCGATGTTCACCTGCATCACCGTTTTTCTCTTCTACCAAACCTTCTGATAAACCCCTGAATAAAGTATATGAAAGATGTTATACTTTCTTAGATATAAAGATGGGCTCATTTACCAACGTAGCGTTAGGAAAATGGGTGCGTTTCACGTGTCACTTTGAACAGCACTAGTAAAGGGTAGCATGCAGAACATGTGGATCAGCGTCGCACTGATCGTAGCGGTCATAATCGTTGGTATCATCGCCGGTAAGCGATTGAGTGCGCCAGGCCCTCAACGCCGCGCTGTTTATTTTGCCTTCGGCACCCTCGCTGTTCTTGCTCTTTGGTTCTTCATCTTCGTTGCCTTCTTCCCCGCTGAATGGATCGTCCCCTTCTTCACGGTCGCCTGTATCGTCATTCCCATCTGCGTTTATATGATGGTTCTGCGTAGTGGAGGCAAAGAACGAGCCAAAGCTCCTTCGAAGCGCTCGTTCGAGATCCCTAAGAAAGACATCACTGTTGAAAGCGCGAAGGCTGCCAGCGCGGTCAGCTCTGGAACAGCTTCTGCATCAAGCGCCACAACGCCGTCCAAGGCTGCTACTCCTGCCCCCAGCGCTTCTCAGCAGACAGCACCTGCTTCATCAACTCCTTCTTCAGCAGTAAAAACAGATACTTCTGCAGCTTCTGCCACTAAAGCAAAGGCACCTGCTACTACTGCTGTTGCTACTGCGCCAGCTAAACCAGCTGCCTCAGAAGCTCCAAAAGCAACTGCAAAGCCTTCTGCAGAAGCGCCGAAGGCTTCCGCAAAAGAGGCACCGAAGCCTGTGCAAGCGGCTGCAAAGGCCGAAGCTCCATCTACGCAGAAATCAACAGCGGAATCCGCACCCGTTGCCGCACCTGCATCAACGAAGCCTGCTGAATCCGCGAAATCTACCGAGTCTCAAAAAGCCAAACCCACGAAGCCCACAAAGCAAGAGGCCAAGCCCGCTTCTCACGAAGCTGCAAGCAAGCCTTTTGCGAACAAGGAGCACGTGGCCGAGATCGCTATAGAAGAGGCAACGGAGAAAACGCCCGAACCTCCTGTTAAGGCTGCTCCTGCCACCACTTCTCCAAGCGAAGACCAACTGCGCGAAGCTGCCGAGATCGAAATCCTCGTCGATCGCGCAGCGGAAGAAGAAGCTGCCAAGATCGAAGAGCTCGTTCGTCCTTTTGCTTCGCAAGCAACCCCTGCTATGGACGCTGAGAAGGAGCGCGAGTTGAACGTTGGCGCACCAGTCAGCTCACCGGCAGAAGAAGCTCCCACAAGCACAGAAGCTACACCCGCTAAAACTTCAAGTGCACCAGCAGCAACACCAGCGCCAGCACCTACGCCTGAGCCTACACCGAAACCAGCAGCGAAGCCTGCGCCTAAACCAGCTAAAAAAGAGCCGGTCGATCACTTCGCAGAGTTCAGCGCTCGCGCTACCGCCTTGCGCGATCAAGGCGCTTACGCCATTGCGGCAATGCTCTTTGAAGAAGCTGCTGCTCTCGCACCCAACGCCAACGAAGCACGCAACACTCACTTCGAAGAGCTTGCTTGTTACGTAAAAGCAGGCGATGCCGCCAAGGCAAAAGAGATCGCTGCGAAGCTTCGCCAATCGAGCGTTCTCACGCGCTTCGAACTGCAGCTGCAACTTTGAACCAGCGCATGAGCTGATCAGGAATCAAGCCTTCTCAAAGGCTTTTTCTCGCTGCTCAAGATCACGCTCGATCTGAGCATCGAAGGCATTGTTCCAGCATTCGCACGCAGGCAAACCAGGGATCGACGTCGCATTGAACACGGGGTTGATCCCTTGCTTTCTTTGCTGCGTGTAATCGTCCAGGCACCTGAGCGCCCACTTCCCCAGCGCAAGGATCGCAATAAGGTTGATGATGCACATGATGCCCATCAAGATATCTGCCACATTCCACGCCAGATCGAAGCTGCTCAAACAGCCCGCGAAGATGATCGCCAAACACGCAACCCTAAACCAGAAGAGCAGCATCTTACGCTCGCCGAAGATGAACTTCAAATTGGACTCCGCATAAAAGTAATTGCCGATCAAGCTGGTATAAGCAAACAGGAACACTGCCGCGGTGATGAAGGCGATCCCCACATCGCCCGCAAAGTGATAGACCGCCATCTGAACGAGCGGCATGCCGTTCAGCCCAGCCGCCGTCTGGGGATCCTGAACCATGAACACCAACACGATCATGGCCGAACACGTGCAGATGAAGAGCGTATCGATATAGACTGAAAGCGTCTGCACCAGGCCTTGCTTCGCGGGATGCGAGACCGATGCTGTTGCTGCCGCATTCGGTGCTGAACCCATGCCAGCTTCATTGGAGAACAGACCACGCTTGATACCCAGCATCAAAGCAGATCCCGCAAACCCACCGAATATCGCCTGAAAGTCGAACGCAGAAGCGAACATCATTCCGAAAGCTGCTGGCAGCAAGTTCAGATGCGAGAACGTGATCCAAATGCCCAAGCCGATATAGGCAAGCGCCATGATGGGTACGACCCACGAATTGATGACCGAAATACGCTTCTGACCTCCAAAGATAACAGCAGCGGTAGCGATGGTGAACACAACCCCCAAGACCACCGCAGCACCATTGGTCGCATAATCAGGGATGTAATATTCCAGACCAGAAGCAGCATTATAAGCTTGCAGTTCGTTGAAGCCCACCACATAACAGGCAATGAGCGAGACCGCGAACACGATGCCCATCCAACGTTTGCCCAAACCTTGCTGGATGTAATAAGCGGGACCACCACGGAATTGCCCATCTTTACCGCGAATCTTGAAGATCTGCGCGAGCGTTGATTCGATGAACGCCGATGCGCCACCGATAAGCGCCATGACCCACATCCAGAAGAGCGCGCCCGGGCCACCCATAGCAAGCGCCGTTGCGATACCAGCGATATTGCCGGTGCCCACACGCGACCCCGTCGAGACCATCATCGCCTGAAACGAAGAGATCGCCTTTCCGTTCTTATCGACCTTCTTCTCGAAGAGCTGCGTGAACATATCTTTGATGTAGCGAAACTGCACGCCTTTCGTGCGAATCGTGAAATAGATGCCGGTGAACACGAGCAACGCAACAAGAATGTAGGTATACATGAAGTTATCGATGTCGCCCGTTATCAGAACGAGGAAACTGTTGATGCTATTCGTCTCCATAGGGTCTTCTTTCTCGAAAAAGTATGAGAATTCTATTGTGAAGGAAGTTCGCAGTTTGTACAGATAATGTAATGAATTTGATGGCCGATCTTATACTGTAATATCGATCAATAACCCACTTCTTGCCTGCTAGGAATTAAGGAGCTGGCCATGCATGCACCAACCTTGCCCAAGTTGAAGAAGACTCCTAAACGCATCCTCGACCTTGTCCATCTGTTGTTCGCGAGCCTGTGGCTTGGCGGCTTCACCATCGTGCTCGTATGCTCGATCATGCTCTGGACGCAAACGATCGATCCGGTCTTTGGCCTTGCAACGATCAACTTCGTCCAAGAGGTCGTGAAGGTCTGCATCCCTGCGCTCATGGCAACCGGACTTCTGTACGGCTTTGCCACAAAATGGGGCTTCTTCTCTCATGGCTGGGTCACCGCAAAATGGATGCTCACTATTACGCTTGTCGTCTCAACTGCGCTCGTTCCCATCCATCCGCTCTGTTTGAGTGCGATCGTGGCGGGCATGATCGCACTCTTTGCTCTTTCGATCTTCAAGCCCCACAAGAAAGCTCAAAAAGCGTCGCAACGCGCATAATCACACGAAAAGGAACTGAATGAACGAGATCAAATGCCCTCATTGTGGCCAAGTCTTCACCGTTGACGAAAGCGGCTACGCTGCTCTTTTGAACCAAGTACGCGACCATGAATTCCAGCGCGAGCTGAACGAGCGTGTTTCGCTTGCCGAAAAGAATCGCGAACAGGATATGGCTCTTGCGGTTGCGAAAGCTGAAGAAGAGCTGCGCGCACAAATTGCGCAGCGCGATAGCCAGCTTGCCGCACAGACCGAGCAGTTCCGTGCTGAGGCCAAAGATCTTCAGCTTACAGCTCAAAACGAAAAGGCGGAGCTCGAAAAGCAGCTCGAAGCACTGAAGGCACAACTTCAAGCACAAGCGAGCGAGGCTGATACTGCCCGAAAGCTTGCCGTTGCTGATGCCTTGAGCGCAGAAAGCGATAAACTGCGCGCCGTCGAAAAAGAGCGCGATTCGCTCGCGCAACAACTTGAAACGCAACGCCAACAGGCTTCGACTGAAACCCAACTTGCGCTCCAGAAGCAAGAATCGACCCTGAAGGACGCCCGCATCGCAGTTGAACGCGAGCGTGATGAACTGCGTGCCCAGGTGGTTCGCGAACAAGAGGCACTCGCACGTATCGAAGCCGAGCATAAGGCAACGCTGGCAGAAAAGCTCGCTGCTAAAGATGAGCTCATCGCCGATCGCGAACGCGAGATCCTCCGCATTCAAGACATGAAAGCACAGCTCTCTACGAAGATGCTCGGCGAGAGCCTCGAGCAACACTGCGAGATCGAATTCAACCGTCTGCGCCCCACCGCCTTCCCACATGCCTATTTCGAGAAGGACAACGAAGTGATCGAGGGCACCAAGGGCGATTTCGTCTTCCGCGATTTCGATGAAGAGGGCAACGAGATCATCTCCATCATGTTCGAGATGAAGAACGAAGCTGACGATTCTGTGAATCGCAAGACCAACGAATCGCACTTCAAAAAGCTCGATGCCGACCGCAAGAAGAAGAACTGTGAATATGCGGTGCTCGTTTCGCTACTCGAGCCTGAAAACGAACTTTACAACGCTGGCATCACTGATGTGTCGTATCGCTTCGAGAAGATGTACGTGATCCGACCGCAGTTCTTCATTCCCATCATCACGCTTCTGCGCAACGCGGCGCTCTCTTCGCTGCAGTACCGCAAAGAGCTTGCGCTCGTTCGCCAGCAGAACATCGATGTGACGAATTTCGAAGATCAGCTGGCAGATTTCAAGGACAAGTTCGGGCGCAACTACCGCATTGCAAGTCAGAAATTCCAAAAAGCCATAGAAGAGATCGATAAGTCGATCGATCACCTGCAGAAGATCAAGGACAACCTGATCGGCAGCGAAAACCAACTTCGTCTGGCAAATGACAAAGCCGAAGATCTTACGGTCAAGAAGCTCACACGCAAGAACCCCACCATGAAAGCACTGCTCGACGAAGCGCGTGAAGCGAAAAGCACCTCGACTGACAATGATTAGCTCAAAGGGATTGTCTTGAATCGCGTTCTGTTCAATTCTCTTATCGTTTTTATAGCGGGATCCTGTTACGGATTCATTGTCCCAGCCATCAAGAGCGCAGCTGAGATCGGCATTTATCCTCACACGTTCGTGCCCTTGCAGTATTTGGTGGCCTTTTTAGTGTGCCTTGCTATCATGCTCATTCGACGCATTAAATGGGCATCGCCTAAAAACCTTGCCAAGCTCGCCCTGCTCGGTGTTTTCACCGGCGGTACGAGCGTTTGCTACTATTCAGCAGTTTCGCTCCTGCCCTCTTCTGCCGCCTTAACGCTGCTCTTCCAGTACATTTGGATCAGCGTGTTGATCGAGTGCCTTCATAAGAAAAAACTCCCAGCAACCTCGACGATCATTGCCATTGTTATCACACTCGTTGGAACGCTCTTCGCAACTGGCTTGCTTGATGGAAGCGTTGCAGCGCTCAACCCCCTTGGCATTGCCTATGGTCTTGGATCCGCGCTCTTCTACGCGCTTTTCCTCTACTATTCAGGAACCTTGGGAACAGGCCAGCCTATTGTACTGCGCACGACCATGCTAACCGCTGGCGGCTTGCTCTTCACTTCGATCGCAAGCCCGGCAGCTTACACGCAAGCCTTCTTCGATCCTATAACTTGGCCGTTCGCCATCGGTTTTGCGATACTTGGCATCCTCATTCCCACTACGCTCATCAACTTCGCAAGCCCCAAGCTCACCACGGGCATGGTTTCGATCATGGCCTCGAGCGAGCTGCCGGTGGGTATTTTCGCGGCCTGGGCTATCGTGGGAGATGCGCCTTCTCCACTCGCGCTCTTCGGCGCTTTCCTCGTTTTGGCAGGCATTGTTGTCAAGCAACTTCCGTCCCTCATAAAACGAAATACGGGCACTCCTTCGTGAACAGGGGACGGGGCAAGTGTCCAATCCGCGCTATGGGCGCAAGCCACATCTGAAACGCAATAGATTGAATACTTGCCCCGTCCCCTGTTCACACCTAAAAAGCTACCCGAACATCAAGAGTTCTTGCTTTTCTGGCACGATCGGGCGCCCATCGAACACCCCATCAGGGTGCCATTTCGAAAGTCCTTCGATCAGCTCTTCGACGGTTTTGGGGAATTGGAACGCATCCTTATCCCAATGCTCAATGAAATCATGCTCATGCATGTTCTCGATGAGCTGGTGAAGCGGCTCATAGAAACCATCGATATCAAGGCAGAAACAAGGACCAGGGGTCAGATGCAAACGAATGCGTGACATGATCTCCGAGATCTCTTCGAGCGTTCCAACGCCCCCCGGAAGCGCCACGAAAACATCGCCGAGTTCGATCATCTTCGCTTTGCGTTCGCTCATGTTCTCGACCACATAAAGCTCGGTCAGATCCTGCTGCTCAACACCCGCATCGATGAAGAACTGCGGCTCAACGCCATACACTTCGCCACCATGCTCGAGCACCACGCGCGATATCAGCCCCATAAGGCCTACGGAGCTTCCGCCATACACGAGCGTATTGCCTGAATCTCCGATCCAAGCGCCCAGTTCAAGGGCTGCTTTTGCATAGTTCGTATTGTTTCCCGGATTCGATCCGCAATAGACGACGACATTCATAGTGGTTCCTTTAATACTGCGTTTTAGCTTTGTTTCTTCTTCGTTTTGCGCGCAGGAAGTTCAGGATACATCGCTTCGAACAATTCCTTGATCGCGGCAGCATCTTCAACGTTCTCGATCTTCAGCATCTCCTTCGCTCCCGCATAGGGAATCTCAAGAGAAGCATTCGCGAGCAACGCGCGAGAAGAATCCGTCACCTTCACCAAAAGGCGATCGTCGTAGATGCCTCCGATCACTTTATCACGATAATAGACGACATATTCCCCCATCATCGCGCGAGATGAAACATTACCACCAGTCGCAATGTTCAGCTGCTCGATCACGTATGCAACGCGCTCTTTTGATGATGCCATTTCCTTCTCCATTCCTTACGTTCTATAAAAGAATATCGGATACTTTACCTGTGCTCAATTCGCACATAAAAAGGACGGATGCAAAAACAAAGCAAAGAAGAGCGGCCGATCAGCTCTTCTTTGCTTCAGAATGCTTATATGAGGTTTTGGAATCAGAGTATCAAGGTTTATTCATCTGCGAACATCGGTGTTGAGAGATAGCGCTCACCGGTATCAGGCAGGATAGCCACGATGGTCTTGCCTTCATTCTCGGGACGTTTTGCCAGTTCAAGGGCAGCCCATACAGCGGCTCCCGAAGAGATTCCTACCAACACGCCTTCTTCGCGCCCGATCTCGCGCCCGATCGCGAACGCATCGTCGCTTTCGACCGTGATCACTTCGTCGTAGAGCGTGGTATCTAGCACCTCAGGCACGAAACCCGCACCAATGCCTTGGATCTTGTGCGAACCAGCACGTCCTTCAGAAAGAACCGGCGAATCAGAAGGCTCAACTGCAACGAGCTTCACCTCGGGGTTCTGCTCCTTCAAATACTGGCCAATGCCCGTAAGCGTACCGCCCGTACCAACACCAGCAACCAAGATGTCCACGGTGCCATCTGTATCCTGCCAGATCTCAGGACCCGTGGTGGCCTTATGGATTGCCGGATTTGCGGGATTGATGAACTGCCCGGGAATGAAGCTGCCTTCGATCTCGGCTGCAAGTTCGTTCGCTTTTTCGATAGCGCCAGTCATGCCCTTCGCACCATCGGTTAACACGATCTTGGCCCCATATGCCTTGATGAGATTACGTCGCTCGACGCTCATCGTTTCTGGCATGGTCAAAATGAGCTGATAACCACGAGCTGCCGCAATAGAAGCCAGTCCGATTCCCGTGTTTCCCGAGGTCGGCTCTATGATGGTTGCTCCAGGCTTCAAGATGCCTGCCGCTTCAGCATCATCGATCATCGCTTTCGCAATACGATCCTTGATCGAGCCCGCTGGGTTGAAATACTCGAGCTTTCCTAAGATTCGCGCCGAAACCTCATGTGCTTCCTCAACGCGCTTGAGCTCCAAAAGGGGCGTATGCCCAACGAGCTGATCGACTGACTCATAAACCTTCATAGTGCATCCTCTCTAATTCCTATTATTTCTATAGGTTAATAGGATTATAACCCGCTGTTGTTCGCTGTCAAGCACCTGCCCACAACTTCCCTACAAGACTGTATTACAATATTCCTAGTAAATTAGAAGGAATAAGGAGCATCCGTTATGCTGGTCTCAACAAAAGGACGTTATGCGCTTCGCGCAGTGGTCGATATCGCAGAGAATTCTTGCGTCGATCGCGTTTCGCTCCGTTCCGTTGCAGAACGCCAGGGCATATCTGATAAATACCTTGAAGCCATCATCAAACCCCTGGTCGTAGCAGGCATACTGGCAAGCGTGCGCGGAAAGAACGGCGGCTATCAGCTCGCGCGACCAGCAAGCGATATAACTGCTGGTGATGTGATTCGCGCCGTTGAAGGAGAGGTTGCTTCCGCCCCCTGCAGCGCAGAGGGCGAGCCTTGCGAACGTGCTTCGATGTGCCGCACTGTTCGTTTTTGGATGGGGCTCGAAAACGTGGTGGACCAGTATCTTGATGCTACCAACATCGCTGATCTCGCAGTGCCCGACCTAGCTGGCAACGACTACGTTATTTAATTAGTTGAAATCTTGAAGTTCAGCAGAAGCGATCAAAAATGATCGCGAGCCGCGCTAAGCAAGGCGCGTCTTCTTCGTGACGGGGCACGTGAGCGACTTGCCCCGCTTGAGGTAGTGAATGAAGAACCCGATGCCTGCAAGCGCCAACGCCGACCCAATACCGGTATACATGAACGCCACGATCCATGCAGGAATGATCCCGAATTCGCGCAGCGCAATGCCGCCGCCCATCATGATAGCCATCATGATGTAGCCCTTCACATCGAAGAAAGCGAACGCGCAGGTTGGCTCATTGCCATAAGCACGAATGCGGTTCGACTGCTTTCCCACTAACTTCGCGAACATCATATGGAACAAGAGGAACGTGACGACAACCCCAACAGCGAGCAGGGCAGCAACAAGTTCGGTCTCCGTGATAGCGATAACGCCAAGGCGCAAGATATTGATACCCGCTAGCAGCCAGACAGCGGCCGCGATGATAAGGAGCTTTTCAGATTTGACCTTCAACATGCTCATCAACTCCTTCTCAATTGCATCTTTCTTTGCTGTCATTTTCCGCCGCGCACAACCAGTTTTCAAGTAGAAAAACGATTATCCCGACATAATTCAGATGCCAACATCCCAGTGCGAACCAAACTGCATGGACTCTCCGCCAACCAGCCTGATTCCGCAACAGACAAACTATCCTAAGCTCTACGTGCGCAAACGCACCGCAACACCTATACTTGAATAAGAATGAAAGAACGTAGTATCTGCCTGCGCAGATGAGGATACAAGAGTCATGAGTAACCAACAAACAAGGAAGCGCCCTTCGCTCACTACCTGGATTTTGATATCGCTGGTAACGGGCATCGTAGTGGGCCTGCTCATCTCGGCCGTCTCCCCCGAAGGCTCGCCGTTCGACCAGTATGTGACCGAGGGGCTCTTCTATGTGCTCGGCCAATGGTTCATTCGCCTGATGCAAATGCTCGTGATCCCACTGGTCTTCTGTTCGATCGTATGCGGTGCTGCAGCGATGGCGGATCCGAAACTGCTCGGAAAAGTGGGCATCGGCACGTTGCTCATGTATATCATCACCACTGCACTCGCCGTGCTCATCGCGATCGGCCTTGCCCAGCTGGTTGCGCCAGGTGTGGGTCTTGACCTGGCCTCGGTCATCATGGCCGACACCACAACTGCCAGCACCGAAGTGAGCATGGCAGAAACGCTCATCAACATCATCCCTACCAACATCATCGAGGCGATGAACAACGGCGCAATGCTTCAGATCATCTTCTTCGCACTCATTCTTGGATTCGTGCTCGGTCGCCTTGGAAGCAAGGTCGAAACGGTGAATCGGTTCTTCGAGCAATTCAACACCGTGATGATGATCATGATCGACATCATGCTCAAGGTTGCACCTATTGGTATCTTTTGCCTGATCGCACGCACTTTTGCCAACCTGGGTATAACAGGCATGATGCCTATGCTGAAGTTCATTCTCACGGTCTATGGCGGGCTCTTCATCCAGCTCTTCATCGTTTACGCGATTATCTTCGCCCTGTTCACCCGCCTGAACCCCTTTCGGTTCTTGCGCAAGATGCTGCCCGTCATGCTCTTTGCTTTCTCGACCAGCTCTTCGAATGCGACCATTCCGCTCAACCTTGAAACGCTCGAGCGTAAATGCGGCGTTGATGAAAAGGTAGCATCCTTCACCATTCCGCTGGGTGCAACCATCAACATGAGTGGCACGGCCATCATGCAGGGCGTGGCGGTGGTATTCGTGGCGCAAGCATTCGGCATCGATCTATCCACGAGCGCGCTCATGACCGTGGTCATAACCGCAGTTACCGCAGCGATCGGTACCGCAGGCGTGCCTGGCGTGGGAACTATCATGCTCGCGATGGTCTTCGAATCGGTAGGCTTGCCAGCTGCCGGCATTGCCATGATTATGGGTGTTGATCGTATCCTCGATATGGGCCGCACCGCGGTGAACGTGACTGGCGATGCCGTGGTGACGATGTGCATGGCTAGCCTCACAAAAACGCTTGACCGCAACGTATTTCTGAGCCGCAACGAGGATCTGATCGAAAAGCCCGCAAAAGCACCGTCAGAATAAATCCCTGCTCAGAGGCATTTTGTTCTACTGCTGGGATTGAACAGGGATTGAACAGGGGACGGGGCAAGTGTTCATTTTCGCAATGAACGTCGACCACTTTCGTCTAATCTCTAGAAGAAACGTTATCTCTTCGCTATGTTCAGGCGAAGGCAGAAAAGTCATGGACTGTGCTTTTGAGGGCGCGAAAATGAACACTTGTCCCGTCCCCTGTTCAATCCGCTGGACACTTTATTACAGCAAAGCACCTAAATCTCTCTTGCAGCACAGTGAAGTTCAGTAGAATAACGACTGTTGCTTTAATCCTCTAAATCAACACAATTACGCATAATCCAAAATAGTCCTGACCATCAAGGGCGCTGGAGAGCCCAAGCCATGGAAGAAGCTTTGCTGAACATCGTCGTTACCATCAATTCGTACCTTTCGAATTACGTGCTGATCATCCTGCTCATCGGCGCAGGCCTCTACTTCACCATCCGCACGCGCTTCGTGCAGATTCGCTGCTTCGGAGAAGGCTGGAAGCGCGTTTTTGGCGGCTTTTCGCTCTTCGGCAAAAAGGAAAAGAGCGGCATGAGCTCCTTCCAGGCGCTCACCACTGCTGTTGCAGCGCAGGTCGGCACCGGCAACATCGTCGGTGCGTGCGGCGCGATCCTGATCGGTGGTCCTGGCGCGATCTTCTGGATGTGGCTCATTGCATTCCTCGGTATGGCTACGAACTACGCCGAGGCGGTGCTCGCACAAAAGACGCGTATCGTCGATAGCGAAGGCATCGTTCACGGCGGTCCGGTCTACTACATCAGAACGGCATTCCGCGGTGGGTTCGGTAAGTTCCTCGCGGGCTTCTTCTCAGTTGCGATCATCCTCGCACTTGGCTTCATGGGCTGCATGGTGCAGTCAAACTCCATCGCTTCGACCTGCGAAACTGCTTTCGGCATCCCCGCATGGGTATGGGGCATCGCGGTTGTTGCGATCGCTGCTTACGTGTTCATCGGTGGCGTTGGACGTTTGGCAGTCGTTACGGAGAAGATCGTTCCAATCATGGCGATCGTCTACCTGATCGGTGGCCTTATCGTACTGCTCGCAAATCTTCCTGCAACCGGCGAAGCGTTCGCGCTCATCTTCTCTTGCGCGTTCAATCCACAGGCAGAGATCGGTGGTGTGACCTTCGGTATCCTGGCAGCACTCGCTCAAGGTGCAAAGCGCGGTCTCTTCTCCAATGAGGCCGGCATGGGTTCTACTCCGCACGCTCACGCACAGGCGAATGTGAAAAACCCGCATGAACAGGGCACGGTCGCACTCATCGGTGTTTTCGTTGACACCTTCATCGTTGTTACCATTACCGCGCTCGTTGTTATTAGCGTGCTCTACACGGGCAATGGCGCACTCGCGCAAGGCGCGTATGAAGGCATCGACAAGACCAACATGGCACAGCTCGCGTTCGGTTCGATGTTTGGCGAAGTGGGCGGCAATGTGTTCGTGGCTATCTGCTTGCTCTTCTTCGCGTTCTCCACGATCTTGAGCTGGAACCTGTTCGCGAAGATCAACGTCGAATACCTTTTCGGCAAGAAGGCGGTTCCAGTGTTCACCGTTATTGCACTCGTGTTCATCTTCATGGGCTCACTGCTCTCGAATGATCTGGTCTGGGAACTTGCCGATATGTTCAACCAGCTCATGGTTCTCCCGAATGTTATCGGCTTGGTTGCCCTCGGCGGCGGTGTTGCAGCGTGCGCACGGACGGCTGGCAAATCGTGGGGCAAGGCTGCCGCGAAGATCGAAAAGGAGCACGAACAGGGCATCCACCGTGCTGGCAGCGATAAGCATAAATGGGAAGCCTAGTTTTTCGAAATCCCACTGCTTGATTCTTGCTAAGCCAATCGAATTTCGGTTGGCTTAGTTGTTTATTGGAGGTACTTACCGGTGATGCTCTGAGGGTTCGCCGCTATATCTTCTGGCGTGCCCGTGGCAACCACCTTGCCGCCAGCCTCGCCTCCGCCTGGACCAAGGTCGATCACGTAATCCGAGTTCGCGATCATATCCAAATCGTGCTCGATCACGATCACCGTTGCTCCTTTATCGATCAAGCGCTGTAATACACGCAGCAATACCTCAACATCGTGCGGATGCAGACCAATAGTAGGTTCGTCGAAGACGAATAGAGTCCCCTGTTGCTTTTTGTGCATCTCACCTGCAAGTTTAAGACGTTGCGCTTCACCACCTGAAAGAGCAGGCGTTGCTTCCCCAAGAGTAAGATAGCCCAAGCCAAGCTCGGAGAGCGTGCGTAACTTCACGGCCATGCTCGGCAGATTTCCGCTCAACGCCAAAAGCTGATCGACCGTAAGCGCCAGGATTTCAGGGAGCGAAAGCTCATCATCATGCGCGGTTTCGGGCGAATCGATAGATTCAGCCAACTCGTCTGCTTCGTTCTGCTTGGTTGTCCCATCAGGCTCATCTTGCTCATCTAGCAAAACCTGCAGGGGCAATCGAATCTGATAGGCCTCTTTGCCATAACGCGAACCGCCACAATCGGGACAAGGAATATCAACATCGGGCAAGAACTGCACATCGAGCGATATCTGCCCCGTTCCATCGCAGGTCGGACACCGCAAGCTGCCGGTGTTGTAGGAGAAAGCGCCCGCTTTAAGCCCGCGCTCCTTCGCTGCCGGCAACGCAGCAAAAGACTTGCGCAAGATATCGAGCACCCCCGAATAGGTTGCAACCGTCGAGCGAATGTTGGCACCGATCGGCGTCGAATCGATCAGGTGAACACGCTTGATATCTCCTGGGTCGATCTGATGAACGTGTGCGGGCAGCGCTTTTCCTGCGAAGCTGGCAACAAGCGCCGGCACCAAACTTTCCAAAACAAGCGTCGTCTTCCCCGAACCCGAGACGCCTGTAATCGACGTAAGGCGCGCGATCGGAAAGTCGACCGAAAGCGGCTTCACGGTATGGATCGCGCCTGTTTCGAGATGAATCGCTCCTTCGTCGAACAGGTGAGCTTTCGCGACGCGACTGCGCACATCCACCTTGCGCTTGCCCGAAAGATACGGCCCGATGCGTGAAGCAGGATCTCTCTCTACCTCATCTACCGTTCCCTGCGCGATCACGCGTCCACCGTGCGCGCCATATCCCGGCCCTATCTCGATGATCCAGTTCACCTGCTCGAGCACGCGCACATCATGGTCGATCACAACAACCGAATTACCATCGCCAAGCAGATCATCCATCACACCCAGCAAGCCTTCGACATTGGAAGGATGGAGACCGATCGAAGGCTCATCGAGCACATAGAGCACCCCGGTCGTACGACTTCGCACCGCACGAGCGAAGGCCACGCGCTGACGCTCTCCATTGGAAAGCGTTGCGCTCGCACGGTCGAGGCTCAAATACCCAAGTCCCAGCTGCTGCAAACGCTCGATCGGCTCTTGTGTCTCAGCAATGATCGCGCGTGCCATAGGCTGCATATCTTCAGGCAAGCTTGCGGGGATCGTAGGCAGCCACCGGCTCAATTCATCAAGCGTGAGCGCTGTTGCTTCGGCCAGGTTCTTCCCATCGAGCAGCGAAGAACGCGCACGCTTCGAAAGACGCGAGCCACCGCAATCGGGGCAGGTCTCTTGCTTCAAGAACTTGGCAACGCGTGCAAGGCCTTTGTCATCCTTCACTTTAGAAAGCGCATTCTTCACCGTGTTCACCGCACTGTAATACGTGAAATCGAGCTCGGTGGCATGGTCCTTGTTCTTCGGCACATAGACAATATGCTTCTTTTCCATCGGGCCATGCAGAACGATATCCTGCTCCTTAGGAGTCAGCTCACAATACGGAACATCGATGCGCACACCCATTTCCTTCGCGACCTGCGGCATGAGCGACCATATGAGCTGACGCCAAGGTGCAACCGCCCCTTCTTCAAGCGTAAGTTCAGGGTCTGCGATAAGGGTGCTTTCATCCACCTCACGCACCACGCCCGTTCCACCACACGTTGGGCAAGCGCCCGCGCTGTTGAACGCCAGATCTTCAGCGCTTGGCCCATAGAATCCCACATGACAGATCGGACATTCGAGCGGCTTTTCAGCGGCAACATTCAAGCTTAGTGGCACGTGATGGCCATTAGGACATTCATGACTGCCGAGACGAGAGAACAATAAGCGCAGATAATTGAGCAATTCGGTCGACGTTCCGAAGGTCGAATGCACGCCGCCCGCCCCTGGCCGCTGACGCAAGGCAACAGCAGCTGGAACATGGAGCACCTCATCAACTTGTGCGCGCGTAGTTTGGCTGATGCGCCTGCGGGTATACGTCGAAAGCGCCTCAAGATACCGCCTGCTTCCTTCAGCATAGAGCACCCCAAGCGCCAGCGAGCTCTTTCCCGAGCCCGAAACGCCCGCAATGCCCACCAGCTCATGCAGCGGAACATCCACATCGATGTTCTTCAGATTGTGCACGCGCGCACCGCGCACCTCGATCGCTTGCGGCTCATGAAACGCAGCGCCTCCCTCTTGTTGAGATGAAATGGGCTCGTTCGATGCGACTTTGCTCGATGCGTTCATGTTTGCTACCAATCCAACCGTCGTTTTGCCTTCTTTTTGCCCGTCCTTGAAAAACTCAAGACTGGACGCTTCTTAATCATAGCTTGGTCTTTTCCCTTGCTAAACACGAATTGCAGCTGTTACGTATTCGCTCAATTATCAACGCATAGTGAGAGCTTTGTTCATCCTTGCGTATAAGCCAAACCCTTTCTTCCTTTAGGCTCAGACAAACGCGGCGGTGCTTATTCGAGCACGAACAACGCCTTCACTCCATGTTGCGGCCTCTCCTTAATCTCACTTGCGCACTTTGTTAGAATGGGTGTACAAAATACCCGAACGCAATCGAGGACTCATGTACGACGGTCAACCCCAACCTGAACGCAACGATCCCTGCTGGTGTGGCAGCGGTAAGAAATACAAGAAATGCCACCTTTCGATCGACAACCAGCTCCAACACTTCTACGACGAAGGGCTTGAAGTTCCTTCGCGTGCCATGCTGAAGAATGCTGAGGATATCGAAGCGGTGCGCAAGAGTGCGGCAGTGAACATCGGCGTGCTCGATTATGTTGCAGAACGCATCGGTCCTGGCGTGACAACTGCCCAGATCAACGATTGGGTGAACGAATACACCGAAGCGCATGGAGGCATTCCCGCCGATCTTGATTTCGAAGGCTATCCGTTCAGCGTGTGCACCTCCATCAATGAGGTTGTTTGCCACGGCATGCCCTCCGAAGACGATGTGCTCAAAGAAGGCGACATCGTGAATGTGGATTGCTCCACGATCGTCGATGGTTACTTTTCCGATTCCTCACGCATGTTCTGCATCGGCGAGGTTTCCGAAGAACGCAAGCGCCTCGTTGAAGTGACGCGTGAAGCCATGTTAAAGGGGCTTGAACAGGTGAAACCGTGGGGCCGCTTGGGTGATGTGGGCGCTGCAGTGAAGGCGCATGCTGAAGCGAACGGCTTTTCGGTCGTGCGCGAATTCGGCGGGCACGGCATCGGCTGGGACTTCCACGAGGATCCGTTTGTCAGCCATGTCTCGGAAGCGGGCACGGGCGTGGTTCTCGCACCAGGCATGATGTTCACGATCGAACCGATGATAAACGCCGGCGAATCGCCCATCGACATGAGCGATCCCAACGGCTGGACCGTGCGTACTGCAGACGGAAGCGATTCTGCGCAGTGGGAAATCCAGGTCGTCGTCACTGAAGACGGCTACGAACTCCTCTCCTGGTAAAGGTGACAAACTACCCGGTCGTTCGACACCTGCAAGTGCTGTTTGCGTGCGGTGGTTTTGCAATTACGCGAAGGTATGAAGGGTGGAGCTGCCGAGGTCAACAGCGCTCATAGGGTAAGACTTGATTGCGGGGTCTTCGTAGAGCGACATGTAATACGTGTTGGTCGCTGAAGAGAAGCCACCCGTATAGATGGTGTACTCGTACTTCCCATCTTCCATCAGCCCTCCGCCAAGGAATTGCTCGACCGAACCGAGCGTGCGGAACAAGCGCGTCACGTTGGCCGATTCACCCTGCTGAGCTGGATAATGCGTGTTGTAGTAGGCAGCACGCACGAAGCGATCAGGCGAATAGTTCGACCCAGGCATGCCGACCAGATTCTCGCCACTCCCATAAGGAGCGAACTCGACATTCCCCCACTTCACCTGAGGCTTGAATTCTGAACTCAGGTTCAAGTAGCTGCGCAGGTGTTCATGATGCCAATCGTAGGTGGGCTGATTCGCGAGCACATCAACATCGTTGTGATGAACATGCATGCCGTCAGCCATATATTCGACTACGATCGAGCGCTTTGCATCACAGATTATATAGTGAAGCAGCGCCACAGGATATTGCTCGTTCACCTGCTTAGCCACGATGGCAACGTTCTCCAGCGCCGCCTCAACCTCATCAACGGAAGTGAAGTTGCTCGCAACCCAGAGAGGAAATTCATAGGCTGCAACATTCGTCTTCCCTTCAACGGCGTTCGCCTCATACTGAGCGTAGCCAGGGAAATTCAAGCCAGCAATGTAGAGCCCTTTTTCATTGCCGCAGTCGAAATACAGCGGTATATCCTCAACGACGATGCAGGTGCCAATGGTCGCAAACCCCGTTGCGTGTTGTTCGAACGCATACGGACGCACGTAATCGCGCGGGGTAACGGTTACTTTTTCGCCATACCCGCATTCCCAATCGAGATTACGACCAGCATACATATTGCCTTCATTATCAGTAAAACGAATCCCTGTACACATGATGAACCCCCTTTGTGAACACGTTGCCATTATAGGAGCGCAGCAGGTGCTCATCTTTTGCATGAACGAACTGTTGAACGTCTGTTGTTCAAAGATGATAAACTACCCGGTCGTTCGACATCTTTTTGGGTTGGTGCTGCACCGATGACAAACGGGACTGCGGACGAAAAGTTGGACCGCTGATCGGTCCAGGAATGG
>CATYMO010000004.1:0-146563 GCA_958409415.1 uncultured Eggerthella sp. | reverse complement strand
GCTACACGGTCTAGAGCGTCCAAGAAAATGTCCGCAGTCCCGTTTGTCACCTTTTTAACAGTACGCTACAAGCTGCCTTTTCTGCGGTAGTCTTAGATGGGGGTATTCGCAGGTAAGGGGCATCATGGCCGAACAGACGCTTTTGGAATCAGGAAGACGCATCAACTTCCTCAAGAAGTTGCAGTCGATCTGTGGCGTTTTGCCGCTCGGCATCTTCTTCTGCTTTCATATGGTTGCGAACTATACGTTCACCTGGTCGGTTCCTGCGTATGACGCCTTCAGCCATTTCCTCGAGACGATGCCCTATAAGGACCTGCTCGAGATCACGGTCATCTTCGCGCCGCTTGTCGCGCACGCTCTTATCGGCATCTATATCGTTGCGACGGGAAGCTGCAACGTAGGTTCCTATCGCTACATGCGCAACTGGCGCTATCTTTTCCAGCGCATCACCGGCGTGATCGCGTTCGCATTCCTCTTGTGGCACGTGATCGGGCTGAAATGGGGCGTCAGTCTGCTGGCTGATGGTGGCTCCACCTTCGAACTGGTGCGCAGCGTGGTAGCGAATCCGTGGGGGCTCGCTGCTTTCGTGATCGGCGTGTATAGCTGCCTCTATCATTTCGTCAACGGCCTTTGGACCTTCTGCATCACGTGGGGCATTACGATCACGCCGCGTTCGCAGCAGATCACTTCATGGATCTGCTTCGCCCTCTTCGTGGTGGGAGCGGTCTTCGTGGCTCAGATGATCGTTTGCTTGATCTAAGGTTGAAGAAGGAACGGAATCATGACCGATTCGAACACAGAACATGAGAACAACGCGCCAGCAACGCCTGCGAACAGCGCCCGCGCGCGCTGTGTAGGGGGCACGGGTCGTGCGGTCGTAGTGGGCGGCGGTCTTGCGGGGCTCATGGCCACGCTCAAGCTCACGGAAGCGGGCATTCCGGTCGATCTGTTCTCGGTGGTGTCCGCGAAGCGCTCGCATTCAGTCTGCGCACAAGGCGGCATCAATGCGGTGCTCGACACCAAGGGTGAAGGCGATACGGTCTGGGAGCACATCGACGATACCATCTACGGCGGTGATTTCCTGGCGAATCAGACCATGGTGGCGCGCATGTGCGAGGCGGCTCCTGCCATCGTGAACCTTTTTGATCGCATGGGGGTCATGTTCAATCGCACTCCTGAAGGCCTTCTTGACCTGCGCCGATTCGGTGGCACGCAAAAACGCCGCACCGCCTTCGCAGGTGCGACCACGGGTCAGCAGTTGCTCTACGCGCTTGACGAGCAAGTGCGCGCGCAAGAGGTGGCAGGCATGGTGTGTCGCTATGAATTCTGGACGTTCGTCTCTGCCATCTTCGATGAAGGCGCATGCAAGGGCATCGTTGCACAAGACCTCGCTTCCATGGAGATCCGCGCCTTTCCTGCAGATGCGGTGGTGGTGGCAACGGGCGGGTGCGGCGCCATCTTCGGCAAGTCGACGAATTCGACCATCAACACGGGCTACGTGGCTGCGAAGCTCTACACGCAAGGGGCGCTCTACGCTAATGGCGAATTCATCCAGATCCATCCTACGGCCATTCCGGGGGCCGACAAGAATCGTCTGATGAGCGAATCAGCGCGCGGCGAAGGTGGGCGCGTCTGGACGTACAAGGATGGCAAGCCGTGGTATTTCCTCGAAGAGAAATATCCCGCGTATGGCAATCTGGTTCCGCGCGATATCGCTACGCGTGAGATCTACGATGTGATCTACAACCAGCATCTGGGGGTGAATGGCGAAAACGTCGTCTATCTCGATGTTTCTCATATCGACCCAGCAGTGCTGGATAACAAGCTCGGCGGCATCCTCGAGATCTACGAGAAGTTCGTGGGCGACAATCCGCGCAAGGTCCCGATGCGCATCGCGCCGAGCGTCCACTATTCCATGGGCGGGCTGTGGGTCGATGTCGATCAGTCGACGAACATCCCGGGGCTGTTCGCGGCAGGGGAGTGCGACTATTCGCAGCATGGTGCCAATCGTTTGGGTGCGAACTCGCTGCTTTCGGCGGTATATGCCGGCATGGCAGCGGGTCCGACAGCGGCTGCATGGATCCGCAGGTCAGATACCAGAGCCACGGAAGGCCTCTATGATCAGGCGGTCCAAGCAGAGCAAGCTGCATATGAGGCTATCCGAGCGATGGATGGACCGGTGAACCCGTATGAGCTGTATCAGCAGATGGCAGATGTGATGACGCGCAATGTTACCGTGGTTCGCTACAACGATAAGCTGGCCGAAACGCTTCAAACGCTCGAGACGCTCGCTCAGGATTATGAGCGCATCGGGGTGGATGACAAGTCCACGTGGAACAACACCACCACCGTGTTCGTGCGTGAGCTCAAGTCCATGATCGATCTCGCGAAGGTGATCACGGCTGGTGCACTTGCGCGTGATGAGAGCAGAGGGTCTCACTATAAGCCGGAATTCCCTGAGCGCGATGATGAAGCGTGGCTGAAGACCACGCTCGCAGCCTACGATCCTGCCCTTGATGGGCCACGGCTCAGCTATGAAGAGGTCGATCTTTCCTTGATCGAACCGCGTAAGCGCGACTATACGACGGTGCATGAAGTGGGTAAACGCCGCGCATCGAAGGAGGCGTAAAGCCATGGAAGCGAATGACCCCGTGAAGTCAGAATCAACGAAGACCATCAAGCTCCATATCAAGCGGCAGGATAGCCCCGAGGCAAAAAGCCGCTATGAAGATTTCGAGATCGAATGGCATCCGAACATGAATGTGGTCTCGGCGCTCATGGCTATTCGTGCGCATCCGGTGCTTGCTGATGGCACGCCCACCACGCCCGTGGTATGGGAGAGCGTGTGCCTCGAAGAAGTATGCGGAGCTTGCACGATGTTGATCAACGGTGTTGCGCGGCAAGCATGCTCGACGCTCATCGATTCGCTCGAGCAGCCCATCACGCTCGCGCCGCTCACGAAGTTCCCGCTTGTGCGCGATCTGAAGGTCGATCGTCAGAAGCTCTTCGATCATCTCAAGCGCGTGCATGCTTGGATCGACATCGATGGCGTGTTCGATCTTGGTCCTGGCCCCCGCATGTCGCAAGAAACGCGCGACTGGGCCTATGAGCTTTCCAAATGCATGACGTGTGGCTGTTGTTTTGAGGCGTGTCCCAACACGAAGCTTGCTGATACGCCCCGCAACTTCATGGGGCCAGCACCGCTTTCGCAGGTGCGCCTGTTCAATGCGCACCCTACGGGAGCCATGCACGCCGATGTTCGCTTGAATGCCATCATGGATGATGACGGCGTTTCGGGCTGCGGCAATGCGCAGAATTGCGTGCGTGTATGCCCGAAAGCGATCCCGCTTACCACTTCTATCGCAGATATGAATCGACAGACGTTCAAACAGTCGCTCAAGAACACCTTCGGATCATTCGGCAGGAAATAGCTTTTCAAACAGCATTCGCTTCGATCATGCGGTTCCGCGAGAACGCTCCTTAAGAGGGGCGTGCCGGATGCTGCACAAGAGTTTTTACAAAAGCTTTTCTTTTAGCTGACGAATCCTTGATTTGTCTTCTTCATCATGGTTGCTATCACGAATTTGAAGAAAGAAATGAAAGGACGAAACGTCAATGAAAGAACAACGAATGGCTCGTAGTCTTGTAGGGAAGGGCTCGCTTGCAACCAAACTTGTGCTCACGCTCGTAGCAGCATGCATGGCAATCAGTCTCGGTTGGTTGGTAGGCTGCTCATCAGGAGAAAAGCAGCAAGAAGGATCAGGCCAGAGCACAGAGGATATCTCGGTGTACTCGCGTGAGGATGGCAGCGGTACGCGCGGTGCCTTCATCGAGCTGTTTGGGCTGGAGGAAACAGACGATCAGGGCAACAAGGTCGACACCACGGCCGATGCGGCTGCTATCACCAATTCTACGTCGGTCATGATGACCTCCGTGAAGGGCGATCCTGGAGCGATTGGCTATATCTCGCTCGGTTCGCTTGACGATAGCGTGAAATCGCTCAAGATCGATGGCGTCGAAGCAACGGCGGATAACGTGAAGGATGGTTCGTACAAGATCGCACGTCCGTTCAACATCGTTACCACCGATGAGCTCACGCCTGCTGCGCAAGATTTCATCACCTTCATCATGTCGAAGGAAGGTCAGACGATCGTTGAGGATAACGGCTATATTGCCGTGAGCGAAGATGCAGCGAGCTACACACCTGCAGGCACGAGCGAGAAGATCATCGTTGCTGGTTCTTCTTCGGTAACGCCGGTCATGGAGAAGCTCGCTGAGGCGTATGAGCAGGCAAATCCTGAGGCTACCATCGAAGTTCAACAGTCTGACTCGACCACCGGTGTGACCATGGCAATCGAGGGCACGTGCGACATCGGCATGGCATCGCGCGAGCTCAAGGATTCCGAGACGGGCAAGGGCGCTCAGTCTCAAGCGATCGCTCGCGATGGCATTGCGGTGATCGTTCCGGTCGAGTCTGCGATCGAAGGTCTCACGAGCGATCAGGTCAAGCAGATCTTCTCTGGCAAGATCACCAGCTGGGGCGACGTGAAATAAATGAACAGGACTTTTCTGAAAGAAGGGGCTGCGCGTGTGGTTTTCGCACTTGCAGCCGCCTTGTCCATCTTGGCGGTGGGGCTGATCTGCGTTTTCTTGTTCGCGAATGGCGTGCCTGCCATGGTCGAGATCGGCATTCCTGATTTCCTTTTGGGCACCACGTGGCGTCCCGCGAATGATATCTATGGGATCTTCCCCATGATCATCGGGAGCATCTATGTAACGGCGGGTGCGCTCATCTTCGGTGTTCCTGCGGGCCTTCTGACCGCGATCTTCCTCTCGCGGTTCGCTTCGGCGAAGGTCGCTGCGTTCTTGAAGCCGGGCGTTGAGCTTCTGGCGGGAATCCCTTCGGTGGTCTATGGCTTTTTCGGACTGATGATCATCGTGCCCTTTATTCGCCTGAATGCACCGGGCAATGGGCTTTCGCTTTTGGCTGCATCGATCTTGCTCGGCATCATGATCTTGCCCACGGTCATCACGGTGGCGAAGAACGCGCTCGATGCGGTTCCCCAGTCCTACTACGCAGGCGCGCTTGCGTTGGGCGCGACCCACGAGCGCAGTGTGCTTCGCGTGCTCGTTCCAGCGGCTATCTCGGGCATCATGGCCGGTGTGGTGCTTGGGATCGGTCGCGCGATCGGCGAGACCATGGCAGTAGTGATGGTGGCGGGCAATCAGCCGATCATTCCTGCATCGATCTTCGATGGCGTGCGTACCATGACCGCGAACATCGTGCTCGAGATGGGCTATGCAGCTGACCTTCACCGTGGTGCCTTGATCGCGACCGGCGTGGTGCTGTTCGTTTTCATCTTGCTGATCAGTACGCTCTTCAACGCGATGAAGAAGAGAGGTGAGCGCTCATGAAGGCTCTTGCATCAAGCGGTCTTGCACGCAAAACGGGGCCAAGCTCCTCTTCTCGAGCGCAGGCTTCAAGCCAGATCACGCGCGGCGTGATCTATGCCGGTGCGCTCTTCACGACGCTCGTGCTCCTGGGTATCGTGGGATTCATCTTGGTGAATGGCATTCCGCATCTAACGCCAACGCTTTTCGAATGGAGCTACACCTCTGAAAATGTCTCGTTGATGCCGGCGCTCATAAGCACGCTCTATATGGCGTTGCTCGCGCTTCTGATCGCGGTGCCCATTGGGGTCTCTTCGGCGATCTATCTGGTGGAATACGCGAAACCAGGAAGTCGGTTCGTTCGCGTGGTGCGCGTTACTACCGAAACGCTGCAGGGTATTCCCTCCATCATCTACGGATTGTTCGGCATGCTGTTCTTCACCACGGTGCTCGGCTGGGGGCTTTCTTTGCTCTCGGGCGCGTGCACGCTCGCCATCATGGTCCTGCCAGTGGTCATGCGTACCGCCGAAGAAGCGCTGATCGCGGTGCCTGCTTCCTATCGTGCGGGTGGGTTCGCGCTGGGCGCGGGGTATCTCCGCACGATCTTTCGGTGCGTGCTGCCGAGCGCTCTGCCGGGAATCGTGGGCGGTGTTCTGCTTGCGCTTGGGCGCTGCGTTGGTGAAGTGGCGGCCTTACTCTTCACGGCGGGGACCATCGCACAGATTCCCGATTTTGGTGGTCAGGGCATCTTCGCGCTCTTCGATTCCTGTCGAACGCTGGCGGTCCACATGTATGTGCTCGCCTCTGAAGGGCTGCATATCGATGAGACCTACGCCACTGCTGTTGTGCTGTTGGTGCTGGTCATACTCTTGAACGTGATCGCCAATGTGGCCGAGAAGCGCTTGCGCGTGAAGTGATAGCTAAAGGGCGAAACGGCTGTCTTTGCTGCTGCTGTTTCGCCGGATCGTATGAAAGAGAGAAACGTATGAACCTATCGATCGATCGAGCATCCTCTGAACAGCGTTCGGAGTTCGCTTGCGAAAATGCCTTCCAGCAGCCGTTGGGTGATCGTGAGCGAGCGCCTGAACGATATGAGGTAGATGAGCAGGTCAAGATGGAAGTTCGTGATCTGGATCTTCATTATGGCGATTTCCATGCGCTCAAGAATGTCTCGCTCAGCTTTCCAAAGAACCAGGTGACCGCACTCATCGGTCCCTCGGGTTGCGGCAAGTCGACGCTCCTGAAGACGCTCAATCGTATGAACGATCTTGTTGAAGGGTGCCGCATCGATGGATTGGTGGCGCTTGACGAGCAAGATGCCTATCGGGATATCGCAGTAACGGACCTGAGGCGTCGAGTGGGCATGGTTTTCCAGCAGCCGAATCCTTTTCCCATGAGCATCTATGACAACATCGCGTTCGGACCGCGCACGCATGGCATCAAGCGGCGCGATGAACTTGACGAGATCGTCGAGCAGTCGTTGCGCGATGCGGCGCTGTGGGAAGAGGTGAAGGATCGCCTCAAGAAGAGTGCGCTTGGTCTTTCGGGAGGTCAACAACAGCGTTTGTGCATCGCTCGCGCGCTTGCGGTACGTCCCGAGGTGCTCTTGATGGATGAGTCCACCAGTGCGCTCGACCCTATTTCCACTGCGAAGATCGAAGAGTTGGTCGATACCTTGAAGGAACGCTACACCGTGGTCATGGTGACGCACAACATGCTGCAGGCGCTGCGCGTTTCGGATAAGACGGCATTCTTCTTGTTGGGTGAGATGGTGGAAGTGGGGGATACCCAGATGATCTTCACCGAACCGCACGATCAGCGTACTGCTGATTACGTGGCGGGGCGCTTTGGTTAACGCGAGATCATGCTAGCTCCTGGCCAGGAGGCATGAAGCCGGCAGCGTTACGAGCAAGGAACAAGATGGGGTAGAGAAAGCTTTACAAAAACTTGACACGCCTCTTGGGTGCGCACTCACGCTCCGATGCTAGAATCAAAGGCATGATCTACTATGTTGAAGATGATGCCAATATTCGTGATCTGGCCGTCTATACGCTTTCGCAAGCGGGCTTCGAAACACGCGGCTTTCCTGATGCGGAACCCTTTTTCGCTGCCTGCGAACAGCAACTCCCCGATGTGATCCTGCTCGATATCATGTTGCCGGGTATAGACGGGCTCGAGATACTGCGTCGCTTGCGCAGCCACGAGGCAACCCAGCACCTTCCCATCATGATGCTCACCGCAAAAGGGTCCGAGATCGATAAGGTTCAAGGGCTCGAGTTAGGTGCCGATGATTATTTGGCAAAGCCGTTCGGCATGATGGAGCTGGTAGCTCGTGTTCGCGCTCTGTATCGTCGCGCGCAGGCGCCAACGGCGGCAACGAAGACCCCGAACGAGCTTCATTGCAACGGCATCGACCTTGATATGGACGCGCATACGTGCATGGTACAAGGGGAACCCGTGAAGCTCACGGTAAAGGAATTCGATCTTCTTCGGGTGCTGATCGCGCATGCGGGGCATGCCTTGAGCCGCGCGCAGCTCTTCGAGACGGTATGGGGTGAATCTTTCGTGGGGCATTCCCGAACGGTCGATGTGCATGTTCAGACCTTGCGTCAAAAACTCGACCGAGCATGCTTAGGTGTTGGTAAGAACATCGAGACTGTGCATGGTATCGGTTACCGCATGCGTGCATGATGCGTCGAGCGAGATGCTGTTCAAGAACGATCGCGCGAAGGAAACTCCGTGCATGGCATTAGGCAGGGTAAAGGGGTCAAGAGTGTGATCGGTGTTCAGGGTACGCATAAGAAAAGGCTTTCGACCACGATCTTCGTGACCGTGCTCTCTTTCTCTATCTTGGTAGTGGCCGTGGTCGCACTTGCGATGGGTGTGCTCTTCCACGCTTCCTATGAGAAGGACGCGGAAGACAAGATCCTTGGTGCTGCGCGCGAGACCGCGAGCCAGCTTGATAGCATGAGCACTCTTGAGCAGGTAGTCGTCTTGCGCGATCAACTGGGCAAGACCGTCCGTTATACGCTCATCTCGCCATCGGGCGATGTCCTCTACGATAGCACTGCGCCCGATCAGAACAGCGCATCTTCGATCGGGAACCACGCCGATCGTCCTGAGGTGCAGAGCGCTCTTGTAACTGGCGCAGGCATGGTTACGCGCTATTCTGAAACGCTCAAGAACGATACGATCTATGCGGCGGTGCGCCTTGATTCGGGCGATGTGTTGCGCTTGAGCGAGACGCGAGAATCGTTATTTTCATTCATGCATTCTCTGATCATTCCGCTCGTGATCATCTTGATCGTGGTCGTTATCATGGTGGTGTTCTTCTCACGGTTGCTGACGCGCCGCATCATGGCACCCCTCAACGGGTTCGATGCCGATGAAGGACTGGGGCATACGAGCTATCTTGAGATGGACCCTCTGCTCGGTCGCATCGAACAACAGCAGCAACAGCTTCGTGAGCAAAATCGCGAATTGATGCGTGCAGAGGATATGCGCCGTGCGTTCTCGGCAAATGTTTCGCATGAGATGAAGACTCCTTTGCAGGTGATAGCGGGGTATTCCGAGCTCCTTTCGACCGGAATGGTGCCCGCTGAGGACACGGTCAAATTCGCGGGCATCATCCATGAGGAGTCGCAGCATATGTACGCTCTGATCGATGATGTGCTTGCCTTGTCGCGATTGGACGAGCCCGTTTCTCCTGATGGGCTTTCAGATAGCATCGATCTGCGTGCTCTGGCTGAAAACGTGGCTGAACGCCTGCGTCCGCTTGCTGAGAAGTATGAGGTCTCATTGCGTGTGGAGGGGTTGGACGGGCAGCGCGTTCTCATCGATGGCAACGAGCCATTGATGGAGCAGGTCATGACCAATCTGGTGAGCAATGCCATTCGCTATAACAGGCCTGGTGGCGAAGTGGTGGTCGCGGTCGATACCGAAAGCACGCCCGCTGTTCTTGAGCGTTGCGATAAGGAAGCAGGTGTAGACGAGCTGCGTTTCGGTCCGCGTTCGCATGTTGCCCGCCCGATCGACTTCGTGCAGGCAGTCGTGCGGGTCATGGATACGGGCGTTGGCATTTCACCTGATGAACAGCAGAAGATCTTCGAGCGTTTCTACCGAGTTGATAAGAGCCGCTCCAAAGAAACGGGTGGTACCGGTTTGGGGCTTGCGATCGTGAAGCATGCGGTCGAGCATCACAATGGCAGCATCGAGGTTGAGAGCGAGCTGGGAAAAGGGTCGGTCTTCTCTGTCCGATTCCCCCTGAAACGCTAAGCCTGAGAAAAAGAAAAGGTCAGCACCAAAAACTGATGCTGACCTGGTATACATGGTGGACGCTACTGGGTTTGAACCAGCGACCCCCGCCGTGTGAAGGCGATGCTCTCCCGCTGAGCTAAGCGTCCGTGTGAGTTCTTATTCTAGCATGCTAATAGGATTCTTCAAGAAATTTCGGTGGAAGCTTGTGCGTAGGATCGAGCGCATCGATCGCAGCGCTAATGGGCTGCAAGCTGGGCGCAACGAATACCTTCGACGTGGAAAGCCCTAGCAAGCGTCCCTTCTCATCGGTCATCTCGGCTTCACAGATGCAGATTGAGCTCCCGCGTTTCACCACACGTCCTTCGCAGTGGACATGCATGCCTTCTTGCACGGCGCGTGTGAGGTTCGCATTCTGGTCGAGCGTGATGAAGCCAGCGTTCTCGGGCATTTCGGCATAGAGCGCCCAATAGGCTGCGGTGTCCATGATGGACTCGTAGACACCGCCATGCATGCCGCCGAAGCAGTTCATGTGCTTGCGTTCGATGTCGGCTTCAACGATGCAACGTCCTTCCTCAAGTGAGAGGATGTCGATGTTCAAAAGTCGGAAATAAGGACCTTGATTGATGAGTTTGAGCACTTCTTCAATGTGTTCAGGATTGAGTTTCATGAATACCTCTTCTGTAAAAGACCGTATCTCTGCGCATCATTATAAAGGAGCTGCATGGTTCAGCGCTGTTCACGAACGATGAAGATTCCTTTGGGCGATGGCCTGATCGCGTTCGTTGCAGCAAAGGAAGTGTTCATCTTGTTAACGGTTTTTGAACTATTGGGTGATTTAGGGGCATCGTGATCGAATCTTTGCGCTGGCTGGACTATCCTAGTAACGTAAAAACCCAGATGAACAAAAATAGAAAGTAAAAGAGCTCGTAGGCGATGCTCGCGAAAAACCATGACGAACGATCACAACAAGCTTAACGTGAATATCAACGATGTTGCGCTCATCTTCGAGGGCGGCGGCATGCGCGCGAGCTATACTGCTGGCGCAGTGGTCACGCTGCTCGAAAACAACCTCAACTTCGGCGATATCTATGGCATTTCAGCAGGGTCGAGCCATACCGTCAACTATGTCTCGCGTGATGCGGTACGTGCGAAGATGTCCTTCGTCGATCTGGTGGACGACCCTGAATTCGGAGGCTTGAAAACGTTCGTTCAGGGCAAAGGTTTCTTCAACGCGCATCATCTTTACGAAGGGGTTGCAGAAGACCCCGACAAATATGATTCGCGTTTCCACTTTGATTGGGATACCTTTTGTGCGAACCCTGCGAACATTCACATTGAAGCGCTCGAGCGTGATACTGGTGAGACGGTCCTTTGGACCAAGAGCGACATGCGAAGCGCACATGAGATGATGCTGCGCGTTCGTGCAAGTTCCACCATGCCCATCTTCATGCCTCCTACGGTGGTCGAAGGGCGTACCTATATGGACGGTGGCATCGGGTCGAGCTGGGGCATTCCGCTCGAAGCAGCGAAGCGCGATGGGTATGAGCGCTTCTTCATCGTGCGAACGCAGGAGAAGGGGTATCGTAAATCTCCTATTGGGGGAGCGGGGCAGTTGCTGTTCAGAAGCGTGTTTCGAAAGTACCCGGCCGTCTGGCAGAAGACGATCGAGCGTCCCCAGCGCTACAACGAACTTTGCGAAGAGATCGAACGTCTTGAAAGATCGGGTGCCGCATACGTTTTCTATCCTGAACAGATGAAGCTCACGAATCGCACGACCGATCTCGATCAGCTGCAAGCCGCTTATGATGCAGGTTATGCGCAGGCACAGCGCGAACTCGATGCTTGGCAGAAGTGGTTATCATGGCGGCCCTAAGTTCTTTCAAATTGCATGAAGCTGACGAGTTCCGCTATTTCACGCCAAAGACTTGGTTCTTCTGGCGCGGTGTGATCATCAACTTCTGCGTCTTTTGTCTGGTGGGCCACTGGCTCGAGATCCCCTATTGCATGTTCATGGACTGGGCTTTTCATGTGGTGGCCGACGACTACGATGTGTGGACTGACCCCCTCTGGGTGCCCTATTGGGTATACGGGCTCGGGACCGTCTTCATCACGCTCACGCTATTGCCGCTGAAGATCCATATTCTTGAACAACGAAAGACCATGTGGGGTGCCGTGCTTCAGTTCTTCGTGATCGCAGTGGTTATCTGCGCTCTGCTCGAGCTCGTGATCGGACTGTTGATCAACCAGCCTGATGCAACGGGGCATTATCCATTTTGGGATAATTCGGCGCTTCCTTTGAATATCTTCGGTCAAGCGTGGCTCGTGAACGATATCATCCTCGGGCTTATCGCAGCGCTGTATGTGTTCGTTATCTTCCCCTTCACCCAGCGTGCACTTTCGTTGCTGAAACCGAGCACGTGCGACCTTATCTTCCTCTTCGTCCTTATCTTTTTCGGGGCAGTATGCATCTTCTCTTACGCCGTACCGCATTTTCCTATGCTCTATGATGCCTTGATGAGCCTTAACTTTCCCTGGCAGACCTGATGAGGCTGTGCGCTGCGCTGCCGCTCTTGTGCGATCAGGCTGATCGCACGAAAGGTCGTGCTGTTGCCCTTGTGTGATCAGGGCGATCGCATGAAAGGCTGCGCTCTTTAGGGGCTATCGCGGCAGGCGGATCGTGAAGGTGGTCAGCCCATTGCTGCTTTCTGCGCCGATGGTTCCGCCGTGCGCTTCAACGATTTCACGCGCGATCGCGAGGCCGAGGCCAGCGTTCGCGCTCTGCCCACGCGATCGGTCTTCGCGATAGAAGCGCTCGAAGATGGCCTCAAGATGCGCGGGGGATATCTCGCGGCCTTGGTTGGTGGTCGAGAGAACGATCTCGTCGTTCTTCATGACCGCACTCAAGACCACTTCGCTCTCGGGGTCTGCGTAAGAGATCGCGTTCTTCACCACGTTGCCCAGAGCGCGTGCCATCTTAGAGGAGTCGATGAATGCCTGCTTATTCTCGGGTGCGATGGTGGTGATCGAGATGTCGCGGTCCTTTGCCGCGATCCCGAATTCATCGGCCACTTGATCGAGGAAGAGTGAGATATCGACATTCTCGCGTTCCAGTAGGATGGCATTCAGGTTGTAGCGGGTGATCTCGAAGAATTCTTCAACGAGCGATTCGAGCCGTTCGGCTTTAGAGAGTGCGATGCCAGCGAATTCGGCACGCTTCTCGCGCGGCAGATCAGGTGATTCTGCGAGCAGGCTCAAATAGCCCACCACGGAAGTGAGGGGTGTGCGAATATCGTGCGCAAGATAGGCGACGAGCTCATTCTTGCGTTGCTCTGCCATCACGGCAGCTTGTTCGTGGTCGCGGATCTTCTTTTGAAGGAGCTCGATCTGTTGCGAAGAGATCATGAGCTCTTCGGGCAGCACGACCCTTCCGCCTTCGATCAATCGTGGGTCTGCAATTGCATTCGAGAGCTTGTTGAAATAGCGGAGCGATCGGTTGAGCGTGCGAACGATGATCACGATGATGCCGATCGCATAGATCACGATCGCGACGGGTATCTTCAAAGAACGCAGGGTGTTATAGAAGCTTATGTCGCGCATCGCAAGGCGCCCGTCTGCGGCAACCATCAGCTGAACGTTCTGCGGACCGATCTGGGAGGCAAGGTCATCGTAGCGCGCCATGAACTCTTCATCGGCGAACCCGAGGGCAGCCCAAGGGTCCTTAGTGACCTCACTGGTGTCTTCATTGTCATTCGTTTCTACGACGGTGTTCTTCTCGGCATCCAGCAGGGATCTTTCAGTTGGCAAAGAGCTGTATACCCAGGTTGATGTTGCGTCTGCAACACGCTCACCGATGCTGTCGGAAAGGGAGAATTCGAAGAACACACAGAGCAGGGAAAAACATGCTGACCAGGCAAGGAGCAACAGGACCATCCTGCCGAGCAAGCGACTGCGCAAGATGCGTGTCTGTTCGCCGGTTTGCTTGGTTGCCTGCGTTCTTGCATGCCAAGCCGAGCCGCGTTTCGTCTGTTGGTCATCCGAATGGGCAGCAGTTTCGTTGCCTTTTTGAGCCTGCGAATCATGCGACATTTTGTTGGTTGGCAGAAATTTCGATCTAATACTCATCGCTAGTCGCTTTCGCCTACTGCTCAGTGCGGTCCGCGCTCGAGCCGTCGTCGATCCTATAGCCTACGCCAAAGACGGTCTCGATGAATGCTTGCGAAGAATCGATCTCGGAGAGCTTCTTCCTCAATCTGCGGATATGCACCATGATCGTGTTGGCATCGCTCAAGCGGTATTGTTCTTGCCAGACCTGTTCGAAGATGTCTTGTGGAGATACGGGGCAGCCGGCATTTCGCACCAGCAGTGTTAGAATGTCGAATTCTTTGGGCGTGAGGTTAAGGTCGAGCGCGTGCAAGGTCGCACTGTGAGCGCGCAGGTCAATAACGATATCGGCTGCTTCGAGCATCGTTTCGTTTGTAGGTAAAGCGGTGCTCCTGCGCAGACGTGCGCGCACGCGGGCGGTCAGCTCGCGGGGCTTGAAGGGCTTGGTTATGTAATCATCCGCGCCAAGCGCAAAGCCGATCACCGTGTCTGCCTCTTCATCTTTGGCCGAAAGGAAGATGATCGGCACATCCGAGAACTGGCGAATCCTTCGACATGCTTCGAGGCCGTCCATCTCGGGCATCATGATATCAAGGATGAGCAGGTCGAAATCGCTGTGTTCAACGGCTTCGACCGCTTCGATGCCATTGTGTGCTTCTGCGATTTCGAAGCCCTCTGGTTCGAGTATCGCGCGTATGAGTCCCAGGATCGCGGGATCATCGTCGGTTATCAAGAGCCGCGCCATGAAAAGCCTCGTTTCATCATTTCGGATATTCACCATTTTACTGGGCAGAGTGCTCTCTGTCTGTCTTGGAAGTTTCTTCAATGAGAAATGTAAGAGAAAGTTAAGGCATTGCTATGGGAAACGTAAGAGCCACTTAAGCGACGATTCCAGTATGGGAAAGCCAGCGAAAACGAGGTGTGAGATGCAGCAGGGTCGTTCCGGAAGACAGTCGTTCACGCGCTACCATGCTTCATATGGCAGCACCCCTTCGTCCCGTTATTCGCGTAGTGTGGCGCTCTATCATGCGCGTCCTCAACGAGAGCGCGTTGTGGACAAGCTTCCGCGGATCGACAGATTCGCAGGCCATAGGGTATTCGCTACGCGACGTTCTGCTGAAGCGCCGCATCGCTCTCCGGTCCGTCTCATGGCGCTTGCTGCCATAGTGGTGCTTGTCATCGCTTTTGTGGTTCTGTTGGACAACAGCAATGGCTCGAACGTGAATGCCGATGCTTACGGGAATGGATCGGGTGTTGCTCAGAGCACGCCTCGCAGTGAATGGCGAGCAGGCGAAGTTCCTTATCTCTACCAGATCGATCCAGAGTGGGCGGATGGCTCTTATGCCGGTTCGACCATCGCCGAATCGGGGTGTGGTCCGACCTGTCTCTCGATGATCTATGTTTATCTTACGGGGCGAACGAATATGGACCCTGCGGATATGGCGGCGTTCAGCGAGTCTCATAATTATGTTGATAGCGGCATGACCAGTTGGACATTCATGGATGAAGGAGCACGCGTGTTGGGGTTAAGGTCGCGCGAGTTGCCGGCGGACTATCAGAGCGTACGCAAGGCGCTCGATGCGGGATACCCAGTGATCGCAAGCGTTTCTAAGGGGGATTTCACTACGCAGGGGCATTTCATCGTTTTGGCTGGAACGGATGAAGATGGCAAGGTGATCGTTCATGATCCCAATAGCGTAGAGCGCTCTGCCAAAGTATGGGACCTCGATCGTATCCTGTCTCAAACACGCAACCTGTGGGCATTCTCGGTTTGATGTTTTGGTGGCGGTCTTGAGAATCGCTGCTTGTGAAAGAAGCAAGAGGCAGAACGCCCGTAGGTAGTATGCCTACGGGCGCTTTTTGAGTGTTGGAAGCAGGGGGGCTGGAAGTCCTGCGGGTTCTATTCTTTGCTGAAGCCTTTTTGAGCGCGTACGAGTTCGGGCTTATCTTCTTCAGGGATAGTTGGTGAGGCTGTGATCTCGGATTTTTCAAGGAATTCCGAGGCTTTTTGGTTATATTGGACAATATTGGTTCGCTCAAGGGTCATGCCGCCATGGATGATGAAGCATACGCCAAGTGCAATGAGCGACAGCATGATGCTCACCCCGAAGATGTTCTCGGAGTCTTCACCAAAGAGGATGACTGAGCAAACGCCCGCGAAGATACAGGCGATGCCTCCAACAAGTTGGATACTGAAAGAGCTGCGCGCGCGGGATTTGTCTTCCTTCGTATAGAAGTCTTCGATGTAGGGATGTTCGCGCACGAAGTGAGCGTGCGCGAGCCCTGCAGGGATGATGAGCGCAAGACCTGCTATCACGCCTAAGAAGAGGAACAGCATGCCAAGAGTGGTAGCGATGTTCTCAGGGAGCGTGAAGAGGGGATTGATAGCGGGGTCGGTTGCGTTGGAGAAGGGGAGCGAGAGCGCATTTCCGAAGATGATCAAGGCTACGCCGAGCGATATCTTCCAAGCGAAGCGCCGCATGAAGTTGTCGTAGTCGAATACATCTGCAGGTGGGGTGAGAGGTTTCACCTTCGGAAGCTGAGTTGGCTCGTTGGTCGTAAGATCTCCTTGTACAAGATCATCTAAGGTACAATTGAAAATCTGACACAGCTTAAGAAGCTTATCCATCTCTGGATATGATTTCTCAGATTCCCATTTCGTAACTGCCTGTCTACTGACGCCGAGCAACACGGCTAGTTGCTCTTGTGTCATATTGTTCGCTGCACGCAGGTGTATGAGGTTGTCTCGAAAGCTCATAGATTGCCACCTTCCTTGGTTATATTTTCGTTGTTCTTGTTAAGGCCGGCAATGAAAAGATTATGGGACTGTGCGGTATCACACCACCAACTTCAGGCAGCAATTTATAAGAAATCTTGGCAACCACTGGTTGCCAATCGCAGGTCACAAGCTTGCTTAAGCGTTTTCTTAAGAAGTAAACGGATTCCGTCGTCTTATGATCCTGTTTAGTCTTAAGAAGTCTCTCGTAGCTTATGAGTGTTGCAATCTTTGGAAAATATGCACTTCTTTTCCATTCAGCTCTCATGAGACATCAGAAGAGTATTAAAAAGTTGTAGCTTCAACAGAGAAGAAGACGCTTCGTTGCAAGACGAATCAATCAAAGCAAAGCTTCTGTCGCGAATCTTGTTTGCAGAATCAGAGATCGAGGAAGATAAGTTCGCTGATGCTAATGAATTTATCGTTCGTATCTTTCATCAATGCCAAGACTATTTCTGGTTGGTTTGAGCGGATCGTATTCCAAAGGTGTCCTGAATGTGTCAATTAAGACACCGATTATGAATCGTTAGAATGAAACAGGCCAGGAAATTACCTCCTGGCCTGCTGGTTTCTATGGCTCCCCGGGTAGGACTCGAACCTACAACCCTTCGGTTAACAGCCGAATGCTCTGCCATTGAGCTACCGAGGAATGTTTGCCTCATCTCTGACGCTTGATAAATTATAGAGCAACAAGAAATCTTTTCAAGACGAATCACAAACTTTTCCAGGTGAAGTCGGTTTGCGGAGTGTCATGGGAGAGAGAAGAGCTCGCACAGAAAATGCCACTAAAAAGCGCCATCCATTTTGGATGGCGTTTCGCAAGTTTGGAGTGTTCGCCCAGGCGTTAAGAGATCTTCGCGTGAATCTCTTGCAGGGAAGCAATGCCGCCCTCTTCGCTCGTTTCCACAGTCTTGATGCCCTTGGCAGACGCCAGCGCTGCCGCCATGGTGGTGAAATACGGCGTGTGCGCCTTGATGGCGGTCTTGCGGATATAGGAGTCGTCCTCGGCGCTTTCGCCGGTTGCGGCAGGCGTATTGATGACCAGGTCCATCTCGCCATTCGTGATGAGGTCGACCAAGTTCGGACGGCCTTCATGCAGCTTCTTCACGCGCTCGACCGCGATGCCTTCGGCTTCGATCAGCTCAGCGCTGCCTTCGGTCGCATAGATATCGAACCCTGCATCCTTGAGCGCATGCGCCAGCTCCGGCAGCTCATCCTTGTCCTTGTTGGACACGGTAACGAGCACCTTACCGCCCTTGGGAAGAACGGTCTGGGTAGCCTCCTGTGCCTTGAAGAAGGCCTCACCGAAGGTCTTCGCCAGGCCTAGTACCTCGCCCGTAGAGCGCATCTCAGGGCCGAGCACAGGGTCGACCTCGGGGAACATGTTGAACGGCAGTACGGCTTCTTTGACGCCGTAGTATTCGTAGCTCTTCTCCTTGAGCTCCGGAATAGGCGAGGGGCGCCCGGTAAGCGGCATGGTGATGACTTCGGTGGCAATGGGTACCATTTGGATGTTGCAGATCTTGGAGACCAACGGGACGGTGCGGCTTGCACGCGGGTTAGCCTCGAGCACGTAGACCACGTCGTTTTCGATGGCGTACTGCATGTTCATGAGGCCGCGCACATGCATGGCTTCAGCGATGCGCTTGGTGTAATCGCGGATGGTAGCCAGGTGCTCTTCTGAGATATTCACGGAAGGCAGCACGCAAGCCGAATCGCCAGAGTGGATACCTGCAAGCTCAATATGCTCCATGACCGCCGGGATATAGGCTTCTTCGCCGTCGCAGATCGCGTCTGCTTCACACTCGAGTGCATGGTTCAAGAAGCGATCGACCAGGATCGGGCGGTCGGGCGTAACGCCTACGGCAGCGTTCATGTAGCTGATGAGGTTCTCGTCATCGTAGACCACTTCCATGCCGCGTCCGCCAAGCACGTAGGAAGGACGCACCATGACAGGGTAGCCGATGCGATGCGCGATCGCGAGCGCGTCATCTACCGTAACGGCCATGTCGGATTCAGGCATGGGGATGCCCAGCTCGTCCATCATGGCGCGGAAGCGGTCGCGGTCTTCGGCGAGGTCGATGATCTCGGGGCTGGTGCCCAAGATGTTCACGCCCGCAGCCTTGAGCTCAGCAGAGAGGTTCAGCGGGGTCTGGCCGCCGAACTGCGCGATCACGCCGAGCGGCTTCTCCTTCTCGTAGATCGAGAGCACGTCTTCAGTGGTGAGCGGCTCGAAGTAGAGCTTGTCGGAGGTGTCGTAGTCCGTCGAGACCGTTTCGGGGTTGCAGTTCACGATGATGGTCTCGAATCCGAGCTTCTTGAGCGCGATCGAGGCATGTACGCAGCAGTAGTCGAATTCGATGCCCTGGCCGATGCGGTTCGGGCCGCCTCCTAGGATCATGACCTTCGGCGCGTCGGTCGTGGTGCTGTGATCAGGTGCGTTGTAGGTTGAGTAGTAGTACGCAGAATCCTGTGTAGAGCTTACATGCACACCTTCCCAGGCTTCGGTGATGCCAAGAGCGATGCGCGCTTCGCGGATATCCTTTTCAGGAATGTCCATGAGCTGGGACAAGTAACGATCGGCGAAGCCGTCTTTTTTGGCCTGTTCAAGCATCTCATCCGGCAGCATCTTGCCGGGGTTCTCGTTGGCGTAGGTGAGGATCTTGTTCTCTTCCTCGACCAGTTCGAGCATCTGCTCGATGAAGTAGTCCTTGATCTTCGTGCGCTCGTGGATCTCGTCGATCGTGGCGCCCTTGCGCAGCGCTTCATACATGATGAACTGGCGCTTTGATGAAGGGGTGTTCAGCTGGCGAAGCAGCTCTTCCTTGCTCTGCTCGTGGTAGTTGCCCACGAAGCCCAGGCCGTAGCAGCCCTGCTCGAGCGAGCGGATCGCCTTCTGGAAGGCCTCTTTGTAGGTCTTGCCGATGCTCATGACCTCGCCAACGGCGCGCATCTGCGTGCCCAGTTCGTCCTTCACGCCCTTGAACTTCTCGAATGCCCAGCGTGCGAATTTGAGCACTACATAGTCTCCGCCGGCAACGTACTTATCGAGCGTGCCGTGCTTGCCGCAAGGGATCTCGTCCAGCGTAAGACCGGATGCGAGCATGGCCGAGATGAGCGCGATAGGAAAGCCCGTCGCTTTCGATGCGAGCGCAGAAGAGCGCGAGGTGCGCGGGTTGATCTCGATGATGATGTCGCGGTCTGACACGGGGTCGTGTGCCCATTGCACGTTCGTGCCGCCGACCACTTGCACGGCTTCGACGATGCGATGCGACTTCTCTTCCAAGCGCTTGATCACGTCTTCCGAGATGGTCTGCATGGGGGCCGCGCAGAATGAATCGCCCGTGTGAACGCCCATCGGATCGATATTCTCGATCGTGCAGATGGTGATCATGTTGTTCTTGGAATCGCGAACGACCTCGAATTCGAGTTCTTCCCAGCCAAGCACCGATTCTTCGACCAGCACTTCGTTGACAGGGGAGGCTTGCAGGCCGCGCGCGACCACCGTGCGCAGCTCATCGATGTTGTAGACAAGACCGCCACCCGTGCCGCCCATGGTGTAGGCGGGACGCAGTACGCACGGATAGCCAAGGCGCTCGGCGATCTCGACCGCTTCTTCGACGGTGTTGGCAACCTCAGAACGGGCCATCTCGATGCCGAGCGAAGCCATGGTCTTCTTGAATTCGTTACGATCTTCGCCGCGCTCGATCGCATCGACCTGAACGCCGATCACCTTCACGCCGTATTTGTCGAGAATGCCCTTGTTCGCCAGCTCCGCGCAGAGGTTGAGCGCCGATTGCCCACCGAGGTTCGGCAGCAGCGCATCGGGGCGTTCTTTGGCGATGATCTGCTCAAGACGCTCGCAGTTGAGCGGTTCGATATAGGTGACATCCGCCGTGTTGGGGTCGGTCATGATGGTGGCGGGGTTGGAGTTGACCAGCACGATTTCGTAGCCAAGCGCGCGCAATGCTTTGCACGCCTGAGTGCCTGAATAATCGAATTCGCATGCTTGCCCGATAATGATAGGACCAGAGCCGATGATCAGTACCTTATGGATATCGGTGCGTTTTCCCATTTTCGCTCCTTGTCATGCGAACCTTCGTGCTGCCGTGCGTTTTGCGTCTTAAGGCAGGCGCGAAGCGTGCCAGTATTTCTTTTTCAAGGCTTCATTATAAGGCTTTTACCGCCCAGTCGTGATCGGGACTCTGTGTTTTTCGGCTTGGAAACAGGCGCGTGTCAAAATCGCGTTCATCAGGCTTGAAAAAAGAGGTAAGGCTACAATGTGGCTAGATTTCAAAGGACTACGAGGAAGGGAAGAGCCATGAGATTAGATGCTGGTCTTGATTCCATGGAAGATGGCTATGTGACCGAAGCCGAACAGGTTGATCAGGAGACCGAGATCGAAGATATGCAATCCTTGCTCGATGACGATATCATGGATCCCGATAGCCTCGATACCGATATGGAAGGCGCCTACGAAGGATTCCATGACAATGAAGGATTCAAGGGGATTCCCGTAGGGGGCTATACCGATTCACAGCTCGAAGTTGCGGTGCGGGATGGAACGGGGCTCGATCTTCCCGAAGAGGGCTTCCATGTCGAAGATGGCTTCGATCGCGATCTGCCGGCAGATGATATTCCGAATAGCGGCCGTATCAGCGATTTCGACGCCGAAGAACTCTCGAGCGATACTTCCGAGGTAACGCTCGACGAAGCTGAGCCGATCGATTACGGCTTTGATGTCGAACGCTTCTCGTCAAGCGATGGCGTTGAGGAGAACACCACCGATGTGATCACCCAGGCGGTTGACGAGGAAGCATAGGAGACCACCTGCCCGCTTTCGCTTGACCTCGGTCCGTGCGCGACTTGGAAGTATTTTGTTCGGTTGTTCCAAAAAAGACACGATGGCTTCAAAATACGTTAGAATAACTAGACGCACACGGGCCCATAGCTCAACGGTGGAGCAGGGGACTCATAATCCTTTGGTTCTCGGTTCGAATCCGGGTGGGCCCACCATTAGATTCAACGACCAGAGCACGTCTCTGGTCGTTTTTGTTACAAGAGGAAGGGGTAGCTCATGGAGCAGACGAACGATATCGATGCGTTGATGGAAAAGATCCAGGCGCAGGAAACCACCTACGAATTCGATCGCATCGATGAAGACTTGGCGTTACAGATGGGAATCTACGTGATCAGGCGTGCGCGCGAGATGGGAAAGCCGATTGCCACGCGCATCACGCTCAACCGTCGCACGCTCTTTGCCTATTCGATGCCGGGCACGAAGCCTGAAAGCGATAACTGGATCCGCCGCAAGGAGAACCTCGTATATGCGACCAATGGCAGCTCTTACTATTGGGAGTGCTGGTGCGAGAAGGGCGACCATCCTTTCGAGTGGCGTGGCATGAGCTATGCCGATTATGCGCCGGCAGGTGGCAGCTTCCCGCTGCGCATCAAGGGCGCTGGTGCGGTCGGTACGATCACGATCACGGGCATGGCGAGCCATGAGGATCACGCGCTCGCGTTCGAGGCGATCGAAAAGGCGTTCGCAGACGAATTAGGCGTGGACATCTCGGGGCTGTTCTAGACCAAGCTCAGTTGATCCTTCGCTGGATCGATCGAACCCTTTGCTTTCGTTGGCTTTTCGCTGGGTCGCTCCGGGCCCTTTGCCCTCATTCGTTCTTATTAGCGCGAATCCGATTCAACGGTTGAAGGGTCTGTATGCGTATTCGCACGTCATTTCACAAGGCTTCGCAAAGGTCTCACCTTAACACTGATATACTTTATAGGTTGTAAATTCACTGATCTAATGGGGAAGAGTTCCACATGAGCGTTGATAGTTTTGAGGCAAGCGTCAAGAAGAGCGATGCGCTAAAAGAGGACCTGTTCGAGCATCCTACGAAATACATCATGCTCACGGGTGATCGACCGACAGGACGTTTGCACCTCGGTCACTATTTCGGCACGATCAAAGAACGCGTCAACCTTCAGAACAAGGGTGTTCCTACGCGCGTGGTCATCGCTGATTACCAGGTCATCACCGACCGTGATACCACCGAGCATATCCAGGATAACGTCTATAACATGGTCATCGATTATCTTGCTTGCGGTCTCGATCCAGAAAAGACGCTCATCTTCACGCATTCTGCAGTGCCGGCGCTCAACCAGCTCATGCTGCCGTTCTTGTCGCTCGTTACCGAATCCGAGCTCCATCGTAATCCCACGGTAAAGTCTGAGATGGAAGCATCTGGGCATGCGCTCACGGGGCTTCTGCTCACCTATCCCATCCATCAGGCCTGCGATATTCTTTTCTGCAAAGGCAATGTGGTGCCTGTTGGCAAGGATCAGCTTCCTCATATCGAGATCACACGCCAGATCGCGCGTCGCTTCAACGAGCGCTATGGCAAGGTCTTCCCTGAGCCAGAAGGGCTGCTCAACGATGCTCCCGAGATTCCTGGGCTCGATGGACGCAAGATGTCGAAGAGCTACGGCAATGCGATCAGCCTGTGCTTCACCGAAGAGGAGACAGCGAAGCTCATCAAGAAGTCTCAAACCGATTCGGAGCGTTTCATCACCTACGACAAGGAGAATCGCCCAGGCGTTTCAGCGCTTCTTACCACGGCGGCACTTTGCACCGGTCGCAGTGAGGAAGAGATCGCTGCCGAGATCGGCAACGATGGTTCCGGTGCACTCAAGAAATACGTGACTGAAAGCGTGAACGCCTACCTTGCTCCCATCCGTGAGAAGCGTCGTGCGCTCGAGAACGATCTCGATACGATCAAGGACATCCTGCACGAAGGCAACAAGAAAGCTAACCTTATCGCGGACGCAACGCTCAATGAGGTACGTGAAGCGATGAACATGCTGTACTGATAAGGTAGCTGAAGCATATGGCAGAGGTCAGTTCTCAGGAAAGCGATCGCATTCGCGCGCCAAAGTCTCGTGCGCTCGCTGTTTGCGAATGGATATGCCGCATCTGCTTCACGATCGTTTTCATCGTGAATATCCATTGCGCGATCAGCTTCATCGTCGATCCGGGACCTTATGCTTGGAATTTCGGGCTTCGCGGCGATAGTGGCAATTTCGCAGTCTGCGGTCTTGGCATTGCCTTTCTCATGTGGAACGCCACGTATCCCGTTTTCATCGCGCTTCCGAATCGCTTTAAAGTGGTAGGTGGCATCGTCTTAGCGCAGCAGCTCATAGGTCTGATAGGGGAGAGCCTCCTTTTGGCTTATCTGCCCCATGCAAGCTTTCTCTTCGCTGCGAGCATCATGCGCTTCATCTATTTCGACGCCTTCGGTCTTCTTATCATGACGGTGGCGTTCGTATTGCTCTGCGTATTCTCCTATAGAGTGAATCACCCTCGAGCGTAAGTTCATCCTCAATAGTATCCACTGGTTCAGGTCAGAATGCGAAGACCCTCGTATATGAGGGTCTGATTGCTTTATGCGCACATGAGAGCCTGATCTTTTCCTGCTTGCATGCCCGATGTACTTAGGGGGGGGGTAGGTACAGGGATGCGCGCTCAGATAAGGAAAGCTGCTCATCTTCTGGAAGGTTTGTCCCTAGTTGGCTTAGGGATACACGCTCAGGCAAGGAAAGCTTGTGCTTGTCACACCTTCTGAGGGAGCAGGAAGAAGATGAACAAAAAATAAGAGAGGGAGCATAACGCTCCCTCTCCCCGGAATCTACCAAGAGATATCTTGGCGGTATGGTGCGAATCTTAGAGATATTCGCGGGTGAGGTCCATTTCAGCAAGCTGCTCAGGAGTGAAGTCGAGAGCAGTACCAGCGATCCAAGTGCGGTAGTTGACATGACCGTCGTGGTCTTCAACGCCCTTAGCGATGGTGATGCGCTGAACGGTAGGAGCACCTTCCTCAAGCCACATAGCGCGGCAGTCGCGATAGAGGAGCTCGGTAGGACCATAAGGAGAATCCTCGAAGTAACCGTCGCCACCGAAGATCTCGAGCATTTCGTCAGAAACAAGACGAACGGTGTCGATGGAGAAGAGCTTACAAATAGCAGCCTTCTCAGCGATGAACTCGCCCATAGGATCAACGTCGTAATCATCGCAGAAGTCGATGATGGTACAACGGAGAGCGTGGAGCATCATCTGCATGTTAGCAAGCTTCATGCGGATAGCCTGACGCTTGATGATCGGCTTACCGAAGGTCACACGATCATGAGCACGAGCGATGGACATCTCGAACATGCGCTGAGCGATACCCAGGTTAGAGGTAGCGATGTGAACACGAGAAACAGCGAGGGAGTGCATAGCAACTTCCATGCCCTGACCGCGCTCACCAAGCATGAACTTAGGATCGATCTCGACGTTGGTGAACTTCAGACCAGTGTGGCCAGAACCACGGCAGCCCATCATGTGAGGCATAGGAACGAGTTCGAAGCCAGGGAGGCTCATGTCAACGAAGAATGCGGAGAGGCGCTCGTCGCCTTCTTTGTCAGGGTCAGTTACGCAGATAACGTAAGAGAACTGAGAGCAGTCGGTGTGGGAGATGAGCCACTTTTCACCATTGAGGATCCATTTGCCCTTCTCTTCGTCCCAAACTGCGGTGGAGTGCAGGTCAGCACCAGTGCCACCAGTCTTCTCGGTAAGAGCGAAGTTGGTGAAGATGGTCTTGTCCTGGAAGAGAGGCATATACTTCTCTTTGACTTCCGGTTGACCGAAGTCGTCGAGGATACGCCAGTTCAGGTCAGATGCATAGTGCATGTGCATACGCATGCCCGAAGGACCACGAGAGAACTCTTCCTGAACCTGCAGGATTTCCTTCTCGTTGAGGCCCCATCCACCGTACTCTACAGGAAGAGAATAACGATAGATGTCGTTGTCGATGTTGGACTGGTAGAACTTCTCGGGGAACTTGTTGGTTACCTCGATCTCCTTCTGCCATTCAGTGTAAGGGCCTTCGACGAGGTCGCGAACCTTGCGAAGGAAGTCCTGGAACTGAACATCGGTGATAGTTGCATTCGGATTCATAAACCCTCCTAATCGGTTTGAATATAGGCTTGACGCCTGACCCTGATGCGGCAGATTCCGGATAAACCGCTTTTGCAAGTTTAGCACTGCGCATCAGGAAGCTGTCCAATAGTTAATAGTCTATCGATGGTTTATTAATCATAGGCTTAGGCTATCAATAGAATGAATCCATGGATTCGTGCATGAAATCGATTTGATTCGATAGGTATGCTTGCCAAAGCGGGGTATCATATGTCTCCCATGAATGGATACTTTATCAATAGTCTATTGAAAACTGTAGCCATTAATATAATGTCGCGCGCGTTCTTTATTAATAGGTTTTTGATCTGAGATTCGATTGATAGAACGTACCTATAGGTTATGCCTTATTAACATGTTAATTACCTATTGGACAGTTGTTTTAATCAACCTCAAACTCTTGTTAGGAAAAAGTCCGAATTCTGGGGCCTCAGGCGCTAGAGTAAATTCGCCTGAGGGGCTTTAGGCGAGGAGTAGGAGAAAACTATGGATTTTAGTTTTAGTGAAGATCAGGAGTTGATGATCGACAGCATCAAAGAATTTGCTGCGACATACTTCACCGATGAAGCCGTGAAGGAAATGTACGAAGTGCATCACGGTGTGCCTGATGAGGTTCAGGACGCTTATCGTGATCTGGGCTTTGCCTTCATGGGTCTGCCGGAAGAGGTTGGCGGCATTCCTGCTACGCGCATCGATCTTGGCATCCTCACCGAAACGCTCTATCGTGCGACTGGCTGCATGACCCCGTTCATGACTGCTATGCTCGCCGCGTACGACGTTGCAGAGTTCGGTTCTGAAGAGCAGTGCCAGCTCATCGTTGATCACTATGACAAGACGGGCAACTGCTTCGCTGCAATGTGCCTTTCTGAACCTGGTGCTGGTTCCGATAACATGGGCATGACCACCACCACCAAGAAGCAGGCAGATGGTACGTACATCCTCAAGGGTCAGAAGACTTGGGTCACCAACGGTGCTTGCTCTTCTTACCTGGTCGTCATCGCTAAGGACGAAGATCCTGCTCGTGAGAACAAGAATATGTCCTTGTGGCTCATCCCGTCAGACACCCCGGGTGTTTCCACTGCTGCTCTTACCAAGCTCGGTCAGCAGACCGTTCCGTTCGTCGATGTCTTCTTTGACGATGTTGTTCTTACCGAAGCAAATCGCTTGGGCGAGGCTGGTCAGGGCTGGCTGTTGCTCATGAAGAACTTCGAGTTCGAGCGCTGCCTCGTTGTTGCTCAGGGCCTCGGTCTTGCTGAAGCTGCTCTTGATGACGCTATCGACTATGCGCTTGACCGTATCGCATTCGGTAAGCCGATCGCCGACAATCCGCGTGTTCAGGACCTCATTACCGAGTCCAAGCGCACCATTCTCTACACCCGCATGATGCTTTATTTATGCCTCTGGATGCTCGATCAGGGCATGTCCTGCAACGCTGAGGTTGCAATGCTCAAGTCTGAATCGACCAAGACCTGCTTGAAGGTTGCCGACAACGCTATCGAGATCTTCGGTGGCCTCGGCTACACCGAAGAGGTTCGCGTTGGCCGCATCTGGAAAGACCTCCGTGGTAATGCACTTGCTGGTGGTACGTGCGAGGTCATGGACTACATCGCTGGTCGTGCGATCGTCAACAAGTATCGCGCCCGCAAGAAGTAGTTAAACAACTGCGTTACGATAGTGACCCGCTCACGTGGGTCACTATTTTGAGTGGTTAAAGTAATACCGCTTCCAAATTTGTGCTTGAGAAAAAGAAAAGGAGCATGAAAGTTATGAAAATTGTTGTTGCTGTAAAAGTAGTACCTGACGATCAGGACATCTTCGTTTCTCCCGATCGTTCCTTGGACTATTCCAAAGCTAAGCCGAAGATTTCCGAATACGACAAGAACGCGCTCGAGGCTGCTGCTCAGTTCGCAGCTGCCAACGATGGCTCCCAGGTCATCGCCATCAGCGCTGTTCCTGCTAAGAACGACGACACCAAGGCTAAGCAGAACATCCTCGCTCTTGGCGTCGATGAGCTGTTCATGGCTACCGACGATGCCCTCGAGACGGCTGACTCCTACGCTACCGCTCAGGTCCTGAAGAACATCGTTGAGACCAAGGTCCCTGACTACGACGTCATCATCTGCGGCGACGGTTCTGCTGACCTCTATGCTGGTCAGGTCAACATCCAGCTCGCTGCTGCACTCGGCGTTCCTACCATCAACGAGGTCACCTCGCTCACCGCTGAGGGCGACAAGCTCGTTGTCGAGCGCACGCTCGATGAGGAGGTCGAAGAGATCGAGGTTCCGCTTCCTGCTGTCGTTTCGGTCTCTCCCGATATCGCAACTCCTCGCATCGCTGGCATGCGCGACATCCTGGCTGCGAAGAAGAAGCCGCAAACCGTTGAGGCTGCTGCTGTTCCGGTCGACGTCAAGGTCGACGTCGAGGAGATCAAGGCTCCTGAACTTGCTCCGCGTAAGAATCAGATCTTCGAAGAGGGCGACATCGACGCATTCGTCGCTGCTGTTGCCGAAGCACTTAAATAACCTAGAGAAGGCGGTATAAGAATATGAAAGCATTAGTATTGGCAGAAACCATCGATGGCCAGCGTGCTCTTTGTGCTGGTGCCCGTTCTATCGCTGATGAGGTAGTTCTAGCGGTCGTCAAGGGTGCTCCTGAGACGGGCATCGCTGACAAGGCTTACGATATTGAACTTCCGGCAGGCGAGCCGGTCGAGAACGCTGCTGCTGGCGTGATCGCGGTCTACAATGCAGAGAACCCCGATGTTGTGCTCGTCGAGCCCACTCCGCGCGACAAGATCCTCGCTGGTCTGCTTGCTGCAAGCCTGGGCGCTTCGGTCATCTCCGACGTCACCGCTATCGATGGCGATGTCGTTACCAACATGTACTTCGGTGGCTTGGCAGAGAACAAGCAGAAGGCTAACGGTGCGAAGATCTATACCATCGCTGCTACCTGCTTCGACGATGCAGAGCCCACGGGTACCGACACGGTCGAGACCATCGCTTACACGGCTCCCGAGAAGCCCCTCGTGCTCCGTGGCACCAAGGAGGTTCCGCGCACCGGTGCTGACCTCACCAAGGTCGACGTCGTCGTCGGCGCAGGCCGTGGCTTCGCTGAGGAAGACGAACTGCAGATCGCTCGCGATCTCTGCGAAAAGGTCGGTGGCGAACTCGGTTGCTCCCGTCCGCTCGCTGAGAACGTCAACTGGCTGCCGAAGAACCTCTACATCGGCGTTTCTGGCCTTCAGCTCGCTCCTAAGGCTTACATCGCTCTCGGTATTTCCGGTCAGATGCAGCACATGGTCGGCGTCACTGGCGCTGATACCATCATCGCTGTGAACAAGGATGCTAACGCTCCTATCTTCAAGCAGGCTGACTATGGTATCGTTGGCGACATCAAGACGGTCGTTCCCGCTTTGATCGAAAAACTCTAAGAGGTTTTATAGGGGCGCCTCAAAACGGGGCGCCCTTTTTATGTATTCACCCTTTGAAAGGAAAAAAATGGCCGAGATTACTCTGGATGCCGATTTCGAACCTGATTTCGACGTCATTGTTGTCGGTGGTGGTTGCGCAGGCTGCGTGGCGGCTTACACCCTCGCCGAAGCAGGCAAAGCTGTTCTCGTTGTTGAGCGCGGCAACTATTCGGGTGCGAAGAACATGACCGGTGGTCGTATCTACACCCATTCTCTTGCACAGGTTTTCCCCGATTACCTCGATGCGCCGCTTCAGCGCAAGGTTGCTCACGAGCGCATTTCGCTCATGGCTCCCGATTCGAACTTCACGGTCGACTTCACTTCGCGTGAGCTCACCGAGCAGGGCCAGGAATCCTGGACCGTGCTGCGTGCGCCGTTCGATCAGTGGCTCGCTGAAAAGGCAGAAGAAGCAGGTGCTGAGATCATTCCGGGCATCGCTGTCGAAGATCTGCTCATTTCCAACGGCAAGGTTGTTGGCATCTCTGCTGCGGGCGAGGAAATGACCGCGAAGATGGTCATCTTGGCCGATGGCGTCAATTCGCTTCTTACGCAGAAGGCTGGCCTCACCACGAAGCCTGCTCCTGCGATCAATGAAGTTGCTGTTGGTGCAAAGGAAACGATTCAGCTCGATCCTGAGACTATCGAAAGCCGCTTTCTCTGCAATCCTGGTGAAGGTGCTTCCTGGCTCTTCGCTGGTAGCTTGACCAATGGTGCTATCGGTGGTGCATTCATCTACACTAACGAAGACACCGTTTCAGTCGGTATCGTTGCTACGATGTCCGAAGTCATCAAGCAAGACATCCCGGTCTATCAGATGCTCGAGAACTTCAAGAATCGCCCCGAGATCGCTCCGGTCATCCGTGGTGGCAAGCTCGTTGAATACTCTGGTCACGTTGTTCCTGAAGGTGGCCTGAAGATGATGCCTGAGCTCGTTGGCAATGGCGTTATCGTCGCGGGTGATGCAGCTATGATGTGCATGAATCTCGGCTATACCGTTCGTGGTATGGACCTTGCGATCGCAGCAGGCCAGATCGCTGGCAAGGCGGCTGCACAGGCTCTCGATGCAGGCGACACCTCCAAGGCGGGTCTGCAATGCTACAAGACCATGCTCGATGATTCGTTCGTCATGCGCGACATGAAGCAATATCAGAACTTCCCTGAGTTCCTTGAGGAATGCCCGCGCATGTTCAATGAATATCCTGAGATGATCCGCGATATCATGAACCCGATGTTCATCGTCGATGGCAAGCCACGTCAGAGCATGAAGAAGATGGCGATGGGTCCGGTGAAGAAGGTTGGCATCATGAAGATCGCCAAGGACGCCATGAAAGGAATCAAAGCGCTATGATAGAGAACGTTTGTGATATCACCGTCAATGTCGACGAGAAGCTCTCGATCGATAAGTTCAATGTTGACGAAGAGAACGCCCATATCGTTCTGAAAGAGAATCCTTCCGACGAGGAATTCCGCAAGCTCGTGCTGTGCTGTCCTGCAGCTCTTTACAAGGTCGAGGACGATGGCAGCAAGCGCTTCGATTATGCGGGTTGCCTCGAATGTGGCACCTGTCGCATGATCTGCGGCGAGACCATCCTTGAGAAGTGGGAGTATCCGCAGCCGACCATGGGTATCGAATATCGTTTCGGCTAGGATCTTGTAAGCAGGGCAGGAACATGCTCGCGTGATCCTGACTCGCTCCAATTCAATAGACTGAACAGGCAATAGACCCTTTTGAAGGGTCTATTGTTTTGTGCTATCAGTTACTTTGAACCTATCGATTTCTGCTATAATTTTCTTGAAACTAGAATCACGTGTCGGTATCGGAGTGCACATGAACCTTTCGCAACTCTACTATTTCAGCAAGCTTGCAGACTTGCAGCACTATACGCGCGCAGCAAAAGAACTCTTCATCACGCAACCGACGCTTTCTGGGTCCATTTCTTCGCTCGAAAACGAATTAGGCGTGGCGCTCTTCCAAAAGAAGGGCCGCAACGTCGAGCTTACCAAGTATGGCGCTGAGTTCCTCGAGTACGTGAATGCGGCGCTCGAGCAGCTCGACAAAGGCGTGGCGGTCATGAAGAGCTATTCGGGGGAGAGTGATGGCGGGCTGATCGATCTTGGTTGCATCATCACGGTGCAGACTGACTACATTCCGCAGCTTCTGAATCAATACCATCGCTCCAGCGATCATCGCTACGATTTCAATATCTCGCAGAAACGCTCGCAGGAGTTGCTCGGCAGCTTGAATGAAGGGCAATTCGACGTGGTGTTTTGCGCGCGCGACGACGATTTCGGCGATGACTTGCACTATGTTCCGGTGCTTGCCCAAGAATTCATCATCGCGATGAACGCCGATAGCCCGCTAGCTGATAAAGAATTCATCGTGCCTGAAGACCTGGAAGATGTTGAGCTCATTACCTATCGTGAGCTGATCCCTCTGGGAAAGGCGGTCAAGGCCACGCTCGATACGTGGAATCTTCCCAACGTCCGCTATGTCTTCGACGACGAATCGATTCTTGCCGGGTTCGCTGCGAATGGCGTTGAAGTGGCGCTCATGCTTGACACGTTCTTCCTCAATCACGTGCAAGGCACCGTGGTGAAGCCACTCTACAATAATGCGACTGAGAAGAAGCGCTTCTATCACACGATCTATATGGCATTCAACGAGAAGAAATATCATCCGTTCTGCGTGGATGATTTCATCAAGTTCGTGGAATCGAGCGAGCTCGATCGCTCTGATCCTGATATGCTCTTCTTCGACTAACCCAAAAAGGTGTCGAACGACCGGGTAGTTTGTCATCTTGGGCAACGTGCCGTTCGCGCGTTCGGTCATGCGCACGGTTGGACGCTGTAGAGCGAATTCACTACACTGATTCCTACTTATGATTTTACAGCTCGAACAGATCGCGAAATCGTTTGGCTCTCGGGAATTGTTCTCGGGGGTCTCTTTGCGCTTGGAAGAATTCGATCGTCTTGCGCTCGTTGGACCGAATGGGGCAGGCAAGACCACGCTGCTCAACATCATCTCTGGCAAGGACGAGCCCGACGAAGGGCGCGTGATTATCGCGAAGAACGCGCAGGTCGGCTACCTTGAGCAGGAGGCGATCGAGATGGGTGATAATCCCATCTTCGAGGAGGTGCTCTCTGCCCAGCATGAGGTCGTGCGCCAGGAGCAGCGTTTGCGTGAGCTTGAAGCGGCGCTTGGCGAAGACCCGAGCGAAGCAGCGCTTGCAGCTTATGGCAAAGCGAGCGATATGTATGAGGCAATGGGTGGCTATACGCTCGAGAGCAGAGTGCGTGCGGTGCTCTTCGGTCTGGGCTTCAAAGAAGAGGACATGAAGTGTCGCACGAGCGAGTTTTCGGGTGGCTGGCAGATGCGCATCGCGCTCGCTAAGCTTCTTACGCGCAATCCTGAGATCCTCCTTCTGGACGAGCCGACCAATCATCTCGATCTTGAAAGCGTGAAGTGGCTCGAGAGCTTCCTGAAAAGCTACCAAGGGGCGGTTCTCATGGTGAGCCATGACCGTGAATTCTTGGACAATACGGTCAGTCGCGTTGCTGAGATCGACCTAGGGAAGGTAACGCTCTATACCGGCAACTATTCGAGCTACCTGACCCAGCGCGAAGAGCGCTTGGAGCTCTTGCGTGAACAGGCTGCCAAACAGGCCGAAGAGATCGCGCATATGGAGGCATTCATCGAGCGTTTCCGCTATAAGGCTACGAAAGCCAAGCAGGTTCAGGACCGCGTGAAGAAGATCGAGCGCATGGAGATCATCCAGGTGCCTGAAGAGCGCAAGAAAGTGAAGTTCAGCTTCCAGCAGCCGCCTCGAACGGGCGATAAAGTGGTCGCGGCTGAAGCGGTGGATAAGGCATTCGGACCGAAGGTCGTCTACAAGGGGCTCGACTTGGCACTCTATCGCGGCGAGAAAGTGGCGCTCGTTGGGCCGAATGGAGCAGGGAAGTCGACGCTTCTGAAGATGCTCGCGGGGGTGCTCGAGCCTGATAGCGGCGCGATAAGCTATGGCGTACATGTGACAAAGTCGTATTTCGCACAGCACCAGCTTGAAGAGTTGAACCCCGGCAATACGGTGTTCGAAGAGCTTGACCGCGTGGCGCCGCAGTGGACGATCTCGCAGGTACGTACGCTCTTGGGTTCGTTCCTCTTCGGACCGAATGATATCGACAAGAAGGTCGCGGTGCTTTCCGGCGGTGAGAAATGCCGCTTGGCGCTCGCGAAGATGCTCGTGGCACCCACACCGCTGCTCTGCTTGGACGAGCCTACCAACCATCTCGATATCGCTAGTGCAGATATCCTCGAGCAGGCGCTCAAGCAATTCGAAGGCACTATCGTGCTCATCTCGCATGATCGTCATCTCATCCGCTCGGTGGCGAATCGCATCATCGAGATCACGCCTGAGGGGGTCACGTCCTATCCAGGGGATTACGATTACTACCTCTACAAGACGAGCCTGGAAGAGCAAAGCGAGACAGCACCACCTAAGAAGCTGCACACGGTGCAGGGGAGAGCTACGAGCTCTGAGCAGGGAAGCACAGCTACATCGAACGTTCCTGGTGGCGCAGAGACCGAAGTGACGGTTCGTTCGCATCGTCGCCAGAAGAGCCCATCGGTCCCCAAAACGAAGGAGCAGAAGCGCGCCGAAGCAGAGCGACGCAACCAGCTCTATGCTGCGCTGAAGAACCAGCGCAAGCGCATTGCGGAGCTCGATAAGCTCATCGAGACTGAACAAAAGCGCATGGATGAGCTTACCTCAGCCATGGCGGATCCGGCATTCTATGAGGATGCTGAACGTTCGACCGAGGCGATCGCTGAACATGCGTTGCTCAAGAAGCGCCTTGCCGAACATGAGGAAGAATGGATCGCACTGTCTGAAGAGGTCGAAGAAGCGATGCGCGAACAAGCGTAAGCCAGCATTCCCGATCTGAGATATCGCCGCGGTCGTTTGCCCTGCACCTAACAAAGAAGAAAAGAGTGATATGTCGCTGAAACTCCACATCGTGCTCTTCGAGCCTGAGATACCTCAGAACACGGGCAATATCGCGCGTACGTGCGCCTGTATCGGCGCAACCCTGCACTTAGTGGAGCCACTGGGGTTCCGTCCTTCTGAGCGCAACCTCAAGCGCGCCGGGCTCGATTACTGGGACGACGTGAAGATCGTCCATCACGCGAGCACGAAAGCTTTTCTCGATGAACATAGCGCGGATAATCTGTACTTTTTCACAGGGCAGGCTGAACGCAGCTACGCTGAAGTAGACTATGCGGGAGAGGTCTTCTTGGTGCTCGGGCGCGAAAGCCGCGGCATCGATCCAGAGATCCTGGAGCGTTATGCTGCGCAGTGCGTGCGCATCCCTATGAAAGAGGGTCTGCGTTCGCTCAACCTGTCGAACGCAGCGGCGATCGGCGCCTATGAAGCGCTGCGCCAAAATGGCTTCTCAGGTCTCGTGTAAAAGCTGAGGTGGTAATGGATTATCAGGTAGTTTATATCGTTTGCAGCATTCTGGCGTTCATCCCTGCCATCGTCTGCCATGAATTCATGCATGGGTTCGCCGCCTACAAGCTCGGAGACAATACCGCCAAGCAAAGCGGTCGCCTCACGCTCAATCCGCTCAAGCACATCGATCCGTTCGGCACGATCATCCTGCCGCTTCTGTTGGCATTCATGCATGCGCCGGTGTTCGGTTATGCAAAGCCGGTGCCGTATAACCCGAATAACTTCAAAGACAAACGTGTGGGCGATGTGGTGGTCGGTCTTGCAGGTCCGGCGGCGAATCTCGTGCTGGCGCTCATCGGTTCAGCGCTCATGTTTGCCTTGCACGCGCAAGCTCTCACTACGCATCAGGAATTCTTCTTCTACTTCTATTGGTGGTTCCTGCCGATCTTCATCATGGTGAACCTCTATCTGATGTTCTTCAATCTGCTGCCCATCCCGCCACTCGATGGCTCTTCGATCATCGCGTTCTTCTTGCCGGTGAAGTACCTGCCCACCTATTACAAGGTTCAGCAGTATGCGTTCCCTATCTTCTTGATCGTGCTGTTCGTCTTGCCCTACCTCCTTCATTTCAATATCATCAGTGAATACTTGAATGTCACCGCAGGAGCGCTTGGCTCGCTCCTGATACCGGGCGCGTGATGGGCTCGGGAAACGAAGGATCGCATCAGTGTCGTATAAGGTCAAAATAGAGAGCTTCGAAGGTCCCTTCGATCTGCTGTTGCATCTTGTGCATCGTCAGCGTGTGGACATTGGCCAGGTCTCTCTTTCAGATATCACCGATCAATATTTGGCTGAGATCAGGCGCATGCAAGCACTCGACTTAGAGATCGCGAGCGACTTCATCGTGGTGGCTTCCACCTTGCTCGAGATAAAAGCTGCGAGCTTGTTGCCGCAAGAGATGCCCGAAGAAGGGGAAGAGTACGAGGAGTACGAGCCTTCCGACCTGCGGCGAATCCTCGTCGAGCGCTTGATCAACTACAAGAAGTTCAAGAATGCCACGGCAGCACTTGCGGTGCGCTTCGAGACGGAAACGCGCATGCATGAGCGTCCGTTCGGTCCTGACCGATCGCTCTTTCGCTTGATGCCTGACTACCTGAAGGGTGTTTCGCTCGATAAGCTGGGAGCGCTGTGTGCGCAGGTCTTCAGCCGCCAGGATATCTTTTTGCTGGAATCTGAGCATATCGCCAAGCGCGCGATCCCGGTTGAGGTGCAGATCGATCGCATCCACGATGCGCTGCGCCACCAGCGCGTGGTCAAGTTCTCCGATTTTATCGAGAAGGACACCGATTCGCACGTGATCGTGGTCACGTTCCTGGCGATCCTCGAGCTGTTCAAGCAGGCGAAGATCTCGCTGCGTCAAGACTCACTCTTTGGCGACATCGCCATCAGTTATATCGATAATGAACGCCCGGCGCCAGGCCAGGACGAAGAATAAGGAAGCGCACTATGGATGCTTTTGAGATGAGAGACGATCACGACCTGAAATCGGCGCTCGAGGCGATGCTGTTCGTTACAAGCGACCCGATCGATACCGAAGCGCTCTCAACATTTCTCGAGGAAGATGTCGACCGCATCACGGTTGCGCTCAAAGAGCTGCAAGAGACCTACCAGCAGCAGGATCGCGGCATCCAGCTCAACGAGCGCGCAGGAGGCTGGCAGCTCGTCACGCATCCGCGCTACCACGAATTGCTCGAGCAATACGTCGTTTCCTGGGATAAACGCAAGCTTTCGCAGGCAGCGCTCGAGACGCTCGCGATCGTTGCCTATTGCCAGCCAGTCACGCGCAATGATGTCTCTGCTATCCGCGGCGTAAGTTCGGATAGTTCGCTCAATTCACTGCTCGAGAAGGGCTATCTGCGCGAAGCGGGCGTTACCGAAGCGCCGTCGAACGCCACGCTCTATGGCACCACGAAGATGTTCTTGGAGCGCTTCGGCTTGAGATCGATCGCAGAGCTTCCTGATCTTGAATCGTTCGCGCCCGATGAAGCCACGCGCAATCTCATTTCAGAGCGCCTTGGTTTCGTGAAGGAACAAGCGTTCAGCTACGAGGTGGAAGAAGAGAACGACCAGGAGATGCTCGAAGCGCTCACGGGCGCACTCGGCGCGGTCGAGAAGATCGACCTCGAATCGATCAGCTTCGACGAAGAGTAGCGAGGCTGCTTCGTGGAACCTGTTCGCCTCCAGAAATTCCTCGCGCGCGCGGGCGTTGCGAGTAGGCGTGCTTCGGAGGAGCTCATTGCTTCTGGGCGGGTGAGCGTGAACGGGGAAGTGGTGCGCGAGATGGGCACGAAGATCGATCCGGCCTGCGCTGTGGTGGAGCTCGATGGTGCGCGCGTTACGCTTCCCGAAGAGTACGCGGTGCTCATGCTCAACAAGCCAGCAGGATATCTGAGCGCTATGTCCGATGCGCATGATGGACGTTGCGTTTCGGAGCTGGTGCCTACCAACCGTTTTGCGGGGCTGTTCCCGGTCGGCCGACTCGATAAGGACACCACCGGGCTTCTGCTCTTCACCAACGATGGGGAGTTGGGAAACGCGCTCATCCATCCGCGCCATCATGTGCCGAAGACCTATCGCGCTCTGGTGAGCGGGCAGGTCGGTGAGCGTGCGCTTGAGACGCTGCGCAGCGGGGTGGTGCTCGAAGACGGACCGACGCAGCCAGCAGAGGTGGAACTGCTCGAGCGCCAGCCGAAGCATACCCTTCTTGAGATCACGATCTACGAGGGGCGCAACCGCCAGATCCGCCGTATGGGCGAAGCCGTTGGGCATCCTGTTCGCAAGCTGGAGCGCATCGCGCTCGGTCCCCTTTCGCTCTCAGATCTTGAAGCAGGCACGTGGCGCCTCCTTAGCGAAGAGGAACACCGCGCGCTCCTCGCTGCATCGGGTCTTTCCCGTGATAGAATGAAATAACGAAGGTAGCCTTCGCATTTTCATCCGTTTAGGCAAGGAGAGTTGAGAGTATCCATGGATCGGCAAATTGAATCCATCGCAGTGATAGGTCTTGGTTTGATCGGAGCGTCGTTCGCTGGCGCTTATCGCAAGGCGTATCCCGATGCTCCGATCCTCGGTGTGGACGTCTCACAAGAAGCGATCGATGAATTGCTCGACCGCGGCTGGATCACGCAAGGTTTTGGTCCGAATGCCCCTGAGCTTCCTGAAGCGCTCAATACGTGCGACTTGGTGGTCATCGCAACGCCGGTCGGATCGGTGCCGGAGTATTTCCGTATGCTCGCCGATTGCGATTATCAGGGCATCATCACCGATACTTGCTCCACGAAAGCGCAGATCGTTGAAGAAGCCCAAGCTATCTTGCCTCATCTCGATCACTTCATTCCTGGGCATCCTATGGCTGGCTCGGAGAAGAGCGGCGTTACAGGTTCGCGCGACAACCTCTTCGAGAACGCCCACTGGGTCTTGTGTCCCGATGAGCATACTTCGCCCGATGCCTTCGCGGCGCTTCATGAGGTGCTCACGGCGCTCGGTGCGCGCGTGGTGAGCCTTACGCGTGAAGGGCACGATGAGGCCGTGGCCATCATCAGCCATGTGCCGCATTTCGTTGCTTCTTCTCTGGTCGAGCTCGCGGTGCGCCATGCGGGAGACCAAGAAGCGCTCTTCCGTCTTGCAGCTGGTGGGTTCAAGGATTCAACGCGCATCGCGGCCGGTTCTCCTGCGCTCTGGACGGGCATCGCCTTCGAGAACCCTGAAGCTATCACCCGGGGCCTCGAAGAGATGCAGGAGATCCTTTCGCAGTATGCCAAAGCGCTCGCGGGTGCGAATCGTGCCGAGTTCACGGCGCTGCTCGACCGTGCGGCCAATGCACGTAAGGCGCTCCCCGCAAAATGGATCCCTGCGACCGAAGATCTGCTCGAAGTGCGCATTCCGCTTACGAATCGCACAGGCGTGGTGGCAGAGGTCACCACGATCGCAAGCCAGGTCGGCTGCAACATACAATCTATCGAGATCGATCACATCACGTCATCAAGTGCTGTCCTCGTTTTGATTTTGACCGATGAAGGGGATATCGGGAAACTATCGACCCAGCTGATCAAGGCAGGGTTCACTATTTCCTTCCATCCTTTGAGTTCTAAGGAGTAACAGAGATGGATGCAGAAAATATCATGCGCATCGAGCCGCTCAAGGCGCCGCTCGATGGTGCAGCTACGGTTCCGGGGGATAAATCGATCTCACACCGTGCGGTCCTGTTCTCAGCTATGGCTGAGGGAACGTCACGCCTGACCGGTGTACTCGATTCGGCCGATGTGCGTTCGTCGATCGATGTCGTTACCGCGCTCGGTGCCAAGGTGAACCTTGAAGTTGGGGTGGACGGATCGCTCTCTGGTGGCATCACCGGCTGGGGTGCCGAAGGCCCCAAGCAGCCCGATCGTCCGCTCGATTGCGGCAATTCCGGCACCACGGCACGCCTGCTCATGGGCGTTGTCGCGCCTTGGCCCATCAAGGTCGAGATCACTGGCGATGAATCGCTCAAGAAGCGTCCGATGCGTCGTATCATCGCGCCGCTCATGAAGATGGGCGTGCATTTCGAACCTGAAGCGCAGGAGAACCTTCCCATCACCGAGATCGGCAATCCGAACCTGAAGGCTATCACCTACGATGCGCCCATGGCATCTGCTCAGCTGAAGACGGCGGTCCTTTTGGCGGGCTTGGGTGCCGAGGGCGAAACGCGCGTGAACGAACCCGCGCTCTCACGTAACCATACGGAGCTCATGCTCCCTGAATTCGGTGTGGATGCAACGAGCGCCTATCGCAGCGCTATGGTCCAGGGACCGGCTACGCTCAAAGCCTCAGAGATCGATGTGCCGGGAGATCCGTCTTCTGCAGCGTTCCTTATCTGTGCGGCGCTCTTGAAGCGAGGCAGCTCGATCCAGGTAGAGAATGTGAGCCTCAATGCCGGCCGTATCGGTTTCGTCCGTACGCTCGAGCGCATGGGCGCTTCCATCGAAGTGCGCCACATGGGGCAAGAGGGCCGGGAAGCGTACGGCATCATCGAAGCTGCCTATACCCCCAGGTTGACTGGCTGCGAGATTCCCAAGCAGCATATCGCGAGCGTGATCGATGAGATCCCGGTGCTCGCTCTGGTAGCTGCGCATGCGCACGGAAGAACGGTGTTCCGCCAGGTGAGCGAGCTCACGAAGAAAGAATCCAACCGCCTCGATGCCATCATCGAAGGGCTGGGGCTCTTGGGCGTCGATGCTTGGTGCGAGAACGATGACCTGTTCATCGACGGTCAGCCGAATCTCGTCGTCCCGCAAGGACTCACCTTCGACTCGCGCAAGGATCATCGTCTTGCTATGACGTGGTCGCTCGTAGGATTATGCGGCAATACGCCCGTGAATATCGTCGATTTCGATTCGGTGAAGGTGAGCTTCCCGCAGTTCCTCGAAAGTTTTGAAAGGCTTGCTCAATGATCGTTGCTATTGATGGACCTTCAGGCGCCGGTAAATCAACGGTTGCCAAAGCGGTAGCACGTAAGCTCGGTTTTTCGTGCTTGGATACGGGTGCGATGTACCGCGCGATCGCGTGGAAGGCGCTTGAAGAGGGAATCGATCTGGCGGATGCGGGGGCGCTCGGGGAACTGGCTCGCACGTGCGAGATCGCTTTCGAGCACGAGGGCAACGATCCTATTCCGCGTCGCGTGTTCATCGATGGAGCAGATGTGACCTCTGTCATCCGCACGGCCGAGATCGACAAGGCGGTCTCGCCTGTTTCTGCCACGCCTTCGGTACGTGAAGCGCTCGTTGCGCAACAGCAACGCATCGGCGCGAGCGGCAACTACGTGGTCGAAGGACGCGATATCGGCACCACAGTCTTCCCCGATGCGGCGTGCAAGGTGTTCTTGACCGCATCTGCTGAAGAGCGCGCGCATAGGCGTGTGCGCCAAAATGTCGATCGCGACTTGGGTTCGATCGATTACGAAGAGGTGCTTGCCGATATCATCAGGCGCGATGAGGTCGATTCAAGCCGTTCAGTCTCGCCGCTCAAACCTGCGGAAGATGCGCTGCACATCGATTCGACGAATTGCTATATCGAAGAGATCATCGACCAGATCTGCGCGCTAGCTCGGCGCGCGCAGGAATAGGATGGCGGCGTGATCAAATCTCGCGAACAGCTTTGGGACATGTCGGCCGATGGCAACGACAAGTCGAACCAGATGAATCGCGTTGTCGGCAATATCGTTGCTGGCATCGTGCTCGTGCTCATGAAGATCGTCTTCCGTTTCTCGGTGAAGAATCGCGATATCATCCTGCAATTCACCGGCAAGAAGACCGGTGCAGTCGTGCTCTCTCCGCACAATTCCTACATCGATGTGGTCATGATGTTCTTGGCTTCATGGCCTAAGCGTTGGACGCGTTTGATCGCGCGCGAGAGTCTCTTTGAGGTAGCGGGCGGTTTCTTGGGTTTCTTTTTCGCTCGTGTGGGAGCGTTCCCGGTCAAGCGCGATACTGCCGACATGTCGACGGTCAAACGTGCGGCGCGTTTCCTGAAGAACGGGGAGCTTGTCGGTATCTTCCCTGAAGGCACGCGTCGTGGTAAGGGGAACAAGACCCCTGCCATCCATGGTGGCGCTGCGCTCATCGCGAAGCTCGGCAGAGCCCCGCTCGTGCCGCTCGGACTCAAGAACGTCGATCGCATCAAGCGGAAAGGGGAGCACGTGCGCTTCCCGAAGCTCACCGCGATCTATGGCGAACCCATCGCGCTCTCTTCGTTCGACTTCCTTCCGAAAGAGGAGCGCCTTGAAGCCGCCACCTGGTATGTGCTGCGCGAAGCTATCGCGCTCAGCCACGATAGCGCGCCCTCGGAAGTGAACATGGTCAAGCTCTTTCCTGAGAGCAAGGATTATACGGCGGTGTTCGCCGAACACGAGATTCCTCGCGTTGATGTTGCAGCGCTTCCCGATTATGAGCCGAAACCCCAGGAGAACTGATGGGTAGGCTCAAGGTTTCGCGCGCCGAATATGCAGGCGCTTGCTATGGCGTTCAGCGCGCTCTTGACTTGACGCTCGAGACGGCGAATGCGGACAAGACGGTCTGCACGCTCGGTCCGCTCATCCACAATCCGCAGGTGGTGAGCGATCTCGCAGCGCGTGGCATTCGCGTGGCTGATGCGGTCGAAGACTGCACGGAGCAGGCGGTGGTCATCCGTTCGCATGGGGTCGTTCCCGAAGTGCTCGATGCGCTTGCTGCCCGCGGAAACGAGATCGTGGATGCTACCTGCCCTCACGTGATGCGCGCACAACGTGCGGCAGCGAAACTTGCTGCCGAAGGCTATCATGTGCTCGTGGTGGGTGAAGAAGGGCATCCAGAAGTCGAGGGGATCTTGGCGCATGCGCGTCGCGAGGGCGATCAGTGCATGGTGGTCGGCGCGGTCGAGGATATCCCAGAGGATCTGAACGAACCGGTCGGCATCGTCGTGCAAACTACGCAATCCCACCAGAAGCTCGCCGAGATCGTCGGTGCGCTCCAGGCGCGGGGCCTCGAGCCAGTGGTGAAGGACACCATCTGCTTCGCTACCATCCAACGTCAGGATGCTGCGCGCGCTCTTGCTCGTTCGGTCGATGTGATGCTCGTGATCGGCGGCAGGAACTCCTCGAACACCACCCGTTTATATGAAATGTGCGCTGGGTGCTGCGATGCGGTTTATCATATAGAGAGCGCACAAGAGATCGATCCTTCGTGGTTCGCTCATAAGACCACGGTCGGCATCAGTGCGGGGGCGTCGACCCCTGAAAACCAGATCGAAGAAGTCGTTTCCTATCTGGAGACGCTCGATTAGTAAGGACTATCCTATGGCCTTGCCCATCGTCGCCATCGTTGGCCGCCCCAATGTGGGCAAATCAACGCTGGTCAATCGTATTGCAGAGAACAATGAAGCCATCGTCCATGAGATGCGTGGCGTAACGCGCGATCGTTCCTACCATGAGGCTGATTGGAACGGCCGCGATTTCACGCTCATCGATACGGGCGGTATCGAGATGAACAAGGATGATGTGTTCCAGGAGTCGATCCGTTCGCAGGCGCTCGTAGCAGCCGAACAAGCCGACGTGATCCTGTTCTTGGTCGATAGCAAAACGGGCATCAATGCCGATGATCAGGCGGTGGCGAACATCCTGCGTCGTTCGAACAAGCCCGTGCTGCTCGTGGTGAACAAGCTCGACAACCCTAATGATACGAACGCGATGTGGGAATTCATGCAGCTTGGGTTAGGGGAGCCTTGGCCAGTTTCAGCGCTTCATGGAACGGGAACGGGCGATCTTCTCGATGAAGTGGTACAGCGTTTCCCAGAGCCAACCGAAGAAGAGCACGATGAGCTCGATGCGATCAACGTTGCCATCATCGGACGACCGAACGCAGGCAAATCTTCGCTCACCAACAAGCTCACGAACAATGATCGCTCGATCGTTTCGGATGTGGCAGGCACCACGCGCGATGCGATCGATACCACAATCGAGCACGAAGGACGCTATTACACGATCATCGACACGGCAGGGCTTCGTCGCAAGAGCGTGATCGACGAAGATGTCGAGTACTACGGATACGTGCGCGCGCTGCGTGCGATCGACCGTGCAGAAGTGGTGCTGCTCGTCATCGATGGAACGATCGGCCTTACCGACCAGGACCAACGCGTTGCAGGTATGGCAGCCGAACGTGGGTGTGCGATGGTGATCATCCTGAACAAGTGGGATTTGGTCGAAGGTCCTGAAGCTAAGGCAGAGATCCGCGAGCGCATCAAGGATCGTCTCATGTTCGTGGGGTATGCGCCGGTCATCGCCATCTCGGCGCTTTCAGGCAAGAACGTTCATCGTATCTGGAATGCGATTGATACTGCCTACGACAACTACTGCTCGACCATCTCGACCTCGAAGCTCAACAATTGGTTGCAGGAGATCCGCGATTTCGGTCACACGATCTCGAAGGGCAAGAAGCTCTTGAAGATCAAGTACGTGACGCAAACAGGAACCTGCCCGCCGCAGTTCACGTTCTTCTGCAATCATCCTGATATAATCGAACCCTCATACGAGCGCTATCTCGAAAAGCGCTTGCGCAACACCTTCGATCTCGAAGGCACACCGGTCCGTCTTCGTTTCAAGCGAAAGGATTAAGCTATGGATCTCGCGATCGCTTCGATCCTCATCCTGGTCATCACGTTCTTTCTCGGCTCGATCCCTTTCGGAGTCATCATCTCGCGGTTGTTCTTCAAGAAGGATATTCGCAATGAAGGTTCGGGGAACATCGGCACGACCAACGCCATGCGCTCGCTCGGAAAGATCGGCGGCGGAGCGGTGTTCATCCTCGATTTTGGCAAAGGTCTGCTCTCGGGGTTCTTGGGAACGGTCTTCGCGGGTATGACCGCGCCTCTTTCTGGTTATGAAGCAGGCCAGCTCGTCTTGGCGCTTTCCTTCTTCGGTTGCGTGGTCGGTCATATCTATTCGCCGTGGCTGAAGTTCCACGGAGGGAAGGGGATCGCGGTGGCCATCGGTGCGCTCTTCTTCGTGTTCGGGCCGCTGTTCGCCGTGTTCGAACTGGTGATCTTCGCGGTGCTCGTGGTCGCGACGCGCTATGTTTCGGTGGGCTCGATCGCTGCGGCGCTTGCCTGCCCGTTCTTCGCGTTCTATCTTTACTGGCCTAATCTTCCCGCGGCGTGCGCTATCTCGATCGCCGCTCTGCTCGTTGTCTTCGCGCATCGCGAGAACATCAAGCGTCTTATCAACCATAACGAGAATCGTATCGGCTCGAAGAAGAAGGCGTGAGTCATGAAAGTTGCAGTGATCGGTGCAGGATCATGGGGCACGGCGCTCGCGAACGTGCTCGCTTCGAACGATAACGAAGTCTGCATGTGGGCGCGCAAGCCTGAAGTGGCCGAAGCGATCACGAACGAGCATCGCAATCCGCGCTATCTGAGCGATGCTGCGCTCGACCCTGCTATCACGGCTACTGCCAAGCTCGAGGAGGCGCTTGCGGGCGCAGGCGCGGTGGTGGTGGTCACTCCCTCAAGGCTCTTGCGCGATTTCGCCGAGCGCATGAAAGGGGTCGTTTCTGCTGAGACCCCCATCATCATCTGCTCGAAAGGCGTGGAGCAGGAAACGATGCTGCTCCCGATCGAGATATATGCCGATGTGCTCGGTAACGAGGATCGCCTTGCGGTGCTTTCGGGGCCGAATCATGCTGAAGAGGTCGTGTATCGGACGCCTTCGGGCACGGTCATCGCTTCTCCTTCTGAACAGACCGCGCTCTTCTTTCGCGGGTTGTTCGCGTCCACGAGCTTCAGGTGCTACGTTTCTTCTGATTACATCGGCGTGGAGCTGTGCGCGGCCTTCAAGAACGTTATCGCGATCGCGGTGGGCATCGCTTATGGCATGGGCATGGGGGACAATACGGCAGCCATGCTCATGACGCGTGGTATGGCTGAGATGAGCAGGCTCGTGTATGCCCGTGGCGGCGATCCGCTCACGGTCATGGGTCTTGCTGGTGCTGGCGACTTGATCGCAACGTGTACCTCGCAACATTCGCGCAACCGTACGTTCGGCGAATACGTGGCGAAGGGCAAGACGCTCGAAGAGTACGAGAACGAGACCCACATGGTGGTCGAAGGCGCGCTTGCCTGCAAGACCATCGAGCCGCTCGCGCGTTCCTATGGAGTGGAGCTGCCCATCACGAAAGCGGTGCGCAGCGTGCTGTGGGATAAGGCTTCGATCGAGGAGACCATCATGACGCTCTTTGACCGGCCGCTCACCACAGAATTCTGGGGACTTGAGCACGAGGGGGCCATCTATGCCAAGTGAGCGAACGTACTTCGTCTATCCGACCCCGATGGGTAGGATCACGATCGCGAGTGATGGCGCGCACATCACTCAACTCGTGTTCGGCCCTGCGGAACTTGAGGGAGCCTGCACGCCTACGGCGCTCACCAACGATGCTGCCAATCAGGTCCAGGAGTACCTGGCGGGGAAGCGCAAGCACTTCGATCTTCCGCTCAAGGCGAGCGGGACCGATTTCCAAAAGCGCGTATGGAGTGCGCTCGAAGAGATTCCCTATGGACAAACGCGCACCTATCAAGAGATCGCGTGCGCGATCGATGCTCCGCGCGCGATGCGTGCGGTAGGGGGTGCGAACAACAAGAATCCGTTGCCGCTCCTCGTTCCGTGTCATCGCGTGATCGGGAAGAATGGAGACTTGGTGGGCTATGCTGCAGGGCTCAAGATCAAGCAGTTCTTGCTCGATCTTGAAGCGCGAAACAGCTAGGTTCTTGAGAAAGGAAGCTTGGTTTCATGTTCTCTACGGTACGGATCGCTCCCTCGATCCTTTCAGCGAACTTCATGGATATGGAGCGCGATATCCGCATGCTCGAAGAAGCGGGAGCCGATATCATTCATGTCGATGTGATGGATGGGCATTTCGTACCCAACCTTACGATCGGCGTACCGTTCATCAAGCAGCTCCGCGCCATAACCGATCTCCCCATCGATGTGCACCTCATGATCTCGAATCCGCAAGAGCAGATCGATTGGTATCTCGATCTCGACCCTGATTATGTCTCGGTCCATATCGAGGCCGTGCCCGACGAAGACGAGCTTCATACCCTCTTGCGCCATATTCGCGAGCGGGGAGCTCATCCGGCGCTCACGCTCAAGCCCGATATGCCCATCGAGGCGCTCGATCCTTTCATCGAAGAGGTCGATATGATCCTGGTCATGAGCGTATTCCCGGGCTTTTCGGGGCAGTCTTACATCGAAGGAAGTGAAGAGCGCGTGGCGTATGTTGCGCAGGTAGCCAAGGAGCGCAACCCCGATCTGCTCATCGAGGTCGATGGGGGCATCAGCGCAGAGCGCACGGCGGGATTGGTGTGTGCTCAAGGTGCTGATGTGCTCGTCGCAGGATCGGGCGTGTTCGCCGCAGGGGATCCCGCTCGCGCAATCGAGGAGATCCGCCTGGCGGGAACGGACGCGCAGGCAGACAAGGGGCGTGCATAGCCCATGGCAGATGCGCCTTTCGTCTATCTCGATTGGGCAGCCACGGCACCGCTTTCGCTCGAGGCTGCTCGTGCTATGGCGCCCTATCTTGAAGCGGGGATGGCTGGTCTTGTGCAGGGTAACGGGAACGCGAATGCGCTTCACACCGCGGGGCGCGATGCGTTCAAGACGCTCGAAGCTGCCCGGCGCGATATCGCGCGCACGCTCGATGCGCGACCCAGCGAGATCATCTTCACCTCAGGAGCGACCGAGGCGGACAACGCTGCTCTTATCGGCATCGTCGAGGGGGTTCTGGCGAAGCGTGGCGTGAATATCGGCTACGGCTCGCAAGCAAAGGGCAAAGCGCTCGAAGCTACGCCGAGCGTGATCGTTTCTGCCATCGAGCATGATGCGGTGCTCGAAGCAGCGGAGGTGCTGCGCCATCGCGGCATAGAGGTCCTCTTCGTCAAACCTGATAAACGGGGCGTCATCACGCCTGAGGCGCTTGCGCACGTATTGGACGCGGCAACCGACCCTTTGCTCGTTTCGATCATGGCACTGAATAACGAAACCGGCGCACTCAACGATATCGCGCAGTTGGCAGAACTTGCGCACCGCTCTGGCGCGCTCTTCCATAGCGATGCTACGCAGGCGTTCGGAAAGATGCCGCTCTCGGTGAAGCAGACAGACGTGGATGCACTTTCGCTCTCTTCCCATAAGATCGGCGGACCGAAAGGGGTGGGTGCGCTCTTCTTGAAGACGCGTACGCTGTTCGGCGCGCAGGTCGTCGGGGGAGGTCAGGAGGCGAATCTTCGCAGCGGAACGCAGAACATCGCAGGTGTGGTGGGCTTCGCGGCGGCAGCGCAGGCAAGCCACGAGCAACTTGAGGCAGCAAGCACTCATATGCGAGCCTTGCGCGACAGGCTCTTTGCTGGTCTCAGCGAGCTTACTGGCGTCGAGGCGTTCATCGACCCCCGCTCGCCTGACTACGGGCCGCATATCGTTACGGTGCTGTGCCCGGGTTTCGAGAGTGAAACGCTCATCTTGCAGCTTGACCGGCGGGGAGTGTGCGTATCGGGAGGATCGGCGTGTTCGTCGAGCGATCTCGAGCCTTCGCACGTGCTTTCTGCCATGGGGATCGAGCGCGATCGTGCGCTTGGCATGGTGCGCTTCTCGCTCGGACCAACCACCACAGAAAAAGACATCGATCATGCGGTACGCATGCTTCGAGAGGTAGTGAAGTGATCATGGAATACATTAACACACATACGCACACGGGGCTTACCGGGCATGGAAACGGCACGATCGCTGAGGTCGTGCAGGCGGCTCGCGAGGCGGGCATCTCGATCCTGGCTCTCACCGAGCATTTTCCGCTCTCTCATGAAGTCGACCCTGATAACTTCGTCTCGATGCCCTGGGATGCGCTCGATCCCTACGTTCGCGAGATCGAAGCACAGCGCGCTCTTCACCCTAACATGCAGATCCTCGTTGGGACCGAGCTCGACTGGCTCGGAGACTATGAGGACCGCGATCTTTCGAGCATCGATTGGAGCCGCTTCGATATCATCTTGGGCTCGGTCCACTATCTTGATATGTGGCCTTTCGACGATCCTGAGCAGGTCGATCATTGGGACGAGGTCGGTCACGATGCGATCTGGGAGCGCTATTTCGACCAGTTCTGCACGGCGTGCGTTTCGGACATGCCCTATACGGTCATGGCACATCCCGATCTGGTGAAGAAGTTCGCCAAGTATCCTTCGCCAGCCTTCGATCGTGCTCGCGCCTACGCGCAAGCTGCTGAAGCGGCGGCGGCAGGGGAGCGCATGATCGAGGTGAACACTTCGGGAGCTTACTATGCCTGCAAAGAACCCTTCCCTCATATCGATTTGTTAACAGAATTCAGAAAAGCAGGCGTGCCCGTTACACTGGGAACAGATGCGCACGAGCCGTGCAATGTCGATCGCGGCATCGACGCTGGATTGAAACTTCTCTATGAAGCGGGATATCGCGAGATCACCGCGTTGTTGCCGGGCGGTGAGAGAAGAGCGATCCCGCTCTCTTAACGCGAAAGAAGGTTGACATGTCCCAATCAGATATCAATGCATTGTTCAAGGTCCCAACGGGGCCTCTCGCGCCCGTGAAGACGGGCGTTTCTGTTGGCACGCTCGAGCAGCGTTTGCTCTCGGTCTTTCCTGCTGAGGATGCGTGCGCTTGGGATCGCACGGGACTTACCGTGGGTAACCCGGGTGTCGAGGTGACCGGTGTGGTGGTCGCGCTCGATCCCACCATCGCAGCACTCAAAGAAGCTACTGACCTTGGTGCGAACGTGGTGCTCACACATCACCCCGTGTTCATCGAAGCGGTGAGCAACTTCATGCCGGAGACCGTGCAGGGCGCAAAACCTGGAGCGGTAGTGAACTATGCGCTCTCTCACGGCATCAATTGCATGAATTTCCATACGGCGCTCGATGTTGCGCCGCAGGCACTTTCGATTCTGCCCACCTTGCTGCGTCTCAAGCCGCGCTATGTGCTCGACCCGCTCGCCGGCAAGGCTGATAAGGGTTTCGGAATGGTGTGCGCGAGCGAAGAGGGCGCGATCTCGCTCAAGCATCTCGCAGCACGCTCGGTCTCCGTGTTCGGTTCGGTGCCGCGCGTATGGGGCAATCCCGATACCCTGCTCGAATCGATCGTCACTTGTGGTGGGTCAGCAAACGAACTGGTCGATCTCTGTTTGGAGAATGGCATCGATTGCCTGATCTGCGGTGAGGTGAAGTATCACGTGGCGCTCGAGGCGCGCCAGAGCGGGCTGTCGATCATCGAGCTGGGGCACGACGTTTCAGAGCTTCCGCTCTGTGCTCTTCTCGCGACCGAAGCGCTCGCGGCGGGTCTGCCAGATTCATGTATCATGGTTGTTGATCAATCGAAGAATTGGTATACCCCTGAAACCATTCGCCAATAGCGATTCGCCCCATACGAGATGAGCGAGGTAGGCATGCACGCAAGCGATCAGGAGCTCGAGAACCTCAAACGACTTCAGCACATCGATGCCGAAGTGATCCGTAACAAGAAGAAGCTCGATGAGCTCCCTCAGCGCCAAACCATTCTTGAAACGCGCCAAAAGCTCTCTGCGATCATCAAGAAGAAGACCCAGGTGCAGGATATGATCGATGCGTTCGAAGACGAATTGCATGCTCTGCTCTCAGAAGACGAACGTCTTGAGAAGAAGCAACAAGAGACCCAAGAAGCGCTCGATCGGGTGAAAGGCGATTACCGCAGCGTCGAGTCATACACGAAAGATCTGCATGGGGTGGTCAAGCGCCGCGAGAAGCTCACGCAGGATATGGAGCGCGTTGATGGCGAGCTTGCGCGCATTCGTCCGCTCATGGACCAGATCATGGCGGGGTGCGCTGAATTGGATGCACGAGAAAAGAGCGCTATCGCATCGTTCCAGGAAGAGGGCGGTTCGCTCACCCGCGCGATCGCGCAGGAAGAAGCCGAACATAAGCAGTTGGCAGAAACTCTGAATGCCGAACTTTGTCGTGCGTATGAGCGCTCTTGCCATGAATGCGGAGGCATCGGCGTGGCGGAGCTTGTCGATGGATCATGCAGCGCCTGCCGCTCAGCCTTCGATAGCACGCGTGTCGGCCGCATCAAGCAGGACGCACCAGTGTCACGCTGTCCTTCTTGCAGAAGACTCCTCATCGTTACCGCTTAGTCGAAAGAAGATTACATGAAACTCACCACGCGTGATGATCGTATCGAACAAGAGCACGAGCACTTGAGCGACCAAGCTTCGTTCTCCGATCGATCGCTGGGGCGCGATCGCGCATCGCAGGAGGATCGCTTCCGTTCCACCTATCAGAAGGATCGCGACAAGATCTTGCACACCAAGGCGTTTCGCCGTTTGTCCCACAAGACACAGGTATTCTTGGCGCCGGTGGGAGATCATTACCGCACCCGTCTTACGCATACGCTCGAGGTTTCGCAGATCGCACGCACGATCGCGCGCGCACTTGGATTGAACGAGGATCTCACCGAGGCTATCGCGCTCGGGCACGATCTGGGCCATACGCCGTTCGGGCACGTGGGAGAGGAATCGATCAGCCGCTGCTTGGCGCTTCATAAGGGGCTCGACTCAGAGGCACCAGAGAACAAGGTGCTGTATCGCCATAACATCCAGAGCTTGCGCGTGGTCGAGGTCATCGAGAACGAAGGCAAGGGCCTTAACTTGAGCGAGGAAGTGCGCGATGGCATCGTGCACCATACGGGCTCTGAGCGGGCAAAAACGTATGAAGGTCGCATCGTTGCAACGGCTGATCGCATCGCGTACGTGAATCATGATATCGACGATGCACTTCGCTCAGGCGTGCTCAAAGAATCCGATCTGCCGGAATCCACTCATCGTATCATCGGGGAGAATCATGCCGATCGCATCCAAACGCTCGTTGAGGATATGATCGTCACCTCCGATGCGCAGGGCGATATCGCCATGAGCGAACCGATCTGGGATGCCATGATGGAACTGCGTTCGTTTTTGTTCGACAAGGTCTATACCTCCGATCAGGTCATGCGCGAGGTATACAAAGCGCGCCATTTGGTCGAGGATCTGTTCAACTACTTCGTGCGCCACTACGATGAAGTGCCTGCGGAATATCGCGCGCTTGCTGGCGACGATCCGCTGCGTGCGGTCACCGACCATGTTGCGGGCATGACCGATCGCTATGCGATCAACTTCTTCGAGGACATGTTCGTTCCGAAGTCATGGAACGCGCAACATTAAGATAGCAGGATCCCTCTTCATCCACCGACGGAGAAGAGAGTGCGCTCAAGGCTGATAGCGCTATACTGATGCGGTCATGAAAAACGTATCACTCGTAAAACAAGCATTGCAGATGGCCGCACCCATTATGGTGGGCTATATTTTTCTCGGCATTCCTTGTGGCATCTTGAGTCAATCGGTCGGCATGGATGCGCTCCAGGTGTTCTTGTTGAGCGCCCTTTTCTATTCCGGCGCTGGTCAGTACATGATTCCTAATATGTGGTTGCTGGGTTCTCCTATGGCTGCCATCATCGCGAGCGTGACGCTCGTCAATTCCCGCCAGATGCTCTATAGCGCATCGCTCTCGCGCTTTTGCGAGAATGTGAACAAGCGCCTGGCGTTCCTGTATGGTGCGACCGTTACCGATGAATCGTTCGCGGTGAACGTGGTGAAGCTCGAGCAGGGCGAGTGGAACATCAAGGGTGCAACGCTTGTTAACTTGTTCTCGCAAAGCTCCTGGGCGCTCGCTAACGTGCTCGGGGTGCTGCTTGGAAGCTTGCTCACCGTGCCCACTGCGCTCGCATCGTTCGCCATGACGAGTATCTTCCTGTGCCTGTTGTTCTCGCAACCAGCTACCAAAGGCAATATCGCTGCTGGCGTGGTCGCGGTGCTCGGCGTGTATCTGGCGAAATGCGTGGGGCTTTCAGGGCCGGCTATCTTGATCGGTGCTCTTTTGGGCGTTGCTGCCGGTATGATCGTGGTAAGAAGAGAGCGGGTGAGTGCACGTGGGTTGGACTGAGTTCGCGCTCATCGGTATAGGATGCGCGCTTACGATCCTCATCTTCCGCACGGTGCCGCTCTTCGCACTGCGCGGCCGTGAGCTGCCCGGATGGCTCTCCCAGGCGCTCGCCTTCATTCCGCCAGCTGCCTTCGCTGCGCTCATCGCGAACGACATCTTCAGCCCCGGCATGTTCGATGCGGGCTTATGGCCTGCGACGATTCCGGTCATCGCCGCGCTCATCGTGATTCCCGTTGCCATCAAGACGAAGTCGCTCGTGTGGAGTATCGTTGCGGGGGTAGGCTCGTACGGGTTGTTGCTGCTCATCTAGTGCCGTAGGAGCGTGTGCGCGAACCGTCTGCCGCCAGGCGAGTTGTTTTGCAACAATTTTTACATTTGCTTCTTGCGTCGCAATTTGGCTCACCGTATAATTATCAGCTGTGTCTCTGACATCACTTTGTGTTTGTATATAAAGTAGTGGAAATATAGAAGGAATTTGACATGGATATCATCCGCGCAATCGAGCAACAGCAGATCAATCCTGAGGTTGCAAGCTTTAACGTTGGCGATACGGTGAAGGTTCACTATCGCATCAAGGAAGGCGATCGCGAGCGTATTCAGGTGTTCCAGGGCGATGTTATCCGTCGTCATGGTGCTTCGAATCGCGAGACCTTCACGGTTCGTAAGATCAGCTTCTCCGTGGGCGTGGAGCGTACCTTCCCGGTTCACTCTCCCAAGATCGAGAAGATCGAAGTCACCCGTCGTGGTGATGTGAGCCGCGCAAAGCTCTACTACCTGCGCGACAAGGTCGGCAAGGCTGCGAAGATCAAGGAAAAGGCATTCTAAGAGCGCCTTCATTTGCATTCGAAAAGGGGTACGGGTTTCGTACCCCTTTTTTCGTTTTGTCACCTGAGCGCACGTTGCCCGGCTAGTTGAGAAAAGGAGAGAGCGTGGGATCGATAGCGGAGATACGAGCGTTGCTGAAAGAAGCAACGCCTGAAAGCTTGCCGGCGCTCGAGCGCGCACTCGCCTCCGATGAACGCAAAGGGGTGCAACAGGCGCTCGCTACCGCGCGCAGGCGCATCGAGCGTGAAGAGCAGGAGCATGCGCGACTGACGCGTCTCTATACGTTCGAACAAGAGCTTGCAGGCGGCAAGGTTGTGGTTGGGCTCGATGAGGTTGGTCGCGGTCCTCTTGCTGGTCCTGTGAGCGTAGGCGCTGTGGTGCTCGATCCAGCGGCTGCGTTCATAGGCGGACTCAACGATTCCAAGCAGATCGCGGAAGCGAAGCGTCCTGCTATCGCTGATGAGGTGAAGCGTTCAGCTCGCGCTTTCTCGGTCGTTCATATCCCTCCTGAAGATATCGATGCGTTCGGCATCATGGCTTGTCTCAAGCGGGCCTTCAAAACAGCAGTCGCTAACATCGAAGCCCAGGGCATCGTGCCCGAGGTCATCCTGCTCGATGGCAATCCGCTTGGCTTCGACGCGCGCGAGATCAATGTGGTGAAGGGGGATGCACGGTGTGCCTCCATTGCGGCTGCTTCGATCATCGCTAAGGTCGAACGCGATGCGCTCATGGTCGAATACGATCAGGTCTATCCAGGATATGACCTCGCTTCATCGAAGGGGTATGGCAGTGCTGCGCATCGTCGTGCTATCGCGGAGAAGGGGCTTACTCCTATTCATCGTGCTTCGTATTGCAAGAACTTCACAGAGAATCGTTCGCTTTAGAGTGACCAGCCGTACTCCGAATTCATAAAGAGTCTTTGCTGAACGGGGAGATTCCTCGGTGTTTGAGAAAAACGTGAGCAAAACGTAAATCTGCGCGCGCGAAGACATCAGATTTCTTTCAAATTTCGTTGAGATTCCCTTCCTATCCTTAAGTCAAGGAGGTAGGAATGGAAGAATCACAAGCTTTATGCACGAAACCAAAAGAAGATGAAGTGCGTTGCAAAGAGAGCGCTGGTGTCAAAAGAGCCAATGCCACAGAAGAGGCCAAAGCGACCAAAAGAGCCAAAGCCGCAAAAGAGGTCGAAAGTGTCAAAGAGACCAAAGACGCTAAAGGAGCCAAGGACGTAGCTTCGTATTCCCCGCATGAACTCGGCAAGAGGGGAGAAGAGGCTGCTGCATGCTTCCTTGAGCGCCGCGAATACGAGATCCTCGATCGCAACTGGAAATGTATCGCTGGCGAGGCGGATATCGTCGCGCTTCAAGACGATACGCTCTGCTTCATCGAGGTGAAAACTCGTAAGGACGCTCAGAAAGGCTTTCCTTCTGAGGCGGTGGACACGCGGAAGCGCTCGCGTTACGAACGCATTGCAGCGTGTTATCTCAAAGATCACGATTATGCCGATGTGCGCGTGCGTTTCGATATTATCGCGATCCTTGTGCTCGGAGAGGATCGTGCTTTCCTGCGCCATCATCTGAACGCCTTTGGGTCGATGTGAGGCAGCGATGTCTCAGCAGTCCTACAAGGTGAAGAGTGCGGTGCTGCGCGGTGTCGAGGCGCTGCCGGTTGAAGTCGAAGTGCTCATCTCAAGCGGCATTCCTTCGTTCTCGATCGTAGGTATGCCCGATACCGCCATCCAGGAATCACGAGAGCGCGTGCGGGCAGCTATCAAATCGGCAGGCTTTCATGTGCCAAGCGATAAGATCGTCGTGAATCTTGCGCCAAGCTCGTTGCGCAAGACCGGATCAGGGTTCGATCTGCCCATCGCGCTCGCGCTCCTTGTGGCAACGGGTCAGATCCCTGTTGCTCATTTGGAAAACGCGCTCGTGGTGGGTGAGCTCTCTCTTGAAGGAAGGGTTCGTTCTACGGCAGGGCTCATCTCGTATCAGCAATGCGCGCGCGAATTGGGCACAACGCTCATAACGGGAGCGACCGACCATGGCGCCCTTCCCGTTTCAGGGGTGGAATGCTTCGCGCTCGAATACCTGCGTCAGATCATGCGCGAAGAATTGCCTGCGCTCTGCTTCAGCGAGCCTGAGCAGCGCGACTATGCGTTCGATTTCGCAGACGTGGTCGGTCATGATGCAGCCAAGCGCGCGTTGCAGGTAGCAGTTTGCGGGAATCACGGCATCATCATGATGGGTTCTCCTGGTGCGGGCAAGACCTTGCTCGCCCAGTGCGTGCCGAGCATCCTGCCTCCACTCTCCGAAGAAGAGAAGATCCAAACCGCCATGATCCACTCCGCGCTCGATGCCGATCTGCGGGGTATCTATGGCGGCTTGCGGCCCTTTCGCATGCCCCATCATAGTGTGACGGCGGCTGGTTTGCTCGGGGGAGGAAACCCCGTGCGTCCTGGCGAAGTATCGCTTGCACACAATGGTGTGCTCTTCGTCGATGAGCTTGCAGAGATGCATAACGATGTGTTGCAGCAGCTTCGGCAACCCCTTGAAGAAGGGATCGTGCACATCACGCGAGCGGAGGGTTCGTATGTATTTCCTGCGCGCTTCATGTTCGTGGCGGCGACGAATCTTTGCCCCTGTGGTTACTACGGCGATGAAGAGCACGAATGCAAATGCAGCCCGTATCAGATCCAGCGCTATCAGAGCAAGATCGGCGGTCCGGTGATGGATCGCATCGATATCAGGATCGATGTTGCTCGTATCGATCTTTCGCATCTGGATAAGGCGCGTCCTGGTAAAAGTTCTGAGCAAATGAGAGACGAGATCGTCCGTGCACGCGCGTTCGCCCACGAGCGCACGCTCCATCGTACGAAGAGCCAAGGGGCGGATGAATGTTTGGGACCCGTAGATTCGCCGCTCCGGATCGGCAAACGCAATAAGCTCTTGGCGCTGTTCCATTCCTGTGCGCTCAGCAGACGTGCGAATGAGTTCCTTGAGCTTGTGATAAATACGAGCGGGCTCAATACGCGTTCGATCATGAAGATACTTTCGCTCGCGCGCACGATCGCCGATCTTTCTCTTTCGGATTCAGTCGAAGAAGAACACTTGGCCGAGGCCTATGCCTTGCGTTTTCAGATCATAGAAGCGAAACAATGATCAAGAGAGGATGATTCATGAGTGAGTTGCGACCGACGAAACCCCTTGAAGGAGTACGTTTCATTCTTCCTTATGGAGGAGAGGATTACCCTGAACAATTGATGAATATTCCCGATCCGCCGAAGAAGCTCTATGGCATCGGTAACCCGCAAGTGCTCACGTGTGGCCTTTCTGTGATCGGTGCACGTAAAGCAACGCCCTATGGGCGAGATGTGGCGTTCAAGTTCGCGAAGATCGCTTCGGAGCATGGGGTCACGATCATTTCGGGTGGAGCGCTCGGCTGCGATAGCGCAGCTCACCGGGGATGTCTTGAAGGAGGGAGTCCAACGGTGGTCGTGCTTGGCGGAGGGTGCGATTGCATCTATCCTGAGTCAAATCGCGATCTGTTTCAGGAGGTCGTTGATAAAGGCGGTGCCGTCATCTCTGAACACCAATGGCAGTTTCCGCCCATGCCCTACACCTTCCGCGCGCGCAATCGCATCATCGCGGGTCTTTCGCGTGCAACGCTCATCGTAGAAGCAGGGCTTCCTTCAGGAACGTTCTCGACTGCTGATGATGCGCTTTCTTCGAATCGTGAAGTGCTCGTCGTGCCAGGTGCGATCACTTCGCCCACCTCGCGCGGTGCGAACCGGCTTCTGTATCAGGGCGCTACTCCTATTGTCGACGAAGAGACGTTCGAGGATGTCATCTTCAACCTGTATGGATGCTTGAAGGTCCAGGACATGCGCAAGAAGGAGGTGGGTGAAACATCGCTGCTCTTTGCGGCGCTTCAGGCTGAGCAGCTCTCGATCGATGCGCTCATGGAGAAAGATGATATCGGTGCGCCTTTGCGCGAGAAGCGCCTTGCTTGGCTCATGGTCGAGTTGGCGAAGCTCGAACATGAGGGTTTCATAGAAAGATTTCCGAACGGAAGTTATGGCGCCTGTGTTGTGTAGTACCCTGACGGCATGGAAAAACGTGTTGACATCATCGGAGGCGGTCTTGCAGGAAGCGAAGCTGCCTTGCAACTGGCTGCAGATGGTTTTGCGGTGCGCTTGATTGAGATGCGCCCGTTCCGCACCACGGGCGCGCATCATGGTGATAAGTGCGCGGAACTCGTCTGTTCAAATTCGCTCAAATCCACCAAAGAGGCCAGTGCAGCTGGCATGCTCAAGGCAGAACTCAAGCTGCTCGGTTCGCGCTTGCTTGCGTTTGCGCATGAGAGCAGCGTTCCTGCCGGTGGTGCACTTGCGGTCGATCGCGAGCAGTTCGCTTCGTTGGTCACCGATGCGCTCGTGCAAGCGGGGGTCGCACGTATCGAAGCCGAGGTGGTGGGAATCGATCCTTCCGGCGCGCTCATCATCGAAGATGCGCACCATGAGGGGCCATATATTCTTGAGGACCCGGCACCGTTCTGCATCATCGCTACGGGCCCTCTTACTTCGCCTGCGCTCGCAGAATCGCTGCGCACGCTCACCGGGGAAGACCATCTTTCCTTCTATGACGCTGCAGCGCCGATCGTCTATGCGGATTCGCTTGACCACGATGTTGTGTTCGGCCAAAGCCGCTACGAAGAAGGCGCAGGGGACTATCTCAATGCGCCTTTCAACAAAGAAGAATATGAAGCCTTCGCACAGGAGCTCATCGATGCGCGCTGTGTTATCAAGAAGGAATTCGAGTCGAGCGATCTGTTCCAGGCTTGTCAGCCGATCGAAGAGATCGCACGCAAAGGATTCGATGCACCACGGTTTGGACCGTTGAAGCCAGTCGGGCTCGTGGATCCGTGCACGCAGAAACGTCCTTGGGCGGTGGTGCAATTGCGTGCAGAGGGTAGAGATAAGCAGTGCTATAACCTCGTTGGTTTCCAGACGAACCTTGCGTTCCCCGAACAAGAGCGCGTGTTCCGCATGATCCCCGGTCTTGAGCAGGCTCAGTTCGCGCGCTATGGCGTGATGCATCGCAACACCTTCATCAATGCTCCTGAGCTGCTCAACTGCCATCTTGAATTGCAGAGTGCTGCTTCACGTGCCCTGCCCGTTCGCTTATATGTTGCAGGGCAGCTGAGCGGGACCGAAGGATATGTTGAGGCCATCGCTTCAGGATTGCTCGCCAGCTTGAACGTGCGCGGGGCTGCGCGAGGTATCGAGCTCGATCCGCTTCCGCGTGAAAGCGCTTTCGGAGCGCTCATAGACTACGCGACCGATCCGGAGACGAAGGACTACCAGCCGATGCATGTGAACTTCGGCATCCTACCGCCGTTCGAAGAGCGTATTCGCAATAAGCAGCAGCGCTACGAAGCGTATGCGCAGCGGGGGAGCGAAGCCATGAAGTCATACGTTTCCGCGCTTGCTCCGCTGCTCGAGGGAACAAACTAGATCATGACAGAACGTGAAGAGCAGACCGAATGCAGCAAGCAGCTAGAATGCGTCTGCTCAGCGTCGCGCGCTCTGATCGATGAATACCTCGACTACTTGAGAACGCTCAATCATTCCGCGTACACCACGAAAGCCTATGGAAACGATCTGATGGGCTTTGCGCATTGGTGCTCTGAGACGAATGCGCCTTTTGATGCTCCTTCCCATAAGCAGATCAGGCGTTATTTGGGCACGCTCGATCGAGAGGGGCGCTCGCGTAGAACAGCCAACAGGCATCTCTCTTCGCTCAAAGGGTTCTATCAATGGCTCATGATCGCGCATGGTTATCCTTCGAATCCGGCTGCGGTCCTGCAGGGCGCGAAGCAGGCGCAAACGCTCCCCAAGACGATCTCGCATGAAGATATGCAGCGGCTGCTTTCGGTGTATGCGAGCGAAGAAGAACTTGAGCGCGATAGAGCGGTGGCTCTGCGTAATCAGGCTGTTCTTGAGTTGCTCTATGCATGTGGCTTGCGTGTGTCTGAAGTCGAAGGGCTCACGCTCGATAGGCTTCATCTCGATCAAGGGTATGTGAGCGTGGTGGGCAAGGGGAACAAAGAACGCCGTGTCCCGATCTACCACAAAGCTGTTTCGGCGCTTCGCCGCTACCTTGAGGAATCACGTTCTGAGTTGGCTGCGCATTCAAAGTGCGCAACCGATGCCTGCTTCCTTTCAACGCGCGGTAATCCGCTTTCGACCGCTGTGATCCGTACGATCTTCAAGCAGGCGCTCGCGCTTGCTGGTCTTGACCCGTCGCTCTCGCCCCATGCGATGCGCCACTCCTTTGCAAGCGATCTGCTCATGGGTGGGGCGGACCTGCGCAGTGTGCAGGAAATGCTCGGTCATTCCAGCCTTTCGACCACACAGATCTATACGCACCTTTCTCCCGAGCACTTGAAGCAGGTCCAACAACAAGCCCATCCTCGCTCGAAAAGGTGACGAACGACCGGGTAGTTTGTCATCTTTCGTCCTTGCGTGGTGAAATCATGAGGGAATCATGCTGAAGGTTCGATGCGATTGCCCCATTTCAAAACGCGCGCTATGATGGATTGCCGAAAACCAACCGATGCTCCGCATACAGCGCGCATGCGCATTCGGCAGCATCGTTCACCACCACAGAAAGCAGTGTAGCTATGGCGCAATCATCCATTGTCATCAAAGGCGCACGTGAGCATAACCTCAAAGATATCGACGTCACGATCCCGCGCGACGAACTTGTCGTCATCACGGGCCTTTCGGGCTCGGGCAAGTCATCGCTTGCCTTCGATACCATCTATGCCGAAGGCCAACGACGCTATGTCGAAAGCCTTTCGAGCTATGCGCGCATGTTCCTTGGCCAAATGAGCAAACCCGACCTCGATTCCATCGATGGTCTTTCACCTTCGGTCTCGATCGACCAGAAGACCACGAGCAAGAATCCTCGTTCGACGGTGGGAACCACCACCGAGATCTACGATTACCTGCGTCTGCTCTTCGCACGCGTGGGCATCCCGCATTGTCCGGAGTGCGGACGCGAGATCCGCATGCAAACGACCGACCAGGTGACCGACGATATCCTGCGTCTTTCCGAAGACGAGAAGACCAAGTGCATCATCATGGCACCGGTGGTAACCGGGCGCAAAGGCGAATTCACGAAGCTCTTCAAAGACTTGCTCGCCGAAGGGTTCTCGCGTGTGCGCATCGACGGTGAGATCACGAAGCTCGACGAGAACCCGATCGTGCTGAACAAGAAAATCAAGCACTTTATCGACGTGGTGGTCGATCGTGTGGTGCTCAAGCCTTCGGCACAAAGCCGTATTGCGGAAGCGGTCGAGACGGCCACTACGCTTGCCGACGGCCGCGTACTCGTACAGCTGCTCGACAAGAACAACGAGCCGCTGGGGGGCGAGCGCACGGTTTCATCCGGTGCGACTGGTGGCCTTGCGGAAGGGGAGTACCTCTTCTCGCTCGCGCTTGGCTGCCCTGAGCATGGACATTCCATGGACGAGCTGCAGCCGCGCGATTTCTCCTTCAATGCTCCTTATGGCGCATGCCCCGATTGCCTGGGTATCGGCAGTAGGGAAGAGGTCGACCCCGACCTGGTCATCCCTGATCCGAGCTTGTCGCTCAACGAAGGCGCTGTGGCACCGTTCAAGTCGGGCAATTACTATCCGCAGGTCATGCGTGCGGTGCTGCTCCACTATGGGGTCGACCCCGATACACCCTGGCAGGATATCCCCAAGAAGGTGCAGAAGAAGCTCTTCTACGGCGCGCCAGGCGAGAAGATCCGCGTCGACTATGTAACGGTCGATGGACGCGAGACCTACTGGTTCGTCGAATGGGAAGGCATTTCTGCGGCGGTCACGCATCGTTACAAGGAAGCCTCGAGCGATCGCCAGCGCCAGAAATACGAGCGCTACTTCTCGATCATCCCGTGTGCGACGTGCGGTGGCAAGCGCCTCAATCCTTCCATCTTGGCGGTCACGGTGAACGACAAGAACATCCACGAGGTCTGTGAGCTTTCAGCTGCTGATTCGCTGAAGTTCTTCGAAGGCTTGCATTTCAACGAGACGCAAGAGGTGATCGCAGGTCCGATCGTGAAGGAGATCACCGAGCGCTTGCGTTTCTTGGTGAACGTGGGTCTCGATTACCTCACGCTCGAACGTGCGACCGCCACGCTTTCCGGTGGCGAAGCGCAGCGCATTCGTCTCGCGACGCAGATTGGCGCGGGCCTTATGGGCGTGCTCTATATCCTCGACGAGCCCTCCATCGGTCTTCACCAGCGCGATAACGAGCGCCTCATCAAAACGCTCGAGCATCTGCGCGATCTGGGCAACACGGTGCTCGTGGTCGAGCACGATGAAGATACAATCCGTTGCGCCGACTATGTGATCGATATGGGTCCGCGTGCTGGCGAACACGGTGGCGAAGTGGTCGCGTGCGGCACCCCTGAAGAGATCATGGCAAGCGACGAATCGCTCACGGCACAATACCTGCGCGGCGAAAAGTGCATCCCCATTCCTGCTGAGCGCCGCAACCCCAAGCGCGGCAAGATCAAGATCACGGGTGCGAGCGAGAACAACCTCAAGAATGTGACGGCGGAGATCCCGATCGGCACGCTCACGGTGGTCACAGGTGTTTCGGGCTCGGGCAAGAGCTCGCTCGTTACCGACACGCTCACCCCAGCGCTCGCCAATCGCGTGAATCGCGCGCATCGCAAGGTGGGCAAGTTCAAGAAGCTCGAAGGGGTAGAGCTCATCGACAAGGTGATCAGCATCGATCAAAGCCCGATCGGCCGCACCCCGCGTTCCAACCCAGCAACCTACATCGGCCTATGGGACGATATCCGTAACCTCTTCGCTTCTACGCAAGAGAGCAAGGCGCGCGGCTACGGACCAGGCCGTTTTTCCTTCAACGTTGCAGGCGGACGCTGCGAAGCGTGCAAGGGCGATGGCCAGAAGAAGATAGAGATGCACTTCCTTCCCGATGTGTACGTGAACTGCGAAGTGTGCGATGGCACGCGCTACAATCGCGAAACGCTGCAGGTGACCTACAAGGGCAAGAACGTCTACGAAGTGCTCGAGATGACCGTGGATGAGGCCCTCGAATTCTTCGGCAAGATTCCATCGCTTCGGCGCAAGCTCGAGACGCTCCACGATGTGGGGCTTGGCTATATCAAGCTCGGTCAGCCGGCAACCACGCTTTCTGGCGGTGAAGCGCAACGCGTGAAACTTGCGAGCGAACTGCAGAAACGCCAGACAGGCAAGACCTTCTACATCCTTGACGAACCGACCACCGGTCTCCATTTCGACGATGTGCGGGCGCTCTTGGAAGTGCTCCAGCGCTTGGTCGACCTGGGCAACACAGTGCTCGTGATCGAGCACAACCTCGACGTGATCAAGGCTGCCGACCACCTGATCGACCTCGGGCCTGAAGGCGGCGCGAAGGGCGGAACGGTCGTTGCGAAAGGCACGCCGGAAAAGGTCGCTCAGGTTCCCGAAAGCCATACCGGGCGCTTCTTGAAGCGCGTCCTTGCCGACGATCGCTGCAAGACCGCTTATGCCTAAGCTTTGCGTGCATCGCTGCAAAAGCGTGCGCGCAGGCTTACAATAACGGCTATGAAGAAGCTCTCTCGCGAAAAGATCGCCCTCATCATCTTCGCACTGCTCGTCGTGTGCGGTTTCGGAGCGCTCATGTTCTATATCACGAACATCGGCCATTCGTTCAACGTTACCGCGAGCACGATCGATGACGCTGCAGGCGACCTGGGTGACTACACGGCCATCATCTACGAAGGCACCGCTGAAGAGAAGAAAGCGCTCGGTGAAGCGGGACTTGAACGCATCGCGGAAGATGGCAGCAACAAGACGCTCGAGCTGGGCAAAGACCAACAAGTGGATGATGCTGCCGCAGGCGATGAGGTCGTGGTGTCCGATGTGGTGCCCAAATCCACTGCAGACGGGCAGGGAAGCGCTGAAGAGCCAAAAGAGCCGCTCACGCTCTCGGCCGTGCGCGATTCTTTTTTGCAGAAGAATGCTTCTGTCTATGTGCTCGACCTTTCCGACCCCACGCGCTACATCGATGAGACCATCGTGAAGGCGGGCAAGTACCGTTTCGGCATCCTCACGATCGACGCAGCTTCGGACTTGCCCTACTACATCAACAAGCGTATCGAAACCTATCGCGCTGCCGATGTGGATTTCGTCGTGGCGCTCGTCGATGAGCTTTCGCGCGTGAACGATGTCGAAGGCATCGATATCGTCATCTCGACCCAAGAAGAAGGCCTCAATCCAGTCGGTGTTTCTTCGGACGATGTGTTCTTCAACGACGCGGCGCTCAAGGGCGAAGTGGGCGCGTTGCTCATCTCTCCGAGCAAGGTTATTTCCGCTAAGGATATCAGTGAGCTCTAGCACGTGTGCATTTGCTGCATCTTCGTGACGATAAGGGTATCTTTTGTTACTATAACGAATTGTCGTTTATTGCTTTAAACGATGCCGAAAAGACGCGGGTGTGGCGGAATTGGCAGACGCGCCAGGTTTAGGTTCTGGTGGGCAACCCCCGTGAAGGTTCAAGTCCTTTCACCCGCACCACCTCGGTTCAAGAAGTATCCGAAAAGGAGTATTGAGTGAATACAACAGTAGAGGCCCTCGAGGACAACAAGGTAAAACTTTCTTTCGAGATCGATGCAAAAGAAGTCAATACGCGCATCAAACAGGCTTACAAGAATTTTGCCAAGCGCTATAACTTCCCCGGTTTCCGCCCTGGCAAGGCGCCTCGTCCCGTTGTCGACAACATGATGGGTGCCGACACGGTCAAAGCTTCGCTCACTGAGGACTTGGTGAACGAACTCTATCCGCTCGCTCTGGATGAACACAATCTGGTTCCGCTCTTCAAGCCTGAGTTCGATATGGATACGGAGATCGTTGAGGACAACAAGCCGTTCTCCTTCTCCACCACCATCGACGTGAAGCCATCCTTCGAGCTTTCTTCTTACGACAACGTATCGATCGAGATCCCTATGCCTGAAGCAACTGAAGCCGAGATCGACGCACAGATCGAAGAGCTGCGCAACTATTACACCGATTTCAAGGATGCGAACGCCAACACCAAGGTCAAGCAGGGAGAATTCGTTGAGCTCACTATCAAAGCAACCGATAAAGATGGTAATGAGCTCTCACAGCTCAATGCTGAGAATCGCCTCTATGAACTGGGCGTGAACCTCTTCCCGGCAGCGTTCGATGCCGAGCTCATCGGCATGAAGAAGGGCGAGGAGAAATCCTTCGACGTCGATTTCTCATCCGATTCCTCTATGCTCGGCCAGACGCTCGGTGAAGACGCTGGCGTCATCCATTTCGATGTGAAGGTCGACACCATCAAGAAGAAGATTCTTCCTGAGCTTTCCGATGAATGGGCTCACAATAACTTCGGTTTCGAAAACCTGGCCGATATGCGCACGCAGATCGCGCAGTCGATCAAAGATCAGAAGGAAATGAACAAGCAGCGTCGCGTTGAGAACGAGTGCTTGGCAGCCATCGCTTCTCGCGTTGAAGGCGAAATGCCCACGGCTATGTGCGAACTTCAGGAAGTGAACCTGCTGCAATCCTTCTATCAGCAGCTTTCTCAGAACGGTTATACCTTCGACCAGTATCTCGACACCATGAAGATCTCGTCCGAGCAGTTCAAGCAGGACATGAAGCAGCAGGCAGAAGATACGGTCCGTCAGGATATGGCACTCGATGCATGGGCTCGTCACAACAAGATCGAAGCAACTGCAGAAGAGGTGTCCGCTGAATTCCAAAAGGCGAACGTAGACGATCCCGTGGCTGTTGAGGCTGAATGGAAGGTAGCGGGTCGTCTGCCGCTCATTGCTGAAGGCGTTGTCCGCACGAAGGCCTTGAACGACATCGTGGCAAAGGCAACGGTCACCGAGGTCGAGCCTAAGGCTGCAAAGCCCAAAGAAGCCAAGAAGACCACGGCGAAAAAATCCACCGCAAAGTCAACGGCTAAGAAAACGACGAAAAAAGAAAAGGATGAAGAGGCAAAATAACCCCTTCTTCTCACAATTCAATACGCATCTATATGAAGCAGAACAGCGAGGCAGGTATGTTGTTACATCCTAATCAATCCGCACTCATCCCTTATGTTATCGAGCAGTCGCCCCGCGGCGAACGCAGCTACGACATCTATTCTCGTTTGCTCAACGAGCGCATCATCTTCTTGGGCGAACAGATCGACGATGCGGTCGCTAACACGGTCGTTGCGCAGCTTCTGCACCTTGAATCGGCTGATCCCGATAAGGACATCTCGCTCTATATCAATTCGCCGGGCGGCGTTATCACTTCGGGTCTCGCGATCTACGACACGATGAACTACATCAAGTGCGATGTTTCCACGATCTGCATGGGTCAGGCTGCTTCCATGGCTGCCGTGCTCTTGGCCTGCGGCGCGCCGGGTAAGCGCTATGCGCTTCCTAACTCGCGCGTCATGATCCACCAGCCTTCTGGTGGCGCGCAAGGTCAGCAGACTGAGATCGAGATCGCTGCGAAGGAGATCCTCTACTGTCGCGATCGCTTGAACCAAATCTTGGCCGACCATACCGGTCAGTCGCTCGAGACCATCCATAAGGATACTGAGCGCGACAACTTCATGAGCGCGCAGGATGCTTGCGCTTATGGCATCGTCGACCAGGTCGTTGCGTCCCGTAACGCTTCCGAGAACTAAGGCGTTTCATGGCTGATAAAACTCCTTCGGGACCGCATGACGGAATCTATTGTGCCTTCTGCGGGAAGGTTCCCGAGCAGGTAAACGCCATGATCTCCGGACCGAATGGCATCTTCATCTGCGATGAGTGCATTTCGGTATCGGTCGATGCCATGCTCACCGATCTTTCCATGCGCGGGCTTGAATCAGAAGCGCTCAATCAAGTGCTCGGCAACCAGCTTGTAACGAGCATCGAGGAACGCTCTTCGAAGCACCCCGACATGCTCACCGATCTGCCCACGCCCAAAGAGCTCTACGAACAGCTTTCCGAACACGTGGTCGGTCAGGAAGAAGCCAAGAAGGCGCTTTCGGTAGCCGTATATAACCACTACAAGCGCATCAGCATGGGTGAAGAAGTCACGGAAAGCGATGTCGAGCTTGCGAAGAGCAACATCATGTTGCTCGGTCCAACCGGTTCGGGCAAGACGCTGCTCGCGCAAACGCTCGCGCGCACGCTCAAGGTGCCTTTCGCTATCGCCGATGCTACCACGCTCACCGAAGCGGGCTATGTGGGTGAGGACGTTGAGAATATCCTGCTCAAGCTCATCACGGCAGCAGATTTCGATGTCCCGAGCGCCGAGATCGGCATCATCTACATCGACGAGATCGACAAGATCGCACGCAAGGCGGAAAACGTTTCGATCACGCGCGACGTTTCTGGTGAAGGCGTGCAACAGGCATTGCTGAAGATCGTGGAAGGCTGCGAGGCAAGCGTTCCGCCACAAGGTGGTCGCAAGCATCCGCAGCAGGAGCTCATTCCTATCAACACCACGAACATCCTGTTCATCTTCGGTGGTGCGTTCGTCGGCTTGCCTGAGATCATCGCACAGCGCATCGGCAAGACCAACATCGGTTTCGGATCGGACATGCCCAAGTCCAAGCAGGAAGCAGACGCAGCCTTGCTCGCTCAGGTGCTGCCCGAAGACCTGCACAAGTATGGTATGATCCCGGAATTCATCGGTCGTATCCCGGTCATCACTTCGCTTTCGCAGCTGAACAAGGAAGATCTCGTGCGTATCCTTACCGAGCCTAAGAATGCGCTTGTGAAGCAGTACACGCTCATGTTCAGCTACGAGAATTCCGAGCTCGTTTTCGAACCCGAGGCGCTCGAAGCCATCGCCGAGCAAGCCATCGAGCATAAGACGGGCGCGCGCGGGTTGCGTACCATCTGCGAAGATGTGCTCATGGACGCGATGTACGAGCTCCCCGATTATCACAAGCCCACCCGCGTGGTGGTGCGTCGTAGCGACATCGAGGGCACCACGAAGCCCGAGATCGAACTGCTCACGAAGAAGAGAACCGCAAAGAAATAATCACCTGCGAAAACGTGCGCGCCGCGTGCGCGTTTTCGTTCTCGCAGCTGATGGAATACAACTTAAGAACGACGATCAGTCCGCATAAGACCGCAAGGATCATTCATGGCAACGGAACAAAAGCAAGACAAACAGCCCTACAGCGAATGGGAAAAGCCGCTCTTCGACGCGTGGAGCGAGCACGGATTCTTCGAGCGTACGCCAGGATTTGGCAAGAATGGCGCGCAATCGTACACGGTGGTCATCCCGCCGCCGAATGTAACGGGCGTTTTGCATATGGGCCATGCCCTGAACGACACCATCCAGGACGCGTGCGTTCGTCGTGCACGCATGCAGGGGTATCAGACGCGTTGGATCGTCGGTGTCGATCATGCGGGCATCGCTACCCAGACGAAGGTCGATAAGCATCTGGCCGAACAGGGCATCGACCGTCACGAGATCGGCCGCGAAGCATTCATCGAAGCCTGCCAGGAGTGGCGCGATGAATACGGCGGCATCATCATCAATCAGATCAAGGCGATGGGCTGTTCGTGTGATTACGAACACGAGCAGTTCACCATGTCTCCTTCGCTCTCACGCGCGGTGCGCAAGGTGTTCTGCGATTGGTACCACGATGATCTTATCTTCCGTGGCAAGCGCATCGTGAACTGGTGCCCCCATTGCACCACGGCTATCGCCGATGACGAGGCGGAATACGAGGAAGAGGCCAGTCACCTGTGGCATCTGCGCTATCCGCTCACGGAGCCTGTTGATGGCATGGAGTACCTGGTCGTGGCTACCACGCGCCCTGAGACCATGCTCGGCGATACGGGCATCGCGGTCAGTCCGCAAGATGAGCGCTATAAGAACCTGGTGGGCAAGACGGTCATGCTTCCCATCGTTGACCGCGAGATACCTATCGTTGCCGATTTCGTGGTGGATAAGGAATTCGGTACTGGCTGCGTGAAGGTAACGCCTGCTCACGACCCGAATGACTATGCCATAGGCCAGCGCAACGATCTCGAGCAGATCAACATCTTCGATGAGCACGCGGTCGTGGTCGATGGCTTCGGCAAATTCTCCGGCATGACGCGCGATGAAGCGCGCGAAGCGGTGGTGGCTGAATTCGAAGAGCTTGGCTTGCTCGACAAGATCGAAGATCATACCCATTCGGTCATGCATTGCTATCGTTGTCACACTACGCTCGAGCCATGGCTTTCCGAGCAGTGGTTCGTTGCGGTCGATCGCTTGAAGGAGCCGGCCAGGAAGGTCGTCGAAGAGGGCAACGTGCAATTCTATCCTGCGCGCTGGGCGCAGGTCTATCTCGATTGGCTCGATAATCTGAAGGACTGGTGCATTTCGCGCCAGCTGTGGTGGGGTCATCGTATCCCCATGTATTACTGCGACGCCTGCGGGTGGGAAGACGCGTGTGTCGACGAGGTCGAGGTGTGCCCGGTTTGTGGTGCGCCCGTTCGCCAGGATGAAGATGTGCTCGATACCTGGTTCTCTTCACAGCTCTGGCCCTTCGCTACGCAAGGGTGGGGCATCGATGGCATGGATGCGCCTGACCTGCAGAAATACTATCCTACGCAGCTGCTCTCTACCGCACGTGACATCATGGGCCTTTGGGTCGCCCGCATGATCATGGCGTCCGAATACTGCTGCGATGAGATTCCTTTCGAAGATGTGATCATCCATCCCACGGTCATGGGCGCCGATGGTAAACCCATGTCGAAGAGCCGCGGGAATGGCGTCGACCCCATGGTGCTCATGGAGACCTATGGTGCCGATGGCATGCGCTTCGGTTTGCTCACGCAGGTCACGGGTTCGCAAGCCATGAAATTCAACGAAGACAGCATCATCGCGAGCCGCAATTTCGCTAACAAGATTCGCAACGCTGCGCGCTTCGTCATGATGAACTTGGAAGGCTTCACGCCAGGTGAACCGCAGCCGGCAACGCTTGCCGATAGGTGGATGTTCTCACGTTTGGCAGCGCTCGTTGCCAAGCTCGATGAAGCGTATGAAACCTACGATTTCGGTGCGATCACCCGCGAGCTCTACGCGTTCTTCTGGAATGAATTCTGCGATTGGTACATCGAGCTTTCCAAAGCGCGCCTTCAAGCAGGTGGCGAAGATGCGCTCGTGTGCCAGCGCAATCTCATCTTCGTGCTAGATACGGCCTTGCGCCTGCTCCATCCCATCATGCCGTTCGTCACCGAACAGATCTATCAGGAGCTTCCGGGCGAGAAGGAAACCGAGTATCTCATGATGGCTTCCTGGCCTGATGCGCAAACGCTCGCAAGCTATATCAACCCTGAAGCAGAGCGGGCGATCGAGATGGTCATGAGCGCGGTCTCGGGTGTTCGTTCCACGCGTTCGCGCTATGGGCTTTCCCCTAAGGTGCAGCTCGAGGTGGTTGTTTCAGCTGAGAACGAAGAGGCACGTGCGCTCTTCGCCGACCAGCAAGCGCTCATCGAGGCCCTTGCGCTCATCACGGTGAAAGAGCTGGGTATCGGTTGCGAGAAACCCCAGGAGTCTGCGGTCACGATCGCAGGGGAGACCGAAGTGTATGTGCTCCTTGCAGGGTTGGTCGATTTCGAGGTGGAGCGCAAGCGTCTTGAAAAGGAGATCGCAACGCTCGAGAAGGATCAAGCGAAGTTCCAAAAGAAGCTCTCCAATCCGGGCTTTTTGGCCAAGGCAGCCCAAGAGATCATCGATAAGGATTCTGCGAAGCTTGCCGACATCACCGACCGACTTGAGAAACTTCGCGTACAATTAGCGGAGATGTAGCTTTCGTATATCGCACAAGGGAGTTGTTTTCACGTGAGCTCAACTATTCAAACGGTTGTTACGATCGCTGGTGTGGTCGTTGGTATTCTCTACATCCTTTCCATTATCTATGTGATCAAGGACGCACGAAATCGTGGAACGAACTGGCCGGTTTGGGCGGTCATCTCGCTTATTCCGCTCATCGGTTTCATCGCTTATTGTGTTGCTCGTCCGCCGCTCACGATCGAGGATCGCGATGAGCAAGATCTTGATGTGGCGCTCAAGCGCAGGCAGCTCATGCAGTATGGCACGTGCGCTCACTGCGGCTATCCAGTCGAGAATGATTACGTGCTCTGCCCTAATTGCCACCAGCGCTTGAAGAACCTTTGCCCCACGTGCCACCACGCGCTCAATCCCGAATGGTCGATCTGCCCGTATTGCACGACTACCATCCACAGCAGTGCCCCGCGCGACCCACAGGGCACTGGCGCAGTTCGCACGCGTGAGCGTCGCACGTCTGCTGACACAACAGGTCAGCGTCCGCGCGTCAAGTAGCGCCTCATACCTTCCAACCTCGTTGTTCAATTCAAGTTGGTGCAGATGCTTGGTATGCATCCGGCACCTGAAAGGATGTTGATATGGAAATCACGCTTCCCGATGGTTCGAAAAGAACGCTCGACGAAGGAGCGACCGTCTACGACTTGGCTGCCAGCATCGGTGCTGGTCTCGCGCGTGATGCGGTCGCGGGCAAGGTGGACGGCATGCTCGTCGATCTTTCGACGGAGCTTACCGATGGCGCAACGGTCGAGATCGTTACGACCAAATCGCCTGAAGCGCTCGAGATCATGCGCCATTCTGCGGCGCACATCATGGCTGAAGCAGTTCAGGCGCTCTATCCCGATGTGCTCATCGCCTTCGGTCCTGCCACAGAAGACGGCTTCTTCTACGATTTCGAGCTGCCGCATTCCATCTCCGAGAACGATTTCGAAGCGATCGAAGCGAAGATGGCAGAGATCATTGCTGCGAACGAGCCGTTCGTGCGTGAAGTGGTCAGCCGAGAGCAGGCGAAGAAGATCTTTGCGGATCAGCGTTTCAAGGTCGAACATATCGACGACTTAGCTCCCGATGCGGAGATCAGCGTGTATCGTCACGGCAACTTCGTTGACCTGTGCGCAGGTCCGCACATTGCCAACACGTCTCAGATCGGCGCGTTCAAACTCATGAAGATCGCAGGAGCTTACTGGAAGGGCGATTCTGAGCGCGAGATGCTTCAGCGTCTGTACGGCACGGCATTCTTCAAGAAGAAGGAGCTTGCCACGCATTTGCATAATCTCGCAGAAGCGGAGAAGCGCGATCATCGCAAAGTGGGCAAGGAACTGGGCTACTTCATGCTCGATGAAGATGCAGGTGTGGGCTTGCCGCTCTATCCGCCCAAAGGTGCACGCGTCATTCGCTTGCTCCAGGAATGGCTGCGTCGCGACCTCTATGAACGTGGCTACGAAGAGGTCATCACGCCGCATGTGTACAAGTCTGATGTTTGGAAGACTTCGGGCCATTACGATTTCTATGGCGAGAACATGTACTTCTTCAACATCAACGAAGGTAGCGAAGAGAACCCGCGCCTTTCCGAATACGGTGTGAAGCCGATGAACTGCCCGGGTCATGTGCTCATCTATCGCAACGAGATCCGTTCCTATCGCGATCTGCCGCTGCGCCTCTTCGAGTTCGGTACGGTATACCGCCATGAGCTTTCGGGCGCGGTGCACGGGCTGTTGCGTGCGCGCGGCTTCACCCAGGACGATGCCCATGTCTTCTGCACGAAGGACCAGGTGGTTTCTGAGGTCGTTGCTATCCTCGATCTAGTGGATCACATCATGTCCACGTTCGGTTTCGAATACATGGCCGAGATCTCGACGCGTCCTGAAAAGAGCATCGGTTCCGATGAGATGTGGGAACATGCTACCAATTCACTCATGGAGGCCTGCAAGCAGCACAACCTCGATTACGAGATCAACGAAGGTGACGGTGCGTTCTATGGCCCCAAGATCGACATCAAGGTGAAGGATGCGATCGGGCGCACGTGGCAGTGCTCGACCGTGCAGGTCGATTTCAACTTCCCGGAGCGTTTCGATCTTACGTATCGCACGGCAGATAATACTGAAGAGCGCCCCTGGATGCTCCATCGCGCTATCTTCGGCTCGATCGAGCGCTTCTTCGGTATCCTCATCGAGCATTACAGCGGTGCGCTGCCGCTTTGGCTCGCTCCGGTGCAGGTGGTGCTGTTGCCGCTGGCAGACCGCCATCTCGATGCGTGCAAGGATATCGCGAAGAAGATCAAGGCCGCTGGTGGGCGTGTTGAAGTCTACGAGCAGAACGAGCCGATGCGCGTGAAGATCGCGAAGGCGCAGAACGAGAAGATTCCCTACATGTGCGTGGTGGGCGATAAGGAGCTTGAAGCAGGCGCTATTTCGGTGCGCGAACGCCACGAGGGCGATCTGGGCACGTGGGAAGTGGAGCAGCTGCTCGAGATCATCCGCGAAGCTTCTCTCTAAGACGACAGGTGACAAACTACCCGGTCGTTCGACATCTTTTGTGAAAATCTGATTGCGTTTACCTGTTCGTTTAGTAACGGCTTGTAACCAAGAGCATCCTCGAAGGAGGGTGCTCTTTTGACGCCCCTACAATGGGTCACATCAACGGAAAACTAACGTCACGACATAAGACGGATCTCAAGGAGGGATCATCATGGCAGAACAACTTACTGAGGAGCAGTTCCAGACTAAAGTGATGGGCGCGAGCGAGCCGGTCTTGGTGGACTTTTTCGCTACCTGGTGCGGTCCGTGCAAGATGATGGCACCCGTGCTCGATGAAGTCGCTGCAGAAGTTGCGGGCAAGGCATCGGTGTACAAGGTGGATATCGACCGCGAGATCGAACTTGCGCAGCACTATAACGTTATGAGCGTACCAACCCTCATCATCTTCAAGGGCGGTCAGCCTGTGCAGCAGTTCGTGGGCGTGCAACCCAAGCAGGTCTTGGTAAACGCGCTTTCCTAGAGGAATCGCCATGGCAACGGAATCACAAGCTGAAAACCAGCCAAACGCAAACGCACAAGCGAACGAAGACGAAGAAACGCGCGTCACCGATATTGTGGTAGTGGGTGCCGGCCCTGCTGGCATGACCGCTGCGCTCTATGCGGCGCGTGCGGGCTTTCGCTGTATCGTGCTCGAGGAACTCATTCCTGGCGGTCAGCTCACGTCTATCGATGAGCTGGAGAACTATCCCGGCTTTGGCGGGGGCGTGAACGGCTTCGATATCGCGGTGGCTATGCAGCAACAGGCTCAACGCTTCGGTGTCGAATTCTTGAGCGAACAAGCCGAGCGTCTGTCGCATGGCGAAGGAGGTGAAAAATTCAGGATCGACACCAACGCAGGCGTGCTCTATGCGCGTGCGGTCATCATCGCTACGGGCGCAAAGCCACTCCAACTTCCGCAGCTTGAAGGCATGAACCTGGAAGGCAAGGGGCTTTCCTATTGCGCCACCTGCGACGGCAACTTCTATCGCGATAAGGATGTGGCCATCGTGGGCGGGGGCGATACCGCTTGTGCGGAGGCTATCTATCTCTCGCGCATTTGCCGCAAGGTGTATGTGATCCACAGGCGTGAGGATTTCCGCGCGCACTTCATCTATGCGGAAAAGGTCAAACATCTTCCAAATGCAGAGATCTTCTGGAACAACGAGGTCCAAAACGTTGTCCTGAACGATGCGGGAAGGATCGAAGCGGTCACCGTGCGTAATGCGAAGACAGGGGAAGAGCATACGCTCGCATGCGAGGGGCTCTTCATCGCGGTTGGTTCGAAGCCTGAGACTGAATGGCTTCGTGGCGTGGTGAAGCTCGATAAAGCAGGCTATGTGGAAGCTGGTTCGGATTGCAAGACCTCGCTTGCGGGTGTGTACGCAGCAGGCGATGTCCGCACCACACCGCTGCGCCAGGTGGTTACTGCTACGGCGGACGGCGCTCTGGCGGCGGAAGCGGCAATCGCCTATATCACCTCTTAAAATGTGCTAAGATTTTCATTTGTCAGTACGTGAGTAATGAAAGCAGGCTCCCTCTGATGAGCCTGCTTTTTCTTTGATCTAGCAGAGGATGAAATGCGCGAAAAGCTCGAGAAGATCGTGGCCGCTTATGGTGAACTTGAAGCCAAGATGGGCGATCCAGCGGTCGTTTCCAACCAAAGCGAATACAACAAACTTGCCAAGGATTACGCAAACCAGGGTGAGTTGGCACGCGCTGCCAAGGAATACCTCGGTCTCATGGACGATCTGGCGGCTGCTAAGGAAATGCTCGGCGATGCCGACATGAAGGAGTTCGCCCAGGAAGAGATCGCGAGCATCGAAGCGCGCATGCCTCAGCTCGAAGAGGATATCAAGTTCATGCTCATCCCGTCCGATCCGGCAGACGAGAAGGACATCATCGTCGAGATCCGCGCAGGCGCAGGTGGCGATGAAGCTGCTATCTTCGCAGGCGATCTCTATAACATGTACACGCGCTTCGCTTCTGACCAGGGGTGGAAGTGCGAGACTATGGATATGCACGCTTCTGAGGCGGGCGGATTCAAGGAGATATCGTTCAAGATGCTGGGCGATCGCGTCTATTCCATCATGAAGTTCGAATCGGGCGTTCACCGTGTCCAGCGCGTTCCCAAAACGGAAAGCCAAGGGCGCATCCATACTTCTACAGCAACCGTTGCGGTGCTTCCGGAAGCCGATGAAGTCGAGGTCGAGATCAATCAGAACGACCTGCGCATCGATGTATATCGTGCGGGCGGCCCGGGTGGTCAGTGCGTCAACACGACCGACTCGGCAGTGCGCATCACGCATCTGCCTACCGGCTTGGTCGTTCAATCGCAAGATCAGAAGTCGCAGTTGCAGAACAAGATCGCTGCTATGAGCGTGCTTCGTGCGCGCCTTTATGAGAAGATGCTCGCTGATCAGCAAGCTGCCGAAGGTGCTGAGCGCCGTAGCCAGATCGGCACGGGCGATCGAAGCGAGAAGATCCGCACCTACAACGGTCCGCAAGATCGCGTGACCGATCACCGCATCGGCTATAACGGCACCTATAATGGTGTGCTGCTCGGCTCGGGTGGTGCTGGCTTGCAGGAGCTCATCACCGCACTTCAGGCTGCTGATCGCGCAGCGAAACTGGAGAGCGCGGTCTAATCGCGCCTGCGCAGGCGGCAGCACACGTGGCAGCGAACGATCAAACCTGGACGGTCAAGGCGATCCTTGATTGGTGCGAGGGCTACCTTGCCAATAAGGGCGATGCCTCACCCCGTCATGCTGCGCAATACCTTTTGGGAGAGGCCATGGGTCTCTCGCGCATCGAACTCTATACCAATTTCGATAAGCCTTTAACTGATGAAGAGCGCTCGACCATGCGCACTTGGGTAGCGCGCAGGGGAGCGGGCGAACCGCTCCAGCTGATCTGCGGTACTGCGCCGTTTCGTCATATGGTGCTCGAGGTTGCACCTGGGGTGCTGATCCCGCGTCCGGAGACCGAGGTGCTCGTGAGCGAAGTGCTCGCGCTCTTTCCGGCGGCAAAGCAGATCAGCGCTCATGCGTTCGAGGATCTTTCGGCGGTTTCTGGGCAGGTTGAAAGTGTTGAAGACTCTGCATCTGAGATTCCCGTTGTTGAAATAGGCAGCATCAGCGAAGAAACGTTGAGTGAGGTCTCAGCTGGCGGAATTGTCAGTGTGTCTGAACGACCGGAAACCTTCGCGCTCAAGGATGCTGCTCAAGGCTCACAAAGCAAGATTGACGCTGTTGGGCAAGATGACGAAATGATAGCTGCGGGAACTGCATCAGAGATGAAACCAGACCCGAAGTCAGAATCGATCCATGTGATCGATCTCTGCACGGGTTCGGGCTGCATCGCCTGTGCGCTTGCGACCGAGCATCCAAACATGGAAGTGCTTGCGCTCGATATCGCTCCTGAAGCGCTCGCGCTTGCGCAGCGTAACGTCAAGGCTCAGGGTGTTGCTGATCGCGTAAGTGTTCGAGAGAGCGACCTTCTTGCGGCTGCGACTGTCGATCCAGAGAACAAAGGATCGTTCGATGCGATCGTCTCGAATCCTCCCTATATTCCCTCACAGGTGGTCGATACGCTCGATGCTGAAGTGAACGATTATGAGCCGCGGTTGGCGCTCGACGGGGGAGCGGATGGGCTCGATCTATTCCGTCGCTTCATAGGCGATGCGCTTGAGCTCCTTAAGCCAGGCGGCGTGCTCGCGGTCGAACTTTTCGAGGAATCGCTCGATCAGGCTCGCAGCATCGCACTCGATAACGGCTTTTCCGAAGCGCACATCGTCCAAGACCTCACCAACCGCCCCCGCATCCTCATCGCAACAAAATAACTGCCTTTTGACCTAGGCTTTCCGAGCTGAGATTTGCGAATCCGTCTTTAAGGGTTTGCAGCTTGTTTTGTTTTACTCGCAATGTCTATTCAAACCTGATAGAATCTCAACTACCACAACCATACCCTTGAAATGCAAGGACTATATTTAGCATGCAGTATCGCTGGATTAAGTGACGAGGAGGGCATCTGCCTTTCTTGCTTAATCTATTAGGCGAGCGATGCATTCTATTGTTCTTGCATCCGTATGGTTGTGGTGACCGCGGCGGATGCCTTCCTTATCAGGCTTATATCTAGAACATTTGGCTCTGTCGTTTTTTGGTCGCAAAGAGTTATTTGGGTGAGAGGTGTAGGCCATGGGAAAGAGCCGCTTAAAGTCTTTTGACGCTTATCCTTCAGAATCATCTTCCTGCGTAGCGCATGTATTTAGGGCGGTAAGGCAGTTTATGCTGCTAATTCTGTTTCTAGCTCTTATGCTTGTTTTTTTGTGTTGCACCGTGAACAGAGCCTATGCTGATGATGCCCTTCAGTATTACCAGAATTTTTATACTAAAAATTCATGCTATTACACTCTTGATGACGAGGGAAATGCAACGATAAAAAGTTTTACCGCAAGCCGAAATAGCAGTGTTGATCTTAATCTTAATGGTCATAAAGTGGTTAAGATTGAATTAATAGGCTCTACCAGTGTAACGGGAACAACATTTTTAAATATCAACTCTAATGATTTTCTTGAAGAAGTCGTTTGTGAGAATACGAATCTTAAAAGAATCGTCTTAGGGGATTCAGGTGCAGTTCGACAAAGCAAACTAAAAACACTTCGCCTTACGTCTAATGACTCATTGGGCCTTGTAGAATTTGGAGAGATTGCCGAACTTCCCGAGCTAGAATATCTTGATTGTTCGGATAATGCATTTGGTTCAACATTGTCTGGCGGACTTTTGCTCCCAGAATGTCCAAAGCTTAGATACTTGGATGTATCTTCAAATGCGTTAAGCTCAGCATCTCTTGATCTTTCTAAGTGTAAAAATATCGAGACTCTCATATGTAAAGATAACGATTTTAGCAAGTGGAATAAGCTAGATGTTTCAGGTTGTCCAGAACTTAGAATTCTTGATTGCAGTGGAAACTCTCTTGTTGAATTGGATGTAACCTCCAATTCAAAACTTGAGGCTCTCGATTGTTCTTCGAACGAAATTGCAACTCTTAGTCTTCCAAACGACAGTCAGCTTAAAAGCTTGGATTGCTCAAACAATAATCTTAATTATCTTGATTTAGGTACAAATGGGAATTTGCAGAAACTTGATGCCACCAGCAATAAACTTGAAACATTGGTTTGTTCTGGATGTGCTAATCTTCAGAGTTTGAAGTGTAGCAACAACGAGCTCTCATCTCTTGATATGTCTTCTAATTCTGAACTGATATTCCTCGACTGCTCCAAGAACGAACTTACCGCTCTCGATATTAGTCAAAATGAAAAATTAGAAGGTCTAGTTTGTTCAGGAAACAAGATTGAGGATACTTCTGCACTGCGAGAATGGATCAAGAATCACCCAACTTATTCAAATGGCGATGAAGTGATCAAGAACGAACTGTTCGCTGAAGGGGAGGATCCAGGTACGGAGCCTGAAAATCCCAATCCTGATAATCCTGGGCAAGACGATCCAAACAAAGACCCATCGAACCCTGGCAACACCGGATCTGATCAGCCTACAACACCCTCGAATCCTTCAGGCCCTGGAACTCCAAGCAAACCCTCAGAGCCTAGTGGTCCTTCTGGGTCGACTACGGTGACACCGAGTCCATCTAATCCCGATCCGTCGCTCTTATCGTCGATTAAAACCATTACTGGCAAGTGGTCGCATAATTCTAAAGGTTGGTGGTTTACCTGTACTGATGGCAGCTATGCTCGAGGCTTGAACAGGATTGGCTCGAAAATCTATTACTTCGATAGCAAGGCTTGGATGAAGACTGGCTGGCAGAAGATCGATAGCAAGTGGTACTACTTTGCCTCTTCTGGTGCGTTGAAAACTGGCTGGCAAAAGGTCAAAGGAAAATGGTATTATCTCGACCCTTCAACTGGTCGAATGAAGACAGGATTCTTCAAAGTCAAAGACGTCACCTATTATGCGAACAGCTCTGGCGTGATGAAAACTGGCTGGCAGAAGCTCAGTAACAGCTGGTACTACTTCGCATCGAGCGGTGCCATGAAGACCGGTTGGGCCAAGACCGGTGGTAAGTGGTACTACCTGAATACAGAGGGCAAGATGCAAACTGGCAAGCAGGTCATCTCTGGCAAGACCTACTTCCTCAATTCCTCAGGTGCCATGCGCACTGGTTGGATCAAGGATGGAACCATCTGGCGCTATGCCAACAAGTCTGGTGCCATGCAGACGAGCAAGTGGATCGGTAATTACTATGTCGGTTCTGATGGCGTGATGGCCACCAATACTTGGATCGGTAAATATCATGTAAACTCGAAAGGCAAGTGGGATGCTACGAGAGCCTTCGCAGCATGATGTTTTACAACTAGGGTGCCCATAGAATATCTAAGCTGATGATGCTACAATAAAGCTAGCGGATGCCCGTTTTGGCTTGCGGGCAGCGCCGTTTGTTTTTGGAGAGGATCGTTAGATGGTTATCATCTAACGATCCTTCTTTTTACAAGAGCGCTTACCCCGCGCTATGGGTACGGCCTTGACCACTGCCGTTAACAAGCCAACAACGCATGTTGCAAGCTCGATCACTTTCATAATCAAGTCCATAGACATTCACCTCCTTCCATAAGAAGAAGGCGCTGCCAGCATGCGGGGCTTATTCCGCTGACCTGCTTTTATTATATCAAAAACGAACTAATGTTCGTATTAGATTATTCAATTTTAATAGATTTCTTGGCTGATAATTTGCGGTTGGCTATTAGTCGCTCATTTCCCTACAGGCTTCTTGGGCGGCTAGCTTGGGGATGGGGGAGTTGCGGAAGGCTTTCTTGTCATAGCTGATGATGAGGCCAGGGGGTCTATTTCTAAAGAAGCTGTGGGAGAGGTTCATTCTGCTGCGGGTTTCTTGTATGATAGCCATCGCGCAACAAGTGCTTTTGCGCAATCCTTTTTACGTAGAAAGGACCTGGTATGACCAAAAGAATGTATCTGGTTTCGTTCATCGTGGCGTTCGTGCTTGCTCTTGGCTTGACCTCGGTCGCGTTCGCTGACGAAGCGAGCGACCAGACAGCTTCAAACGGAGTTGCGAGCACAGCTGTAAACGAAAGCACCAGCACAAGCAAGAGCGACACGCTTACCAAAGCAGCGGCCACGCTCAAGATCCAAGACTTCAACGGAACGGACCCGCGCAATTCTGTCATTGAACTGGGCCAGCGTCTGAATGTTCGCGTAGTAGGCGCGCCGAACGATCAGATCACCTGGACTTCGCTCGATCCCGACAAGATCAAGGTGCTCCCTGGTTCCGAGGGCGGATTCTCAAGCAATAGCGAATGCACGCTTGTTGCAACAGGATACGGCTGGGGCAATGTGCGAGTGCAGTGCGGCGATGCGCAACTGGATTTCAAGATTCGTGTCGATCAGCCAGACCCCGTGGATATCACGAAGGGTTACGCCTGGACTGCACCGAACAATTGCACTTACACCGGTAAGCCCCTTACGCCAGTGGTCACTATCATCGGGCCGACCTTCGAGGTAACATCCGAGGGCCTGGTTCAGGGCTATGGCAAGCTTAAAGTGGGCGTCGACTATAAGGTCACCTTCACGAACAACGTTGAGGTAGGCACGGCAAAGGTAACGGTTGAGGGCATTGGCCTCTACACAGGAAAGAAGACCTTCGAATTCAGGATCGATCCTGCTCCATCTACAGGCGATAACACGGGCGGTTCTTCAGGCGGCTCGGATGACATCATCAATGTGGGCCCTAATACTCCCACGAATGTGAATGATGCGAAGCCGAAACCTGCTCCTCAAGCTTCTGCGGTCACCGGCACTTGGAAGAAGTCGGGTGGCAAATGGTGGTTCTCGTACGATTCGAAGTCGGCTGCTGCACAAGGAAAGAAATGGCCCGCCAATGAATGGGTCACCATCAAAGGTAAGCGCTACCACTTCAATGGCAGCGGCTATATGAACTCCGGTTGGTATAAGAGCGGCAACTTCTGGTATTACTTGGGCAGCGATGGCGCCATGAGGACCGGCTGGCAGAAGGTCAAGGGAACCTGGTACTACCTGGGAAGCAATGGCATCATGCTCACCGGCAAGCTTTCCATTGGAGGAACGACCTACTTCCTGAACCCGTCTAATGGCGCGATGAAGACGGGCTGGAACAAAGAGAGCAACACCTGGTATTACTACAAGTCTTCGGGCGCTATGGCAACGGGTTGGCAGAAAGTGAAAGGGAAGTGGTACTTCCTCGATCGCTCTACGGGCGCTATGAAGACCGGCTGGCTTGATGATGGCGGCGCGCGCTACTACTTGAATGGTTCGGGAGCTATGCTCACTGGCTGGAAGCAGATTGGTAGCAAGTGGTATTACTTCAGCAAGTCTGGTGTTATGCAACATGGCAAATGGATCGGCAACTACTATGTCGGTTCCGATGGTGTGATGGCTACCAACACCTGGATCGGAAAGTATCACGTGAATGGCAGCGGAAAGTGGGACAAGACAAGATAGTTGAGTTCTGCGAGAAACGCTCGATGTTGAAGAAGCCTGTTCGCTAAGAACTGGTCATTCAAGGAATTTTAAGGAAGCCGCGGCGGTGTTTGCTGCGGCTTCTTTGTTCTCTCTGATGGGGAAGAGGAGAAGTGCGGGAGAGCGTGGGGGATCGCGTTTATTTCACCTTGAGCGCGCGCATGGCATTCAAGATCGCGATCACGGAAACGCCCACGTCGGCGAAGATCGCTTCCCACATGTTCGCGATGCCGAGCGCGGCGAGTACGAGCACGAGCAGCTTCACGCCAAGGGCGAACACGATGTTCTGATAGACGATACGCATGGTCTTGCGTGAGATCCCGATGCCATCGGCCAAGCGCGAGAGCTTGTCGTCCATGAAGACGATGTCGGCCGCTTCGATGGCTGCATCCGAACCCATGGCACCCATGGCGATGCCTACGTCGGAGCGGATGAGCGCTGGTGCGTCGTTGATGCCGTCGCCCACGAAGGCAACCTTCTCACCTTTGGGGGCCTCGTCAAGATAGCTGCGCAAGAAATCGATCTTGCCTTCGGGCAGCAGGCCAGCGTGGTATTCGTCGAGGCCAGCTTCGCGGGCAATATGCGCGGCCACTTCTTCGCGGTCGCCCGTGAGCATGACCGTATGGGCAATACCCAGTTCTTTGATGCGCTGGATGGCTTCGACGGAGTCTTCCTTGATGGTGTCTTCGACTTCGATCGAGCCGCGATATTCGCCATCGATCGCAATGTGCAAGACGGTCGTCTTCGTTTCATTCATGGTTGCTGCGATGCCGTTCGCTTCCATTAGACGCGCATTGCCGGCGAGCACGACCTGCCCATCGATCACGCAGCGGACGCCCTGACCTGCGATCTCGGTCGTTTCGCTTACCCGGTCAAGATCGAGCGGCGCTTCGTGCTCTTTTCGGATGGAGAGCGCGATAGGATGGTTCGAGTATGCTTCCGCCATCGCTGCGATACGCAGCAGCTCTTCGCGGCTCATGCCAATGGGTTCGATCTTCGATACGGAGAAGGTGCCCTTGGTGATGGTGCCGGTCTTGTCGAAGAGGATGGTCTTCACGTGCGAGAGCGCTTCAAGATAGTTGCTTCCCTTAATCAGGATGCCGCGCTTGGACGCACCGCCGATACCGCCGAAGAAGCTCAAGGGCACCGAGATGACCAGCGCACAGGGGCACGAGACTACTAGGAAGATGAGCGCGCGCTGTACCCAGTCGGCCCAATCGAAGCCGGTGAAGAAGGGCGGGATGATGGCGATCAATAGCGCGAGCAAGCACACGATAGGTGTGTAGTAGCGCGCGAAACGCGTGATGAAGTTCTCCGTGGGGGCTTTTTCGGAGGCAGCATCTTCAACGAGCTCGAGGATACGGCTGACCGTGGAGTCTTCGAATTCCTTGGTGGTTTCGATATAGATGGTGGAAGACAGGTTGATCGAGCCGCTGGCGATCGGGTCGCCCGTGAAAACGTTGCGGGGGAGCGATTCGCCTGTGAGCGCGGCGGTATCGAGCTCGGTCTCGCCCTTCACGATGATGCCATCGAGCGGCACGCGTTCGCCGGGGCGCACTACGATGATGGTGCCGATCTCGACCTCATCGGGGTCGACCGCTTCGATCTCTCCATTGCGTTCGATGTAGGCTTGTTCAGGGCAGATGTCCATCATCTCGGCGATGGAGTCGCGCGATTTGTCGACTGCGTAGTCTTCGAAGAGATCACCGATCTGATAGAACAGCATGACGGCTACCGCTTCGGGGAACTCCGCCAAGCAGAGCGCACCGATGGTAGCAACGCACATGAGGAAATTCTCGTCGAAGATGTGGCCTGCCGCGATGTTGCGAGCTGCTTTTTTGAGAACGGGCCACCCGAGCACCAGGTAGGGAACGAGGAATATGGCAAGCGAGAGGAAGGGATAGGGAAGTGTTGCCTGAAGGCTGCCGAGAGCAGGCGCTGCGAGCGCAACGATGATGACCGCAGCTACGAAAAGTGCGGCGCCAATGCTTACGCGTAGTATCTCTTTTCCTCGTTTTGTCATGGTGTTTTCCTTGTTGGGGCGTTGATTCTCTTAGCGGCCAGCGATCACGCAGTCGTCTTCGAAGGAGGTGATGATCTTCTGGGCTTCGTCCAGGATCGGATCGATATTGTCGGTGGAGGTCTCGAGCTTGAGCTTCGAGGTCATGAATACCACCTGCGCCTTCGTCACGCCGTCGATCTTGTTGATCGCGTCTTCCATGCGCGCGGCGCAGTTGGCGCATCCGAGGTTTTCGAGCTTGTATGACTTCTTCATGGGGATCCCTTCTTTCATGGGCGGTTTGAGTGGTCGTTGCTGTGCGAGCTTTGCTGGGAGCTTCTTTCTTGCGGTGTGCTTATTCGCAGATATGGGTGAGGCCTTGCGAGAGCATGGCGTAGACGTGGTCATCTGCCAGCGAATACGTGACGTTCTTGCCATCGCGCGTGAATTTGACCAGGCGCGCTTGCTTGAGCACGCGAAGCTGGTGGGAGACCGCGCTTTGCGAAACGCCTACGATCTCGGCGATGTCGTTCACGTAGAGATCGCCGTTCATCAGCGCATAGAGTATCTTGATGCGCGTGGTGTCGCCGAATGTCTTGAAGAGATCGGCCAGATCGTAGAGCAGTTCGTCATCGGGCAGGGTTTCGCCTTCGCCGACCACGCTCATGAGGTTCTCTGCAGTATGTTTGTCTTCAGTCATGTTACGTCCTAACATATGAGCATCTGTTCATATGTTAACAACTATAGACCTTTTGTCAAGCGCAAGAAAAGAAGTTTGCCCATCAATAAGACTCAAGCAGGTTAGAGTTCGATCAGCGGAGAGGGTGAGGCAAGCAGCTGAGCCCATGGGGTACTTAAATTACTCTAAGTCCGCAAACTTAATTAGTATTAGGCTGTCCGAAGGAGCGAAGCGAATGAGCTTGTCGATAGACAAGCGAACAGTGAAAGCGTGTAATTACAAGTGCCCCTTGGGTGTGCTGCTTGCCTGAACGGGCAGCAGCAGGTGCTAATTCTTCTTCTTGCGATAGATGAACCAGTACATCATGCCTACCATGAGTGCGCCGCCCACGATGTTGCCGGGCACGGTGGCTGACCAATTGTAGAGCGCGCCGAGCATGTTCACGCTTGCCGGATCGATGCCCGCTGGAGCGATGCCGCAGGAAGCGAGCAGCGCGCCCATGGGCAGGAAGAACATGTTGGCAACGCAGTGCTCGAAGCCGCAGGCTACGAATGCAGTGATGGGGAAGACGACGGCGAGGATCTTGTCGGCGACCGTCTTTGAAGCGTAGGCCATCCAAACGCCGAGACACACGAGGAAGTTACACATGATGCCCTTCGCGAAGAGCACGAGCCAATCGGCATGCATCTTGCCGGCGGCCACGCTGACCATGGTCTGACCCACCTGGCCACCGTTCATCGCCGACATATCGGAGAGGAAGACGAGGCCAACGATCACCAGTGCGCCAAGGAAGTTGCCAAAGAACACCACGATCCAGTTCTTCCAGACTGCTGACCACTTGATGCGTTTGCTTGCGGAGGTCATCACGATCATGGTATTGCCCGTGAAGAGCTCGGCGCCCGCAACCACTACCAGGATAAGGCCAAGACAGAACAGGAATCCGCCGAGTACGCGCTGAATAGCGAAGGGCAGTGCTGGGTCACCAACCACGAGCGAGAAGAACATCGCACCCATGGCGATGAACGCGCCTGCCATGATCGAGAGGGCGAAGCTTCGTCCGAGGGACATCTCAGTCTTGGTCACGCCAAGGTCCTCGGCTTTTTGGGTGATCTGAGCGGGGGTGAGCGCTTCGGTGGTGGGAGCTTTCACTACGATCTCTTCTTGCACGCTGCCTCCTTGTGCGCGGCTTGCATTCTCTATCTAGCCTAACTATAGCGAGTATGAGTGCGCCAATCGGAGAGCCTTCGAGCGGTGGTTCATTTTTGTGCATGCTCGCTCGCGACGGTTGTGTGTGGGCGGTGCGGATAGCCCTTTTTGTTCTTTCGTTCGGGGTGCTTTGCGCTAGAATGCTGTTTTGATCTTAGATGCGTTTTTTGCGCGCATGTTACACGCAAACAGAAAGGGCGGTTATGGATACGCTTGCAATCATCAAAGAACTTCTCGTTGAAAACCTCGATGTTGAAGAGGGGCTCATCACCGAAGAGGCAACGTTCGAGTCTCTCGGTGTCGATTCTCTCGATATGGTCGAGCTCATCTGCGAATTGGAAGAGAAGTGCGAGATCGACTTCGGTGAGCCAGAAGGCCTCGAGACCATCGGCGATCTTATCGCGTACGTCGCAAGCCTTCAGGAGTAGACCAGGCGATCAAAAGATGACAAACTACTGGGTAGTTTGTCATCTAGCTTAAGAAGTCGTCCAGGATCTCGGCTTCTGCTTCTTCTTCAGTGAGACCGAGCGTCATGAGCTTCGTGATCTGGTCGCCCGCGATCTTGCCGATGGCAGCCTCGTGCACGAGCTGCGCATCTTCATGCGCTGCTTCGATGCCGGGAATCGCAGTGACCGTGGCATTGCCCATAATGATCGCGTCGCACTGCACGTGTGCGACGCAGGCAGCTTCGCCGATAACGAGCGGGTTGAACGTTTGCTTGGAATTATCCTGCGCAACACTGCGCGAGATCACCTGCACGTTGGAGTTGTTGCCTTTAAGCTCGACTTTCATGTTCGAGATCGCGGTTTGATCTCCATTGGTGAGCAGCTTTTCGAGCAACACGAGCTTCGAGCTCTCGCCCACTTCAGCATCGGTGTCGCGAATGGTAGAGGTGACGCCACCGATCTGGGAGAGCTCCATCTCGCAGTAGGAATCGCTGTCCATATAGACCTTGGTAACGGGATTCAGCACACGTTCGCCACTGCCTGAGCCTTCGCCGTAATGGCGTTCTACGTACTTCACGCGCGAATTCTTACCGATCTCGAACGTGTGGATGCCGTCGTGCTCGGCTTTCTCGTGCGCATCGTTATGGATGCCGCAGCCAGCGATGATGGTCACGTCGCAGTTGTCGGCAATGTGGAAGGCGTTGTAGACCACATCGGTGAGCCCCGCCTTCGAAAGGATGACCGGGATGTAGACCTTCTCGCCCTTCGTACCTTCCTTGATGAAGATATCGATGCCGGGGTTGTCGGTTTTAGTAGCGATCTCGATGTTCGCGGAATTGCTACGCGAAAGCAGTTCGCCGTCTTTACGGATGTTATAAGCGCCCGCAGGAATGCCGTGAACGTCAGTGAGCGTTTTCAGCAGATCTGCGTCGATAGGGGAAAGATCAACAGCCATGGTTGCTCCTAACAGTTGGTGGAGATCTCGGTCAGATGCAGGTCGGGAGGCTCGGTGAACGAACAGTAGTCGTTCTCTTTGGCAGAAAGCCCAAGCTGGGGAAGGATCTCTTCCACGCTGCCTTGCGACTCGATCTTGCCCGCACGCAGGCAGATGATCTCGTCTGCCAGTTCGATGATGCGCTCCTGGTGGGAGATGATGATGATGGATTTGCCATTCTCCTTTTTGTAGAGCTGCTTGAACGTTTGCGTGAGGCGATCGAAGCTCCAAAGATCGATGCCTGCTTCTGGTTCATCGTAGATGGCAAGATCGGGATTCGCAGCAAGCACGGTCGCGATCTCGATGCGCTTCAGTTCGCCACCCGAAAGGCTCTTGTCGACTTCGCGGGTGAGATAATTCGCCGAACAAAGTCCCACTTCGCTCAGGTATTCGTTGCAAGCGAGCATAGGCAGGCGCTTTCCTGCTGCCAATTCGAGCAGCTTCTTCACCTTCATGCCCTTGAAGCGGGCTGGTTGTTGGAATCCATATCCCACGCCCATCCGTGCGCGTTCGGTGATCGAAGCGTTCGTGATATCTTGCCCTTTGAAGATGATCTTGCCGCTCGTGGGCTTTTCGATGCCCATGATCAGCTTGGCAAGCGTGGATTTACCGCCGCCGTTCGGCCCGGTGATAACCACGAACTTATCGGTATCGATGGTAAGCGAGATGCCATCGATGATGCGTTTCGTTTCTCTCGAACCTTCCGCAAGGGGAACCTCGAAAACGATATCTTGTAATTCAAGCACGGTTACTCCTCAAAGCGATAGTGCGTTCTTCTCATTGCTTCTCTTGAAACTATAGCAGTTTCGTTTCCCTGACGTGCAGGTCTCTCAAGTTGTAGAAATACTACCATTTTAGTAGGAATTAGCAAGAGCCAGCGAGAAAAGATGTACTAATCTGTTTACAAGCGGCGAGCGCTCGTTCTTGTCGTATACTTTTACCTGGCTTATCAAGGCTATTCAAGAGATAAGGAAGTGAAGGCGGAATCCATGGATTACCAGAGCGAATTCGATCGCTGGTGTGAAAACGTATCCGAGCCGGCCTTGGCGGCGCAGCTCGCAGAGATGCGCGAGCGTGCCGATGCCCAGGCGATAGAAGATGCATTCTTTCAGGAACTCGAGTTCGGTACGGGAGGTCTTCGCGGCGTGCTCGGCGCAGGCACCAATCGTATGAATATCTATACGGTGGGCAAAGCTACCCAGGGTATCGCCGATTACATCAAGACGCATGTGGGTGTGGATGGCACCGTGGCGATCTGCTTCGATTCGCGCATCAATTCGCGCCTGTTCGCCGAGACGGCTGCTGGCGTTCTTGCGGCCAACGGCATCACGTCGCATATCTATTCGCGCTTGGAGCCCACCCCGGCGCTTTCCTTCGCGACGCGTTACTTGGGTTGCGCGATCGGCATCAACGTCACCGCTAGTCACAATCCCAGCGCGTACAACGGCTACAAAGTCTATGGCCCTGATGGCTGCCAGATCACCGACGAGATCGCCGATGCTATCACCGAAGCTATCGCGCAGGTGGATGTGTTCGAAGACGTGCGTACGATGGACTTCGCACGTGCGATCGACGAAGGCCTCGTTAGCTATATTAACGAGGAGGTGCTCGATGCATTCCTCGATGCTGTTTACGAGCAGAGCCTTGAGGTGCCGGATGAGCAGGGCGAATTGCGCTTGGTCTACACGCCGCTCAATGGTACCGGCCTTGAATGTGTGAATCGCATCCTCGAGCGCATCGGCGTGCGCGATGTGTACATGGTGGGTGAACAGGCCTATCCCGATGGGAATTTCCCTACCTGCCCCTATCCTAATCCCGAGATCCGTGAAGCGCTCGAGCGTGGCATTGCTCTCTGCGAGCAGGTGAAGCCCGATCTCTTGCTCGCCACCGACCCTGATGCCGACCGCGTGGGCATCGCGGTGAAGGACGGCGATGACTATCAGTTGCTCACGGGCAACGAGACCGGCGCGCTCCTGTTCGACTACATCTGTCGCATGCGCTCCCAGCTAGGCAAGATGCCCGCGCGTCCGCTTGCGGTCACCACCATCGTTTCGACGAGCATCGTTGATGCGATCGCGGCCGACCATGGCGTAGAACTCAAGCGGGTGCTCACGGGCTTCAAATACATCGGCGGTATCCAGCGCGAACTGGAAGAGGCGGGAGAGCTCGACCGCTTCATCTTCGGCTTCGAAGAGAGCTATGGCTACTTGGCAGGATGCCACGCGCGCGATAAGGACGCGATCGTGGCTTCAATGCTCATCTGTCAGATGGCACGTGCGTATCGCGCAGAGGGGAAGAACCTCTACCAGGCCATGCAGGATCTTTACCAGAAGTATGGCTATCACCACAATCGTACGCTTGCGTTCACCTTCGAAGGAGCTTCGGGTGCGGCGCGCATGGCTGAGATCATGGATTCGCTGCGCGCGGATGGTCTCGATAGCGTTGCGGGGAAGGCAGTGCTTGAAACGCTCGACTATCAACCAGGCTTAGGCGCGCTTCCTCCTGCCAATGTGATCGAATTCGACCTCAAAGATTCGTGTAAAGTGATCGTGCGTCCGAGCGGAACCGAACCCAAGATCAAGGTCTATCTCTTCACCACGGGCGCGAGCATGGAAGACGCGCGTGGGGTAGGAGACGAGCTTGCCGAAGCGCTCAACGTGCTCTTTCAGTAGTTCGCAAAGGATGCAGCAGTGGCAGAAGATAAGCAGAAATACTCGCTCATCTCGCTCGATACGGGTGAAGAGCCCGTAGAGACCACCGAGGTGGAAGAGCGTGCGGGGGTAACCACCACCACGCAGGTCATAGATGGGGAAGAGACCATCCGCGTTTCTTCGGCGGGAAGAACAGCTGCGACAGCGGATGCTGCTGTGCTGGTAGAGGATCTGTCAGAGGCCACAGATGAGCAGGCGCCCATGCGCGATGCGCGCCATGGCGAAGAGCCTGCTCAGGAAGAGGCACCTACGCACACCTCCGATGCGCCAGAAGACGAAGAGCCCGTTCCGTATCGTCGTATGCAGTCGGTCATCGTCCTTTGCCTCATCGTGCTCATCGCGGTGTTCCTCGTGTACTTCAACTTCTTCAGGTAGGACTGCTCTCATGAAACGCGACCAAAAGAACATGACCAAGCTACTCGTGGGTGTGATCGTGGCGCTCGCGGCGGTGCTCGCCGTGCTCGTGGTCGTGCTCGTTCTGACGCCGAGCGCAACGATCACCTCGCATTCTGCTCAGGCCGAGGTCGAAGCAGAGCAGAAAGCGCTCAAAGAAGCGGAAAAGGAAGGCTACTACGATACCGATGTCATCGAAGTGGTCGATCTGAGCGCGCTGATCGGGCTCGATCTTACGTCTGCGCTCACCGAGATCGGTCATGGTGCGGAGATCGATGGCGATCCGAAGCTTGTCGCGGGAGGGCTCAAAGAAGTTACGGTGCTCCTTGGCGAAGAGAGCGCTTCGATCGATACGGGCATGGCGCTCACGCATCTCTATCTTGATAAGGCAGGCGTGGTGGTTTCAGCGAGCTACCGCATCAACATCAACGATCTTTCCTGCGCTACGCTGCCATTCGATCGCATCGTGAACGAGGCGCATCTTATCGAGCGTTTGCTCGAAGGCGCGGGGCTTACGAGCATCGTGCCAGACCCGGTGGTCGCTCCTGAGAAAGAGGAGTATGCGCACTACGATTCAACGGGGAAGACCATCGATGAAGAGCGCTTCCAGTTCGTCGGTACGGGCACCGATGAAGCAGGGCATGCGTTCGATTGGGGTGTGTTGCTCGACTACGACTACGCCCAGGCGATCGAAGAGAACAATCTCGCGAAGACCGTTCGCACCGTTGAGGTGGCGATCAGCTCCGCTTCGTAAGAAGCTGCCCTTTGCACTCCTGCCATCATGTGCTATGATGCACAGGCTGTAAAACACAAGTAAGGCATGCGCCTTCACCTGGTTCGGCACTTCGCCGATGGGTCATTCGAATAGAACGTCACTTTGGACGAACATTCTTATGGCCTGCTGTGTGCGGGCTTTTGTTTTGCTCAGACGTGAATTACGCACAAGGAAGAAGTTAAGAAAAAGGAGGTGGGCACGATAGCTGCCCAAGAACCAAGGCTCAACGACGAGATCCGTGCCAAGGAATGTCGTCTTATCGCCTATGACGGAACTCAGATGGGAATCTACCCAGTCGAGCAAGCTCAGCGCATCGCTGATGACGAAGGCTACGACCTGGTCGAGATCGCTCCGCAGGCTGAACCGCCCGTGTGTCGCATCATGGACTATGGAAAGTTCAAGTACGACCAGGCGATCAAGGCCAAGCAGGCGCGCAAGAACCAGAGCAAGGTCGAAACTAAGGAAATGAAGTTCCGCCCGAAGATCGACATCGGCGACTACACCACGAAGAAGAAGCACGTGCTGCGCTTCCTCGAGGCAGGGTCGAAGGTCAAGATCACGATCATGTTCCGCGGTCGTGAGATGTCTCATCCTGAACAGGGGCTGAGCATTCTCGAGCGCCTGGCGGACGATCTGAAAGACGTTGCGGTCATCGAGAACCAGCCGAAGATGGAAGGCCGCAACATGCACATGCTCATCGCTCCGTTGCCCACAACGGTGAAGAAGAACAAGAAAGATGAAAAAGGAGAGGATGAATAATGCCTAAAATGAAGACTCATTCTGGTACCGCGAAGCGTTTTCGCGTAACTGGATCTGGCAAGATCATGCGTGCTAAGGCGTATAAGTCTCACATCATGACGAAAAAGAGTCAGAAGCGTAAGCGTAATTTCCGTCACGAGACCGAAGTTTCTGCTGCTGACAAAAAAGTAATCGCACGCAATCTCGGTCTTCGATAAGTAAGGGAGGATTCAGTTATGCCTCGTGTAAAACGTGCCGTTTCCGCACATAAAAAGCGTCATACCGTTCTCAACCGTGCAAAGGGTTATTACGGTGCAAAGTCCCGTTCCTATCGCGCTGCTAAAGAGCAGGTCCAGCATTCGCTCCAGTATGCCTATCGCGATCGTCGCACCAAGAAGCGCGAGATCCGTCGTTTGTGGATCACCCGCATCAACGCCGCCGCCCGCACCAACGGCCTTTCTTACTCCGTGTTCATGAACGGCCTCAAGAATGCCGGTGTCGAGCTCGACCGTAAGGTGCTCTCCGACATGGCGATCAACGATCCTCAGGCATTCGCTGCTCTTGCTGAGATCGCTAAAGAAGCAACCTCTGTTAAGCAGGCCAAGTAATGAAGGTCGAAAAGGTCAAAGAGGAAAACGGCGAACTCGAACTTTCCATCACGGCATCGCCCGAGGAAGTCGATAAAGCCTTCACTGATGGTCTTGATGTGTTCATCGATCAGTTCCAGCTGAGGAGCCTCGAAGGCGAAACTGCACTGCAGAAGATCTATAACGCGATGAGCCCTGAAGAGGCGCGCGATGCGGTTTCTTCTGCGGTCATCAGCTATCTTATTCCGTTCGCACTCGATCAGGAGAACATCATCCCGATGACCTCTTCGAGCGTCGACGCGGAATCGGATCCTGTTGAGGGTAATGAATTCACATTCAACGTGACCATCCTGCCAAAGCCCGAATTCGAGCTTACCAGCTACGATCCGGTCGAGGTCACTGTGCTCGCTCCGCTCGATGTTACCGAGCAGGATATCGATATGCAGATGCATATGCTCGCGAGCCAGTTCGCTACGGTGAAGGTCGATCCTGAAACAGGCGAAGAAGAGACCATCATTCCCGAAGTCACCGACGAATGGGTCGAGACCAACCTCAAGGGCATGGGCGTTACCACGGTCGAAGAGCTGCGCAAGCAGTTCCGTGCAACTTCGGAAAAGGTCAAGGAAGAGCAGCTCGATTCTGCCAAGGCGAACGCGGTCATGGCAGAGTGGGCGAAGCGCTTCGATGGCGAAGTCTCACCCAAGATGGTCGACGCGATGACCACCGATATGCTCGAAGGCTTCAAGATGGAGCTTGCTCAGCAGGGCAAGACGCTCATGGATTTCATGCTCGAGCAGAAGACCGATGAGAAGCAGATCCGTGCTTCGCTTGCCGCGCAGGCAGAAGCTCAGCTCATCAACGGGTTCGTGTTCGATGCGATCTTCCGCCATGAAGGCCTTGAGCTTGAAGTCGACGATCTGAAGCATGCTCTTAGTGCAATGGCTCCTGGTCAGGAGGAAGAGGTGTTCGATCAGCTTCAGAATGCTGGTCGTGCATTCCTGCTCAAGGAAGGCGCTTCGCGCATGAAGGCTGCCAACTGGGCTATGGATAACGCCAAGATCACGGTGGAGGAGCGCGAAGCATAAGCGCATTTCTGTACCGAATTCATCAAGGTTTTATGAAGAGAAGCTGCTTTGTTGCGGCTTCTCTTTCTTTTGTCGTGTGCAGAGCGACGCTCAAGTGGCGCACGGTGCAATGTCTGGTGCGGGTATTGTAGAATATCCTCATCAACGCAGAACTAAAGGAGACTACTGCATGTGTGGAATCGTCGGTTATACCGGAGGGCAGCAGGCTAAGGACATCCTGATTGATGGCCTTCAGCATCTTGAATATCGAGGCTATGATTCGGCGGGCATCGCTGTATTCAATGGCGAAGAGATAGAGGTCGTGCGCCGACAGGGTAAGGTCGCCGAACTGGTCGCAGCGCTGGGCGCGGATGATTGCTTGGGCACCTGTGGTATCGGCCACACACGCTGGGCAACGCATGGTGCGCCGAGTGAGCGCAATGCGCACCCCCACACGAGCTGCTCGAACAATATCGCCGTGGTTCACAATGGCATCATCGAGAACTTCAACGAACTGCGCGAAGACCTCATGCTGAAAGGGCATGTCTTCTCATCCGATACCGATACTGAAGTGGTCGCGCACTTGGTGGAAGATTTCTATCGGGGTGATCTGCTCGAAGCGGTGCAGAAAACCTCTTCGCTGCTTACGGGCGCCTATGGTATTGCGGTCATCTGCTCGGATGAGCCAGGGAAGATGGTCATCACGCGCAAGGATTCTCCGATCGTTGTTGGCTGCGATAGCACGGGAAGCTATGTGGCATCCGATATCGTGGCGCTCGTGCGTGCCACGCGTGATGTGGTCATCCTTGAGGACAATCAGTTCGCTCTTGCTACGCCTGAGGGCGTTACTTATTACGACCGCTTCGGCAAAGAGATCGAACCAGAAGTTACGCATATCGACTGGGATATCGATGTTGCTGAGCGCGGTGGCTACCCTGATTTCATGCTCAAAGAGATCCATGAGCAGCCACGCGTGGTGCGCGATACGCTCGCGGGGCGCCTCACGGATCAAGAGATCGTGATCGATGAGTTGAGCCTCACGCGACAGGAGCTGAACTTCGTCGATCGTGTCTACATCATCGGTTGCGGCACGAGCTATCATGCCGGCCTCATCGCGAAAAGCTTGATCGAAACCTGGGCGCGCATTCCCACTGAGGTGGAAGTAGCTTCCGAGTTCCGCTATCGCAATCCTATCATCACGCCCACCACGCTGGTGGTGGCGGTGTCGCAGTCGGGCGAGACTGCCGATACGCTTGCGGCTATTCGCGATGCGCGCATTCGTGGGGCGAAAGTGTTCGGCATCACGAACGTGATCGGTTCGCCGGTTGCGCGCGAGTCGGATGGGGTCATCTATACGAAGGCGAACAAGGAGATAGCGGTCGCCTCGACGAAATCATTCATTGGTCAGGTGGTGAGCCTTACGCTCATGGCGCTCATGCTCGGGCGCGTGAAAGGCAAGCTCAACCTTGCACAAACGCACCTGCTCTTCTCCGAGCTTGCTGATACGGCTGAGCAGATCGAGGAGATCCTCGAGAATACCGAAGCCATCGAAGAAGCGGCAGAGCTCTTCGAAGGAAAGACCTCTGCGTTCTATATCGGGCGCGGTTTGGCATCGGTCACGTGCTATGAGGGCGCGCTCAAGATGAAGGAGATCTCTTACGTGCATGCTGAGGCCTATCCAGCAGGCGAGATGAAGCATGGACCGATCGCACTTATCGAGGATGGATTCCCGATCGTTGCGGTGGCCACGCAAAGCCCCACATACGAGAAGACGATCTCGAACTTGGAGGAATCGAAGACGCGTGGTGCGACCATCATCGCCATTGCCACAGAAGGCGACACCGACATCAAGAAGGTCGCCGACAAGGTCATCTATATCCCGCGCGTGCGTGACACCTTCATGCCCATTACGGCAAGTGTGCCGCTGCAGCTGCTTGCGCGTGCGGTAGCGGTCAATCGCGGGTGCGATGTCGACCAGCCGCGCAACCTCGCAAAATCGGTCACGGTCGAGTAGTGGGCGTTTTTATGATGGATCCAAAAACGCAACCGGCTGGCGGGGAAGACGCAGCCGAGAACTCCAGCGCCGCGGCCGAAGCGATCGCGCGCGATTTCGATGAGAGTATTCACTTGGAAAGCCCCCATTCGATCGGCGTTGATATCGTCGAGATCGAACGCATGAAGGCGATTCTCGAGCGCACTCCGCGCTTCAAAACGCGCATCTTCTCTGAGGACGAGCAGGCCTATTGCAACAAGAAGGCGCGCCCTGAATGTCATTACGCCACGCGATTCGCGGCCAAAGAGGCGGTGCTCAAAGCGCTCGGCACGGGCTTTTCCGAAGGCATCGGTCCGCGCGATGTCGAAGTGGTGATCACCGCCAAGGGCAAACCACAAGTGAAGCTTTATCGCCGCGCTGAAGAGAAGGCGGCTGAACTGGGCATCAAGGACATCCCGCTCTCGCTTTCCTATACGCAGGACGATGCGGTGGCCTGCGCGCTTGCGCTCATGAACGAACCAGAGGAGAAGGTCGAGAAGGTCGATCCGCTGCAGGACCTTCATCGCCAGTTCAAAGAGGTCCGTTCGATGCTCGATGAGCTCTAGCGATCGCGCATCGGGCTTTCTTACGACACGCTATAAATCGGCTTGCTGCTGGATGCTATGAACTATAATCTTCTTGCTGCTACAAAACGATAGGAAGATCCATGCTCGCTCCATTCGAACTAGCTAAAGCCATTCCGCTACCCGAACCCGATACGAATAAATACACACGCGGCAAGTGCGTGCTTCTCGTAGGCTCGAAGCCCTACCCAGGCGCTGCCTGCCTTTCTTCCTGGGCATCCCAGTATGTGGGTGCGGGGTATACCGAAGTCTTCACGGCGGCTGAGAACCGTTTCATCTTGCAGATCTGGCGTCCATCGCTCGTGGTGCGCTCGTTTGAAGAGTGCGTCCTTTCGCACCTTATCTCGCCTGATCATCCTGGTGCTCTGGTCGTAGGATCGGGCATCGACGCGAACGACACGCACGCAAAGAAGCTCTGTTTGCGCCTGCTCAAAAAAATCACGCATCCCGTGTTGCTCGATGGCGGTGCGCTTTCTTTTGCGGCTCAACAAGAAGGGCGAAAAGCGCTCAAGAAGCGTGGCGAGAAGATGCGCACGACCGTGCTCACTCCGCACGCAGGAGAAGCGGCTCGGCTTGCAGAGCCGTTCGGCATCTCGCTCGAAGACCCTGAGAAGGCCGCCAAGAAGCTTGCGCGCGCCTATAAATCGATCATCGTGCTGAAGGGTCCCGAGACGATCATTTCCGATGGCACTCGCACAGAGGTCTACACCGCAGGAACCGCGGCGCTCGCGAAAGCAGGCACGGGCGATGTGCTTGCTGGTACGATCGGCGGCTTGCTCGCTCAAGGGGTCGCTCCTTTCAAAGCGGCGTGCTTGGGTGTGGCGCTTCATGGTGAAGCGGGGAGGATCGCAGCCGAGCAGTTCAGTGAAGTGAGCGTGTGTGCCGAAGAGGTGGTCGAATCCCTTCCGCAGGCTATACAGAAGTTCTTAGGCGAGCTTGACCAGCAGGAAGCTTGCAATACCACGAATGAAGAGGAAAGGTAGCCTGGCGCTATGGCAGACGAAACGCAACAGAACAATGCTCACGAGCGCATCCAGAAGCTGCGCGATGAGATCGAACATCACAGCTATCTCTACTACGTGAAGGACGCTCCTGAGATCTCCGACGCGGCCTTCGACTCGCTGCTGCGCGATCTCGATGCACTCGAGAAAAGATATCCCCAGTTCCTCGACCCGTCTTCGCCAACCCAGCGTGTGGGCGGGGCAGTGGCGACCCAATTCACGCCCGTTCAGCATGCAGTTCGTATGTATTCGCTCGATAACGCGCTCGACACTGATGAGCTTGAAGCTTGGATGGACCGCATGGAGAGCCATTTTGGGCGCTTCGTTCCTGTGGTGTGCGAACTCAAGATCGATGGTTCGTCGATCGCGCTCACCTACGACAACGGATCGCTCGTCATGGCGGCCACGCGCGGTGATGGCACGACGGGTGAAGATGTGACCGTGAACGTGCGCACCGTGCGCGATGTGCCACTGCAGCTGGCAAGTGCAGGCAAGGAACACATCGTGAATCTGGATACGCCGATTGAGGTGCGTGGCGAGATCTATATGTCGAAGGCGAGCTTCGAGAAGCTGAATCGCCAGGCTGCAAAAGAAGGCAAGCCAGCGTTCGCGAACCCGCGCAATGCAGCGGCCGGAAGCTTGCGTCAGAAGGATTACCATGTGACCGCCGAGCGCGATCTTTCTACATTCATCTACGCAATCGCCGACGAGGCGAACATCACGGCCACTTCGCAGTGGGAGCTGCTTGCATGGCTGCGAGAATGCGGTTTTCACGTTAACCCTGATGTTGTTCACTGTGAGAAGCGCAGCGAGGTGCTCGATTTCTGCAAACATTGCTTAGAGATGCGCGACAGCTTGCCGTATGAGATCGATGGTGTGGTGGTGAAGATCGATTCCTTCGCCCAGCAGCGTGAACTGGGATTTACCTCGCGTGCCCCGCGCTGGGCGATCGCGTATAAGTTCCCGCCCGAAGAGAAGACCACGCTTCTGCGTGATATCACTGTACAGGTGGGGCGCACTGGTGCGCTCACGCCTGTGGCCGAGCTCGACCCGGTGCGGGTTGCTGGCTCGGTGGTGGCGCGCGCGACGCTCCATAACAGCGATGAGGTGGCGCGCAAGAACTTGCGCATCGGCGACACGGTGGTCGTGCGCAAAGCGGGCGACGTGATCCCCGAGGTGCTCGGTCCCATCCTTTCGCTTCGTCCTGAAGATTCGGTGCCTTGGCAGATGCCGATGAGCTGCCCCAGCTGTGGTTCTCCGGTCGTGCGCGAGGAAGGCGAGGCGGTCTATCGTTGTGTTTCGCTCGATTGCCCGGCGCAAGCGAAGGAACGCCTTATTCACTGGGCGAACCGCAATGCGCTCGATATCGAAGGCATGGGCGAAGAGATCGTTACGCGTTTGCTCGCCACGGGTAAGGTGGCCGATGTGGCCGATTACTACAAGCTCACCGAAGCCAATCTTGCCAATCTGGATATGAACCGTGTTAATCGCGAGGGTGAACCGATCCTGCTCGGTGAGGTGGTTGCGAAGAAGCTCATGGTTGCGCTCGAAGAATCGAAGACGCGTTCGTTCGCGCGCGTATTGTTCGGTTTGGGCATTCGCCATGTGGGCAAGACCACGGCAGAGCTGATCGTACATGCGTATCCTTCGCTCGAGGCGCTTTCGAAGGCGAGCGTGGAAGAACTCTCTGCGATTCCGGGCGTCGGGCTTGTGATCGCTGAGAGCGTTCACACCTTCTTGGCTAACGAGACGAATCAGGCTGTGCTCGCGCGCCTGAAAGATGAAGGGTTTGTGCTCGTTGAAGAGATCGTCGAAGTGGGCGAACAGCCGCTTGAAGGACTTACGTTCGTTTTGACCGGCAGCTTGGTCGAGTCCGGCATGACGCGCGATGAAGCAGGGGAGCGCTTGAAAGCGCTGGGTGCGAAGGTCTCGGGCAGCGTTTCCAAGAAGACGAGTTACGTGATCTGTGGGCAGGATGCGGGATCGAAGCGCACCAAGGCAGAGACGCTGGGCGTGCCGATCCTGACTGAGCGTCAATTCTTACGGATCCTCGATGAAGGCGGTATTCCTGACGACCTGAGCGCATAGTGCGATGAACGCCGAGAATGACGAGCGAGGCTAAGCAAAAGCGATCCTTGAAATCCACTTTTGCGACAATTGATGCGCAAAAGTTAGTTCAAGGTCGCGTTGCCTTGAGCGAGCGTTCTCGGGGTTCATCGTATTTGCTATTCGGTCAACTTAGATAGTGCATGATGAAGAAGCAACGACTTGATGAAATACTCGTTGAACAGGGATATTTTCCTGATGCGGACGCGGCGTTGCGGGCGGTGATCGCGCGTGAGGTGCGTGTCGATGATGTCTATGTTTCCAGCGCTGCCCTCAAGGTTTCGCCCGATGCGGATATCTACGTGAAGAATGCGCGGGCGTTCGTTTCGCGCGGCGGCCACAAGTTACAGGGCGCGCTCGATGGGTTCGGGGTCGATGTTTCAGGCTTGCGCTGCATAGATATCGGCTCTTCAACGGGTGGCTTCACCGATTGCCTTTTACAAGCGGGTGCTGCCGAAGTCACCTGCGTTGATGTGAACTATGGCCAGCTTGCCTGGCAGGTGCGTCAAGATGAGCGCGCGCGCGTGTTCGAGCGCACGAATATCCGCCTTGCAGCCCCTGAAGACTTGGGCGCGCCCTTCGATGTGATCGTGTGCGATTTGAGCTTCATCGGCATGGCATCGCTGGCGCCGGTGTTTGCCGCGCTCGCTCATGAGGGAACTATTTTCCTGGGGCTTATTAAGCCACAGTTCGAGAGCAGGCAAGGGGAGACAGAAGGCGGTATCGTAGTGGACGCAGCAGTGCGCGAGCGCGTGGTTGCAGAAGTGGAAGAAGCGCTAACGGATGTGTGTTTTCACGTGGAAGGCGTGATTGAGTCTCCCATTAAAGGCACCTCCGGCAACATCGAGTACCTTGTCCATGCTGTTTATACATGAATTTAGTATAGCTTTCGTTATGTTGATCCTGACCAAAAGAACTCACATCTAATTATTGCAGAGAGTTAATAACCCCTATAGATCTGAACCAATCTTCTCGAAGCCTCGTTGGGAAGATTGGTTCAACTAATTCAATGCATGTTTTCGTTCGTGCAATTTTCTAGACGAGATGGGCAATGTGAACTCAAGTTGTAGAGAGTGAAGTTAGTATTACGCAATCCTATGTTTTGCTTTTTCATCGAGCTTTTCTGCTGGTTAGGTTTTAGACGCAGCTTGGTAATAGATACTTGTGTGTGCTAAAATGTCGTAGAAAAACGATTTTCTACGACATGCAGCAAGTCGACAAGGATTGAATGAACAGAGGGAGTCCCGCATGCTGGCACTACCAACTGAAAACCAGATCGATAGCGAAGCGCTTAGTCGTATAGACTCTCTTGCTCGAACATGGCGAACGCTCTATCCAAAAAACGAAGCGATGCGTCTTGCTCAGGAATCTTACGATGAAGATTTCCTGGTACGCATGGCCTACAACTCCAATGCGATTGAAGGATCTACGCTCACCCTTGCAGATACCGAGATCATCTATGAAGGGGAATTCGTTGCAGGGAAACCGGGGCGCGAACAGATTGCTGCCAAGGGATTGTTCGAAGGAGGCGCCTTTGTTCATGAGCTGATTGTCAATAATCTTGCGCTTAACGAAGCCCATCTTCGCGATCTTCATGAATGTTGTGCTCTCGATCTACAACCGAGCGCGCGCGGAATGTATAGAAGTGCTCCAGCCATCATTAGGGCATCACGCACAACTCCTTTAGCACCACTTAAGATTCGTGATGCTATGGCAAACTTGTTCTACCGCTATGAAGATGCAAGAAAAAACACTCATCCGCTCATTCTTATTCCTTGGTTTCATGCATGCTTGGAAAACATCCACCCCTTTGCTGATGGAAATGGAAGAACAGGGCGTTTGTGGATGAATGCTCAGCTTCAAAAGAATGCCTATCCGCTGTTATGCATCAAGGTGGACCATGGCGCGGAATACAAGGCAGCCCTTGAAGCTTGGCAGGTAGAAGGGCACCCAGAACCTTTCATTGAGCTTTTCTTCGATTGTTTGAAAGATGAACTTGAAAAGAGGATCGACTTCTTGTCTCAGGACGCTTCAGGTAACACAGATCTAACTCAGGTGAAAAATGGCGCAGAAGTACTAGGCGTGCTCTACTATCAACCATCTATTGCGGCATCCTCATTAGGAAAGATACTGGGACTTTCTGAGCGTCAAGTCCAGCGAATACTCAAGGCTCTGTCTTCCGAAGGGCGTATCGAGCGGGTTGGTTCTGCGCGAAAAGGCGTATGGGTGATAGCGAAGTGACGAAATTGACTCACTTACTGAACAAAATTGTTCAGTAAGTGAGTCAATTTCTTGTGATACTAGACAACCCTGTGCTTAGCCTAATTCTTGAGTGAGTTGAGCGGGGCAGGCATGCGGCCACCACGATGTGCGAACACATTACCAGCGAACTGATTCACCGGCATGACCGGTGCATAACCTAAAAGTCCGCCGAAATCGAGCTGATCGCCCACCTTGTGTCCGATAGCAGGAATAAGGCGCACTGCCGTGGTCTTGTTGTTGATCATGCCGATCGCGCATTCGTCGGCGATGATGCCGAAGATGGTCTCGACCGTGGTGTCTCCAGGAATCGCGATCATATCAAGACCAACCGAACAAACGCAGGTCATAGCCTCGAGCTTCTCGATCGAGAGCGCGCCATCTTCAGCAGCCCGGATCATGCCCGCATCTTCTGAAACCGGAATGAACGCGCCTGAGAGGCCGCCCACGGAAGAGGATGCCATCACGCCACCTTTCTTCACCGCATCGTTGAGCATCGCGAGCGCTGCCGTAGTGCCCGGACCGCCGCACTGGCCTACGCCGATCGCTTCCAGGATCTCGGCGACGGAATCGCCTTCAGCAGGGGTGGGGGCAAGCGAAAGATCGAGGATGCCCTTTTCAACGCCCAGGCGCTTGCTGGCCTCGCGCGAGATGAGCTCGCCGGCGCGGGTGATCTTGAAGGCAGTGGATTTGATCGCTTCGGCAATGCTCGTGATATCAGCTTCGGGCGAGATGTTGCGCAGCACGGCATTCACCACACCAGGTCCCGAAACGCCCACATTCACCACTGCATCTGCTTCGCCAGAGCCATGGAAGGCGCCTGCCATGAACGGGTTGTCTTCAACGGCATTGCAGAACACCACCAGCTTACCTGCGCCGATGCATTGGCGGTCCGCCGTAAGCTCGGCAGACTTCTTGATGATACCCGCCATTTTAAGCACGGCATCCATGTTGATGCCGGCGCGCGTAGAGCCAACGTTCACCGAAGAGCACACACGCTCGGTGGTAGCGAGCGCCTCAGGGATGGAATCCATCAGCTTGTGATCAGCTGCCGAAGCGCCTTTGTGCACGAGCGCCGAGAAGCCACCGATGAAATCAACACCAACTTCAAGCGCTGCTTTATCCATGGCGCGCGCAATGGGGGAGAGGTCGTTCGTAGTGGTTGCCGCACAGATCTCTGCGATGGGTGTGACCGAGATGCGCTTGTTCACGATGGGCACACCATATTCACGTTCAAGCTGGTCAGCTGTGGGAACGAGCTTCTCAGCAGCGGTGGTGAGGCGGTCGTAGACCTTGCGCGCAATCACATCGACCTCTTCATGGGTGCAACCGCGCAGATTGAGCCCGAGTGTGATAGTGCGAATGTCAAGGTGTTGTTTGCCGACCATGGCAAGTGTTTCGGCGATCTCTTCAGGCGTGATCTGCATGGAAGCTCCTTGTTTTGTGCGTGATGCGTTCGTGGCATCCCGCTTTGGTTTCGTATCTGCTTAGTCTAGCAAATTCCATCCTCTGGCGTGCCGCGCTTCCTTTAGGTGGCAGTGGCGCTAAGACGCAGGGTGAACGCTTCGCTTTCGCGCGCAGCGAGCGGGTTCGCTCGCTGCAGGGAGACCACGCCCAGCGTCGGGTTCGTGAGTTGCAGAGGGCCCGCATGCAGCAGAGGGCCCGCGCATCGCTCTTCTCTACGAGAGACGAAGACTTTTTGAAGAAGCGAGACTTGCGCGCAGTCTGCCTTGCCCTGTGCCCTTGCAGCAGGTACAATGAACGAAAATGAACACGATGTTCATTAATGCTCATCTTGTTGAAATGAGGAATCTTGGGCAGTGCTGCAGTTTGCGAAGCGCCAGTAACGCGTTCGGCTTCAGCTTGTGAAGACCGCCGCATCACGCGTTCGAAGCGTGCTCTGCGCCAGGCGCTCATCGCTCTTCTTGAGGAGCGGGGCTTCGATTCGATAACCGTGAATGATCTCTGCGATCGCGCGGATCTGAATCGCGGCACGTTCTACAACCATTTCCGCGACAAAGAGAATCTTCTTGCGGTGTTCGAAGACGAGGTCATGGCAGATATCGCAGCGCTTCAGGAGCGCATGCAGCGCATCTCGCTTGCCGATATGCTGGCCTATCGTGTGGCGGGCACGCCGCTGCCGTTGCTCGTCGATCTCTTCGACTATTTGCGCGAGCAGAGCGATTTCCTTCACGCGGTGTTGGGACCAGGAGGGGATGCGCGTTTTGCGCCACGCTTGCGCGAAGCGGTGTGCGAGAACCTGGTGCAGAACATCTTGCACGAAAAATACCGCACGAATCCTACAGCGTTCGTCGACTACTATGTGGCCTTCTACGCGTCGGCCTATTTGGGTATCATCACGCGTTGGATCGAGCGCGGAACCCTTGAATCATCCGAAGACATGGCGCGCATTGCCATGCGACTTTTCTTCATCAAACCAGGCGAATCCATCGAATTGTAATGGACGGTGAACTACTTCTATGACTGAAACGAAACAACCAGAATCCAACATCCTTCATATCGGCATCGATGTTGGCTCCACCACGGTGAAGCTTGCGGTGCTCGACGATGCGAACGAGATCTTGTGGGCCGTGTATCGCCGTCATCATGCCGACGTGCGCGCAACGGTGCTCGAGGTGCTGAAAGAAGCGGCTGCTCAATATCCTACGCAGGACTTCACGGTGGCCATCACGGGCTCGGGCGGGTTGCTGCTTTCCCAGTGGCTCGGCATCGAGTTCGTACAGGAGGTCATCGCATCGAAGACGGCGGTCGAGACGTTCATCCCCCAAACCGATGTTGCGATCGAGCTAGGCGGCGAAGACGCGAAGATCATCTACTTCGACAACGGCATCGAGCAGCGCATGAACGGAACGTGCGCAGGTGGCACGGGCGCGTTCATCGATCAGATGGCGGCGCTTCTCGACACTGATGCCTCGGGTTTGAACGAGTTGGCTGAAAGCCACACGATCCTCTATCCGATTGCCTCGCGTTGCGGCGTGTTCGCCAAGACCGACGTTCAGCCGCTGCTCAACGAAGGTGCGAAGAAGGAAGATATCGCAGCATCGATCTTCCAGTCGGTGGTCACGCAGACCATCTCTGGTCTTGCGTGCGGTCGTCCGATCCGCGGCAATGTCGCGTTCCTTGGCGGCCCGTTGCAGTACTTGCCCCAGCTGCGCGAGCGTTTCTACGATACGCTCGAACTGGACGAGGATCACATTATCGTGCCTGATAATGCGCATCTGTTCGTTGCGAGCGGTTGCGCTATCGCGGGTGCTCGCGCAGAGAACGCGAACGTCGAACAGCTTTCTGCCATCATCACGCGCCTGGAGAACCTGGGCGATGTGCAAGGCTCTGAGGTAGTGCGCCTGGCTCCGCTTTTCGCGAACGACGAGGAACTGCAAGAGTTCTACGAACGCCACGATAAAGAGGTCGTTCGTCGCTCTTCGCTCGAGGACTATCGCGGCACGGCCTTCTTAGGTATCGATGCTGGTTCGACCACGTTCAAGGCGGCGCTCATCGCAGAAGATGGCAGCCTGCTCTGGTCGAGCTATGCGAACAACAAGGGTGATGTGCTCGGTTGTGCGAAGGCGCGCATGGCCGAGCTCTATGCAGCGCTCCCGCGCGATCCGCAAACGGGTGAGCCGTTGGTCGAGATCGGCCATTCAACGGTCACCGGCTATGGCGAAGGCTTGTTGCTCGAGGCGTTGCGCGTCGATTCAGGCGAGATCGAGACGGTCGCACATTTGCGCGGCGCACAGGAGATGCTTCCTGGCGTGGAGTTCATCTTGGATATCGGCGGGCAGGATATGAAGTGCTTGCGCGTGAAAGATGGCGTGATCGATCACATCATGCTCAACGAAGCGTGCTCTTCAGGCTGCGGAAGCTTCATCGAGAGCTTCGCCAGTGGCCTTAACCTGGATGTTTCGGAATTCGCTCAGAGTGCGATCTCCGCAAAGAACCCGGTCGATCTGGGAAGCCGCTGCACGGTGTTCATGAATTCGCGCGTGAAGCAGGCGCAGAAGGAAGGCGCAACGGTGGGCGATATCGCTGCCGGGTTGGCCATTTCGGTCATCAAGAATGCGCTCTTCAAGGTGATCAAGATCCGCGATCCGCATGAGGTGGGCACGAAGGTCATCGTGCAGGGCGGAACGTTTCTGAACAATGCGGTACTGCGCGCGTTCGAGCAGTTGGCAGAAGTGGATGCAGTGCGCCCAGATATTGCGGGGAATATGGGTGCGTATGGCGCAGCCCTTTTGGCGCGCGATCGCTATGCAGAGGTCGAACAGGCACTTGCCGATCAGCCGCTGTCGCCCGATGTGGGTCCGAAAGTGCCGTTAACGAGCATGCTCTCGCTCGAAGAGATCGAAGCGCTCGCGCCGACCCATCGTACCGTTCGCTGCAAAGCCTGCTCGAATGCCTGCTTGCTCACGGTGAACGATTTCGGTATCGATGAAGCAACCGGGCGCCACCGCCGCTTCATCACGGGCAACCGTTGTGAGAAGGGAGCGAGCACTCAGGCTATCAAGACCGAGGTGCCGAATCTCTTCGAGTACAAGACCGCACGTCTCTTCGATCACTACGAACCGCTTTCCGCTGAAGCGGCAGCGCGCGGCACGGTGGGTATCCCGCGTGCGCTCAACATGTATGAGAACTATCCGTTCTGGTTCACCTTCTTCAATGAGCTCGGGTTCCGTGTTCAGATTTCGGACGCTTCGACGAAGAAGACCTACGAAGCGGGCATCGAGTCCATGCCTTCCGAGAGCGTGTGCTATCCGGCGAAGCTCTCGCACGGTCATGTGATGAACCTGCTCGATAAGGATATCGACTTCATCTGGATGCCCTGTTCGAAATGGGAACGCCAGGAAGACGAAGGCGCAGGCAATCACTTCAACTGCCCGATCGTCATGAGCTATTCCGAGGCGCTGCGCCTCAACATCGACGAGCTCAACGAAACGGATGTTGAGTTCTTGAACCCCTTCGTTCCGTATGACCAGAAGGACCATCTGAAGAAGCGCCTCTACGTGGAGTTGGTCGAGAAGCACCCGGAGCTCATGAAGGATGCAAAGGGCAAGTTGCCGAGCAAGAAGGATATCGAAGCAGCGGTCGAGGCTGCTTGGGCTGAAGACGTGGCCTTCAAAGAGGACATCCGCCACAAGGGCGAAGAGACGCTCAAGTGGATGGAGGACACGGGCACGCATGGCATCGTGCTGGCAGGTAGGCCGTATCACCTCGATCCCGAGATCAACCATGCTATCCCTGAGCTGCTCCAAAGCTTTGGTCTGGCGGTGCTCACGGAGGATTCGGTCGCGCATATGGCGCGTCTTGAACGTCCGATCCGCGTGGTTGATCAGTGGATGTATCACACGCGCCTCTACAATTCCGCGAAGCTCGTGACCACGCGTGATGATCTCGACCTGGTCCAGTTGAACAGCTTCGGCTGTGGTCTCGATGCGCTTACGACCGACCAGGTGCAGGAGATCTTGGAAGGTGCTGGCAAGATCTATACCGTGCTGAAGATCGACGAGGTGTCGAACTTAGGTGCGGCGCGTATCCGTATCCGTTCGCTGCTCGCTGCGCTTAAGGATCAGGCTGATGAGCTGGCCGAACAGAACGCGCACGCTTCTACCTGTCCGGTGGCATCGCTCGATATCGATGCGATCCAGGCCGATATCGATGCGCGCTTGGCGGAAAAGACGGGCAAGACCGAAGGGGAGGCCGCTCGTGCGCTCGCCAAGGCAACGCTCGATGAAGCCGAGGCGACCCAAGAGGCGGACGCGCTTGCAACTACCGAAGCGGCTGAGGGCGCTTCGACGGAGTTCCCTCGTGCGGAGTTCACGAAGGAAATGTTCGACGAGGGCTACACGATCCTCTGTCCGCAGATGGCGCCGATCCATTTCGACCTGCTCGTGAAGGTCTTCCATAAGGCGGGCTACAACCTCGAGCTCTTGCCTTCGGTCGATCATGGCGCGGTCGATGCCGGCCTCAAGTATGTGAACAACGACATCTGCTATCCGTCCATCTTGGTCACCGGCCAGATCATGGAAGCGGTCATGTCGGGCAAGTACGATACCGATAAGCTTGCGGTCATCATCACGCAAACAGGTGGCGGCTGTCGCGCGACCAACTATATCGCGCTCATCCGTAAGGCGCTCAAGTCGGTGGGTCTTGAGCATATTCCGGTCATCTCTCTGGCGTTCAAGAAGCTCGATGAAGAGAACTCGGGCTTCAACGTCTCTGCGACGATGCTCTACAACGCTATCTATGCCATCTTCTACGGCGATCTGCTCATGCAGTGCCTCTATCGCACCCGTCCCTATGAATGCGAGCCTGGTGCAGCGAACCGCCTGTTCGATCATTGGATGGCACGTTGCCAAGCGCAGATCTACGAAGGCGAAAAGGCTGGTCGCTTCAAGAAGACCGTGCAGGAGATCGTCGACGATTTTGACAACCTGCCCCTTCAAGGCGAAGGAACGAAGCCGCGTGTAGGCGTGGTCGGCGAGATCTTGGTGAAGTTCCATCCTACGGCGAACAACCAGGTGGTCGATGTGATCGAGGCAGAAGGCTGCGAAGCGGTGGTTCCAGGGCTTGCTGAATTCTTCATGTTCGGCATTGCAGGTTCGATCTTCCAAAAAGATCCGCTCGGACGTAGCAAGAAGGGAGCGATCGGCGCGCGCGCAGGGCTGAAGATGCTCTACCACTTGCGCAAACCGATGGATGACGCGCTGCGCAGATCGAGCCGCTTCGAGCCTTCCACGAACATCTATGAGCTGGCGGAATACGCTGAAGAGATCTTGAGCCTGTGCAATTCGATGGGTGAGGGATGGCTGCTCACGGCTGAGATGGTGGAGCTCATTCTAAACGGCGCCCCGAACATCGTATGCGCTCAACCCTTCGCCTGCTTGCCGAATCACGTGGTGGGCAAGTCGGTCATCAAGGAGCTTCGCCGTCGTTATGCGGGCACGAACATCGTGGCGGTCGACTACGACCCTGGTGCTTCAGAGGTGAACCAGCTCAACCGTATCAAGCTCATGATCTCGGTCGCGAAGGCGAATCTGGCAGAACAGCAGCTCCCTGAGCGCGCCGAGCGCAAGGCTCCTTCGCAGGTGCTCTTCTCGGACACGCTCGCCCTGCAGAGTGAACCTGATAAAGTAGAAGACTACGAAGTGACCGAGCTTACCAGTAGCGCGAAGGAGTAATTCATGCGTTGTCCCCACTGTGGTGCCCCTCATCAAGAGGATGGTTTTCATTGCGAACATTGCAACGAATACATCGAGCCTATTCAGCCGAAAACGACGAAGAAGTCGATGATCGCTGGCGGCATTGCGCTCGTTATCGTTGCCATCATCGGATTCGTATTCATTTATATGAGCAGCAATAAGGTGGGCTTCTTTGCCGAAGAGGAACCGCAGTCGTTCAATGACTATTCCTGGGAGCAGATCGCCGAGATCTCGAGCAATATGACCATGGCGGGTAACGTCGATGGCGCTCTGCGCGAGGCGAAGAAGCACGATTTCGTGAATGAAGACGGGACGCTCCGCACGGACCTGGTGAAGGACTTCACGCTGGCGGATGGTACTAAGCTGCAGGCGCACTTAGTGGGGGTCTATCACGATCCTCGCACGAATAACTCTGGCAATGCCGGCATGAGCTTCATCGTTACTGTGCCCGTTGAAGAGGCTCCGATGAATGATGCTGCAACGAATCAGGGTGGCTGGGAAGCGTCTGCGCTTCGTGCGCAGCTCAATGGCGAATTCTTCGAATCGCTGCCAGCTGATCTGCAAGAATACATCGTTGAAGTGAAGAAAGAGACCAACAATACAGGCAATACCGAATCGCCCGATGCGGTTAGCGTCACGGGTGATAAAGTCTGGGCGCTCTCAGCGGTCGAGTTCGCGGGCGAATCGTTCGGCGCGGTAGGCTATGCGAATGTGCTCAATGCAGAAGGTGCACAATATATGCTGTTGGAAGATGATGCCTTCAAGCAAGATCTCTCGTCTAAGCTTGCGGGGTCTGGCGATCTGAACTGGTGGTTCAGAAGCCCGAATCCAGAAACCGCAACGCAGTTCTTCAGCCAGGGCAAAGGCTATGATATCGAGCAGAATGCCCCGGAATCGCTGAACGCGAATAGCAAGCTCTCTGTCGTGATCGGCTTCTGCATCTAACGCTCCATGCGAAAAAAGTGACGAACGACCGGGTAGTTTGTCACCCGTATCCCTTTGCTTAGAGCGCTGCTTGGATGAGCTGGGGGGAGTAGCCCGCCTCTTGGAGCGCGTGCACGATACGACCTTTGTGGTCGGTGCCGAAGGCTTCGATGGTCACACGCAACTCGACCGCAGCGCTGCGGTTCGCGGTAACGAACTGGTTGTGATCGAGGCGGATCACGTTGCCATTCTGCTCGGCAATGATCTGCGCCACGTTCACGAGTTCTCCGGGGCGATCGGGCAAGAGCACCGACACGGTGAAGATGCGATCGCGCTGAATAAGGCCATGCTGCACCACGGTTGCCATGGTGATCACGTCCATGTTCCCGCCTGAGAGGATGGAGACGACCTTCTTGTCGAGCATGCTCAAGTGCTTGAGCGCGGCAATAGTGAGCAAGCCCGAATTCTCGACGACCATCTTGTGATTCTCGACCATGTCGAGGAAGGCAACGATCAGCTCGTCATCGTCGACCGTGATGATCTCGTCGATGTTCTCCTGGATGTAGGGGAATACCTTGTCGCCTGGTTCGAGCACAGCGGTGCCATCGGCGATGGTGCTCACGGAAGGCAGCTTCACCACGTGTCCCGCTTCGAGCGATGCTTTCATGCAGGCAGCGCCTGCAGGCTCAACACCGATCACCTTGATGCGGGGGTTGAGCATCTTGGCGAGCGTGGAAACGCCCGATGCCAGCCCGCCGCCACCAATGGGCACGAGGATAGCATCAACGAGCGGTAGCTCCTGGACGATCTCCATGGCGATCGATCCCTGACCTGCAGCAACTTGCAGATCGTTGAACGGATGGATGAACGTGAGCCCTTGCTCTTCAGCAAGCTTGAGCGCATGTTCGTAGGATTCGTCGTAGACCTCACCTGCCAGCACCACTTCAGCCCCATGCGATTTCGTGCGCTCGACCTTGATGTAGGGCGTGGTGGTGGGCATGACGATGGTGGCAGGCACGCCGAACTTCTTGGCGGCATAGGCAACGCCTTGTGCATGGTTGCCCGCAGAAGCCGTGATCAGTCCGCGCTTGCGTTCCTCGTCGGAAAGCGTTGAGATCTTGTAGTAGGCGCCGCGCACCTTGTAGGCGCCCGTGCGCTGCATGTTCTCTGGTTTCAAGTAGACATCGTTGCCCGTCTCCTTGCTGAAGTGCGGGCTGTAGATGAGTTTCGTTTCCTGGGTGACCTCCTTGACGCGCTTGGAAGCATCTTCGAAGGTGTTGAGGGTCAGCTGGGGAGTGGTATCGGCACTAGGCATGGAACAGTTCCTTTGGTTCTTTCTTGGAGCAGGTATGTGACGAAGAACCGCTGCGGCCGCTTAAGGTGGTCTAATCTGGCTTTCGCCGTATCTGCGCTTAGTTTTCGTGGAATAATGAAAACGTCATCTCTATTGTAAATAAGTAATGAGCAAATAAAAGAACGAGTTGGGCAAACGCGAGAGGATGCGCTTGGACGTTGAATCGACTTGCGGGAGCTTAGCGTAAGAGAAGCAGGAGAACACATGAAAGTAGTACGCACGGATAACGCACCAGCGGCCATCGGACCCTATTCGCAAGGCATCGTGGTGAACGGGATGCTGTTCGCTTCAGGTCAGATCGCACTCGATCCGGCCAGCGGAGAGATGGTCGGCACTACGATCCAAGAACAGACCGAGCAGGTGATGAAGAACGTGACCGGGCTTTTGGAAGCAGCGGGAACCGATCTGAATCACGTGGTGAAAACGACCTGCTTCTTGGATGACATCAACGATTTCGTGGCGTTCAATGAGGTGTATGCGCGCTATTTCGATGAGAATCTGCCGGCACGTAGTGCGGTAGGGGTCGATGCGCTGCCGAAGGGCGCGCTCGTCGAGGTTGAAGTGGTCGCTTATGTTGGTTCTGAACCTTCTACGCGCTTCAACATCGCCGAATCGTTCTAGTTCGGCGCCTTCGTAAGGAATCTCACGGTCGTGATAAGAGCAACAGCACAAGAACATTCGGCAGGAAAGCTCGTTATCTGCCCAACACCGCTGGGGAATTTGGGCGACCTGCCACCGCGTGCGTGCATGGCGCTCGAGACGTGTGATGTGGTGTGCTGTGAAGACACGCGCGTCACTGGCAAGCTGCTTGCAGCGCTCGGTATCCAGAAGCGGCTTGAGCGCTTGGATGAGGCGTCCCTTGCGCAAAAGGCCGATAGCGTGCTCGACCGTGTGGAGGCAGGGGAGTGCGTTTGCTATTGCTCGGATGCAGGCATGCCCGGTGTCTCCGACCCAGGCCAGCGCTTGATCGAACGCGCATATGAGCGTGCGCTTGCCGTTGAAGTGCTACCAGGCGGGACAGCGGTTGCCACGGCTTATGTTGCCAGCGGTTTCACCGGTCCGTGCTTCTATTTCGGTGGCTTCTTCCCGCGCAAAGCAGGCGAGCGTGCCTCTGTGCTCGAATCGCTCCGAGCGCTCGATGCGGTGCTCGTGTTCTATGAAAGCCCGAATCGCATCGTTTCAGCGCTCGAGACGGTGGCCGAAGCGTTTCCGCTGCGCAACGTTGCGGTATGCAGAGAGCTCACGAAGATCCACGAAGAGGTCGTGCGCGGGCTGAGTGGCGAAGTTGCACACGAGTTTGCCGAACGTGCAGCCGAGGGTCAAATCAAAGGTGAGATCGTGCTCGTGATCGATGCGCCGAGCACGGCCGAAGTCGATGCGCAAGCGAGCGCTTCGGCGCATGATGCACGCGAAGAAGCTGCAGCGTTGTTGGTAGCGGGCGAGCTCTCCAAAAAGGAGATCGTTGCGCATCTTCGGAAGGCATACGGGCTTTCGCGCAATGATGCTTACGAGATCGTTCACGGTGCTTGAGATTGGCGTACGCCGTAACGGATTCATGAAAGGTTCACGATGGCTGCGATTCTCTTTCTTTGTCACGGAAACATCTGTCGCTCGCCTATGGCGGAGTTCGTCATGAAGGATAAGCTTGCGCGCGCTGGCCTTGCCGATAGAGTTTATGTCGAATCGGCGGCGCTCCATACCGATGAGATCGGCTCGGATATTCACCGAGGAACGCGGGCGATCCTTGAAGAGTACGGCATTCCGTTCTCTCCGCGGCAGGCGCATCTTGCCAAGCGCAGCGATTACGATCGCTTCGACTATATCGTTGGCATGGACCGCTACAACATGCGCGATATGCTGCGCTTATTCAAGAATGATCCACAGGAAAAATGCAGCCTCTTGCTCGATTGGCCCGGCTGGTCGCGCGATGTGGCCGACCCGTGGTATACGGGCGATTTCGAGACCACCTTCGAAGATGTGGACGCGGGATGCACGGTGCTGCTCGAAGAGATCAAGCGCCGACTGAGATAGGCGTTCATCAAATTCTCCCTTGAAAAACGCGGTACGCGTGATTATCATGGTTCTAAACCGTTGACGAGGAAGACGGCAGTCACGTACTTCTAGAGAGCCAGGGGCGGTGGAAGCCTGGCAGTAAACGAGCTGACCAATGGGCCTCGGAGGGTCTTTGCGAACGGATGGAATCCCAGTAGTGAAGAACGGGAGCTCCCGTAACAGAGCAGAGATGTTCGCGTTTTCGGTCGCGTGCATTTCATGAGAGGATGCATTCGCATCAAGCAGTGGTGGCACCGCAGGAGTTTCGCTCTTGTCCCTGCACGGAAACGTGAAAGGAGATAGGGCGTTTTTTTATGCCCTGGCTTCGGAAAGGAGAAAACATGACTAACCGAACCAGCACCGAATACAAAACGTATCTTGCGGAAGATGAGCTGCCCAAAGCATGGTTGAACATTCGCGCATTCATGGATACCGATCATGCACCCATCTTAAATCCGGCGACGCTCGAGCCGGTAACCGTGGCTGATCTTGAGCCAGTCTTCTGCACCGAGCTTGCCAAGCAGGAACTGAACAACACCGACAAGTTCATCCCGATCCCCGAAGAGGTACGCGATTTCTATCGCATGTATCGCCCTTCACCGCTGGTGCACGCGAAGTTCCTGGAAGAGGCGCTCGATACGCCCGCGAAGATCTACTACAAGTTCGAGGGAAACAACACTTCAGGTTCGCACAAGCTCAACTCTGCGATCGCGCAGGCTTACTACGCCAAGGAGCAGGGGCTGAAATGCCTTACCACCGAAACAGGCGCAGGCCAATGGGGCACCGCGCTTTCGATGGCAACGGGCTTCTTCGGACTCGATCTGCATGTGTTCATGGTGAAATGCTCGGCGCTCCAAAAGCCGTTCCGCAAGGCGGTCATGGAGACCTACAATGCACGCGTTACGGCTTCTCCTTCCATGGAGACCAACGTTGGTCGCTCCATCCTGGAGAAGGATCCCGATAACACCGGCTCGCTCGGCACCGCTATTTCTGAAGCAGTCGAGGAAGCGGTTTCGACCGAAGGTTGTCGCTATGTTTTGGGTTCAGTGCTCAATCAGGTGCTGCTCCATCAGTCCATCATCGGCCTCGAGACGAAGGCAGCGCTCGAGAAGATCGGTGTGAAGCCTGATGTCCTGATCGGCTGTGCAGGCGGTGGCTCGAACTTGGGCGGTCTCATGGCTCCGTTCATGGCGGACAAGCTCGAAGGCAAGGATGCGCCGTACTTCATCGCCGTTGAGCCAGCAAGCTGCCCCACGCTCACGCGCGGCAAGTTCGCTTACGATTTCTGCGATGTGGGCAAGGTCACGCCGCTCGCGAAGATGTACACGCTCGGCTCCGGCTTCATTCCCAGCCCGAATCATGCTGGTGGTCTGCGCTATCACGGTATGAGCCCGATCCTTTCGCAGCTCTATCATGATGGCTTCATCGATGAGGCGCGCAGTGTCAAGCAGACGGATGTCTTCGAGGCGGCAACGCTGTTCGCACGTGTGGAAGGTACGCTTCCAGCTCCTGAATCGGCTCATGCGATCCGCGTGGCGATCGATGAGGCGCTGAAGTGCAAGGAGACTGGTGAAGAGAAGACCATCGTGTTCGGCCTGACGGGCACCGGCTACTTTGATATGACGGCGTATCAGGCCTATCGCGAAGGCGCGATGACCGACTACATCCCGACCGACGAGGATCTTGAAGAGGGCTTCAAGTACATTCCGAAGCTGGAGGGTATCCAGTAAGATCGGTGCTTGTGCGCAACTCTCGCAGGTATAGAGCACCTGCGCACAGGTTAGCCATGTCGCGGTAGCGATCAGAGACTTTAACCCGCCAAGAAAAATGGCCCTTACCTAAACGGCAAGGGTCATTTGTTTTACGTGGTGGAGACGATGGGGATCGAACCCACGACCTCAGCATTGCGAACGCTGCGCTCTCCCAACTGAGCTACGTCCCCACATATTCGACGAATCATCCAGCGCTTGCTGTGCGTTTCGCCCTTCAACATTGTACGCAAGCCGCGTGGCTTGTCAAACAAAAGTCGCTTTTTGCAGTGTTTTACCAAATCATCGAGAGGTTCATTCATCTGTTTTGCATAGAAAGCAGTGATTAGGCACACAAGAACAGGTAGCGGCTGTGTGTGGATTCCTTGTCGCTTGCTAATTGTTTAGAACAATATAGTATAGTACTAAACTAAAATAGCTTCTGTCTGAAGAGTAGAGCAAGAAAGGCAAGGGTCATGCGCGATCTGCTGCGACCGCCTATCTGCGCGCTTCGACGCATTGGCGTGTGATGCTCATGAATTACACCGATATCCATAGCCCGAAGGTTCAAGAGTGCGCGCGTACCTACATGGACTGCTATGCGCGATATCTTTCCCTATCGGGTTATCCAGGTGAATACATAGAGATACCCTATGAAGATACGGTACTGCCGGGTCATATCTATCGATCGCCCTATGCCGAAGGAAAAGCACCTCTTTTAGTGATCACACCGGGTCGTGATACCTGGGCGGAGGATACACGATGGATCTACGACGAAGCGATAAGACGCGGTATCCATTGCATCATCTATGATGGGCCAGGACAAGGTCTTGCTCTACGCATGCAAGGTCTCACTTTCCGCCCAGGCTTGATGCGTGCTACCGAAAGAGCATCGAGCACATCGGCCACATTGTGCTCAGCGTTCTCGCACACCACTTCTAGCCGGCCGCTTTCGTACTCCACGCGCAGCGCATGCGGAAGCGACCGCAGTTCCTTGCGGTAAAGAAAGATAAGAGGGGAACGCTCTATGACTGATAATGCGAGCAGGACAAAAGACGAGGAGCTTCGTATCGAACTTCTGCAGACCATATTCAAGTTCAAGAAGCTTGCCAATTCCGGCTTGGGCATGAAGTTGGTAGACGGAAAACAGGATATTAGTCTCGCTGAATTCATGCTCTTGCGCGCCATCGAGGAGAATGATCCGAGCAGTTCTTCGAATGTGGGTCCCACGGACATTGGACGATTTCTCTCCGTTACTAAAGGTGCGGTGTCGCAAATGATGAGCTCGCTTGAGCACAAGGGGTTCATTTCACGAACGCTTCCTCGCGAAAACCGTCGCAGTACGCTGGTCCTGCTTACGCCGAAAGGGCGTGAACTGTTAGGCGACGAGAAGAGCGAATTCAACATGAAATTCGATGCTTTGATCGCGGCGATGGGGCATGAAGACATAGAAGAGCTGATCAGGATAGTCGAAAAACTAACGAACATTCTAGAGAGGCCGCAGTTCAAAGGATGAATCTCACTTTCGATCCCAAGACGCTGTCCCTCTTGATAAGGAGTACCTATGGATATGAAGCAAGCGATGTATGAGCGGCATATGGTTCGCAAATATCTTGACAAACCGATACCTCAAGAATGCCGCAAGAAGATCGAACAGCACACGAGAATGTTGAATGACGAATATGGGGTAGATATCAGCCTCGTTCTCGATAACACCGAGGCTTTCAACGCTGCCATCAAACTCATTCTTGCGAAAGGCGTACGAAACTACTTCATCCTCGCAGGACCTGAAAGCACTGATCTGAATGAGCGGCTTGGTATGGCTGGTGCCGATCTTATGCTCTATTGCCAGACACTGGGATTGAATACCTGGTGGGTTGGTGGAACATTCAATCGCATGAAGATGGAAGAGAAAGCGAAAGGCGAAAAGGTCATTGGGGTCATTGCGCTCGGATATGGCGCAACACAGGGCAGCCTCATAAGTCGAAGGACCCTTCAGAAGTCGCGACGTATGAAGGAGAGGCTCCTCTTTGGTTCAAGCGCGGCGTTGCAGCAGCTCTTCTCGCACCTACGGCGCTCAACAAGCAAAACTTTCAGATTTACGGAAAGGGAGATGAAGTCTCCATTGCCTACGAGCCTGGAACATTCGCGGGGGAGGATCTGGGATTGGTGAAGTACCATTTCAAGCTCGGCGCTGGCAAAGATTCGTTCCGTTGGATGTGAGGCACGATCTTGCTGCTTTCGGGGATGGTACACTATCTTGACAAGAAGGTCTTCAAAGGTGTGCTTCGCTCGGAAAGAGGATAAGCAATGGCAGATATCCAGATGCGTTTCGGTAAAGATATGCTCGTTTTGAGCACGTCGTTCAACCATTCTTTCGCTCAACTCGGCTTCGATCTGGCCACCGAGGAAGCCTATGTCGACCTGTGCGAGCCAGAAACGGTCGAGCAAGCCTATCAGATGGAGAAGATGATCGGCACGCCTTGTTTCTGCACGGCCACCGAATGCATCACCAATGCGCGTCTTGCTCACGAGAAATTCGAGGGGCACGGCAAGGATATCGCGGCATTCGCTTGGGAGAGCGTGCATGCCTTCAATCCTGAACATGCGCTCGCGGTCATCGGCCCGAGCGGGCTACCTTTGGACGAATCGAGCGCCGCATCGCTCAAAGCTTCGCGCGCCCAGTATCAAACAGCTGCGAAGGAGCTTGCCGAATATCCCTTCGATGCCCTCTTCTTCAGTGGTTTTACCAGCGCCTACGATGCCCAGTGTGCGCTCATGGGGGCGCGGGCGGTCTACGATGGTCCAGTGTTCCTTTCCTACGCGCTCACCGATGCGGGGGAGTTGCCCACGCGCACTCATACGCTTGCCGAGGCGGTCGCGCTCGCCGATGAATATGGAGCAGATGTGATCGGCATCGCTTCGGGAGCCACGTATGAGCATCTTGCTCCTGTGATCGAGACGCTGCGTGAAAACACCTCAAAGCCGCTGCTTGCAGAACTGGTGGTGCGTGAACTGATCGAGCGCGCTTACGATCCAGACTTGGATAATCCCTACTATTCACCCGACCGCATGATCGACACAGCGCTCAAACTGCGTCAGCAAGGTGTTCAATTCCTGCGTGCAGGGGGAGTGGCAACGTTCGCGTATACCGGTGGGCTGGTCGCTACCCTCGCCGGTCTCGATGTGGTCGCGTAAGGAAGGTTCAGTATGGCAAAACTCGAGAAGAGCCCCGATTTCGGTGTGCTGCAAGATTTCGTCGATAGCCTGTTCGCCGATGCCGAAGAGCAAACGCGTCTCGATATCGTGGTGCAGGCTGAATCGCTCGATCTGAACCCCGATCTGCTCGAGATCGTTTCGTTGCTTCCGCCCGGAACGTATGATCGCATCAAACTATGCGATCAGTTCAACTCGTCGCTCTCTTCACATGGATGGGGATATTACTACGGAGCCGTTCATTAAGAGCGGCTTTTCTTTTGGTGTGGGTGTGAGGGGTCGGGTAATTCGGCACATCACACGCCCCCTTACGCATCTCGTGCGCCTGCTGTTGCCATGTTGCTCACAAGTTTTTTTGACCATATGCAGAAGAATATCTATGTCAAGACTTGTGTAGCAGTTTTTTAGTTTCTACTATATCTATACGATCTTTCGCGACACGACCACAATATGTTGTGCATAACGTGAGCAAAAGACGTGGAAAACTCGTAAAGCATGGGGAAAACTTCCCAGCGAGTAGTTGGACGCAATTGCAGGTTAACCATCGATCAAACGTAGGAGAGAAGCTGCATGATTACATCAATCATCAAACGAGACGGACGCGAAACGGTCTTCGACCAGACCAAGATCGCCGATGCGATCGAGAAGGCGTTCCAGGCATCAGGCGCGATGCAGGATCGCTCTGTCGCCGAACAGATCACCGATTCGGTCATGGAAAAGCTCGAAGAGGGCGCCATCGAAGGTACGCCTACCGTTGAAGGCGTGCAGGATCTTGTTGAAGAGGCGCTCATCGAGGCGAACTTCAGCCAGACTGCCAAGGCATACATCCTCTATCGCGCCGAGCGTAACCGCGTGCGCGACGTGAACAGCCGTCTCGTGCAAACCCTGAAGGACATCACGTTCTCTAAGGCGAGCGATTCGGATATGAAGCGCGAGAACGCCAACATCGATGCCGATACTGCCATGGGAACCATGCTGAAGTACGGCTCGGAATCCGCGAAGCAGTTCTACGAGATGTGCGTCATCGATCCGAAGTTCGCACGCGCTCATCGTGAAGGCGACATCCACATCCACGATATGGATTTCTACACGCTCACCACTACGTGCTGCCAGATCGACTTGCGCCGCCTGTTCAAGGGTGGCTTCTCCACCGGTCATGGCGTGCTGCGTGAGCCTAACGACATTGCCAGCTATTCGGCGCTCGCTTGTATCGCCATCCAGTCCAACCAGAACGATCAGCATGGTGGCCAGTCCATCTGCGACTTCGACTACGGTCTGGCGCTCGGCGTGCAGAAGACCTTCAAACGTCTCTATAAGAAGCACCTCTTCGAAGCGCTCAGCCTGCTCACCGATGTGGAGAATCCCAAGGAAACTGCGGAGACCATCATCGGACGCGTAGAGGGCGAAACGGGCAAGTGCGCAAGCTTGGTCATGGACGCAACCTTCGAAGGTGCCATCCAGCAGGAACTCATCGATCTGGGCATCGAAGAGGCGGTCGCTAAGCGCATCCTCGGCTATGCAGAAAGCTCCGCAAAGGCCGATACCGATCGCACCACGTTCCAGGCTATGGAGGCACTCGTTCATAACCTGAACACCATGCACTCCCGCGCTGGCGCTCAGACTCCGTTCTCTTCGATCAACTACGGTATGGATACGTCTGCTGAAGGTCGCATGGTCATCAAGAACATCCTGCTGGCAACCGAAGAAGGCCTCGGCAGTGGCGAAACGCCCATCTTCCCCGTGCAGATCTTCCGCGTGAAGGAAGGCGTGAACTACAATCCAGGCGATCCGAACTACGATCTTTTCAAGCTCGCTATGCGCTGCTCGGCCAAGCGTCTGTTCCCGAACTTCAGCTTCGTGGATGCGCCCTTCAACCTGCAGTACTACAAGGGCACGCCTGAAACGGAGATCTCGTACATGGGTTGCCGTACGCGCGTCATGGGCAACGTTTACGACCCCAGCCGTGAGATCACCACGGGCCGTGGCAACTTGAGCTTCACCTCCATCAACCTTCCGCGCCTTGCTATCCGCTCGAAGGGCGATCGCGATCTGTTCTTCGATCTACTCGATGCTAAGCTCGCGCTCGTTGTCGGCCAGCTCGACGAACGCTTCAAGATCCAGGCGAGCAAGCATGTCTACAATGCGCCGTTCCTCATGGGTCAGGGCGTGTGGATCGATTCCGAGAAGCTCTCCATGAACGATACACAGGAAGAAGTGCTCAAGCACGGTACGCTCACCGTTGGCTTCATCGGTTTGGCTGAGGCGCTCGTGGCACTCACGGGCAGCCATCACGGTCAAGATCCGGAATCTCAGAAGCTCGGCCTCGAGATCGTTGGTCACATGCGCGGCTATCTCGATCGCTTGAGCCAGGAGCGCAAGATGAACTACTCGCTCATCGCTACGCCTGCTGAAGGTCTTTCCGGTCGTTTCGTGCGCATGGATCGTGAGCGCTATGGCTCCATTCCAGGTGTTACCGATCGCGATTACTACACCAACGGTTTCCATGTGCCGGTCTACTACGACATCAACGCGTTCGATAAGATCTCGCTCGAGGCGCCGTATCATGCGCTCACCAACGGCGGTCACATCTCCTATGTCGAGCTCGATGGCGATCCAACGAATAACCTCGAGGCGTTCGAGTCGATCATTCGCCACATGAAGGAATCTGGTATCGGCTACGGTTCGGTGAACCACCCGGTCGACCGCGATCCGGTCTGCGGCTACAACGGCATCATCGGCGATCGCTGCCCGAAGTGCGGCCGTGCCGAAGACGACAACGTCCGTTTCGAGCGCATCCGTCGTATCACGGGCTACCTGGTAGGTACGCTCGATCGCTTCAACGACGCGAAGCGCGCTGAAGAGAACGATCGCGTTAAGCACGCTGTCAACTAATGACTACGCTTAGGATGTACGGAACCGCACCCGAGTCCATCGTTGATGGACCGGGTCTGCGGTTCTCCGTTTTTGTACAGGGGTGTACGCATCATTGCCTAGGGTGCCACAACCCTGAGTCGCAGCCTTCTGATGGGGGCTATCTGTGCGAGCCTGCCGATATCGTGCATGAGATCCATAAGAACAAGCTCATCCATGGGGTCACACTCACAGGCGGGGAGCCATTCGAGCAGGTCGAAGGCGTGTTCGAGCTCGCGCAGCTGCTCAAGGCTGAAGGCTACGATCTTTGGATCTATTCGGGATATCTCTTCGAAGATCTTATGGCAGGGCACCCTCACGAAAAAGCACCTGATCTGCTTGCGCTCTGTGATGTGCTCGTTGATGGACCCTTTATCGAAGCATTGCATAGCTACGATCTGAATTGGGCAGGTTCGTCGAATCAGCGTGTGATCGATCTTCCCGCAACGCTCAAGAGCGGGGAAGTGGTGCTCTGGAAGCAGGATACGATCGATTTCGAGGCACCGAGTTCGTGGTAGAGGGCGCCTTTCGGGTCGTTGCTCGAAGGAAACTGCGCGTTCGCGTGAAGCGGAAAGCGGAGATACGGGAGAGCGAAGCGCATAAAAAAGTCACCCTCCTAGGATGAACCCACCTAAAAGAAGGTGGGTGTTCGCAGCGGGCTTCCTGGCTTTCGTATCAACGGATACGAATCCCCATTTCACACGCAATGTAGAACTCCCTAGTATTAGTCATCGGTCCATCGCGATATAGAGGGTGACAGCCCTCATTATAATAGGTTTGAATTAAAATGAAGTGGTTGTTTCATTTCCGTATGAAATGAACATTACTTTGAAGTCCCTCATGCTAGGTGCGTGTTCAACACGCCTTGAGCGCACGTTTGAAAAGAGTCGTATTGATCGCTGGAACCACCATACTGTTCTCCACGCAAGCCGAGGTCGTGCGCTATCGCAAGTGCCTTGCTGCGCAAACGACAGACAGCGCATTGGGTGTGAACGTTACCACGCCAAACGCGCTCGTTGAAGAACTCTGGGAAGTGTGGGGTAGCGGCGAAGCTCTGGTGAGCGCCCATCAGCGGTCTTTGATCATCAAATCGCTCCTTGCGCATCAAGATGAATGGGTCGATTCGGCAGGCACCGTCGAACTCCTGGCGCGTTTCGTTGGTGATTGGGGTGGGTATATCGATGCAGATCTCTGCGCGCTTCACAAGGCCGATCTTACTGCGAGCGATAAGACGATCATTGCGTTCGTCAAGCGCTATACTGAAGCGCTCGCGCAAGCAGGTCTTATCGAGCCTGCGTGCGCACTCGATCAGATTCGATCCTCGGTGAAATTGGGCACGGTGATCGTACGGACCCAAGATGAACCGCCAGCGTATTTCAGAGATTTTTTGGGGGAAACCGCGTGTGTGGTCCGCGAGGAAGATGCCCAGATCTCTCTTTTCGAGGTTGATGAAGATGACCAAGAAAGAGATATCTTATTGCTCAAGCCTGCTGGTCCGAGCGCAAGCGCATTCCTTATCGATCAAGCGATCCGTACAGCGCCTACCTGCCATAAGGCCATCATCACCGCTCCTGACCCGCGCGTGCTCTTCGGGCTTATGAAAGAGGGGCTTCTGGCGCAGGGGTATGTCATCACGCTTGAAGCGAAGCTTGCGTTTCGCGATACGCTGTTCGGCCGCGCTTACGGTGCGGTTGCAAGCCTTTTAGAAGGCGAACGATCGAGCCATGTTCGCCTGCTCGAAGCTGCGCAGGTCTATCTCGCTTCTCCCTATGCGCAGGTTCCACCTGCTCAGGCGCAGCGTATCGAGAGTGCCATCCGAAGCGATCGTGCCCTCGATCCTTCACGGATCTGCAATTCGATCGCTTCTGCTTCGCGCACCTTTGAGCTTTTCGAGACGCTCTTCGAAGATATAGAGAGCGGTATGGTGCTTTCCTATTTCGAGGATCTGCTCCAACGCTTGAGGCTCGATGCAGCAAAGAAAGCAACCGAGTTCAGCATCCTCGCGCGCTTGAAAGAGCTCTATTACGATTCTCAAGCCCTCGGCGTGCTTCCCTGCGATGTGGCAGTCTTGGCCGATCGGCTTTCCGCTCCCTTCGCCACAACGCTCGCTCCAGAAGGTGCATGCCTGAGCGAACAGGATGCGGAAGGCGTATCGCGCGTGCCGTTTTGCGAAGAGGCGCAAACCGGAGCGAAGCATATCTTGTTCACCTCCTTCGAGGCTGCAGCTGCTCTCCCGAAATTCTGCTGCGATCAGGTCATACTCACTTCGCTCGATAGCGAGCACTACCGGGGAAATGCTCATCGTTCCACGTTGACGAGCTTCCTTGAGCGCTTCGATCTGCCCTACGAAGATACTGCGCTCATCTCGCTCGAGCGGCGTTTCGAGCGGGTGTGCGCGCTCGCGCGCAAGAGCGTGGTGTTCGAGTATGCGAAGCAGGATCGCAATGGAGAAGCATGCTATCCGGCGTTCTTCTTGGAAACGTTCTTGAACGAATGCGCGCGCGAGGGAAGGGATGTTGCTCTGCGAGAGATCGGGGAGGAATCATTCGATCGCACCGCACGGCTTTTCGACGAGAGCCCCGCAGAGCTTTTGCTTGAATCCCCGCTCGTACATGGCAAGCTGAGCTCTGAAGACCGCGCGCGATTGCTCACGTATCGCCGCGATAGCACCGGCAAGGAGCGCTTGGTTGTCTCTCCTTCCGCGCTCGAGACCTATCGAAGCTGCCCTTACAAGTGGTTCGTTCAGCGTAAGCTTCGCCTGAACGATGAAGGGGAGGAATTCGGCCCGCGCGAGATGGGCCTATTCGTTCACAGCGTCTTCCAACGCTTTTACGGGTTGTGGGCACAACAGGGGCATGCGCGTATCACGCATGAGACCCTGCAAGAGGCATGCGAGCTCTTCACGGTGGTCTTCGATGATCTGATTGAGCAGCAGGCAACTGTCAAACCGGGCGATCGGCTGATCGCGGTGAATGAACTGGAGCGTCAAGAGCTTGAGCAGCTGAAGAGTAAATTGCTCGCCAATCTGGCCTATCAGCAGAATATATTCAGAGAGTTCCATGTGCGCGACCACGAATACGTTATACCTGTGGAAGATGAGGTCATCTATGGCGGCGCGATCATCAACGGGCGCGTCGATCGCATCGATGCGGATGATAAAGGGAATTTCATCGTGATCGACTACAAGGGTTCTCTTGCGAGGTATCCTGCTGCTGGTTATGACCCTGATGCAGCAGGCGAAGGAGAACCCTTTGAAAGCCCCGAGAAGATCCAGACGCTCGTCTATGCTCAGCTACTGCGTCGCAAAGAGGGGCTGCATCCTAAAGCAGCTCTTTACTTGAGTTATAGTGCGAAGGATGAGCGCTCTCTCATGCGTGGTTCGCTTGCACAAACGCTCGTCGAGAGTGAAACGATCTCGCGATCGAGCTGCGTAAAGGGCAGTTTCGAGGGGTATCTCGATCTGGTTGAAGAGGATATCGCGCACACGATCGAACGCATGGAGCGCGGAGATATCGCTCCTGATCCTCGCACCAAGGATGCCTGCACCTATTGTCCGGTGCTCTATTGTGAAAAGAGGGCGCATGGATCTCACTAGTGCGACAGAAGGTCAGCGAAGGATCATCACCACGCTCGATGCACCGCTCTCGGTAGCGGCCGGTGCGGGAAGCGGCAAGACGTTCACGCTCACGAACCGCATCGCGTATGCGCTCGTGGGCGAAGAAGGCACCACCCAGCCTTTTATCGGGCGGGTTGACGAGGTCTTGGCCACCACGTTCAGCAAATCAGGTGCGGCAGAGATGAAATCGCGCATCCGTGCGCTGCTTCAGCAGGAAGGCCTTGATGAACAGGCGCTCATGATCGAAGATGCTTGGATCACCACGATCCATGGGATGTGCGCGCGCATTTTACGCGAACATGCGCTTGAGCTGGGCATCGATCCTGGCTTCGAGGTGGTCGAAAACGTAGAAGCAGATGAGTTGTGGCAACAAGCGCTCGATAGCGTGCTCGAGGATCTTTCGGAAGAAGACAATAGCCCGCTCAAGCGGCTTTTCGACTGGTATCCCGAAACCAAAGCTTCGTTTGGCAGCGAATCGATCTCGGTGCTCATCACGAAGCTGTGGGAAAAGACGCTTGGCATGCCAAACGGGTTCGGGAGCGTGGTACTGTCGCAAGCAAGATTCGATCATCGGCGTTCGTTGCGATGCATGATCGAGGTGGCGCAGAGTTATGAGCGCTTGGCTCTATCGGTTGGTGAACAAGCCAATAAGGCTATCTTGAACAATATCGATGCGCTCCAGGCGCCCATCGCGCAAGCGCATCGCTACCTCGAACAGATTGATGCTTCGCAGATCGATTTTTCGAACATGCAGGATTGTCTTGATTATCTTGAGGTGCTGTTCTTGTTCCCGAAGCTTGAGTCTTCGCGCGCTAAGGTGAGACCTGATGCAGAAGCGCTCGATGGGTATCGCAGCGCATATGCCGAGATCGCTCATGCAGCCGTCGCGGATGTTTCGGTGCGCATCTCTGTCGATCTGCTCGAGCTCACGCGTTTGGTCGATCGGGAATATCAGCAGCTGAAAGGCGCGAACCGTCTCGACAACGCCGATCTGCTCCGTTCGTGCGCGCATGCTCTTGCAACGCATCCGAGCATTGCGAAGGGTTATCAAGAGCGCTTCAAGCTCATCATGGTCGATGAATTCCAAGATACCGATCTTCTGCAGGTCGCTATCATCGATAAGCTCTCACGCGATCACGGGGCGAACGTGATGACGGTAGGCGATGCGCAGCAAACGCTCTATCGGTTCCGCGGGGCAGATGTGGAAGTGTTCTTCGATCACCGCAGCTCTCAAGAGCAGGCTCACGAGAATCTCCAGGCACTTTCGCTGCCCGATAATTTCAGAAGCCATGGCGATGTGCTCGCTTTCGTGGAAACCATCTTCTCACGCCCTGAATTCTTCGGGGATCGCTTTCTTGCGCTTCAAGCGCATGGTGCAGTGAACAAGGAAGCTGATCCGCGCTTTTGTGCGCGCCCGCGCATTCAGGTCGAGGTCATCGAAGCGCGGAGTCGCAGCAAGGGCGGATCGATCTCGGATGCCCGCAAGCAGAGCGCTCGTTCCATCGCGGCGCATTTTGCCGCACTTCACGACGAGGGTGTCTCGCCATCGGAGATGGTCATTCTTTTGGGTACGATGGGCCATGCGGATTGTTATATGCAAGCTCTTGCGGATGCAGGCTTTGAAAGTGTGATCTCGGGTGGTTCGGTCTTTGCGCTCGCGCCCGAAGTGCAATTGATCGATGCGCTTCTGAGCGCGCTCGCCAATAAGCGCAATTCGAGCGCTCTGTACGCGGTGCTCTCATCGCCACTTTTCAACTTGAGTGATGCGGCCTTCCTTGCGCTCGCGCAGTTCGAACCAGAAGGAGAATCTGTGTCGCTCGTTCGTTCTTCATCGTTCGCGCAGCGTTTCTGGTTCCTTGCCGATCGTTTGGCAGCTGCAGGCGAAGATGTCGCTCTTGAGCCGCTGGGTTCCTATCAGCTCGCCGAAGAAGAGCGCACAGAGCTCGTTCGCGCTTTGCAGCTTTTTGGGCGACTTTCGCAGCAAGCCTCGCAAGAGGGACTTTATCAGGCGCTTCATGCCTTCATCCTCGATACTGGGTGGTTCTATCGCTTGCAGGCTTCAGGGAGCGATGGTCAGGCAGTAGCAGCGAACATCTTCAAGGCGCTCGATCTGGTGCTCTCATGGGAACAGCAACAGCAAACCATGCCCCAGATCGCTGATCGATTCACGTGCTTCCTTGCGTCTTCGAAGGAAAAGCCCGGCGTACTCGCAACGCTCAATAGCAATTACGTTCGGATCATGACCATCCATGCGAGCAAGGGGCTCGAGTTCGGTCATATTGCCATCGCTGAAGCGCCTCTCGGCTTGCCGAAATCCACAAAGCTCGCGATCGATACGCTCGGTGATAAGGTCCTCTATCAACTCACACCAAAGCTTTCAGGCAATGCGGAAAAGACTTACAGCGGACTGATGGCTTATCTCGATTCGTCCGATCTTGATACGCTAGAGGTTGGGTCTCAGCTCGATGAACTTGCTCCTGAAGAGCTCGCGCTGCTCTTGGATGCACGCATTGCGCGCGCCACGCTCGATGATGCCGAGCGCCTGCTCTATGTTGCGCTCACGCGTGCTTCCAGATCGCTCTTCCTTTCCCTCACCTTCGATGGGAACAAGGATTTCAATTACAGCGGCAAGGGGATATACGGCCTGCTTCATAAGGTGCTCCAATGGGAAACAACGCCTGAAGCAAGCGTGAGTACCTTTGAATATGGGGGCAGTGCGCCTGCTCTCATTCGTCACGAGGTATTGACCGAAAAGCCCGAAGAACAACCTGCACCTGTTGCTGAGCAGCAGGAATTCATAGTGCCCCCGGTGTGCGCAACACAAGCGCTCGCGCTCACGGTGCCTGGTCCTCGCCATGATGTCGTCTCCTATTCTGCCATCGCTTCTGCGCATGGTCAGGTGCTCGTCCAAGAAGCGGGCGATGAGGTCTTCGAGGAGCAGGACGCAGAAGAAGAGATGTTCTCCGGCGAGGAAGCTCTGGAGATCAAGCGCCAGCTCGCCTTCACGCTCGGCACGGCATTCCATCGCTTGGCCCAGCGGGCGATCGAGTCGCGCAGAGAGGTGGGCGTGGTTCCTGAACTGAGCGTGGAAGCCTTCCAGGCACAAGTTCGCCAGGGTGGCCTTTCGCCTGAAGCTGGCCAGCGCCTTGCGCAAGCAGTCGAGCGCTGGTTTTCGAACGATCTCTGCAAGCGTTTCTTCGCCTGTGAGCACATCTACGCAGAAGTTCCCTTCATGCTCGAGATCGGCTCGGGCGAGCGACCTCTCTATCTTGAAGGCGAGATCGATGGTCTTGCCGTAAGCGAAGCCGATAAGGACCATGCGTTCTTCATCGACTATAAGACCGGTGGCTCCGATGAAGAAACGCCTGAGCAATTGCATGAGAAGCATCTCCTGCAGGCGCAGTGCTATGCGCTTGCGCTCATGCGGCAGGGCTTCGAAACGGTCGAGGCGCACTTCATTCGCGTGGAGCGCGCGAGCAAGAGCGATCCCGCACAGCCGCAGGTGGTACCGTATCGTTTCACCGTAGAAGAGCGCGCAACACTCGAAGAGGCGGTCTTGTCCGCGTATGAGGCGCGCAAGAGCAAGGAATCATCGCGCTAAAGGTCGCGAGTGGCAATTCGCGGTGGCTCGGCGTAAGCTTACCGAAGGATGAACACGTAAAGGAGAGCCATGGATACGCTCTTTACCCAGATGGAAGACGAAACGCGTCTTGCCCACGCGCCGCTTGCGGTGCGCATGCGCCCGCGTACGCTCGATGAATTGGTCGGCCAGCAGGAGGCGGTCGGCGAAGGCACCTGGCTTCGCGCTGCGATCGAGAACGACACGCTCTCCTCCATCATCCTCTACGGGCCTGCAGGCACTGGCAAGACCTCGCTCGCGCGCGTGATCGCGCACTCCACGCACGCTACGTTCGTGGAGGTCTCTGCCATCGGTGGCACGGTGTCGGATCTGCGCAAGGTCATTGCGGAAGCTGATGAGCGTCTGGTCCATCGCAACTTGCGCACCATCCTGTTCATCGATGAGATCCATCGCTTCAACCGCGCCCAACAGGACGCGCTGCTCCATGCGGTGGAGGATGGCATCGTGGTGCTCATCGGCGCAACGACAGAGAACCCGTTCTTCGAGGTGAATTCTGCGCTGCTCTCCCGTTCGCGCTTGATCGAGCTTCATAGCCTTTCCGATGACAACATCCGCAAGATCCTCGGCGCAGCGCTCGTGGATGATCGCGGTCTCGGCGATGCCTATGCGCTTACAGACGAAGCAGCCGATGCGATCCTTACCCTGTGTGCAGGCGATGCACGTGCGGCGCTCACCACGCTCTCGCTCGCTTCCGATGTGGCGAGTGCGCAGAACGCTCACGAGATCACGCGCGAAATGGTCGAGGTCGCCATGCCGCAGCACAGCTTGCCTTACGACAAGGATCGCGACATGCACTATGACATCATCTCGGCGTTCATCAAGTCGATGCGTGGATCCGATCCCGATGCGGCGCTCTACTGGCTTGCTCGCATGATCGACGGCGGGGAAGACCCGAAGTTCATCGCGCGCCGCATCTTCATCTTGGCCTCGGAAGATATCGGCAATGCCGACCCGCAAGCGCTCCTTGTTGCTGAGGCTGCGTTCAGGGCAGCTGAGGTGATAGGCTACCCCGAATGCGGCATCAACCTTGCTCAGGCAGCGGTCTACATGGCGCTCGCCCCTAAATCGAACGCTTCCTCGCAGGCCTACTTCAACGCGCTTGCCGAAGTAAAGAAGGGATCTGCGCGCGCAGTGCCGAACCATCTGCGCGATCGTCATCGTCCGGGTAGTGAAGAGTACGGCGCGTATCTCTATCCGCACAACTATCCTGGAGCCTATGTTGAACAGCAATATCTTCCTGATGGCCTCGAGCGCGGGTGTTTCTTCACGCCGAGCGATCGAGGGTGGGAACGTTACCGTATTGATTACTCGACGAAAGACTTTTCAGGCCTATAAAAGGGTATAATCGAGAAAATTTGGATTGGAAGGAAAGGTGTCGATATGGAGAATCTCATTCCGGTTGGACTATTCATCCTGTGCCTGGCTGGTGCGGTTGCGCTCCTGGCCCTTGCATATTTCTTGTATATCCTCGTCAAGATCATTCGCAACACCGTGAATGAAAAGGTCAACCCCATGCTCGATGATGCTGCTGATCTCATCAAGCAGGCTAAGCCCATCGTCGGGCGCGTCGATCCGCTCATGGATCGCATCACGCTCACGATCGATGGCGCGAATCTGCAGATCATGCGCATCGATCAGATCATGGAAGATGTGAACAAGATCACGGGCAATGTCTCCAAAGCGACGAGCTCGGTCGACAAAGTCACGCAAGCACCGCTGGGCATCATCGCGAAGGCAACGTCTGCCATCCGCGAGAAGATCAGCCCGGTGAAGAATGCCGAAGGTACGGCAGGCGTGGTGCTCACCAATGTCGACAACGGCCTTGAGATCGTGGGCGAGAAGGTTGCCGATATGCAGGCCGATAACGCCCAGCGCGCAGCTGATCGCGAAGCAGCGCAGGAAGCGCGCGATAAGGCGGCCGAAGAAACGAACAGAACGGCTGCGAATCTTAAAGAAGCGGTTTTCATCAAGGCTAACGCAGACGCAGGCGCAAACTAGCAACACGAAGGAATACCAACATGAAGCATGTCGATCCGACGAGCAGCTCGTTGGATACTGAAGACAAAGAGTATCGAGAGGTAAGCCTGAAAACGATGAAAGCGGGGCGGTGGTTCTTCATCGCCTCGCTCGTCGTTTTATGCGGCATCATCATCTATTACACCACGGTCGTTCTGAACATCCTCTCCATCCCCATCGGCATCATCCTTTGGTCGGTCGTTATCGTGTTCTGCTTGCGCGGCATCGTCGATGGGCTGGAGAAGCGGGGGGCGAACCGGCTGATCGGCACGATCGTGGCCTATCTGGTCATGCTCCTTGTGCTCGCAGCCTGTATCTTCCTCATGTTCTCGCCCTTGTTCGGCGTGGGCAATCAGTTCGATTCGCTCATCCAAAGCGTTCCCACCTACATCTCGCAAGTGAGCGAGTGGTGGAATCATGTCTACGAGCAGTACGCCTCTTTCTTCCAAGATGCCACCATCAAGGAGTATATGAACAGTGCGTTCGCCTCGCTTTCCAGCTGGGCATCCTCCGTTGCTTCTCAAAGCGCGCAAGGAGTTGCTGCAGTCGGTTCAGGTGTCGCCAATACGCTGTTGGTCGTGGGTTTCGCGCTCGTCGTCGCGTTCTGGATCCTGCTCGAATTGCCGGCGCTCAATAAAGAGATCTATCGCCTGCTCGGCAAGAATCATGGCGAAGATCTTGTTATGCTCGAGATCACGTTCACGCGCGTGGTAGGGGGCTACATCAAAGCAACGCTCATCCAATGCGGCATCATCGCTGTTGGGTGCGGCATCGGTTTTGCGATCATGGGCCTGCCCAGTGCTGCTGCACTTGGCCTTATCACCGGCGTGCTCAACATCATCCCCGTTATCGGTCCGTGGTTGGGCGGTGCGCTCGCGGGCATCACGGGTATCTTCATCAGCCCGCTCATCTGCATCATCGCGATCGTCTACACGGTTGTCGTGCAGCAGATCGTCTATACCTTCATCTCGCCGAAGCTCATGTCGAATTCGGTCGACATCCACCCAGCACTCGTTATCCTTGCTCTCATGATCGGTTCAGCGCTCGGTTGGGCGATGAGCGGATTCATCGGCAGCTTCATCGGAATGCTGCTCTCCATTCCGCTTGCAGCCGCTGCCAAATCGATCTTCGTGTACTACTTCGAGAAGAAGACCGGTCGCTCCATCCTTGACCCTGAAGGAGTCTTCTTCAAGGGCGATTCTTCGCCCACTCCTAACCCGCTCGCCGATGCAACGGGTGAAATGGCGCCCGTTAAAGTTGATAGCAAGAACCAAAAGCACTGAATCACGCTGCTCTGTTGTATGATGCAAAAGCAAAGATTTTCCATTCGTCCTATCCACGAGAAAGTGTGTCCATGGAATATATGACCACGGCGGAGATCCGCGAAAAGTATCTGAAATTCTTTGAGGAGAAGGGGTGCAAGCGCATGCCTTCTTCTTCACTTATTCCCGACGACCCATCGCTTTTGCTCACCGCAGCGGGCATGGTCCAATTCAAGCCCTACTTCCTGCAGCAAAAGCATCTGGAAGCACCCTACATCGGCACGACCACGGTGCAGAAGTGCGTGCGCACCAACGATATCGATATCATCGGCACCACAGGGCGCCACCTGAGCTTCTTCGAGATGCTCGGTAATTTCTCCTTCGGTGAATACTTCAAGAAGGAGATGTGCGCTTGGGCGCTCGAATTCTCGACCGAGGTGCTCGGTCTTCCGCTCGAGAAGCTCTATTTCACGGTGTTCGAAGATGACGATGAGACGATCGAGATCTGGCAGGATCTCGGCATCGATCCGAGCCACATCTCGAAGCTCGGTGAAGACGATAACTTCTGGCGTGCTGGCCCCACTGGCCCGTGCGGTCCGTGCTCCGAGCTGTACTTCGACCAGGGTCCCGAAGTGGGTTGCGGTAGCCCTGATTGTGCTCCAGGCTGCGATTGCGATCGTTTCCTCGAGTATTGGAATTGTGTCTTCACGCAATATGATGCACAAGAAGACGGCACGCTCGTTCCTCTGCCCAAGAAGAACATCGATACTGGCATGGGCCTTGAGCGCATCGCTGCCATCATGCAGGGTGTAGACAACAACTATGACACGGATATCCTGCGCGATCTGATCGCGGTGGGCGAGGACCTTTCGCACAAAACGTACAAGATGGATGAAGCGACCGACCTGGCGCTGCGCATCATCGCCGACCACAGTCGCGCGGTCACGTTCATGATCGCCGATGGCATCCTGCCTTCGAACGAGGGGCGCGGATACGTGCTGCGTCGCTTGTTGCGCCGCGCGGTCATGAAAGCTCATTCGATCGGCATCGAAGGCGCGTTCCTTTCGCACTACATCGAGAAGATCATGGAGCTCATGGGCTCGGTCTATCCCGAACTCATCGAGAACGAAGCGCTCATCAAGCGTATCGTTCTTTCCGAAGAGGAGCGCTTCGGCGCCACGCTCAAGCAGGGTCAGGTCTATCTGGAAGAGGCGCTTGACGAACTTGAAGGCAACGTGCTCCCGGGCGATCGTGCGTTCGTGCTGCATGATACGTATGGCTTCCCGATCGAGGTCACCCAAGAGATCTGCGCTGAGCGCGATATCACGGTCGACGAAGAAGGCTTTGCGCGCTGCATGGAGGAGCAACGCAGCCGTGCTCGTGCTGCCAATGCCGATGATGCAGAAGCAGCCTGGTCGAATTTCGGTGGCATCTATGTCGAACTGCTCGAGAAGCTCGGACCTACCAGTTTCGTTGGCTATGACACGCTCGAGAGCGGTGCTATCGTGAATGCGCTCATCTCAGGTGGCGAAGTGGCCGAGCGCCTGGAAGCAGGTCAAGAAGGCGAGATCGTCCTCTCCACCACGCCGTTCTATGCTGAAATGGGCGGCGAAGTGGGTGATACGGGTATCATCTTCGCTGGTGAGAGCGTTGCTCGTGTGCTCGATACGAAAGCCCCCGAAGCGGGTCTTACCGTTCATAAGGTGAAGATCGAATCGGGCTCGTTCGCGGTTGGCGAAGAAGTTACGGCTTCGGTCGATGCGAAGCGCCGCGCATCCATCGCGCGCAATCACACCTGCACGCACATCCTGCATGCGGCATTGCGAGAGGTGCTTGGTGCGCATGTGAAGCAGGCAGGTAGTTACGTTGGTCCCGACCGCTTGCGTTTCGACTTCACGCATTTCGAAGCGCTCACTCCTGAACAGATCGCGCAGGTCGAAGAGCTTGCGAACTCCTACATCATGCAAGCGATCCCCACTACGCGCTATGAGACTTCGCTCGATGAGGCTCGCAATTCTGGCGTGACCGCGCTCTTTGGTGAGAAGTATGGTGAAACCGTGCGCGTGGTCGAGGTCGGTCAATTCTCGCGTGAGCTGTGCGGCGGGTGCCACGTGAACAACACAGCCGAGATCGGTTTCGTGAAGATCACGAGCGAGGGTAGCGTAGGCGCGAGCTTGCGCCGTATCGAAGCAGTGACGAGCTATGGCGCGCTTGCCTATGTGAACGGCATCGAAGCTGAGCTTCGTGAAACCGCCCGACTGCTTTCCGTGCCGATGTTCGATGTTTCCGAACGCACCGCTTCGAACATGACTGCCTATAAAGAGCTGCAAACACGCTTCAAGCGTACGCAGAACGCCGTTGCGGATGATAATGTCACGGCACTGCTCGACCAAGCAGTGCTCACTCCTGCCGGCTATCCGGTCATCGTTGCACAGGTCGATGTGCGCGATCCGGGCATGCTGCGTAATTTCTGGGATGTGGTGCGTTCACGCATGGATGCGCCGGGTGCTGCAGTGCTCGTTGGCGTCAAGGATGATCGCCCCATCTTGCTTGCTGCGGGTAGCGATGAAGCGGTTGCTGCTGGATTCAATGCCGGCAACATCATCAAGACCATCGCGCCGCTCGTTTCTGGTGGTGGCGGTGGAAAGCCTACCATGGCACAAGCTGGTGGTAAGGATGCTTCTGGTATTCCGGCAGCGCTCGATAAGGCACGTGCAGAGCTTGGCCTTGCTTAGGCTCATGCGAAAGGTTTCCGCATATAGACCGCTTCAGGTGATCGCGTGAGGGTCATGGCGCTCGATATCGGGGAAGTGCGTTGCGGCATCGCGGTGAGCGACCCAGCGATGCGCATCGCGAGTCCCGTTTGCGTGCTTCCTACCCAAGAGGTGCTCGCGAACGCTCCTTCGTTTCGTCGCGTGGTCGAAGATTGGGAGCCAGAATTGCTCCTTTCAGGCTTGCCGCTGTCCTTGAACGGCGAAAAGGGTTCTCAAGCGCAACGTATCGAAGAACAAGCAGCTCGCATAGCGAAAACGCTCGATCTTCCGCTCGAATTCTGCGATGAGCGCTTGAGTTCTGCCGAAGCAAAACGTGCGCTTCGCGAAGGCGGGCACTCCGAAAAGTCGATGCGTGGTAAGGTTGATATGATCGCAGCTTCGATCTTCTTGCAATCGTGGCTCGACGCCCGTCACTGAACGCACTGCGAAAGGTATTTGAGTGTTTCGTCGTAAGGTTACGTATTCTCGCAAACCCACCCATGCTGCCCGTGCAGCACATGCACGAGGGGAGCGCCAGTTCAGCAAATATGACACGTCGCTCATCGAGCCGCGTCGTTCCAAGAAACCACTCTATATCGGCATCGTAGCTGTGGTGCTCGCCGTCATCGTAGTCTTCGGGCTGGTGAACTGCATGGGCTCTTGCGATAAGAACCCGAACATGCTCCCGAGCGATCAGCAGGCACGCATCGAGATCCCTGATGGTTCTACCACTCAGGATATCGCCACGATCCTCTACGATGCTGGCATCATCGAGAACAAGAAAGCCTTCAGCAATGAGGTATCCCAAAAGGGCTATGGTTCTTCGCTCAAGACCGGCATCTACGTGTTCAATGGAGGCACGCCGCTCTCTGAAGTGGTCGAACATCTCGAAGCTGGTCCGAACCATGCAGATAACAGCTACGTGATACCTGAAGGCTACACGATCAAACAAACAGCGCATGCCGTTTCGGAGGCATACGCGGGTTCGATCAGTGAAGCGGATTTCCTTGCGGCCGCACAGGATGCAGTGCGCTTCTCGGATCGGTTCAGCTTCCTGAAGGATGCTTATAACAATTCACTCGAGGGATTCTTGTTCCCTAAGACCTACGAGATCATCGCAGGTGCCAATGCCGATGATGTGGTCGCTCAGATGCTCACGCAGTACGAACAAGAGGTCAAGCAGCTCAACTACACCTATCCGCACGATGAAGGGCTCAGTGATTACGAGGTGCTCATCCTCGCTTCCATCATCGAACGTGAAGCTGCAGCGGATAACAAGAAAACGGTCGCTTCGGTGTTCTACAACCGCCTTGCGATCGACATGGCATTGCAGTCCGATGCCACTACGGCCTACGTGATCGAAGGCGACCCGAAGCCCGAGGATCTGCAGAAGGAAGGCCCGTTCAACACCTATTTGAACAAAGGACTGCCCCCAGGACCTATCTGTTCGCCGGGCCTTGCAGCGCTCGAGGCAGCCTGCGATCCTGACCAGACCGATTATCTCTATTTCTATTTCAAAGACAACGGCCAGGGTGGGCTGGATTATTTCTTCAGCAAGACCTATGAAGAGCATCAGCAGGCGATCGCTTCATAGAACAACGCTCATATAGAGAGGGAACGTGTGGGGCTATTCGTGCCTGAAAAGCAGTTTTCATCGGTCGCAGCGATCGATGCGGAATGGGATCTTCTGCGCTTGCACCTCACGCACGTACTGCTCGATCTCGATAACACGCTTCGTCGGCGCGATAACGATGAAGTGCCGCTCGAGGTCCGAGCATGGCTTACGCACGTGCAGCAAAAAGGCATTAAACCCTGTATCTTGAGCAATAACTTCCATGAGAACGTGTTTGAGGTTGCGTGTGAGCTCGACATCCCCATCGTGGCTAAAGCGATGAAGCCTCTTGGCAGTGGATTCAAACGTGCGCTCGAACTGGTCGGGGGCAGTGTGGAAGACTCCGTTATGGTGGGCGATCAGCTCTTCACCGATGTGGTGGGCGCGCATCTTGTCGGCATGCCTGCTTACTTGGTCGCGCCGCTCGTGGATGTCGACCTGAAGCATACTCAGCTGGTGCGCAAGGTCGAAGGACTCTTCTTGAAGGAACCTGCGCCCCAGAGCGGCATCTGCCTGCAAGATGACCGGGCGAACGCGGTTTCTTCATCGCGCGAGGGCGAATGATGGAGGTAGCGCGCATGCGCTAATTTCCTCGCAGGGAAATCAGGGGTTTTGATAGAATAAAAAACCAATGAAGGTCTTGCTTCTGCAGGACCAAGAGAACCTCATGAAAAAGGACGATTATGGAATACGTATCTGCTGGTGAAAGCCATGGTCCTGCCTTAACGGCTATCGTTACCGGAGTGCCTGCAGGGCTTTCGATCTCGGAAAAGAACATCAATTCCGATCTCGCTCGGCGTCAAGGCGGATACGGTCGCGGAGGAAGGCAGAAGATCGAGAAGGATCGTGTTCAGGTCCTGTCGGGCGTTCGCTTCGGCAAAACGCTCGGAAGCCCCGTGTGCCTTTCGATCAAGAACGACGATTGGGAGAACTGGACCGACCGCATGGCAGTATTCGGTGATGCGCCAGCAGATCTTGTGCGCGAGGTCACGCCGCGCCCCGGACATGCCGATCTTCTGGGTGTGCTCAAGAACGACCAGACCGATTGCCGCAATATCCTCGAACGTTCGAGCGCACGCGAGACCGCTATTCGCGTTGCGGCTTCGGGTATCGCCCGTGAATTCTTGGCTGAAGTGGGCGTGGAGGTCTATTCCTATGTCGTTTCCATCGGCGGTGTAGGCATGATCGAGGAAGACCCTATGCGCGATGCGGCCGACTATCGACCGCTGGCCATCGAGATGAGCGAGCTGCGCTGCCCCGATGAAGAGGCGACCGAAGCCATGAAAGCGCGCATCGATGAAGCGAAAGAGCTCGGACAGAGCTTGGGCGGTACCTTCCGCGTAGTGGTCAATGGGCTCTTGCCCGCACTTGGCGGATTCGAAGAAGCGCGAAACCGCCTCACCTCGAAGCTCGGTGGTGCTCTCTTCTCGATCCCTGCCATCAAAGGCGTTGAGTTCGGCATCGGGTTCAAGAATGCCGAGGTGCTCGGCCATGAAGCGCATGACGAGATCTATCTCGATAAGAAGAAGGGCTTCATGCGCAGGACGAACCGCGCTGGCGGCCTGGAAGGGGGCATGACCACGGGCATGCCGCTCATCATGACGGCCGCCATGAAACCGATCCCTACGCAGATCGATCCGCTCAATACGGTCAATATCGATACGCTCGAAGTGGATAAGGCCTCCACTGAACGAAGCGATGTATGTGCGGTACCTGCTGCTTCGGTGGTCGCTGAAGCTGAGGTCGCGTTTATTATCGCGCAGGCGTATCTCGACAAATTCGGCTCCGACAACATGACCGATATCAAGGCGAACATCGAATCGTTCAAGAAGCGCATCAAGACCATGTCGCGCTAAGTTTAAAACATCGTGCAGATGCGTTTGCGGCAAAGAGGTGCAGGCGCACTGGCGATTCTCATCCCATCGAAGAAAAACGCGAGCATTCAGAGAGAAAGAGGACCTTATGAGTGACAATGCTATTCCTGCAGGCGGCTATCGTCTTACCAAACCCGTGTTCTTCATCGGGTTCATGGGCGCGGGCAAAACGAGCGTCTCTCAGCAGCTTGCGGTCCAATACGGCCTCGCTTCGATCGATGCGGATGAATATCTTGAACTGCGCGAAGACCGCATCATCGCTGACATCTTCGCTGAAGATGGGGAAGAGGCGTTCCGCGATATCGAAACGGACGTTCTGCGCGATCTCTCCCAGCGTTCGCCGCGCTTGATCGGCTGCGGTGGTGGCGTGGTCACGAAGCGTGCGGAAAATGCCGAGATCATGCGTGATGCTGGTTATGTGGTGTATCTGCAGGTCACGGCCGATGAAGCGGCGCGTCGTATCCCCAATACCGATTCACGCCCGATGTTCAAGAACTTGGAAACTGCGCGCAAGACCATCGTCGAGCGCATTCCGCAATATGAGGCTGCAGCGCATTATGCGATCGATACCGAAGGGCGCGAGATAATCGATCTTGCTCGCGAGATCGCAGAGCAGCTGCTCGCTGAAGGCATCATGATCAAAGAAGAAGCCCATGAGTAAGGTCATCGTCGATATCGCGGGTCATAAGCCCTACGACGTGCGCATTGCTGCGGGAGCGATCGAGGGGCTCGGTGCCGCGCTTCGCGCGCTCGACGAGAATCCCCAGGCGCTCATCATCACCGATGCGACTGTTGCGCCGCATTACCTTAAGCCGGTGAAAGCCTCGCTCGAAGCGGCATCCTATCGCACGTTCGTGCTCACGGTCCCTGCTGGCGAGGAGGCGAAATCGATCGATTGTGCCGCCGAGATCTGGAACGCGATGGCCGATTGCAAGCTCAATCGCGATTCGCTCATCATTGCGCTCGGAGGAGGGGTCGTGGGCGATCTTGCGGGCTTCACGGGCTCGACGTTCATGCGCGGTCTGCCTGTTGTACAGGTTCCCACCACCTTGCTTTCCATGGTCGATTCTTCGGTCGGGGGAAAGACCGCCATCAACCTTGAGGCAGGGAAGAACCTGGTCGGAACCTTTTGCCAGCCGCTTCTCGTCTGCGCTGATCTTGCCACCCTTGCAACGCTGCCCGAACGGGAATGGGCATGCGGTTGCGCGGAGATCGCGAAATCGGCGGTGATCGATTCGGATGAGTTCTTCTTCTGGCTCTGCGATAATGCAGGAGCGCTCGCCGCGCGTGATATGAGCATCACGCAAGAAGCGGTCGTGCGCAGTGTGGTGTTCAAGGCGCAAGTCGTTGCTGCCGACGAGCAGGAGACGAAGGGTGTGCGCGAATGCTTGAACTATGGCCACACGCTCGCTCATGCAATCGAGACATGCGCAGGCTATGGGGTCTATTCCCATGGCGCGGCGGTTGCAGAAGGCATGCGCTTCGCGGCGCGTCTTGCGGCAGCGAAGCTCGGCACCTCGCTCGAATTCGTGGAGACGCAAGACAAGCTGCTCGACACGCTCGGGTTGCCTGCGCTCGATTTCCATGCTGATCCCGAAGAGCTGCTCGACTGCATGTTCTCCGATAAGAAGGTCCGTTCGCATACGCTTCGTTTTGTCTTGCCACGCGATGTGGGGAGCTGGGAGATCGTCAGTCTCGATCCTGGTTTCGTGCTCGAACATTTGCGCGCCTGGCAGCAGAGCATCGCTTAGAGGCGGCGCTCGTCATGAAACAAGACGCTATGCATCCAGGAGATCCGCTCGATAGTGCGCTCGGTATTGAAGCGCTGTCACCCGAAGAACGGGAACGCTTGATTTTGGCGAGCAAGCAGGCTTCGGCGCGCCGTATTGCGCGCATCCGTGAACTCCTGATCGAAAACGAGCTCGATGCGGTCTACATTCGCGATCTTTCCAACATCAAATGGGTCACCGCCTTCCAGGGCGTCTTCGATGATGAGGCTGCGCATGCGCTCATCATCACACCGCAGGATGCGATCATTCACAGCGATTCGCGCTACGGCGAAGCGCTCGAGACGGCTGCGCAGGGTTCGCAGATCCAGGTGTCTCTCGAGCGGACGAGCCATGCGAATTGGCTTGCGCACCTGCTTGTGGGCACGTCCGGCAACAAGCAGCGCGCTGCGATCGAAGATACGCTCACCTTGCGCGAGTTCCATATGCTCACCCAAGCGCTCGTGGATGCATCAGCTTCTCCTGAGCTTGTCGAGCGCGAGCGATTCATCGAAGGTTTGCGTGCGAGCAAGGATGCTCTCGAGATCGCCCTCATGAGAAAGGCGCAGGCCATCACCGATGCGGGCTTCGCGTTCATCGTGGATATCATCGAGCCGGGCATGACGGAAGCACAAGTTCAGCGCGCGCTCGATACCTTCATGCTCGATGCTGGTGCTGAAGGGCTCGCATTTCCCACGATCGTCGCGACAGGTGCTCACGCGGCAAGCCCGCATGCTCTTTCGGGTGACACACGCATTGAGCCAGGCAGCGCGATCGTAATGGATTTCGGCGCACGTTTCGGTGGTTATTGTTCCGACATGACGCGCACGGTGTTCGTAGGGGAGCCTACCGAAAAGATGCGTCGCGCGTGGGAAGCCATGAGAAGCGCCAACGAGGCTGCTGAAGCGGCGCTTCGTTCTGGAAAGACGGGTGCAGAGATCCACGAGTTTGCTGAAGCGGTGCTTGCCGAAGGGGGATTCGCCAACACGATGGGCCATGGGCTCGGGCACAGCCTCGGCATCGATATTCACGAAGACCCTGCACTTTCGCCGCGCAATACGAAGCCGCTGCCAGCCGGCGCGGTGCTCACGGTCGAGCCGGGTATCTATCTTCCCGCTGAATTCGGCATGAGACTTGAAGATTTTGGGGTGGTCACCGAAACAGGATATGACGTGATCACCCAAAGTAGCCATGACATGGTTATAATAGAGCCGCACTAAGCAGAGATAACGAGTAAGAATCGAGGATCCCCGTGGCAATTTCTACCGCTGATTTCCGTAACGGAATGTGCATCGAATATAAGGACAAACTCTGGGTCATCATTGAATTCCAGCACGTGAAGCCAGGTAAAGGTGGCGCATTCGTTCGCACGAAGCTGCGCGATATCCGTTCTGGTCGCGTGGTCGACTACACCTTCAACTCCGGCACGAAGTTCGAGACGCTTCGCCTTGAGAAGAAGGTCATGCAGTACCTCTACAACGATGGCGTGGATTATCACTTCATGGATCCGAACACCTACGACCAGATCGCGCTCAACGCTGAAGTGGTCGGCGATACCTCACAGTGGCTCAAGGAGAACGACGAAGTCACGCTGCTGTATGCAGGCGATGAGCTCATCGGTCTCGAGCCGCAGATGTTCGTCGAGCTCGAGGTCACCGATACCGAGCCGGGCTTCAAGGGCGATACGGTCCAGGGTGGCACGAAACCCGCAACGCTCGAAACGGGCGCGACCATCCAGGTTCCCATGTTCATCGACAACGGTGATATCCTGCGCATCGATACGCGCGATGGCCGCTATGTTACTCGCGTCTAATCTCTGTTTCGATAACGAAAATACCTTTGATTGCGAGGCGCGTAAGGCGCCTCGTGTCGTATAATGGTCGTTCACTATCATGCAACCCGACCGTACGGGTGCTCTTTGACAAGGAGGTGCGAGTCACTTGGCAAAACTTCAACTTATGGACACAACGATCCGCGACGGACAGCAGAGCCTTTGGGCAACACGTATGTCGATCGGAGACATGCTGCCCATTTTGCCTAAGATGGATCGCGTTGGATACTGGGCCATCGAGGCCTGGGGCGGTGCAACATTCGACACCTGCCTACGCTTTTTGGACGAAAACCCTTGGGATCGTCTGCGACTCATCAAGTCAAAAACGCCGAACACTCGCTTGTCCATGCTCTCGCGTGGACAGAACCTTGTGGGCTATAAGCATTATTCCCGCGAGATCTGCTTCCGTTTCATCGAGGCAGCGCACCGAAATGGCATCGACGTCTTCCGCGTGTTCGACGCGTTGAACGATATCCGCAATGTGGTGGATAACGCTGAGGCCATCAAGGAGTGCGGAGCTCACTTCGAAGGTGCGATCTCTTACACGGTCTCGCCTGTTCATACGCTCGATAGCTTCCTTGAATACGGTCAGCAGCTCAAAGATCTGGGTGCCGATTCCATCGCTATCAAAGACATGGCGGGCATGCTTACGCCGTATCGTACCGAGCGCATCGTGAAGGCATTCAATGCCGAGATCGGCCTGCCCATCCACGTGCACTGCCACTATGTCGGTGGCATGGCACCCGCTAACATCATCAAATCCGCTGAAGCAGGCGCTGCGATCGCTGATACCGCAAGCGCTCCGCTTGCGTTCGGCAACTCGCATCCCGCAGTCGAGATGATCGTTGCAGCACTTGAGGAGAGCCGCTACGATACCGGGCTGGATCTGGGGCTTCTCTTCGAGATCTCGGAATACTGGGAAGAGGTGCGCAAGCGCGGCCACTACAAGCGCGGCGTTTCTTCGCTCACGCACATGAAGGTCTACTCGCATCAGGTCCCTGGTGGCATGATGTCGAACCTCGTCAGCCAGCTCGAGATCCAAAATGCGCTCGACCGCTTGGATGAGGTCATGGAAGAGATCCCGCGCGTGCGTGCTGAAGTCGGCTATCCGCCACTCGTTACGCCTATGTCGCAGATCGTTGGTACGCAGGCGGTCTTCAACGTTCTCACGGGCAAGCGCTGGAGCGTCGTTTCCAAGGAAATGAAAGACTACATCTGCGGTTACTACGGCAAAGCTCCTGGTCCTATGGATCAAGAGATCGTTGCCAAGGTCGTGGGTGATTCGCAGGTGCTCGATCCTGATGTAGCACCTGGTTCGCTCGTCACCACCACCTTCGCCGAGCTTGAAGAAGAGATCGGCGATTTGGCTAAGTCTGAAGAGGACGTTTTGATGTATGCGCTGTTCCCGAATGAGGCGCGTACCTATTTGAGCAAGCATCGCACATCCGAAAAGGTTGATTTCCTCCTTGAAGAGGAATCAAGCCAGACCAAAGAGGAGGATTACGTGGATATCAATCAGATTCGCGAGCTGGTGCGCGTCGCTGAGGAAAGCGGCGTGGGCGAGATCGTTGTCGAAGAAGAAGGCGCCCGCATCTCAGTTCGTATGCCAGGCGCTATGTGCGCAGCACCGGCTGTTCCGGTTGCGGTGCCTGCAGAGGCTGTTCCTGCAGCTCAGGTTGCACCTGCAGCTGAACCTGCTGCTGCTCCTGCGGACAATGCGAGCCGCCCGGCATCCTGGCATTGCGTGACTGCTCCTATGGTGGGCACGTTCTACGCAGCACCTGCTCCTGGCGAGCCGCCCTTCGTCAAGGTGGGCGACGAGGTCACTGCCAACCAGACGCTTTGCATCGTTGAGGCTATGAAGCTCATGAACGAGATCACCTCTGAAGAGATGGGCGTTGTGCGCGAGGTCTGCCTTGAAGATGCTACGCCGGTGGAGTTCGGTACGCCGCTCTTCTACATCGAGCCGCATAATTCCCATGATGCTATCGGACCGGAGAGTGCCTAAATGTTCAACAAGGTACTAGTCGCAAACAGAGGCGAGGTCGCTCTGCGCATCATGCGCGCCTGCAAGGAATTGGGCGTGAAGACGGTGGCGGTCTATTCCACCGAAGATGCCAATACGGCACCGGTCGCCTATGCTGATGAGGCCGTCTGCATCGGTCCCGCTCCGGCTAATCAGAGCTATCTCATCATCCCTTCGATCATCGCTGCTGCTGTCAATACTGGCGCCGATGCGATCCATCCTGGCTATGGCTTCTTGGCCGAGAACGCCGATTTCGCACGTGCATGCGCCGACAACGACATCGTGTTCATCGGCCCTTCGCCAGAGAGCATCGAAGCGATGGGCAACAAGGCGCAGGCTCGTGAGACCATGAAGACCTGCGGCGTTCCCACCGTCCCTGGCTCCGATGGTGTCGTGGAAACGGTCGAGGAAGCGCGCGCATTCGCGGATGCTGCGGGCTATCCGATCCTCGTCAAGGCAAGCGCGGGCGGCGGCGGCAAGGGCATGCGCGAAGTGCACAGCCCTGAAGAGCTGGAGAGCCAGTTCACTGCTGCAAAGACCGAAGCGCTCGCAGCCTTCGGCAATGGCGATGTCTATCTGGAGAAGCTCGTGCTGCGTCCACGTCATATCGAGGTTCAGATCCTAGCTGATAAGTACGATAACCGCATTTCGCTGTGCGAACGCGACTGCTCGCTCCAGCGCCGTCATCAGAAGTTGCTGGAAGAAGCGCCTTCGCCGGCGCTCGATGGCGAAACTCGTCGTGCCATGGGCGTTGCAGCCATCAAGGCGGTACGTGCAACGGGTTATGAGAATGCGGGCACGATCGAGTTCTTGCTCGATCAAGATGGTCGCTTCTATTTCATGGAGATGAATACGCGCGTTCAGGTCGAACATCCGGTCACGGAGACTATCACCGGAACTGACATCATCAAAGAGCAGCTGCGCATCGCTTCGGGCGAACCGATCTCTTGTGCTGACAAGGCACCTTTCACCCCGAATGGGCACGCCATCGAATTCCGCATCAATGCCGAAGATCCCGACTACGATTTTCGTCCGTGCCCTGGCACGATCACGAAGTTCAAGGTGCCGGGAGGCCCTGGCGTGCGTGTGGACACCTATATTTCGCAAGGCGATCGCATTTCGCCCTACTACGATTCCATGGTCGCTAAGGTCATCGTGTGGGGTGCCGATCGTGCAGAGGTGATCGCGCGTGGTAAGCGTGCGCTCCAAGAATTCGAGATCGAGGGTATCAAGACCACTATCCCGTTCCATCTGCAGGTGCTCGAGAATCCTGCCTTCATCGAGGGCAACGTCTTTACCGACTTCATTGAAACCGAAATGGGTGATGAATAATGACAGACACGCAAACGAGAGGCATGGATATTGCTCCTGATGTGCTCGATACCATCGTTGCACTTGCGCTCAAGGATGTTGAAGGAGTTGCGGTCGTAGGTCAGACCAGCACGGGCATCCTTTCCTTCTTCGGGTCCAAGCAGGATCAGAAGGGCGTGCGTGTGAGCCAGGTCACGAGCGATACGATCGACGTGAGCGTTTCGATCACCGTGCTCAATGGCTTCTCGCTCGACAAGATCGCAGCAGATGCGCGCAAGGCTATCGCTGATGCCATTCTCGCGCAGACTGGCTATACCGTCAATCGCGTCGATATTCATGTCGACGGCATCCTCTTCCAGGATTAGCACGCGCTCATGGCTGAAAAACATCAACATGACCGAAGCGAGGCGCGCCGCCTTGCCTTGCAAGTCCTCTATCAGGCAGAGATCCTCGAGACCGACCCTGCAACGATCATCGAAGAGGGAAGGCTCGTCGATGAGACGCAGCTCTTGGGTAACTATGCTCGCCGCTTGATCGAAGGCGCAACTGCTGATCAGGAAGCGATCGATGCAGAACTGGTAGAAGCGAGCGAGAACTGGGCGCTCGACCGCATGCCGGTGGTCGATCGATCGCTCTTGCGCATGGCAGCTTACGAGATGCGCTCAGTGGATGAAGTGCCCATCTCCGTTTCCATCAATGAAGCGGTCAATCTTGCCAAGGAATTCGGTGGCGAAGATTCTCCGCGTTTTGTGAATGGCATCTTGGGGCGCATCGCGACCAAGCTCGAGGAGGAAGCGCATGAGTGAAGCGAATACCGAGAGCTTCGAAGAGGTGAAGAAGCGCCTCGATGAGATCGTCGATGCAGTGGCAGACGACGATCTTCCTTTGGATGATGCGCTGAAACTCTATGAAGAAGCTGTGCAGCTGGGGCTGCGTGCTTCGTCGCTTTTGGAGGAGAATCTCCAGGAGAACAACGCGCTCTATGATGAAGAGCACTCAGAAGACGTGCAAGATGCAGGTGAAGAAGCCCCGAACGCTTCTGAGCCAGACGTAAACGCAGAGCCTGCACTTGAAAGCAACTAGTTCGCACGCTATTATCGAAATTCATTTGGGCAGGTAAGGTAAGGAGAGGCTATGGCGGATCGAATTCTTGACTCTATCGAATCGCCCAACATGCTCGCGCTCCTTACCGATGAAGAGCTTGCTATCCTTGCGGGTGAGATTCGCGATGAGATCCTGAACACCACTTCGCAAACGGGAGGCCATGTTGCCTCAAGTTTGGGAGCGGTCGAGATCATCCTTGCGGTCCATAGCCTTATCAATTCCCCTGAAGATAAGTTCATCTTCGATGTGGGCCATCAATCGTATGCGCATATGCTCCTTACGGGCAGGCGCGATGAATTCTCAACGTTGCGCCAGTACAAAGGCCTTTCAGGTTTTCCGAAGCCGCACACCAATCCGCATGATGTTCACCCTTCCGGGCATGCATCCGATTCGCTTTCGATCGCCTGCGGGCTTGCGCGTGCGCGCGATCTTTCGGGGGAGAAGCAAAAGGTCGTTGCGCTCATCGGCGATGCCTCTCTTGCTGGCGGCATGGCGTTCGAGGCCTTGAACGATATCGGGCAGGAACAAACGCCGCTCGTCATCATCCTGAACGACAACGAAATGGCCATCTCGCGCAATGTGGGCGCGATGGCACTGCATCTTGGCAGCATTCGCGTGAATTCGAATTACCGCAAGAGCCGCGATACGATTCAGGAGCATCTTGAGTCGTTCGGTACGGCGGGTAAGGCCCTGGTGAAGATGGGTAAGACCGCGAAAGAGTCAGTGAAGAATCTGGTCATTCCCGATTCGATGCTCTTCGAGCAGTTGGGCATCATCTGCACGCCGCCGATCGATGGGCATAACATCCCTGCGATAAAGGCGGCTATCAAGAATGCATTTGCAGCGAACGCGCCAGTGCTCGTGCATGTGATCACGAAGAAGGGCAAGGGCTATGCGCCTGCCGAACAGAACCCTTCCAAGTTCCACGGTGTGGGACCCTATGACCTTGAATCCGGGGAGATAAAGAAGAAGGTAGGCGGCAATCTTACCTATACCCAAGCGTTTTCCCAGTCCTTGAAATCTGAAGCAGCCAAGGATGATTCGATCGTAGTGGTCACTGCTGCTATGACCGATGGTACGGGCTTGGCTGATTTTGCGCGCGAATACCCCAAACGATTCTTTGATGTGGGTATTGCTGAAGAGCATGCGGTTGCCATGGCGGCGGGTCTTTCCATCGGGGGCAAGAAGCCTGTGGTGGCGCTCTATTCCACGTTCATGCAGCGTGCGATCGATCAGCTGATAATCGATGTGGCACTCCCGCGCGAGAACGTGGTCATCGCTATCGATCGCGCTGGTCTTGTGGGTGATGATGGTCCTACGCACCATGGCGTGTTCGATATGGCCTATGCACGCATGATCCCACATGTGAAGATACTAGCGCCTTCCGATGAAGCCGAGTTGGCTTCTGCATTGCATACAGCACTCGCTATTGGCGGACCAGTGGTGCTTCGTTATCCGCGTGGTGAAGCCCCAGGTGCGCTCATCCCTGAAGAGCCCGTGGTCTTCGAAGAGGGTGTTTCTAAAGAGGTGAAGCCCGGTGAAGATGTGGCGATCCTTGCGTTTGGCCGCATGGTCGAGCACGCGCTCGGTGCGGCAAGCCTGCTGGAAGGGCAGGGCATCTCGGCACGTGTGGTCGATATGCGCTGGGTGAAACCGATCGACAAGGAAGCGATTCGCAAGGCTGCAGAAACGAAACTGGTGGTCACCGTTGAAGATGGCGTTATCATCGGTGGCGCAGGCGAAGCAGTGAGCGAAGTTCTGGGCGAAGAAGAGCTCAAGGTGGATTCGCTCACGCTCGGCATACCCGACGAATTCATCGAGCAAGGCAAGGTGGACTTGCTCTTCGCCGACCTCGGCCTCGATGCAGCAGGCATCGCTCGCCAGATTCAAGCCCGCCTCTAAAAGGTGACAAACGGGACTGCGGACATTTTCTTGGACGCTCTAGACCGTGTAGC
>CATYMO010000003.1:0-239786 GCA_958409415.1 uncultured Eggerthella sp. | reverse complement strand
TCAGCGGTCCAACTTTTCGTCCGCAGTCCCAACTACCCGGTCGTTCGACACCTTTAGAATTTGCGGAAGCGGGCGTAGCGCTGATTGCGCAGCTCTTCGGCACTCATCGGCCCCAACTCACGCAAACCGCGCACGATGAAATCACGCACGTTCGCAGCAGCCTCTTCGGGGTTTTCGTGTGCTGGCGCCGTGCCTTCTGAGAGCACCTCTTCGATGATACCCATCTCGCAGGCCTCATCGGCGCTCATCTTCATGACCGCAGCAGCCTCCGCAGCACGCGAGCGATCCTTCCAGAGGATCGAAGCGAAGCCTTCCGGTGAAAGCACCGAATAGACCGCGTGCTTCTGCATGGCCACGCGATTGCCTACCGCCAGCGCAAGCGCACCACCCGAGCCGCCTTCGCCCAAGACCACACTGATGACCGGCACTTCGATGCCCGCGAGCGCAACGAGGTTCTCCGCGATCGCATTGCCCTGTCCGCGTTCCTCTGCCTCCATGCCACAATAGGCACCCTGCGTATCGACCAGGCACACGATCGGGCGACCGAACTTCTCTGCCTGTTTCATCAAGCGCAAGCTCTTGCGATACCCTTCAGGCTGCGGACAACCGAAATTGCGCGCGATGCGCTGGTTCAGGTCTTCGCCTTTCTCTTCAGCGATGACCGTGACCGGATAGCCCTGGATCCAACCGATACCGGCAAGGATCGCCCCATCGTCGCCGAAAGCGCGATCGCCGTGGAGCTCGATGAACCCATCAACGATCGAATCGATATAGTACTTGGCCGTAGGGCGATGCACATTGCGTGCGAGCAGCACGCTCTCCCATGCAGCGTTTTCACCTTGCTCGCCGTCTTTCGCGCCTTTCGTTCGTGCGACTTCGAGCGGCATGACCCCAGGAGCATCTGCAACGCTGCGCTTGGAAAGCTCACGACGGATCGCCGAGCCTTCAGACTCGAAAAGATGCTTGGACTGCTTACCCGTGAGCGCTCGTGTTGCCTTGCTGAAGATATTCTTCACCCCTGAAAGCACCCCAGGCTTGGAGCTTTGCGCTGCCTTTTGCCCGCTGAAGAAGAGGGTGGATCTTGCTGGGTTTTGCATCGTGTGCAAAGCCTGATGAGCGACGGATGCTTCGGGATTCTCAAGCGCAAGCTCGATCATGCGATAGTTATAGAGCTTCATGTCCACCACGTCGCCCTCAACACTGCCCGTGATGCGCCTGATAGCCCCCGGAGACTGAAGGTTCTCGAGCAAGCGTGCCTGTTCAGTGAGCGCATTCGGCTCTTCGGTCGTCTCGCTTTGATAGGCAAGACGATTGCGACGCTCTTCGATCGAGGCCATGTGGATCGCGAGCGCATGCGCAAGGAAACTGCGCAACTCACTGCGCTCAACGATCGCATCGATCAGCCCATGCTCGAGTGCGAATTCAGCAGTCTGAAACCCTTCGGGAAGCGTCTGGCGGATCGTATCTTCGATCACGCGCCTTCCCGCGAACCCGATGAGCGCATGCGGTTCAGAGATGACCAGATCGCCTTCGGTAGCGAACGATGCGGTCACGCCGCCCGTAGTGGGATCAGTGATGATGGAAAAATACGGCAGCCCCGCGCGCCCATGGCGCTCGATCGCGGCAGAGGTCTTCGCCATCTGCATGAGCGACACGAGACCTTCTTGCATGCGCGCGCCGCCTGAAGCCGTGAAGATGAGCAGCGGCAACCCTAGTGCCGTGGCGCGCTCGATCGTGCGGGTGATCTTCTCGCCCACGACCGAACCCATCGAGCCCATCATGAAGGTGGTCTCCATGATGCAGAGCGCCACTTCGATGTTCGCGATCTTCGCCTTGCCGCAGCGCACGGCTTCCTCGCGATCGCTCTTCTTGCGCATACCGCTCAAGAGATTATCGTAATCAGGAAAACCAAGAGGGTCGGTCTCGGGAAGCACCGTTTCCCATTCTTCGAAGGTGTCGGCATCGAAGAGATAGTCGATGCGCTCTTCTGAAGTGAGACGATAGAGCTCTCCACAAGTCGGGCAGACACCGCCTGTCGCAAGTACCTCGCTCGCCTCATGGTTGAGCTTGCATTTCGGGCACTTCTTCCACGTGACCGGCTCGCCTGCGGCCTCGCTCGCATCCAGTGCGCATTCGTTGACCACCCAAGTGGTGAAGGTCTTGTCACCCTCCATCGGGCTCAATACGCGCATGCCCTTTTCAGCGGCAACGCGACACAGAAGATCGCTCGCACAAGATCCATCGCACAATAAGAGATAGCGCGCACCGCACGCTTCTGCTGCCTCTGCGAGTGCATACTCATTCGCGAACAAACGCTTATCGAACGCTGCTCCCAAGCTTACGACCTGCGCAAACCCTGAAAAAGAGAAACCGCGCTCCTTATCTGCGGTGCCCGTTACGAACACGCTCGGCGCTCCCGCCTGTTTGAAGGCCTTAACAGCCTCCTTGAGCGCTGAACCATATCCTGCGAGCAACAGCGCAGGAGTTGCCGTTTCATCCTCTGCCTGACCAGCATACGAGAGCAACGTGTCGAGCTGATAGGCAACGAGCGTGGGATCGATGACCGAACCCGTTGGTGGCAGGTCAGCTGGTCTCGCCGGGTTCGAGGTTGGCTTGGCATCAAGCGCACGCATCACCGACCCCGAACTTCCATCAGCAGAATCGTTTGGTTCGATGAGGATATATTTCTTTCGCGTGAACATCTAGACCTTCTCTTCGGTATCTGCGTCTGCAGCTGGATCTAGCGAAAAGATCACTGCATCTCGTTCTTTGCCAATACGTACTTTTGGATCGCCTGAGCGCAGAGCTTATCGCCTTTATAGGCCTTGACCTCCGCGACGCACATGCGGCTCGAATTGCGCGTGATGTTGGCCTCAAGGCGGATCGTATCGCCGGGACGTACTTGCTCGCGGAATTTCGCTTTGTCGATGCCTGCGAAGAACCCGAGCGAGCCGGCCTTGTCTTCCTGCGCGAGCAAGCAGCACGAGGCAGCTTGCGCGAGCGCCTCCATGATGATGACGCCGGGAAGAACAGGGTAACCGGGGAAATGCCCTTGGAAGAGCGGCAGATCAGGATCGACATCGAGCTCTGCTACGACTGAGACACCAGGCTCGCATTCGAGGATGCGCGAGACCCACAAAAACGGATCGCGGTGCGGCAAAAGCGCCTCGATGCCCTCTTTACCGCACGGAAAAGTTGGAAGTGCTCTCATGGTCTCCTCCTTATTCGACATAAGGCGAGATCGCAACTGAAGCATTGTGTCCGCCGAAGCCGAGCGAATTGGAGAGCGCCACCTTCTGCGGATAGTCGCGCACCGGCTCAGCCGATACGCGCACAGCGCATTCGGGATCCGCCTCGGCAAAACCGACCGTGGGCGGCACCACTGAATTCACGACCGAAAGCGCGGTGACGATAGCCTCGAGCGCGCCAGCTGCACCAAGCGTATGACCCATCGCGCCCTTCACGGAAGTGACCGGAATCTCGCATGCGCGATCGCCTGCAAGCCCATGAAGCGCGGCAGATTCCATCTTGTCGTTCGCTGGCGTTGATGTGCCATGTGCATTGAGATGACCCAGATCGTCAGGCGTAAAGCCGCCCTCCGAGAGCGCTTGGAGCATCGCGCGCACCGCCCCTTCACCGCTCGGCTCGGGCGCGGTCATGTGATAGGCATCGCCCGTTGAACCGAAGCCGGTGATCTCGGCGATGATATCCGCCCCACGCGCTTTCGCATGTTCGAGCGACTCGAGCACGAGCGCACCAGCACCCTCGCCCGCCACGAAGCCCGAACGATTCACGTCGAACGGCCGCGAAGCGCACGTGATGTCGGCTTCCTTCGTGATAGCGCCCAAATTGCCGAAGCCCGAAAGCGAAACTGGGGTCACGCCCTCTTCAGAACCACCCGCGAGCGCCGCATCTGCATAGCCGTGGCGGATGAGACGATATGCTTCGCCAATGCAATGGCTTCCTGTTGCGCAGGCCGTTACGATGGTGAAGCAATCACCCTTGAGCCCATAGCGAATGGAGAGGTTTCCCGCGATCATATTCGGGATCATGGTCGGGATGAAGAGCGGGCTCACGCGCTTGGCACCTTTAGTGTTCAACACGACCGATTCACGCTCGAAGATCTCCATGCCACCAATACCCGTACCGAACACGCAGGCGAAGCGACTAAGATCCTCCGCTTCGAGGTCGAAGTTGGCTTGAGCCATCGCTTCGTCGGCGGCGATGATGCCATACTGCACGAACTTCGCGAAACGGCGCGATTCCTTCTTGGTGAATCCCATCTCGAGCGGGTCGTAACCAGGGATGCGCGCGACTGCGGTCATGCCGAAGCGCTCCTGCTCTTCGGGCTCGAGCGCGCGAATGCATGATCTGCCCTGCATGAGGGTATCCCACATGACCTCGACTCCCCTGCCCGCAGGCGAAAGAGCGCCCATGCCCGTGATAACGACGCGATGGACTGGTTCCATCTTCAAGCCCTGTTCATTCACGATGGTTTCTTGGTTCATATCAAATCTCCTGGTTATCTCTGTTGCGCGTGGATCGCCCTAGAGCGACATGCCGCCATCGATGCAAAGCACCTGGCCAGTTATGTATTCGCTTTCAGGCTGCGCAAAGAACGCAACCGCGTTGGCAACATCTTCGGGCGCGCCGAAAGCTCCGCTTGCGATGCGCGAAAGGATCGCTTCTTTAGCGCTATCGGGAAGCGCATCGGTCATAGCGGTATCGATGAAGCCGGGTGCCACCGCATTCACTGTGATGCCGCGCGGTGCAAGCTCCTTCGCTGCCGCTTTCGTCATGCCGATGATGCCCGCTTTCGAGGCGGCATAGTTCACCTGACCTGCGTTACCGGCAACCCCCACCACGCTCGATACCGAGACGATGCGCCCATAGCGCTGCTTCATCATGAGCGGAGCTGCATGACGCAAGCAGTTGAACGCACCTTTCAGGTTCACCTCGATCACGCGGTCGAACGCTTCTTCTTTCATGCGCGCCAACAACCCATCGCGCGTGATGCCCGCGTTGTTCACGAGCACATCGATGCGCCCGAACTGCTGCTTCACTTCGTTGATGAGCCGCTTCGCTTCATCGAAGCGCGATACATCGGCCTGAACAGCGATGAAACGCTGCGGTTCAGCCGCCTGTTCGACCTCGAGCGCAAGGCTCTCTTGGGTTTCCGTGGCGGCGAAATCGGAAAGCTCCGCGCAAAGCGCGCACGCCGCTTCCGTGCTTCCATCCGAAGCATAGTTGAGCACCACCGAATACCCTTCGAGCGCAAGGCGCTGCGCGATCGCGGCGCCGATGCCGCGGCTTGCGCCGGTCACGATCGCAACGCGGTGAAGTGGTGCAACAGCAACTTCTTCAATATCTTTTGATCTATCGTTCATGCTCGTTTCTCTTTTCTCCAGGCCTAGAGCGTGCTCACGTACTCGTCGAATTGCTCACGCGTTCCCACGCGCACACGATCAACCTCTTTCGAAATACGTTTCATCATCGTGAAGAGCACCCCGCCATAGCCGATCTCGACGAATTCGTTCTCGCCCTTGTCGATGAGATAGTTCACGCCTTGTTCGAAGAGCACCGGAGAGATGACCTGACGAGAAAGGCGCTCGGCGGCCTCGCTCACCACAAACGGTGCAGCATCGGTATTGCAGATGAGCGTGATCTCTGCTTCGTTGAACACCGGTGCATCGCTGCCCGCAAAATAGTTCGCAAGCGCCTCTGAAGCCGAGGTCATGAGCGGACTATGGAAGCCACCTGCTGTTTTCAGGCGCGCGCACTTCTTCTTCATGCCCTTCCAGTGTGCTTCAGCCCTCTCGATCGCTGCTGCGTCGCCCGAGAGCACCACCTGACCAGGGCAGTTGAAGTTCGCCGGCAGCAAGACATCTTCGCCAGCGCATGCCTCGCACACTGCTTCGGCATCTTCGTGGCTTGCGGCGAGCAGTGCCAACATCGCACCTTCACGCTGCTGGCAAGCCTCGGCCATCGCGCTCGCGCGCACTTTGAGCAGCTTGAACGCATCATCGAGTGAAAGGATGCCCGCAAGCGCAAGCGCGCTGATCTCGCCGAGCGAGAAGCCGATAAGGGCATCGGGCTTCTTGCCTTGCGCCATAAGGGCTTTGCCGATCGCCACCGTGAGCACCATAGTGAGCGCCTGTGCGTTGAACGTATCGTTCACCTCTTCAGCGCTGCCTTCTTTTGCAAGGTGCACAAGATCGATCTCGAGCACCTCGGAAGCACGCTCGAACACTTCGCGCACCTCGAGGATATCCAGAAGGTCGGCGCCCATACCTTCGCTTTGAGCGCCCTGACCTGAACACATCCAAACCGTCATAGAGCCTTCTTCTCTAGTTGTTCCAAGCACGCCCAGCGTTAGCATCCGCCATCGCCTGGAGATCGCTTTTCGACCAAGCAAGCGCCTCGCGCATGAGATCATCCACGATCTCTTGTGCGGATTTCTCATCGCCAATCAAGCATGCGACCTGGCCCGACATGAGCGAGCCGTTATCGACATCGCCCTCGACCGCTCGATGCAGCGATCCCGCGAGCGCGGCTTCCACCTCATCGGCCGAGACCTGCGTATTGGCTTCCATCTTGCGAATGCCCCGCGAGAACTTGTTCTTGAGCTGACGCACCGGGTGACCATTGTCGCGCCCGGTTACGATCGTGTCGGAATCCTTCGCAGCCAGGACCTTCTGCTTGTAAGCCTCATGGATGCCGCATTCATGCGCAGTGAGGAAGCGCGTGCCGATCTGCACCGCTTCAGCGCCGAGTGCGAACGCCGCCACCAAACCGCGCCCATCTGCCACACCGCCGGCTGCGATGACCGGGATCGAAACCGCATCGCACACGGCAGGCGTGAGCGCCATGGTGGTAAGTTCGCCGATGTGACCGCCTGCTTCACATCCTTCTGCGATGACCGCATCGGCTCCGCAGCGTTCCATGCGCTTCGCAAGCGCCGAAGAAGCCACGACCGGCACCACTTTCGCACCGGCTTCCTTCCACCGATCGATGTAGTTGCCGGGGTTGCCTGCGCCTGTCGTGATAACAGGAACGCGCAGTTCGGCGAGGAGCTCCGCAAGCTGCGGCGCCTCAGGGTTCATGAGCATGATGTTCACGCCGAAGGGTTTATCGGTGAGCGTGCGCGCAAGTTCGACCTGCTCACGCACCCAGGAAAGCGGCGCAGAACCACAGGCGATGATGCCAAGGCCGCCCGCATTGCTCACGGCTGCTGCCAGACGCGCATCGGCGATCCACGCCATAGCTCCTTGGATGATCGGCTGCTCGATGCCGAGCAGCTCGGTTACACGTGTCTTCATGGAGTCTGTTCCGTACGCCTAGAGCTCTTCGATGTAGGTGACCAGCTGGCCGATGGTCTCGATGCCTTCTGGCTCGCCGAAATCGATGTCGAGTTCTTCTTCAAGGCTGCAGATGAGCTCAGCCATGTCGAGCGAATCGATGCCGAGACCTTCGAGCGTCGCATCGACAGTGACCGTTTCCGGCTCGATGTCGAGGTTTTCGTTGAGTACTTTTTGAATCGTGTCGAGAGTTGCCATGGAACTATCCTTTCTGTTCTTCTTTCTCAGATTCGGCATCGAAGAATGCCTTGATCTTTCCGACTGCTTTTACGAACACCCCTTCTTCTTCTGGGGTGAGATCGGCAAGAGCGCTTTCCACCATCTTCTTGTGAAAAGCATCGTGGGCGCGCATGGCCTTGCGCCCCTTCGCGGTAAGCGCAACGAGCACTTGCCGACGGTCTGTTTCGCTCCGCTCGCGCTTCACATAGCTGCGCTTCTCAAGCTTGTTGATCATGACCGTGAGCGTTGCAAGCGTGATGCCCAAACGGTTCGCAATGACCTTCATAGGATTGGCCTCATGCAAACCAACCGCGCAGATCGTGTGCAATTCTGCGATCGAGAGCCCTTCGGTGAGGCGGTTGTTGAGCGAACGCTCTTCGATGCGCAAGATCGAATTGAACGTGCTCGAGAGAAGCTCGTCGAGCGTTTTGAGATCGTCTTTTGTAAGTGCGTTTTCCATAGTGATCATTCCTTATGAGGGAAGAGTGAATCGGGAATCACGCCCATGCCGAGCGCTCCCATGCCAAGATGCGTCGAAACGGTTGCACCACACGAACAGGTGCCGCAATCGATATAATCGATTCCCGCCTGTTCAAGAGCGCGCTTGAGCTTCTCAACACCCTTTTCGTTACGAGTATGGCAGAATCTCACGCGTTGGATGCCTTCATCTTTGGTGATCTCTTTGAGCTTTTCGACATACTTCTTGATAACGCCGTTCATGCCCTTTGCCTTATCGAACGCTTTGAGCACGCCGCGTTCGTCGAACGACATCATCGGTTTGATGTCGAGTAACGTTGCCGCGTCGACCTCTTCAGCAGAAAGGCGACCACCCGCGAGCAGATTGTCGAGCGTGCCACACGCGATGAAGAAGCGGGTATGAGCGCGGGCATCCTTGATCGCTTGTGCGCAGTCTTGCGCGCTTGCTCCCGCATCACGCATCTCGCATGCGAGCAGGGCAAGCAGACCTTGGCCCGAACAGGCATTGAACGAGTCGATGACCTCGACCGGCACCTCGACCTGGTTTGCAGCTAGATTGGATGATTCACTCGTTCCCGAAAGCACCGCAGCAATATGGATCGCGATGATCTCATCAGCGCCCTCGGAGGCGAGTGCGTTGTAGATATCCATGAATTCGGAAGGTGAAGGCTGTGAGGATTTCGGCAACGTATCAGAAGCGATCATCTTGTCATAGAACTCTTCGGAGGAGATCTCGGCTTGATCCTTGAACGTCTCTCCACCTACCTCGACGCTCAGTGGCACCGAAGTGATACCGAAGCGTGCGCACTCTTCCTCGCTCAGGTCTGCTACTGAATCGACCACGATCGCAAAGCTCATACTCATCCTTACTGTTGAACGAACGTCTAATTTTGATCAATACTCTTTGCTTCACGAAAGCTATTGACCTCTCGCAAAACAAAAAGACGACAAGAGCGCATGCTCTCGCCGTCTTTCACTCTATGGAACTTTAATTAGATTGTCAAACTATTTGATAGTCTAACTACTTCTTCAGAAGCTTGAAGATACCGAATACCGCCGCTGCGATACCGATGAGCGCGAGCGGATTGGCCACAAGCTTGCGGCACGGACAAGCAGAAACGTTCTCGACCGTGATGGTTGAAGGTACCTGAGTGGCGCTCTTTTCGCCCTGAGCTGTTGCGAGCTGCTTATCCGCAGCCTCCTTTGGCGCAGCAGCAGGTGCCTTCGCGGGCTTCGGCGCAGGAGCGGGTGCCTGAGGACAACCGGGCTTCTTAGCGGGCTGCGTGGAAGGCGCGCCGCACTTCGGACAAGCTGGTGCATAGAGAGAATAACGTGCACCGCATTTTTCACAGATCTGTTCAACCATAAAGATCCCCCTCATTCAGTTCAAACGCAGAAAAACGTGTAGGAACATGGTATCACTCATCGTGTGTGAGAGGTGTTAGGGGTCGGGTAATTCGACACATCTGAGATGTGCCGAATTACCCGACCCCTAACACGCGACCCGACGTTAAGCACTCTTGTGCGCAAGCCCATCTGTCTTTTGCAAGACATAGCAGAAATGGATCTTAGGATTGCGCGCGAAGTCTTCAGGGATGGTCTTCGCGGTGATATCACGTACCGTGAACCCCTGTTCGACAAGCGCGGCTTCATCGAGCTTGAATGAGCGCAGATTCCCCGAAAAGATGATGATGCCACCTGGGCGCAAGAGCTTCGACACATCACGCAAAAGATAGAAGTGATCGCGCTGGATATCCCACGTGAGCTTGCCCATCGCTTTGGAGTTCGAGAAGGTGGGCGGGTCGACGAAGATAAGGTCGTAGCGACGAATGCGACCGCCCTTCGCCTGGCGCGGATCCTTTTCCGCACGTACCCACGCGCGCACGTCTTCCTTGATGAAACGATACGCAGACCCCGTAAAGCCATTGCGCACCATATTGCGCTTCGCCCAATCGAGATACGTCTGGGAAAGGTCGACCGTGGTCACGCTCTTCGCTCCCCCAGCTGCGGCATACACGCTCGCGCTTCCCGTGTACGCGAAGAGGTTGAGCACATCCTTGTCCTTCGCCTGCGTGGCGATGAAACGACGCGTTATGCGGTGATCGAGGAACAATCCCACATCGAGATAGCTTGCCAGATCGAGCTCGAAGGTAAGCCCCGATTCCTGCGTGAGCACCGGCTTAGGAAGCGTTCGACCGCGCGCATATTGCCCGCCACCCTTCGCTTGCTTGCGCACGCGCGTGAACACCTGATCGCGTGGTATCTCGAGCACGGCTGCAGCAATGCGCACCGTATCTTCGAAGCGTCGATATGCCTTATGCGGATCGATCGATTTTGGCGCTTGATACTCCGAGATGAGCAGGTAGGACACATCAAAGGCGCGCTCTATGTGCGTGGCGCGTACCTCCTCGCTTGCGAGGAACAGATCGATCGCGACCGCATAATCAGGAAGATCGGCATCGTAGAGGCGGAACGCGAACACCTGATTCTGCTCTGCCCACTTCCTGCGCGCTTTCGCATTCTTGCGCAGGCGTGCCGCGAATTGGTCGGGATGATCGGAAAGCACGGGCACCACCACATCCCTACCCGAAAGCGAAACGAGCGAAAGCGTCTTGTGCTCTGCTTGACCAAGCTGATAGGTGCGCACGGTTGTCTCGAGCGCACCGTTGTACACGGCGCTTTCCGTGAAGGGTGTGGCACCAATATAATCATCGAAATGGATATCGGGCGTGATGACCGTGAGCGTCCAAGCATCGGGAAGCGCATCGAGGCCTTTTTGGAGCGCACCGTAGAAGACATCCAGGTCACGTGCCATCAAGCGCACGCCATAGGGAGGGTTTCCCACCACGCAACCTTGCGTGGCCTGTGCCACTCCGAAGCCCTCAAGCGTCGCTTCCATATCCGCGCAATTCGCAACCGCAAGATCGATGAAGCCCGCCAAGCCTACCCGCCCTGCTTGAGCACGAGCGATCTCGATAGCACGCGGATCGATATCGCTTCCCACGATGCGTGACATACGGGCAAGGCCTGCTTCAAGACGCGCATCCGCTTCAGCGAGCAGGCGCGCGAACACTTCAGGATCGAACTGCCGCCAACCCGAAAAACCCCAATAATCGCGCAGGATACCCGGTGCCATATCGGCTGCCATCATGGCGCCTTCGATAACGAGCGTGCCACCACCACAGAACGGATCGATAAGAACGCAATCCTGCGGCTCGAGCGTGCCCGCCTTCAAGCCCTCGACCACTCGGGCCCACGGGCTCATCAGCAGCACCCCTGCCGCCAGGGCTTCCTTGAGCGGCGCTTGGACGTTCTCCCCCTCCTGGCGATACCCGCGCTTGTGGAGCGGCTCGCCTGCAAGATCTATCGCGATCGTAGCCTTCTTCGCATGGATCGACACGTTGATCTGCACATCCGGGCGATGCTTAGAGACCTCGGGGCGCGTGCCGGTTTGCGCACGCAGTTCGTCGCAGATCGCATCCTTCACGCGCATGGCGGAAAACTGGGTGTTGCGCAGCTCCCGATTCGTCCCGTGCGCAGAGACCGCGATCGTAGCATCTGGTCCGATATGCTCCTGCCAGGGAATCGCACGAGCCTGTTCGTAGAGCTCATCAGCGCTCGTACATCCGATGCGTGCAATCACGAGCAGCACACGCGAAGCGCTACGCAACCACAAGCAGGCCCGCAGCGCATCTTCGATGGTGCCGAAAAAGGCAACGCCCCCTTTAAGGGGGCGAATGCGCTTGATACCTTGGCTCTTCAGTTCTTCAGAAACGATCCGCTCGAAACCAGCCGGACAGACCGCATAAAACTCAAGCGATGACTCCATTAATCTTCCAGATAATCCTTGAGCTTCTGGGAACGAGAAGGATGGCGCAGTTTCGCGAGCGTCTTGCTCTCGATCTGGCGGATGCGCTCACGCGTGACGCCGAATTCACGGCCCACTTCTTCGAGCGTGCGCGGATGGCCATCTTCAAGGCCGAAACGCAGCGTGATGACCTTGCGCTCACGCTCTGCCAAGCCCTCGAGCGTTTTCGCGAGCTGCTCTTGGAGCATGGAGAAGCTTGCTGCATCGGGCGGAACGACCGCGGCATCGTCCTCGATGAAGTCACCCAGCTGCGAGTCTTCCTCTTCACCGATAGGCGTTTCAAGGCTGACCGGCTCTTGCGAGATCTTCTGGATCTCACGAACGCGCTCGGGCGTGAGGCCCATCTCTTCAGCGATCTCTTCGGGGGTTGGTTCGCGACCGAGCGACTGCAGGAGCTGACGCTGAATGCGCACGAGCTTGTTGATCGTCTCGACCATATGAACAGGAATACGGATGGTGCGCGCCTGATCTGCGATAGCGCGGGTGATAGCCTGGCGGATCCACCAGGTGGCATACGTGGAGAACTTGAAGCCCTTCGTGTAGTCGAACTTCTCGACCGCGCGGATCAGACCGAGGTTGCCTTCCTGGATAAGGTCCAGAAACAGCATGCCACGACCCACATAACGCTTTGCGATGGAGACCACCAAGCGCAAGTTCGCTTCGATGAGCTGCTGCTTTGCATCCAGACCTACCTGCTCGATACGGGAAAGGCGCCTGCGTTCACGACGCTCGAGCGGCACACCGCCCTCTTCTTCCGACGCATCGAGCTGTGCCATAGCCTCGACACCTGCCTCGATCTTCATGGCGAGGTCGACCTCTTCGGCCGCCGTGAGCAGCGAGACCTTGCCGATCACTTTGAGATACATGCGCACCGGATCGCCCGTGAGCATAGCAACAGAATTGTCGGAATTGTATTTGCGCGTGCGCGCCGTCTTGGTCTTGGATGAGACACGAGGAACCGTGATCTCGGCGGCAGCCTTCAGCTCTTCTTGAGGAATGCCCTCGAGGAGTTCGTCGTCTGAAAGGCTCGCATCCGCTTCGACGGAATCATCTTCAGTTGTCTTGTCTGGTTTAGAAAGATCAGGCTCGATAGAATCGTCTTCTAACAAGTCTTCTTCGAGTTCCTCTTCGAGGATTTCTTCGGCCGCTACTTGCGCAGCTGCCTTTTTGGTTTCTTCAGTTGTCTTGCTTTCGACCTGCTCTTTAGCGACTTTTTCTTGTTTCTTCTTGCTGCTCGTCGTCTTTTTCGTGGCAGCCTTTTTCGTTGTTGCTTTCTTGGCAGGCGCTTTGGCTTTTTTAGTCTCTTTCTTCGAAGATTCTACTTCTTCTGTTTCCAAAGTAGTTTTCTTACTAGCTTTTGAAGAGGTTTTAGCCACACTTGATCCTCTCGTTACCGTTGAGTCTAACTGTGTGCTTTATAGCGCATCGAACTATTATATAAAAGTTCTCCCCCGCTCAAAAGGGGGTATTTTTGAAACCTTCGAACTTTTTTACCAAGGGATAAGGACATACCCAACGAAGGCGCAAAGGAACGCGAAGAGCGCACCGGCGACCACATCGCGCGGAAAATGAACGCCCCCGATCACGCGTATCACGCCGAACGCGCAGCTGCACACCACGAGCGCGATGCCCACCCACACGTTCCAAGCGCACCACGAACAGGCGATCATCATGAGCGAGAACGTATGCCGGCTAGGAAACGAATGCCCCATCGTGTCTTTTTCGATGAGCGGATCGATCGCGAGCACCTCGTAGGGACGCGGAGCATCATAGTAGCGACGGAATACGCTCAGCGCCGTAAAGCCGATAGCCGGCACCAAAACGAAGCGCGCGAACGCTACCCAATCCCCCGCAAGAGCAACGAGCACCAGCAGGAGCGGATACGCGATATACCCCGCAAGCGTGAGCGCACGATTTGCCAAGCGCAGCCACAGCAGGGCGTTGCTATTCTCGCGAAACGTACGCAAGATCCTCTCGTATGCTTGTTCATCCACGCAAAGATTCCTGTCTCGTTGCCGGGCGAAGTGAAAGAATCGTTACGCCCCTATGACCTTTTTGTCACCCCTGCCATTTTATGCCAAGGGATACGCTATGCTAGTAGGTAAGATACGAAAGGGGCTCGTAGAGCGCCCTTAAACTCCCTCGAAAGAAAAGGATCGATACATCATGTCAGCAGTTGCAGGTTGGTATCCAGACCCTGAAGGCGACACCTCGCGCCTCCGTTACTGGGACGGCACCCAGTGGACCGATAACTATACCCCCATCCCCACCGCAGCTCCTGCGGAAGACCCACAGGTTGCACAGGCTGCAGCCTATACCGCACAGCCTACCCCTGCCGCACCGGTCACCTCAGACACCTCCTATCAGGTGTTCGATTCTGAGCAGATCTACCCCATGACCAGCCAAGACCGCGTGCTGCGCCTGATCGCTTTCATCCTGAACATCATCTCCTGCGTAGGGTGGGCGTGGCTCATCATCCCGCTCGCTTGGATGATCCCGATGACGGTCATCAGCTGGGGCATCTACAAGGGTACGCGCGCTAACACCGTTGCCTTCGGCGTGTGCACGCTCATCTTCGTCGATCTGATATCGGGTATCCTGCTGCTCATCTCGCACAAGGACACACCCCAAGCTTAACGAACAAGCAGCCATCTTCACTTGACTGAACAGGTTCTCTATATCGAAGGCATCCCGGTGAAGCTCACGCGAAAGCGCATGAAGTCAGTGCGCCTACGAGTGAAATCTCCGAGCGGAGAAGTGTGCCTCTCGGCTCCGTATCATATTCCCGAAGCCGAGCTCCGTACCTTTGTTGCTGCACGCACAGGTTGGATCCGCCAGCAGCAAGCGCGCATCGCTGCTTCCCCTTCGGCGCGTGCCGAGAAGGCGAGCAAAGAAGAGATCGAAGCGTGGCGCACGGTCGTGAAAGCTTGCGTTCCTCCCCTGGTCGAACAGTGGGCAGCTATTCTTGATGTTCATCCGAAAACGATCGCCTATCGCAACATGAAGAGCCGCTGGGGCAGCTGCCAACCCGAAACGGGGCGCATCTGCTTCAACATCCGCCTTGCGCTCTATCCGCCTGAATGCCTAGAATACGTGGTCGTTCACGAGCTCTGCCACTTCCTCGAGCCGAACCATGGACCAGGATTCCATGCGCTCATGGATCGCGTCATGCCCGATTGGCCTGCACGCAAGAAGAAGCTCCAATGAACCGCTGCGCTGCTTCATCAAGGACGGACTCAACATTTCGGTATAGATTTCACGTTCTCCCGCAACAGCGCGCAACACTTCCCTACCATGAGAACCAACTGCAAGAATACCCTGCGCGATGAGCAGGTCAACCGAACTTGGGCGTAAGACAAGGAGCTGTCATGATCACCTATTACCGATCGAACCATGGCGCGCTCGAAACCATCGATAAACCCGAACCAGGTTGCTGGATCAACGTATACGAGCCCACCGAAAAGGAACTCGGCTGGCTCAGCCAAAGCCTGGACATCTCTCCCAACTTCCTGAGCAAAGCCTTCGACGAAGAGGAATCGGCCCATGCAGATATCGACCCTGATAATGATCAGGTGCTCGTTATCGTCGACTGCCCGTATGTCGTTTCGGAAGACTGCCAGCACGGCAAGAAGATCACCCAGTACGATACGCTGCCGATTTCGTTCATCTTCATCCCCAAGGAGAAGTACTTGCTCACGCTCAGCCTTCATCACAACGAATACCTCGATGAATTCGCAAAGAAGAAGAGCAGCGCGATCGACACGGCGCATCCCCAACAGTTCCTGCTAAAGACGCTCCTCTTCATCTGCGAGGTCTATCTTCATAGCTTGCGTGTGGTCAACAGGCAGATCCACGAGTATGAAAAGCTCCTGCGCAAGCGCATCAACGATTCCGATCTGCTGGTCATGCTCGATTTCGAGAAATCGCTGATCTACTTCACCACCTCGCTCCAAGGGTTGCGCGCAACGGTTTCGCATGTTGAATTCAAAGAAACGGTTCACATCACCTCTGATGAAGATGAGCTGCTCGATAATGTGAAGATCGAGATCGCGCAAGCAAGCGAGATGTGCAACATCTATACCGACATCCTCGAAGGGATCACCGATGCCTTCTCGAACGTGCTCAACAACAATCTGAACACGACCATGCGTATCTTGACGGGCATCACCATCATCCTCGCGATGCCCACGATCATCTTCAGCTTCTATGGTATGAATGTAGCGGGCCTGCCCCTCGCTGAACTGTGGTGGTACCCCGTTCTGATGGCGGTCATCCTCTGCGTGATCGTGTTCCTCGTGCTGAAATACACCCGCATCCTGAAATAGCACCGCGAACCCTGGAGGGTTTTCTTCGCGCGTTCGCTCTTATATCCACGCACACTATTAAAGAAGGGCTACTTCGACTCAACGATGGGGATCGGAGTCTTGTCCTCTTCATCGAGGTTGCCGTCGTAGACGTAGTATTTCGTTTCGCGCGCGATGAGCCCCGAGAGCAACAGCACCATGATGATGTTCGGGATAGCCATGAGCGCATTGCCGATATCGGATATCACCCACACCATATCGCCGATACCGATCGCCCCCAAGAACGCCGCCGCCACATAGAGGATCTGATAGGGCAAGATCGCATGCTTGCCGAACAGATAGGTGATGGCGCGGCTGCCATAGTAGGACCACCCCAGAATGGTCGAGTACGAGAACGCGACCATGCCCACCACCAAGAGCGGCGTGCCTAGATAAGGGATCTGCGCGAAGGCAAGGCTTGCAAGCTGAGCACCCGAGAAGATGGTCGGGTTGTTCAGGATCTCATCTTGAATGCCCGGATAGGCGAGCATCGTCGAAACGAGCACGATGCCGGTGAGCGCGCAGATGACCACGGTCGACCAGAACGTTCCCGTCATCGCGATGAGCGACTGCTCGGCAGGATTCTTCGTCTTCGCTGCCGCCGCGATGATCGGTGCCGAACCAAGGCCCGACTCGTTCGAGAAGAGCCCGCGCGCGCACCCGAACTGGAGCGCCACCATGATGCCCGAGCCCACTGCGCCACCGAAGGCAGCCTTCGCCGTGAACGCGCATTCGAAGATGAGCACGAGCGCATCCCACAAATACGCCCAGTTCAACGCCAGGATGATCACGCAGCCAAGAGCGTAGCCGATCGCCATGACCGGCACCAGGCGCTCGCACACATCAGAGATGATCTTCACGCCGCCAAAGATGACCGCCGCGACCAGCACAACGATCACGATACCGATGATCCACGGCTCGACCTGAAGACCGCTCGACGTCATGATGCCCGTCATCGCCGATGCCTGCACTGCCGATCCCGTGCCGATCGCCGCTATCGCCGCAAAGAGGGCGAATGCGACCGCACCCACGCGCGCATACCAAGGCACCTTGCCATTCTTCGTGAACCCACGCTGCCAGGCATACATGGCGCCGCCCAGCATGTTGCCATTGTGATCCTTCACGCGATACTTGATCGCGACGAACACCTCGGAATACTTCGTGGCGATGCCGAACACACCCGTAAGCCACATCCAGAAGATCGCGCCAGGACCACCCGCCAAGATCGCCGTAGCCACGCCCACGATCGAGCCGGTGCCAATGGTTGCCGCAAGCGCTGTGGCAAGCGCCCCGAAGGGAGAAATATCTCCTTCACCTTCGGTCTTTTTCAGCGACATCTTGATGGCTTGCGGAATCTTCCGCTGGATGAAACGCGTGCGGAACGTGAGGAAGATGTGCGATCCCAAAAGAAGAACGATCATCGCAGGCCCCCATACGAAGGCATCGATCTGTTCAAGAATCTCCATCACGCATTCCCTTACCGCACTGATTGATAAACAAGAATTCAGCATAGCAGCCAAATCCGCTCATGCGCTCAACATTATCAGGAAAGGCGTTACCGCACACGAACAGACCATGCGATCTTTCGCCCAATCCCAGCACATTTGAAGCGCTCGCTATCCTCCGAGCCGTCGAACAGAGCTAAATCGGCTATGATTGTGTGAACGAAATCTCCCCTTCATGCATAAGGAATCATGATGGTCTATCGCACAATCTTAGACGCGCTCGGCAATACCCCGCTGATCGAGCTCAACCATATGACCACGCCTGACCAGGCGCGCATCGTGGTGAAGTATGAAGGGTTGAATGTGGGCGGTTCGATCAAGACGCGCACTGCGCTCCAGATGATCGAAGGAGCCGAAGCGCAGGGGATCATCGGTCCTGATTCCATCATCGTTGAGCCCACCAGTGGCAACCAAGGCATTGGACTCGCGCTCGTCTGTGCGGTGAAGGGCTACAAGGCGGTGCTGATCATGCCCGATTCGGTCTCGCACGAACGCCATGAGCTCGTCCGACAATACGGTGCGGAAGTCATCATGGTGCACGACGAAGGCGATATCGGCGAATGCATCGCGCGCTGCATCGCGCTCGCTAACGAAATGGCCGAAAACGACCCGCAGGTCTACATCCCTCAGCAGTTCGAGAACGCCGACAATCTCGTTGCGCACGAAACAGGTACGGCGCAAGAGATCTTGTGCGATATCGATACGCCGATCGATGGATTCTGCGCTGGATTCGGCACAGGTGGAACCATCTCAGGAGTTGGACGCGTTTTACGCGAGGCCTATCCCGATCTTCAGATCTGGGTCGCCGAACCAGAGCATGCTGCTATTCTTTCAGGCGGCGAAATAGGCTCCCACCTGCAGCAAGGCATCGGCGACGGGCTCATTCCTGCCATCTTCGACGAAGGCATCTACGACCATATTTGCCTCATCTCCGATGAAGAGGCTCTCGAAACGAGCCGTGAGCTCGCACGCAAAGAAGGCATTTTGTGCGGCATCTCCTCTGGCACCAACGTTGCCATCGCACGCCGTCTTGCAACACACCTCGGCCCTGGCAAGACCGTCGTGACCATCCTCCCCGATACCGGCGAGCGCTACTTCTCCACCCCACTCTTCACCGCTTAGCCAAGCTGGTTGGCTGGCTCGATCAGCGGAGAGGGTGAGGCAACGAGGTGACTCTTTTCCGACACTCTAATTATTAATAAAACCCGAGAAAAGTAGTGACGCATGAGCGAATCTGCAAAATGCAGATTCGCGAACAGGGAAACGGGGAACCTTGTGTCTCGCGCTCGGCGCTGATCGAGCCAAGATACCACTGATAACCCCTTAGGCGTGCTGCATGTACTTAGAGTACGCTCACGGGGTCGATGTCGATCGAGACGTTCACAGTCTTGTGAGGCTTGCGGGAGCGGAAGTAATCGATGCAGAAAGCGGAGATGTCTTCGGTGGGCTGCGCTTTGATGAGGATGTGATAGCGGAAGTTCTTCTTGAGGCGCGAAAGCACGCACGGCGTGGGCGGAAAGATCTGTATCCCTTGTGCGCCCCGCTCTTCACTAAGCTTCATAAGGTCGAAGAAGAGCTGCTGCGCAACCCCAATCACTTCAGACTCGCGCTCTCCCCAGATGAGTACATTCGCCATACGCACGAACGGCGGATAGGAAAGATCATGGCGCAGTTTCAGCTCTTGCTCGAGGAATCTCTCACGATCATAGCGCGCAGCTGCAGCGATAGCGTCATCATGCGCACTGTAGGTCTGCACGATCACCTTACCAGGAAGATCGGCACGACCCGAGCGCCCGGCCACCTGCTCGATCAGATCGAAGGTGCGCTCAGAGCTGCGGAAATCGGGAAGATGGAGCATGGTGTCGGCATTGATAACACCCACGAGCGTAACATCGTCGAAGTCGAGCCCCTTCGCGATCATCTGCGTACCTAAGAGCACTGCCGCATCCGCCTTCGCGAACTGTTCGAGCAAACGCTGATGGTCACCCTTGTGCGCCGTGGTATCCGCGTCCATGCGAACGACCTCGCAGGCACGCTCTCCTAAGAAAACGCGCAACTCCGCTTCAACGCGCTGCGTTCCCGCACCGAAGCGCTTCAGGTAAGGCGAGCCACAATCGGGGCAGGTAACGGGAGCGGGGATCTCATAACCGCAGTGATGGCAAACAAGCCGATTGCCCTCTTCGTGATAGGTGAGCGAAGTCGAACAGGATTCGCATTCAGGCACGAAACCGCAGTCGCGGCAGAGCAAGAACTGCGCGAACCCACGCTGGTTGAGCAGCAAGACCGCTTTCTCGCCTTTGTCGAGCGTTTCATCGAGCGCATCCTGGAGTGCCTTCGAGAACATCTTGCGATTGCCCGCGCCGAACTCGCGCGCCATATCGACCACCTGGATATCAGGCAGCGGCTTGCCATTGGCGCGGCTTGCCATGACCACTTGATGCCACGAATCGTCGGTCTTCGCCCGATGGAGCGCCTCAATCGAGGGCGTGGCCGAACCCAAGATGAGCGTGGCGCCATTCCTGCGCACGAGCCATTCTGCCACATCACGCGTCACATAGCGCGGCGCCTGGTCCTGCTTATAGCTGCCTTCGTGCTCTTCGTCGATGATGATCATACCCACGTTCGCAAGCGGAGCGAAGAGCGCGCTGCGCGCACCCACCACCACACGGATCTCGCCTGAATGGATCAGATCCCACTGGTCGAAGCGCTCCCCTTGACTCATGCGCGAGTGAAGCACCGCCACCGTATCACCGAAGCGTCCACGGAAACGCGCCACCGTTTGTGGCGTGAGCGAGATCTCGGGCACGAGCACGATCGCATTGCGCCCCGCCTTCAGCTCTTCCTCGATCGCACAGAGGAACACTTCGGTCTTGCCCGACCCCGTAACGCCATCGAGCACTACCACTTCCCCATTGGCGTGTTGCTGAGCCGCACCGATCACTTCAAGTGCAGCACTTTGATCAGGCGTCAAGACAGGGCGCTCATGGATGCGCTTGGTGAAGGCCGAACTGATCTCTGCCGCGCCGCGCACACGTCTGCGTTCTTCAACAGCGATCACGCCCTTCTCTTCAAGCGCTTTGATGACCGCTGAGACCGAACCATATTCGGCGCTCAAGTCCGCAACCTTCAGGTCGCCCTGCTTGAGCGCTTCAAGGATCGCGATCTGCTTCACCGCAGACTTGCGCGGCGTGTACTCATCAGCAGCAGGCAGACGCGATGCCCAGCGCTCATCGACTTGTTGGACCTTCGGGTAGAGCACCTCCCACGCACCTGCCACACGCTTCATCTTCGGAGTTGCTCCTGGGGGCAGCAGCAAGCGCACGCACGATGAGAGCGGCGCGATATAGCGCTCGGAAAGATAGAAGGCAAGTTCAGCACCAGCTTCATCGAAATAGGATTCGGAGAGCACCGCCTCGATGGACTTCAGGCGCTTCACGTTCTCAGGCTCCTCTTCGCTCAAGCCCACCACATACCCGATCGCTTTCCTGCCACCAAACGGCACGAGAACAGCACAGCCGATCTGCGCGTGTGCGAGATCGGCTGGTAATGCGTAGGTGTAAGCACTATCGAGTGCTTGCGTGGGTATGTCGAGGATCACCGAAGCGTAGGTCATAATGGCGCTAGTATAGCGCAGGCGCGTACGCTTACGAAAGCGACGGACAAGCTGCCTTCAAATCTTCAACCTTGTTCGTATGTTCCCAGGTGAATTCTGGAAGTTCGCGACCGAAATGGCCATACGCTGCGGTCTTACGATAGATCGGACGACGCAAGTCGAGCGCATCGATGATCGCTGCCGGACGCAGGTCGAACACCTTCTCGACTGCCGCCTCGATCTCTTCTTGCGGAACATGGTTCGTGCCGAACGTTTCGATCATGATCGAAACGGGGCGCGCGACACCGATAGCATAAGCGATCTGGACCTCGCAGCGATCAGCAAGGCCAGCTGCAACCACGTTCTTAGCGACCCAGCGGGCTGCATACGCGCCAGAACGATCGACCTTCGTGCAGTCCTTGCCCGAGAACGCGCCGCCACCATGACGACCCATGCCGCCATAGGTATCAACGATGATCTTACGGCCAGTAAGACCCGCATCGCCCATAGGACCACCGATCACGAAACGACCGGTCGGGTTGATGAAGATCTCGGCGCCCTCATAGGAAAGATCGAGACCAGCGAATACCGGCGCGATGACCTGCTCGATGATGTCTTCGCGCAACTGCTTAGGATCGATATCCTCAGAATGCTGGGTAGAAACGACGATCTTGTCGATACCTACCGGCTTATCGTTCTCATAGCGAACGCTCACCTGAGTCTTGCCATCAGGACGCAAATAAGGCAGGATGCCCTCTTTGCGCACCTTGGTAAGACGCTCGGAAAGACGATGCGCTGCATAGATGGGAAGCGGCATGAGCTCTGCCGTTTCGTTGCAGGCATAGCCGAACATCATGCCCTGGTCGCCCGCGCCGATCTCGGAATAGCTATCCTCGGCTTCGCCCTTCTGCGCTTCGAAGGACTGATCGACGCCCTGAGCGATATCAGCAGACTGATCGTGGATCGCATTGAGCACGCCACAGGTGGTGGCATCGAAACCATACTTCGCGCGGTTGTAACCGATGTCTTCGAGCACCTCGCGCACGATAGCTGGCACATCAACATAGGCTTGCGTGCGAATCTCGCCCGTTACGAGCACCATGCCTGTGGTAGCCATGGTCTCGCAGGCGCAACGCACCGCGCTCGGATCGGCGGGTGCGCCAGAAGGAGAGATATAGCCCTGTTCAGCAAGCTCGATCTCCTTAGCAAGGATAGCATCGAGAACTGCGTCCGAGATCTGATCGCAGATCTTGTCGGGGTGCCCTTCCGTTACCGACTCGCTCGTGAAGATGTAAGAGGAATTAGCCATATCAGTATCGTACTTTCTGTTCTCTTATTCGCTTACTTGGATGCTTCGGTCTTTTGCGCGATAGCAGAACGAGGATCGCGCTCGGGATCCCAAGCACCACGGATCACGCGACCGTCCTTCTTGAACTTCGCGATGTCAGTCTCCGCCATGCCGATGTTATCGCGCTCGCGGTTCTTGACACGCGGACCTTCCTTGTCGGTCCAAAGGCGCTCTGCGACCGGTGCCCATGCCTCAGCAGCAGGCTTGGTCTTCGCACACAGCTCTTCAGCGCTTTCCTGCGCGACCAAGTCTGTAGAATGCGCGCCTGATTCAGCCACCATGTACTCGAGGCATTCAGGATTCTCGAGCATCGGGCAGGGACGCATGTAGTTATCGTTGAAGGGCTGCTCGTGGTAGTACTCCATGAAGATGGGCGAACGCAGGCAATCGAGCAGCGTTGAATCGTGGATGTTCGCATTCGAATAGTGGATGAACACGCACGGCTCGACATCGCCTGCCGCATTGATGTGCAGATAGCGGCGTCCACCAGCGATGCAACCGCCAACATATTCGCCGTCGTGCTGGAAGTCCAGCGTGAAGAGCGGCTTCGTCTGGCGCATCTTGTCGTTGAAGAGGTAGAGCTTCTCACGCTGTTCGGGCGTAGGCATGAGATCGGTCGGAGAATCCTTGCCAACTGGCATATAGGTGAAGATCCACGCGAAGAGCGCGCCCTTGTCGATCAGCCAATCGATGTATTCCTCGCTCGTAACGCTGTCTGAGTTCACTGAGGTGTAGCAGATGGAAACGCCGAAGGGCAGCCCATGCGAGCGAAGCAGGTCCATGGCCTCGTCGACCTTCTGATAGGTACCTTCGCCACGGCGTGAATCCGTAGAAGCCTCATCGCCTTCCGCCGAGATAGCAGGAACGAAATTCTTGACGCGGATCATCTCCTGGCAGAACTCTTCGTCGATGAGCGTTGCGTTCGTGAAGCAGAGGAACGCACAATCGGGATGAGCTTCGCAGAGCTTGATGAGGTCCTTCTTGCGCACCAGCGGCTCACCGCCCGTGTAGATGTAGATATGAACGCCCAGCTCTTTACCTTGCGTGATGATCGAATCGATATCGTCATAGGAGAGATTGAGCGCATTGCCATAATCGGCCGCCCAGCAACCGGTGCAGTGCAAGTTGCAAGCACTGGTCGGGTCGAGCAGGATGGCCCACGGAATGTTGCATTCGTACTTCTTGCGGCTCTTCTCCTGTTGGGTCCAAGCAAGGAGGTTCGCATCGATGACGAAGGTCTTCAGCAGGTCATCGCGCACCTCAGGGTTGATATCGGTCATGATCTTCATGATGAGCTGATACCAGTTGTTCTTCTGCTCGATCGCGTTACGGATCGACTCACGCTGGCTCGGGAAGAGCGATTTCGGCAGAAGCGGCTCGAGCGTATCCATGATCTTATTGATATTCTTCTCTGGATCTGCGAGAAGATAGTTCATCAGTTTAGTGATCGCTGCTTTTTTCATTGCGTCTGTTGCGCCCATAAAAGATCCCCCTCAAATTTCGTTATCTATAAGCAGGACTGAGTCATGTCTCGAAAATACAATTTGTTATTATGCCATTTTCTTCGTTTTTTCTAGCGGCGTTTTACGCCACTGGCGTCGTGCTCCCCGCTCAAGCGCGTTTTTTTCAACAGAATGCTGAGAACTGTCGAAATAGGGTTGCGCTACTATTGAAAGCAGCTTGAGAACAAATAGTTTTCTGCAACGAACCGAGCAAAAGTTCTACCGATGAACCTATCGTTCTTCGCCGACCGAAGAAGAAAGGCCGACTCATGATAAGCGACGCGATGCTCACTCAAGAGTATTTCGATACGATGAACTCACTTGATGGCGATCTGGCTGGCAAGCGATCGGCGCGCGCCTACATGGACCAGTCAAGCGCGATCGTCCATCATCGCGTGGTGGGCGCAAGCTTCATTCCCCGCCTCTACAACGACGAAGTCTGGGAGCGCTTTCGCTTCATCTCGGAAACGATCCATACCATCCTGTGCAAGGTGATCGAACGCTATCGCAGCGACGGATCCTATCGCACGATCTTCGATTATGATCCGCGGCTGGTGGAGCTCATCCTGCTCCCCCGCGGCTACGATGCCATCCTCCCCTTTGCACGCGTGGATATCTTCCTCAACGAAGACACGCTCGAAAGCGCGTTCTGCGAGCTTAACGGCGATGGTTCTGCGGGACTCAACGAGGATCGCGAGATCGTTCACAGCATCGAAGGCAGCGAAACCTTCACGCGCTTCGCAGCGCACCACCAACTTGAGTCGTGCGAGCTCTTCAAAAGTTGGGTCGCCGAATTCATCGCGATCTATGAAACCTTCAAGAACAAGGTAGCGCATCCACGCTTTGCCATCTGCGACTATTTGGATGTGGGTGTGGTCGATGAATTCCGCATCTTCAGCGAATACTTCGAAGAGGCTGGTTATGAATGCGTCATCGCCGACGTGCGCGACCTGTCTTTCGATGGCACCGTGTTGCGCGATGGCAACGGTCAGCAGATCGACGCGATCTGGCGTCGTTGCGTCACGAACGACGTGCTCGAGCACTGGGATGAATCGCAGGAGCTCATCAGCGCGGTGCGTGCGCAAGCCGTAGCGCTCATCGGGGCATTCTCCGGCCATATCGTGCACGACAAGCAGATCTTCGAAGCGCTCAAGCATCCGCTCACGAAGGCATTTTTGAGCGATGAGGAAAATGCCTTCATCGAAGAGCAGATTCCTGCCACCTATTTCCTTACCGATGAAGACTGCGACCTTGCCGCCGTACGCGCGAACAAGGACGACTGGATCATCAAACCCACCGATAACTATGGCGCGGCCGACGTGTATGCCGGCAAAGCATGCAGCGAAGAGGAATGGAACGCGCTCATCGACCGTTTCGCGAACGGGGCAGCTGGTGCGCCCTTCCTCGTGCAGCGCTACGTTACGCCCTATCGCACGAAGACGATCCCTTCTGCCGCCGACCTAGAATGGCTCGTTGAACAAGGGTTTGCTACAAGCGTCGAAGAGGTCGAGCGCGAAGGGGTGCTCTACAACAACATCAGCGGACTCTACCTCTACAATGGCACCTTCACAGGGGTATTCTCGCGCCTCGGGCCGCTTCCTGAGATTAGCAAGGAGCACCACGGCATGACCGCCGCCACCATTCGCGTGCGTGATCGAGCTTGAGCTATGGTGCAACGTGCGATCGACATAGTAGCTGCTGCTCTCACGACCGTTCTGTTGGCGTTCGGCCTGTTCGGCTCAGGGCTCGTGGTGTGCATGATGCCGCAGACCACCCAGTTGCTCGGCAATAACTTCTCCGGCTGGAACGAAGCGACCTACCCGCAAGACACCATGAGCGAACTCGCCGAAGCGGTGCGTTCCTTCTCGATCGACGATACCGGGCGCCCGCAGCTCGAAGCATGCGTGCGAACCGCCCTCGAAGAGCATTTCCCCGACATCGAGCGCACGCTCGCCGCAGGCAACACCGGCCAAAACGCGGCCGGGAACCTCTACGCTGGCGGCATCGGCGCCGGCAACCTGCTCTCGATCTACACCCTACCCGCAAGCGCGGTGGATCACCTGGAAGACTGCATCCCCGTGTTCGCCACCTCGCGCATCATGATCATCTTGAGCCTGGTCTTCGCTGCCGTAGGGATCATCCTGCTCATCGTGCGCAGACGAAGGAAGCTTGCCGGCTGGATCATGTTCGCGACCCCACTTGCCGTGATCGGAATCATCGTTGCGCTTGGCATCTGGGCGTTCGTCGATTTCGATTCGCTGTTCGGTCAACTCCACACGCTCTTCTTCACCGGCGGCAGCTGGATATTCCCTGCCGATTCGCTGCTGATCACGCTCTTCCCCGAAAGCTTCTGGATGGGCATGGGGATCGTTTGGGTCGCCGTGAGCATACTCGCCTGCCTGATCGTCTCGTTCATCGGGCGCTTCGTGAAGCACTAGGCGCGCGCGTTGTAGAATACAGGCACTTCACCTTTTGAAAGCTTGAAAGGATACCGATGACTGCTTCCGAGAAACCCGTACGCGTCCGTTTCGCTCCTTCTCCTACCGGAGAGCTCCACATCGGCGGCGCGCGCACGGCCATTTATAACTGGGCATTCGCACGTGCTAACGATGGCGATTTCATCCTGCGCATCGAGGACACCGACCCCGAGCGCTCCACCGAAGAGAACAAGCAGATCATCTTGCGCGCGATGCGCTGGCTCGGCCTCGACTGGGACGAAGGCCCCAAAGTAGGCGGCGACCATGGCCCTTACCTTCAGACCGAACGTTTCGACACCTACGCAGATGCGCTCGAGCGCCTGAAAGAACGCGGCATGGTCTACCCGTGCTTCTGCACAAAGGAGCAGCTCGACGAGAAACGCGCTGCCGCCGAAGCGACCGAAGGCGGCTATTCGGGCTATGACCGCACCTGCCGCAGCCTCTCTGCTGAAGAGGCGCAAGCGCGCATCGATGCGGGAGAGCCCCATGTTTGGCGTCTGAAGGTGCCGCTCGATCACGGCCCGATCGAATTCGACGATGCGGTCTATGGCCACATGAGTTTCCCGGCAGACGTGATGGACGACATGATCCTGGTGCGCTCCGATGGCACCCCCACCTATAACTTCGCCGTGGTCTGCGACGATGCGCTCATGAACATCTCGCACGTTATCCGTGGCGACGACCACCTCTCCAACACCCCGCGCCAGATCCTCATCTACGAAGCACTTGGCTACGACGTTCCGGTGTTCGCCCATCTCCCCATGATCTTGGGTTCGGATGGTCGCAAGCTTTCCAAGCGTCGCAACGCCACCTCGGTCGAGCAGTACAAGGAGATGGGCTATCTGCCCGATACGCTCATCAATTTCCTTGCGCTTTTGGGCTGGTCGCTCGACGGCGAGACGACCATCATCGATCGCGATACGCTCTGCCGCGAGTTCTCGCTCGATCGCGTGACGCGCAAGGATGCGATCCTCGACGAAGAGAAGCTCGACTGGATGAACGGCATCTATATCCAGAATATGGGTGCTGCTGCCTGGGTGGATGAGGTCGCTCCCTTCTTCATCGAAGCAGGTCTTGCAAGCGCTGAAGATATCGAAGCCAACCGTGAGTGGTTCGAGAAGCTCTATCCGCTCGTTGCAGAACGCTCGAAGCACCTGAACGATGCAGTCGAGAAGCTCTCGTTCATCTTCGATGGGCCAAACGTGACGCTCGATGAGAAATCAGTGAAGAAGAACCTGCTCAAAGAAGGCGCACGCGCCGATGAAGTGCTGCGCGAAACGCGCGCGATCCTGGCCGATGAATCGATCCCATGGCAGTGCGACCCGCTGCAAGATGCGGTGCGCGAGCTCACCGAGAAGCTCGACTTGAAAGCGAAGTTCGTCTTCCAACCCATCCGTGTTGCGGTCACTGGTTCACAGGTTTCGCCGCCGCTGTTCGAGAGCATCGAACTCATGAAGCGCGAAGATGTGCTCGCACGTATCGACCACACGCTGGCCAAAGTGTTCGGCGCCTAGTCGCGCGGGTTGCCTCACGAGCCTAATGAGCCTTAATGAACCAAACGAAAGGCTGCCATGAGCGAAGACAGGAGCATACCGATCTCGCCTGCTGCTCTTGAAGCATTTGCAGCCGGTGCGGCGTTCATGCCCCAAAGCGCTCCTGGACCTTCTGCAGATAGCGAAGCACGCACTGCAGAAAAGACTGCTGAGGCGCCTGATGCCTGCCAGTCCGAAGCAGCGAGCGAAACCGAGCAGAACGACGAAGCTCCTGTTGAAGAGGCGATCAACAGCTCTGGTGATGCTCTCAGCGAAGCAGTCAAAGAAACCCCTGCTCCACCAACAGACCCGCGCTTTCCCATCTCGGTCCTCCCAGGATTCTGCACCCGCCTTGCTGGCAGCACATGCGAACGGTGCACCTTCGTCTGTCCCTACGATGCTATTCTTTTCGACGAACAGGATCGCCCCCACATAGACGAAGAATTCTGCACCCGCTGCGGACTCTGTTGCGGCATCTGTGATGCCTTCGTTACCGAACGCATCACGATGAACGACCTGCTCGACAAGGTTCGCCGCCTCTCCGGCGAGGGCGAGCCAGTCTTCTTCACCTGCTATGATCAGATTCCTGAAGATTTCGAAGTGCATCCCAACGTCGTGGTCCTGCCTTGCATCGGCGCGGTCGCGCCCGAATTCTGGCTGGCTGCCCTCAAAGCGAACCCTGAATTGCAGATCTATTGCAACTTCTCGCTCTGCACCGATTGCCCCACCGCAGGTCCCGAGGCGAAGGCACTGCTCACCCACGCCGTGAATCTAGGTGAGCGCTGGAGCCGCATCCATATGGGCAAAGCCGAGCGCCTTCCCGAAAAGACCGATATCTTGAGCCGTTTCTTCGAGGCCACCTCCGATGAATTCCACCGACGCGGTGTCGCAACCTCGCTCGCACATGAGGCAGCAGATATCGCAAGCGGCAAGCATCGCAAGCGCTACAACGACACGCTTGCCAAGTTCCACGAGCAAAAAGCCCATCTGCGCGCACAGGGTCATGCGCAAAATGCTCATCACCACCAGCATATTCCTTCAACGCCCGATCTTGTGGTGCGTAAGCCCTGGCCACGCCTTACGCTCGTGGCGAACACTGCCGAAGAGCATCCCGAGATAGCGCCTAACATTCCCCGCTATCTCGCAGCAGTCGATGATGCCCTCTGTGAACACTGCTACGAGCCGTGCTTTTCACACTGCCCAGCTGGTGCACGCTCCTTGGATGAGTCTGGCACGATCGTGGTCGATCCCCAGCTCTGCATCGCATGCGGCAATTGCGCACTTTACTGCCCCACAGGCGCAGCATATCTCTTCGAAACCGACGCTACGATCTTCCTTTCCAAACAAAGCACCAACGAATAACGATCAGCTTCGCTCCTCCCGACTCCATTCAAGAGCTAGGTTTATAATCGAACTCAAGGCATTGCCTTCTTCTTGCACCCCTCGATCCCAAAGGAGATACCATGGTCGATGAAACCAATTCATTAGAAGAGATCCGCGCATACTTCGCCCAGGATAAATTCGCAGCTCAAGCGCAGTGCAGCATCATCGAAGCCGCACCGAATCATGCCATCTGCGAAATGCCCATCACCGAAAACCACCTCAACGCCAACGGCACCGTCATGGGTGGCGCGATGTTCACGCTGGCGGATTTCACCATGGCCATCATCTCGAACATGGACAACAAACCCACCGTTGCTATCGACTGTACGATCCGCTTCTTCTCCCCCGCCAAGGGTGAGAAGCTCATCGCTACGGGCAGCGCGAACAAGGCAGGTCGAACCGTAGGTTTCTACACCGTCGATATCATCGACGACCTGGGAACCAACGTTGCGCAGTTCGTCTGCACCGCACATCGTAGCTAGACCTTCGTTCCTCCATCCCAAAATAACGCTCCGAACACAAAACCACCTGCGTGCCGCCCTGCTGCAGGTGGTTCTCTTTTCCATTCGCACGAAAACACGGTCTAAGTGCGCCAAAGGGGCGTAAAATCGAACTGCATCCGCACATCAGTCTTATACGCATACGCAAGAAAAGAGTCGCATGAACTTCACCGAACGCTGGCATACCTTCTTCGATCGCTCCGCTCCGAACATGATCTTGCGTTTTGCGGTCATGTTCTTCGGTCTTGCACTGGTTGCCGCTTCGGTCGCACTCACCCGCGCTTCAGGGCTCGGTACCTCGCCCATCTCGTGCATCCCCGCAGTCTTGAGCTTCACTACAGCTTGGACCATCGGCATGTGGACCTTCGCAGTGAATGTGCTGTTCGTGCTCATCCAGATCATCTTGTTGCGCAGCGATTTCAACCCGATCCAGTTCTTGCAGATCGCTTTCGTGTTCGTCTTCTCAGCGATGATCGATTTCTTCGTCCCATTTTGCGAGCTCATCCCTATGCCGAACTACGGATTCGAGCTCTTTTACACCATACTGGGCGTATTCATGACGGGCTTTGGCATCTTCCTGCAGGTGAAGGCCTCACTCATCACGCTCCCTGGAGAAGGGATCGTGCTGGCAGTTTCGAAGGTGACCAAGATCGCGTTCCCAAAATGCAAGGTGGCGTTCGACACGTCCCAAGGCGTTATCGGCGTGATCATCTCGCTCATCGCGATGGGCGGCCTATTCGGTGTGCGCGAAGGCACCATCCTCTCGGCGCTGTTCGTAGGGGTGGTCGTGAATCTCTGCAACAAGCTGCTTCCGAACTTCGAAAAAGCCGTTCCGCTTGCTGGGCACCGGACGCTCACGGCAACCACCCTCGAAGCGCCCTCGAATGCGCCTGCACCTCAAGAGGCACCTGCAGCCGAAGAAGCTATCGAACCCACTCTTGAGATCACCGAGTGACCTCGTATTTCAGCTGTTATACTCGAACCATATCAACCTGCCGAACATCATTTCTCATAGAAAGGTTGTTACCATGAGCCTGAAGATCGTGAAAGCAACGACCACCTTTTGCGTAGGCTGCTTGCTCACATTCGTTCTCTATCTCAGCTTCAGCGTTTTGCCAGCGTATGCAGACAACGAAGCGGATTCCACCACGCTATCAGTTGTCGAGCAGACCGAAGGCACCTGGCAGAAAACTGCTTCAGGCTGGAAATACCTGACCAGCGAAGGTGCTCAAACCGGATTCATCAAGGTGAGCGGTAAGACCTACTACCTTGACCCCAGCACGGGCATCATGAAGACCGGCTGGCTGAAGCTTGATAACGATTGGTACTACTTCAACAATTCAGGAGCCATGGCCACTGGCTGGAAAAAAGTAAAGGGTATCTGGTACTACCTCGAGCCTGCAAATGGCAAGATGGCAACAGGAAAGCACACCATCAACGGTGCAACGTATTATCTTGCCGCTTCTGGAGCGATGAAGACGGGTTGGAACAAAGAAGACGGCATCTGGTATCACTATAAGAAATCTGGCGCTATGACCACCGGATGGCTCAAGAGCGGAGGGAAGTGGTACTACCTCGATCCTGCAAATGGCAAGATGGCAACGGGCAAGTACAAAGCAGGCAACTCCTGGTATATCTCGAATAGCTCAGGCGCGATGTATGCGAACAAATGGGTGAAGCTCTCTGAAGGCTGGTACTACCCGATTGCCTCTGGAGCGCTCAAGACCGGGTGGCTCAAGAGCGGTGGAAAATGGTATTGGCTACAGCCTGAAAAAGATGGCCTCATGATCGCTGATGCGCTTACCACCGTCAAGAACGTGCGCTATTCGTTCACCTCGAGTGGCGCAATGCGCGCGAACTGCCAGGTAAAGCTCGAGAACAACGAGTACGGCTACGCTGCATCTTCTGGCGCGATAAGCACGATCGGCGCCTATGAAGGAGACAAGGTCATCCTGAAGGATGCGCAGGGAAAAACCCTCACCGGCTGGCAGAAGATCGGTGGCACCTGGTTCTATGCCGATGCTAACGGCGTCATGCAAACAGGATGGGTCAAGACCGGCGGCAAATGGTACTGGCTTGCTTCCAGCGGCGCAATGGCTACGAACACCTGGGTCGATGGCGGCAAATACTACGTGGGGAGCGATGGCGCCTGGGTGCAGGTCAACATCATCAAAGACTTCAGGAGCCAATTCTCGCACGGTACGAAAACAGCCAAATATCAGAAGTACATTGTGATCCATGATACTGAAGGCGGCGGAACTCCACAGAATGTCATCGCGGGTTGGGCGAGCAACGGAAGGCGCGTTGCAGCGCACTTCGTGATCGGCAAGGATGGCACGATCGTACAATGCGTCCCTCTCGATCAGATCGCGCATCATGCTGGCTATGGCAACAAAGGCCACAATGCTAAGTTCGGCGTGCCTGAAGACGGGCGAGACGACATGAAAGGCGCGACCCCTATCGGATCCTACTGCCCTGACTATGGCATGAACAGCTGCTCGATCGGTATCGAACTCATCCATCAGGGAAGTTCAGGTGAGGCGTATCCTAAAGCACAGCTTGAAGCCCTGAACAAGCTGATCGCCCATATCGATTCGTATTATGGGTTCGAAAGCACGATCATCGATCACAAGACATGGCGTATCGGCAACTCCGATACCTCAAAGGAATTCGCGAAGTACCTGGCGAATTACCGCGATCATCGGACCTATAACTAAGCATCCGCTAAGATCTATTACCCGATCGATCAGCCAAGACGAGCCGCAGGTAAACCCTTGCGGCTCGTTTTTCGTCGAGCGCACTACGGCCAGGTCTATGCGCCCTCCGTATCGTTTGAGCTGAAGAAGGATGCGAGGAATTCCTGCACCGCAGTGAGCGTGGTGCCATCTTCGCTCTCTCCCACCACACGCATCGGCACGATGAGCTTCTTCTTGTCCGCCAAGTAACGCCCTGCTTTCTTGCGGAGCGCAGATGCCTGCTTCTTCGAGATGGTGATAGGCTCGACGATAAGCTTGCCACCCGTCACCGATATCTGCGCGATGTTGTGCTCGTTCGCGAACGCTTTCAAACGCGCTTTCTGGAATTGATTGACCGTAGCTGGCGGCATTTCGCCATGCTTCTCTATGATCTCGCGCGCTAGCTCGTCCACGAATTCGATCGTATCGGCACTGGCCAGCTTGCGATAGAAGAGCACGCGTTCATCAGCATCAGGCACATATTCTTCAGGGATGTACGTGTGATCGGGCACGTTGATCACGATGTCGGAAAGAGCTTCAGGAAGATAGTTGTCGGATATGCTCTCTCCCTCACGCGTAAGATTCACCGCCTGCGAGAGCATCTGCGCATAGAGATCGAAGCCCACCGCCGACATGTTACCGCTCTGCTCTGCGCCAAGGATGCTGCCTGCGCCACGGATCTCAAGATCCTTCATGGCGATACGCATGCCGCTTCCCAGATCGGCATTCTCGTCGATCGCGGTCAGGCGATCGCGCGCTTCTTCGGTAAGGGGAACGTTATCGGGGAACAGGAAGTAAGCATATGCCTGCGTGGAAGAGCGACCGACACGTCCTTTGAGCTGGTACATCTGCGCAAGGCCCAAACGCTGCGCGTCTTCGATTATGAGCGTATTCGTATGCGGGTTGTCGATGCCGCTCTCGATGATGGTAGTTGCTACGAGCACATCGATCTCGCCTGCGGAGAAATCTTCCATCACGATCTCGAGCTCTTCTTTCGACATCTTGCCGTGCGCTACCCCGATGCGCGCTTCACCTGCCGCTTCACGCACGCGCTTCACCGCGTCATCGATCGAGCGCACGCGATTGCTCACGTAGTACACCTGCCCCTTGCGGTCGAGTTCGCGCGCGATGGCATCGGCGACCACATCAGGGTCCCACTCGCCCACGTGCACTTCCACGGGGCGGCGATCATCGGGCGGCGTCATGATCAGGCTCATGTCGCGCACACCAGAAAGCCCCATCTGCATCGTACGCGGAATGGGTGTTGCCGAAAGCGTGAGGATATCGATCGATTCACGCATGTTCTTCAGCTGCTCTTTATGTCCCACGCCGAAGCGCTGTTCCTCGTCGATGATCACAAGCCCTAGGTCTTTCGGATTCACATCGCGCGAGAGCAGGCGATGCGTACCCACGAGCACCTGCACCTCCCCGTTGGCGAAATCTTCAAGGGTCCTTTTTTGCTGCGCAGGCGTACGGAAACGCGAGAGCACTTCGACGCGCACCCCGAAAGGCTCGAAGCGTTCCTTGAACGTGGTGTAGTGCTGCTGAGCCAAGATGGTGGTCGGACAGAGCACCATCACCTGCTTCTTGTCCTGCGTTGCCTTGAACGCCGCACGCAATGCCACCTCGGTCTTGCCGAAACCCACATCGCCGCACACGAGCCGATCCATCGGATGGATCGATTGCATGTCGGTCTTGATATCCGCAATAGCCGCAAGCTGATCAGATGTTTCTTGGTAAGGGAACGCTTCTTCCATCTCGCGCTGCCAGGGCGTGTCCTCTCTGTATTGATAGCCCTTTGTCGCGCTACGACGCGTATACACGTCCACCAAGTCAAACGCAAGCTGCTTCGTGGCCTTACGCGCACGGCCTATGGCGCGTGACCAGTCCGACGTGTTGAGGCGCGTCAAACGCGGGGATGCTCCTTCGGGGCCGACATAGCGCGTTACGCGATCGAACTGCTCGACCGGCACATAGAGCTTATCGCCTTCAGCGTATTCCAAAAGCAAGTAATCGCGCTCGATCCCGCCCACATCACGGCGCACGAGATCGCGGAAGAAAGCCACACCATGATGCGCATGCACCACATAATCACCGGGCTTATAGGGAAAGGTGATGTCGGTGATGTCGACGCGCTTCGTGGTACGCACCGACATGGAGCCTTGCGTATCGGCAAGCGAAACAAGAGCGAGCTTCGCCGCAGGGAAGATCATACCGAGCGGAATGTTCACATCGACGATATTCACCACGCCACGGCGCAGCTTGCGCGCGCGGCGAGCAGTATCTGACGACGCAGGCGCTTCCCCGTCTTCCTGAGAACGAGCGGGCAAAGATGAAGATGAAGATGCACCTTCGCCCTCGTCATCGGGGACTGCCAGCACATCGAGCTCCTCCTTGATCGGGATCCCCCGATCAACCAGTTCGAGCTTCATCTCCTGACGTGCGCGGAAATGCGGCACCGAGAACACCACGGTGAAGCCTTGCTGCGTGAGCGAATAGAGCTTGCCGAAGAGCTTATCGGCATCTCCCGCCACATCCACGCGCTTGACCACCAATTCATCATCGAGCTCCACGCCCACCCGCATGATCGATACATAGGTTGCGCGCTGATTCTTCCCGAAATCGAGCGCTTGTGGGGCGAAGAAGAGCTCGTCTGCCAAAAGCAGCGAGGCGTTCGTCTTCTTCATGAGCTCATCGCGATAGTGAAGCGCATCATCGACCAAACTTCGAGGCTCGACCACCACCGTAAGAGCATCATCCGGAAGGTAATTGCCCACGGTATCAAGCTCTTCGAACACATAGGGCAAGAGCGCCTGCGGCGTGAATATCTCGGTCTGTTCGAGCGCATCGAGCAGGTCGCGATAGAGCGGCGTGGTGCTCGACTGCGGCACCAACCGCGAACGCGCCTGAGCGATACCGCGCGAAGTGATAGGAAATTCGCGCACGGAAAAGATCTCGACCGACGCGCGCGAAGAGATGGTCTGCCCTGTTCCGGGAAGCAAGCTGCGGATCTCTTCCAGTTCGTCGCCGAAGAAATCGAGACGCACCGGATTGACCAGATTGCCCGCGAACACATCGATCGTGCCGCCCTGCGCACTGAAGGTTCCTGGTCCATCGAGCTTGCCGGTGTTCTCATAGCCGAGCTCCACCAGGCGCTCGACCAGACCCTCGTAATCCTCGACACCTGAAATGCCCATCTCATCGAGCTCTTTTCCCGCTTCGAGCACAAGCGGGCGCGCAACCTCGGCACGCGCGGGTGCCACCTTGCGCAAGAGCGCTCGAGCGGATGCTACTACCAAGCACGACCTTCCGCTCTGAAGTGCCCAAAGCGCTTCAAGACGACGTGCCGACTGGCGTGCGCGCGCCTGGTACTCCTTCGCGTTCGCAGGAGGATCGAGGATGAACGGATTCTCTTCGCGTTCTCGATAGAGATAGACCTTCTCATCGCCCACGTAGGCACCGAGCATACGCGCGAACGTTTCGGCGGTCTCTTCACCGGGAACCACCACGAGCGTAGGCTGCGGGCGCTCCGCAAAGCGCGCTGCTACCAAGAACGGACGTGCCGAAGAAGCAACACCGATCGTGGCATCGGCGCCGGCATCCAGCTTGCCCCAGAAGTTCTCAAGTGCACCCGAGCGCTCGAGCGTCTGCGAAAGAAGGTCAATCAGCATCTGCGTCCCTTTCTTGTGCCTACGAAGGCAGCTAAACCAAACACGAAAAGCCGCTTTTCGCGGCAACCGTGAAGATAAGTCTACCAATTCGCCCGTCCGTTCGCTTGCCAGCGCACCGCTCTTCACGCACTCACCACAGGCGCGCTACCATCGTGTAACCCTGCTACAATACGAGAACAGAAATACAAGCGAAGGGACAGCTATGGCACGAGAGAAGAAAGCGGATAAACTTGCTCGCGCGCTCGAAGTCGAGCGCCGCATGGGCGAACACTATCCCGAACCCGAATGCGCGCTTCATTACCGAACACCCTTCGAACTCACGATCGCGGTCGCTCTTTCCGCACAGACCACCGATGTGAACGTGAATAAGGTAACCCCTACCCTGTTCGCCCGTTTCGGAACGCCTGAGGCCATGGCGCAAGCGAATGTGGAAGAGGTTGCCGATATCATCCATTCGCTCGGATTCTTCCGCAATAAGGCGAAGAATTGCGTTGCGTGCGCTCAGATGATCATGAGCGATTTCGGTGGCGAAGTACCCCGTGACATGAAAAGCCTTCAAAAGCTTCCTGGCGTGGGCAGGAAGACGGCGAACATCGTACTGAACGAAGGGTTCGGCATCGTCGAAGGCATCGCGGTCGATACACACGTGTTCCGCATTGCGCACCGCTTGAAGTTCTCCAATGCTGACACTCCCTTGCAAACCGAACAAGATCTGCTCAAGCTCTATCCCCGCGAGTGCTGGGGGCCGATCAATCATCAATGGGTGTTGTTCGGACGCGAAACCTGCATCGCGCGCAAACCGAAATGTGCCGAGTGCTTCTTGAACGACCTCTGCCCCTCCGCCTTCAAACAAGGCTGATGACAAAAAGAAAGCGCCGGAGTAGGTGAAATGCTCACCTTTCGGGCGCTTGTTAATTTGTATGCTACAGGGTTTTCAAAGAGTGCGCTAGGGGTCGGGTAGTTTGTCATCTAGGTCAGGCAAGCAGCTGAGCCCATGGGGTACTTGAATTACTCTGAGTCCGCTCACTTCAATATAAATAGGCTGTCCGAAGGAGCGAAGCGCATGAGCTTGCCTGAATAGGCAAGCGAACAGCGAAAGCGGGTAATTACAAGTGCCCCTTGGGCGTGATGCTTGCGTGGGATAGATGGGAAAAGGTGTCGAACGACCGGGTAGTTTGTCACCTTTTCATGCAGGTTTCCATTATTCCGCTTCAATCGAAACAATCTCGAGTTCGCGCCCGCGAAGAAGTTCCGTGTCTTCACTATGGCAGTAGGGACAGATACGGCCGTGCTCGACCGTACCATAGGTTTTCCCGCAAGCATTGCAGACAGTGACAGCGGGCACGGTGCACACCTCAAGTTCCGCGCCCTCCGTAAGCTTGTTCTTGTTCGCCGCCCACGTCCAAGCATCCTCGAAAAAATCCGTAACGATGCCCGACACTTCGCCCAAATCGACCGTCACCTTCTGAATATGCGCAAGGTGCTGCTCTTTCGCCACATCCTCCAGCTGGTCGATCATGGCGAAAACGATACCTAATTCGTGCATGATCGCTCCCCTTTGCGCCTAATCCTTCTTGCCGGGGACGATGCGCTTAACAAGCATCTTCGCCGCATTAGGGAGGATCTTCTTGATCTTGTCTTCGCTCGGCACCATGGTCGAACATTCAGGATGCTCACGCGAAAGGCTGATCGCATCGAATTCGCAACGCGTTGTGCACAGTCCACAACCGATGCATTTGTTCGGATCGACCACGCTCGCGCCACAAGAAAGGCAACGAGCAGTTTCCGTCCGAATCTGCTCTTCAGTGAATGCGGGGCGCTCACCTGGAGTGATGCGCGTCTCTCCACTCGTAAAGGTACAACCTGGCACCTGGCGACCCGCATGATCGTACTTGCCAGGATTGAGCGCGATATTGCTCTTATCAAGCTCAACATAATGAAGCTGATTGCGCCCAGTAGTGAGCGAACTTCCCTTCTGAACGAAACGATGCAAACTGGTTGCAGCCTCATGACCTGCCGCGATAGCATCGATCACGAAGCGTGGACCCGTGAAGGCATCACCACCTACGAACACATCGTCTTGTGCGGTCTGATAGGTGAACCCATCTGCCAGCGCCGTATTCCCACGACCGAGCTCGACCGCGCTTCCCTCAAGCAGACTACCCCACTCGATGGATTGCCCGATAGCCAACACGACCTGCTTGCAATCGATCGTACGGGTGTCGGCATCATCGTATTCAGGGGCGAAACGTCCTTCACTATCGAAGACCCGCGTACAACGGCGAAGCGTGATGGATTCAACCTGCCCGTTCGCATCGGTGTTGATCTTCGCCGGACCCCAACCACAATCGAGCTTCACACCATCGGCAAGTGCTTCTTCTATCTCATCGGGGCTTGCAGGCATCTCCTCGCGCTGCTCGATGCTCACCATGGTAACGTTCTTCGCCCCGCTTCGGCGCGCCATGCACGCGGCATCCACCGCCACGTTGCCGCCGCCAACGACCACGACCTCGTCAGCGACATCGCAGGCATTGCCCACTACATCGGCCTCAATAGTCTCACGCAAGAACGAGAGTGCTCCGCTCACCCCTTGCGCATCTTCACCTTCGACACCGAGCGGTCGGCTCCCTTGCGCACCGATAGCCAGATAGAACGCCTTGAATCCCTCATCGCGCAAGCTATCGAGCGTGACATCCTTGCCCACATCCACACCGCAGCGGATCTCTACGCCCAGCTCGCGCAAGATATCGATCTCAGCCTCGACCACATCGCGCGGAAGCTTATAGGCAGGAATGCCGTAGGTCATCATGCCACCAGGCTTTTCTTCGCGCTCGAATACGGTAGGCGCGTACCCCATAGTGGCAAGATAGTACGCACACGTAAGACCCGCCGGCCCCGCACCCACGATGGCGATCTTCTCAGGGAACCCTCCACGCGTGGTGGGAGGAATGACCTCCGGTATGTAACGATACTCAGCCTCGAGATCCTTCTCGGCGATGAAGCGCTTCACATCATCGATCGCCACCGGCTCGTCGACCGTGCCGCGCGTACAAGCCGCCTCGCAGCGCTTGTTGCAGATGCGTCCACATACCGCGGGAAAAGGATTCTTTTGCTTGATGAGCGCGAGTGCATCGCGGTAACGCCCTTCAGCTGCCATGCGCAGATAGCCCTGCACCGAAATATGTGCAGGACAGGCAACCTTGCACGGTGCCGTGCCAGCCTCATGACACTCGATACGGCTCGTATTCTTGTAATCGGGATCCCAGTCTTTTTCGCTCCAGGAAAGCGTGGGTAACGGCTGCTGTGGATAGGAAACCGGCCCATCTTCGGTAAGGAGTTTCTGACCGAGCTTCACCGCGCCTGCTGGGCACACTTCCACACACCCCGCGCATGCCACGCACTTTTCGCCGTTGATCTGCGCAACATAGGCAGACCTGCTCATGTTCGGCGTGTTGAACAGCTGCGAAGTACGCAGCGCATAGCAGACGTTCACATCGCAATTGCAGATGGCGAAGATCTTATCGGATCCATCGATATTGGTGATCTGATGAACATAACCATTGCGCTCGGCAAGGATGAGGATATCCATGACCTCATCATAGGTAGCGTAATGCCCCTTGCCCGTCTCTACGCAGTAGTCGGCCATATCACCGAGGCCGATGCACCAGTTCTGCGGGTCGGATCCCGCATTACCTCCACGCACGCGCTCGGCTGCACGACATGAGCATGCGCCCACCGAGAAGCGATCGTATTTCTTCAACCAATGCGAGATGCGCTCGACATCAGCTGCCTCGTTCTCGTATTCGATCGCACGCTCGACAGGGATAACATGCATGCCGATGCCTGCACCACCGGGCGGCACCATCTTCGTGACCTTCGTAAGCGGCAGAAACGCCATGCGCTCGAAGAACGTGCCGATCTCGGGGTGCTCTTCAAGCTGCTGCTGGTTCATAACGGTGAACTCCGCCGAACCGGGCACGAACATAGAAAGCAGATAGCGCTTCTCATGATTCGGATTCTTGCCATCGAGGTTCTCCCAGTTATACTCGATGATTCCCTTGATGGAAAGATCATCCAGGAGTTGCTGGAGCTTCTCGCTCTCAAGCCCACTCGCACTTTTGAGCTGCTCGAACGTGAGCGGCTTGCGCACCTTCATGTGTGCGGTGAGCGCTGCCTCTTCTTCGGTCATCACGCTCGCAAGTCCCCAATAATCGGGGTCGGTCGGAGCCACCTTCACGCCAATGCGGTCGGTGATCTTCTGCCCTTCACGCAGCACGCCTTCTTTAAGAGGCTCGTGCGCAGCAGGACCAGGATCGTTCGGCTCATCGGGTTTGTACGGAACGAAGGTGTCGTTTTCAGAATAGAGCTCTTCGGCGATGATGCGATGCGGCCCACCCGCCGGGTTCGTTTCAGGAATGGTATTGCGCGCCTTCAGCTCCTCTTCGGTAAGACCACGGCTCATGGCCGCCTTGCGTTCTTTTACCGTCGAACCGCCATAGGATTTCTTTATCTTCGTTATTTTTCCGTTTTCGGCCTTCTTCGCCATAGGATCCCCCTCGCGCTATAAAACTAAAAAGCGCTGCGCCCCCACGCATGCGCTTTTATATTCGCATTACAGCAGATTATACGTGATTACGGCATTTTGTCCCGAAGAGCTGCGATTCTACCCAAAATGCGTACCATCAAAACGGAAGGTCTCCATATTTACCCGCCCACAAAAAAGATGACAAACTACCCGGTTGTTCGACACCTTGGAAGTCATCGCTGCCATAAGGGGCGGAGCTTGTGGGGTGGTTGGACGACTCTGAGTCCGCTCACTTCAATATAAATAGGTTGTCCGAAGGAGCGAAGCGCATGAGCTTGCCTGAAAAGGCAAGCGAACAGCGAAAGCGGGTAATTACAAGTGCCCCATAGGCGTGCTGCTTGCGTAGGATAGATGGGAAAAGGTGACGAACGACCGGGTAGTTCGTCACCTTTTTCGCATGGAGCGCTAGATGCTATCGGCACGCAACGCCTCGACCACGTTATCAGCCTTGCAGCGATGCATGCCATACGCCACAGAAGCCGCCATCGCTACTGCGGTCATGCCGATCGCGAGCACCACATATCCCCACGGAAGGGTAAAGGTGAGTCCCCCGAGCGATTCACCGACCACAAGATAGAGCAGATAGGATATGCCAGCCGATACGATGAGACCGGGAATCAGCCCTGCGATGCCAAAGCTCATGCATTCGTTCATGATCATGCGCCTGAACTGCTTGTTCGACATGCCGATCGACTTCATCACCGCAAATTCCCGACGGCGCAAGATGAGCGAATTGGTGATGGTATTGAACACATTCGCCAGTGCAATCAGTGCCAAGATCACGGTGAAGAGCAAGCAGAACACGTTAACGATCGTTGCCATCATCTGAACCGATTCACGCTCTTCGATGTGATCGTTATACGATGAGAAAGCCAGATCGTACGGGCATTCTTCGCTGAAGAACGTAGTGCTGCTCTTTGCGAGCTCTTCAGCCAATGCCGCATGATCCCCATCGCGCGAATCGAACTCGCCAGCAAATGTCGGAGCCGTTAACCCAAACGCCTGGCCCTGAGCAAGCGAGACCGGCATGACCAAGCACAGGTAATCGCCCACCTTGCCCAAAACTGCTGGAGGTTCTTCGGCGAGTGCCGCAATATCCAGGCCCGTCGAGGCATAGTCGACCTCATCGAGCGCGAGCATCTTTCCTCCTATATCATCATCTGCAGCAGAGGACGCGACCGCCTCGATGCTCCATTTCGCCGCCTCGTTATTGCTCGTCGCTTCTGGTTGCATCGTTATATGCGCAGGGTAACGACCTTGATAAACGGCACTACTGAGCACTTGAGCTTCACCTGTGCCCTGCAAAGCTTCCATCAATTGATAGCGTGAACCATCGTTGCCATAGCAGCGAGAAACACCGATCGCCCGCGGATGTTCGGGATCATAATACTCAGAAGGATCGAGTCCTAAGCTGCGAGCGTACTCATCGAAGGAAGCATCGTCGATATAGCTCATCTGGGCATAGAGCGCATAGTCGCCATCAGCCAGCTCTCCGCCCGTTTGCGAGTCTGCCGAGCGGTACATGCTTCCCGCAACATTATGAGGCACGATAAGCGGTGCGGAAGTAGTAAGTTTCCAGCCTTGCCCTTCAGCATTCGAAGCTCCTGAAAGGCGATCGTAGGCATCTGTGAAGATACGCACCTCTTCAGCGAAGCGTTCATTATCGCGCACAAGCTGCTCGTTTGCGGTGGTCCGTTCGGTTCCATTTTTATTCGTTTGATCGAGTTGAACAACGACCGCAACTTCGCCTGCAGAAGCATTGCCGCCCGAAACAGCGCCGACAAGCGACCCAAGGAACGTATTCAGCGAACCTGCCGTCATCAAGAGCACGATGGCAAGCGCAAGCGATACCGCAGCGGTCTTACCCTTCGTCGTGCCGCGCTTACGATTGATCGCTGCGAGCTTTCCGCCAATGCCGAACATCCTGCCCGAAATACCCCTCGACTTCCACAACCTCGCAGGAATGGTCGCAGATGCCGCAAGACGTTTGCCGCGTTTGGATGCTTGCGACCCTCCCGATGATTTGAGCGAGTCGATGATGTTCGCCCTGCTCGCGCGCTTCGCGGGAATCCAGACTGAGAGCAGCACGGTAACGAGCGTAAGCACGGTCGTTGCGAGAATGACCCACGGATCGACGGACAAGCCGAAGGTCACGTCACCCACATTGCCCATCATCTTCGTGATAGCGGGACCGAGTGCGGCAAAGGTTATCGCGCATCCGCCGATCCCCACCAGAAGGCCGAGCGGAATGCCCACCACCGCAACGACGAGCGCTTCAAGAACGACCGCACGACGGAGTTGACGCCGCGTTGCTCCCACCGAAGAGAGTAGCCCGAACTGGCTCTTTCGCTCGGCAACCGAGATGGCGAAGGCGTTGAAGATGAGCGAGATGCACGCCACGATGATCACGATAGAGAGGATGAGCACCAAGCCATAGAACGTTGTCCAGATCGATGCATCACTGCTTATTCCCATATAGCGCAAGAGCCCATTGTGAAGCTCGACCCGATCGCCAGGGAACAATGCCTCTGCGTTATCCTGCACTTCTTCGGTATTCTGCACGCCCGACATCGTAAGGTAGACCTCGGCGAACGATGCCGGCGTTGGCGTCTGGCTCCCTGCCGTGATCGCTACTGGCCCCACAGCGCTATACATTGCATAGCCCAGTCGATCATAGAAGCCTACCACGGTATAGGTTTTGGCCTGCTTGTTCTCAAGTGTTTCATCAAGACCTGTGCCATCGACGCGCGCATCGAGGTACCCCATGGATGAATTGAGCTGCATGCCAGGAGTTATCGTATAGGTCTTCGCAGCCGAAGGATCGTCTTCGCCCGCGTCGATCTCGCCGAATTCCACACTGCTACTGCCACCAGCATCCTGCGCAATGCGCTCGCCCACCTGGAGGGTGACCTTATCGCCGATGTTCACACCTTGCGAAGATTGCCAACCGTCGAAGAGGAAGATCTCGTTTTCGTTCTCAGGCAGCCTTCCTTCGCTCGTATGAATGCCGAGTGTGGTCTCAATATCGCCTTCATAGGTAAGGATCGGCAGATACGGTCCGAAGCGCTGTTTCTGCTTTTGTGTCAGTTCAGCGAATCCCAAGTCATAGAGCGTCGTGATGTCGGTGATCGAGGGGTCATCTTGCGCATGCTCGAGATCGCTTGCAAGGGTGTTCGTATCCTCTACCTGAACCTTCGCCATCCAGGTGCCGCTCGTTTCCACCTCGCTCCTATACAGGAAGCTCGTGAGCGAGGTGTAGCTCGTGAGGACCGCAGTGAGCAGCGCTGCAGCAAGCGCAACGCCGATGATGGTCACGATCGTGCGCGCCTTGTTCGCACGCAACGATTTCGTGGTGAAGTTGGTCATCACGTTCATCGTCGGATCCTCTCATCGCGGGCGATGCGGCCGTCCTCGATGGCAATGATGCGATCAGCAGCGAGTGCGATCTCCTCATCGTGCGTGATCACGATCATTGTCTGGCCGAATTCGCGATTCGAGTCGCGCAAAAGCTGCATGATCTCACAGCTGTTGTGCGTATCAAGATTGCCGGTCGGCTCATCAGCGAGCACGACCGATGGCGCATTCATGAGCGCACGGCCGATCGCCACACGCTGTTGCTGACCACCAGAAAGCTGGCGCGGCAGATGCCCTTCGCGACCATGAAGCGAAAGACGGGTCAAGAGCGACTCAAGTCGCTGCGTGTTCACCTTGCGCCCATCGAGCGCAACAGGCAGCGTCATATTCTCGACCACATTGAGAACAGGAACCAGATTATAGAACTGATACACGAGTCCCACTTCACGGCGACGGAAGACTGCAAGCTCTTCATCGCTGCGCGAATAGACATCGATGCCATTGAGCAGGACGCTACCTGAAGTAGGGCGATCGACCCCGCCGATCAAATGCAGAAGTGTCGACTTACCCGATCCAGATGACCCGATGATCGCAATGAATTCGCCCTCTTCCACGCTGAAGCTCACGTCATCGAGCGCACGCGTGGCGGTTTCGCCCTCTCCATACACCTTCGTGAGATGCTCAACTTTCAAGATTTCCATGGTGGAATCCTTTCCTTTTTATGAGTTAGCAAGAATAAGTATGGAGAGGCAAGCTGTCCTGCCTATAACGCGCATATTACGGTTCTGTCATTCAGCGCTTCGTACGTTTCTTCGCGCCTACAGGCCATGTTCATCCTGCTGTGCGCTTTCACGCTGCGATGCGCATTCATCCGACCGTGCGCTTTCATGCCGTCGCTACACCACAAGCTTCGGGAACGCGATCTGGAAGTGCGCTCCCCCTTCGGGGTTGTTTGCTACGCGCAGCGTGCCTTCCTGCGCCGAAACAAGCGCTTGCGCAAGCGAAAGCCCGATGCCAAAACCACTCGTTTCACCAGCGTGTTCGTTGTCTTGCGCTCGACCGCGATAGAAGCGATCGAAGACATGGGGCAGATCGACTGGGTCGATCCCCGATCCTGAATCCCTGATATCGATCGTTGTTGCCAGCACGTCCTCTCGCGCAGTAATCTTGATCGAACCTCCCGCAGGCGTATGCTCCATGCAGTTCTTCACGATGTTCTCGACCGCCTCTGCGGTCCAAAGAAGATCGCCCTCGAACGAAGCTCCCTGGTCAAGGTTCACCTCAAGGCTCACATCGTGCAAGTCGAGCGCAGGCTCGAGCGGTACGATCGCGCGCCTGATGGTCTCCGCGCATGACGAAGGCTTCGATTCGACGCGCATCGATCCTGCATCGATCTTCGCGATCTTCAAGAGCGCGGTCACCAACCACGAAACACGCTCGATCATGGATTCGAGCTTGCGCACTGCTCGTTTGCGCTCGGTCTCGTTCTCTGCACGCTCGATAGAAGGGAGCATGAGCGTGATAGCCGTGAGTGGTGTCCTGATCTGGTGCGATATATCTGCGAGCGAGTTTGCGAGCGCATTGCGTTCGGCTTCGAGCTGCTCGGTCGTTCGCGCGAGGCGTGCGACCATCTTCTGCAATTCATTCGTGAGCACCGCAACGTCGCCTTCGCTCGAAGTCGAGAAATCGATACGTCGGCCATTGTGGAGCACTTCGTCGATCTCGCCAGCAAGACGCTTGATCTGCTGGTGTCGTGCTAATGAAACCACTATGAAGAATGCTGCGGCAGCCAGCCCGGTCAGCATCACCCAGAATTTGCTCTCTGCTGGAGCAGCAAGCGCGAACACGACAACGATCGCCACGAGCGCTATGCACTGCCAGGTGAATGTTCTTGACGAACCCATGCTACTCACCCACCTTGTAGCCAAGACCACGCACCGTGATGACGATCTCGGGCTCGCTCGGATCGGTCTCGATCTTCTCGCGCAAACGCTTCACATACACATTGAGCGCATTATCGGAAACGTATTCGCCAGCGCTATCCCAGATGGCATCACGCAGCACCTCGCGCGTGACGAGCTTACCCTTATGCTGGAAGAAGAAGAGCAGCAGCCGGTATTCGAGAGCAGAGAGAAAGAGTTCCCTGCCCTTCTTGGTCACGCCACCCGATGCGGGATCGACGCGAACATCCCCCACCATCAATGCGCTTTCAGCAGGATGCGCCCGTCGAAGTGCGCTCCGAATGCGAGAAACGAGCTCGCGTGCCCGAAACGGTTTAGCGATGTAGTCGACCGCGCCCATATCGAGACCTGCCACCGTGGAGTATTCGTCATCGGAAGCGGTAAGGAAGATCACGGGCATTTCAGGGGCAGCTTCGCGGGCAGCCGCGCATACCGCAAACCCGTTACCCTGAGGAAGCGTGACATCGAGCAGTGCGATATCGAAGGTGGCGCGCGCTAGTGCTTCGCACGCCGCATCCTGCGTCGCGCAAGCTTGAACGCTGAATCCTTCACTGTGAAGCAGATCGGTAAGTGCGCTTACGATCGAAGCATCATCTTCAACGAGCAAGATGTTCATAAGGTTCTCCGTTCTAGCGAAGCTTTCCTTACGCCTAGCCCCTTCAGCTAAACGCCTAGGAAGGCACCGTCTTCCTATCCATCATACCCGCCCTCTTGCACGCACGACCCAGCAGCTTTGATTCACTTACACATTAGTAATGCAATTTGCAGCCGCTTCGCCTACTTGAACTTGATCGAGCAGTCCTGTTTCGACAATCGTCATCTTGCTTTCATTGGTTGAAAGTCAAAATAATGTAAATGTCTAACGAATCTTCTTTCAAATATTTTTCAAATTTAATTAAGGTCTCTTTGAAATACTACAGATTGACATAGACAGGTGTATCCTATAAGATACTTAAGGAGATGGCCGAGAATTGAAGATCCTGATCAGTAGTTTTTTTGAGAAATGGTTCGTAAAACTGAGAGATCATCGAGCTAAAGCCGCCATAGAAGTCAGGTTGAGAAGCATAGTGCTTAATAATTCGATCGTCGGAGACTACAAGTACCTAGGTAAATCCATTATTGAACTCCGTTTTGATATAGGAGCAGGTTATCGAATCTATGCGACTCAGATAGAAAGCGAACTCATTGTGTTGCTTGCTGGGGGAACCAAATCAAGGCAACAAGCTGATATCGAGAAAGCAAAGAAGATCGCCGAAGAATGGAGGCAAAAACATGAAAGCAACCTTTAAAGAATGGGATGTTGTTGATCATCTTGGAACCGAAGAGGATATAGCAGCATACTTGAATGCTGCCCTAGAAGAGGATGATCCTAAACTCCTTCAAGCTGTGCTTGGGGATATCGCGAGAGCTCGAGGGATGACAGATGTTGCTAAGTCTATAGGGGTTGGAAGAGAGAGCCTTTACAAGTCTCTTAGCACAGAAGGAAATCCTTCTTTCCAGACCATTATGAAATTGCTCTTCGTTCTCGGTCTTAAGATGGAGTTCGTACCAGCTAAAGCAAAATAAGGTTGAGTCGAAAACAAGCAAGAAACTATCGGTCATGCCGTTGAACGAGATAACAGCTTCCGCCATCAAGCCGCTTCGAACATTACTTCTTTCGGGTGTGTCTATCGGCCAACCGCTTTGCCATATCGATGTTCATGCTATTCCTTCATATTGATGCTCTTACCCACCTGAATAGAGTATTCGAGCAGGAAAACGCGCACCACCGATTCTAGCTTGCAATTCCGCAACTATAGGTTGCTTGCATAATCCATTCTTGTGAAGCCCTTCAGGGGGAACGCCTTCCAAAAGAAGCGGGCTACTTCATATGCGCTTCATCCTGTAGTGCATCGAGCTTGGACATGCACTCATCCACCGAAGCTCCACCCAGAAGATCGCGTACGATCAAGCAAACGTTGCCCCACTGCTCAACATCCATGGCCGCGTTTGATGCCAGCACGTACTTGTCTTCCTGTACCAGATCATTGAGCGGTTTGAGCGCCTCGATGCATTCCACATTCACATTCTTAGAAGGCGAGATGACCTTGTTGGTCTCAGCATAGAGCTGAAGCGCCTCGTCGGATACCATCACATCGAGCGCTTCCAAAGCATCCTCGCGATGCTCTGCATCTTCACCTACCGATAATCCCGTTATCGAAAGCACAGGCATCTGGCCCATATCGCTCGGAAAACCAATGACCTCCAGATTGAAATTAGGGTTGCCATAAGCGGTATCGGTATTGGCGGCTCCCCAATACGCCATAACGAAGGGGCACTCGCCATTCATGAAGTCTTCGCCCTCACCTTCACCTTCGAAGGCCTCGCTCGTGAGCGCATTCTCAGCATCGACATATCCTTCGTCGATCAGCTTCTTCAGGAATTCGAAACCTGGGCGCATATAGTCGCTATACCGCGCCTCTCCAGAATTCAATGCGGCGATCTTGCTTTCGACATCGTCGCCGTTATACAGCTCATCGTAGGCTTGCGCGAAGACGAAGCTCTCCAGCCACCAACGATTAGCTCCCACGGGATGCTCGTAACCGTTCTGCTGCAAAACACGACAAGCCTCAAGGAATTCTTCAGGGGTGTTCGGCAACGCAAGATCGTTCTCCTTCAAGATGTCGTTGTTCACGAACAGGCCATGCGCCACCACTTCCTGCGGAATCGCGACGAGCTTACCGTCAACCGTATTCGCTTGTTTCACCACATCACGCAAGTTCGCTGCGCTATCGAGTCCAGAAAGATCAGCGAGATAGCCCTCCGAACCAAGCTCGACGATGGTGTCCGCATTCAGCATATACAGATCGTCTTGATTGCTCTTCGCGCGCTCAAGACACACCTCATCGTAGGTTTTATCCTGATAACCGTCTGCCGTATAGGTGTGATACGCCACTTCCAGCCCGAGTTCATCTTCTGCCATCGAAATCGTCCGATCGCTCGCTGTGCGCGCAGTGTTCTCAGTATCAGCTTTGACCTTCTCCATCGGACTGAAGAAGTTGACTACACGTGCATTCTCACTCGTATTCTGCTGCGCCAGATTCTTCTTGTCATCATTCGCGCATCCCGCTAAACACAGCGCGATGAGCAGAAACGCGCCAAGCAGCGCTGCAACGAAGAAGCGGGGTTTGGTAACAGAGCTCATGATAGTCCTTTCTCGACAAACTGATCGACCGCGCGCTTCAGTTCGCTCACCTCTATAGGCTTTGCCACATGGGCGTTCATACCAGCAGCGAGAGCTGCTTTTTCATCCTCTACGAACGCATCCGCCGTCATGGCGAAAATAGGGATCGTCTTCGCATCGGGACGCGAGAGCGAACGAATCGCGCGGCTCGCATCATGTCCGTTCATGATGGGCATCTGGACATCCATCAAGATCGCATCGAATTCACCTGGCTCGCACGCTTCAAAGCGCTCGACGCATAGCTGCCCATTCTCAACGATCTCGACCGTCGCGCCTTCCATGTCTAAGAGCTCCTCAAGGATGCTCGCGTTCATCAGGTTGTCTTCAGCAGCTAAGAAATGCTTTCCTTCAAGCACTTTATCGTGATCAGCCGCCTCAACGTTGCTCACGCCGCTAATACCTTCGATCGCCTGCTTCAAGGTGGAAAGGAAGAACGGATGCACGAGCACACCCGAGCGTGGGGGCAACTCCACCTGCTCATCGCGATCGAAGCTGTTATCGAGCACGTAGAGAACAGGAATGGCAGGCCCGTCGAGCGGGTTGATGATCGCACGCAGCGATTCAGCCTCATCGATCGCTCCTTGATCGAGCTTCCCTGGCTTATACATCAGAAGTTGGTAGCCGTTTTCGTTCGCCGCTTCCTGAACAAGCGCCTCTGCTTCATGCATGTCTGCCGCAGTATCGACAATAACCCCCGTACCTTCCAAAAGGTGCACTGCAGCATCACGTCCACGTTCGGAATAGCTGATCGCAAGGATACGTCCGATACCTTGCTGCACCCAGAAGAATCCTTGAGCCTGCTCTTCAGGAATGCGGAGCTCAAGATCGACCCTGAAGAGCGTACCTTTGCCCTCTTCGCTCTCCACTTCGATCGTACCGCCCATCAACTCGACTAGGCTCTTCGTGATGGACATACCGAGCCCCGTACCCTGAACTTTATTGGTCGTGCTGTTTTCAGCGCGGGTGAACGAATCGAAGATCGTCTCGAGGAACTCTGGCGACATGCCATAGCCGTTATCCTCAACCTCGATACGAATACGCTCGAATTGATTCGAATGCTGTGCCAAACCGATAAAGCGCAGACAAACCGTGCCACCTTCTTGCGTGTACTTCACCGCATTGGACAAAAGATTGATAAGGATCTGATTAAGATGGGTTTCATCGCCGATCAAGCGCTCATGATTCACGTTCGTTATCTCGGTGATGAAGTTCTGATCCTTCTCATGAGCCATCGGCGCGATGATGGACTCGATCGCCACGAGCGAATCACCCAGGTTGAATTCTTCAAGGTTGAGCGTCGCCTTGCCGCTCTCGATCTTGGAGATATCCAACACATCGTTGATCAGATCGAGCAGATGTCGCCCAGAAGCCATGATCTTGTTCGCGCAATCGCGCACCTTCGCTGGGTTGTCCGCTTCACGCGCAAGGATAGAAGCGAACCCTAGAACCGCATTCATCGGCGTGCGAATATCATGCGACATATTGGCTAAGAATGCCGACTTCGATTCGTTGGCAACCTCTGCCGCTTTCAGCGCTTTGGCAAGCTGTTCGTTATGCAGTGCGCGTTCAGCCTCGCGTGCCAGATCGATCTGACGCTGCTTGTGGCGGTTGTATGCGTAGATCGCAACACAGAGGAAGAATGCCACCAGCGTAATGATGGCAACGAGCACGATGGCAACATTGACCGATTGCGCCTCTTTCTGGATGGCCGACATGGGCACATATCCGACCAGATAGATGGTGCCCCCATTGAGTGCCCACAGGTAGCACAACGAATCCTGGCCTTTCACCTGATGGGAGAACATGATGTTCTCCTTTTTCGCTATGCCCTCTTCCACCATAGTGAGCGTTGCAGCATCGTCAATGCGATTTGCACGATAGAAATCCTCAAGATTGAGGTGGCCTGCGTCGCGCTCCCCCATCCCTTCAGGCTTCATAACGAATCGCTCGCTCGCAGTATCCATCAAATACAGGACAGCCTGCTTATCGTAAAAGCCTTTCGGGAGCGATTGCGCAATGGCACCAAAATCGTATTCGACATAGAGCGTTCCAACATTCTGCCCCGCGCGCTCAACTGGGCACTTCATGGTGTATGCCCAAACGCCCTGGTAATTCACGTACGTCTGCGAAAGCTCCAATCCCAAAACGCTACTTCCTTCAGGGAAAACGAGCGTGCTTGGGTCAAAAGTCTCTCCATCGTTGGAAATGCCCTGCTCCTGATCGTGAGGCACGAAAGAGAATTTGGACGCTGATTCGCTCGTGCGAAGACTGCGGATATAGCCCTGCGGATCTTTCGCCTGAGCGATCTCTTCAGCGGTGAGCAGCTGGAACTCCGCCTCGCTGCGCATGATCGCCTCGACCGTATTCCCCATGAGGTTCAGGTTCTCGTTGAGGTTTTGAATGGCAGCCTCAGACATATCGTCATATGTCTTCTTAGCGATACCGTAGATGGAAACAGCCATGACCACGAATATGACGATGACCGCGATGGTCCACGCCCCAATCGTCTTTTTCGCGCGCAAAGCTTCCATGTCAACTTCCCTACGATATTGTCAGTAGCCTAATGATAAAGGAAAACACCTGAATAATCGTTTAGTTTCAAGACAACATCAAGAAACAAGAACATGCTGCGAACGCGCTGCTCGCGCGGAGACATCCCGGCCTCGAATCGCGAGCACCTACCCTACGAATGAACTCCAAATTGTCGACTCGTTCACCAATCTAAAACAAAATGCCGATCACCCTTTTCCCTCTGAAAAATAGAGGCAGGATAGAAGCGACCACTCCTCACATGAGGTAAAAGACGAACGAAACCACCACCCTGCGAACACGGGCGTTTGTTCAAACTTGGCACGAAGGCGCACGATGACCACAGCTATCGAAAGCAAGCAAGATGCAACCAAGCAGTCTCAAAAAGAACAGCTTGAGACGTTTTCTTGCATGCTCGATATCGGCGAAGCCATGCTTGCTGCCGGTGCCGACGTAGACACCGTTGAAGACATCTTGGTCAAGATGGGTAAAGCCTATGGCGCTTACAAGATGGATGTATTGGTGATCACCGAGCTCATCATCGCCACCGCAACGATGCCAGGTCACAACGAACACACATTGAGCAGGCGCATCCTTAATGAAGGCAGTACGAACTTCGATCGACTCGAAGCCCTTACCGATCTTTGCAAGTCATACTGTCAAAGCCCGATCCCTGCAGACGATCTGCGCAAAAGCCTGCAGCGCATCAAAGGAAAGCCGTTCCCAAAGGTTTCGCTCTACTTGGGTGGCGCACTTGCAGCAGGCGGGTTCGCCATCTTCTTCGGAGGGTCGCTCGTCGACGGGCTCGTTTCCGCTTTCTTCGCGCTGGGCGTTTGCTTTTGCATCAAGCATTTTCAGAAGCTCACACCTAACGCAATGGTCTTCAACTTCCTCACGTCATTTATCATCGGCATTCTTATCTGCCTAGCCTCGAAGCCCATTCCTGCGATCAATATCGACATGGTCATCATCGGCGTGATCATGCTCCTCATTCCTGGCGTAGCGATGACCAATGCAACACGCGACATGCTCTCAGGGGCAACAATATCGGGCGTCATGCGCTTTATCGAGAGCCTCTTTCTCGCTACCTCGCTCGTGCTGGGATTCATGGGCGCACTTTGGCTGGCTAGTCTTTGCGGGGTGATCTAGATGGAGTGGAGCGAATTTCTCTTCAAGATAGCTATCACCTTCATCGCTGCGCTTGGCTTCGCCCTGTTCTACAACGTGCGAAAATGCCACGTCCTCTACGCAACTATCGGCGGCGTTATCGCCTGGATCATCTACTACATTCTTCACAGCATGAATGCAGGATTGCTTCCCTCATGCTTGATCGCTTCGATGTTCGCAGCTATTTACGCTGAGGTCCTCGCGCATATCTACAAAACGCCTACTGCGGTATTCTTCCTGATTTCCGTGATCCCGCTCGTTCCTGGTCGTGGCCTCTACTACACCATGTTCTACGCGGTGAGCACGAATTGGGAACAGTGTGGGGCCTTTGCCCTTTCAACCTTCGAAAGCGCTGCGGGCATTGCGCTTGGCATCTGTGCGATCGGAGCGGTCGTGCAAACGTGGATCGCATTCAAGAAACACGCCGAGAAGCTCGCTCACAAGCAAGCGCAGAAGCTCAAACACCACAAGGCGAAAAAGGAATAAGAGCTATCACAAGCGACCGTGCTTGCCGATCAGTCCCTGCGCACTTGCGCGACGCCTTACCACAACCGCAGCACCTGCTGCCACTAGTGCAATTACTACGAGCGCATAGGGAATGCAGTCGCCCATCTTCGCCAACAGCGATCCATCCCCATCACCGTCCGAACCGTTCGGCTCATTTGGGTTGTTGGGGTTGTCAGGATCATCGGGGTTGTCAGGATTACCGGGATTATCTGGGTTATCTGGCTCTTTGGGTTTGTCCTGCGAATTCGTGAACGCCGCCTCGAGCACTGCATCCTTCTGCATCTTACCCTCGATCGTGCCACCGATAGGCGAAACGAACAAACCATCCTGATCTGCGTCGGTCTCAACCACCTTATAGGTGTACCCCTCAGGAATGCCCATCACTACCAGGTCTTCATCATGATGCAGCGGAATCTCATCCCCACTGCCGATGAAGCCCACACGGTCTTTGCCATAGAAATAGTAGCGCTGCGTGTTCGGCAGCTCAGTGCCATTTTGATCGTAGATATGCAGGGTGAAATGGAAGAGACGGTTGTATTGATCGGCGCTGAGCGTATTGCCTTCTACCTTCTTGCTGATAGAAAGATCGCCCGCCGCAGGAGCGCTTTCGTTGTTATCGGTCACGATAACGGTATTGACCAGGCTGAACAGACTGGTGATATCCATATCACCCAGATCGTCAGCGGCAGCATCCGAATGATCAGGGTCGTTTGGATCGTCGTGTGCATGCAGGTTCTGCTGAACGCGGGTACGCAGGTAGCCTGAATCTGTCACGAAGAACGGCTGGATATTCTTGCCGCCATCCTCGTCTGAAAGACCATAGTCCACGACTGCATTCTGCCCGTAATGCAGATTCATCGAACGCGGGATCTTTGCCGAGCCCGTATCGCTCAGATAGACATCTTCCCAATCTTGCAGTCCGAAGCTTCCTGATGGCTGCGACTGCGCGAACGATGTGATGTCGCGCAGCGTGATATTGACATCGCCTTCTGAGGCATACTGCACCATCGTTTGTGTGAGCTTACCAACGCCAGCCGATACGCTCACATTATCATCAGGCGTGCCTGCATCAGCATAGATCGAATACACACCTACTTTCACTGGGATGACCGTGTCATTGATATCGCAGCCAGCAGGAGCACGCGTCTCCTTCAGATAGTACGTTGCTGCCCCACCCTCGAAGGTCACGTTTGGCCAGGCCATATCTGCATATCCATCGTTAGTCTCGGTATGGCTCTGGCGCGGCTCGAAGATGAGCATGCCATCCGCCCCATCAACAGTTGCCGTATAGCCGGCTGCCAAGCGATTTCGATCGTTTCGCGCATCATCCTCGGAATTGAAGAGTGCGAATTCGGCACCATTCTTCGCCACACCATTCTGGTCGATCTTCGTCACACGAAGCTGACGCTGCTCATTCGGAACGTAAAGAACCGAACGGAAGTTGCGGATGAACTCGGAAACGTCGAGGGCTGTGAAGCCACGGTCTTGAAAGCTATCTGGATAGGGATCGATCTTCTGTATGAGCTCGTTGATGTTATCTCCTGGCTCACCGTTATCCGCATCCACTGCGCTCATAGCCGCCCGTCCGAGTGCATCGTAGCGTTCGGTGGTGCTCATAGCACGAACCTCATCTTCAGAAATACCGAGCACGCGCGCGAGCGCATCGGGTTCGATCAGCGCGTAATACATTCTCATGTCGCCATCGGGGTTAGTGAGGATGTAACGGTCGGCACGTCCAGGAAGATTCTGCAGCGTACCTTCCAAGCGGTTCGTCTCGTCATTCCAATCAAGATGCCAACCTTCAGTATGAGCATTATCGAGATGATGATCGGAACGGTAGTGCTCGGCAGACTGCATGAGCGCAGCCGTGAGCGCTGAAGTACGATTGTCCTTGCGATACTGCGTGGTGTCAGCATTCAAATCGCCGATATGCACGGTTTGGAAGCCAACCAGGTTATCGCCATAAAGCGGAAACCACGCGCGAGAGCTGTTATAGCTCGGCTGTTTCAGCATCGGAACCGCCACCACCAAGCCATACTGTTGCGAATCGAGTGGCACGTTCGCCGAGGCAGCACCGCCCAGCTGGTCGTCGGGAATCTTGGTCACCGTCTCACCGTTTTCGCCGATCTGACCGTAATAGACCGAACCGTTGTTACCCGTGACGTAACTGTTGAAGCTTGCATATGCGCCCGTTTGATAGCGGTTGTTCACGATGAGCATCGTGTTCTGCGGATTGAAACGCAAGAGCAGATCGGATGGAACCGACTTGTATCCTGCGGGCGCTTTTGTTTCGCGCAAGATGTAGAGCAAACCTTCACTGCCACCGTCATAACGATCCGAGAAGTTGAAAGGGTCCTGTGTGCCTGTTCGCCCATTCGGGTCGGTGAATTTTGCCATGCCATCCGCGTCGGTCACCACATGAGCGATGCGCTCGCCCCTCGTACTCACCTGATCGAGCGTAACATCCTGAGCATTCTGCATATTCGTGCCATCGGGAACATTTACTTCGTAGAGATCGAACTCGGCACCTGCTAATGGACTACCATTCTGGTCAACTTTCTTGATCTGCTGGTAAAGTGCCGGCTGCAAGTTGAACCTCAATGCCAACGACGAATCGTAGTTACCTCGCTCCATATAGAACATCTTGAGCGTATGGGAAGTTGAAGACGCAAACGTCTCACCCACAAAGCCAATACTGCGCCCATCAGGCCCATCGACGTTTGCTCGTCCCGTGCGCATTTCAAGCTCGCCCTGCCATTCACCCAGCACAAAATTCTCTGGGCTATTGGGTTCGCTCGTATTGTTTTTGACATAGGTGACATCGCGACGAATATAAGGATCGTCTATTTGTCCTGTAGAGTATTCGAACATTCTGCGAATCGTGGTCTTCATCGTCGCATTAGCTTCAGGGTCATCTGGGATACCACCGCTCGCGTACGAGGGGCCAAGATAGATCATGCCTGTGCTGAAATCGATCGTACCAAAGAGCTCTGAATGCACGCCACCTAGATCGATAGCGAGCGCATCATCCAGATAGACCCAAACATCGTCATCACCAGCAAATTCAAAGGTCATATTGTTCGATCCCACTTTGCCATCAATTGGTTGACGAAAGTTGGTCTCAACTGTCATGCCCATGTAATGATCCAGGCCATTATTGTCGGCGCTTGCGTTCAGATTGCTCACAAGCTTGCCGTCAGAAGCACCATCGAAAACCTGTTGCGCAGTATTGAAAGGAAAGAATCCACCTCGTCCTTCACCCGCAGCAATCGTAGCACTCGATGCGTCTGTACGAATAACTGCTGGAGAGTTATAAAGTGTAAAATGACCAGCACTTTCCTGGCCATCTACCGTAGTAGGATCATTCACGAACTGCGCAAAATTCTGACGCATGTTGTAGTAATAGTAGCCTGCGTCATCCATTTGAAAAAGCCCCGTCACGTTCTCATACGAGGTCTTTCCTTCTACACTTGAGTCAGGATCAAAAAGGTACTGGAGTGAGCGCTGTTCTTCGCTGAGCGCGGGCTGTTCTTGAGGATTAGTATTGCCAGGCGCAACTAGCCATGCCGCATTAGTGTAATCGTTTGGATTATTCACTAAATACTGAATGCCACGCGAAATATTCTTCGCTCCCAAAGTAGTAGGAAATACTGGTTGGCCTTCGTTCGATGCGTTCGTCACACCAATCTGCGTTGCGCTTGAATAAGCCGATGGATTCCCATTGTAACCTGCTGTTATGTTGGTGTCGTTAGCTGTGCCTTTGTCGCTCAGAACTGGATAGCCGTTCGACAATGCCCCTGTAGTCATAAACTGCATGCCAGGATATTGATAGGCAAATAAGCCGCGAGCAGCTCCCGCGCCGAAGTTCCAATAGCCCATGCCAACTGTTTGCGAATCGCCAAATGCAAGAAGGTGTCCGCGATTAATATTAGGTTTTCCATTTGGATTGCCGAAGATATTTTGATAGCGTTGGGCAATGGTAGCACCAGTCCATTCCCACGATTTATAGCGATCATCCGCTGCTGTTCCCCAACCATTTGAGTAATTAAAAAGATTAACCTTTGTGTTAGCAGGATCAATCGATGAAACAACATAAGGTTCTAAGTCAAACCCAGCGGGAAGGCTCTGAGTTGAAATTGAAGCCTCGTTTGCTCCGTTAGCATTTTGCTCCGCCTGAATTGCTGGATCAAGGCCAATGCCGTTATATTCGTATTTGTTGAAGGTTGATTCATCGAGAGCGATATCCACATCGGTTATGACGTGCGAATTTGCATTCGATCCGTTTGCTAATTCGCTGCTAACCCCATTATCGCTCTCAGCGCCATTGCCATTAGAACTGCTGTCAGATTTTTCGCCTTCACTATCATTGATTTGATCAGATTCGCCGTCACCCTGTTCAAGACCAGTACTAGAAACCAATCCTGAACCCTGATTCGGTTCGTCGGCAAAAGAGAGCGTGGGTATGCCTGCGGCAGGAAGAGATAGAGCTACCGCCATGATTGCGGCAATGAAACAGGTAAGGAATTTATTCGCTGCCTGCTTGGTGTGTTTGAGCTGTGAGTGCGTAAGCAGTCGTTTCATAGGTTTCCTTATTCGATTGTGAAATGCGAATCGCTGCATCGAGACAAGCGGAAACGCTTCCCCCTAATTAAAACAAGTTTAGTACTAGTTTTCGGCCTTGACTAGCCTTAATCCATATATGGCGACCTGGGAACATAGAATCTAGCCATAAACACAAGAGCCGCATGCTTATCATGCGGCTCTTGAACTCTTTTTGCCGAGCAAATAGGACTTGCTTTAGCGACTGTAATAAGGCTGCAATAACCCACCTAAATTAGGAAGCATCCTTACCAGCACGCTTCTTCGCGACCATGAGCGCGATAACTGAGATGAGCGCGATCACCACGAGCACGCCAAGCACCCACGGAAGGTAATTGAGCGGATTAGAGAAGGTCTCCTGAACCGCACTTTGGGCACTTGCCAACGGGTTCGAATCATCGTCGATGTCGAGCAGCTCAGCCGGCTCTGCCCCATTCGCAGCGCCTTCCTGCGTGCCGGTCTCATCCGCAGCCTCATCGCCTGTTGCCTCGTCGCCAGCAGCGTTCTCATCAGCCGCGCCGCTCTCATCACCTGGTGTTGCCTGTCCGTCAGACGTGCCAGCAGAAGTTCCGCCATTAGCTGCTCCTGCTGAAGATCCCTGGACAGCCTGATACTTGAAGGTGAATATGTTATCCTCAGCATTGCCCTTGAGCGTGCCCGTTAGATTGTAAGCATTCGTTGGCTGATAACCTTCAATGTAGCGATACGCGATGACCGGCTTGTCGCCGATGTTGCCGTAGAACGTTTCGCTATCCGCGATCTGCGCGCCATTCGCATCAACATAGTTGATCGTATACGCAACCTGATCCTTCTTCATGCCGTACGCAACCACGTACTGCAAATCTTGGGTAACTTCGATATTGCCAGACTCAGCTAGCCCATCGTGCCCTGCAAGACGAATGCCCTTCACATAGTACTTATCGTCGTCAGGCTGGATGTTCAACGTCTGCCAGGCAATAGTACAAGATTTGCCATAACCATAAGGGCCATAGCTCTTTGAAGCTGCTCCATCGATCGTGCCATTACCAGCATAGAGCGTAACCGTATACGAATAAGATTTACTCTCATCAGCGAACGCATCTTCAGAAGTTGCCGTTTGAACACCAAGCGCAAGAACGCAAGCAACGAGAGCAGCGCAGAATATCCCGATGATCCGAACGAACGAAAAGCGTGCCTTAGTTTGAGCAAAGCGTGTCATTAGGCATCACTCCCTTTACGGATCTTCATGAGCGATCTCAGCGAAACGATCGTGCAAACAAGCGCCGCAACGATACCAACGATATAGAGCACCATCAGCACCTGGTCCATGGTCTTCGGCAAAGTCGAGCCTGCCCCATCGCCGTTGCCATTATCATCACCATCGGGTACCGGCTGACCGGCCGTGGTGCCCGTACTGTCCTCAACCGCGAAAGCGACGTTCAATTTGCCAAGAGTGTTCATGTATGCGTTGTCCTGCGTTTCACCATCAAGGCTCATTTCGATCGTAACAGCACCGGTATCTCCGCTGCCAAGCGTAGCAACATAGAACCACTTACCTGTCACACCCGATATCTCTTTGAACCCTTGGCTATTATCGCCACCAACCGTATTCGACGAATAGATCTCGTTGCCGTTATATTTGAGCGTGTAGGTATAAGCACCACCAGAAGCGCTTGCGCCCTCTTCGAGCGTCTTGATAGCTTCACTGGTCATGTACCAATCAGTGCTCGTATCGCTCAAGTTGCGCAGATTGACCTTCATCGTGAAGCTGTCACCCGGCTGCATGTGAGAAAGTGCACTGTTCACCGACTCTTGGTTGTAATCCGACACCATCTGCTTATCAGCACTATAGGTAACGTTCCAGCTCACGCTTTCTGTTTCAGCATAGGCAGTGCTCGAGAAGCCAAGTGAACAGGCAAGAGCGACCGCGCAGGTGGCAACGAAGGTGCCGAACCATTTGACCAGTGTTCGTGTTTTAGTCATTATGCTGCACCTCCTACATTGATACCGAGGCTGTTCGCATCAACGCCCCATGCGCCCTTGATAGCATCAGCAGCGTTATGCGTCTGAACCGCATCGACTTCTACACTGATGCCGAACTTGTAGTTGTCATACGCGTACTCAGTATAGGAATATGCCTGCCCGCCAGCTGTCTTTGCACCAGCATCAGCGCTTGAAACAATGACCGACTTTGCATCTTTCAAGACATCAGCGCCGATGCGCATCTCGTTTGCAAACAGAAGCGAAGCACCAACTGCGACAGGATCGACGCTATAGAGGACAATTTGTTCGGCAGTTGAAGCGCTTTCATCAACTACCCATCCCTTAGCTAGCTTGAGCTCGATAAGCGATGGGTCCATATTCGTTGCCTTCTCGCCGTTCCCATCAAGCCAATATCTATGGATCACCACGCGCATGTATTCTGGTTGAGCACCGGTATTCTGCGCTGCAAGCTCTTCGGAATACCATTTACCAAACGAAATCTTTTGACCATTGGGAATAAGGTTCGCGAGCAGAGTATCCTTTCCCTCGCGAATATCTCCATTTTCCGTAAGTCCAACATCAAGGCTGGTAAGCTCTATCGTTGCCTCGTAAGTCTCTGACTGCTTATCGAGTGCCGCTTGCGCAGTATTAGCCATGACCGCCACGAGCGCCGCCACCGTTAAGAGGAAGACGATGAGCAAACCAGCTATGCGTTTCGTACTTTTTGCATTCATCTGAAACTACCTCCCCTATTTCCAATCGGTGTATGAATGAGCTTTACCAGAGTCATCGTAGACAGCAGGCGAGCACTGTCCAACCACCTGAATATCGAAATTAATGTGCGTCAGCGAGTTGTCTGGATCGATTTTCTGTGTCAGATCAACCTTCAAGGCTGGTGTTGTTTCATTTGGATGGAGCGCATCAGCAACATAATTCCAAACTTCATAATCGTCAGTCGCTTCAGTCTTGACCCATCCTGAACCCGCAATGGAAATATCTACACCCTCGCGTGGCTGAACACCCAAAAGGATTACGCGAACCATCACGTCGGTGTCGCCCGTGTTCTTCATAGTGATGGCTTTATCTTCCCCATCGAAGTCCTCGTCAGTTTCCGCGCTATATCCAAGTGTGATTGCTTTTTCACCGGTTGCAGAAGTTACCGCAGTGAAATAAGCGTATGCTGGACCAGCGCATAGGATAACCGCAAGAAGCGCAGCTAATCCTATGGTTATGAATCTTTTGCTTGTCTTTGTCATGATGCCCTCACTTTGAGTTCCAGCTTTCAACGCACTATCGATAGGATTAGTTTGAAGATGACGAATTATAGTCATTATGTTCAAGCATCTTACCTTTGAACTCCCCAGCTACACTGTCATATTTGTAGGCATTGGTGATGCCAGAGCTTGGTACTCCATCGTCAGTACCCGTGTTGGTGAAGGTGATGGTGTAAGCATTGTCAGAACCATAGAAGTCATCGAGCTCGAATGTTGTGCTTAAATCTGGTCGTCCCTCGCTGTAGCCGCAACCAGGATAAACGACCTCAGAGATCGTATAACGAGCAGGGATGGGCAAACCATCGATCGTGCGCGTGGCGACATCAGCACCAACTTCAACACTTACTGGAATCGTCCACGTAATAGGCTCGAGCCCAAGATTGGCTACCGTACCAGCAGTAAAACTCGTTGGATCAGTATAGGTAAACAAGACTCGCCAATCGTTTATACTGCCGCTTAAAACGCCATCAGCATCAATATAGACAGCTTCATCGTCATCGTTGAAGTAGTAATACTTGAAAGCATCGTCTTCTTCAGCATACAGGTCGCAGTACACATAACCGCCACCGTTAACGCTCACCAGTTTTCCATCCTTCTTATAGATGCAACCGCGGGACTCTCCACCTTTATTATCGGTATCCCAATAGTTACCTTCTTCATCTAAGGCAAGAAGACCTCTATTGGCATCTAGATACATCGTATGCCCATTCCAATCCTCAATACTTCCCTCTTTAGTAAGCATCAAGCAGTAACCCTTGGATTCGTTCTTGTAAACAAATCTGTCCCTGTAATCCATCTGTTCGCCAACAAGCTTGAACTGGACTGCAATACTCGGAGTATCGATCTTCCCATCAGTTTCCGTAGTTGCAATAGTGGGAGCAGGACTGAATGCCTTATTGATCGTTAGTTTGCCGTCATCCCAAGTGGAGGGGCTATAAGAGCCAAAATCACGTTTTTTGACCTTAGCCGTATATTTATCGTACGTATTGTAGGATCTATCAAGGTCGCTATCATAGTCTGATTGAACCCCGATGCCGGTAGTGTTTTCGAATGCCAGCTCGCCTTCAGCCTGGAGTACCGCACCGAACGTTTCAAGAGGACTTGAAGACCCGGATTCTTTAGCAGATCCATCCTCTGTGGCTCCATCACCTGTCATACCTGCTGTCCAGGAATTATCAGAAGGAGCTTTCGGCGTATTCTCGCTAGCGGGCTTTTCAATAGCAGGTTTTTCCTTGGTAGGATTTTCGATAAGAGTCTTTTCTTCGCCGGCCGCCTTCTCCGACTGAGCAGAAGGCTGCTCGCCTGAGCTTGCATCAGGCACAGCAAATGCAGGCAAGGCTGAAAGACCAAACACCAATGTGACCGCCAAAAGGCAAGCCAAAAACTTATACCGAATAGATTTCTCATGCTTAATCATGGGAGCCTCCTCATGACTCTCATTTATGTGATCTCATACGCGTAGCTTCTCAAATGCACTATGAAATCATAGCGAAGTCATAGAATACACCGTAATTCTACCATTTTTGCTGCTCTTCCGCAATGAGATAGGAGGAGATCGTGCGCGCTGGTTGATTGCCAAAGTTAGTGCAGTTCGGCAAGAGAAATGCTGCTGACACACTTATTGCAGATTATGCTGCCCTCACCCTCTTGAAATGATCGTTTTTTTCGACAGGGGTAACGCAGCCCTTCTCCGCTTCCCTGATGGCTGCGCTGCGCTTCTTTTCGAGCAGCCAGCAACGTTCACTTCTCAGCTCAGTTGGATCATGTGTGGTTTTTGCTTATCATCGGGGCATTTAGCTATAATGAAGCTTCTGTAAGGTATTTTCGACCGAATTGGCAGGTCACCAACCCATGGCTCAGATCATCGCTCCATCATTACGAGAACACCGGCAACGAGCCACCAGCGTGCTCGTTATTGCGCTCACCATCGCGCTTGCCATACTCACCATCACGGGAGTAGGTACCGTAGCCTTCGTCTCTCTCATCGGCATGGCAATCTGCGCGATCTGCTTCTTCCGCAAAGAAGCGTACATCGATTGGTGGATCTTTATCCCCCTTGCTGCGTATGTGCTCATGAACTTCATCTCTGCATGGTGCGCGTGGGGCGACCCGCTCTATGGGTATGGTCCACTGCACATCATCTATCTCTCGCTCTATGCTGCTGCCTGCAGCTTGAGAGACGCCGAAGCGAAGCTACTCCGCCTTCTCTGCGTCGGACTTGCTGTCGTAGCTGCTGTTGCTGCGATCATCGGCTTCATCGTTCAATCATTCACTGCAAGCGCTACCCGCCTTGAATACGTTGTGGGAACGCCAAACGGACTTGGCATCTTCTTCGTGCTCGCATGGTTCGCACTTGAGAGCAGTCGTATGGAGGTCGTACGACAAAAGGGTACCAATGAGCCCTCAACGCTTGGCCGAAGCCGTCTCTACCACTTCCTAAGCCGCTGCGAACCCCTTATCTTGGTTGCACTTGCCATGACGCTTTCGATGGGTAGCCTGGTTGCGCTCGGCATCGGCCTTATCGTGCTGTTCATCTCACGCTTTCGCGCAACAGGAGGTAAGGAAGCTTTCCGATTTGCCACGGTTATCCTATCGCGCATCTTCCTGAGCATCGCGATCGGCTTCTTGATGTATATGGCAGGCGAGCGCGCCGATGCACCTATCCTTTGCTTGGTGATCCTCGCCTACATCACCGTGATGATCTGCCTGTGGAATAGCTTCGATTCCTTTCTCAAAAGCTCTGGTAAATTCGCGAAGATCATTTCCCTGGTCGGGCTGCTTTGCATTCCTTTCGCACTTTTCATGCGTCCAAATGCAGGAGCAACGTTCGCCGAACGATTCGAGATGATGGGAAACGGCATCAGCTATCTTGGCGTTGACCCGCTCGTGGGCATGGGTCCCTTCACCTGGCGACTCGCAAACATCCAGGATGCTGGCAACTACTTCAACACCAATCATATCCACAATATCTTTATCCACGCGGGAGTTGAATTTGGTCTCATAGCGATGGCAGCTCTCATCATTATCGCTGTGCGTGTATTCATCAAGCGCTACAGAGAGGCTCAACACGGCGAAGATGCTGCGCTCCTCTTTCATATGCTGACCGACACAGGCTTCTTCTATGTCGGTATCGTAGGCATGTTCATCTTCACTGCGAACGGATCGATCACACCAGCTAAAAAGCTCTCATCGGTGGGGACAAAACTGCTGTTCGGATGCCTTTTCTTGCTTCATTTCATCATTTTGTGGGGCTATATCGCCTCATTCTGATCGCTTAAGAACGGAGTAGCCGCTCATGATAGACAAAACGAACGCACACACTGAAGCTGCGAACGCCACCGCTCGTTCACGCAAATCCGCACTCGTGCTCATCATCGGCGCGATCGTACTGGTCGCGCTCGTTGTAGGAGTTTGGTTCTTCAATGGTTCGAAAATACCCAGCTATGTTGGCTACCCCCTTGAAGGCGATGAAAAGGAACAAGTGATCGAGCAGAACAGCCCACTGACTGATTTCGTTTACCTAACTGCCAACGCCGATTATCCGCGTGATCAGCCCATTTCGAAGATCACGATCCATCATATGGGCGGCGATCTTGCACTGGGCAATCTTGGCGAACGCTTCCAGAAGCGCGATATTCAGGCCTCTTCGAACTATGCGATCGACTCGAAGGGCAACGTTGCACTGTATGTCGAAGAAGCGAATCGTGCCTGGACCAGCAAGAATCGCGAGAACGACGAACAAGCCATCACGATCGAAGTCGCCAACGATGAAGAAGGTGGCAACTGGCACGTAAGCAACGAAACGTTCGATAAGCTCGTTTTGCTCTGTGCAGATATTTGCAAACGAAATGGCATCGAAGAGATCGTCTACACGGGCGATACTACGGGCAACTTGACATTCCACGGCATGTTCGACAGCACGACCGAATGCCCTGGCCCTTATCTGAAGAGCCGCATGAACGATCTAGCTGATGCAATCAATGCCGAACTTGCTAAGAGTGAGTAGCGGCCGTTCGTTGATCATTTTGTCGTTGCAGTCTAGTTAAACGCTGTTCTTCGAAATCATAGCCTTGGATACTGCACAGTGTCGCGCTGAACGTGTTGTTGAAGCATTCAAGCTGCCCATGCGCAGCGGCCGCGAGGCTTACACCTCTTTGCGCGTAAGCGGATAGCCTTGGCGATCGAGTTCGGCCACCACGGTCTCCACCAAGAACGGCAATCGCTCATACATCTTTGGGGTGAGCCCTTCCACCAGCTCTGCAGGCGACATGTTCTCGATCTGCATGCCGTAGCAGATGCCATCGCATGAATAACCGAGCAGTTGCGCCGCATCGAAGAGGTCGACGAGCTTGAGCTCGTGAAGTGAAGCCATCGCATCTTGCGTGCGCGCGATGTCTTCTGGCTTATAGCGAAACACCGTGCCCGGTTCGCTGTCCGTCCCATCGACCGCATCGACCGTGATGATGAAGTCGTATTCGTCCACTTTGTTAAGCAGTTTCATGGTCATGCAGCCCAGATCGTAAAGATCGACCCCTTCAGGGATCTCATAGTGCTCGACCAGTTCATCGTAGACTGCAGGGCCGATACCATCATCGAGCATCAGGCGATTCCCCACGCAAAAGACAGCGATCTTCATAGCGCGCTCCCCTTCTTGCCTTACGCCACTGGCATGCCAGGACGAATGACCAGGTTGTAATAGGTGGCACCGAAGATCATCAGAGCAGCCAGGATACCCATAGCGATCGCCCAAACGCGCTGACGCTTGATATACCACTCTTTGGTGCGTCCGAGCGAGATGGCGCGCTCACAGGCATACCCTTGCGAGACACGAGCGAACACGATAGTGACCGCCGCGAGCAGAACAGCGACGATGATCGAGAAGACCACCGAAAGCGGAGAGGGGTCCGTGAAGGATGCGTAGAAGAGGTTGTCCGCGAAGAGCCACAGCGGATAATACAGGATCGTGATCCAAATGCCGTTTGCTGGTCCCCAGATCGGCGGCATGAAGAGTGCGCCAAGGTTGATGGGAGGCAGGCCCTTCATCAGCTCTTTGCGGTACTTCTGTTCCTGTTCGTCGCTCTTTTTCATGGCAGCCCTTCTTAAAGCCAGTGTTGTCTTTCATTATACGAAGGACCCCGCGCGCTTCAGGCAGCGCATAGTGCTAGTGGCTTCCTTCTTCGGGAAGCACCCCCTCGTCACTCTCCCCTCGTCTCGTTGCTGCAAAAAAAGAAAGGACCCGACGAATCGAGTCCTTCCTGATAACCGTATTTCGTTCAGTAAGCTGAACGGTTCGGTTCGCGCACAACGTGCGCAACGCCAGAGCGCATGCGATTAGTGATCGCCTACGCTGTGATCTTCGCCAACGATGCAGTGACGCTCGGGGTCGTAGACCAGACCGCCGTGCTCTTTGCCCGCCAGCATGTTCTTCGCGTTCGCCGTGCCTTCGATGAAGACCAGGTAGATGTGGATCATCGAGAAGCAGATGAAGACGAACATCATGAAGTAATGGATGATGCGCATTGACATCATGCCACCCACTGCTGCCGTGCCTGCAGCGAAGAAGCTCCAGGAAGCGGTGGGGATCCAGAGGCAGAATCCGGTATAACCCATAACGAGGATCAGAACGCAAACAGCCAGATAAGAGAGCTTTTGCGGAACGCCCAGCTTAGCTGACAGCGGGTGATCCTTCTTGATGAACAGGTAATACTTGATCCAAGCACCGAGCTGATGCCTGTTGTCTGCCTGCGGAAGGTAGGTCTTATAGTCGCGAACCATGTTACGCGTACCGCCCGTAGGAGCAGAGTGGAACATGAATGCGAAGATGATACGCAGGATGCAGTTGAGGACCAAAAGCATACCGCAGAAAACATGCACGCCACGCGCGACACCGGTAAGACCCGCCCAGAACGGGAAATGGATCAGAAAGCCGGTGAAGATAAGGAGCGCCATGCACACGAGGTTGACCCAGTGGGTAACCTTCATGGGCAGCGGATGTGCCTGCTTATAGTGTGCGAGATGTGCCATTTATCTCACCCCCCAAGGGCTGGTAACGGTTTCGAAGTGCTTGCCCGTAGCAGGCTCAGACACATGAACTGCGCAAGCAGTACAGGGGTCGAAGCTGTGGACGGTACGAAGCGCATTGATAGGTGCATCGACATTAGCGACCGGCGTACCGATAAGAGCCTGCTCCATCGGACCACGAACGCCCTCAGCATTGCGCGGAGCGATATTCCAAGTAGTAGGAATGATGATCTGGTAGCCAGTGATGCGACCATTGTCGACATGCTCGTCATGGTAGAGAGCGCCACGCGGTGCTTCCCACATGCCGCAACCATAACCCGTAAGGTGCTCAGGTGCGCGGAAGTACTCGCTGTCGCCACCCTTGAGTGCTTCGATGAGTTCGTCGACCCAATCGACCATGAGGTGAGCGATGTAGGAGCATTCAACCTGACGTGCAGCAACACGACCGAGCGTGGACTGGAGCTGCGGAAGCGTGAGGTTGAGGTCTGCCATGAGCTTGTCGAGGTTGTTGACGATGTAACGATTCTTCTCGCCACCACGCAGATAAGCTGCGAGAACACGGGAGAACGGACCTGCCTCCATGCATTCACCATTGTAGCTCGGGCCCTTAGACCAGGTGTAACGATCGTTGACCGTACCGATCATGTGACCATTTTCCTCGTGCTCGGTACCAGCAACATAGTACTCGGTGTAGAGCGGATCAGTGACGCCTTCCTTCGGGTTGAGGTTAGAATCGCCTACATACCAGGAGTGACCAACATATTCCTTGATCAGCGAAGGATCAGGGTCTTCAAGGCGAAGGCCGTCGTTGGTGTAGACAACGCCAGAAGGCATGTAGCGATCTGCCATCTCGAAGTTCTCGCGCTGGAAAACGCCCCAAGCAACATAGCGACCGCAGCCGCGACCGAAGCCAAGAGCCTCGGGATAAGCGCTGGCGATGATCTTGGTGTCGGGGAGCATGGTGGAATCGACCCAATCGCGGATCTCACGCGTGATGGAATAGAGCTCGTCGAGCTTCTCTTCCGTAGGAACGAATGCCGTACCACCAGGAACGAGCGTCATGATATGAGGCATCTTGCCACCGATGAGACCGCAGATCTCAGATGCTTTAGCCTGCATGTTCAGAGCTTCGAGGTAGTGAGCCGTGCAGATGAGGTCTGCTTCAGGATCGAGCTTGTAAGCCTCAGGAGCCTGACCATCGAGGAACCAACCACCGCTGAAGATGGAGAGCTGACCGTTGTTCGCGAACTTGGTGAGCGTGCCCATCAGGGTCTTGAGGTCGGTGCTGCAAGAAGTGCCTGCAGCCTCCATGAGGTCGTAAGCCTTGCCCACGTTTGCATTGAGCGCATTGAGCGGGTTGACATAGTCGAGCGCAGCGAGCGTGTAGAGCCACAGGATATGGCTGTGCAGGAACTGACCGCCCTCAACCAGGTTACGGATGATACGAGCCTGGTTCGGAATGACGATGCCATAAGCAGCTTCACCTGCGAGCGATGAAGCGTGAGTGTGTGAAACCGGGCAAACACCGCAGATACGCTGAACGATCTGAGCAGCATCCTCAGGAGTACGATCCTGAACGACGAGCTCCATGCCACGGAAACAACCACCTGAGACCCAAGCATCAGTTACAACGCCGTTGTCGACTTCCATTTCAACACGAAGGTGACCTTCGATACGAGTAATAGGATCGATGATTGAACGAGTCATTATTAGTTGCCTCCCTTCGAATTGTCATCGAGGGTGTAGATGCCAATGGATTCATTCGGATGCTTCATATCCCACTCGCGTTCCTTCTCGAACGGAGCACCGCCATCGGTACGACCAGCCTTCTTCATGCCGAAGCCATGGACAACGAGAGCAGCAGCAAGGATGCCCGTGATGGTCCAAGCGATAGCTTCAGGCTGGAACACAGCGCCGCCGATGCGCAGATCGCGGAAGCGTGCACGGAACGGCGTGTTGGTCTCGACCCAGTTCTCGCCTGGGTTGTTCGGGTTAGCTACGCAGCAGCCGATGCAAGGACCGCCGGACTCGACGCACCAGGAACGACGACGGTTCCAACGCACGATACCGCAGTTCGCCTTGGTCTGAGGACCACGGCAACCCATGGGATACAGGCAGTAGCCCATTGCCTCTTCAGGAGTGCCGAATGCATAAACGAATTCGCCATTCTCGAAGTGACCGCGACGCTGGCAGTTGTCATGGACGGTCTGATTGAAGATGACCTTCGGCTTGTTCTCGTTCGTGAGTTCAGGCAGCTGACCAACGAGCAGAACATCGACGAGGACCGACGTAGCCCATTCGGGGTTAGCCGGGCAACCGGGAACGTTAACGACCGGAGTGTCGATGCCGCGCTTCTTGAGATACTGCTGAACGCCGAGTGCGTTCGAAGGATTCGGATAGGCTGCCATCCAGCCACCATTTACTGCGCAGGATCCGAGGGCAACAACAGCGTTAGCGCTTTCAGCGGCGTGAGCCAAGATGTCGGTACCGACTTCGTTGGCGACGCGCAGAGCTTGGCCGTCCCATCCCTCCAAAACTGCACCTTCGTAAATGAGGATGTAGTTGCCTGCTTCGATCGTTTGCTCTTTAGCTTCTTCCATGGACCAGCCTGCAGCAGCAGAAAGAGTTTCGCAATAGTTCAGCGAGATCATCTGCAAGACGATGTAAGCCGGATCAGGGGAATCACCTTGAGCGAAGGACTCAGTACAACCAGTGCAGGATGCGCCCTCGATCCAGATGACTGGAAAGAGCTTGCCTGATTCAGCACCAATGACCGAGTTCTCGATCGCAGCCGCAATACGAGGAGCAGCGAGTTCGGTAAGACCTGCCGCAACCGCGAGAGAGCCGCAGAGTTTCATGAAGCTACGACGAGAAACGCCACGCGCTTCAAGCTTAGCCAGAAACTCCGGTGAGGTAGCCTCTGTTACCATGTGCACACCTCCTTAAGGGTGTCTTCTTCCAGTAAAACTTCTGGCAAGTATTGTAGGTTGACTACTAATTAAGGAATGACGCGCGGGCATGAAAAACGCTTGTTATTCTGGCAAGTGGTAAGAAAGTGTTACCGCCGTTGTCTCAAATAACACAATCCATAGAAAGAACGTAATCAACACAAACCCTTCAAAAGTTCTGCACCATTTTGCGGGCGAGCGGCACTTGCGTAATCGAACGACAGCGATTCGATTACAATAACTCAACAAGCTTTTGAAGTATTTATGAGCGAATGGAGAGCGAACACGCCATGGCTGAACCGATCAAGATCGCATTCTTAGGCCCCACTGGCACCTACAGCGACGAAGCAACACACACCTTCATGGACAAGCTCGGTTTTACCGACGTCGAGAAGATCGAGTGCGTATCTTTTACGGAAGTGTTCGACAATGTGGAGCGTGGGCGTTGCGATTACGGCGTTGTTGCCACTGAGAACTCCCTTGAAGGGCCCGTTACCGCATGCCTCGATAATTTCGCGACCCATAATAATGTGACGATCCTGGCTGAAACGGTGCTCGATATTCACCACAGCCTGGTGCTGCATCCCGATGCGAGCATCGATGAGGTCACTACGATCGTTTCGCACCCTCAGGGGCTCGGGCAATGCAGGCGCTACATTGCTGAATATCTGCCTGGGCGCAATACGAGCTCAGCTTCATCCACAGCTTCTGGCGTGCGCAAGGTAATGGAAGATAAGACGCTCGCGAGCATCGCCAACAAATTCGCTGCCGACCTGTATGGTGCGAAGGTGTATGCAGAGAGCATCGAGGATCACTTCGGCAACCAGACCTCGTTCGCACTGATCGCGCGCACGGGCATGCCGGAAGTGTTTCCCGAGATGGACCGCAAGACCTCCATCCTGCTTTCCTTACAACAAGATAAGCAAGGCTCACTTCTGATGATCCTTTCGGAGTTCGCATATGCCAACATCAACCTCACGAAGATCCAATCTCGTCCCACCAAACAAGGGTTGGGCGATTACATGTTCTTCATCGATTTCGAAGGATCCGACCAGGATGTCGACGTGCAGACGGCGCTCAATTGCCTGCGTCTGAAGCTGCGCGAAGTGAAGGTGCTCGGCTCCTACCCCATCATCTAAAGCATCAACCCCAAAAGATGACAAACTACCCGGTCGTTCGTCATCTTTCGATTATGGATGGAGGGTGTTGGTGATTTCGTTGAAGGTGAAGAAGCCTTCGCTGGAGAGATCAGTAACGAGGGCATCGAAGAGAGCTTGGTCAGTCTCCCCTCTCCCCTTTTCGTGTTCGAATTCATCGAGCGCACGTTTGGCTTCCGCAGTTGAAATGCCAGGAGTACCAAGCACAATGCGAACGAGCTCGGCGCGCTTTTGACGCTTGGACCCTTCGAAGGCAGACTGCTTGGAATGATGCTTCGAGCGTCGCGAAGGATTGGGCATGATCGATTTCAGGTATGCCCCGTAATCGAGCAAGGCATAATACCATCCGCGCGGGTCCTCTTTGCTGCAAGTCTCCAGCACGAGCGGCTCGAGCATCTTGTCGCTCACCCCTTCTTCACGAGGAAACAGCTCGTGCAAGAATACGGTGCGGACGTTCGTCTCAAGATAGAGCGCTGGCTTCTGATAAGCGAACGCCATCACGCCCCCTGCCGTAGCAGGACCGATACCCGGCAGCTTCAAGAGCTCTTCATAGGTACGGGGCAGCTCCCCTTCGAATCGAAGCGCACACTCTTCAGCAGTTCGCTTGAGAGCCAGCGCACGTCGGTTGTATCCAAGCCCTTGCCAATGTTCGAGCACTAACGAAGTATCCGCAGAAGCAAGCGCATCGAGCGTAGGGAACGTCTTGAGGAATCGCGGCCAATACTTCTCCACCCGCGATACCTGCGTCTGTTGCAGCATGATCTCGGAAACGAGCACGGCATAGGCATCATCGATATAGCGCCAAGCAAGATCGCGATGATGCTTCTCCCCTTCGCTCCACACCTTGCGAACGAAAGCATCAAGATCAAAGGTGTCTTTTAGGGGAGCTTCCACGAGCAAAGCAGAGAACTAGTACTTCGATTCAAGGATGCGGCTCACCTCAGGATGACTCGCGCCCTTCTCGAAGAGATCGGCAAGCGTGATCGAAGAGAAGAGTTGCGCCACGAGCACATCGGCAGCGCACCAAACCGCATTGAATTCGCATCCTGATGAACGATTGCAGTAATCACAATCGACCGAACAAGGCGACATGCCAATCGGTCCTTGCAGCGCCTCGATCACTTCCTGAAGGGTGACCTCATGCGGATCGCAATCGAGCGTAAGACCACCGCGCACACCGCGGATCGTCTTCAAAAAGCCCGCCTTCACCAGGTCGTGCTGGATGCTGCGCGCGAACGAATACGGCACGTCTTCCTTTTCCGCCACATCGGCGATCGAGATATAGGAATCCCCGCACTCGTAAGCCGAGCGCAAGATCCTACAAGCGTAATCGCAACGGCGGGTGATATCCATCAGTCTTCTTTCAGTAGATCGTCGATGTTATCCATTGAACGATGGAATCGCTTCATGATGGTCGCTTCGATGGCCTTATACTCTGGCGAATCAAGCTCATGGAAATTGGAGAGGCGCATGTACACATCGTCGGTACGCACCGCGCAGAAGCAATCCTTTGCCACGCTGCGGCGATAAGCCTCTTCGACTGACTCGGTGACGACTGCATACAGCTCGAAGCGCGACATCCCCTTGGAGAACGGAACGAGCTTAGAAACATCAAGCCCGCGCATTGAAGGATGCTCCGCCTGCGCATGACGCCAGATATCCTTGCGCTCTTCGTCGTTGGGATAGTCGAGTTCGACCAAGCGGTAGAGCCCGAGCATCGGGCCGAAGAACGTATCGAGCGCATCGAGATTCGACGCAGAAACGAGCACGGTCACTTCGGGGTTCTCGATCGCTTGCTGGATGAACGCCATCGCCTCGCGTGCACCACGCGAAAGCTGCATCTGAAGGAAATCGGAAATATCGCCCGACCCGAAATCCATCCAAGGCAGATCCCACAGGTCAAGATCTTCCAAGATGAGCGCCGTAGGGCCTTCGAAGCCGAAGCGATTGAGCGAAGTCGAATCGGTGATCGCATCAGGCGAAGCCATGACGCAAAGCACTGACTGGCCTTGCACGTTCTGATCCATGCGCATGCGAACAGCGGGAATGCCAAGCTCTCCCACCGTTGCCACCATGAAGTAGTTCGCATCTTCACGCGCAGCACCCGAGAAAACGAGCGTGCCGAGCTGCGGCATGCGCGAAACACCATGGCGGAAGTTGAGCATCTTCACGAATTCCTTGAACTGCGGATCGCGCATCCTGCCAACGCCGAGACGCTTCATCTCTTCGATAGCACGCGAGAAGCCATGGATCGTGGAATAGTCGAAGTGTACCTCGGGCGCTTTTTTCTTCTTCTTTTTCTTGCCAGAAAGATCGATATGCGCGATCTTCGCACCCTTGAGGTTCGGCAGAGGGAACGCAGGCAGCTCGAGCGGCTCTTCGTCCGCTTCAGCTGTAGGGTTCGCTTCCTTCTGTTCGGGTTCGATCGGCTCAGCCTTCACTTCTTCAGCGCGATCGGATGCTTCCGCTGTTGACGCAGCATCGTTCTCATTCGAAGCACTATCGCTCTTGGAAGAGAGATCCAAGAATGAGAAGGGTGAAGGAACGTTGTCGTCTTCATAACGATAGAGCAGATCGGGCGGCAGATTGAACAGATCGTCGTTGATCATCTCAGCCATGTCTTCAATAGCTTCGCGCGAGAAGCCGAATTCTTCCAGGCGATCGAGCGCAACATCTTGCAGCTGATCGGCCTTGCGCGAAAGCTCTTCGGCCGAAACGAAGGGCTTGAGTTTCTCGAAGATATATTCGGCAAGCGAGTGCTGGCGTGCATCGACGGCAAGATCCCATGCCGCACGCATGCCGTTCACGCTCTCTTCACTCGGGACGATGTTCTCGAGGATAGATTGCTCGAAAGCCGCCAGGTACAGGTGGATACCGAGTATGCGATCGCCTGATTCGACCGCATACTGCGCGCGCGAAAGGTAGTCATGCGAATCGCTGAAACTATGATCATGAGATGGGATGTTACCGAAGTTGGAATCTTCGTTCATCTTCAATCACTTTCCTTATGAGCAAAGCGGCGAGGTGCGCTGCCGCATTCAAGCATTAAAAACACCAAATGATGGATATTCAATGCTACTAAACGGGTAACATTTATTCAATTCTCTCTACGATTATTACAAGAAACGAGCAAATCGAGCGCGTAAGGGGAAACCGTTGCCAAGCCATTTCCCGGCCGAAGCCAAACATTTTCATCGAGCGCCGACTAGCGTCAATGAGCACCGAACGTCGACCATCGCCGATCGAGCGCCGACTAACGCCAATCGAGCACCTGCCAGCCTTCCTTTTCCGCATGGTGCTGAAGAGTTGGTCCGGGCGTGACCGCAGCAGGGTGTTCGGAAGCCGCGAGCAACGGAGCATCTGAATAGTGATCGCCATAGGCATAGGCGAGCTTCCAGCTATCCTTCCCATAGATCTGGTCAGCGTGCTCCTTGATCTGACGGAGCTTTTCAGCGCCTTCAACGGGCTTGCCCTTCACTTCGCGCGTATAGCAGCCGTGCTCATCGAGCTTCATGTCGGTGGCAACGTGATGATCATAGGGAATATCACGCTTGGCACGCACGATGATGGGATCGAACGTGGCAGAAACGATCCAGATATCACGCCCAGCAGCGATATGCTCGCGCATGACCTGAAGCGCCTTGGGGCGAATGCGCGGCACGATCCATTCATCGTAGAACTTGTACATCTCCGCATCGGCTTCTTCTTCGGGCATGCCATCGAACGACGAGAACACCAAACTGCGCACCCATGCCTCGTTTTGCGGAAGATGCAGCTTATACGCGATACCCCAGGTAAGGATGCGCAGAAGAACCGAAGTGCGCACCTGCCCTTTCTTCAGGAGATAGCGAACGAGCAGCACGGGGGAATTGCCGCTGATGCACGTGCCGTCGAAATCGAACACCGCTATCTCACACGGAGCATCAGGTGAAGGCGCACCTCGATCATGGTCGCGCTCGACCTTCAGCTGTGCAGCATCATCTACTGCCGAAGAAGGTTTCTGCGCCTCAAGCTCTGCTTCAGAGATGACCAATCGAGCATGTTCGGATGACTTGCCCTTGATGAAGACAGCGACCCCTTCAGGCTTCGCTTCGATCTGTTCTTCATTGTTCGCCATACGCGTTATCTAGTCGTCCTCATCGATACAATCAACAAATTGCGAGTTGTGGAGTTCAGCATAGAAGCCGTTCTGCGCGAGCAGCTCCTCGTGCGTGCCCTTCTCCACGATATCCCCCTCGCGAATAACAAGAATTATATCTGCTTGCCTGATCGTACTCAAACGATGAGCGATAACGAAGCTCGTTCGTCCTTCGAGCGACTCGCGCATCGCTTTCTGCACGAGCGCTTCGGTATGCGTATCGATCGAAGAGGTTGCCTCATCGAGCACAATGATCGAAGGATTCGAGAGCATGGCACGGGCGATCGTGAGCAGCTGGCGCTGACCTTGCGAGAGATTCGTTCCGTCTTCCTTGATAATCGTGTCGTAGCCATCGGGCAGAAGCTCGATGAAATGATCGGCCTGCGCGAGCTTGGCGGCCAGGCGGATGTACTTCTCTTTCGGATCTTTCGCGCCGTAGGCGATGTTCTCGCGGATCGTGCCCGAGAAGAGCCATGCGTCTTGAAGCACCATGCCGAAGTTGCTGCGCACATCGCTACGCGTATCGAGCGCGGTGTTCACACCATCGATCGTGATCGTGCCTGCATCGATATCGTAGAAGCGCATGAGCAGATTCACGAGCGTGGTCTTGCCCGCACCGGTCGGACCCACGATCGCGACCATCTGTCCTGGTTCGACCTCAAGCGAGAAATCCTTGATGACCGGCTTTTGCGCATCGTAGCCGAAGCGCACGTGATCGAACTTGACCGCGCCCTTGCAAGGCTTTACGATCTGCGTGATGGTGGAAGGATCGGACTCGCTCATCTCTTCTGCGTCAAGCACCTCGAAGACGCGCTCGGATGCGGCAAGCGTGGCCTGGATGGTGTTGGCGATCGAAGCGATCTGCGTGATAGGCATCGTGAACTGACGCATGTACTGCACGAACGCCTGGATCTCGCCGACCGTGGCGATCCCGCCAGTGATGTAGAGCACGGCGCCGATGATGCAGACGAGCACGTAGCCCAAGTTGCCAATGAAGCCCATAACAGGGCGGATCACACCGGCGAGGAATTGCGCTTTCCATGCTTGTGCGAAGTATTCGCCATTGCGTGCGTTGAATTCATCGATGGCAGCATCTTCTCGCGTGAACGATTTCACTTCAGTATTGCCACTGTACATCTCTTCGATGTGCGCGTTGAGCTTGCCGAGCGCTTTCTGCTGGCTCTTGAAGTAGCGCTGCGAACGCGTTGCGATACCCACCGTGGCCAGAAGCGAGAGCGGCAGCGTGGCGAACGCAACGAGCGCCAAGATCCATGAGATCGAGAACATGAAGAAGACCACAGAAACGAGCGTGACCACTGCCGAGATGATCTGCACGAGCGTTTCTTGCAAGGTGGAAGAGATGAGGTCGACATCGTTGGTGACGCGCGAGAGGATCTCTCCCTTAGGGCGGCCATCGTAGTAGGAAAGCGGTACGCGATCGAGTTTCGCCTTCATATCGCGACGCAAGCCATAGATCACTTCCTGAGTCACCTTCGCCATGATGAATTGGCAGATGAACTGGCATATCGAATAGGCCACGTAGAGCAGCACGAGCGTGAGAAGGATGCGGTTGAACGCGATGAAATCGAGTCCACCAGTGCCTGCCATCACGCGTTCGAAGGCGCTGAAGACTTCAGTGGTCGCTTGACCGAGCACGAGCGGAGAGACCGTATTGCACAGCGTTCCCGCCACTGTGAAGATGAATACGATCACCAGAAGCGGGATGAACGGCTTCAAGCGCGCAACAAGGCGACGCAGGGTCTTCGAAGCGTTCTTCGGTTTTTCCTTGCGCCCTGCACCGTGAGGGCCGTGCGATCCGTGTGGCGGCATGCTATTCACCTCCCCTATCGTCTGCGGCGCTCGCATCTGCCTGAATTCCTGAGGAGAGCTCTTCTTCCGAGAGTTGAGAGAGCGCGAGCTCGCGATAGGCCGGACACGACAGGAAGAGCTCGGCATGCGTTCCGCACGCTTCGATGGCTCCTGTCTCGTTCAGCAGGATGATCTGATCGGCACCCAGCGCCACGTTCACTCGCTGAGTTACGGTAAGCACGCTCTGCCCCTCAAGGTGATCCTCGATTCCCGCGCGCACGCGTGCATCAGTCTTGAGGTCGAGCGCCGAGAAGGAATCGTCGAAGATGTAGAGATCGGCCTTACGCAAAAGACCACGCGCAATAGCGATACGCTGACGCTGACCACCTGAAAGGTTGCCGCCACCTTGTGCGATCTCAAAATCAAGGCCACCTGCCTCTGGCGTGATGAATTCGGTGGCTTGCGCGATCTGCAACACCTGCCACAGCACCTCATCGCTTGCATCGGAATCGGCGAAGCGCAGATTATCCGCCACCGTACCTGTGAACAGGAAGGATTTCTGTGGAGTGTAGGAAACGCGCGTGCGCAATACAGAAAGCGGGATGTCCTTGATCGCAACGCCATCGAAATAGATCGTACCTGCGCTTGCGTCGTACATACGCATGATGAGATTGATCAGGCTCGATTTGCCCGAACCCGTCGGTCCGATAAGGGCGGTGATCGTATTGGGCGCGAGCTCGAAGGTAAGATCGCTCAAGGCATCCTTCTTCGATTCAGGGTAGCGGAAGCTCACGTGATCCATCTTAAGAATCGGGACACTGCGCTTCTGAGCGGGCTGCACCGTAGTTTCTTCGGGGATATCAGCTCCGAGTGTTCGCAGCGCGCTATCTTCTGCGGTTTCTGGCAATGATGCCGGCACAGCGACATCTTCAATGGTCGATTCGGTCGAGAGCACAGCGTTGATGCGCTCGGTTGCCGCCAGCGTTCGTGGCAGAATGGCGAAGATCATCGAGATCATCATGAGCGACATGAGGATGAGCGTCACGTATTGCACGAGCGCCATAATCTCGCCTGCGGTGAGTGTGCCAACATCTATCTGCCCCGCACCGAAGTAATAGAGCGCCACGATGGTCAAGTTCACGATGAACATGAGCAGCGGCATGACCGCGCCCATCAGACGACCGACCTTGATGTAGGTATCCGCCAAGTCGCGATTGACCTTGCCGAAGCGCTTGCGCTCGAAGTCTTCCTTGTTGTACGCGCGAATCGCCCGGACGCCCTGCAGCTCTTCGCGCATAACGCGGTTCACCGCATCGATGCGGCTCTGGAGCGAGCGCAAAAGCGGCATGCCGATCTTCAAGAAGAGCGCTACGATGATGATAATGACCGGAATCGCCACGAAGATGAGCAGCGCCATTTCGGCATTCGTGAGAAACGCCATGACCACCGCACCGATGAACATGACCGGGGTCATGACCGCCATGGTGATGAGCATCTGTAGGAATCGTTCGACCTGCTGGACATCGTTGGTGTTACGCGTGATGAGCGTAGAGGCGCCGAAGGTCTCGAATTCCGCTAGAGAATAGCTCTGCACCTGCGAGAAGATGGCGGCGCGCACATCACGACCGAACCCCATAGCTGCCCGCGCCGCACAGAGCGCCGCGATGACCACGCATACTACCGAACCGATCGCCCAAGCCAACATCTCGAGACCACGCACGATCACGTAGTTCAAGTCTTTGTTGTAGATGCCCGTATCAACGATGCGCGCCATGATATCGGGCAGCTGAAGCTCGGCAACTACCTGCAAGAAGGTGAAGAGGATCGCAGCTATGACAAGCCCGCCAAATGGCTTCAAGTATTTCTTGAACAGCTTGAACAACGAATTTCTCCCTGGATTGCAAATCGGGCTGTTGAGGGCTGCGCGAAAAGCAGCTACAAAACCATGCTCTCTAGGGTACACCAAAAGGTGCTGACCATAATGAACTAGCGAGCTAATTCAGATTCTCGGCGTGGAGAGGTTTGTGTGTCGAGGCTAAACGCACAGGCAATGAAAACACCGCATTCCTTACGATCATCCGATACAATCTCAGTAGAGGTGCGTCCTTAGCAGAACACGCACACAGCACAAAAGGAGCAATTGTGTTCAGACCAATGCGAAGAACAAAACAGCAGATTCCTCACGAAGAAGCGCTCGTTATCTTGCAAGAAGGAAGCACGGGCATCCTCGCTCTTTCCGGCGACGATGGCTATCCGTACACGGTTCCGCTCAATTATCTCTATGTTGAAGCCGATGAGCCTGAAGCACTCGGAAAGGTCTACTTCCATTCCGCAAAAGCAGGTCACAAGATCGATGCGATCGAGCGCGATCCCAAAGCGAGCTTCTGCGTGATCGCAGACGATACGGTGCTTCCCGATAAATACTCCACTGCCTACAAAAGCGTTATCGCATTCGGTACGGTTCGCCTTATTGAAGGAGACTTGGCACATAAGACGCTTTTCGATCTAGGCGATAAGTACAGCCCTCATCACGAAGACCGTACGCTCGAAAAGGTCAATTCCGCCGAAGATCGCTGCGCCATGATCGAATTCACGATCGAGCACCTTACAGGCAAGGAATCGCACTCCTATCGCAAGCAGCGCGAGCAACAAGCTAAGGAGTGAGCATGGGCGCATTCGCAGATCGTGTCTTTGCAGTGGTGAAGCAGATTCCGCGCGGCAAGGTTGCAACCTACGGGCAGATCGCGCGTATCATTGGTGCACCTCGCGCCGCACGCTACGTCGGCTATGCCTTGCGTGCTAACCCAGCTCCTGGCACCGAACCTGGATCGATCCCCTGTCATCGCGTGGTATTCAAGGATGGCCGCATGGCAACGGGCTTTGCGTTCGGTGGTCCCGAGATCCAACAGCAAATGCTCGAAGAAGAAGGTGTGGGATTCGACGAAGAAGGCAAAGTGGTGATGGAACGATTCCTTTGGAATGGCGTTCCCGCCGATGAATCAGGCTTGCCTATGGGGCCTCCTAGCGATTTCGACTGGGAAGCAGAACTTGCCGAACGCCCACTTCACGACTGCGAAACCTGCAAGCACCCCCGCTCCGATTGCCGGAAGAGCGCTTCAAGTTAAAGAAAAAGCCTCGGAATAATTCCGAGGCTTGCATTCAGACTGGCGGGATGTACGGGACTCGAACCCGCGACCTCTGGCGTGACAGGCCAGCGCTCTAACCAACTGAGCTAACACCCCGTGCTTTATCAGCGTTGATTATTATATCCATAAAAGGAGCCGAAACAAGCCACAAAAGCAAAATTTCCGCCCACAGGAGCAAACGGTCACAAACACCTGCGATCTAAGCTACCCTACCGCATACGCCACCGAACAAGACGAGCTGATCTTGCGATCGTTTCGAGCACGCGCGCGACGCTTGCGCGAGTAGCGCAGCACGGTGGTCAACAAGCAAATCGCCGCAAAATATGCGGCGATTACGCGAGAGGTTCATGATGAACAGAATGGGCTTCTACCGAACGCGCTAGTTCTTCACACCGCGATTGCGCTTGCGATAGTCCATCGCGCCCTTGAGCGCACTTTGCGCAACATCGCCCGCAACACCGACCGCCTTCGATGCGGCCCTGCGTGCAACGGGACCCGCCGCATCGCTAACCACCTGATAAGCCCGTTGGTTGCGGATCTTCATCGCAGCATCGGAAGCTGCATTGCCCGCCTGCGAGAGCATACCAGCAACACCAGCGATGCTGCCACCCTGCTCGAAATACGTGAGTGCCGCTTCGCCGATCGCGAGCGTGCCAAGATATCCCATGCCGCCCTTCACGAGCCAGCCGAGCGCAGGTACGAAGCCTGCAACCTTGCGCGCGATGCCGCGGCACACGAGTGCGCCAGCGATGGTAGGAATGATCTCCTTGATGCGATCCTTATCGAGCGGCTCGCCATACGCTGCCGCGATCTGGAGCACCATCTTGATCTGGTTGAGCGTCATGACCGGCAGATCGGCGCCAGGAACGAATACGAGCACGCCAATGCCCGCATTCTGCGCAGCAGTGAGCTGAATCGCATCTTGCGCGAGCGGACGACGAACAAACGGATAGGCTAGCGAGAACGACAAACGCTTCTCGCGGTCGTGATCGATGATCCATGAACCGATCTTGTCGGCAAGCTTGCCCTTGATCTCTTCGTCGAGCGGCTGCCCTGCAGGAAGCGAGATGAGCGCATCGCTCGGAAGCGGATGGCCCGCGTCCTTCGCGCTCTGGATGACCTGATTGCCGTGCTCGGCGATAACGAGCACCGGGATATCCGCCTGGCGAATAGTATCTGCAATAGCACCCGTCTCCGAAGTCTGGCCCGCTGCCATGACCACCAGATCGGTGCCCTCCATAACGGAGATATCCTGCGAAGGATAATAACCCACGGTCAAGCGCGAATTCACCGAAGAGGAACTGAAGCCCGAACGCACGAACACCTGAAACTCAGGAGAAGCGGTTTCGTCGAGCAAGACTTGAACGGAAACGACCGTCTTACGGGCACGCTCGATATCGAGCGCTTCGGTGATCAGTGATTTGATATCGATCGATTTGAAATCGAACATGCTTTCCCCCTCCTGGCAACGCGCTGGTTATTGCGGTGCCTTTTCGCTGTGCGCCCAAATGGAATTGATGAGCCCCAACATTACAAAGTTTACCAGCATGAAAGATGAACCGTAACTAATAAATGGTAACGGAATGCCCGTGATGGGCATGAGCCCCACGTCCATGCCGATGTTCTCAAGGATCTGAAATACCCACATACCCACGATACACACGACGATGATCGTACCGAAAAGATCGGGGGCATTGCGCGCAACGCGAATGCTCGTCACGATAAGCCCGAGATAGAGCGCGAGCAGGAGAAGCGCACCCACGAAACCGAACTCTTCAGCGAGCACGCAGAATACGAAGTCGGTCGGCGCTTCTGGCAAGAAGCCGAGCGAAGACTGCGTTGCTTGCATGAAGCCTTTGCCGAAGAAGCCGCCCGAACCGATAGCGATCTTCGCCTGCTGCAAATTATAGCCATCGCCAGAGAGGTCGTAGCTCGAGTCCATGAACACGAGCAAGCGACTGCGCTGGTAATCCTTGAGCAGCACATCGCTGCCGAAGAGCCCATCGAGGATCGGGTCGAGCATGAACACGCCCACTACCAGCGCGGCAAGAATGGCAGCGGTTGCCACCAAGAAGCGCCAATTAGCCCCACCGATGATGAGCGCGAATGCGGCGATGCAGAGATACACCAAACCCGTTCCCATGTCGGGCTGCGTCATGACACAGATGAACGGGATAGCCAAGATGCCGAGCGCCTTAAGGTATTCGCGCAGGTCATCGAGGCGCCCACCATAGCGCGACATGATGCTTGCCGCTAAAAGCACCACCGTGATCTTCGCGAACTCGCCAGGCTGCATACTGAAACCGCCGATGCGGATCCATGAATTCGCACCGTTCACTTCCCTGCCGATGAAGGGCAAGTGGGGCGAGAGCAGCAAGATAACGTTGATCACCACAAAGAAAGTCGTGAAGCCCGAAAGCGCACGGTAATCGAAGCGGCTCACGAGCACGAAGAGCACGATGCCGATGACCACGCCCACCACCTGGGTGGTGAAGTTGAAGTCGGAATCGGAAGAGGTAGCCGAGAATTGCACGATAAGGCCGTAGACAACGAGCGCTGCAAAGCAAGCAACAAAGGGCAGATTGAAGTACTTGAACCGATGCGACTTGAAGGTCTTAGCTAACTCTGGGTCGCGCGGTTGAACGGAATCGATCTCGACCATCTCACTCATTCGATTCACCTCCTGCCTGCTGCGGCTTGCCTGGCGTGCCTACTGATATCTTCTTGTAGTCGATGGTAACACCGTTGGAATAATCAATCGCCGCCTTCATCACGCGCGCGGCCACCGGCGATGCCACCGCACCACCCGAGCCACCTTCTTCGATACAGAGCGCGAGTGCGAAGCGCGGATCTTCGTAAGGCGCATAACAAGCAAACCACGCGAAGTCCTGCTTGCCCGCAACCTCAGCCGTACCGGTCTTGGCGGCGAAGGTGAAATCGTAGCTCGAGAAGTCGTTTGAGACATCGTGATTCTCTGTCGCAACGCCACGCAACGCATCGCGCACGATCTGATAGTTCGCTTCGCTCACATCAGGAGTGGCGTTTTCGACCACAGGCGCCTCGACCACCACCTCGTCAGCAGAATTGCGCACCTCTTTCAGCAGGTGCGGCTGCAGGAGCTTACCCGTTGCCACTGCCGCGTAGCCACGCGCGACCTGCAGGGGCGTGACGAGCACGTAGCCCTGACCGATGGCCATGTTCGAGATATCGCCAGGAAGCCACTGCGCTTCGGTAGGAACATCGCGGAAGTAGTCCGACTTCCATTCAGGCGTAGGAATACGTCCTTGCGCCTCACCTGCAAGATCGATATTCGTGAGCGCCGAATAGCCGAATTCCTTGATGAAGTCCTGCATGGCCTCATCGCCGATCGCATTGCGCGCATTGTAGAAATCGCGCGCGATCTCATAGAACACGACGTCGCAAGAAACCACGATGCCTTCGCGGAACGTGAGCCAACCGTGTCCGCTGTGCTCCCAACATTTCTGCGGATACTCTTCACCGAACCCTGTCCAGGTACCCGTGCAGTTCCACGCCTTGGTCGCATCGGCGAACCCGTAAGTAAGACCTGCAAGACCCGTGAACGCCTTGAAGCACGAAGCAGCCGGGTACGTGCCCGCGATCGCACGGTTCATGAGCGGATAGTGCGATTCTTCGGTTTGGTAGGCATCCCACATGTCTTGCGAGATACCACCGATGAAGTGTTCAGGCTCATAGGACGGATAGTTCGCCATAGCGAGCACGCCACCCGTCTTCACATCGATGCACACGAGCGATGCCGCGGTTCCTGTTCCGCCCTGCACGAGCTCGCGCAACGCCGTATCGGCGACATACTGCACGGGAGCGGCGATCGTGAGGTAGATGTCATTGCCCTTGGCAGGATCGGATTCGCTCACGACCTGCTGGATCTCGCCGGAAGCATCAGTGATGAACGTGCGCTGACCGTGGTCGCCCGCAAGCACGTCGTCATAAGACTGCTCGATACCCGCCTTGCCGACCGCATCACCCATCTCGATATCGCGCCCTTCAGCAACATTCTCCAGATCTTCTTTCGAAGAAGCGCCTGTGTAACCGAGCACATGTGCGGCAAGAGCGCCGTAGGGGTAGATGCGATCGGAACGAATTTGGGTTGATATGCCCGGGAAGGCATCACGGTGCTCATTGATGAAGGCCACGTCGCGCAAACGCACGTCCTTCGCGACCACACGCTGCGATTGCGCACCGGTGGAAGCATCGAGGATGCGCGCACGCACCACATCGTAGGGAATGCCCAACAGTGCCGAAAGACGCAAGATGACATTCGTGTTGTTCGCAACATCAGCATCAGCAAGCACGGTCTGTACCTGGCGATTCGTTACCAAGGGCACGCCGTCGCGATCATAGATCACCCCACGCGGCGCAGGAGTGCGCACGGTGGTGTAGAGATTCGATTCAGCTTCGCGCTGGTAGCTCGCCGAACTCACCACCTGTAAGCCGAAGAGCTTCACGGCAAGCGCACTGAAAGCAGCCGCAACGATGATCCCGACCGCAAGGAAACGATTGCGTTGAGCGTTGGACGTACCCGAGGAGGTAGTGCCCGTCGCAGAATAGGAAGTGTTACCGATGCTTGCGCCATCGACCTTCGGAGCTTGCGCTGAAATACCTACTGAAGAGATGGAGCGCACGCCCATCTTGTTGCGCATACGCACATGCGAAGTAGACGAACGCCAGCGGTAGAACACCACGAGCGCGATAGCGATAAGAACGAGCGATATGACAACGACAACGATAGTGGCGAGCATGGCACGTACCCCTTAGCGGAAACGTTGTTTTTTATCCACCGTCCAAGCTTCATTGCCCGACGAAACATCAGGGAATTTGCGCGCCACCAAATAGAGAAGAACACACAGAATAAGGTTGAAGATCGTTGCCGGAAGAGCGCGCGCTGCGATCAGGTCGAAGAACGCCGCCGGATATCCTAGAACGAGCTGCACGATAACGACGATCATCTCGTAGAACAAAAGCGATACCGCACACGAAACGAGCACCATAGCAATGCTCGATTTATCGAGCACCTCGAACACACGCGAGAGCGCAAATGAGATGATGAGCAGCAAAAGCGGCGTGAGCCCAAAGGGAACCTGCGTGAACAGGTCCGATATGATGCCCATCACGAAGGCATAGACATAGGTGGTGTCTTCGGGGCGCACGATCGAGAGCACGATCACGAAGGCAACGATGAAATTCGGCACGACCGAATAGATGGCGATAACGGGTGCGACCACGACCTGCAGCAAGACGACCACGGCCGCAGAAACGAGAGGAACGAGCTTTTCACGCATGGCTACTCCCCTCCTTCTTGGTTCGGTTCAGACGATCCGCCCGAAGACTGATCGCCGCCCTGTTGGTCGCCGTTATCCCCGCTTACTGCCCTGCGGCTCGCAAGCGTTTGGGGATCGACAGCCCGCACGATCGCTTCGTTATCGGCAGCGTTGGCATCGCCCATGCTGATAACGACGAGCGCTTCAGAGATGTTGTTGAACGAGGCGTTCGGCGTGACCACGATCGTACGCGATGCACTGCCAGGGCGCTGCTCGATCTTGGTGATCATGCCCACGACCAAGCCGCGATAATAGCCGCCACCAAGGCCAGAGGTGATAACGACATCGCCCTCTTTGATCTCGACGTTGTCGTCGATGCCTTCAAGATAGAGCGTGCCTTCGACCGAGCCGCGCAAGATGCCTTCAGCGCGGGACGATTGCACGAGCACCGAAACGCCACTTTGCGGATCGGTGAGCAAGCGAACATCGCACGTAACGGGCGTGGTCGAGATCACCTGACCGATAACACCCGTGGCACCCATGACCGGCATGCCATTCTTGATGCCTGATGCGCTGCCCGCATCGAGCGTGATGGAGCGGTTATAGGAATCGGTAGAATAGCCGACCACGCGCGCGGCGATAGAGGTGAAACCATAGGCATCGGCAAGCCCGATGAGCGACTCCAGACGCGCTGCTTCTTGGCGGTATTCCTCGAGCTCAACGACCATCTGCGAAAGACGAGCATTGTTCTCTTTGAGCTGGTTGTAGGATGCATCGGATGCAGTGAGGTCTTCGACCGACATCGACCCGGAAACCGCAAGAGAGCCCACCGTGGTGCCGACCGCCGTGAGCGGCGTCACCAGAGAAGAGGTGGCGTTTTGCAGCGTATGGATCGGGCCTTCCTCGCTTTCACGAGCATAGGCAACGAAGAGAATAAGGGAGACCACAAGGAGAACGATCAGGAGTGTTCTTCCTCCTAGATGGCCACCGAACTGCACTGGATTGTTCTTGATCTTCAGGGCCATGTGCTAGATGAGCTCCTATTTCGAACGCATCAATATCTGTTTGAGTGCGGCGGGTGTTTCGAGAACCTTCAAGCAGCCGGTTACCACGTTGGTAAGGGCGGTTTCGCTCGTCCAGACCGGAATCTCGAGCTTGTTGGTGAGATAACGGTCGAGACCCGAGAGCAATCCGCCACCACCGGTGAGCAGAATGCCGTTGGAGATGATGTCTGATGCCAAGTCGGGGTTGGTCTTCTTGAAGGTCTCCTTGATGTGAACGACCATCTCGTCGATGGGTTCCTGAAGCGCCTCGCGCACATCTTCGGATTGGATCGTGACCTCTTTCGGCTGCTCAGTGAGCACATCCTGGCCAGAGATGATCATGTCGCGTTCGCGTCCATCTTCGAACGGAAGGATGGAACCGATCTTGATCTTGATGACCTCTGCCGTACGCTCACCGATCTTGATGCCTAAGAGATCGCGCAGATGCATAGCGATAGCTTCATCGAGGCGATTGCCTGCCAAACGAAGCGAAGAGGACGTAACGATGCCGCCGAGCGAGATGACTGCCACTTCAGTGGTGCCACCGCCGATATCGACGACCATCGAACCCGTGGGTTCGGTAACGGGCAGATCGGCACCCATTGCAGCAGCCATGGGCTCTTCGATGAGGTATGCCTGGCGTGCGCCCGCCTGGATGGTGGCCTCGAACACCGCGCGCTTCTCGACCGACGTTGCACCGCAAGGAATGCATACGACGATACGCGGCTTGGGCTGCCAAGGATAGCGGCGCGGAGCCGCCTTGTTGATGAACGCCGAGATCATAGCCTCGGTGATGTCGTAGTCGGAAACCACGCCATCGTGGAGAGGATGTTCGGCAGAGAAGGTATCGGGAGTGTGGTTGATCATGTTCTTCGCTTCATGACCAACAGCCAGAACGCGATGCGTGCTGCGCTCGATGGCCACAACGGAAGGCTCGTTGATCACGACTCCTTGCCCGCTTATGCCAACAAGCGTATTTGCAGTTCCGAGGTCAATCGCCATATCGTATGACGATGACGACGAAGCGCTCTGGATAAAATCAAAAAAGGACATGCGTGTTCCTCACGGTCTTTATCGTGCAGCTTTCGATTCTATCATAGGCACCGCGTACGCAAAAGGACACGGTGCATGAGTGGAGCTTAATGAACGCTACAGGAAAGGCACGGGTCGTAGGCGCGGACGAGTTTGGCGATCTCGGAGCGGATGTAGCCTTCGTCGAGCCCTGCTTCAAAAAGCATTTCGACCAGGTGACGCGTATCGGCTTCAAGCGAAGCGAGATTCTGGGACGTTGGCGTGATGATAGAAGCATGCAGAACGCGGCCTTCATCGTCGAACTCGAGCTTATGGAAGACCACACCGCGCGGCGCTTCGCTCGTGCCCACACCAATGCCAGCACGCACTTCGAAGGGAACCGGCTTCGAATCGCCCTCCCCCTTCGCCAATTCACGGCAGATCCCCGCGCAGCGGATGAGCGCATCTAAGATCTCGATAGCTTGCGCCAGATTGTTCTTCATGGGGTTCTTCTCTTCAGGACGAAGACCTGCCTTCGCAGAAGCGAACTTGGCCTCTTGCGAAAGATGATCCCACGAAGCGTTCAAACGAGAGAGTGCCGAGGTGAAGACGGGCTTGCCCGTTGCTTTCACGCGTGTGAAGAGCGCACCGGAATACGGTACTTCATATTCTTCAAGATACGACTCGAAATCATGCGCATCGAAGCGAACATGCTCATCGATGAGCTCGAGCGTGTTCGAAGACTGCACCGGGTAGTAATCGTCTTCGACCATGGCCAAAAGATCGGAAGCGGTATGGATCTCGGTGATACGGAACGAAGAGAACAGATCGACCGTTGCTTTCGCGAACGGGATCGCTGCTTCGAGCCGATCGGCGAGCTCAAGGTATTCCTGCGCGCTGATCTCGTGCGTGAAACCGCCCACCACCGCCGTGATGGGATGGATCGAGCGCCCGCCCACGAGCGTGCAAAGATCGTTGCCGAGCTTCTTCAAATCGAGCGCCTGGTTGAACAGTTCAGGATCTGATTGTGCGAGCGGGAATACGCTTTCCTCACCCACGAAATCGGGCACCACGAACACGAAGAGATGAGAAGCGTGATTCTGCAGGTAGGAGCCATACACGAGCAACTCGCGCAGCATCTTCGTACGCGACGAGACTTCGATACCGAACGCGTCCTCGACCGCTTTAAGGTCGGTCACGCAATGGCTCGGCGAACAGATGCCGCAGATGCGCGAGGAGATGTAAGAGCAATCCTTGTAACTCTGCCCGCGCACCATGCTCTCGAACAGGCGCGCTGGCTCGACGATGTTCATCTCAACGGTCTTCACCACGTCGTCTTCGATAACCACATGCACATTGCCATGGCCCTCGACGCGCGCGACATGATCGATATTAAGCTGGGAGCGTGTCATGTGATTCCTTGTCTTCTGTGGCAATGAGCGGATTGGTTTGGTTGAAGATCGTAAGCTTGCGATCGAACTCTTCAGGGGAAAGCCCGAAACGCTCGACCGCCTTGCGTGCTGATGCGAGGTTGGCCTTCGGTGAAAGACCACGGCATCCCATGCAGGGTCTACCCAAGCTCGGGCAGCGCGCCATGCAGCCGCCGTTGGTCACCATACCCAGGCAGATCTCGCCACGCGGGTAGAAGCAGATATTCTCTTGGCGCTTGCATTCGGCACACATCGTCGTGGAACGGCGATGGCGGTTCGACCCGTGCAATGCCGCGCTGAGCACTTGCGCGAACTCGTAGAAATCGATCGGGCAAGAGAGCACCGCATAATCAACATCGATGACATCCTTCACCGCACGCGGTTCGATCACGGTGCCGCACGCCTCGGGAAGCGTGTCGTAAACTTCTCCGATGCGTCCCTCGAAGCCTTGCGCTGCCATGCCGGGAATGCCTGCGGTATGCGCGCACGCTCCGATCGTGATGACGATCTCCGCCTTTTCGCGCAGTTGTTTTACCTGTTCGATGGCCTCTTCAGTGGTTACCGCGCCCTCGATGATCGCGATATCGAACTCTTCTGGCATCGGCTCGCTCGAAGCAAGCTGCCAATACTCAAGATCGATGCGTCCGAGGATGTCGGTGAGGAAATGCTCTTGATTGGTGATCTGCAGCTGACAGCCGAAGCAGCTCGCTAGGCCCACGACCACGACGCGCAGCGGCTTCTGTTCAGCGCAGGATGAGGACAGGGGTTGTTTTTCCATGCTACATCGACCCCTGAATGTTCTTGGCTTCCCAGTAATTGAACACCGGCCCGTCGAAGCAAACATATTGATGCCCGATCTGGCAGTGTCCGCACCGGCCCATGCCACACTTCATGTGACGTTCGAACGACATGAAGATGCGATCATAGCTGATGCCCTTCTTCGCCATCTCTTCGACCACGAAACGATACATCACCGGCGGCCCACAGATGGCTCCATAGGTGTTATCGGGATCGACCTCGAGATCCTTGAAGGCCTCGGTGACCAGGCCGACGTTGCCCTTCCAATCGGGATGGGGTTTGTCGATCGTGAGGTAGAAATCGAAATCGGGTCGATGACTCCACATCTCGAACTGCTCGCGGAACATGATCTCTTCCGGGCTGCGTGAGCCATAGATGATCGTGACGTTGCCGAATTCGGAGCGTTCATCGTGGATGTTATTGATCAGCGATCGTAGCGGTGCGATGCCAAGACCACCTGCCACGAGCAGGATGTCGTGCCCCTTCATGTCCTCGAACGGGAAGGGATGGCCATACGGACCGCGCAGCCCCACGATATCGCCGCACTGCATGTTATGGAGCGCGCTCGTGACATCACCCGCACGACGCACGCAGATCTCGATGAAACCGCTCTTCGAAGGCGAAGATGAGATGGAGATGGGAACTTCGCCCACGCCGAAGACGCTCACGCACACGAATTGCCCAGGCTTGTGATGGAACGCATCACGGATGCGGTCATCGATAAGGCGCAGCTCGAACAGTGTTTCTTTCTCCGTGAGCGGCGTCATGGACGTGATGCGCGCCGACCACGGACGATACGGGTTCGCCGCCATCATCTCTGCGCCATCGAGCGGTGCTTTGTAGTTGTAGTGCCCTTTGACCGCGAGCTTAGTGGGCGCTGTGCGACGTTTACTCTCCATCTGCCTCAGCCCCCTTGCGGTCGAAGAACTTCAAGACCTCGATCGGATTGATGTTGGCCTTGCAGGCATACACGCAGCGCCCGCAACCAACGCAGAGCTGGTAGTCGTGGCTGCCCGTGAAGCCGTTGAGCTTGTGATAGAAACGATGGCGCACACGCTTGCGATTCGTGTCGCGGAAGTTATGGCCCCCTGCAACGAGCGCGAACTCGGGCGAAGTGCACGAATCCCACACGCGGATGCGGCTGCCATGCTTGCCATCGGGATCGAGCTCGTCGTAGATATCGAAGCAGAAGCACGTAGGACAGACTGCGCTGCAGGCGCTGCATGATTGGCAGCGCTCACCCATCTCGGTCCAGAATTCATCGCGATGGAACACATCCATCATCATGGCAACCTCTTGCACATGAGGAATGTTGGTGTTGAAGCTCTCTTCACGCTCGCGCGTTACGCGGCGGAACTCACGGCGGTCTTCGTCGGTTGCATGCTTAGGATCGCATGATGCCTCGAGCACGCTGGCTGCCTCAACGCCTGCAAGCGAGACGAGATACTTATCGCCGATCTTCTGCAGGAACATATCGGTACCCATGCGCGCTTCGTCGGTGCCGCACAGGTTGCAGAAGCACGCAGGCCCTGGCATACAGCCCAGCCCGACGATGAGCGTATTCTCACGCCGCTTCGTGTAGTAGGGATCGGGATACGCACAGTCTTTGTACACCAGATCGAGCCGATTGAGCGCATTGATGTCGCACGGATGCACGCCGAAGAGCACGCGCGGCTTAAGATCGATCGCAAAATCGGTGACCTCGTTCTCCTCTGCATCGAAGCGCATGAGCACTTCTTCTGAAGGGAGGAAGAATTTCTTAGGTGAAGTGATCGTGGTGGTGTAGTCGAACTCCACTTCATCGGGATCATGGATGACGGCAAAAACATAGCCCTGGTCGCGTTTGACCGGGGCTATGACTTCATAATCATTCATGAAACCGCGAACGAGTGAAGAAAGCTTGTCTGCATCGATAACACGATAGAGCATGTACGCTTCCTTTCGTAAGCAGCCTCACGAGCAGTGTTGCGCAGGGTTGCGCACGGGCGAGACTTACGCGAAGAAGATCGCCATCTCGCGCTCGGCCGATGCGACCGAGTCAGAACCGTGGATTACATTTTCGTCCATAATCAGGCCGAAGTCACCACGGATCGTGCCGGGGGCCGCCTCAGCTGGATTAGTGGCACCCATGAGCGAACGGCACTTCAGCACCGCACCATCACCAGAGATGATCATCTTCACGACCGGGCCGGAAGTGATGTAGGTGATAAGGCCATCGTAGAAGGGCTTGCCTTCGTGCTCCTGGTAGTTCGCTGCTGCCTGCTCGGGCGTGACGTTACCGAGCTCCATGCGCTCGATCGTAAGGCCAGCGCGCTCGAAGCGATTGATGATCTCGCCAATGTGACCATTAGCGACGCCATCGGGCTTGATCATGATGTAAGTCTTTTCCATTGCCATGTATGATTTCCTTTCATTCAAAGGCTTTTAATGCTGAGAGGTGAAGTAGAGCGTTGCGCCGGTGATCTTCCAGCCAATGCCATCGCGCACGAGCGAGATCTCATAGGGCACCGTGCCGCCTTCAGGAGTGGTGGCATCCACATAGACCTTCGCGGTGGTAAGGTCGTTTACCTCGCCCACGATCTGGGCTGAAGAGCCTGCTTCGATGCAATCCGCGATGCGAGCGCGCTTCGTGTCATCCAGATCCCCACTGAGCGCATCGCCATTCGTAGGATCAGCGAAGAGCTCCGTGATGACATCTTGCTTCGTGGGAATGCCGAAGCCCTGCGTGACCACGTAGGCTGCCCCACCAACGAGCGCGGCCACGATGATGACTACGATGACCGCGACAATGATACCCTTCTTGCGCTTCTTCTTCGTGGCCGAGCGCGCCCAGTCCTGCAGGCGCACATCGTTTTCGTTGAAGAAGTTCGTGTCATACGGGTTGCCATACGCATCGACCTGATCGTTGATATCGTGCGAAGAGAGCACCATCGTGCCTGCTTCAGCAAGATGCTCGCGGTCGTCCGCCACATCGAAGGGGACCGCACTGCCCGAAACATCGAGCCCAGAAAGATCCTTCTCTTCCCGCTCAGGCGCATGCTCTTCTTCGGCTACGCCGGAAGCGACCGCTTGGATCGCGCGCTGGTAATCCACATTGGCCGCATCGTTGAAAACGTAGGTCTGATCGGCAAGGGCCGACTCGAATGCCTTCACGGCTTTTGCCATCTTACCTGCGGCGACATACGCCTGGCCCATGTTCGCGAACAGCTTGTTGCGGGTGGCGGGAGCCATGTCGAATTGGAGCGCGCTCTCGTACGAAGCGATCGCATCCATCGGACGATCGAGCGCCATGAAGCACACACCCAAGTTCAGGAGCGCTTTGGTGGGATCGGGGTTGGATTCATCGAGCGCCGCAGAGCGGAACGACGCGCCCGCTTCGGCTGATTTGCCGAGCTTCAGGTAGGCGTTGCCGAGCCCCATATAGGCTTTGTAGCCCGTCTTGTACTTCGGATCCTCGAGCGCCTCAGCGAAGAACGGGATCGCGTCTTCGTAATCGAGCTGCGAAGCATAGACCGTGCCAAGGTTGTAGGCGACCGAGCCGAGGGCATCGTAGGCACTGTCATGCAGGGCCTGCGAATAGGCATGGATCGCTTCGTTGGGATCGTGAAGTTTTACCAGGCAATTGCCAATTTGATGATAGAGAAGACCGATTTCGCCGGGCGCGAGCGCAACCGAGGTGTCCTTGAGACACTCGGTGAAATCTGCGAGCGCGGTTTCATAGTCCTTCTCGACATAGGCACTGCGCGCCTGTTGGAACAGATCATTGTTCATAGTTAAGCCCTACTAGCCGCGTTTTCGATCATGATCGTTTCGATCACATCTCCCACGCGAAGCTTGGAGACGACATCGAGTCCATCGACGGTCTGGCCGAACACCGTGTAGCCTGAATCGAGGAATGGCTGCGGACCAAGGCAGAGGTAGAACTGCGAACCAGCCGAGTTCGGATCCTGTGAACGAGCCATAGCGAGCGTGCCATCGAGGTGCTCGTTATTCGGGTTCGTGGAGAATTCCTCTTTGATGGTGTAGCCCGGACCACCCGTGCCAAGACCAGCGAACGGATTGCCTTCAGCGGCCTTCACCTGTTCGGAATCGAGATCGCGCGTGTTGGGATCGCCACCTTGGATGACGAAACCCGGCACGTAGCGATGGAATTTCAGATTATCGTAGAAGCCCTTTTGCGCGAGTTCGACGAAATTGCCAACGTGGATGGGGGCACCTTCGCCATCGAGCTCGACCCGAATGGTTCCCTGAGAAGTCTTGATGATAGCCACTTCTTTTCCTGTTGGCTTATATTCTGGCGTGTAGAGTGCCATATATTCTCCTGCCTACTACGACAAAACGTGGTGCCCTCTACAGGATTCGAACCTGCGGCTTTCTGCTCCGGAGGCAGACGCTCTATCCCCTGAGCTAAGAGGGCATTACGCTTTATATTATACGATATTATAGGTCTTGGTAAATTTCTGCGTAGCTACATTAGATATGAGGGTTGATTCGTCCGTGAGCGAAATCGTTGAATTAACTGGGCTTACACAAGGAGCGGCTGCGGTCGGTCGTCTCAGTTCTGGAAAAACCGTGTTTGTTGGTGCGGGCGTGCCGGGCGATGTGGTCTCGGTGGACATCACGAAGGATGCTAAGCGCTTCTGCGAAGCGAAGATCGTCGAGGTCGTTCGGCCAAGCGCCGCGCGCGTGAAGCCTGCCTGCCCCTATTATGCCGTGTGCGGAGGCTGCCCCTGGATGCAGGTTGCTTATGAAGAGCAGCTTGCGGCCAAGCGCGCGAACGTTATCGAACAACTCGTGCGCATCGGCGGCAAGGAGCGAGAGGCAGCACAAGCGCTGGTGGGCGAAGTGCAGCCTTCGAAACGCCAGTTGGGCTACCGCAACAAGATCGAGCTTGCCGGCTCCTATAAAGGAGGCTTCAAGCTGGGCTTTCACCAAAGCGAATCGAACGATATCGTCGAGACGAAGACCTGTCTGGTGGCAACGAAAGCGCTCGAAAAGGCTCCGGGAGCTATTCGGGGTGCGCTGCGCTACGCGCAGGGCAACCAGGACTTGGGCATCTTTAGGGTGGGCTTGCGCTCGAGCGCGCGCACAAAGGCGACCGAGATCGCCGTGTGGACGAAACCGGGCGGCTTCCCTCGCAGCCATGTGGCGAAGATCCTGCAGGACAGCTTGAAAGCCACGAGCGTGGTGCGCGTGATGGCCGACCCTGGCAAGGCGCGCAAGATAAAAGGCGTTGAGGTGCTGGCGGGCAAGGGATATTGGGAAGAGAAGCTGCTGGGGCTTCAGTATAAAGTGAGCGCACCGAGCTTCTTCCAGGTGAACACCGAACAAGCCGAAACGCTCATCAAGGCTGTGCTCGAAGGCTTGAACGTAACAGGCGATTCTTACCAGGCCGATCTCTACTGTGGTGCGGGCACCTTCACCCTGCCCCTTGCTGAGCATGCCGGTGAAGTGTTCGCCGTTGAATCGCAAGCATCTTCTGTGCGCGATCTGCGCCGTAATCTTGAGCTGAACGATCTGTTCGCTGAAGTGATCGGCGGCGACAGCGCGCGCGAGCTTCCTGAATTGGGCGAACTTGACGGTCTGGTGGTCGATCCTCCACGAAGCGGTCTTGCCCCGAGTGTTCCCGCAGACATCGCGGCCACGGGCGCAAAGCGCTTCGCTTATGTGAGCTGCAATCCGAGCACCTGGGCGCGCGATGTGGCGCGCATCGAGGAGTGCGGTTATCGCCTTACGCGAACCACCCCGGTCGATCTCTTCCCCCAGACCTATCACATCGAAACGGTGAGCATCTTCGAACGCTGAAATGTGAAAGCGCCTGGGATCCAGACGCTTTCACAAAGGAATAACGAGCACTTGCGGGGCTTTACGGCAATCGTGCGTTCACATGTGTCGAATTACACGACCCCTCACACAGCCGAGCTAGTGCAAAGGTTTGGAAGGGAGGTCTTGCTTAGAGGAATCCACAGACGTTTGCATATCAGCGAGCATCTTATCGACCTGGCTGCACGACGGACAACAGGCAGCTGAAGAAGCATGAGAAGTTTTTTGAGAAGAGGCCGTGTGTGCACACGATTTACAGCTTCCGCATCCAACGTTCTTGCCAGCTCGTTTGTCTTTGACGATGCTCCTGATGATGGCCGCTACGATCACAATGAGGAGCAATGATACGAGCGCGGTTCCGAGATTCATAAGAGACCCCCTTCCTTCGGGATAAACAGTTCTACGTTTCGGCAAGTCCTTCTTGCCTTCGACTCCCCTGGCACCTGCGCACCAGGATCGTTCGAGCTTTGGGTGCGGGATCGTCCGCGATCCCAAAGCTCAATGTTTGACTTAACTTTCAGCAGCCACTGAAGTGAGGCTCTCCACCTTGCCCTTGTACTTATTCTTCCTGAAGAGCAGGTAGATGAAGGCGATGGCCAAAAGTATCGCGATCACCGTGAACGGACCGAAGGCAACCTCACCAGTGATCATGCCGCCGATCTGGTAGATCCACAGCGCCACGACCCAGGCAAGTCCACACTGATAACCGATCGCCGCCCAGAACCACTTGCGATTGTTCATCTCGCGCTTGATGGCACCCATTGCTGCGAAGCAGGGAGCACAGAGCAGATTGAACGCAAGGAACGAATAGGCCACGAGCGGCGTGAAGGCGGCCTGAACGTTGGCATACCAACCAGCGTCGCCGTTGTAGAGGATGCCGAGCGTACCGACCACGTTCTCCTTCGCGATAAGGCCCGTGACCGCAGCGGATGCCGCTTGCCAATCGCCCCATCCGAGCGGGTTGAAGATCCAGCAGATGAGCGTACCGAGCACTGCCAGGATCGAATCATTCTGATCCTCGACCGCCATGAAGGTGCCATCGACCACACCATAGGTCGAGATGAACCATACCAAGATGCACGCAAGCAGGATGATGGTACCGGCCTTCTTGATGAACGACCAAGCACGTTCCCACATGCTACGCAGCACCGCGCCAACCGTTGGCATATGGTATGCCGGAAGCTCCATGATGAACGGTGCTGGATCGCCTGCGAAGAAGCGCGTCTTCTTCAAGATGATGCCCGTGCAGAGGATCGCTGCGATGCCCAAGAAGTAAGCAGAAGGAGCGACCCACCACACGCCGCCGAACACGGCAGCCGCAAAGAGTGCGATGATCGGCAGCTTCGCGCCACACGGGATGAACGTGGTGGTCATGACCGTCATGCGGCGATCGTTCTGGTTCTCGATCGTGCGCGAAGCCATGACACCAGGCACGCCGCAACCAGTACCGATCAAGATCGGTACGAACGATTTGCCCGACAGGCCGAAACGGCGGAACACACGGTCGAGAATGAACGCGATACGCGACATGTACCCGCAGCTCTCAAGGAATGCCAGGAGCAGGAAGAGAACGAGCATCTGCGGGATGAAGCCGAGCACGGCACCGACACCTGCAACGATACCGTCGAGGATGAGCGCGGTCAGCCAATCAGCTGCATCGATCGACGCGAGCGCATCGCCGATGATGACCGGCAGGCCGGGCACCCAGATGCCATATTCAGTTGGATCGGGTGCTCCCCCTTCGACTTCTGCTGCATACGCTGCAGCATCAACGATGGTGGTGAGGTTCTCGCCCGTCCCTTCATCAACATGGGTATATTCAGCAGTGATGCCTGCTGCCTCCGCATCTTCAACGAAGGTCTCAGACGCAGGGTCCAAGCCCGCCCGAGAAGCCGCAAGCTCAAAAGCAGCGATCAGATCAGCGTCACCTGCATAGGGAGCGATGATGTCCTTCGCTTCTTCATATGCGGCAGCATCGACCTCGACGAGCTCGTTTTCGCCCGTTTCGTCATCATAAGCTTCATAGCTGCCGACGATGCCCGCTTGCTCAGCCTCGAAGAGGAAGGTATCGGACTCAGGGTCGAGTCCCTCCGCGATCGCGGCTTCATCGAAGGCTGCAACGCTCTCACTCGCGCCGTCGAATTCATCGACGACCTCGGCATACTCATCGCCACCAGCACCTAAGAACCAGCCATCGCCGAACACGCCATCGTTAGCCCAGTCGGTCGCAAAGGTACCAACGGTCGAAACGGAAATGTAGTAGACCAAGAACATGACCACCGCGAAGATAGGAAGCGCAAGGAAGCGATTCGTGACCACGCGGTCGATCTTGTCGGAAGTGGTGAGGCCATCTTCGTTGCCGAGCGTGCGGACGCTGTGCATGATCGAGGAGATCCAGGTATAGCGTTCGTTGGTGATGACGCTTTCCGTATCGTCATCGAAGTGCTGCTCGATACGCGCGATGATGTCCGAGACATCGGGCGGATTCTTCAAGCTCTCACAGATCTTCTCATCGTTCTCGAGCAGTTTGATCGCATAGAAACGCTGAAGATGCTCAGGGACTTGATCGATTGCGCCTTCTTCTTCGCGCTTAAGATCCTTGAGCGAATACTCCAAGCTGCCCTCGAAACGCTCGATGATCTCGGTAAGAGCATCTTCGACCTCACGGCTATACGCCATAGCTTCGATGCCTACCGTGGAAGGAATGGTCTTCAGGCAATTGACAACCTGATCGATTCCTTCGTTCTTGAGCGCCGAGATCTCAACGACCGGGCAGCTGAGCTTCTCTTCAAGCGCGGTGATATTGATCTGATCGCCGCGTTTGCGCACCACATCCATCATGTTGACCGCAACAACCACCGGGATGCCCATTTCGAGCAGCTGAGTGGACAGATAGAGATTGCGTTCAAGGTTGGTGCCATCGACGATGTTTAAGATGGCATCAGGGTGCTCCTTGATCAGGAAATCACGTGCGATAACCTCTTCAAGGGTGTAGGGGGAAAGTGAATAGATGCCGGGCAAGTCGGTGATCTCGATCGACTTGTCCGCTTTGAGCTTACCGCTCTTCTTCTCAACCGTAACGCCGGGCCAGTTGCCAACGTATTGGTTGGCGCCAGTGAGGGCGTTGAACAGTGTCGTCTTCCCGCAGTTCGGGTTTCCGACAAGTGCTACTCTCATGCGTTGAACTCCTTTATTGTTTACTGTAGCTAACTTATGTTTCAAAAATAAGGCGCACCTGCGCCACTGAAGAGCCACTGCGCTCACATGAGCCCAATAGACTACTGAACATAATGAGAGGCTTTAAGAAACCTCGACCATTTGAGCATCATCCTTGCGCAACGAGAGCTCGTAGCCGCGGATGGTGACCTCGACCGGATCGCCCAAGGGAGCAACCTTGCGAATGTACACAGGAATTCCTTTGGTGATTCCCATATCCATGATGCGTCGCTTAACGGCACCCGTGCCATTGAGCTTCGTTACGGTAACGGTCTCGCCCGGTTTTGCTTCACGAAGAGTCTTCACTGTTCCTCCTTCCCTACTCGTATCCTACTCGCTTATCAAATAACGATATTCTTTGCCAACTCAGACGAAAGCGCGACGCGAGAACCTTTCACATTCACGACCAAGTTGCCGCCAATGCGAGAGATCACGCGGACGGTCTCTCCAGGAAGAAAGCCGAGATCTTCAAGATGACGATGGACATCTCCAATGCCATGAAGCTGTTTTACATGGTAGAGACCATTTTTCTTAACCTCTGCTAAGACCATGCGATCACTTCCTCTCCTTAATGGAGCGCACTCTAGTTACCCATGGGTAACTCGCTCCTCGGTTCATATGTTAGCTATGTGAAACTCAAAGGTCAAGAAAAAGATCCTGAGAAATCTGGAGATGGGCGATATGAAATCAGATACAAACTGAATGACCCTAAAACCCCAGGTAATAAGACGATAGCGTAATCGCTCTCACCTAACGAAAAAAGAACTTGAGCGTTTATTTGCCTACTATCGGCACTGCCCTGCTGAAGATTCGTGTCCTAGGCAAGCGACGAAGAATCCGATGCGTCAGACGGATCGACGTTCTGCTCTTCGAAGAATCGATCGAGCTCTTCAGGAGTGATATCGGTTGGGCCCAATTCGAAGCCATAAGCGCGCGCAAGAGCCTGTGCTTGTCCAGCTCGCAAGGTGGCACGCTCATGGAATCCCGCTTCAGAAAGATAGTGCGACTCGAGCATAAGGGTGCGTGAGATATAGCCGATGAGCGCAGGATCGGTTTGAGAGAGCTGCACCATGGCAACAAAGGATTCGGGCGCCATCTGCAAGAGCAGCGCACCGTCGATCTCAGTGGTCTTATCGAGGGCAGCTTCGAGCAGCTCCGCTGCCCCTTCCGGGTCTTCATCACCCTGAGCACGCAACATGCTTTCACGCATCGCGATCGCGAGCGCAGTGAACATGCGCATAAGATAGTCTTGCTGAAGCATTTAAAGCATCCCTTCAGGAAACGTCATGCCAATGTGCTCGAACGCCCGCCGCGTAGCCTGACGCCCTTTTGGGGTACGAACGAGCAATCCTTGTTGCATAAGATAAGGCTCGTAGACATCCTCGAGCGTTTCAGGCACTTCAGAGAGCGCCGAAGCGAGCGTGGAGAGACCTACGGGCCGCCCCGCAAACTGGCCACAGAGCATTTCAAGGATGCGATTATCCACGGCATCGAGGCCGAGCGAATCAACCTCGAAGAACGAGAGCGCCTGCGCTGCGCAGTCTTCGTCGATGACCTTGTCGCCCTTCACCTGCGCCCAATCGCGCACACGCTTCAACAGGCGATTCGCCAAGCGCGGTGTGCCACGACTGCGACGTGCGATCTCAAGAGCGCCGTCTTCAGAGATCGCAACATCGAGGATACCCGCTGATCGCGTGATGATCTGCGCGAGCTCTTCAGGCTCGTAGTAGTTAAGGCGAAATGCGATGCCAAAACGATCGCGCAAAGGGCCCGTGAGAAGACCTGTTCTCGTAGTCGCGCCGATGAGCGTGAACGGCGGCAGGTCAAGGCGGATCGAACGAGCAGCCGGACCCTTCCCTACCACGATATCGAGCACGAAATCTTCCAGTGCGGGATAGAGGATCTCTTCGACCATGCGATTCAAACGATGGATCTCGTCGATGAAGAGCACATCGCCTTCTTCGAGGTTGGTAAGGATCGCCGCGAGATCGCCCGTGCGCTCGATAGCAGGTCCACTGGTGACCTTGATATTCGCTCCCATCTCATGCGCGACCACGCTCGCAAGGGTGGTTTTGCCCAAGCCCGGCGGCCCAGAGAATAGAATATGATCGACCGCATCGCTACGCTGGCGTGCGGCCTCGATAAGAATGAGCAGGCTATCTTTGACCTTCTGCTGGCCGATGTAGTCGTTGAGCTTGCGCGGACGAAGCGAGCGTTCGAGCGCTAGATCGTCTTCCTGCAGATCGACCGAGCACATGCGCGCCGAAGGAGCCGAACCGCTCTGGTCAGCCGATGCATCATAGATAAGGTTCTCTATTTCGAAGGATTCTTCCACGCCGTTACTATTCTCCTAAGCGTTTGAGCGCATAACGAATGAGTTCCGACTCACTCGCATCAGCAGGCGCATCTTTGAGTGCCAATTCAGCCTCGGTTTGAGTGAAGCCCATGGACAAGAGTGCATCAGCAGCGCCTTCAAAGAACTGAGGCGTTCCGGCGCTTGTTGCGAATAGAGGGCCGACTTCACTTTGCCCCAGAGCATCCTTTAATTCTAAGACAATTCGTGAAGCGGTCTTCTTGCCAACGCCAGGAATCTTCTGAACTGTTGCAACATCTTGCGAAACGATCGCAGCGATGAGCTCCGCAGCTTTGAAACGCGAGAGCGCCGAGAGTGCAACCTTCGGTCCGATCCCTGAAACCGTGATAAGGCGCTCAAAAAGGCTTCGCTCCTCTTCGTCTACGAAGCCATAGAGCACGAGGGCATCTTCTCGTACATATAAATAAGTAAGAACGAGCACTTCGTCACCCTTGCTGCCGAGGCTCGAAAGTGCGTGATACGACATGGCAACGCGATATCCGATGCCATTCACTTCGATGAGCGCGCTTTCGCTATCGCTGCCGACCAATGTACCTCTGATAAACGAAATCATGATGATCCTCTATGAGTTAATTGACTGCTTCACGGGCATCTCTAGCTATGCCGTTCGTTCGGTATAGCCCGAAGCATCGAACGCATGGGTCGAAAAGCAGATCGCAGCGGCAAGCGCATCTGCCGCATGATCTGGCTCGGGAGGCTTTTCGAGCGAGAGCACCTGCTTGACCATGTATTGGACCTGGGCCTTATCTGCACTTCCCGTTCCCACCACAGCGAGCTTGATCTGACGCGGAGAGAACTCCCCTACCTCGATCGGTCCACTTCCGCACGCAGCAAGCGCGGCACCTCTCGCCTGGCCGGTTGCGAATGCTGCCGTGATGTTCTGTCCGAACCACACCGTTTCGATACCCACACAACTAGGCTTGAAGCGCTGCACCACCGCCGTTGTTTGCTCATAGATCTTACGCAAACGAGCTGCAAGAGGCTCATGGGAACTCGTGCTCACACAACCATACGCCAAGCACTGAAGGCGCGCTCCACTCTGACGCACGACCCCCCAGCCGGTATTCGCAAGACCAGGATCGATACCTAATATGATGCGCTCGGTGGGCAAAAGGCTCCCTTCTAAAACAAACATTTGTTCGTATGATACCACAATCATCCCCCTCGCAAGCACCAAACCTCATCTTCACGGTTTCTGCATGTGCAGAAAAAGTTCAAATTTTTGTGAGTTGCGCGCTTTTTAAAGTTCAAATTTTTTTCAAATTTTTATAAGGATGCTTTCTCACAATAAAGATACGAAACCTAAGGGGAAGCAATGAAGAAACAACTACTCATAGCAGGAATCATCTGTGGAATCATCTGCGCTGCGTGCGTCTTTCTCTATACCGAGATGGTCTATGCCGAAGCCGATTCCAAACGAAGCGAAGCGCTCGAGCGCTATGGCGGCGAACAGGTCGAGGTCGTAGTCGCAACACGCACGATCCATCCTGGCGAAACGCTCGACCCATCGAACTGCACCACCAAAACATGGTTGAGCGATCTTCTTCCCGACGGCGCCTTGATGGAGCTTAGCGAGATGGAAGGAAAGCAAGCCACCTCGCTCATCCTTGAAGGCGAAGTGGTCTCGCAAAGCAGATTCAACAACGAAACCCAAGAGCTCGATATCCCTGCAGGATACGTGGCGATCGCGCTGCCAGCGGAAGACATCCAGGCAGTGGGTGGACGCATCAGCGCGGGAAGCAAGGTCGACGTGTATGCCACCGGAGCGAAGACCACCTGTTTGGGGCGCGATCTTGAAGTGCTCGCAACGAGCGCTGATAACGATGAGAGCTCTTCGCGCACGAAGCTCACCTGGATCACCCTTGCCGTGAAACCTGAAAAGGCGCAAGAGTTCGTAACTGCCTCTGAATCGCTCGCGATCTATTTCACCCTTCCTTCAGGCAAAAGCCAAGAGACTCCCGCTCAGGAAGGTGAGGCGGCAAAGAACGAGCAAGACGCGAATACGGAGAACAAGACCGAAGGGCAGAACGCCCCCGAAAAGACCGATACCAACGAGCAGAACACCACGATCGAACTGAAGTGAACGATCGATTCAGCGAATCTCAAGACCAGTTAGGAGAAACCATCATGATGAGCAAGATTGCCCTGTGCGCAGATTCACAGTGCCTCAACGATCCCGTCACGCTCGGGCTTAAAGGGGAGCGCATCCTCGATCAAACCTGGATCGTTCCTTTTGTAGATGCCTTGATCGCGCGCAAGTATCTTCGCGAACACGATGTGGCAGAAACATGGGTGGTCTCGAACGATACGATCGACGGGATCAATCTCGCTGCTGCCCTCAAGAAGGACAATGCCAGACAAGCGGTGCGCCTATTCCTCTCTTCACCCTCCGGTTCGAAGATGAGCCGCTGTCAAAACGCTGGAGTGATCCCCATTTGCGGAAGCCGCGAATTCGCCCATCTTTATACTACCCACAAACTGGACCATGCCCAAGCTCAAAAGAGGCCAGAATTTCGAGAGCACCCCTTCCCTGAAACGAACGATACACAGCAGCTCCTTGATAATCGGATGATGCAGAACAGCGCTCAGGTGCGCGACGATTCTGCTTCATCGCGATACGAAGCATTCGGCACGCGCGAACAAAAACCGCAAACGAGCGAAGAGGCTGTCTCCCCGGTTACGGTAAGGCGCATCGTACATGATCGCACTGGACAAACCGCGCCCCTACCCACCATCGATATCGACGAGATCCCCCTCATCACCAATGTGAACGCACCCGTTCATAGCAAGACCTATGATGCAAGACCCATCCCAGAAGACACCGCTTCAGAGGCACCCTTTTCGCGAGGAACCGCTTCACCCGTTCCTCCACGAAAGGACTTCACACCACCAGCAAGCGAAACACCAAGCAGCACCGTAACGACCGTTGCTGCAACGAAGAAAGCCTCCGCAAAGCAGATCGTCTCTCAGGTCAAAGGTGCGCACATCATAAGCGTCGTGAGCGGAAGTGGCGGCACAGGAAAGAGCGCCATCGCTACCATGGGCGCACTGCTCGCACAGAAACGAGGCATCAAAACGCTTCTGCTCGATGCCGATTTCCAGTTCGGCGACCTGAAGTATCTGCTCGGCTACAAGGAAACGCTCGAGGTAGGCGATATCCTCACCCACCCCGAACAGATAGAGACGCTGCTCAAACAGGATTCCTGGCCAGCGCTTCTCTCTGCTCCCGCAAAACTCGAATACTCAGAAGTTGCCGAAGAGCGCATCGGAGAGTTGCTTGCCTACCTTAAGCCGCATTTCGACTTGATCGTAGTGAACACCGGATCGTTTTGGTCGGAATTCCATTTGCAGCTTCTCGAAGCATCGAATGGCGTATTCTTCGTCATCGACCAAAGGCCTTCTTCCGTGCGCGCTTGCAACCATGCGCTCGATCTGTGCGCGCGGTGCGGCATAGCCACTACCTCGTTCTCCTACTTGCTGAACTTCTGCTCCAAAAAATCGCTCCTGAGCACGCTCGATGTTTCATGTGCGCTCAAGGGTGCAACGGTGCACGAGGTCAAGGACGGCGGCGCAGAAGTTGGCGAATTGCTCGGTGCCGGAATGGCGCATAAGCTCTCACGGGTGAACAACCTCTTCTGCTCGAGCATGGCCAGCTTGCTTGAGAAGACCGTATTCGAGTACGTGAAGCCCTCCCTCGATCCGTCTGCGAACCCCACGCGCGAAAAGAGCACCCTGCCCGAAAAGACGAAACTACGCGGAAGGCAGAAGCGCCGTGCGGCATGCTACTGATCCATCCCTTGAACAGGCAGGCAGATTAGAACGAGAAAGGAGGAACGTATGTCTTTGCTCGAACGCGTATCGAACGCACAACAGACCTACTCAACACATGATGCCCCCCGTCATAACGAAACACACCCGAACGCTCGAACCAGCGATGCAGCGCTTGAACGCTTCGAAGAACTCCGCAGCGGCGTAGGATCGCACCTCTCTTCTTCCGACATGGGAGCGCTCATCACGCGCAATCCACTCCAAGCACGCAACGAGATCACCCAGGTCTGCAAGCGCGTGTGCGAAGAACGACCCTGGCTCGCGCCGACGAACAGAGAACGCGATATCCTTATCAATCGCTATCTCGATAGCGTGTTCGGACTTGGTCCGCTTGAGAAGCTCTTAGCTGACGAGCGCATAACCGAGATCATGGTGAACGGATCGGACGCTCTCTTCTATGAGGCGGATGGCGTTCTCTATCGATCGAAGAACTGCTTCAAGAACGACAGCGAAGTAAATGCGCTCATCGACCGCATCATCTCACCGCTCGGCAGGCGCATCGATGAGACATCGCCGATGGTCAACGCGCGTCTCAAGCAGGGGCATCGCGTGAATGCGATCATCCCTCCCCTTTCGCTCGATGGTCCGATCCTCACGATCCGCAAGTTTCGCGAACAGTTCTTCTCGCTCGAGGACATGCGCGATCTAGGCTCATTCGATAACGATGTCCTGACCTTCTTGCGTTGGGCGGTCCAGCGCAGGCGCAATATCGCAGTCTCAGGAGGAACGGGCAGCGGGAAGACCACGTTGCTCAACGCGCTCTCTGCCTGCATACCGCCAACAGAGCGCATCATCACCATCGAAGACTCAGCTGAACTACGTTTCACCACACATCCTCACGTGATCCGTCTTGAAGCACGGCCTAAGAACATCGAGGGTTTCGGCGAAGTGACGATCAAAGACCTCGTCATCAATGCGCTGCGCATGCGTCCTGATCGGATCGTGGTAGGTGAATGCCGCGGCAGCGAAGCGCTCGACATGCTGCAAGCCATGAATACCGGACACGATGGCTCGCTCACCACGCTCCATGCCAACGCGCCGAAAGAGGCGATCAGCCGCCTGACCACCATGGTGCGCTACGGCGTCGATCTTCCCGTAGAAGTGATCGAACTGCAGATCGCCGAAGCACTCGATCTGGTCGTTCAAACGAACCGCGATCCAGCAGGCAAACGCTATATCACCGAGATCGTCGGCTACTCTTACAACGCAGCGGAAAAGCGCTGCGAGACGAAGAGCTATTTTAAGCGAGCCCTCTGGCATGACCAGGGCACCTGGCTTGCCTTCCCCTCATGGCTCGACACCCTCCCTGAATTTGCCCTTGCAACCGAAGAGGAGGTGGAGAGATGGAAACAACGCGTATCATCGGCGGCATAGCGTTCGTTGCCGCGTTCTTCGCTGCAAGCTTGCTCGCGCTCTGGATCGCAGGCTGCGCTCGACGTTCTCGTCATGGATCAGAAGCAGCGCTTCTCTCCGGTGCCGATTCCTCTCGAATGCAGCATCTCCTGCGCAATGGCATCCCTTCGCTCAAGCCGCTCTCGAACGAACTGCTGAAGATAAGAGTGATCGAACGCTTCATCGAGCGCCTCCAGAACGCGCTTGCCGAACGCGATACGGAAACGTATCCACAATCGCTTGCCTCCTTGTTGTTGGGCGGCGCGCTCGCCATCTTGATCCTCGGATCGGCGCTCTCAGCTTCGTTCGTCTTTGCCCTTACCGCGCTCATCTGTGCGCTGCTCTTCCTCAATTCGTGGATCACCAAGCAGCAAGACAGCTATCACGCGCGCTTGCGCGAAGAGCTTCCGAGCGCCATACAAGCGATGAACGCATGCTTTTGCATCGGCTATTCTCTTCCGCAGATCTTCGAGCAAGTTGCCCAAGACCTCGAAGGCCCCCTGAAGCAGGTCTTCCAGAAAAGTGCCGCGGTAGTGGGCGCAGGAGGAACCGTTGAAGAGGCGCTTGAAGTGCTCAAAAGCCAAACGCACGAGCCCGAGCTCTTCTTCCTCGCTACCGCTCTCGAGATCCAACACCGCACCGGAAGCAGCCTCTCACAGGTCTTGGAAGTCGTGCGCCAATCGGTCGATGACCAGCTTGAACTCAAACGCTTGCTGCAGACCCAAACCGCTCAGGCCAAGCTTTCCGCGCAGATCGTCACGATCATGCCTTTCTTGATCATCGGTGTGTTCTCGCTCATCTCCGAGGGATTTCTCGAACCTTTCTTCACGAGCGCAGTGGGCATCATCTTGCTCGCTATCGCGATCGCGATGCAAGCAGGAGGGATCTTACTGGTACGTAAGATGCTCAAAGTGGAGGTGGCCTGATGCAAACCGCTCTCATCATCATCGGGATCACCAGCGCATCCCTTGCTGGTAGCGCCTTTGGATACTGGGGCTTCGAGCAGGTAGAGCAAAGAAAGCTGCGCGCATCCTATCTCTTGCAAGCAGGCGCTGCCGCAGAAAGACAGGCTCTCGGTTACCTGCACGTACGCGGTCTTGCACGCACGGTGATCGAAGTCGCAATGACCTCATCAGATGAACAAGGCGGATCGAAGCTCGTCCAAGCGCCGCTCTGGTATCTCAGATCGAACACCTTAGAGCGCCTTATGAAGAAGGCAGGGCTTGGAGGTGAACTGTCGATCGAAGGATGCGCACGCGCCCGCATGAAGCTTGCGCTCTCCCTTGCGATCGCTGGGCTCGTATGCGGCATGCTCGCATCGGAGATGCTTGCGCTCATCGGCTGCCTGGTGGGATTCATAGTGGGCTATCGCGCGCCCCAAATGGCGCTCGAGCAAGAGGTGGAAGAGCGCGCCAACGCTGTCGAACGCGAGCTTTCCCAACTTGTCGAAGTGCTGGTATTAGGGCTGAAGAGCGGGCTCAGTTTCGACCGTTCGCTCGAACTGTATTGCCACTATTTCTCGTGCGGATTGAGCCATGCCTGCAAGCGTTTCCAGACTCAATGGCATCACGGCTTCTTAACACGCGCAGAAGGCTTGCGTGCGCTTGCAGAGAGCTACGATTCTCCCCTCTTCGAGCGAGTCATTGAAAGCATCATCCGTTCGCTGCGCTTTGGAACCTCGATGGCAGAGACCTTGAGCAATGCCGGCATTGAGATTCGCGCAACGCGCAAGACCAAGCTCGAAGAGAAGGTGGCCAAGGCCCCAGTGAAGATGCTCATCCCGATCGGCACGCTCATCTTGCCCGCGATGCTCATCTTCATCTTGGGACCGATCATTCTCGAACTTATTGAAGGATTCTAAAGAACGATAAGAAAGGAAAATCATGTTCAACACGATCAGCAACTGGGTAGAAGCAAAGCATCATGCGCTCGCAGCTCGAGCGATCGAGGTGTGGGTCCAGAAGAAAGGACAAGGAACGACCGAATACGCCATCCTCGTGGGAGTCTTGGTGGTCATCGCGATCATTGCCATAACGCTCTTCCGCCCCAAGATCCAAGAGCTCTGGGATGCCATCTCGAGCGGGATCAATGGGCTCTAGGCCAGACTCTCCTTACGTGAGCTAAGCCATGGAATCCAACAGCAACAAGACCACCTGCAGCTACGCCCTTCCCGAAAACCACCAGGCCAGCACGCAAGCATGCGTATATATCGGAACGGTCGAAGCGCGAAGAGCCACTTCACAGCGCAGCGGATCGGGCCAAGCGAGCGTCGAATATGCGGTGGTGCTCGTTGGATTCCTCGCGCTCATCATAGCCCTCGGTACCCTTCACTCGTTTCTTGAGGATGGCGCGCTCATCGAACACGCGCTGCAAAGCTCATCTCACGCGATCGAGCGTATCTGCTCAGGCACGACCAAAGATGTGATGTGCGTATGAGGTGCGCAAAGGATGCATGCGCAAAGCCAGCACGCTCGCTCTTGTTCGCCAATGCGCGAAGCGAATCGCAGCACGCTACCAAAGCGCGCACGAAAGGACAGGCGACCGTCGAAGCAGCGCTTTTGATCCCTGCGCTCCTGATCAGCCTGCTCCTTCTGATCCAACCCGGCATCCTGCTCTACACGCGCATGGTAATGGAAGGAGCCGCTGCAGAAGGGTGCCGCGTGCTCGCCACCGCATCTTCGCTCGAGGAGAATACCGAAACCGTCGAAGGCTTCATCAAGCGCCGCCTTGCCAGCGTGCCCCAGCAGGAGAACTTCCATGTTCATGATCCTGCGTGTAGCTGGCAGATCGATCTTTCGGGCAACGAGGCAAGCGAAGAGGTTACAGTATCGATCTCGACCGAGGTGAAACCGCTGCCCCTTTTCGATTTTGGCCTGGATGCATTAGGCGTGCTCAATAGCAACGGAAATTATGAGCTGAAGGTCTCGCACCATCTCACCACCAAGAGCACGTGGGTGCGCGAGAACACGATCAGCAACGAACCAGAACGATGGATTGAACGATGGAACGATTCTTGAACAACTTAGAAGATTCACTTGCCGAAGAACAAGGGTTCTCTACGGTGGGAGTCGCGCTGGCGCTCCTGCTTTCCTTCGCGCTCATCTTCAGCGCCGCACGCGTCTACGAGATCGAATCGGTATCGGGCGATATCCAAAACGTGGCTGATAGCGCTGCGCTTGCTGCTGAGAATGTAGTGGGGGAATATTGCGTCATCGCCACGATGTGCGATGCGGTCGTCTTGTCGCTCTCGCTCTCTTCTCTCTGCGCTCTGGGGCTTTCGGTTGCAGCCGCCTGCACGCCACCCACCGCCACCCTATCGCAAGCACTTCTCAAAAGCGCACAGAAGCTCAAGCAAACGCGCGATTCATTCTCAGAAAAGGCCACCTCGGCACTCGAAGAGCTCAAGCTCATGCTCCCGCTCGTAGCAGCTGCCAAAGCGGCGAACGTGATCGCAGAGAATGCCAATGTGCGCAACGGTGTTGCCTATCGCGGTGTTGCCATCCTCGTCCCTTGGCAAACTGAACCTCTCGAAGAGCACGCCACCACCAAGACCGATGATGCCTTCTCAGCTGTCGATCAGAAACGGGACGAGCTTGAGCAGCTTGGTGCTGAAGCAGAAGAAGCAGCGCACGAGGCGAACCGCATCAAGGAAGAAGCGTATCACTACGATTGCGGCAGCGAGACCAACTATTGCATGTATGAACGCGCGAAGAATCTCGCACATTTGAGCGGGAGCGAAAATCCTTATTACAGCTCGTCTGAGACCTGGGATTTCGGTGTCGCGCTCGCGCGTGCCCAAGCCTACTACCGCGCCCGCGTTGGTCAAGAGGCTCCAGCGAACGATTCCGTTGCCGAACAAGCGCGCTCAGCGCTCAGAAAGCGCTTCTATCACTTTGCCACCATCGAACTGGCGCGCGGGTACGTGAACAGCAGCGAAGAAGGCTTCGATGCGTTCCTCCCCATTCTGCCGAGGAACACCGAAGAGATGCGAGAGACCGAACTCTATAGTGAAGAGGTGTACCTGATAAACTTGGTAGAAGCAGGCACGTCTGGTGGGGGCGCGACAGGGAACAACATACAAAAAGATGGGATGTTCAAGCTGCACGCTTACGATACCTGCCCTGATCTGCTCCGCACCCACAGCAGACTCGGGTACGGATCGCTCAAGGATATCGAAGATGATCCGGTCCGTTTCCGCATCTGCCCCGAATGCCAGCTTTCCCCTCAGAGCATGGGAAGCGTAGCAGCAGCTTCAACTTCCATCCCCAATGGATTCGAATACCACTACCGCAAAGTAGCTGAACTAGCTCGGGAGTATGCAGAGCAAAGAGAAGAGCTCGATGAACGATCGAAGAAGCTCAAAGAAGAAGCCAACGGACTATTCGACTCGATCGCAGAAGCACTCGATGAAGCAAAGACAGCGCGCATCAAGATCGATCCACCGGGGAAATATGGCGCGATCGCCTTTGTGACGACCACCGATGCCGGGCACACGAATTTCCTCTCGAGCTTCGTTTCGGGATCGAGCAGCTTCTCGAAGCGTGCTGCCATTGCTGGTGCAACGCTGCTTCCTGAATCGACCGAAAGCGGCAAAACGACCATCAACAGCATCTTGGATGATTATGCTTCCACCAATGCAGGCGCACTGGTAGGAGCAGAGCGCATCGTGCTCGATCTATGGTCGGGGCTGCTCAAAGGCTATGGCGAAGGTCAAGACGCACTTTCGAACGGGCTGAAGAGCGCTATCGATTCGCTACCGTTAGCGAGCGAGAGCGGACTTGGACAATGGGCGGCTGATCTCTTCGAATCAAGCCTTTCAGCGCTCGGACTCGAACCGGTCGATCTTTCACCCCAAAAGGCGACGCTCATCAACACCGCTCACATCCTGAGCGAAGACGATTCGAATTTCTCGCTGCGCTTGCTTTCCATCAAAGAAGAAGTCCTGGGTGCTGCCGATACCGATAGCCTCTTCACCGATGCGATAAGTTCGGCTGAAAGCTCCATAACCGATGCGATCGGTTCAGCTGAATTCACCATCCAAGTTGCCACGATCGAGATCATAGAAGGCAAGGTGGAGATCCCGATCACCATCACGCTGCCTCAATCGATCAAGGATGCTGCAACGAGCACTGTTCAAGAAGGATTCTCGGCACTCAAGAATGCCGTGGAGAGCACGAGCGCATACCGGAGGTGGGAATAGATGAGACCGACCCTCGAACAGAGCGGATCGCGCGGCCAGATGACGATAGAGTTCGCCCTCCTCTTTCCCGTCATGCTCATGATCGCCCTTATCGCCTGCAACAGTATTCTCTTCCTCTCAGAATGCGCTTCGTTCGATCGTATCTTCCGCGAATCGGTGTGCGTCTTCGCCCCTTCACCCGAAAGCGAAGAGACCACCGCTCAGATCTGCACACATATCGAAGACGCGCTCGCGCAGGTGAGCGAGCGCGACTATCTTTCCTGCAGCGTGTCAGCTAGCGAAGGTCAGAGCGGCCTTACCACCTACACCGCAACGCTCGCATTCACGCCAACCATCTTTGGTGCCTATCCGCTTCGTCGGGTGTTCGATGTCGAACTTTCCCCTATCGAGCATCCGATCACCATGAGTGTCGACAGCTATAAACCAGGAGTATTCATATGACCAAACAAGCCCTGAGGAAAATACTCATCTGCGCTTTTGGCTTTGGACTGTGCTTATGTCTCATGCTAGCGATCAACCACGTTGCCTCTCCGGCTCTTGCCGATGGACCCGAGGTATCAGGATCATCAGCGAGCGCTTCAAACAGCTTATCGAAGAAGCAGGTCATTGAACTAGTGAACGAATTCGACGAAACGGACGGCTCTTGTGAAGAGCTCATGACCAACGGTTTTGACCTGTCCTTAGAGAGCAGTCTTCCCGATTCGTTCGAACAAGAATGCCTTGATGCGCATGCCTTTTCTGCGGTCTATTCATCGGGCGAAGTGATCGGTTGCGTCTTCGAAGGTTCGCGCGACCGTGCCCGCGCGCATTGCGAGGAGGCGCTTGCCCATAAAGGGTGGCAGGCGCTTTCAGGGAATAACGAATATACGAGCAATTTCTATAAAGCAACGGGGCGCTATCACCAGCTCGTTTTGCAATACTTCACCACCCAAGAACGAACGCTCGTGGTCATCACCATCACCGAACGCGAGCAGTCCTAGTGCACGACCATTCATACTGAAAAAGGAGTTCCCATGTCTTTGAATCTCTCGAAAAAGCTCTCCGGAGCCTCTTGGCAAAAGACCGAAGTACCGCTCTTCCCTAAAGTGAGCGTTGCCAGTACCTTCGTGCAACGTGCGCGCGGCCTCTTAGGTACGCAACCAAAACCCGAGCTGCTCATGATAGCGCCCTGCCACAGCATCCACACCTTCGGTATGCGCTACCCCATCCATATCGCATTCTTCGATGAATGTGGGAACGTGATCACTGCAGAAACATCCGTTCCGCCCGGCACTAAACGCTCATGCCCTCATGCAGTAGGTGTGTTAGAGATGCCTGCCCTCTATCCCGCTAGCCAATGGTTCATCTCAGGCGATAGCCTTCGCCTTGCGCCACCCGATGCATACCACCGCACCTAAGCCTCTTTCAGCTCCAGCACAAGTGCGATCGATGCGCTTTCGCCATCACTCCTAAGAATAAGCCTGCGACCCATCTGCAAGAACGCGTGAGTGAAAGACCATCGTTCCGAACGACCAACCCATCATCAAAGGAGAACATCTTCATGAAAGTAATTCACGGAAGTCTACCCCAAGACAACGATCCTGCCAACTTCAAGACCTGCCCCATTTGTGGGTCGGTCTGCTTCTCAGATATGGACACGTGTTTCGGCTGCCTTCATCACTTCACCGATGCGGACGCGACCAAGACCACGCCTATTCCGATCGTTCGGAACAATGAGCGCGTCATCGCTCCAACAAGCATCAGCACAGCGCAACCTGCCGCCGGCATGGAACACCCGCGCATGAAAGAACACGCTCGAATAAAGATCTCTCCAGCCGCCAAGAGCAGCGAACTTCAGACCGAATCGGCCGAGGGCAGAAATGGTGGCGGTGATGCGATAACGCATCGGATCTGCACGGAGGCTGCAGGCGGCGCGTTCGAGATCGCCCTCACGATCGAGGTGCGCCCTATCGTCTAAGATTAGGCCAAGAGAAGTCTAGTCGACGAAATCCTCGACCGCTGCTTCGATTGCACGCTTCGATCCTTCGATCACCTCGGTAAAGCGGATCGGTTTCTCATCGAGCTCAGCCAAGCCACGCGGAATGTGCGTCTTGTTCGTCTCACGCGCGATGAGCTCATTGAGCTCGCAACCGCTCAAGCTCGCAACCTCTTCGGGAAGTGCCTCTTCCGGGGCAAGGTCATGGAGCGCACGATACACGTTATCGCCGAACTTCGCCCAATGAGCCGTCGATGCGATGACCACAGGATTCTCGCCACGCAAGTTATTGGCAACCTTCATCGCAACGGCGGTGTGCGGATCGATAAGGTAATCGTAGCGGTCGAACGTCTCCTTGATCGTACGCAAGCAGGTCTCACTGTCAACGCTATCGGCCTTGAACTCGCTCTGAAGCTTTTCACGCGTCTCATCATCAACCGTGAAGGTCTTGTCTTCCTTGAGCTCGCGCATCCACTCAGCGATCAGTTCGCTGTTGCGCCCAGACAATTCGAAGAGCTGACGCTCGACATTGGATGAGACAAGGATGTCCATCGAAGGTGAAGGGGTGAGCACGAATGCACGATCCGCGATATCGTAGGTGCCGCTTGCGATGAAGTCGGTCAGAACTTTGTTCTCGTTGCTTGCGCAGAACAGCATATCGATCGGCGTCCCCATCTGCTTTGCATACCAAGCAGCCAAGATGTTGCCGAAGTTACCAGTGGGCACGCACACATCGATCGGATCGCCCGCGTTCACCTTGCCCTCTTTCACGAGCTGAGCATAGGTTGAGATGTAGTACACCACCTGTGGAAGCAAGCGTCCCCAGTTGATCGAGTTCGCACTTGAAAGCGCCACTTTCTGCTCGTTCATGAGCGCTTCGTTGAACGCATCATCATCGAAAACATTCTTCGCGCCTGTCTGGCAATCATCGAAGTTACCCGACACCGCCCATACGTTCACGTTGGAGCCTTCTTGGGTGGCCATCTGCTTGTACTGGATATCGCTCACACCACCATCGGGGTACATGACCGCGATCTGAATGCCGTCCTTGTCCTTGAAGCCCTCAAGCGCAGCCTTGCCCGTATCGCCCGATGTGGCAACAAGAATGAGGAACGTATGATCGATCACGCCTTCTTCACGGAGCTTCCGGGCGCTCTCGCTGAAGAAATTCGGCAAGCACTGAAGCGCCATATCTTTGAAGGCGCTCGTAGGTCCATGCCAAAGCTCGAGCACGTGGGTCTTCTCATCAAGCGACGTGACCGGACAGATGTCTTCGGTATCGAAAGCAGCCCCGTAGGTTGCCTCCATCAAACGCTCGATCGTCTCATCGTCAAGATCGGTATCGAATGCCTGGTAGACCTTCGCAGCGCGCTGCGCATACGGAAGATCAGCCAGCGCGATGATCTCGTCCAAGCCAAAGGAGGGAAGGTTCTGCGGAACGAACAAGCCGCCACCTTGCGCAAGGCCTTTGACCAGCGCCTCTGTGAATGAAAGTGGGGTTTTGACATTGCCGCGCGTATCAATATAACAATTGTGTTCCATCTGATATCCTCCATTGGGTGTAGATGCAGTAAATCAGTATACTATGCAATAACGACCAAGCGCCTCACTCTTCGTAGCTGTGATGCGAACTTCCCCGAAGACGGAGTGCGCTACCCTATTCACACCATTGGCAAGCAGAAAGAGAGCGCGATCGTGAGCACTGAAAAAGTCTCTATGTCACATGAAGACTACCTTGAAGCCATCGTTATGTTAGGCGGTACGCCTGAACATCCGGTACGCTCGGTAGATGTTGCCACGAAGCTCGGCGTTTCAAAAGCATCCGTTTCAAAGGCCATCTCGAGCCTCAAAGCGCAAGGGCTCCTCGATCAGCCCTTCTATAGCGACATCACGCTCACTCCTGCGGGCTATGAATACGGTTCAGCGGTGCTCAAGCGCCACGAGATGCTCACGAAATTCCTCGTGATCAAAGTAGGGCTCGACCCGAAGGTAGCCGAAAAAGAAGCCTGCCAGATGGAGCACGCAATTAGCGATGAGTCATTCGAGAAATGGCTCTCCTATTTCCAGCTTATCGGTCTTTAGGCCTGATCGTTCGCTGATTCCATCTTTTGGACCAGCTGCGCGATGCGCTCAGAGTATTCAGGGTGTTCGATACCCGCCTCTGACAGATCGACGATAGGGGCATCATTCCAGAGCGTTTCCAAGCGATAGTACTCGCGTGCTTCAGGCTGGAATACATCGATGACGAAGTTGCCGTAATCGAGCAGCTCCCAGGTATGGTCCTTCGTTTCTTCACGCGAAAACGGCTTCACGCCGCATTCGATGCGCAACGCATCTTCCATCGCTTCCAAGATCGCACCAACATGAGGGGTATTGCGCGCCGTGGCGATGACGAAATACTCCGTTACATCCACCAGCTGCCCCACCTCAAGCACCATGATATCGGTCGCCTTATGCTCATCAGCTGCCTTCGCTGCGATAAGGGCACATTCGCGTGCTGAGAACTTTTCGCTCATCAATGCTCCTATTCGTTGTCACGCTGACGCTCAGCGCAGTAGAAATTCCAAACTTCGACCGCATCGATGTTGAGCGGTCGGGATGAACGCAGAAGATACATGAATCCTTCGCGCTCGACAGCGCAGAAGAGATCTTCGAGACTCATCTTGCCGATCTTATCGTAAAGATCGCGATAGACCTGCACATCGTTTCCGGGCTCGAGCTTATCCGCGCAGAATACGATCATGTCGAGCGCGCTCATGCGGATACTACCGACCGTGTGGCGCTCGATCGCCTGGAACACCTCTTCGCCAAACTCAGGGAATTCATCGGCCAGCACGGCAGCTGCAGTAGGACCATGAAGCAATTGCGGCATATTGATCTGGGTCGGTCCGTCGATATCGAGCCCGTAGGTGGCGATGCGATCGCGCAAACGCTTCGGCGAGAGCGCCTTATCCCAATCGTGCAGAAGCCCCGCCATACGCGCGACGCGCGGATCGACATCGTAGGCCTGCGCCATCTTCTCGGCGGTTTCGGCCACCATAACGCTATGAACGTAGCGCGAAGGCTTCACCCTGCGGCGAAGCAATGCCTTCATGCGCTTGTAATTGGCGTTGCTGAAGGGCTTTTCGACCGAAAGGATGATGCCCTTATCGGTGGGCGCATAAGCGAATTCGGAAAGTGCCTCAGGATCGCGCGCGCTCGCGCACTTGAAGGTGTGAGAGGAAAGATAATCCTTGATCTCCTTCTTCGTGGCATCTTCAACGACCACTTCATCCTTGGGCGGTGTCGCATACCCCAGTTGCGCCTGACGCTCAGCCTGCACACGAGGAATAGGCTCGGTCGAATGAGGATCGTCTTCGGCATGGATAACGCTCAGATGCGAACGCCCGTGGGGGCGTTCGGGCAACGCATGGAGCGCGATCGGCTCATCGTTCGCTTCTGAAACGTATTCGCCAGAATCTTCATGATAAGCAGGCAGCATGTCTTCACGCGTATGACGCGCACGAAGCAGCTCATTAGTATCATCATCGAAGTCTTCGACATCCGAAGAGCTCAAAGAAACAAGTTCAAAAGAAGCCATGCATCAATCTCCATAAAGTCCAACAGATTCAATATACTCCAAAACTGCTGGCGGGATAAGATAACGCACCGATCGGTTACCGAGAATACGCTTACGAATATCGCTCGAAGAGAGCTCGAAGAGCGGCGCCTCGACGAAGAGCGTGCGAAAGCCAGTGCCAGCGAGCTTTTTCGCGATCTGGGGACTCTGCAAGCTCGCACTACGCGGACGATTGAGCCCAACGAAGCTCGCCAGGCGAGCAAGACGCGGCGCATCACGCCATTGCGGTAGCGCCAGGATCGCATCGGCTCCAGCGATGAAGTAGAGTTCGACGTTCTCGGGATAGTGAGCACGCAGCGTTTCGAGCGTATCGACCGTATAGGTATCCCCCGCGCGATCGACCTCGAGCGTGCTCACGTCGAAGGCAGGATTGTCCTCGATAGCGGCACGGCACATCGCCACGCGGTGGTGTGCATCGCTCACTTCGATATGCTTCTTGAACACCGGATTTCCCGCCGGCATGAAGATGACCCCGTCCAGCTCAAGCGCATCACGCGCCTGTTCAGCGCAGACCAGATGCCCCATGTGAATAGGATCGAACGTACCTCCCATGATGCCGAGACGATACGTCCTGGCAGGATCTTCTTGTCCGAGCGTATCGAAGCGATCGCAGATAACGCTCATTACGCGCGCACCTGACCTTCACCTTCAATGATGTATTTGTAGGTGGTGAGTGCTTCGAGCGCGAACGGCCCGCGCACGTGGAGCTTCTGGGTAGAGATGCCGATCTCGGCCCCTAAGCCGAACTCGCCGCCATCGGTGAAACGAGTGGAGGCGTTGATATACACTGCCGCCGCATCAACGCGACGCGCGAACGTGTGCGCAGCCGCCTCGTCTTCGGCAAGGATCGCTTCAGAGTGCTTGGTGCCGAAACGATTGATGTGAGCGATCGCCTCTTCAAGACCTTCGACGCACTTGATGCTGATCTCGTAGTCGAGGTATTCGGTTCCCCAGTCCTCTTCGGTCGCTGCCTCGACGGGGATATCGAGCTTGGCTGCCACTTCGCCTACCACCTCATCGCCATGGATGCGCACTTTCGCCGCTGCAAGCTGACGCAGCAGCTCAGGCAAGCACGCACGTGCGATGCTGCGATCGAGGAGCACCGACTCACAGGCATTGCACACGCCCACGCGCTGGGTCTTCGCATTCAGCACGATCGGATACGCCTTGGCAAGATCGGCAGATTCATGGATGTAGATATGGCAATTCCCCGTGCCCGTTTCGATAACCGGAATGAGCGAATACTCCACGCAGTGCCGAATAAGTCCTGCCCCACCGCGCGGAATGAGCACGTCGACCAGATCGCGCAACAAGAAGAGCTCGTCGGTGACGCTGCGATCGGTCGAATCGATGACCACCACGCAGTCCTTCGGCAGCCCTACCTGCGAGAGCGCCCCTTGCAGCACTTCGCCGAGCGCAACCGCCGAATGGATCGCGAGCGACCCACTGCGCAGCACACAGGCATTGCCTGACTTCACGCAGATACCTGCAGCATCGACCGTCACGTTCGGGCGCGCTTCGTAGACCATGGCTACCACGCCGAGCGGAACGCTCACGCGCGTAAGCTTCAAATCGTTATAGAGCGTACGCTCTTCGAGTACGGCTCCGGTAGGATCGCCAAGCGCCGCAAGCGACTCGAGCGAAGCTGCCATCGCCTCCACGCGCGCATCGTCGAGCATGAGGCGGTCGAGAAGACCCTCCTTCGTGCCCGCTTCGCGCGCCGCGTTCATGTCGCGCTCGTTCGCCTCCAAGATGAACGCACGCTCGGCACGCAGCGCTGCCGCCATCGCGAAGAGCGCTTCGTTGCGCACCTCTTCGCTCGCAACACCAAGCACCTCCGAAGCACGTTTCGCTGCCTCTGCTGCCCTTCTTGCAATTCCACTCATATCTTCGCCTTACTCGAAAACTACCAATTCATCACGGTGCACGACCGGACGCTGCGCTAGATCGCGCAGAAGCTCATTGCCTTTGATCTCTCGCTGGCTCCGCCCGCACGCAAGGGTGATCTCGGAAGACGACGCCCCTGCTTTTCCGCGCGCGATGATATGCCCGCTCGTATCCACGATATCGACGATGTCCTCGCGTGCGAAGCTTCCTTCAACACCGCATACACCTACTGCCAGAAGCGACGAACCACGCGAAACGAGCGCTTCGGCCGCCCCTTCGTCCACGATGAGCGAGCCTTTGGCCGTATCACCCAGTGCTATCCAGAGCTTCTTCGGCGTGATATCGTGAACCGTGCCGCACGGAGAGAAACGCGTCCCAAGCGACTGCCCCTCGGCAAGCTGGATGAGGAAATCGCTGTTGTGACCTTGGCAGATGACCATATCGATGCCAGCCGTCATGAGCACGCGCGCCGCACGGATCTTCGTGATCATGCCGCCCGAACCGACCGTCGAGCTCGATCCAGAAGCAAGCGCCATGATATCAGGCGTGATCGAGGAGACTTCAGGAATGAGCGTAGCGGTGGCATCTTCGAAAGGATTCGCCGTGAAGAGTCCTTCGATATCGGAGAAGATCACGCAGAGCTGGGCCTTCACCAAACAAGCGACCAACGCGGCAAGGGTGTCATTATCGCCGAAGCGCAGCTGATCGACAGAAACCGTATCGTTCTCATTGATGAGCGGCACCACCTCTAAGTCGAGCAAACGCTCAAGGGTGTCGCGCACGTGCAAGTACTGCTCGCGATCAGCGGTGACCTGTCGCGTGATGAGCACGAGCGAAGTGAGCATATCGTGCGCTTTGAAGGCACGCGCATAGCTGCTCACGAGGATATTGGTGCCCACTGAAGCCGCCGCCTGAAGCGAAGGGGTATCGCTCGGGCGCGTAGAGATGCCAAGCGCCTCGAGCCCACAGGCAACCGCGCCGCTCGTTACGATGATCGGGCTCCATCCGCGCTGCCGCAGCCCGCTGATCTGGGAAGCGAGCGTGGCAAGATAGGCAGTATCGAGCTTACCCTCGTCCGTAACGAGCGTAGAGGAGCCGATCTTCACGACCATGATCTTCTTCTGCTCAAGGCTCATGTCTGTCCTCTCCTCTTCCCCGTTCGGCACTGCCGCGTGCAGAGCGGCTACCTCACGCAACCGCCGCGCGCCTGTTCACGCTTACAACTACCTATAGATCCAGCCCGCGATAGACATCTTCATGCATGCGCGCAGATTCGAACTCGAAGTCATATCCAAGGATACGAATCTCATCCCCATCACGCGCACCCGCTTTCTCAAGTGCCTCATCAAGACCAAGACGCTTGAAACGATGCTGCAAGAACGCGATCGCTTCATCGTTTTCCCAGTCGGTCTGGATGACCATGCGCTCGATCTGCTTGCCGCTCACGCGGAACACCCCTTCGGAGAGCTGCGTGATCTCGTAGCGCGCACGGCGCTCCTGACGCTTATGCTCCCACACCTGGTCGAAATGTTCTTGTGCGTCATATTCAGCACGAGCTTCTTCGCGCAGCTGCTGAACCTTCCCACCGGTCGCCGCCATGAGCGCTTCGATGCCCGCCTGGGTAACGGTGCTCGTGCAGAACAAGCGCGGATCAAGGGGGCTTACGGCAAACTCATCACCACCGGCACGCGCGATCGAATCGCGACGTACCACCTCCGCCAAACGCGCTGCAGCCTCCTGCGCGCCAGGCATATCGATCTTGTTGCCCACCACGATGCACGGGCGTTCGGCCAGCTCAGGCGCATACAGTTCGAGCTCGCGCTTGATGATCTCGTAATCTTCGACGGGGTCGCGGCCTTCATAGCCACCGGTCAAGTCGACCACGTGCAAGATGATCGCGCTGCGCTCGATGTGGCGCAGGAACTCGTGGCCAAGCCCCTTGCCCGCGTGCGCGCCTTCGATCAGTCCTGGAACATCGGCTACCACATAGCTATAATCCTGCACCTTCACTACGCCCAAGTTCGGAACGAGCGTAGTGAACGGGTAATCGGCGATCTTGGGTTTAGCCGCCGACATGCGCGCGATGAGCGAAGACTTGCCCGCCGAAGGCATGCCCACGAGCGCCGCATCGGCCATGAGCTTCATCTCGAGCTCGATCCAGCCCTCTTCGGCAGGAACACCCAGTTCAGCGAAGGCAGGGGCGCGACGCGTGGGCGTGACGAAATGCGTATTGCCACGGCCACCCGGACCGCCTTCTGCCACTACGATCTCTTCGCCATCGTGAGTGAGATCGGCTAAGAGCTCGCCCACCTCTTTCGTTTCCTCGAAGTACTCGCGCACCACGGTTCCCACTGGCACCTTCAGCACCAGATCTTCGCCATTGGCGCCGTGCATCTTCGAGCCTTTGCCGTGCGTACCGCGCGTAGCCTTGAAATGATGCTTGAAACGGTAATCGATGAGCGTGGAAACGCCCGCGTCGGCGCGCACGATCACGTTCCCGCCGCGCCCGCCATCGCCGCCATCAGGGCCACCCTTCGGCACGTGAGCTTCGCGGCGAAACGACATGCAGCCGGCACCGCCGTCTCCTGCTTTCACATGTATGCGAACTTTATCGATAAACATAGCGTCCATTCTAAACGAAAAGCCCCCTGCAAAGGCAGAGGGCTTCGACTTCGTTGCTCTAATAGGTTCAAGTTATGCCTGCGGGCGAACATGAACCTTGCGGCGAACACCTTTCGTGTATTCGACAACGCCCTCGCACAGTGCGAACAACGTATCGTCCTTACCACGACCAACGTTCTCGCCCGGATGAATACGGGTGCCACGCTGACGAACGAGGATCACGCCAGGGCCGACCTGCTCACCAGCGAAACGCTTGCAACCAAGACGCTTCGACTGAGAATCACGACCATTACGGATGGAACCTTGACCTTTCTTGTGTGCCATTCTATTCCCTCCTTCTTATTTCTTCGCTTTAGCAGAACCGACCGACACGATCTTCACGCGCGTGAGATTCTGACGATGACCACGGGTGCGCTTGTAGTTCTTGCGCTTCTTGAACTTGAAGATGATCTGCTTTTCGCCCTTGAACTGCTCGACGACCTCAGCCTCTACCTTGGTCTTCGCAGCTTTAGCGGGATCGGCAACAACTTTGTCGCCATCGACAACAGCGATAGCCGTAAGGGGAACCTTCGCGCCCACTTCAGCATCGAGCTTTTCGATATTGAGATAGTCTCCAGCGGCAACCTTGTACTGCTTACCACCGGTCTTTACGATTGCGTACATGCATACTCCTATAAATGTGTCAAAACGCAAGCCGTTATCTTATCAGCCTGGCAAGGCCGCGTCAATAAAACGCATGCGCATCTACCTTTAAAAGTATTCGTTTCCCACTTAAGCGATCATGCGTGTTCGAGGGAAAAGACCACTCACGATCAAGCAGGTTGCGACGTTTCCCTGAAGCGAACCACATCGAAAAAGTTCCAACAGCTACGATGAGTTTCACACCATGAAAAACAGCCTGTCTATTTTATAGCCATATGCACCTTTTGGGGAGAAATTTTTTCTCGGCGGTGCGAAAATAGCGCGTTAGTGCGCTTCCGCCCAATTCTTTCCCCACGAAACATCGACGATGAGCGGTACTGAAAGCTCCACGACCGATTCCATGATGCGCGAAGCGAGCGCGCTCACCTCTTCGATCTCATCGGCTGGAACCGAGAAGTCAAGTTCGTCGTGCACCTGCAGGATGAGCTTGGACTTCGCACCAGACTTCACCAATTCATCCTGCACCTGACGCATCGCGATCTTGATGATATCAGCGGCCGTGCCTTGCATGGGATGATTCATAGCGGTGCGCTCGCCGAACCCTCGCTGCGCCACGTTACGCGCCTTGAGCTCGGGGATGTAGCGCCTGCGACCGAACAGCGTTTCCGCATAACCATTCGTCTTGGCTTCTTCCACGACCCGATCGAGATAGGCGCGCACCCCGCTGTAGGCAGCGAAATAGCGATCGATCATGTCCTTCGCATCGCCGAAGGGAATATCGAGCGATTGCGAAAGCCCATAGGCTTGCTGACCGTACACGATGCCGAAATTGACCGCCTTCGCACGGCTGCGCAGAAGCGGCGTGACCTCTTCGAGCGGCACGTCGAACACCCTGCTTGCTGTCTTCGCATGGAAATCTTCGCCCGAGAGGAACGCATCGATAAGATGTTCGTCGCCAGAAAGGTGCGCGAGCAGCCTCAGTTCGATCTGCGAATAGTCAGCCGAAAGGAAGACCTCGCCTTCTTCGAGCGGAACGAAGCATTCGCGGATCTGGCGACCGAAATCGGTGCGCACCGGAATGTTCTGAAGATTCGGATCGGACGACGAAAGACGCCCGGTGGTGGTGACCATCTCATTGAACGATGTGTGAATGCGCCCATCCTTTGCACGCATGCGCGGCAACGCATCGATGTAGGTCGATTTCACCTTGGCGTATTCACGGTAATGGAGCACGAGTTCAGGCAGCTCATGCACCTTTGAAAGCTCCTTGAGCACGGTGGCATTGGTCGAGTATCCGCGCTGATTCTTCTTGATCGGAGTGAGCCCGAGTACCTCGAAGAGGATATGGGAAAGCTGCTTGGGAGAGTCGATGTTGAAATCCTCGCCTGCAAGCTCGATGATCTGCTCCTGCAGCGTATCGAGCTCTTCTTGGGTTGCGAGCGCGATGCGATCGAGCGTTGCTTTGTCGATGGCCGCACCGGTGCGCTCCATGCAGGCGAGCACACCCACCAGCGGATAGTCGATATCGGCATAGACCGAAGCCACCCCATCTTCGTCGAGACGGCTGTGCATGATCTCGGCCAAACGCTCCACTGCGGCAGCCTTGAGAGCAAGCTCATCGGCAAGCGCTTCGGTATCGGGCAAGAACGATCCGCAATGGATCTCGACGAGCTTTTGGATGTCGAATCCCCCATTCATGGAGTTCACCACATATGAAGCGAGCGCCACGTCGAAGCAATCCATCGCCAGGACCTCTTCAACGCTCACCGACGCAGCATCAGACGAATCGTGAGGGAACACCTGCTCGACCAGCTTCTTCGCATCGAAGGTGATAAAGCGCCCTTCCTTGATCAAGCGAGCGAGCACTGCCTTAGCTTCGTCACCTGTGAAGTAGAGCGTCTCGGTTTCGGTGCGCAGCGCCATATGGATCTCGCTGCCGAAGAGCGAACCTTGCTTATCGCTATCGACCAGCACCACCGGCATGCTCGCGTCCGATGCGATGAGCTCCTCGAAGCTTGCCTGCGCATCCACTCCCTCAACGAGCGGATGAGCCTCGAACGTTTCTGCGCCCGCTGGTGCCGAGGCGCTACCGAGCAAGTCGAGCACTTTGGTCAAGTGCGCCATGAAGCGCACGCTCGTGAACGCTTCCGTTACCTTCGCCGCATCGAAATCGGGAAAGGAAAGGTCTTCGAGATCGATCTCGATCGGCACATCACGCACGATCGTAGCGACTTCGCGCGAAAGGAAGGCATCTTCTTTATGGTTCGTGAGATTCTCAAGCTGCTTTCCCTTGAAAGCATCGAGATGTGCATAGATGCCCTCGAGATCGTCGAATTCCTGCAGCATGGCCGCAGCCTTCTTGTCGCCGATACCGGGAACACCCGGGATATTGTCCGCTTTATCGCCCTTCAAGCCCAAGAAATCCGTGAACTGACTAGGGGTAACACCATAGCGCTCCTCCACCTCAGCTGGACCATAGATGACCACATCGGTGATGCCCTTCTTCGTGGTGACGATGCGCGTAAGATCGCTCGCCAGCTGATAGGCGTCCTTATCGCCGGTCACGAGCAGCGAGTTGTAGCCGAGCTTCTCGTTCTGAGCCGAGAGGGTACCCAAGATATCGTCGCCCTCCCAGCCAGGAAGCGCGACCACCGGGATGTTGAGCGCAGCGAGCAAGTCTTCGATGAGCGGAAACTGCACGCGCAAGTTATCGTCCATGGGCGGGCGCTGTGCTTTGTATTGCTCGAGCGCCTCCATGCGAAAGGCCGGCTTTCCTTTATCGAAAGCGCACACGATCGCATCGGGATGCTGCTCTTCGATGAACTTGATGAGCATCGCCAAAAAGCCAAAAGCGGCATTGGTGGGCGTGCCATCAGGCGCTTGCATAGCAGGAGGCACCGCATGAAAAGCGCGGTGCATAAGGGAATTTCCATCGATGATGGCAATGGTCTTAGACATGATCAGGCACTCCAAAGATATCCGACACCACGAACGGTCTCAAGGCGTTGCGCCAGGTCTGGCCCCAGCTTTGCACGCACGCGTCGTACGTGCACATCCACCGTGCGCGAACCGCCGAAGTAATCGAAGCCCCACACGCGCCGCAAGAGCGCATCACGCGAATACGTGCGCCCCGGGTGCGTGACAAGAAACGCGAGCAGCGCATATTCGAGATAGGTGAAGTCGACCGGCTCGCCTGCCACGGTCACCTGGTAGGTAGCTAGATTGATGGTCATGGTATCGATCGAGATGAAATCGCTCGTGGAAGTTTCATTACCCGGCCAGAGCAGCTGGCGGATGCGCAACGCGCACTCATCCGCGCTCGCTCCTTGCACTACGAAATCGCTATTCAAGCGCACTGGCAGACGCAACCCCTGCAGCATGTCCTCCTTCACGATGATGAGGATCGACCCACCGCCATCTTGGACCATCACGTCTTCCACCATCGCGATGGATTGAGTGGCATCGCCTGAAGCTTCAAAGATGATCAGATCGCTGTTGGGGTGTTCGTGCAGGAGCTTCTTGAACTGCAGGGACGAACCCGCAACCACATCCGCATCCATGCCGGAGAGCACGGCTTGGAACTTATGCGCGTTATCGAGGCTATCAGCCACGAATATGACACTTTTTCTCTGCATCCGTGCCTCCTACAGAACACCGAGGTAGTGATCGAGTTCCCATGCCGAAACGCTCTTCTGGTATTCGTTCCATTCCGCACGCTTCGCCTCGACCAGATAGGAATGGATATGTTCGCCCAATACCTCGCGCATGAGATCCGAGGAAGCGAACAGCTCTACGGCATCGCCAAGCGTATCAGGAAGCGTGCGAATGCCACGCTCGTTGAGCTCGTGGCGCGTACAGGTGAACAGCGTGGGATCTTCCGTGGGAGGCTCGAGCGGCAGTTCGTCCTGAATGCCCTTAAGGCCCGCAGCGAGCGTGACCGCAAACGCAAGATAGGGGTTACACGAAGGATCGGGGTTGCGCAGCTCGACGCGACAGGCTTCTTCCTTATGCGGCTTGTAGCCGGGGATGCGCACGAGCGTGCAGCGATTCGAACGCGCCCAAGTGATCTGGATGGGCGCTTCCCCACCCGGCACGAGCCGCTTATAAGAGTTCACCGTTGGGTTGGTGATGAGCGCGAATTCGGGTGCGTACTTCAAAAGCCCTGCGATGTAGTGCTTCGCGATCTTCGAGAGGTTATAGCCATCGGGGTCGTTCTCGTCGAAGAAGACGTTGTTGCCGTTCTCGTCGAACAAGCTCTGATGAATATGCATGCCCGAGCCAGGCTGATTAGCCATGGGCTTCGGCATGAACGAGGCATAGTGGCCATACTTCATGGCGATCTCTTTGACCGTTAGCTTGTAGGTCATCACGTTATCGGCCATGGTGAACGCATCGGCGAAACGCAGGTCGATCTCTTGCTGCGAGGGACCGTTCTCATGGTGCGAGTACTCGACCGGAATGCCCAGCTTCTCGAGCGTGAGGATGGTATCGCGCCTCAGATCGCTCGCGTTATCGAGCGAGGTAAGATCGAAGTAGCCGCCGGTGTCGAGCACCTCGAGTCCTTCACGGTCCTTGAAATAGTAGTACTCGATCTCGGGGCCCACGTTCATCATGTAGCCAAGCTGCTCTGCGCGCGCCACCACTTTTGCGAGCACCGCACGGGAATCGCCATCGTAGATGCGGCCTTCGGGAGTGCGGATCGAGCAGAACATACGCGCGACCGCGTTTTCGGCAGGACGCCATGGCAGAATCTGGAAGGTGGTCGCATCGGGAAATGCGAGCATATCGGATTCGTAATTCAGCGAAAAGCCTTGCACGCAGCTTGCATCGAAGCCCATGCCCTCTTCAAAGGCGTTTTCGAGCTCACTCGGAATAACAGCGAACGACTTCATGTTGCCGAGCACATCGCAGAACCAGAAGCGCACGAAATGAACGTCCCTGCTCTTGATGGTCTTCAGTACGAAATCTTGATCAGGGCTCATTGCCATGCTTGGTCTTCCTTCCCGTAGAATGCATGCACTAGTTGCTCACTTCATTATACGGGCTTCGTCCAAGCAAGTGGTTACCGATTTGTTTCAGGCACTGCGAACGATGCCTGAACGCTGAGATGGAGTATTGAGGCGCCTCAGGATTTATCCATCTTACGCGCAGCATAATTGCATGCACTCTGCACGATCTGCACGATCACAATAAGGATGATAACCGTAGCGATCATGACATCGTCCTGGTAGCGCTGATAGCCGTAGCGGATCGCGATATCGCCCAAACCGCCAGCACCGACGCAACCCGCCATCGCAGAGTATCCCAGGATGGTGATGAATACGATCGCAAAACCGCGAACGAGCGAGGGCAAGGCCTCACGCAAGAATACCTTGTAGACGATCTGCCAGGTGTTCGCACCGAAGCTCTGCGCCGCTTCCACCAGGCCGCCATCGACCTCTTCGATCGATTGCTCGACCATGCGCGCGATGAAGGGAGCCGCAGAGATGACGAGCGGCACGATCGCGCCAGGAACGCCAAGCGACGTGCCCACGATGAAACGCGTGAACGGGATGAGCGCCACGAGCAAGATGATGAACGGAATCGAACGCCCGATGTTGATGATCCAACCAAGCACCATGTTGAAGACACGATGCGGCATGAGCCCTTTCGGACTTGTGAGCACGCACAGCACGCCCAGCGGAATGCCGATCACATAGGCGAAGAAGGTCGAAACGATGGTCATGAGCAGGGTATCCCAGGTGCCCTGCGCAAGGAGCATGCCGTAGTTATCGAAGAAGGTTGCAAGGAAATCCATCGCCTAGCACTCCTTTCCCAAAAGCTGACGCGAGGCATCGCTTTGCGGATTCTCGAAGATATCCTGCGTGCGACCCATCTCAACGATGCGTCCATCATCGATGACCGCAACCGTGTCGCAGATCTGCTCCGCCACGAGCAGCGAATGGGTGATGAGCACGAGCGTAACGCCGAGTTCTTCGTTGATATCTTTGAGCAACCGAAGGATCGACTGCGTGGTCATGGTGTCAAGAGCACTCGTAGCTTCATCACAGAGCATGATCGATGGACGATTGATGAGCGCACGCGCGATAGCCACGCGCTGCTGCTGTCCACCAGAAAGCTGCGAAGGATACTTGTTCGCCTTATCAGCAAGACCCACCAACTCCAGCAATTCGAGCGCACGCTCGCGCGCTTCAGCCTTGTTGTAGCCCTTGTGCAATTCGAGCGGGAAGGTGACGTTGCGCAGCACCGTTCGCTGCTGGAAGAGCGAGAAATTCTGGAAGATCATGCCCACGTTCGCACGAAATTCGAGCAGCGCTTTGCCCGTGAGGTTCGTCACGTCCACCCCATCGATGATGATCTCGCCCGAAGTAGGACGCTCGAGCAGGTTGATGCAGCGCACCAAGGTCGATTTTCCCGCGCCTGATTGGCCGATGATACCGAAGATGGAGCCATCTTCGATCGTGAGATTGATATCCTTCAGAGCGTGATGCTCTTCATCGTGCTTCTCGCTCGTATAGGTTTTATAGAGATGTTCGATCTGAATCATGTATACCCTGCGATCGTGTTGTTCCATAAAGCGCCGCACCGCAAAAGCGACAAGCGCAAGTTCTAACTATAGAACAACCCGTGTGCACGCGCCGCGAAAATTGTACGGGAATCGTACGATCAGCTATATCTTAACGATATAGCTGGTAATAACCATCACCTGGAGCAAGCAGCGAACTGGAGAAGGGATCGCCCTCAACGAACGCACGCGGCCATTTGAAGTGCAGATAAGCGCGCTCCTGCTCAAGGCGGATGCGACGCGCATCGGAAAGATGGTCATCCTTGATCTTGTTCTTGAAGTGATAGAGCTCGACCTCGGGATCGAACACGACGAAATAGCCTGCCTTGATGACACGCAAGCAAAAATCAGTGTCGCCGAAATCGAGCTTGAAGCGATCGTCATAGCCCCCTACTTCATCGAGCACGCTCCGGCGGATGAACTGGCATGCGCTCGAAACGGCAGAAACATCGTTCGTGCAGGCAAGACGCTTCAGATAACCGGATGCCGTACGGGGCAGATCGGTACCGATGGTCGTTGCACCACGCGCCGAGCCTACCGTGATCCCTGCCTCTGAGACCGTATCGTCGGAAAGCAGGAGCTTGGCACCCACCACACCCACTTCAGAACGTGTGCACATGCCGATCCAGCGTTCGAGCGCGCCTTCGGTCTCGAATTCGACCGCCCCATCGAGCAGCAGCACATAGTCGCTCTCGTGCGCCTCGAGCGCTTGCGCGATGCAAGCAGCATAGCCGCTTCGTTCGGTGATGCGAATGAGATCGACCTCATCGTGCTTACCCTGAATGCGCCCATAGGTCGAGAACGTCTCGAGCGAAGTGCTCGCATTGTCGACGATGCACACCTGCAGGTTATCGTAGGGGCTCTTCTCGAACAGGCTCTCGATGCATGATTCCAAAAGATAGGGCTGTTCACGATTGACCACAATGACCAGAACAGAAGGAAGCTCAACGGGCAGCGCATAGTTCAAGCGGTAGAGCTCTTCGTGGATATCGGAAAGAACGGTTGCCTCGATACCGCGACGCTTCAGGTGGTTCGCTACCGCGCGACGTCCACCACGGAAGTCCTCTTCATGCGCCTCGATGCGCGCCTGGTTCTCGCCTGCCGCTTCGCGCGGCGCACGCGCCACATGGTAGAGGATCTGGTCGATGCGCTCGATGCTCCCCGTCGTCTCGATCGCCTTGAACAGCAGGTCATAGACGAGCGCTTCGCGCACGAACCCCGCCGATTCGTGCAGCTGATCGAGCAATTCTCGCTCGAAGAAGATGAGCGGTCCCGCATAGTTATAGGACAGGAGCAGATCGGGTGAATAGAGCGGCTTGCAGGCAAGTTCGCACAGCATGCCATTCGCATCGAGCACGTCGTGATGCGCATAGAGAACACGCGCAGGAGCCTCATCTTCGAGAACGCGACGCTCGTTGATACGACGCACCACCTCGAAGAGCGCTTCGGGGGCGAGCATGATATCGGGCTCGAGCAGCGCACAATACGAACCCTTCGCCTCGGCAAGCCCCGCAGCGAACATCTCGTCGGCGCCAAGCGCCTCATCGACCTTCACCCGCGTGAGCGCGCAGGCTCCCCCCTGTTCAAGCCCGAGCGCAGTGAATTCAGCGTCGCCATAGTAGCGATCGACCACAATGGCCTCGAACACGTTGTAGGTCTGAGCAGCGAGCGCCGTGAGACAACGTGCGAGCAACTCCGCTTCCCCTTGCACAAGGGGGATGACCAGCGAAATGAGCGGCTCGTAGCTAAAGGTCGTCCGGCGCTGCTCTGCAAGATCGGCGAGCGTAGCGCTATGCAGCAGATACCACGCATCGTAAGCAGGATCGTGCGCCGCATCGACGGTTCGCTCGAAGAAGCGCGCAGCAAGCGGCTCATAGCTCTCGTCGCAGAACATAGCGAACCCGCCCGGCACCACATCGAGCGCATCGCTGGCGAACACGCAAAAATCCTTATCGTCTCGTGGAACGCGCACAGAAAATCCAACGTTGATCCGATTCTCATCGCCAAAGCGACGCGCAGGCTTGATCTCCTCGAAAAGCGGATAGACAGGCAGCTCTCGTTCCTTGCCATGCGCATCGAGGAAGCGGATCGCCACATCCGCGCCTTCGATCTGCGGAAGGTCGATGAGCATCTTCACTACGATCTCATCCTTGTCATCGACCGCTGCGATGAAAGAGGTGTGCATGCGATCGGAATAGTATTCGCGCTCGATATCGAACATCTGCGCAATGAGCTCGTTCTTCACTACCGAATTGATGCGCGTGCGCCACGTGAGCATATTCGTCTCGATCGTAAGGTGCGCACGCCCGAGCGGCGCATCGGCACCGCGGTATTCGTTGAATTCGAGCATGATCTCGCGCTCATCGAAATGCGGCACGATGATCACGAAGTTCGCCGCCGACTGCCCATCGAGCGGATCGAAAGGAAGGAGATGCGCCGGGATCTCGGTGCCATCTTTCAGGTGCGCTTCAAGCGTGACGATCGAATCAGCCGAAAGGCGCTCGATAGCGATCTGCGCATAGATCTTGCCATCGCCTTGGCACATGGATTCAAGACGGACGTTCATCTTCAGTCTTTCCTCAGCGCGAAATAGGGGTTGTTCGGATCGAGATTGGGGTTATAGAAGCCATCGCCCTTAACGAAGTAATCGGGCCAGAGGTACTGGATGAGCGCCGCCTCGCGCGTACGCTTGATCAAGAAGGCCTGCGAATAGTTGCGCATACGATTGACCGAGCGCGAATGCGTAAGCTTCACATACGGCGTATAGACCGTATAGAATCCCAGTTCACGCGCCTTCAAGCAAAAATCGACATCGGAATAAGCAAGCGAGAAGTCTTCCGTGAAGCCACCCACTTGGTCGAAGACTTCCTTCGAGATGAACATGCACTCACCTGCCACCGCAGAGACGTTGCGCGAGACCGCACAACGGTCGAGATACCCATTCCAATCGGAGAGCATGTAGCGCGAGATGGGCGTGATGACATGTTCGCCCCCCACCACCAGACCGGCGTGTTCGATGGTGGCATCCAAATAGAGCTTCTGCGGACCCACGATCCCCACTTGTTCGTCTTGGAAATACCCGAGCATCGTCTGGAGCGCATCGGGCGTGAGGATGCGCGTGTCGTCGGTGATGAAGAAAAAGTATTCGCTCGAAAGCTGCTCGACCGCGAAATTCGCCAGGCGCGCATGGTTGAAGACCCCGTCGTAGTGCAGCGTTTTAAAGGTCGAAAAGCGTTCGCGCAAGCGCGCAAGGGTATCCTTGACCTGAGCGTCGAGCTTTCCGACTTCGACCACCACGACCTCGAAATTGTCGTAGGCGATCTGCTGATAGAGGCTCGTTACGCAGCGTTCGATCACCTCGGCATTGTTCACGGTATTCAAAACGATCGAAACCTTCGGCGTTTCTGTGAGCACGTGGCGAATGCGGTAGCAAAACGGAATATCCAGGCTCAGGACCTCGGCGCTCATCCCCACACGCTTGCAGTGAGCCACGAGCGCCTTGCGCCCCGCTTCCTGATCTTCGGGAGAATGCAGCTGATATTCGTACATCTCGGAAGCGAAGCGGCGATGGCACAGCACGCGCGAGATATGGCAAACGCGCTGCGCCTGTTCACAAGCGCGCAGATTCAGATCGTAGGCAAGCGCTCCTTCGAAAGCGGGGTCGAGCAGTCCGATGCGTTCGAGCAATTCAACGCCATAGATCACGAAGTTGCCCAAATAGTTGAACGAGCGGAGCAGTTCGGGCGAATACGCGCTGCGCAAGATCGGATGCGAATGATACCCCTGCACATTCACCGTATCGGAATCGCAGTAGATGAGCTCGCAGGTAGGGAACGCATTGATCGTGCGCACGCATTCGAAAAGCGCATTGGGTGCGAGCAGATCATGTGCGAAGAGCGAGCCGATATAGCTGCCTTCCGCTGCGTAGAATGCGGCGTTGATCTTCTCGGGGCGCGAAAGCGCAGGGTCCACATCCACGAGATACATGCGATCGTCCTGGAACACTTCGAGAAGCGAGGAAACGAACGAATCGTCGCCATCCAGATCGACGAAGATCAGCTCCCATTTGCTATAGCTTTGCGTACGGAACGCGTTCATCACATCGTGGATCTGATGGTGTTGGGCATGATCGAGCACGCACACGATACTGATGAGCGGCTCGACCTTGAAGCGGACGGAAACCTGCTCGAAAAGCGTTGGGAGGTCGGCGCGCTGATGGGCGCGATACCATTCGCCGTAAGCAGGGTCGTTATAGGCGGTTTTCGCTTGCTCGGAGAATTCTTCGAGCAGCACACGCGCACCCTTTTCGCTCAGTACCTCGAACCCCGGCGCAATCGTGCCGGCGGTATCGGTGGCGCAAACGCACATTTCGCCAATAGCCTTAGGGAGCGAGATGGATAGCTCCACGTTGCGACGCTCGAGGGAGCCGAAATCGGATGCATGGGTAACGCTGTCCTCGATCACATTGAAGTACGGTTCGAACGGTCGGCCTTCGCCATCGAGGAAATCGAAAGCGATATCGCTCTCTTCGTGATAGGGCATATCGAGCGCTGCGCTCACAAGAAGACGATCGCCCATATCGAGCGCGCGCTTGAACGAGATCTGGATGCGGTCATGGATGAAGCGCTTGCTCAATTGCTCGAGCGCTTCGCTCTGGAACGTGCCGCGACGAATATCGAGGCGATTGCGCCAGCGGAAGGCATCCATCTCAAGGCCGTTGACGCAAAATGATTGCGTCTTCCCCTCAGGCGTGATCGCGCGGAACTCGAGCACCCAGCGCTTCACATTGAGCCACGGAAGCACCACCACGAAGAACCTCAGTGCGGGTGAATTCTTCGCATGCGCGCTCGCAAGCAAGTCATCGCGCACGGCAAGCGCGGTGTCGTAGAGCGCGAACTCCATGGCGAGCACATCGTCTTCATCGACGAAGGGAAACACATCGCAGGGGATGCGCACGCCATTTTCCGTGGAAGCCGAAAGCACCACGGGCAGGCCTTTATCGTAGTCGGTGATCTCGGAGAGGATGTAGGCTTTATCGCCCGAACGACGCATGATCTTGAACGTAACGTTCATGCTCTCCCCTTCCTTCGCTCACCCTTGCGCACTGCTTGATTCTACTTTAGTGCTTTTGCATCAATGCTTCTCTAAGAAGATCTTTCGCGTGACAAAATTCCAAATAGCCACCAAAACTGTCACGATGATCTTCGCGATACGGTAATCGATGAACCAAACGCTTACGAACAGCCACATGAAAAGGTCGTTTAAGATGAGCCCGATGATGGAAAGCACGACGAAGATGATGAATTCGCGATGCCGAGACATATCGTCGCGTCGTTCGAACACGTAACGCATCGATGCGACGTAATTGAACACGACCGAAACCGTGAAGGAGATGGTGTTGGAGATAAGATAGGGAACGCCGAAGAACTCGGTGAGCGCCACCATGAGCCCGTAGTCGATCAGAAACGCGATCACGCCCACGATGCCGAACTTCATGAATTGCGCGATGAGCTTTTTCACAAAAAGGGCTTTCGGTGCAAGTCTCCGGAAATGAAGTGAATAAAATGGAATACCTGCGTCTTGCAAAACGATCCATTTCATTTCAGTTTGTGCGAAAACCCGCCCGAGCGTACTTCGTTACGCGAGGAAGAAGGGTTTGGAGCGCAAAATGAAAAAATGGTGCCCCCAACGGGAATTGAACCCGTGTTTCCGCCTTGAAAGGGCGGCGTCCTGACCGCTAGACGATGGGGACAGCAGCGCTGCAAAACACAGCTTGGTTATTATCACAAAGCTTTCTTTATTTTGCAAGGGAAAATCGGCAACGGTTTTCGTATGCGAATAGCACTCCTGTCGCAGAAGAATCAGCCCCTTCCCCCGAACGTTAAATGCAGCACCAAGTTTGCACCGTAGAGTAGGCAGCGTAGTCTTTTATTTCAGTTTCGCAGGAACGAGAGGCATGAGAATAGCAGTAGCCAGTGAAGGTTTGGATGTGAGCAAACATTTCAGCTCATGCACCAATTTCAATTTCTACAAAGTAGAAAATAACGAACTGGTCGACTCGCGTAATCTACCGAGCCAAGAACACTTATGTGGATCGCAAGCTAATTTCTTGCGCCAGATCGAAGTGCGCGTTCTCATCTGTGGAACCATCTCCGAACGCGATATCGAGATCATGAACAAAGCCGGCATCACGGTAGTTACGGGCGCTTCTGGTCGCGCACTCAAGGCCGCCGATGCCTATCTCCATGACGGTCTCCCCAGCTGCGCCGTCTGCACCGCATAAAAGGTGACAAACTACCCGGTCGTTCGACACCTATGAAAAAGAGGTGCCAGCCGTAAAGCCAGCACCTCTTTTGAAAAGCAAGCTTTCGATGAAGCTCGGTAAGACTACCCTTCTAGCCAACAACTGAGAAATGATCGTCGAAGAGATAGGCGATCTTGCCGCCATGGCGCTCGCACTCGCGCGCGATGGTGATGCGTTGAACGGTCGGTGCGCCCTCTTCGAGCCACATAGCGCGGCAGTCGCGATAGAGGCGCTCGGTCGGACCATAGGGGGAATCCTCGAAGTAACCGTCGCCACCGAAGATCTCGAGCATCTCATCGGAGACCAGACGGACCGTGTCGATCGAGAAGAGCTTGCAGATAGCGGCCTTCTCATCGATGTAGTCGTTGAACGGATCGAAGTCGAAGTCGCGAGCGAAGTCGTAGACCATGGTACGCAGAGCGTGGATCATCATCTGCATGTTCGCGATCTTCATCTTGATCGCCTGGCGCTTGATGATCGGCTTGCCGAAGGTCACACGATCAGCAGCGCGCGCAAGCGAGATCTCGAGCATGCGCTGTGCCATGCCGAGGTTCGAGCAAGCGATGTGCACACGGGAGACGGAGAGCGAGTGGATCGCGACTTCCATGCCCTGGCCCACCTCGCCGAGCAGATACTCAGGACCGAGCTCGACATTGGTGAACTTGAGGCCAGCGTGACCTGCGCCGCGGCAGCCCATCATGTGAGGCATCGGAACGAGCTCGAAGCCTGGAGCATCGACCGGTACGAAGAACGCGGAAAGGCGCGTGTCCTTGTCGTCTTCCGGATTGGTGACCGCGATGACGTAGGTGTAATCGGAGCAGTCGGTATGGGAGATGAGCCATTTCTCACCGTTCAGGATCCATTTGCCCTTCTCTTCGTCCCATTCAGCGGTGGTGTGAAGGTCAGCACCCGTGCCGCCGGTCTGTTCGGTGATCGCGAAGTTGCAGTAGATGGTCTTGTCCTGGAACTTGTCCATGAGCTGGCCCTTGATCTCGGGCGTGCCGTAATCCTCAAGGATACGCCAGTTCATATCTGCCGCATGATGAAGGTGCATGCGCATGCCACCAGGACCACGAGAGAACTCCTCCTGCACGCGCAGGATCTCGAGCTCGTCGAGGTTCCACCCGCCGTATTCGGCAGGAAGATAGAAACGATAGAGATCGTTTTCCTTGGCGAGCTCATAGAACTCGTCGGGGAACTTGTTCGTTACTTCGATCTCCTTCTGCATCTCCTCGAACGGGCCTTCGACCAGTTCGCGGATCTGCTTGAGGTAGGACTCGAACATCTCGTCAGTGATAGTTGCATTTGGATTCATTTATACCCCCCTATGCGTCGATTGAACTGCCCCTATTGTGAACCCACCTACGAATGAATACAAATCAGAAAAGCATTGTGAATCTATAGGGCATCAATAGATTTCGTCTATGCTTTATGTACAGATTGCATTCTCGGCTGAATGAATTCATTGATTTTTGACATGATTAAAATGGACAATATCGCGAAAAAATCCAAATTTCTTCTTGCCAGATCGCTTTATTGTGCTAAAGTCTCATGCATCAACTGAATACCTTTCAAACCGATGAGGCGAAGATCAAGCCATCATGAGCGCTCACAGAGAGCGGGTGAAGCTGGGAATCCCGCAGAAATGCTGGATGGTAAATGGATCGCCGAGGGAAAGGGGAACGATCGCTTATGCGAAGACATGCGCGATCAAGTATCCGGACCGTGAGCCTGCGTGAATGGCAGAACATGTGATGGCATGTTCATAAGGGGGTTCCGTTACCCGCGGAATCAATCAAAGGTGGCACCGCAGATCGAAAGACCTGTCCTTTGCGAATGCAAGGATGGGTCTTTTTTATTGTCGGGAAAAGGTTGAAGTTGTGTGAACTGCCGAAGACGAAACGAAAGGAAGTAACAAAATGGCAGAGACGAACAACATCAACACCAATGGCGCAGCACAAGCAACCGCTGCACTTCGCACCCCGCATGCGCAAAAGCGCGAGGTGGCCAAAAAGAACGAAAGCGGCCTTTCAGTGCGCGATCTCATCTTGATCGCGGTGCTCTTAGCTGCAGGCGCGGTACTCAAGCTCACAGTTTCGAGCTTCTTCAGCTTCGCTGGCATGAAGCCTAATTTCATCATCGCGATGTATTGCTTGGCGATCATCTTAGTACGCCCGAAGCTCGGACAATCCCTGGTCATCGGTCTTCTCGCTGGTCTCATCTGCCAGATCCCGATGCTCAACGCAACGCCCTGGGTCAACATCCCCTCAGAGATGCTCGGCGCGCTCGCTTGTGGCCTTTTGATCCATGTTCCGATGCGCATCGCAGGTAAGGTCGACCTCAATCCGCTGGTCACCACCTTCCTTTCGACTGCTGTTTCTGGCTACACCTTTGCGCTCATCGTCGGCGTAGCGCTCAATGGCCTGAGCCTGCCGGTAACGCTCGTGACCTATGCGGTCATGGTGTTCGGAACGGCAACCGTCAACTGCATCCTCGTCGCGATCCTCACCCTCCCCTTGAAGAAAGTGCTCAAGCTCCACTAGATCGAAGCGAACAGGCGGCGCACGTGGGCAAACCTACAAACACTCAATTCTGCGCAGGCGCCTGCGTGCCGCCCCTTGCTCGAGAGGACCTCATCATGATCGAATTCAAAGATTTCACGTTCCAATATGCAGAAAGCACTGCTCCTACCCTACACGACATCAACCTCACGCTCGCACCCGGCACCTTCTTGGGCATAACAGGGGCTGCGGGTTCAGGCAAGTCAACGCTCACCTACGCATTCAACGGCATCATCCCCCACTGCTATCCGGGCGATTTCTACGGCTCGGTGCAGGTATGCGGGCTTGATACCGTCGAAGCTGACCTTACCAGCATCTCGCGTTTGGTCGGCAGCGTTTGCCAAGACATCGATAGCCAGATGGTCTCTTCCGTTGTCGAAGATGAGATCCTCTACGGACTCGAGAATTTCGGGGTGCCGAAGGATCAGATCGAACGCCGGCTTGCCGCCTCGCTCGAAGCGATGGGTATCGAAGCCCTGCGCGATCACACGATCGACAGCCTTTCTGGAGGTCAGAAGCAAAAGGTAGCGCTCGCATCCATCATCGCGCTCGAGCCCCGTGTGCTCGTGCTCGATGAACCGACCGCTGAGCTCGATCCGGTCTCGTCGGTCGGCGTCTTCAAGCTGCTCAAAGACCACGCGCAGAAGAACAACACGACCATCGTGGTGGTCGAGCAGAAGATCGCGCTCCTCTCCCACTACGCTGATCTCCTGCTCGTGCTCGACCAGGGGACGATCCGCTTTTGCGACACCCCAGAAGCGGTTCTCGCCCACTCTGCTGAACTGCTCGAGATGGGCATCAATTGCCCGCGCTCCACGAGCCTTATCAACCAGCTGCGCCACGATGGCTTCTACCGCGGCCCTTCCGTACGTGATGTGGAAGGTGCGTGCAACGTATGTAAGGAGGTGCTCGCATGATCGAGTTCCGTAATGTTCACGCTGCCTACGATGACCAGCTGCCCGTCTTGCGCGACGTGAGCTTCACGATCGATGATGGCGAATTCGTCGCCTTCGTAGGCACGAATGGCGCAGGAAAATCCACTACCATGCGCCTGATGAATGGCCTGCTCAAGCCAAGCGAAGGCACCGTATTGCTCAACGGAACACCCACCACCGAACTGCGTACGAGCGAGATCGCGCGCAAAATTGGCTTCCTCTTCCAGAATCCCGATCGGCAGATCTGCTGCAATACCGTGCGCGAAGAGCTGCTCTTCGGATTCAAAGCGCAAGGGCGCCCAGATGAAGAAGCGCAGGAAAAGGTCGATGCGATGATCGCGCACTTCGATTTCGATGCGGACGCTGAACCGTTCCTGCTCAACCGCGGAACGCGCCAGCTCCTTGCACTCGCCTCCATCCTGGTGACCGAACCTGAGGTGCTCATCCTCGATGAGCCGACCACGGGGCTTGACTATCGCGAGTGCTGCAAAGTCATGGAGGTGATCGAACGCGCGCACCAAAAGGGCACCACCGTGGTGATGGTCTGCCACGATATGGAAGTGGTAGGCGATCATGCCAAACGGGTGATCGCCATGACGAACGGCCGCATCGTTGCCGATGGCCCCACCTTCGAAGTGCTGCGCGATACGGACGTCTTGCACCGCGCAGACTTGATCGCCCCACAGATATGCGAGATCTCGATGCGGCTTGCTCAAGAGCTTCCCGCCCTGAGCACTACCCCTATCGCGCAGGCGAACACCCTAGATGAGATGCGCCGCGCGATCGAGGACACGCTTGAAACCAAAGAACGCGATTGCACCATCATCTACGAGAACGCCGATGCCTTCGTCGTTGAACGATGCGCACTGATCAAGGAGTAAGAAATGGCACGTTTCCTCGAATACATCCCGGGCACGAGCTTCCTTCACCGCATGAATCCGCTCGCGAAGCTTGCCTGCGCGCTGCTCATCTCGGTCGCCTGTTTTTGCACAGCGAACATCATTTTCCTTGCTTGCATTCTCGTGCTCGACTTCGCACTCGCAGCAACGTGCAAGATGACCCGACAAGCAGCAGGGCTTGCGAAAGCGGTCGCGATCTTCTCGATCATCCTCGCGATCATCGCGCTGCTCACTACCCCGCAAGGCACGCTTCTTGTGGCGCTGCCCTGGGGATACATCGGCACAGGAAGCCTTTTGGCAGCGCTTATCATCATCATGCGCCTGATCGCCTGCGCGATCCCGCTTTTCTTGGTGCTCTACATCACGAAGCTGGGCGACATCGCCAACGCCTGCTGCAAGGTCCTGCATGTTCCCTATAAATACGCCTTCACCTTCACGAGCGCCGTGCATTTCATCCCCGTATTCATGAACGATATGAAGGGCATCATGGAAGCGCAGACCGCGCGCGGGGTTGAATTCGATTCGGGTAGCATCGTGAAGAAGCTCCAGCTGATGGTGCCGCTTTGCGTTCCGCTGCTCGTCTCTTCGGTTCGCAAGATAAACAGCGCCGCGATCGCTGCAGAAGTGCGCGGATTCAATCTGCGCACACCCGTAAGCGGCTACAAGGAATATCCCTTCACAGGTAAAGATGTGCTGGCGATGGTGCTCTGCCTTGCCCTGATCGCGCTTGCCTTGACGATCAACGTGCTTCCCGCGCTCTTCTAAACTACGTGCGTCGATCGAGCGCTCCCTGGAACAGGGCGAATAATGCGCGATCGAGGAACGCACAGGCTAATAACCCAAGCGTTCCCGGTTGTGCAGACGCGCACAACGTAGTAGGCTTGCTCGAAAGATCGGTTGATCCCCCCCGAAGAAAGCAGCGCGTGACACCAAACGAAGCACATATCATCCATGAGATCGAGCCGGTGTTCGATGCGGAAAGCCGCGTGCTCATGCTCGGAACGATGCCCTCGCCCAAATCACGCGAGCAAGGGTTTTACTACGGTCATCCGCAAAACCGCTTTTGGAAGGTGCTTGCCGCAGTGTTCGACGCTGAAGTGCCGCAAACCATTCCCGAGAAGAAGCAACTCCTGCTCACACACCATATCGCGCTTTGGGACGTGCTCGCCTCTTGCACAATAGCTGGTGCAAGCGATGCGAGCATCCGCAACCCTAAGCCCAACGACATCGCCCGGCTATGCGCAGCGGCACCCATCGAGCAGATCTTCTGCACGGGCGCCAAAGCCACCCAGCTCTATCGCAAGCTCTGCGAGCCTATAACGCACATACCTTGCGAACAGCTCCCTTCAACAAGTCCCGCAAACGCAGCGATGAAACTGCCCGATCTTGTCGAGGCCTACCGAGCTGCTCTGCTCCCCTTCCTCGGCTGAACGGACCTCGCAAACTGAACGGACCTCGCACCCTGCACTCCAAAAGACGCTTACGGTTCTTCTGTAGGGATTGCCATGCTGGTCTTGTGCGCACAAAATAGGCCAGTAGAATAGGACCCATGGAACACCTCACCAACAGGAAGCGCTCCCTCATCGCCTGGCTCGTAAGCCTAGGCTTAGCCCTTCTCATCTTGGGCGGTTGCACTCCAGCAGCAACCCTCCATGAATTAGATGAGCGCGCGGCGAATGCCCCCTCCGCCGAAACCACCGTACCACCAGCACAACAAGACGAGAGCTTCTCCTTCGACGAAAGCGACTTTTCGCAAATTCCTGCCTATACGGGCGAAGACTATATCCTACTGAATGATGGCGTTCCTTCTTTCACTGAAGAGGAGCGCAACGCTGCAGACGGCACGGAAGTATATAGCGAACTGGACGAGCTTGGACGCGCGGGCACAGCCTTCGCGAAGCTTTGCGAGATCACACGCCCAGCACCAGGAAGCAAACGCAATAAGGACATGCCCGATCCAAGCGGTTTCGTGCAAGCGAAATACCCCCAGATCGATCTTGACCATCTCTATGAACGATCGCACCTCATCGCCTATGCACTGAGCGATGAAGCGGTGAACCCGCGCGATCTTATCACAGGAACGAATCACCTGAACCAAGAGGTCATGCGAGGCTTCGAAGAACGCATCTGCAGATATCTGGAGTCTGGCCAAGGTCACGACCGTCACGTGCTCATGCGCGTCACGCCTGATTTCCGCGGAAGCGAACTGGTTGCGCGCGGCGTGCAGATCGAAGCGCTTTCGCTCGATGACGATGGAAAATCACTTTGCATCAACGTGTACTGCTACAATGTGCAGCCCGGTGTAGTGATCGACTACGCAACGGGCACGAGCAGACTCGCAGGCACGAACGAAGCACAGACCCAATCGCCTTCTACGACTCAAGGCGTCGAACAGACCTTCATCCTCAATACGAATACCAAGCGATTCCACTACCCAGACTGCAGCTCAGTGCATGACACTAAAGCTGCGAATCGCAAAGAGGTCACCGCCACCTACGAAAGCTTGATCGCGCAAGGATACCAGCCCTGCTCACGATGCCATCCGCAAGCACAGGTATGCACTGATCCAACCTGTCCGAATCACGGACACCACGGCTATCACCATTACTAAGATGGTGAACGACCGGGTAGTTTGTCATCTACTTGTTCAACTTTGCGTTCGCCTTTGATTGGAAGCGTTCTTTATCAACGATGAAGCGATCATGCGCGCCGCGGCCAACGATCCCCTGTTCATCGACCACTTCCACCTCAAAAGAGAGCGCACGTCCATCAACCTTCACCAATTCACTCTTGCAGGAGACTTCCATGCCAATAGGCGTGGGTGCATCATGAGAGATGTTGAGGTTCGTGCCTACCGTTGTCTGTCCAGGATCGAGCTCATCTTCCACGCTACGAGCGCACGTGTATTCGATAAGATTGATCATCGCAGGTGTAGCGAACACTTCAACCGTGCCGCTTCCCAGCGCAAGAGCAGTATTCTGCTCAGTAACCATCGTTGTTTCGGTGTTCGTGATACCAACTTCCAACATGCCGTTCCTCCGTATCAATCGCTACTGGCGAATTGTGTCATCAAGAATCATCATAAGCGGAAACATGACCGTACGACCAAACGTTTCAATATCGCCATAATTGTGCTGCAAAATTCACCATGCGCCTTATCCAAACAGGGCCAATTCGCTGGATACTACTGCCAGGTATGTTCGAATTGGGTGAGCAAAAATCTACGGAATGCTCGCGCGACAGGCTTCTCGATTCCTTGCGAGGTAAGTTCGATGCTGATCGTGCGCCGGAATCCCTCTTCAACGAGCGGCTGCCAAAACGTTTTCTCAGGATCGACCGGTCCCCAACTGTGCTCAGGCCAAAATCCAACTCCAAGTCCGAGCGCGATCATCTTGCGCACCACTGAAGGGTTATCGCTCTCGAAGGCCAGATGCGGGACAAACCCATAATGCTTGCACAGAAGATCGCACTGACGACGAAAACCCTGTCTTCCCGCAAGGCAGATGAAATGCGTTTCACGCAGATCCGCCAATGAGAGCATCTCGGGCAAAGATGAGTGCAGCGAGAGGGGCACTGCGATGCCGATCCGTTCGGTGAACCTCTCTTTTGCATGGTCCATCATGCCCTTTGCTTTCGTCACAGAAGCATTCGTTTCACCAACAGCAGGGCCTTCTTTGTGGGAACTCGCAAATACAGGCGTGATGTTCGAAACGGTCTTGACCACGATATCGCTCGAGCGCGCCTCCTCATCCTGCGAAACAGCAAAAGCTACCTCAGGATGCTTGCGCGAATACCGCGCGATCGCATCCACCACCACCGCAGAAGCGCTCTCGATGCAGACCTCGATCGTCTGCTGCCACTGCGTCGAGAATATCTTCATGGCATGTTCTGCTTCATCGAGCGTACGCATCGCTTGGGCTGCCTGTTGCTTGAGGAAGAGCCCCTCTTCGGTCAGACGGATATTGCGCCCCTCTCCTGCTATGAGCGTTACCCCTAACTCTTCTTCGAGTCGATGGATCGCACGCGTGAGCGCAGGCTGAGAAATGCCCAGCATATTTGCCGCCCGGGTAACATGTTCGGTCTCAGCAACCACAAGAAAGTATCTAAGCTTATTGAGATCCATACTTGAATCATACCTAATAGGTATCAATACTTGCAAATCAATATATTGGAATGAATACCCGCGAAGCGAGAGAATATAAAGAGCGATCCTGATGCCGCAAAACTGCGAACACCCAGACTGCGAACACCCAAACCGCGAACGCTCAGACCACACTTTCGCAGGGACCTTGAACGGAAAGCGCCTGCAGGAAGAAATCGTACAGAAGAAAGGAACTGACACCCGATGTTCATAGCAGAACTCTTGGAAGCAGCGATGCTCATCTGCTTCGGTCTTTCTTGGCCGATGAACGCCTACAAATCCTACAAAGCCAAAACTGCACTTGGCACGAGCTGGCAATTCCTTGCGCTCATCTGTGCAGGGTATGCATGCGGGGTTGCTGCGAAGCTCACGCTCGGCTCGCTCAACTGGGTCTTAGCGGTCTATATCCTCAATTGCTTCTTCTTGGCGGCGAATTGGGTTGTCTACTTCCATAATCGCAAGCTCGACCGCATGCGCCAACTTCAAAACGCGAAGAATAGAAACGAACAAGCCGCCCTTGCACAGGGCAAACCTGACTCTCTTGTTTTGGCCCAGGAAGCTTCCTACTAGCCTTGAGCATCATGGAATGGGACAACAAGCTACGTCCCCGTTGTCCTTCTTATCGCTGATATGCACACCGATTACATCATGGGCGAGACCGAGGATGAGCCATGGTAGTCAAGATTCGGGGTGGTAATAAGTGGTAATAACGCTCTCCCGTTTTCTCCCGTTTTTACCCTATTTTTCGATTTTTGTCCAAAAAATAAGAAAAGGTCAAACCGCTTGTTTTTAAGGTTTGACCTGGTGTTTTGATGGTGCCGACAACAGGAATCGAACCCGCAACCCACTGATTACAAATCAGTTGCGCTACCAATTGCGCCATGTCGGCATCTCGTATTCTGTCTGGTGCTTTGCAGATAAGAAACAGCCAGCGAACCACCAGACGATAGCGAAAAGGGACAAGCCCTTTTCCGCCGATTGATTCTAACACACTTTACTTCCCCTCGATATGCGCTTGCGGTAAAAGCGCACCACGAATGCGCTTGTGCACAAGAAGCCTTCTCATCTTCCAACGCGCACGATCAGGGCACAAGCACGCCTGTCCCATCGAAAGCTGGCACGAAACTCTCGCTCGCTGCCCCGCCTTCCTGCCAGAAGTAGTCTTCGAGCCCAAGCTCATCTGCATGATCGAGCACACGTTCGTACGCTTCATCGGACACCGCTCGCTCAAGCCCATACGCACGAACATCGAGGGTTTCATCAACGATCGTAAATTGATTCATGATGCTCAGAAGCGCACGGCCTCTGATGCGCGGATACAGAAGATCGAGCGCAGCAAGCGAATCATCCACATAGCCAGGCAACACCAGATGGCGCACGATCACGCCACGCTCCAGATATCCTTCTTCATTCAAACGTGGCGCTCCCGTTTGCTCTATCATCTGCTCGATCGCCGCAAGCGCCACCTCCACATAATCGCTCACGCGCGAAAGCCTTTGTGCCGTAACAGGATCGCTGTATTTGAAATCAACGAGATAGATATCGACAAGCCCCTCGAGCAACGCAAGCGTCTGGGCGCTTTCATAGCCGGACGTATTCCAAACAACGGGGATATGAAGCGCTCCCGATGCCCGCAGTTCACGAAGCACCTCCGCAACGCTTGGCGCATAATGGCTTGCCGTGACCAGATTGATGTTCGCAGCCCGCTGTTCATTCTGCAGCTCGAGCAAGATCGCGCACAACCGCTCCTGCGTGATCTCAACCCCCTCGCCTTCAGCAAGACGCTTGTTCTGACAGTACACGCACCCCAGCGCACAGTGCGCGAAGAAGACCGCTCCACTCCCCCGATCGCCTACCAGACACGGTTCTTCCCACCAGTGAAGCGCCGCACGTCCAACACGCAGCGTATCGTTCGCACCACATGCTCCCGTACGCACGAACCGATCCACTCCGCACCGACGCGGACAGAGCATACAGGCATGATACGCATCCAAGATCTTTGGCTGTTCAGGAATTGAGATCAAAAGCGCTCTCAGATATTAGTTGGCAGAGAAATCGCCCATTGCCTCAGGATACCCATCTGAGGTGTCGAAGTAACTATTGACCTCGTCGAATTCTTCATGGGAATGATCGTGCCCGCAATCACAATCGTGATCATGATCGTGCTTCTCATAGGCACCTTCCGCGCGCGACCAATCGAGCCCGAAGCGCTTCGCCGCATCTTCATCATCGAAGATGAGCGCAAGAGCAGCTGGGTTATACGCCGCACCACCCACCATCGCGAGCAGTTCCATGAGGCGGAATCCTGCTTCTGCTTGCGGAATGATATGGTCCTTATCGTCTGCCGAAGAAAGCGCAGCAACGAGTTCTGCCATGAGGATCTCGACCGTATAGGTGCCCGTGAAATCGTGCGTGCGGATCGCATCGATGTAGGCGATGTTCACCGGAGACACGCATCCCGCAACGGAGAGCGTATCGATCACTTCTTCCCAATCGAAACGCACATCCCCATTGATGTAGGTAGCATAGGACTCGATCACGCCGATGAGCGCCGAAGCGCGCTGAAGCGTGGCCATGATCTTCGCACTCTGACCGCACCCGGCCTCGCCTAGATACAACACATGACGCGCGATAGCATGGAGCATCGGCTTCGCTTCTTCATAGCGCTCCTCTTCGCCACCTACGAAGATCATAAGGTTATCGCAACTAGCGAAAGCGTCCTCTTCAACGATGTTGCGCACCACGAGCGGCGCATCGAGCGTATTGCGCTCGTTCACGCGCGCGACCGCATAGAGCTCACGCGCAAAAGAAGGCGTGGTCGGGCTCAGATCGACGAGCAGCGCGCCTTCTTTGGTATCTTGCAAAAGCCCTTTTGAATCGAAGTAGAGATCTTCGAGCCCCTGCTGCGTTTCGTAATAGGTGAAGACCACATCGGCATCTGAGAGCGATGCAGCTGTGGAGAAACCACCAGCGTTGAGCGATTGAGAGAGACGCGAACCGACCTCGGTATCGCCCACGAAAACGAATGTCTTATCTGCCATAGTGGTTTCCTCGAACTTCTCTAGCGATTCTTCTTGACCTTGTTGGCGATGCGATCAACGACCGAAACCGTCTCGCGACGATCCTTGCCCCAGAACGCGACTGCGATCATATCGGGCCCCACATGACAGCCGATGACCGGACCGATATTGCAATCAACGAGCACGAGATCCTCATCAGCCTTCACGAGCATGTCTTCAAGACGGGCGACATCTTTCGGGCAATCAGCATTGCCGGTGAGCACCACGCCGCCTTCGCTGTCCGCTTCACGGTTTCGCTCGAAGTACTCGACGAGCGCCTTCATGCCCTTCTTGCGACCGCGCGCAACACCCACGAGAGCGAGCGAACCATCGAGCCCGAACCCGAGCAACGGCTTCGCGTCGAGCTTCGAGCCTGCAAACGCGACCGAGCGTGGGATGCGTCCACCACGATGCAAGCTTTCAAGGTCGCTCACCATGAAGTACCCGTGCGCATAATAGAGCGCCTCAGATGCCCAATCGGCAAGCTCGGCCGCGGTCATGCCCTTTTGATGCTGACGGATCGCTTCGTAGATCAAAAGCCCTTCAGCGATCGAAGCGAGCTTGGTGTCGACCACATGAAGCTCGAAATCAGGATGCTCCTGCTTGATCTGATCAGCAGCGATGCAGGCCGTAGAATACGAACCGGAAAGCGCGCTCGAAAACGAGAGCAGTACCGCAGGCTTTCCTTCTTCATAGGCTTGCGTGAATACCTCGAGGAATTCACCGAGCGTCACCTGAGAGGTGGAAGGCTCATCGCCGCCGCGCATCGCTTCATAGAACTCGTGCGCAGTAAGAGAAGCATACATATCATCGGTATGCGAGCCTGACTCGTTGTTGTAGCAAAAACTGACGATTTTGACGCCTTCTGCGTCCACCACATCGCGAGGAAGATCGCAGCAAGAATCGATGATCAAAGAACACTTGATAGACATAGTTGCAGCTTTCTCTTAGTTCGAGCACATGAGCGCTTGGAGATTTCCCGTAACCTTATCTTTGAGCGGCTCGTTGCATTCATACGCGATACCGATCGCGGGACCGACATGCAAGCCGATCACCGGACTGACCGGCAACACACGCACTGACTTCTTGATGAGCGGCTCGACCACTTCTTTCGCCCACTCCAGAGCAGGGGCCTTATCGCCGATATACTGAACGACAAGATGCTTCAAGCCACCACTCGCCTCGATATCCGCCTCGAGCATCTCGATGATGCGCATGAGCGCCTTCTTGCGCGAACGCACCTTCGCTGCAACTTGCGCTGTTCCATCTTTAACGGTAAGAACAGGCGAGATGCGCATCAGATTGCCGATGAGCGCCGCAGCGCCACCGATGCGACCGCCCTTCTTCAAGAAGGTGAGGTTCTCGGGAGTGAACAAGAAGCGCGTCGATGCGATGCTCTTCAAAACCGTTTGTGCAGCTTCTTCGAGCGTGCTGCCAGAAGCAACCGCCTCGGCGCCATCAACAACCACCCATCCTTCATCAAAACCACAAGAGGTCGAGTTGATCATGACGTACTTGAATCCGATATTGCGCGACTCCACCGCACGAGCTGCGCGCAGAGCGCCATCGTACGTTCCCGAAAGCTCCGTCGAGATCCAGATGCCCAAGACCTCATCGCCCGCTTGAGCATACCCCTCGAACAGTTCCTCCAGATCAGCCTGCGAAGGCTGGCTTGAAGTGGGGATGTTGTCGACCATCTCGTAGATATGACTATAGAAATCATCCAGATCCATCGTAGCATCATCGTATTCTTTCCCCTCGTGATGAACGAAAAGAGATACGACATCGATATTGAGGTCTTCGACCAGATCTTGAGGCAAAGAAGCGACTGAATCGGTAACAACTCTTATCATCATGAATTTCCTAACATATCCGAGACAAGTTTATGACGACGATGAAAAAGCCCATACTCTAATCCTACTGGATATGAGTGCGGGTTGAGGATGCGCTTTTGACTTTCATCCAAAAGATCAAGCTGTTCCCTGCAGCGTTCGCGTGCCTCCATGGCATTGCCGAATGAAGGGTCGACCACGCGAATGCCTGTGCGTACGATCGGTTCGAGCAAGGTGGTGTACGCCAAGCCTGCAAGAGACTTCTGACGGATCTCATCAGCAGGGTCGACGATACGTTCGCGCTCCACCCCATGATTGATGTCGAAGACCATGTCACCTGCAAGCCTGCCATCCTCATGGAAGTAGCGACGTACATCGAGCACGCCTGGTGTGGTGAGCTTCACGGCCTGCCCTGAGACCTTGATGCAGTCCTGCCATTCTGAATCAGCCGTTTCGCGCTTTGCGGTAAGCTTATAGACCCCACCGAGCGCCGGCTGATCATAGGCGGTGGTGAGCTTAGTGCCCACGCCCCAGGAATTCACCTGGGCACCAGAATCCTTGATCGATTTGATGGTGTATTCATCGAGATCGTTCGAGAGCACGATGCCCGTTTCAGTAAGACCTGCCTCATCGAGCATCTTGCGCGCCTGCTTGGCACGCCAAGAAAGGTCGCCCGAATCGATACGGATCGCGCTTAACGTTTCACCGCGCTCTTTCATCTCGAGGCCGACCGTGATGGCATTCTTGATGCCCTGGGTTATGTCGTAAGTATCCACGAGCAGCACGCAATTCTTAGGCATGACGCGCGCATATTCACGGAACGCTTCGAGCTCGTTATCGAACGACATCACCCACGAATGCGCATGCGTACCTGAAACGGGAATGTTGAAGAGCTTGCCCGCGAGCACGTTCGAAGTGGAAGCGCAACCGCCCACCACCGCAGCACGTGAGGCACGCAATCCTCCGTCTTCGCCCTGCGCACGACGCAGTCCGAATTCAGCAACGGGAGAATCCGCAGAAAGGCAGACACGCGCAGCTTTGGTCGCGATGAGCGTTTCGAAGTTCACGCAGTTGAGCAGTGCCGTCTCGAGCAGCTGGCACTGAAGGATCGGGCCGGTAACGCGCAGGAGCGGATCATTCGGAAATACAACCGTGCCTTCACGCACCGCATCGATATCGACCGAGAGCTCCATCGTGCTCAAGTAGTCCAAGAATGCAGGATCGAAGAGCGCGCCGCCGCCGGGAGCTTCGAGTGATGCGAGATACGCGATATCGTCCGAGGTGAAACGATAGTCTTCAATGACCTCAAGCACGTGATCGGTGCCGCATGCGATAGCATACCCACCGTGAAACGGATTAGTACGGAAAAAGGCGTGAAAACACGCCTCTTCCTCAAGCTTATTGCATTCCCAATAGCCTTGCGCCATGGTCAGCTGATAGAGATCGGTCAAAAGAGAATAGTTATGATTGCCCACCGGCATTGTTCTCTCCCCCTGTGGTATGGCTGCGGCGCCGTGATCTGCGATGCGTCGAAGCGCCCGAGCTCTTCGAGTCTCTCTTGGCGTTCGGATTCTCATGAAGCAAACTCAAGCCGGAGGACTTCTGTCCAGGACGCGCTCCTTGCGCACCGCCGTTCTTACGATTGCCATTGTTCTGGCGATTGCCCTGCGCATTGTTCGAGCGCTTGTTCTGACCATTCGAAGCGCCACCACGATTGCGGCGATTGCGTCCCGAGGATTCTTTCTTGCCCGAACGCGCGCCTTCGCCCCCGCGATCGCCCGATTGCTTTTTCCCTTGGTTGTTCTTCTGCGAAGAGTTTGAACGATTCTCGCCCTCTTTGTTGCCACGATTGCGACGACGCTTACGGCGCTTGCCTTCTGCCTCAGCCGACGAAGATGAACCTTCCCCATCAAGACGAGCAGCAGGGCGTGCACCGACTGGAATATCGTCGCCACTGAAGTTGATCACATCCACCAAGCCTGCGCCACCGAGTGCGTCGAACTGGCTCTTCTGCACGTATTCCTCATACACTTCAGCACTGATCACGTGCGGACGTCTTCCCTCTTCGGGGGCCTCGAAATCCTCGAGTGGGATTTTCAAGTTCGAACCGTCTTCGAGCGTGATCGTGATCCGCTCAGAAGGCACGTTGATATCCGTTACCTTCGCTATGCCATCAGGCGTTTCGATCTTCGCACCCATCTTAGGAGCACGCGAATTGAATTCCTTGTACGTATCGTATTCATAGCGTAAGCAGCACATGAGCCTACCGCACACGCCCGAGATCTTCTGCGGATTGAGCGAAAGATTCTGTTCCTTCGCCATGCGGATCGATACGGGCGAGAATTCGCCACCGAAACGCGTGCAGCACAGCTCTTGGCCGCAATGCCCCAAACCGCCGATGATGCGCGCACCATCGCGCACACCGATCTGGCGCATATCGACACGCACATGGAAATAGGAGGCAAGCTTGCGCACGAGCTCACGGAAGTCGATGCGCTCTTCTGCCTCGAAATAGAAGACTGCCTTATCGCCCTCGAAAAGATACTCGACGAGCACCGGATGCATATCCTTATTGGACTCGAGCGCGATCTCCTTGAACGCACCGAGCGCTTGAGCGCTCTTCTCCTCGAGCTCGCGCACCTTATCCATGTCTTCCGGCGTTGCCAGACGCACGACCTCTTTGAGCGGGGATTTCAGATCCTTGACCAGATCGTCGCTCACTTCGAGAACATCCGATGTTGCGATGCCGTATTCAAGCCCGCGACTCGTGTTCACGATGACATCGTCACCAGCACGTATATCTAAATCGGTTGGATCGAACCAAAGAACCTTAGGTCCGACCTGCAGCTTAATGGGAGCCACCCGAACCATAAAAAACCTCTCTTATCGTAAAAAGAAGCGTGTCGAGACACGTTTCTGTAGAAACATTATAGGCGATCGCCTTATCGCAACGATAGGTTGCGTCGATCGCGCGAACCAAGCCTGCGGGCGTTGTGCGCACCGCAGCCTGCTCCAGATCGTTCATCACATCAATATTAACAATCTGCTCGACTGCCTGAGATTTAATCATCAAAACGTCACGTAACCAGGATCGAATAATCGAAGTGACCTGCGCGAGCGACTCGAGCGAAGTCTTCGTGAGCACGCGCTTGTTGCGCGCCTCGATCTGCTTGAGCGCCGCTTTGCTCAAGAATTCTTCAGACTCGTTGATCGCTTCGGCCTGTTCGCTCTGCACGACATCGACCCACGCCTTCGCGCTCTTCACGAGCTCAGCAGCGTATTCAAGCACATCGCGCTCGTCCGAAAGTGGCAGTAGCGTGAGAATCTCGAGGATACGACGGCGAAAGCCAGTCTTTTCGGGGCTCTTGCAAAAGCCGATCGCCTTCGTGACCGAGCCATTGCACGCCTCGACCGCAATGCGCGCCTGTTCCGCGCTCACCCCCGTGTTCTGCGAGATGATGCCCGATGCCTCTGTGGTGGGAATGTGACGGAACGGCACCACCTGACAGCGCGAAACGATGGTGGGAAGCACCGCATCCTTCGTACGCCCGAGCAGAATGAACACCACATTCTCTGGCGGTTCTTCGAGCGTTTTCAGAAACGCGTTCGCCGCCTGCGTGCCCAGAAGATCGACGCGATCGATGATGTAGATCTTGCGCGCAGCTTGGATAGGAGCAAGATGCGCATCAGCCACCACTTCACGGATCTGATCGACGAGATAGCCATGCGCACCCTCAGGTTCGATGAAATGGATATCGGGGTGGTTCCGACGTGCAGCGCGCCTGCAGTGGTCGCACGTCATGCAGCCCTGATCAGGGCAGATGAGCGCTTGGGCAAAGGCATAGGCTGCCGAAGTCTTGTTGGAACCAGGAGGCCCGGTGAACAGATAGGCGTGGCTCAAGCGGCCCGTGCGCAACGTAGTGCGCAGGTAATCACGGACCTGCGCTTGACCGAAGATGCTCTCGAATACGTCGGCCACCCGCATCAATCCTCGGAAAGATCGATGCGCGCCTTTTCGCTGGTATCACGCTGAAGGATCGGGTCGAAGAAGCCTTCTTTCCATACGAAGGAATCGCTCCCCCAACCGAAGATATCTTTGATCTGTGTGAAGATAGCACGCGCCGTCTCATCCTTGGTACCCGAAGAATTGACGACACGAATGCGCTCGGGGTTTTCTGCCGCGATCGCAAGAAAGCCGTTGTTCACGCGCGCATGGAAGCTCGTACCCGCCTGCTCAAGACGATCGGCATCGCCATGATGCGTTGCGCGCTCAAGGCCTTCTTCAGCAGAAGCGCCGGTAGTGAGCAGGATCGTGCGACAGGGATGCACCCCTTGGCATGCGAAGCTGTTCGCTTGACGCACGAACGACATCGGAAGGCCGCGACCGTACACCTGATAGGCGATGGTCGAATCGTAGAAACGGTCGAGCAGCACCACCGCCCCTCGCGCGAGCGCCGGGATGATGACCTCACGAATGATCTGAGCACGCGCTGCTTCGTAGATGAGCAGCTCCGATTCTGCACACAGACCAGCATTCTTAGGATCGAGCACGATAGCGCGCAAATCCTCACCTACGCTCGTACCGCCTGGCTCACGAAGGCAGATGACCTCATGGCCCATCGCTCGCAAACAGGAAGCGAGAAAGGTGATATGCGTTGTTTTCCCTGCGCCATCTCCCCCTTCGAAGGTGATGAAGATGCCGGCAGTCTTTTTCTGTTGATCTTGATCAGCCACCGAAACCTCAATCTTCAAGTGAGTAGATGCTCGTGCCCAGCGTGTCGATCCCTACGAACACCGGAAGATCGACCACATCGATGCGCCTGAGCGCTTCGGTTCCCAGATCGTCATAGGCAAGCGTTTCATCGCCCACTACACACTTGGCGAGAAACGCTGCCGCGCCGCCCGTTGCCACGAAATAGACTGAAGAATATTCCTTGCAGGCCTTCTTCACATCGTCCGAACGTTCGCCCTTGCCGATCGTGCCAGTAAGACCCATCGACATGAGCAGCGGTGCCGCGAAATCCATGCGTGAAGACGTGGTAGGGCCGATCGCGCCGAACGGCCTGCCTGCTTTAGGAGGCGTAGGGCCCGCATAGAAGATGACCTGACCAGTGAGTCCGTAGGGCAGCGTCTTGAGCTTCTTCTCGCGGATCTCGTCGAGCAAACGAATATGACCAGCATCACGCAAGGTGTATACCGGACCGGTGAGCAGACAGGCATCGCCTGCACGCAGCGAACGAGCATCAGCCTTGCTTAGGGGGAGTTGAATGTGCTTATAGTTCAACGGTGAGCCTCCTCAACGCCGAGCAACCCATATTCACCGCTACCGGCAAGGCAGCGATATGGCAGGGTGCGGTTTTCACGCGTACGCCGAGCGCGGTGGTGTCTCCGCCCAGGCCGCCAGCACCGATGCCGGTGGCATTGATGGCCTCAAGCAGCTCCTGCTCGAATGCGGCAGTTTCGGGATCGGGTGCAGCAACATTGAGCGGACGCATGAGCGCAAGCTTGGAAAGCCCCGCTACTTTATCGAAGGTGCCGCCCACGCCAACTCCCACCACGAGTGGCGGGCAGGCGTTTGCTGCTTTTTCCTCTACGCAGGAAAGCACCGTATCGATAACGCCCTGCTTGCCCGCATTGGGCGTGAGCATGACAACACGACTCGCGTTATCCGAGCCGCCGCCTTTGAGCATCATATGCAGACGAGCAACACCCGGTTCATCCACCAGGCGCAATTCGCAGAAAGCCGGCGTATTGTCGCCCGTGTTCGTACGATCGAACAGCGCATCGCGCACGACCGACTTGCGCAGCTTCGAATTGATGAATCCTGCCGCTACCGATTGGTCGACCTTCGAAAAGACATTGGCGTTGAGCGCGATGTCGGGACCGACCTCCAAACAGAGCCACACCGTACCCGTATCTTGGCAGATGGGAACGTGATCCTCGTTCGCGATCTGCGCGTTCAGCACCAGCTGATCGAGCACGATCTTCGCACGCTCATGCGTTTCACGATCGCGCGCAGCGATGAGCGCCTCCAAGATATCGGGAGGCAGTATGCTTGCCAGTCGCGGAATGGAGACGAGCAATGCATCGGAAATGGTATTTGAAGAAAGAACCTGCATGTGAACCAACTACTTTCGAGAAGCACCTTATGCGGGAAGGTTTTCGAGACCCTTCTTCACGCTTGCAGCAGATTCCTGAAGTGCTGCCATTTCGTCTTCCGTGAGATCGAATTCCACGATCTCTTCAACGCCATTCTTGCCGAGGCGCGTGGGGATGTTCATGTAGAGGTCGTGCAAGCCGTAGGGGCCATCGATATAGGAGCACACGCTCATGACCTCATGGGAATCAGTGAGGATCGCTTCGACCATCTTCGCGATGGAAGCGCCCGGAGCATAGTACGCAGAGCCGGTCTTCAGATGAGCGACCACTTCGGCACCACCCTTCACGCAGCGCTGCACCACTTCAGCGACCTCTTCTTCGCTCATCAGCTCAGTGATGGGGCGACCTGCGACGGTGGTGTAGCGTGGCCAGCACACCATACCTTCGCCGTGTGCGCCAAGCGCCCATGCCACCACGTCCGCTGGATCACAGCCGAGCTTTTCGCAGACGGCGAACGAAAGGCGCGCGGAATCGAGCACGCCGCCCATGCCCATCAGGCGATTGCTGGGCAATCCCGACTTCTGATACGCAAGATAGGTCATGACATCGAGCGGATTGGTGACGCAGATATAGATGGCATCGAGAGAATACTTGATAGCCTCATCGATGACCGAAGACATGATGCCTGAATTCACGCCGAGCAGGTCTTCGCGCGTCATGCCAGGCTTGCGGGCGATACCCGCGGTGATGACCACCACATCGGAATTAGCAGTAGGAGCATAGTCGTTCGTGCCAGTAACGCTTACCGTGAATTTCTCGACCGAACGCATGTGCATCATATCGAGCGCCTTGCCCTGCGGCAGACCTTCGGCCACATCGACCAAGACCACATCGGCGAGATTCTTGCTTGCGATGATATGTGCTGCAGTCGCGCCGACGTTACCTGCACCAACGATGGTTACCTTACTCACGATTCCCTCCTGGAGTCCTTCAATAGATTCATTATCCTCTATTGTAAAGGTGAACCACCCCGCAAGGAAGCACTTTACGGCCGCATTCGCATTTCTGCACGTATTCCGATGTTTATATCATTGTTCATCTCGGCATCCATGCTGCCACCAGAGAATGTGAACAGGACGTCAAAGGTGGCCAACCCCCCCGCAAAAACAGAACGCCCGAGATGATCGCATTTCACCTCGGGCGCTCGAATGGATCTCGGTCTCACTGGGACGATCGTGACCTGTTCGAGTCTTTGCTCTTTTTGCTGCTCTCTACTTCTTGGCAGCTGCTTTCGTGGTCTTCTTCGTGCTCGATTTCTTCGCCGTGGATTTCTTGGCGCCTGCCTTGCCTTTGCCTGATGTCTTGCCCTTCTCCTTCTTCTCCTTCGAAGGACAGCTGAAGTTCGGGCAGAGCTTCCAGGGGCCGCGCGCCGTCGTAACGATGACCATCGGCGCACCGCATTCCTCGCACACCTCTTCAGTAGCGGTGAGCGCGCCGTACTGCGGCAGCGGATAGCCCGTTTGGCATTCATCGTAGTTTTCGCAACGGATGAAGCGCTTCAAGGTGCGCGGATTCTTATGCGCGATGAGCTTGGCTTCCTTGCCCTGCTCCGCACACGTTGGGCACATGCCTACCACCAAGTCGGGCTCTTTGTTCGTCTCACATTCAGGATCGATGCAAAGCACGCGCGGCTTCGAGCGGAACGCGGTCACCTTGATCTGCGGCATGCCACAGGTAGGACATTTCTCTTCGAGCGCCTCGATCTTGCCCTTCGGCAGCGGATAGGTGACATCGCAATCAGGCCACCCCGCACAACCGATGAACATCGAACGCGTCTTCTGGGAGGAACGCAGCTGCAGATCCTTACCGCACTTCGGACAGGGACCCACATACGCATCAGCAGCCACCGCATCCGCAAGCGCATCGCGCACCTCTTCTTGATGCGGCAGAAGATTCTCAAGCTCTTGCGCCAAGAGATCGCGCGAATGGCGAACGACCTGCACCTTTTTGCTGTCGCCCGCTGCGATCTGCGACATCTCCTCTTCCAGATTCGCCGTCATAGCAGAACTGGTGATATGCGGCGCGAACTTGTCGAGCGCATCAATGACAGCGATGCCGAGCTGCGAAGGCTCGATCGGATCATTCTGCACATACTTGACCGTATAGAGGCGCTCGATGATGGAATGGCGGGTCGATTTCGTACCCAGCCCCAGCTTCTCCATCTCTTGGATGAGCTTGCCCTGCGAATAGCGTGCGGGCGGCTCGGTCTGCTTATGCGTTTTGGTCGCACCACCGAAGTCGAGCATCTCGCCCTCTTCGAGCGCGGGCAGCTGTTCGTCCTTCTTGAGGCCATAAGGATAGATCGCGCGGAACCCTGGCTTCACGAGCACATCGCCCTTCGCAGCGAACGGCTCCCCATTCACCTCGAGCGTGACCTTCGTACCCTCGATCACTGCAGGTTCGGAAAGCGTTGCCATGAAACGGCGGGCGATCAGGTTGTAAAGCTTGTATTCTGCAGGCGGCAGCATCTCTGGTGTCGCCAGGTTCGTCGGATGGATGGGCGGATGGTCGGTCGTCTCCGTCTTGCCGCGCGTAGCCGTGAGCTTGTCCTTCTTGAGCAGCTCTTCTGCAAACGGACGATACGCCGGATTGCCCGAGATGCGCTTCAAGATGTCGCGCAGGTCGAGCGATGAAGGGTAGACCGTATTATCAACGCGCGGATACGAGATGAAACCATCCATGTAGAGGCTCTCGGCAAGGCGCATGGTGCGCGCAGGGGTGAGACCCTCAGCGCTTGCAGCCGCCATGAGCGAAGTGGTATTGAACGGAACAGGGGCAGCCTGCTTGCGTTGCTTCTTCTCGATCGCTGCAACGCGCGCGCTCGTAGCGCCCGCGACGTGCTCCATGACCTGATCAGCTTCGCTCTCGACCTTGAATCGCGCAGTTGCATGATTCGCCGAGAACTCCAGGTCCTTATGGCTGAAATCGCCCTTGATGACCCAGTAGTCTTCAGGCACGAATGCCAAACGTTCACGTTCGCGCGCAACGATGAGCGCCAAGGTTGGCGTCTGCACGCGACCCGAAGAGCGCACGTTACCATAGCCCGCGAACTTCACGAGCGTAAGGTAGCGCGTGAGCACCGCACCCCAAATGAGATCGATGTCCTGGCGGGATGCACCTGCTTGCGCCAGGTCGACATCAAGCTCGACCAGGTTCGTGAAAGCGCGTGTGATCTCTTCTTTCGTGATGGCCGAATAGCGTGCGCGACTGACCGGCGCTTCTTCGTTCACCTCACGAATGCACATAAGCGCATCAGAGCCGATCAGCTCTCCCTCGCGGTCGAAGTCGGTGGCGATCACGATCGAGTCGGCCTTCTTCGCTAGGTTCTTGAGCGAACGGATGATGTCCTTCTCTTTCGGAAGCTTTTCGATGGGCGCGTAGATAAGATACGGAAGCGCATCCATCTTCCAAGCGTTGAGTTCGACCCCATCAGGAACGAACGGTTTCTTCTTCTTGAAGGGTGGTTTTGGCAGATCAGTAGGAAGATCGGCAGGAATCATCTCGCCGTTAGCATCGACCCCGATCCAGCCGCCACGCTTCTTATAGGTGAGCGCCGGTACGAAGTTCGGCTCTAAGATATGTCCGCGCAGACCGATCGTGACCCATTCTTCGCCATCGCGCTCGAAGCGATAGACGGGGGTCGAGTACACCTTGTCTGCTTTCGGCTTTCCAACGCCGAGCAGATCAGCGATCTTCTGCGCTGCAATGTTCTTCTCGGTTACAACCAGTTTCACACGAAGCCCCTTTCCCAGATTTAACGTGCGTGGGGATGTTTTAAGCCAGGCGGCTCAAATACGATTCGTAAGGATACACGAAACATATACGAATGGAAAGAAACGAGCGAACGCTCACACGAACTTTTCATGTCCGATATCGAACGACCGGGTAGTTTGTCATCTTTAGTCGCGCATCACGCGAGGGAAAGGATTGCCGCAGGTCATCTTGCCTTCAGGGCACGCACCGCGCACACATCCCGCACCTGCATCCTTGAAGATGTAAGGAGCGGTCGGGCGCACCAACTCGAGCATACGATGCGCAAGTTCGCGAATCTCCCACTGCGCACGATTGCAGCAGCGCAGTTCGAAGAAATGCAGAAGCTCACGAATGTTCATCGTGATAACGATCTTGCTCTCGGCCGCATTAGGAAGGATGTAGCGCGCATCTTCAGCGGGAATACCTGCTTCGAGCATAGTCTGATATGCAGTAAGGATCGTGTCGATAGCTTCGTCGAACACCGCATTGGCATGTTCGTCTTCTGCCACGGTTTCAGGCTTCACGATGCCTACCCCATCAGTGAACTTCACATAGCGCTGGGATTGCTGGTTGAAGCTCGCCAGGCGATGGCGCACCAGCTGGTGCGTGAGCGCGCGTGACACCCCATCAACGGCGAACGTGTAGCTCACGTGCTCGAGCGTTGAGAAATGGCCCGACTTCATGATGGTTGAGAGTACGCTTTCCACGCGCTCAGGAGGCATGGTTTCCATGAGCTCTTTTGCTCCAACCGGCGCATAGCATAAACGCGCAGCGGTCGCGACAGCACGCTCGGGATCTTCAGGATACTGGAGCAATTCAACATTCATGGTCTACCTCCCTATGATCATGATGGTCACCCTATCATAAAGGAGAGCCAGCGCGGGGTGTGCGCTGGCTCGGTGAAGAAACGTTTTAATCGTGAGACGCAACGGCCGCAACGAAAAGCACCGCCGCGCGAACACGCACGATCGAACGGGCTACTCGTCGATCTCGATCCCGATACGTTCGAACGTGCTTCCTGGCGCTCCACAGATCGGGCAGATATAATCCGGCGGGAGCTCATCAGCATATTCGATATATCCACAGATCGGACACCTCCAACCCACGCGCATCTTCTTCGCGCTGCCAGAGCCTGCAGCCGCAGAAGCTTCGCTCTTCGCTTTTGCATCCGCTTCAAGCTCATCACTTGAGAAGACCGAAGCGTTCTTTGGCGTGCGTCCACCTTTCACCTCATGGTAGTAGGCGTACGTCATCGGTTCGAGATGCTCGACCTTTTCAGCAGCGACCACATCGCCCAAGAAGAAGATATGCGTACCCAGATCGAGCTGCTCTTTGACCTTAACGGAGAAATGAGCGCAGATCTGCTCCGCGATGTAGGGGATTCCCTGTGAAGATTCCTTATCCTCGAAATCTAGGAACTTATCGGTGTCCTCGCTCGTATGGAAACCGAACATGCCGATAAGCTCCATCGAAGCCTCTTTGCACACAACACTCACTTCGAACTTGCCTGTTTCAAGGATGCCCTGGGTGGTGTAGTTATCCTTGTTGATCGCGATGCTCACTTGTGGCGGGTCCGAGGTTACCTGAGCGAAGGTATTGACCACGCAGCCGACCGCTCTTCCGTCTTTCATCGAAGAGACGATATAGAGTCCATAGGATAGATCGCGAAATGCACTTTTATCGATCATAGTTGTCTCCCTCTCGTTGTAGTTTCAGTCTTCAATTCTGACAGATTACCAGAAGCTACCAAAGAGCCGTAAACCTATTGTAGGATAGCAAGCCGCGCGAACGCGCGACACAAAAAGGAAGAGAGCCCCCAACGTGCGACTCTCTTCCTTTTCACTCCTCTTACGAAAATGTTGTCGTAAGGATATGTTCTTGGGTGCGCTACAGGCAAACGGGCGACTATTCAGCGCTCTGTTCTGCAGGGGCTTCGGTTGCATCCGCTGCTTCGTTAGCTTCGACAGCCTCTTCGATAGCAGCTTCTTCCTTAGCCTCGACCGCAGCTTCATCAGCCTCTTTGGCAGCAGCTTCTTCGTCTGCCTTGGCGGCTTCCTGAGCAGCAGCCTTCTTTGCGTATTCAGCAGCACGCTGAGCCTTAGCAGCAGCCTTAGCCTCGCGATCTGCCTTCTTCGCGGCCTCCATTGCCTCGACCTCTGCAGCGCGCTCTGCCTTCTTAGCAGCTTCGCGAGCAGCAACGGTCTCGGTTGCGGTGCCGAACTTGTTAGCAAAACGCTGAACACGTCCGCCGGAGTCGATGAGCTTCTGGGTGCCGGTGAAGAACGGATGGCACGCGTTGCAGATATCGACGCGGAGTTCAGGTTTGGTTGAGCGAGTTTGGAAGGTGTTGCCGCACGTGCACGTTACGGTGCAGTCGACATAATCGGGATGAATATCTTTTTTCATGTTGGTCTCCTTCTAGTGCCTTGGTTTCCGACCAAGTGCGAAATGAGCCTAGCTATAGTAGCACATTACTTCTTCTGTGAGGGATGAAAGCTGAAAAAGTCCGTGCGAGGGGGAAGATCGCGCACGCGATGGCGCTTTGCTTCAAGTTCGTGAGCATTGCACAGCTCTTCCATGCTGTCGAAATCGTAGTTCCAACTGAAGAATTCATCGAAATCGAAATTCATGAAATCACAGATCTTCTCGGTGCCACGCGGCACGATCGGATGCATGAGCAGCGTGGCGATGCGCAGCAGATAGAACGAATCGATAAGCGTCTGGCGGCGCAGCTCTTCGCTTCCCTCTTGATCGGCCTCTTTGATGTGGCTCGACCAGTACTTGTTGGCATAGCGGATGAATTCGTCCATCTGCGACATGATCGAATGAAGCTCGACCTTATACATAGTCTCCTCATAGGCGCACATCACGTTGTACACCTTCTTGAGCACCTCTTTGCTCACCCGGCCGAGCGGCATGTAGCCTTCGAAGTTCTTCTGCGCCTCGTAGAAGCAGCTGCGCGCAAGACGGTTGAATACCTTAGTGAGCAGCGCTCCTTCCTTGAGCACAGGGTCGGCTACACGCGGATCGTCGCGCTTGGCGCTATCTTGCTCGAAGACCTTCGGCTTGAAACCGACCGATTTCTGATCGAGCGCAAGCGCCAAGAAATGCGCGCGCAGCTGTTCGACCGTATAATACTCGAGCAACTCGTCTGCCGTCGGTGGCTTCACCACCGAAGACGAAGAGGCTTTCTTATCGCCGAAGAGGATATGGTGGTTCGCGATGAGCTTGGTCTGCTGCAATTCCCCATCGGGCGCATCTTCCACCACGGGCTTTTCTTCCTGGAGCGCAGCGAAGAGCGCGGGCTGGGCAACGCCATAGAAATACAGGTTATCTTGCCCGATGAATTGGTAGACATGAGCATTCTTGCTGCACCAGAACTTACGCCAGAGCGCGCGTGATAACCCTTGTTCGTCGTTGCGCGCCATGGTGAAGGAAAGCGGCGCCCAGAGACTTTCCGGCCAGCACCAGATCGTAAGACCGCTCACACCATCGATCTCTGGGCACGGAATGCCCCACGAAGCATTGCCCGAGATACGGAACGGCACGAGCGCCTTACCGGTTCGAAAGCGGATGTTCGCTTCGGTGAGCACGCCGCGCGCCTGATCGCGATCAGCCACCGAGGAGAACTCGAGCTCGAAGCTCTGCTTGCCCTTGGCTGCATCACGGTATTCGTGTGCAGGAAGCTTATCAGCGATCTGCGCATAAGCATCGTAGAGCTCCACCTTTATATAGATGATGGGCGGAACGAGGAATTCCTTGATGGTCTTAGGAACGAGCGGGCGAACCTGTTCGTCCTGTTCAGCCGCTTCGACATAATCTTTCACGATGTAAGCAAGGCTCGGCAGATCGAAATACCAGTTGTTCACCGTGCGCATCTCAGGCACCGTGCCCGAAACCGACGAAATAGGATTGATCAGATCAGCAGGATCGTACTGATGGCCCAGATCGCATTCATCAGCATATGCTTTTTCGCTCTTGCACCCTTGAACAGGGCAATGCCCCACCACCTGGCGACCATTCAAGAACATATCTTCTTTGGTGTCGTAGAACTGCTGGGTGCTCTCAAGATGAAGGAAGCCGTGATCGTAGAGGCGTTTCACATAGGCCTCGGATATGGTGTGCTGCACTTCCCCGGCATGCCCTAACCCGCTGCCCTCGTAGATATCGAGGCTGATGTCGTAGCGCTTGAGCGTTTCAGCCTGAAGATCGTGATTGCGCTTCACGTATTCCTTGATCGTGCCGGAAAACGTTCCCGCTTCCACTTCCTTGCGATAGCCCTCTTCGATCGGCGAACCATAGCAATCGGTCCCCGAAACGAAGCACACGTTCTCGCGCCCGATCCTATCGCGCAAAAAGCGTGCGAAGCAGTCAGCGGGCACGAATACGCCACCAACATGCCCGAAGTGCAACGGCTTATTGCCGTAGGGCATGCCAGCGGTCACGACCGCACGACGCGGCCAAACGATATTGCGACTAGGATAGCTGTCCATTGGTGGAAGCTCCTTCTAAGATCGTGTTCGTTGATTCCTGCGGTTGTTTCTCCTCTGCTGTTAAAAGCAGCGAAAGGACATCGACAAGCCCCAAGTCGTTCGTGCCGAGATGCTTGATGCTGTATGAGCTTACGCCAGAAAGAGAAGCGGCTTTATTGCACGCATCTTTGTACGTGCCGATCTCATCGATAAGCCCGTTCTCCACGCCATCGGCACCCGTGAACGCCATGCCGGTAGCAAGCTTCTGAACAGCAGAAACTTCCATGCCACGACCTTCAGCGACCGACTCGATGAAGCTCTTGTTGATCTGATCGACCTGAGCTTGGAAGTATTTCACCTCTTCATCAGTGAGCGGACGATTCCCATACGAAGCATCTTTGCTATCTGCTGAGGTGATGGTGCGCACATCGATACCGAGCAAGTCGAGCAACTTCGAGTAATCGGTAACCTGGATGACCGTGCCGATCGAACCGATGCTCGAGGCTTCATTGGCATAGATATAGTCGGCCTGTGAGGAAATGAGATAAGCCGCCGAAGCATTGCCCGAAGCGGTCGAGACCACGATCGGCTTCGAAAAATCCTTCACGTACTGCGCCATCTCTTCACCAGCTGCCGCGGCACCTCCGCCTGAATTCACGCGAAGCACGACCGCTTTGATGGACGGATCGTTTGCGGCGCTTTGCAGCTGAGCAAGGAGCCCTTCGGGCGTATTCGCGCCATCATCCTGGCCGATCGTGCCATCAAGGTCAATCACGCCGATGGAATCCTGGAACGTGAGATACGGATTGGTGCGGACGTTGTTCCCTACGAGCGTGCCGACAAGGATGCCCAAGATCACCAGGAGCACGACGACCCAAACGCGCACCCCTTTTCGTTTCTTCACGCGTTTTGCGACATACGGTTGATTCGCGCCATAAGGCTGGCCTGCCGGAGGAGGAGGCGTGGGTGAAGCTGTTTCAGGGGTAGCTGAGTTTTCAGACATTGAATTCCCTTTCGCACTCTGAGCGCACAGGCTTAGAGTTCGACATCTTCCAGTTGACGACCTTGCCACTTCTTAGCGGCACGGATCAAGAATTCTTGATTGGTATTGGTTTGTTGCAGGCTCTTCAGAAGCGAGTTCATCGCATTCTCCGTACTGTTGCGGCTCGCAAGGACCCTGCGAACAGCCCAGATGAGCGGCGCTTCTTGCTGATCGAGCAGCAGGTCTTCGCGGCGCGTGCCAGAAGCGACCGGATCGATAGCCGGGAAGATACGACGGTCTGCCAGCGCACGATCGAGCTTCACTTCCATGTTGCCGGTGCCCTTGAACTCTTCGAAGATGACCTCGTCCATCTTCGAGCCCGTATCGACCAGCGCAGAAGCCAGGATGGTAAGGCTACCGCCGCCTTCGATGTTACGTGCAGCGCCCAAGAATTTCTTGGGCGGATAGAGCGCCGTCGAATCGACACCACCAGAAAGGATACGGCCCGATGCAGGTTGCGCCAGATTGTACGCACGTGCAAGACGCGTGAGCGAATCGAGCAGGATGACCACATCCTTGCCCTCCTCGACCATGCGCTTCGCACGCTCGATGACCATTTCGGAAACGGCGATGTGGTTCTCGCTCGGCATATCGAACGTGGAAGCGATCACCTCACCACGGATCGAACGCTGCATGTCGGTAACCTCTTCAGGACGCTCATCGACGAGCAAGCACATAAGGTGAACTTCAGGGTTGTTCGCCGTGATGGAAGCAGCAATGTCTTTCAAGATGGTGGTCTTGCCAGCCTTCGGCGGCGAAACGATGAGGCCACGCTGACCCTTGCCGATCGGTGAGCACAAGTCGATCACGCGTGCAGTGAGCGTGTTCTTGCCATGCTCCATGACCAGGCGTTCATCAGGGAATACTGGGGTAAGGTCAGAAAATTTCACGCGCTTGCCCAACTCTGCGATAGGCGTGCCGTTGACGCTTTCGATCTCCTGCAGGGCCGCGTACTTTTCGTTCGGACGGGCGGGGCGAACCGTTCCTTTGATGTAGTCGCCCTTGCGCAGGCCGTTGCGGCGGATCATCGACAGACCCACGTACACATCGTTCTCCCCAGGCAGATAACCGCCTGTGCGCAAGAAGCCATACCCATCGGAAAGGATATCGAGCACGCCTGCGGTCTCGACGAAGCCTTCGGCCTTCACGCTCGCATCGAGCACCGCGTCGACAAGCTCGGCCTTCTTGAGGCCCTTGTGATCGACGCCCAGCTCATCGGCCTTTTCGCGGAGTTCGGCGACCTTGAGCTTCTCAAGATCCTCACGCGTGGTCTGCGGGACGACCGGCTCGCGATGGTAGTTATTGCCATGCTGGCGGCGCTGGCGACGATGGTTGTTATTGTTCTGCTTGCCCTGGTTCTTCTGATTGTTCTTCTGATTATTGCGACGGTTGTTAGCATTGCTGTTGTTAGCATTGCTGTTGCGCTCGCCACGATCGAACGAACGCTCGCCTGACGGCTTGGCAAATGCTTCATGATCGCCAGCTGCCTCCGCGCTCGGAGCGCCTGCTTCAGGTTTTGCCTCCGCTGCGGGTGCAGCCGCCTCTTCGGGAAGCGGATTCTTGCGCGGACGACCACGCTTGCGTTTAGGAGCCTCGCTCGCTTCTTCACTAGCTTTAGCGGCATCTGCTGCCGCTTTTTCCGCGTCCGTTTTACGAGGACGACCGCGCTTTGCCTTCGGTTTTTCTTCGGTCATAGCTTCCGAGCTTTGCTCGAGCACGTCTTCACTCATGCGTTAGCTACTTTCTCCCAGTCGTTCAGGAAGGAAACGAGACCACGCTCGGTAAGAGGATGCTCGATGCACTTCTTCAGAACACCGAAGGGCACGGTAGCGATGTCAGCACCCATGAGCGCTGCCTGGGTAACATGGTTCGCGCTGCGGATCGATGCAGCGATGACTTCGCATTCATGGCCAAAATCATAGTTCGCCATGGCCTCGACCACATTCACCAGTTGCGGAATGCCATCTTCGGAAATATCGTCGAAGCGACCAACGAACGGCGAGATATAGCGCGCACCACTGCGTGCAGCAAGAATCGCCTGCGGCACCGTGAAGCACAGCGTCATGTTCACCGGAATGCCTTCAGCTGCGAGCATCTTCGTTGCAGCCAGGCCTTCGATCATGGTCGGAACCTTCACGACCACATGCTCTGGATCGATCGCGTGGAGCTTCTTGCCATCAGCGAAGATCTCGTCGCGCGTCATCGCGACCGACTCAGCCGAAACGGGGCCTTGCACGATGTCGCAAATAGCTTTGATATGCTCGTGGAAATCGGAAAGCTTGCCACCGACGCGCGAATAGAGCGTGGGGTTGGTGGTAACGCCCGCGATCGCGCCCCAGCTGTTCGCCTCCTCGATTTCCTTAAGATCAGCGGTATCCAAAAAGAATTTCACCATGTCCTCCTTAGACTGGTACACCTATTGGCAGTATGCGAGCACGAAGGCTGCGCGATATGCAAAATGAGGGGGATATAAAAGACGCTTTCATCGTAAACAATCAATCCGCGATACGCAAGCAGCAATCAGGAAACTTGCAGAATCAACCGCAGAACAGCGAGCGCGCACTGCCCCGCCTGCGTGCACGCGCAAAAGAGATCTCTTCGCATCAACGCGACCTGAATTTTGCCCCGCTTTTATTTTGCCTTGCTTTTGACTCTGCTCTTACTGGCCAACAGCTTCGCGGAAGAAGGCGATCTCCTTGGCATAGCCAGGAAGCTCGTTCGGCGTTTCGAGAATGGCCGGTAGCCCCTGCAAAGCAGGATGTTCGAGTACGCGCACAAGCGCCTCTGCACCGATCTGACCTTCTCCGATGCGCGCATGCCGATCCTTATGTGCACCGCACGTATTCAGCGAATCGTTGATATGGAGCGCCTTCAGATGCTCGAGACCGATCACGCTATCGAATTTGTCGAGCACGCCGTCCAAGTCATCCTTGATGTCGTACCCTGCATCCCATACGTGGCACGTGTCGAGGCAAACGCCAACCTTTTCAGGACAGTCCATGCGCGCGCGGATCGCTGCTATCTCTTCGAAGGTCGATCCCACCTCCGATCCTTTGCCTGCCATCGTCTCAAGAAGGAGCGTGGTGGTCTGATCGGGCGTGATCACTCGATTCAAGGTTTCGGCGATCTGCTCGATCCCGACGTCGCTCCCCTGCCCCGTATGCGAACCAGGATGCATGTTGAAGAGCTGGTTCGGCGTGTACTCCATACGCGCAAGATCATCCACGAGTGCCTGAAGGGCGAATTCGCGCACTGATTCCTTCGCTGAACACGGGTTGATCGTGTAGGAGCCATGCGCAACGATCTTATCGATGCCTGCCTCTTTGCAAGCCTCTTCGAAACGCTTGATATCCTCAGGATCGATCGCTTTAGCCGCCCCTCCGCGTGGGTTGCGCGTGAAGAAGGCGAATGTGTTAGCGCCGATGCTCTGCGCGGTCTTCGCCATCGCCTCATAGCCTTTCCCTGAAGACAGGTGGCATCCGATGATCAACTCTTGTTGCATAACAAACCTCTATCGTATTAATGAGCAGATGCGAGCAGCTCTTTTGCATGGGCAAGCGAGGTTTCGTCTACGCGCCCAGAAAGCATGCGGGCAACTTCCGCAACACGCTCTTCAGCAGACAGCACTCGGATATCAGTGGTAAGCTCGGGCGCTTCATGCTTTTCGACAAGATAATGGGCGTCTCCCACTACCGCAACCTGCGGCAAATGCGTGACCACGATGAGCTGGTGCGTCTGCGCTAAGTCTTTCAACACAGCCGCCAACGCGAGGGCGGTCTTGCCTCCAACGCCCGCATCGATCTCGTCGAAAACGAGCGTATCAACATCATCGCAACTGCCCAGCACCACCTTGAGCGCCAGCATCACACGACTGATCTCGCCGCCTGAGGCGATAGCTGATAGCTTTTGCGGAGAAAGCCCTGCGCCAGGAACGAACAGGTAATCGAGCGCTTGCGTTCCCCAACGCGTCCATGCTTCGCGCGCAAGATCCTGAAGCTCCACCACCAAAGAAGCACTCCCCATCTCAAGACGAGCCATCTGAGAAGTGACCGCAGCAGAAAAGCGCGGCGCCACCTCTTCGCGAGCAGCCGCGAGCGCATCAGCCGCCGAAACAAGCCTATCTTCAGCTTCCTCGCGCGCACGCTTCGCTTCCGCGAGCAACTCGTCGCACGAATCATAAGAAGCAATGAGCTGGTTCGCTTCAGCGAAGGTTGCGAAGACCTCATCCATCGTTGGACCATATCCGCGCATGATGCCCTGAAGCGCTGAAAGACGCGTTTGCCGCACTTCGAGCTCGTCTTCCGAAAAATCGATGCTCGCCTGATAGCGCGCAAGCTCATGACCCACATCCTCGAGCAAGAAATACGCTTCGCGCACGGCTTTTTGCTGTGCCTCGACCGCTCCATCAACGCCTGCGATCTTATCGATCGACACCTGAGCGTCCTGCAACTTCTCGAGCACGCCACCTTCAGCCGTGAGCGCTTGATAGGCCGATCGCGTCTCGCCAGCCAGCATCTCGGCGTTCTCATAGAACGGAAGCTCTTGGAGCAATGTCTCGTATTCACCAGGCTGCGGATCGACCGCAGCGATCTGCTCGACGGTAAAGCGCGCCCGATCGAGCGCGACAGAATCCGCTTCGCGCAACTTCTGCAAACGCTCGACTTCCGCCTGCGCAGCCGCACACGCATCGAATGCTTCTTGATAGCGCTCGAGCGCAGGACCGATGCTCGAAGCACCCCACCTATCGAACAGCTTTCGCTGGTAGGCAGCATTGAGCAATTGCTGATGCTCATGTTGACCGCACAGATCGATGCTCGCGCCAACCCCCGCTGCAAGATCCTTCACGCCCGCAAGCGACCCATCGATGGTCACCCGCGAACGACCATTGAGCCCCACCCGGCGACAAACCACGGTGCCATCTTCAGAGGATGCAACCATCTCTTGTTCGACAGGTTCGCTGTGTTCAGCTGATACCCCTTGTTGGGCAGGTCCGCCATCTTCAACGGGCACTTCTTGCTCATCAGCCTCAACGCTCTCAAGGAAGAAACGTCCCTCAACAGCAAGTTCAGCCGCGCCTTCGCGGATCATTCCCGCATTCGCGCGTTCGCCCACCAAAAGTTTGAGCGCATTCAATAAAGCGGTCTTACCCGAGCCAGTTTCGCCCGTTATCACCGTCATACCACTTGAGGGTTGAAAAAGGGTATCACGAATGAGTGCCACATTGGCAATATGCATTTCATCGAGCATACGTAGGCCTTTCTCCAGCAACGAATAAGCTGGTCGATTCACGATCAAGAGCGCGTCTTTCGTGATGCCCACAGACGCTGTTGCGCCCCTCGAACCAATGCTTCGATCGAATCAATTATATCGATGCACTTACTTTATGTCTTCGTCGTTGCGTGTTTTGTGCCGCGCGTAAATCATCTGCCAAACTACATAAACGCCCAACACGAACGCGCTCAAATAGCCGACTATCCCAAGCAGCGGCACGCCTAAGAATCGTGGCATCATATCTGTCGTGCAGATGATGCTCGAACCGATGAAGAGACCTGCCGAAATGAGCGCAAAAGCAAGATAGCCCGTAAGCGAATAGACGGTCGATTTAAGATCCTTCGGCATGTTCATCTCAGCGCCAAGGCTGATCTCCCCCTCGTTCAGCATATCGAGCGTATGGGAAAGTTGGGTCGGCAGTTTCGTGCTCGCATCGAGCGAACGGGCGCTCTGGATGCCTATCTCCTTCATCTTCTGGAGCATCGCATCGAGAGTGAGCGTTTTCTTCTGGATATGGTCAGATACGATCTCGACGATATTCGTGGTAGGTGAAAGATCAGCGACCACCCCTTCGATGGTCATGAACCCGCGCGCAAGCATGGTGAATGATGGATTGATCATCAAGTTTTGAGAGCGCAAGATCTCGATGACATCCATGAATGCCTCGCCGATGTTGATGTCCTCCAGATCGGCGCTCGCGTACGAATTCAGCAACTCTGCCATCTGCTGCAGTAGCCGTCCCTGATCGACTGGCCCCTTGATAGAAGTTAGACCGAGCGCTGCCTCCTTGAGCTCGTAAGGATCCTTCGCAGCAATGGCCGCGAACGCTTGATTCACCAACGCCCGCTGCGAGGAGTTGAGCGAGCCGGTCATACCCAGATCGATCCAGACGATCTCTTGGTCGCGCACGATGATGTTGCCCTCATGCGGATCGGCGTGGAAGAACCCCGCATCGATCACCTGCATGATGTAATTCTGCGCCAACCGGTTCGCGAGCTCGTCGAGGTCGTTACCCTGCGCGATGAGCGCAGCATGGTTGTTTATCTCTGGCCCCGAGACATACTCCATCACCAGAATGGACTCCGAAGAATACTCAGGATACGGACAGGGACACGTGACCCCCGCGCTTCCTTCAAGCTCCTGGTGAAACTGCACCAGATTATTGAGCTCGATCGTGAAATCGAGTTCGTTTGCGGTAGTGCGCTCGAGCTCGGTCAAAAGGCCTTCCAGCGTTCCTACCAGCTCTTTATGTTCGATAGTGCCGACCTCAGCGAACGTCAGAAGATGCCGCAACAGGGTCAAGTCCTCAGCCATCTCCTCCTTGATTCCCGGACGACGAACCTTCACTGCCACTACCGAGCCATCCAAGAGCGTGGCCTTGTGCACCTGTGCGATCGAGGCAGACCCCAGCGGGCTCTCTTCGATCGATGCGAACACGGTATTCCAGGGATGACCGAAGTCTTCCTCGATGCACGCGATAACGGTGGCAATGTCGAGCGGATCGACATTGCTGCGCAACTCCGCGAAGGCCTCGCAATAATCCTTGGGCAAGATGTCGGCACGGTTCGAAGCAAGCTGCCCGATCTTCACGTAAGTGGGACCCAGATCCTCCAAGAAGCGCACGGCCTTTTGAGGATCCATGCCGTGAAGAACCTGGTCCTTGTGCACGATCTCGAGTATCTCTTTCGCCCGCTTACCAGAGGTCTTATCGTTGACGGTCACTTGGGCAAGCTTCATCAACTGCTTGAATGTTGGCATCGCTTGTTCCTCCTGAACACAAGATCGGCTTCGATGCGGGAGCTTGCAGGCATCCCACATCCAGCGCTGTTCATCAAAAGAGTAGCGAAAAGCGAGCAGATCCCACCAAGAAAACAAGAATTGAAAACGAGCTGTGGTTTTTATCGAGTGTCCTGCCAGGTGTCGCATCTTGATCAAAAAACATGCGATCAGAAAGACCCAAGAGAAACAAATGCACTAAACTAAAGCAAGGGGAAAGATTAAGGGGGGATCCATGGAATTCGAGACCATTCTTACTGAAGAACGTGATGGCATCTTCATCATCACCTTCAACCGCTTAGAAGCGCGCAACGCCATGAACAATCTGATGACCAAAGAGATCGGTGATGCCCTTGAGTATTGGGATCACAACGATGATCTGCGCGTTTGCATCATCACCAACAACGGACACGTCTTCTGTGCAGGATCGGATCTAAAGGAACTGGCAGCAGGTGCTTATGAAGTGCCCGAGGGACGCGAGAAATGGGGCTTTGCGGCTATGACCAAGCGCTCGTTCGACAAGCCGATTATCGCGGCGGTGCATGGCAAAGCTCTCGGCGGCGGCATGGAGATCGTTGCCGCATGCGATCTGGCGGTTGCTGCGAACGATTCTGTTTTCGGCTTGCCTGAACCCCGTGTTGGTCTTACGGCAGCGGGTGGCGGTCTTCTTCTCCGCCTTGCTCAGCAGATCCCGATGAAGTTCGCCATGGAACTCATGCTGGTCGCAGAACCCATCTCTGCGCAAAAAGCTAACGACTGGGGAATCGTGAATTACGTCGTGCCCGACGATCAGGTGCTGGATAAGGCCATCTACCTGGCACAAAAGATCATTCTTGGCGCACCGCTTTCGATCAAATACACCAAGAAGACCGTTATCGAGACCATGGGCGAGAATTTCCCCTATCCCTCTAAGGGCTGGGAAACGCTCGAAGAATATGAGAAGATCACGCGCGCGAGCGAAGACGCCCACGAAGGCGAGGTCGCATTCGCCGAAAAGCGCAAGCCTGTCTGGACGGGTCGCTAACTAACGAACGGCAGCCGATGTCTCACGAACAAAGCGTGCCACATATCCATTCGAATGAGAACGAAGGCCGGTCGCACGATCGGTCTTCGTCGCTCGAAAACACAACGCTTGCGCGCGCGAACAAGCTGACACCTCCATGCGTTGTCTCGGTGATTGACCTGCTTGAATCCGCAGGTTACGAGACTTGGCTGGTCGGCGGCTTCGTGCGCGACCTCTTGCTCGAACGCCCGCTTCACGATTTCGATCTCACTACTGCTGCTCCTTGGCAGCAGGTGAAAGAGCGCTGCGTTGCTGCGGGCTACGCAGCGCATGAGACCGGCACCAAGCATGGAACCATCACGGTGGTTGCAGATGATACCGCACTCGAGATCACCACGTTTCGCACCGAAGGGGTCTATCTCGACCATCGTCATCCTTCCGAGGTTATCTTCACCGACTCGATCGAAGAGGATCTAGCCCGCCGCGATTTCACCGTGAACGCGATGGCGTTCCATCCGAAACGTGGCATCCTCGATCCCTTCGGTGGCCAGACCGATCTGCGCAAGAGAATGATCCGCTGCGTAGGAGACGCGCATGCACGCTTCTCTGAAGATGCGCTGCGTATCTTACGCGCGCTGCGTTTTGCGTCCCAGCTCGACTTCACCCTGGAACCGAAAACTGCTCAGGCTGCGCTCGATCAACGCGAAGACCTGCGCTTGATCGCTGGTGAACGGATCGAAGACGAGCTGACCAAGCTTCTCTGCGGCGAAAACGCCTACCGAGTGCTCATGGAATATGCAGAGATTCTGAATGTGGCGCTTCCCGAGCTCATCGCCATGGAGGGCCTCGACCAGAAGACGAAATATCACATCTACGATGTTTACGAGCACACCGCTTGGGTGGTGCATTACTCGCCCGCCACCCCGCTCGCGCGCTGGGCAGCACTGTTGCACGATGTCGGCAAGCCCGATACCTTCTTCACCGACGAAGAAGGCGTGGGCCACATGTATGGCCATCCGAAAGTGAGCGTTGAGCACCTGCACAGCATCGCAAAACGACTGCACTTTTCACGCGCGTTCACGAACGATCTTGCCCTGCTCGTGCGCTATCACGATACGCGCCCAGCGCCCACGAAGAAGTCGATTCGCCGACTGTATGCCAAGCTCGAGAACAAGGAATATCTCTTCCATGCCATGTGCGATCTGATGCGCGCCGATTCGCTTGCGCAAGCGCCCGAATACCACGAGCGCGTGAACGAAATCGATGAGCTCGAAGCACTCTTCGATGAGATGATCGCTGAAGATGAGGTGTTCTCGCTGCGCGATCTGCCTCTCTCAGGCAAGGACCTGATCGAAGCGGGCATTCCAGAAGGTCCTGCTATCGGCGAAGCACTCGAAGCAGCGTTCCAAGAGGCAGTCGAAGAGCGGCTGCCCCTCGATCACGATGCACTCCTCGCCTTCGCCCTCAGCTTTCACAAAAGGTGACAAACTACCCGGTCGTTCGACACCAACTCGATCAGCGGAGAGGGTGAGACAACGAGGTGACTCTTTGCTGACTAAATTCATTTTTAATAAAACCCGAGCAAAGCAGCGACGCACGAGAGAACCTGCAGAATGCAGGTTCTTGAGCAGGGAAGCGGGGAACCTCGTGTCTCGCGCTCGGCGCTGATCGAGTTGACGATGAACTAAAAAGATGACGAACGACCGGGTAGTTTGTCATCTATGGCGGTGTCGAGGTGCCAACCGTGATTCACCGGACCATGGCCGCTGCCGAGCTGTAAATCATGTGCAAGTGCTTGGGTGAGATAGAACTTCGCGCGCTTGACCGCTTCAACGAGCTCGCAACCTTGTGCCAAATAACATGCGATCGCCGAAGAGAGCGTGCAACCCGTACCGTGCGTGTTCTGCGTTTCGATACGCAGCTCGCGAAGCCAGAACTCCGTGCCGTCTTCAGTGAGCAGCAGATCATATGCTTGTCCTGATTCGAAGACGTGATCGCACACCACCTCTGATCCTGAAACGTATAAGCGCACCGGTTCTTCCCCGCTCCCGAAACTCTCAAGGTGACCACCCTTCACGAGTACCGCGCGCGCACCAAGCGCCTGAATAGCGCGCGCTGCCTCTGCCATCTGCTGCGGTTGCGTGATGGTGATTCCGCTGAAGACCTCTGCCTCGATCAAGTTGGGCGTGACCACACTTGCCAGCGGGAACAGTTCGCGAACCAAGCTTTGCGCCACATCGTCAGTTGCCAGCGATGCGCCGCTCGTTGCGATCATCACCGGATCGAGCACGATATTCTCCGCGCGATAAGCGCGCAGCGATTCTGCTATGGCCTTGATCAGCGCAGGATTCGCCACCATGCCGATCTTGACCGCATCGGGGCGAATGTCGGCGAAGATCGCCTCGATCTGCTCGGCAAGGAATCCGGGCGTGGTTTCCTGCACTCCTAACACACCCATGGTGTTCTGCGCCGTGAGCGCTGTGATGGCCGATTGGCCATACACCCCCAGCGCCGTCATGGTCTTCAGGTCTGCCTGGATGCCTGCGCCCCCGCTCGAATCCGAACCTGCAATGGTCACTACACTCTTCATAACGCCCTCATCCCTACTCTTGAATATTCACCTAACGCGCTGCCTTTTTCACTTAGCAGAACCTCAAAGTGCTTCAGCCACCTTCGACAAACGCTTGACCGCACCTGCCAGATCATCCTGCGCGAAGATCGCCGAAACCACTGCGATTCCGGCAATGCCCGTCCCCGCAAGTTCGCGCGCATTGTCTGCCGTGATCCCTCCAATAGCCACCACGGGGATCGAGACCGCGGCGCAGATCTGCCGCAACACCTCATGATCGATCATCCACGTGTCTTGCTTGGTCGAGGTGGGAAACACCGCGCCTACCCCTAGATAGTCGGCACCTTCAGCCTCCGCCTTGCACGCTTGCTCAAGTGTTTTTGCCGTAACGCCGATGATCGCTTGGTCGCCAAGCGCACGTCGCGCTTCAGCACAGGGGACATCGTCTTGGCCGATATGCACACCATCAACACCAATGCGCAAAGCGAGCTCGACATCGTCATCGATCAGAAGCGGAATACCAGCTTGTGCGCACAATGCCTGCGCCTCGCGTGCAAGCGCCTCTTTCTCTTCGGGCGCGGCGTGCTTTTCGCGAAGTTGCACACAGGTGATCCCACCTGCGGAAAGAGCCTCTTGCAAGACCTTCTCGAACCGACGCCCGCGAAGCCACGAGCGATCCGTGACCGCATAGAGCTTCAAGGCATCGCGAATCTCTTCTCTGCTCCACGTTCGCATTTGGCGAGTTCGCCCATCTGTTTCAGCTTCAGTTGTCATGCGGATAGCCTTTTCGCTGTCAACTCAAAAGCACGACTAATATTCGTCACCAAGATCGATCACGAGACCATCCATGATGGTATTGACCGTGCGAACCGCACACATCTTGCCGCACATCGTGCATGATTCCTCATTCGTTGGCGGTGCACTCTCGAAGTATTCGCGCGGCTTGACCGGGTCGAGCGCCAGATCGAACATCTCTTCCCAATCGAAGCGCCTGCGCGCATCGCTCATGCGATTATCCCGGTCACGCGCACCGGGAATTCCCTTAGCGATATCTGCCGCATGCGCCGCGATCTTCGTAGCCACTAAACCCTCGCGCACATCGTTCACATCGGGAAGACGCAAATGCTCAGCTGGCGTAACGTAGCAAAGGAAATCCGCACCGCTGCTCGCGGCCACCGCGCCACCAATAGCAGCCGTGATGTGGTCATAGCCTGGTGCGATATCGGTGACCAGCGGTCCGAGCACATAGAACGGCGCATCATGACAGAGGCGCTTCTGTAGCTTCATATTGGCCGCGATCTCGTCGATGGCCATATGACCTGGGCCTTCGACCATCACCTGAACGCCCGCATCCCACGCGCGCTTCGTCAGTTTTCCGATCTCGATCAACTCAGCGATCTGCCCAGCATCGGTAGCATCGTACCCACAGCCAGGACGCATCGCATCGCCAATGCTGATCGTCACATCGTATTCGTGCAAGATTTCGAGCACGTCATCGTAGTATTCGTAGAACGGATTCTCGTTACCCGTTGCCTCCATCCAAGCGAAGATGAGCGAACCGCCCCGCGAGACGATGTTCATCAAACGACCCGTCTCCTTGAACGATTCGATCACGCGCCTGTTCATGCCCGCATGGATGGTTACGAAATCCACGCCGTCTTCAGCATGACGGCGCACCACATCAAGGAAGTCCTGCGGTGTGATGGAGATGAGCGCCTTCTCCAAATAACCGATCGCATCGTACATGGGCACCGTGCCGATCATAACGGGAGCCATCTCGAGCAGCTGCTTGCGGAACTCCTGGGTCTTGCCATGGTTCGACAGATCCATGATACCTTCCGCGCCAAGCTCAAGCGCCACGCGAACCTTCTCAAGTTCGACTTCGGGATCGATCAGGTCGCCTGAGATTCCTAGGTTAACGTTGACCTTCGTGCGCAAGCCCGTGCCCACACCCTCAGGATCGAGATTCTTATGATTGATATTCGCTGGAATCGCGATAGTACCTGCCGCAACACGTGCGCGGATCTCTTCAGGAGTCTTGCGCTCCTTCTCTGCAACGCGCTTCATTGCATCAGTGATGATTCCTTGCCGAGCGGCATCGATTTGCGTGATCGTCATGATCGCATTCCCTTCGTTGGCATTATCCAGACAGGTTCATCGGGTCGGAGCACCGCTCCCTCTCAGCCTGCAACGCGCAAGCTCCCCGTATGTAATCGTGGCATCTCAAACCACTACGTGAAAGTATAGCTCATTCAGATGCACCTTCGGCTGGCATTGATCGCGCTACCAAATTGTTGTGCATGCCGTATCATGGATAACCATGATGTTCCATCGCAGAAATATGGATAAGAATCGGCCGCGCTTCAAAGCGGACAAGCGCTTCCTTATCATCGTTGCCTTAGCGATCGTGTTCACTGCTGCAGTTCTGCGCGCTCCTATCACTTCGATGGGCGCTCTGTGCGTTGAGGTACAAGACGATCTTGGCCTTTCATCTGCAGCGATGGGCCTGGTGACCACGCTTCCCCTTCTTGCGTTCGCCGCCTCAGCACTTTTCATGAGCGCACTATCGGAACGTTTTGGGAAAAGCCGTGTGCTCGCGCTTGGTTGCGGGGCGATCATCATCGGAATTCTTCTGCGCTCGTTCGCTGGTTCGTTCGGTCTTTTCTTCGGCACGATCCTTCTCGGGTTCGGCATCTCTTCAGGAAACGTGCTGCTACCTTCGGTCGTGCGTGATAACTTTCCTGCTCATATAGGCGTGATGACCGCCCTCTACACCACCACCATCAGCGTCTTCGCTGGAGGCATCGCGGGATTCAGCTCCGCGCTCGTCGCTGCCTCTTCCGACTGGCGCACGGTCTTGACGATGGTCGTTCCTTTCGCCGCGATCGCACTCTTACTCTGGATCGCAGCGCGCTGCATGATGAGATCGACGAAGAACGCGCCCGAGCGTCGGGCGCTTCGCCTGCATCCTACGCACCTGATCAGCCAGCACCTCTTGAAGCAGCCTCTCACCTGGTGGATAACGGGTCTCTTCGGCGTTCAATCGATCCTCTTCTTCAGCCTCGTAGCCTGGCTTCCCGCTATTCTTACTGAAGGCGGCGTGAGCTCGCAAGCGATCACCACCTGCGTTGCCCTCTTCCCTATCGTGGGCATTCCTTGCACGATCTTCGTTCCGCCTATCGCCCAGCGCCTTAAGCGACAACGCTTGTTCGGTGCGAGCATTGGGATGATCTGCGTGATCGGCATCGTGGCGCTCTTCTTCGTGAACGCCGATGCAACAGCGATCGTAGCCACCGTTATCGTGGGCTTCGCACTGGGTGCGCCCTTCTGTTTGTGCATGTACTACTTCGGCGTGCGCACCGAGAACCCCGAAGATTCCTCGAAACTCTCCAGCATCTCGCAAACATTCGGCTACCTTATGGCAGCCATCGGTCCAGCCTGTCTCGGACTGCTCGTCGATCTATCAGGGTCATGGTTCTTGCCGCTTACGGTCATGCTCGCGCTCTCGATCGTGCTGGTCATATGCGGCTGGAAATCTGGAAGCGGCACGATTCCTGCTGGTCCTGCGAAAACGGATTAGCTCGTTCACCTCGTGCTTAGCGCAAACAGGACTGTGATGCTGCGCCTCGTTGCGTTCGTGCACTATGACTGCTCGCGCAACCCTTACTCTTACTTGATGAAGGATTCACCAGCGTATGAGATACCCTTGAGCTCGCTTAGCGGAAGAAAGATCCAGGCGCTTCCCTCTTCTAACGAAATATGCGCATCCTGACCGGTGAGCTCATTCGAAATGCCCAACGGAAAACGGTTCGTAAGCCGAGCGTCTTCAAGACCGTATGCCAAGCCTGTTTCATAGACTCCTGAAACGCTATCGGAATGAGCGAGCACTGAGCAGATTCCTTGTGAGCCTGCTGCGATCTCAAGCTGATTCAATTCGCCTTCAGCATCGAGCGCAACGACAACTTCTTCTTCGGTAACGCCCCACACCCGCTGACCTTTGCGCGCAGCAGCTGCCATCAACTGCAGGTTAGCGAGCGAATGATCGAGACGTGCATAAAGGCCGTCGCACATGACGATATGCGTGAATCCTTCATCGATCGCGAAGTTGAGCGCGAGGTCCATATCGGTGAAGTCTTTGTGAGGATCGAAAGGGTGAACGCACACACCACCTTCTGCTTCTTGCGGAACGAACCCGAGCGAATCGAAATCGCCGAAGGCATGGTGCGGTGCGACCCCGCGCTCTACAAGCGCTGCATATCCTGCATCGACCGCGATGATCGCATCGAACATGAAGTTCTTGAGAACAAGATCGAGACCTTTGTGTTCAGTAGGTGCGCCTCCTACCAACAAGCAAGAATGCATGATGCTCCTTCGCGCTTCGGTGATGTTTGCTAGAATACCATAGGAGTGAGTCGGGCAACCGCGCCGCGTGCGGTGAGGAAAGTCCGGGCTTCAAAAGGCAAGATGCCAGCTAACGGCTGGGCGGGGTGACCCGACGGATAGTGCCACAGAAAAGAAAACTCTTACGCACTTCGTGCGTAAGAAAAGCTGAAACGGTGCGGTAAAAGCGCACCAGCATGCTGGTAACAGTATGGCTTGGTAAACCCCATCTGAAGCAAGCGCAAATAGGAGTGCGATACGGTCGCCTTTCCGTGCATTCGGGTTGCGTGCTAGAGCTTCTTGGTAACAGGAAGTCGAGATAAATGGTTGCCGATCACAGAACCCGGCTTATAGACTCACTCCCCTTTCTTTATAAAAGCTAAAGATCAGGCAGCTCGGAAAGCCAAGCGGTGATGAGGGGTTCGGGGGCATCGATGGCAAGGCGCTTGTGGCGGCTTGTCTGCCCTTGCACCACCTCCACTTTCGATTTCGCTATCCCCAGCTCAGAAGCGATAAGCTTGCAGAGCGCTTTGTTCGCCTTACCGTTATCGGGCGGCGCGGTCACGCAGGCCTGCACCTCATCCAAACCTTCGATGGTTTTTATGCCCAAAACAGCATCACGCCCCGAGCGGGGCGTGAGACGTAGTGCAAGTTTATACGGTTGACCAGCCATGAGACCTTAGTCAATCTCATCGAAGGTGAAGGAATCATCCGCATCGCCATAACCGGAAAGATCCTTCGAAGACTGCGAGGGTTTCGGAGGTGCCGGGCTGGCAACAGCGGGATTGACCGTGGGCGTGGTGTAGGTTGCAGTTGAAGGAGAAGGAGACCATTTCTTTGCAACAGGTTCAGCCTGTGCATCTTCATCGATCAAGCCTTCAGGAATAACGATATCGGACGTGTTATCGCCACCGATCTCGGAAAGGCGCTTCGTAGATGCAGCGATGAAGTCCTTGAGCATCTCCTGATACTGCTCACGCACCTTCTCGCGGCTGACCGTGAGTTCGCTGATCTGCTCGATGATGCGCTGCTTTTCGCCATCAGCCTTATCGAGAATGCGCTGGCCTTCTTCTTCGGCGTTACGACGGATGTTCTCGCCATCGGTCTTCGCCTTTGAAACGATCTCATCGGCCGTACGCTGCGCGATGATGAGCGCCTGCGCGATAGCATTGTCTTCGCTCTTGCGCTCGCCAAGCTGGCTTTCGAGCTCTGCGATGCGGGCGTCCTTCTCAGCAAGGGCAGCTGAATCCTCCGAAGAAGGCGCTTCTTGTTGCTGCTGATTCGCGCTGGCTGGCGCGCTCTTCGCCTCAGCGAGCTGGGCACGCAGGTGGGCAATTTCATCGTTGAGCGCATCGATCTCATCGGAAACGTGCTCAAGGAAGACATCTACTTCATCGACATCGTATCCACGACGCTCGATCTTGAAACTCTGCTGCTGAATATCCTCGGATGTAATCGCCATAACAACCTCTCTTGCCTGGTAAATATGCGCGCTTTAGAACAATGATACTATAAATCGCACCCCGAACTGTAACACAAGTAACGCGATAATAGGGGTAATGTCCACCATCCCACCAATAGGAGGGATAAGTCGTTTAAAAAGATTCAAAAAAGGATCACAGATCTTACCAAGGGCGTTGCGAATCTCCTCAATGATGCCGCCCATCGGGAACCACGAGAGCAGAACATAGATAACGATGACGAAACTGTAGGCATCTGAAAGCGAAATGAGAATGTACTGCCAGCTCACGTTGTATCCTTTCCTTCCTTATCCACGACCAGGCCGACCCTCTCGGCGAAGCGGCCGATCGGCAAAACGCTAGAGCACCTTCTTGAGGCGCAGTTGATCGCGCTCAACGAGCGTGAGCTTCCCATCCTTTATGATCGAGAACACTTGCGGTGCTTCATAGGTGATCTGCATATCGAGCGCTGCGACCGCGCCGAACGCAAAATCAAGAATGCGCTTCGAGAGGCCAGCGTTCACATACTTGAGGTTCAAGATGACCACGCTCCCCTCTTTGAGCATGGTGACGATATTGACCGCTTCTTCGAAGTTCTTCGGCTCGAATATCTCTACCTTACGAGTGAAATGCCCGCCAACACTTGAACCGCGATTAGCAGGAGCAGGGCTCGATGCTGAAGGATCGGTCGAGGCGAACAAACCATCAAGGCCACTCGACCCTGTAGAGGGCATCACTGAAGTCTTCGCTGCATCTTGACGCTGATACGGCGAAACGAAATCGCGATACGCCGTTTCAGGTCGATCGAAACCGATCGTATCGGCTGGATCGGAATCGAGATCGGCGCTCACGCTCACGCGGCTGCTCGAACGCGTACCAAAACGGGAATCCGCCGTACTGGAGAGATATCCTGGGACCGACGACGAGGTAGGCACGCTATAATTCCGCGGCTGTTCAGGCGTCATCACCCCATAGGCCGAGGTCGTGCTCTTGATATCGTCAAGTGAGACAAGGCGTGCCGGGCGCGTGCGATAAGGATCGCGCGTGGTGTACGTATCGGAATAGGAATCGCCATAAGAGTCGACCGCATACGATTCATCGTAGCCATATTCGCCATAATCGTCGAAATTCGGGTCGTACGCGTAATCTTCGTAATCGTACTCTTCTTGCGCGTAATCGTCCTTCTCGGCATTTCGCGACCCGAAGTTGAGTTTGTCCTTTATGCTTTCAACGAAGCTTCCTGCAGATTTTGAAGGATTGGGAAAATCCATAAAGCCTTTCCTTTACAAGCCTTGCGCTCCACCAACTGAAGCACACGACTCTCTGTCCTACTCGAACGAGGGATCGAATATCGCTCGTCCAACCCTTACTATAGTAGTGCCTCGCTCGACTGCTTGAGGCCAGTCTTCGGTCATACCCATAGAAATATCAGACAGCATGACATCAACGCCTGCTTGATCAAGGCGCGCCTGCAATTCATCACGCAGTTTCGCAAGCCCGCCGAAGGATAGCTCGATCGCCTCTTCATCGGCACGCGGCGCCATGGTCATGAGCCCTTGGATGCGCACATGGGGAAGATCCGCCGCTCGCGCGATAACCTCATACACCTCATCAGGACGAAAGCCGCTCTTGGATTCCTCACCTGAAACATTCACTTCGAGCAAGACGGGCTGAACCTTATCGAGCTCTGCCGCTGCCTTATCGATCTTGGGGAGATGCTCTGCCTTGCACACCGAATGGATGAGATCGGCAGCAGAAACGATATCGTGAATGCGGCGCGATTGGATATTGCCGATGAAATGCCACGTCTCTTGGGGAAACGCCGCGCGCTTGCGCAAAAGCTCATCGGGGCGGTTCTCGCCGAAGGCATGCGCACCACCTTCGATAGCCTCCTGCACCTGGTCGAGGTCGACGGTCTTAGAAACTGCGAGCAGCAACACTTCATGCGGGTTACGACCTGCCTTTTCACAGGCCAGGTCCACTTCAGTACGCACACGCTCATACCGCTCTTTTGTTGACATAGAGGATGCTCCTTCGAAGTTGCGTATCGTCTTTATCCTACTATATCGCACCCGAGAAAAGGGTGCGGGCATGCTGCTGAACCGTAAACGACGCTAGAGACGGATCGCGAACGCACCGTGACGACCCGACACACCATCTTGCGCTCTGAAGGAGAAGAAACGATCATTCTCACATACCGTACAACAGCCCAGATCGCAGATACGCGCAGGGTCGATGCCGCGCGCAGCGAGCTGAACGCGCAAGGCAGCTCCCAGATCGATATGCGCATCGTCGAAGCGGCACTCCTCGCCGAATTTGGCAACGAAAAGAGCATGGACATCTGCGCCCGTTTCAAAGCATTCGCGATGGATATAAGGGCCGATATAGACATTGGTTTGGGCTGCAAGTTCACTTCGACTAAAGCCGTGCTCCTGGCACTCTTGATCGAGCATGAGATCGAGCGCTTTCGCTGAGATCTCGTTCTCAACCCCGCGCCAGCCTGCATGCACGACCGCGAAACGACCCGTAGGCAGCACGATGATAACCGGCATGCAATCAGCGAAGCACAAAAGAGCTCCCACCTCACGCGCAGAAACGATGATCCCATCAGCACCTTCAGCTGCTTGGCTCTGCACACTGGCGACCTCACTGGCTGCCTCAACCGTAAGCACCGTATCGCCGTGCACTTGCTTTGGAACAATAAGCGCCTCTTCGGATTCCTCGAGTGAAGGGGCCAACGCAGAGAAGAGCAATGCACGGTTCTGGAGCACCTTATCAAGATCGTCTTGTACATGCGAACCCAGATTGAGCGAAGCATACGACCCTTCGCTCACACCGCCTTCGCGCATAGTGAACGCGATGCGCACGCCACACGCTTCGAAGAGCGCTTCATCGGTGAAAACGGGCACAGACGCAAAACAGCCCTCATCGAGCGTTGGTCGTGGCAAGATGAGGGCTGTCATAGCGAACCTTTCAGGCAGAGACGCGATGTGCGCGTCTCTCTTATGCGCTTACTGGCGCTTCAGGAAATCGGGGATGTAATCCTCGTCGGCAAAACGCGGCTCGTTGGAGTAGAGCTGCTGATAGGTGCTCTGCGTCTGCTGAGGAGCCTGGTTTTGCTGCGCGCCATTGCGCGGCGTAGTGGAGTTGAATACGTTATCTTTGCGAGAGAAATCCATGGCAGATTGCGCAGTGTTCGCTTTGAACCCGGTCGCGATGACCGTGATGCGCACCTCTTCCTGCATTTCCGGATCGACGATCTGGCCGTAGATGATGTTCGCGTTCTCGTCGGCCACTGCCTCGACCACGCGCGCTGCCTCGTCCACTTCGGAAAGTGCAAGGCTCGGACCGCCCGCGATGGAGAAAAGGATGCGTGAAGCACCTGCAATGGAGGTTTCGAGCAGGTTGGAGTTGATAGCTTGCTGAGCTGCATCGAGTGCACGTGCTTCGCCCGAAGAGATGCCGATGCCCATCATAGCCGTACCCGCGTCCTTCATGACCGTGCGGATGTCTGCGAAGTCGAGGTTGATAAGACCCGGGATGGTGATGAGGTCGGTAACGCCCTGAATGCCCTGACGCAGCGTATCGTCTGCGATACGGAACGCATCGAGCATGCTGGTTTTCTTGTCGACGATCTCGAGCAAGCGATCGTTCGGGATGACGATGAGCGTGTCGACCTTCATGGAAAGGAAGTCGATGCCCTGCTCTGCCTGGTTGCGACGGAGACGACCTTCGAAGCTGAAGGGCTTCGTGACGATGCCTACGGTAAGTGCGCCGATCTCTTCGCGGGCGATCTCGGCAACGACCGGTGCAGCACCCGTGCCCGTGCCGCCGCCTTCACCAGCGGTGACGAACACCATATCGGCATCAGCGAGCGCTTCACGGATCTCTGCGCGAGACTCCTCTGCTGCCTGGCAACCGATCTCAGGATTCGCACCTGCACCCAAACCGCGCGTAAGCTCTTCGCCGATGTGGATGGTCTTGTCTGCATCAGAGAGAAGCAGCGCCTGGCGATCGGTGTTCACTGCGATGAACTCAACACCGCGCACACCCGCTTCAACCATACGGTTTACCGCGTTCGTGCCGCCGCCGCCAACTCCTACAACCTTGATGACTGCAAGATTATCAGCGCCTAATATTTGTTGCATAACATGCCCGCTTTCAATATTTAAGAAATCATACGTACGGGAATGCCTACCCGCGAATACTTGGATTAATTGTACACAAGAGCCGATTGATTGAAAACAATAAACTGCTCAAATGTAACTAAACTGCACGCCAGATCGGTTTATTCACCGTGCGCACGTTGATATAAGCGATCTTGCCGGGGTGCTCACGCATGAGTTCCAGGCAGACGCGCTCTTTATCGCGAATATCCGATGAATCGCCGAATGCGATCTCGACCCCATTGTTCAAGGTGAGCGCGGTTGAATCAGAGCTCGCCGCAGAGACCGACTTCACCTGGTCAGCAAGCTCGGTCGACATGCCATCGATGATAGCAAGGGCGTTCGAGATGTTGGGATTGTTGCATTGCGAACCAGCTTCAGGAACAGCACCGTACGGCACGCTCGAGATATGCAGCGCCGCATCGACATCTTCGTAGACCTGCGGGGCAAGCTGTTGGCCCTCTTCGCTGTTGCGGTCGGGGATCTGCATGAGCCACGTGCCGTCCGAGGCGAGCGCCCAGGTTTGCTGGTTGTCGTTGTCGTCGATCACCACATCGACCACCGCCACAATATCGCGCTCGGTGATGTTCAAGTTGAGCGTGTCGGGGAAATGGCGCTCGATAGAAGCGTCCAAGACCCACGGATTCGATTCAAGACGCCCTTCGATGCCGCCTGCATCCACATTGAGCAGCGTCGTTCCCTCAGGCACTGCGGCAAGCTCCGCAGTCTCCTGGTCAGTAAGATGATGAACGCCCGAAACGGTGATCTTGTTCACGGGGAACAAGTCCGTGCGGCTCAGGATGAAGAATCCTACCGCCAGCACCGCCACGATGATGACCACCACGATGCCGATGACAAGCCCCTTGCGCGATTTCTTCTGCTGGGTTTGACGGCGATTCGAACGTACCTGAGAAACGCTCACTGAACGCAATGGCTCGTTGCGATACGCCTGACGCGCTCCGTTACTCCCCTGCGAGCGCGAACCCTGACCGGCTAGGTAGCTGCTATCGACATTAGGGAGACTCGAACCATAACTTGAAGTGCGCCGCGAATTCGCATGCGAAGAGACAGGAGCTGGACGGGTGTTGCGCGCGCGGTTCGAAGGAAGCGATACGTTCGCATCGCGATAAGCGCTGTGCGAGACACGCCGTTGTGGAGGTCGAGCGGCAGTTGACTTCTTAGCGCCCGCGCGATTGTTCTGGGGCATGCGCACCGAACGATCCTGGCTCGGACGTCCCTTGACCGAAGAAGGCAAGGCTGAGGTCTTATCAGCTCTTGAATTCTTCTTCGAACCCAAGGAATTTGACCTCCGGTTGAAGTTCGATGCCATAGTGTTCCTTCACCTTTTCTTGTGCGCGCTTGATGAGCGCAAGCACGTCAGATGCGCAAGCCTTGTTCTTGTTCACAATAAAATTAGCATGTTTTTCCGAGATTTGTGCGCCTCCACACATACTCCCCTTAAGCCCCACTTCATCGATAAGAGCGCCAGCTGAAGCACCTTCGGGATTCTTGAACACGCTTCCGCAAGAAGGGTACTCGAGGGGTTGCGAAGCCTTGCGTCGCTCGAGGAGCGTGCGCATCCTATCGTGGATGTTGCCTGAGAGCGCTGGGGTGAGTTGTAATTCGACCTCGACGATGATCTCGTCGGGCGCAAACGACGTGGAGCGATAGGCCCATTCGATATCGCTCGGCGCATAGCGCTTCAAGCCCTGATCAGGTGCGAACGTAGTGACCGATACCACGCGCGAACCGATCCAATCGTCTTTCGTCCCCGCATTCATGCGCACCGCGCCGCCCACGCTTCCTGGGGTTCCGACCGCGAATTCCATGCCGCTATATCCCCGATGGAAGACCTCTTGGACCAGGCGAGACAAGGTGGTACCAGCACCTACGACCACGCGTGCGTTCTCTTCGTCGAACTTCCAGTTCCTGAACTCGCCGGCAAGCACGATGACCGCACCCTTGAATCCTGCGTCGGAAACGAGGAGATTGCTCCCCTTGCCCACAACGACCCAGGGGCATTCGTCGGCTTTGCAAGCAGCGAGCGCCGCCGAAAGAGCTGCTGGCGAATTCACGAGGATATAGGCGCGCGCAGGCCCGCCGATGCGATAGCTCGTATGCTTGGAAAGCGGTTCGTCTAAGCGGATCTCGCCGTCGAAGCTCTCCTCGAACCGCAGTAATTCAAGATCAGAAGCGTGTCGCGCCATCAGTCGCGATCCTCCAATTCACGTTCTTTAAGAGCAGCGAGCAGCTCAGGGCCGATCGCGGTCACATCGCCTGCTCCCATCGTGATGATAAGATCGCCCGGCTCGAGCACTTCGAGCAGCGCTGGCACCACCTTCATGCGATGCGGAACGAACGAAGTCTGCTCGGGATGGCCCTCATGATCGAGCACCACCTGCATGAACGTTGCCCCCGTAACACCAGGGACTGGTGCTTCGCCCGCCGAATACACATCCATGAACGTGACGCGATCAGCATTGTCGAAAGCGCGTCCGAATTCATCGCGCAGCACTTCGGTGAAGAGCTTCACGCGTGAATAGCGATGCGGCTGGAAGAGCACATGCACATGATTGAAATCAAGCGATTTGGCCGCCTCGATCGTGGCAGCGATCTCGGTAGGATGATGCGCATAATCGTCCACGATGGTGATGCCACCAGCCTCGCCCACGCGATCGAAACGACGACGCACGCCCGCGAAATCCTTCAGCGTTTCAACCGCTGCGGCAACGTCGAATCCACGCGTCCACATGAGCGTGAGCACGCCTGCTGCATTGAGCGCATTGTGGCGCCCTGGGTTCTGCTTGATCTGGCAGCTATACGAACTGCCATCAGGCAAGGTGATATCGAATGAAGTAGCCAGGCCATGGGTCTGGTAATTCGAAACGGTCGTGTCGAACGCTTCGTCGAATCCATAGGTGTAGATCTTGCGTCCAGTGGAACGTGCAACGCGCACCAGCGCCTCGTCTTCACCGCAAACCACGCAACAGCCATCTTCAGGCACGAGCGTCATGAAATCGCTGAAGAGCTTATAGATCTCATCGAGGTCTTCGTAGTGATCGAGATGATCGGCCTCGATGTTCGTGATGAGCACCGCGCTCGGGTCGAGATGGATGAACGACTGATCGCTCTCATCGGCTTCGACCACGTAGTACTCGCCCTTGCCGCTGTGCGCGTTCGAGTTGTACGCACGCACGATGCCGCCGATCAGAAACGTCGGATCGAGTCCGATCCCATCGATGAGCGATGCGAGCATGGAAGAGGATGTGGTCTTGCCATGCGTGCCTGCCACTGCGAGCGTGGATTTGCCCACACCGAGCGCTGCGAGCATCTTGGCGCGATGCCAGATCTCGATACCCGCCTCACGCGCGGCCTTCAGTTCAGGATTGTCTTCTCGGATCGCCGTGGAAACGACCACGATATCCGGATCGACCGCGGGGATGTTCTCGGCACGCTGACCGATGAAGATACGGATGCCAGCATCCTTCAGTTGATTGGTATAGCGACTTTCGCGCAGATCGGAGCCAGATACGCTATGACCCTGCTCCTGCGCAACATGAGCGATACCGCTCATGCCCACACCACCGATGCCGATGAAATGGATCTTCTTCTTGTCGAAATGACTCACGCACTGCCTCCTCATCCGCACCACATTGTAAAGGATTAGCGCGTCTTCGCTGCCGCCAATACCACATCTGCCAACTTCGCGGCTGCGTCCTGCGTCTCAAAGGTCGCTGCCGCCTCGCGCATGGAATCGCGCAGTAGTTCGCTGCCGATAAGATCGAACACCAACGTAGCGAATTCGTCCGATTCCACGTCCGCATCCGCGATCATCAAGGCCGCGCCGCGCTCGACATAAGCCTTCGCGTTGGTAGTCTGATGGTCCGCTGTTGCGTAGGGGAACGGCACGAGCAGCGCCGGGATACGGCGCGCAGAGATCTCTGCCAGCGAAGTGGCACCTGCACGCGACACGACCATGTCGCAGGCCGCCATGGCCTCGCCCATATGGTCCTGGTAGCCGAGCACCTGATAACGCGCGCGCTCCTCCTCGCTCAGATCGAGCGCAGCCTCGACTGTCTCCAGTTCCTTCGGGCCGGTAACGTGCATGATGTAGAGATCATCGACCGCAAGAAGCCGATCCTTGAGCGAGGCGATAGCGCTGTTCAGATGGCGTGCGCCTAAGCTTCCCCCGAACACGAGCAGCATGAGCGCATCTTCAGGAATGCCCAGATACGCACGTCCTGCTTCGCGGGTAGAGGCGAAGATCGATTTGCGCACGGGGTTTCCCGTGACCACGATCTTGCTCTTGTCCGCCACCTGCTCGCCTGCAACTTCGTAGGTGAGCGCAACACGAGCTGCTCCCTTCGAAAGATACGCATTCGCCATGCCCATGACGGAATTCTGCTCATGGATCACGAGCGGGATACCGAGCGCTTCTGCCGCCCGACTCACCGGGATGCACACATATCCGCCGAACGCAACCACCACATCGGGCTTGATCTCGCCGAACCACTCTTTCGCGCGCTTCGTGCTCTTCTGGATGGTGCGCAGCGCCTTGGGCAGCGTGAGCGGATGAGCGCGGTCGAACCCACTTGCCTCGAAGGCTTGAAACGGCAACCCCGCTTCTTTCACCAGGCGCGCCTCGACACCCTGCGGCGTGCCCGCATAGAAGACCTCATGGCCTTGCTCTTCCAGCGTCTCGGCAAGCGCGAGCGCAGGATTGATATGACCGGCGGTGCCACCACCTGAAAGCACGATACGCATGAGCGCTCCTTACTATCGCCTCTTCGAGCGTTGATATCCCCCGCCATCGACCGAAGAGACAACATGAAGCTTTTCGCGTCGTTCCCGGTAAGGCGTTTCAGCAGGCTCGCTCGTGAAGGAAACCGACAGGATGATACCGACGATCAACAGCGAGCTGATGAGCGACGAACCACCCGATGATATGAAGGGCAACGGTTTGCCCGTGATCGGGAAGAAGCCGATCACGCACAGGATATTGATGAAAGCCTGCGCCACGAGCATGGTCGTGAGTGCACCAGCGATGAGCATGCCATAATTCGTGGACGCATCCTTCGCGATGCAATAGCCCCCATAGAGGAGCACCACGAAGAGCGCAACGACCACCATCGCACCGATAAGGCCGAGCTCTTCACCGATGATCGCGAAGATGAAATCGGTCTCTGCTTCAGGAAGATACTGCAGCTTCTCATAGGAATTGCCGAGCCCCACGCCGAAGAACCCGCCTGATGCGAGCGCCTGGAGCGAATGGACGATCTGGTATCCATCGCCTTCCGCGTTCCCCCACGGATCGAGGAAGGTAAGGAAGCGCGTCATGCGATACGGTGCAGCAGCGATCGCCGCAACAACGAGCGCTGCGATGAGCACAAGCAACAGCACGATCCAACGAGCCGGCACGCCGCCTAAGATGAGGATCGCGAAGATGGCCACCAGACAGATGACCGTAGTGCCCAAGTCGGACTGAAGCACGAAGAGCAGCGCGAGCGGCGCCACGATGAAGATCGCACAGCGCACGAACACCTTGAGCGCATCCATGCCTTCGTTGAACTCGACCATGATACGCGCGCTCATGAGCACGAGCGCGATCTTCATGAACTCGGCAACCTGGATGGAAACGGGCCCGATGTAGAGCCAGCGCTTCGCACCGAGCGCTTCTTTGCCCAATGCAGCCGTGGCGAGAATGCCCAGAACGCAAACTCCCCAGAAGGTATAGACAACGAATTTCGAAGTCATGAATTCGAATCCGAGCGTTTTAGCCGCAACGATCACGCCAACGCAGACCGCAACGCCTATGAGCGCGAAGATAACCTGCTTGATGGTCTCGCCATAGGCATCGCCCTGTTCGACGAACGCCGTTACCGACGATGCAGAGAACACCATGATCAGGCCAAGCACTACCAGTGCCGCCGTGGAAAGGATGACCATCAAACGCGGGATCATCACTTCTTTCGAAGTGCGTTGCAGAGGAGAATGAGAGGGCGAATGAGTGCGATTGGAGTGTGTTTGTTGCGCCCGTGCCATAACCTACGCCGAACCTTCCCGTTCGCACGCTCGAGCGGCCACGAGCTCTTTGAATATCTCGCCGCGCTGTTCGAAGCAGGTAAATTCGTCAAATGATGCGCATGCTGGCGAAAGCGCGATGATGTCGCCCGGCTCCGCCAGCGCAAGCGCCCTATCGAACGCTTCAGCCATGTGCGGCGCTTCATGATGCGGCAACGGGGAGAGGGCGAATGCTTCCAAGAAGCGCGGGCCCGCTTCGCCATAGCAGACGACTGCCTTGCAATGCTCGCTCGCAACCTCGACGAGCTCGGCAAGGTCGGTGCCTTTATCGTCACCACCCAAGAGCACGATAGGCTTGCGCGGAGCGAAGGCAGCGAGCGCCTTCAGGGTTGCATCCACGTTGGTCGCCTTGGAATCGTTATAGCATTCAACACCGCCCACAACGCCGCACGCCTCGATGCGATGCTCGAGCGCGGTGAAGCTCTTCAGACCCGCGCGCACCTCATCGATCTCAACACCCACCACGAGTGCTGCGGCGGCTGCTGCGAGCGCGTTCGAAATGTTGTGCTCACCAGGAATCTGCAGTTCGTTCATCTCGATGAGAGGATACGTTGCCCCGTCGAATTCAACGACGAGCTCCGCGCCATCCACAAACGCAGCGTTCTCGGAACCGCAGGCATCGATCATGCTGGTGAAAAGCCCTTCGGCGGTGCCGATGGGGATATAGGAGAAACCGCGCTCTTCGGCGGGAATACTCTTGAGCTCGCGCACATAGCCGCGCACGATATCGTTCATCGCATCCATCACGGCCACTCCGCCGCTGCGCGCAAGGTTCGCGTAGATACGCTGCTTCGCCGCGCAGTACTCCTCGAAGCTCCCGTGCCATTTCAAATGGTCGGGCGTGATGTTGAGCAGCACTGCCACATCAGGCGCAAGGTCTTTGGTGGAGGCAAGCTGATAGGAGGACACTTCGGCTACATAATAGTCGGTCTCGCCCTTGCTCACCGCTTCGATACAGGTGTCGCCGATATTGCCCACTGCTTGCGCGCGCCAACCTTGGGCCCGTAACAAGTGCGCACAAAGGGCCGTGGTAGTGGTCTTGCCATTCGTGCCGGTGATGGTGATCCAGGTTGAATCGGCAGCGCTCTCACGCCAGGCGAATTCAACTTCGCTGATCACTTCTTTCGCATGGGCAGCCGCATTCTGGTAGAAATCGGAGAATTGTGAGATTCCGGGGCTTGCGATACAAAGATCGAAGCTACCGGAAACTTCGATCGTGTCGAAGAAGACCTGAGCGCCAGCAGCTTCGAGCGTTGCTGCGAACGCGCGCGCATCCTCAGAAGAAGCGCCCGCATAGACGCAAAATGCCTCAAGGCGCTCTTGCTGGGTGAGAAGGTAATCGCACACCGCCCGGCCTGTCGTTCCAAGACCGAGCACCATCACCTTGCCCAGTGTTTCAGGAGCCGCTTTTCGGCTCACGCACATCGATGGATTTTCGCTCATGGACGATCCTTCCTCTCGCTCGGGCAGATGATGCCTATCTCTAGGCTACCATCGTTTGGGCGAAGAAGATGCAGAATCCGACAGCAGCGAAGCATGCCGAGATGATCCAGAAACGCACGACTACCTTCACTTCGCTCCATCCGCGCTTCTCGAAATGATGGTGAAGCGGTGCCATGAGGAACAAGCGCTTCTTCGTGCGCTTGAAGTAGAACACCTGGATCATGACGGAAAGCGCTTCGATGACAAAGAGTCCGCCGATGATAAGCGAGATGACCTCGGTCTTCGTAACGATGGCGATGCAGCCGAGCGCCATGCCGAGCGCAAGCGAGCCCGTATCGCCCATGAAGATATCGGCTGGATAGGCGTTGAACCACAGAAAGCCGATGCAGCAACCTGCGATAGCTGCACCCACGAGCGCCGCATCGAGCATGCCCAAACGATACGCGATCGCCGCCATAACGAGGATCGCCATCATGACCGTACCCGCTGCAAGACCGTCGAGACCATCGGTGAGGTTGGTCGCGTTCGAAAGCCCCATGAGCAGGATGTCGCAGAAGATCAGATAGAGCCACGGGATGCTGAACTGCCCTGCAGGAACGTCGAAGGGAAGCGTGGTGGTGAGGATGCCGAAATCGAGCGTGGCAACGAAGGGAATATCGATGGTAGGCGCCACCCCGAGCCAATTTACCACCGCGAGCACGAATGCGGTCGAGATGAGGAACTGGCCGATGAGCTTTGCCTTTGGCGTAAGACCGAGCGAACGCTCTTTCGCCACTTTCGAAGCATCGTCGATGAGGCCCAACACACCCGTTAAGATGATCGCCAGCATGATGAAGGTGGTATCGAGCTCTGGAGCTGCGAGCAAAAACACCGTGATCGCCATTGCCACGAGCATGACTACGCCGCCCATGGTGGGCGTTCCCTGCTTCACCAGATGGCTTTCGGGACCATCGGCGCGGACTTGCTGCCCGATCAGGTGCTTCTTCAATCCCCTGATCCAAAACGGCATGAGCACCATCGTAACGAGCGCGCCCAAGAACACCGCAAGGAACACGGTGAAGGTCGGATACTGTGCATACACTGCAAGCATTATGCTAATAGCCCCCTGACGATGCGTTCCAACTCCATGGAGTGAGACGCTTTGACCAGCACGGCATCTCCTGGTTCGAGATGGGTATCCAATTCGTTGAGCGCCTCTCCGCGCGTCGCGACCGACACGACGTGGTCAGCGGGGAAACCCGCTTCGAGCGCACCACGAGCGATAGAGCGTGCCAACTCCCCCACGCAGATGAGGTAGTCGAGCTTTTGCGTAGCAGCGAACATGCCAACCGCTTCGTGACAAGCCTCGGCGAAACTGCCGAGCTCACCCATATCACCTAATACAGCATAGCGTTTGTGCTTCACGTTGAGCGCGGAAAACATGGCCAGTGACGCACGCATCGAATCAGGGTTCGCGTTATAGGCGTCGTTGATGATCGTGATCTCGCCCTTGCCCTGCAGGATCTCCTGGCGCCCTGCTTCGGGCGCGGATGCTTTGAGCGCGTGAGCGATACGAGCCGGATCGACCCCTGCTTGCCAGGCGAGCGCTGCCACCGCACTCGCATTCGAGACATTATGAACACCGCGAAGACCCAGTTCGCAAGCGAGTGCTTTCGCCTCGCCGGGGAAATGGAGCGAAAAATGCGCACAGCCAGCACCATCGAGCTCGATGTCGCTTGCCCATACGCAGGGCACGCCCTCATTGGTCTGAGCATCGAAGGTTCCCGAGCCATCGAAGTAGATCACGCGAATGCTGCGCTTTGCTGTTTGCGCAGTCTCGCAGATGAAGAGCGTGTTGTCGTCTGCATAGTTCAGGACCGCAAGCCCCGTTCCTGCAGGCAACGCTTCGACCGCTTCAGCTTTCGCCGCTGCGATCGCCTCACGCGAACCTAAAAGCTCGATGTGGCACTCGCCCGTATTGGTGATGAGCGCAACCTCGGGCTTCACGAAATCGCAGAGCTCTCGCAGCTGCCCCGATCCGCGCATGCCCATCTCAACGACCACGAAATCGGTTTCGGGATTCGCATCCAAAAGCGTTTTGGGCACGCCAAGCTCGTTGTTCTGGTTGCCTTTGGTCGCCACCACCTTGAAGGTGCTCGCAAGAACATCGCGCAAGAGATTCTTCGTGGTGGTCTTGCCGGTCGAGCCCGTGAGCGCGACCACGGTGCCCTTGATGAAGCCGCGCCAGCCGCGTGCAAGATCGGTGATAGCAGAGAAGGTCGAGCTCACTTCAAGGATCGCAGCTCCCATCTCGTGTGCGAGGATGCGCGTGCTCTCAGGCACCCCCTGCATGCAAAGGATGATGTGTGCGCCCTTCCGCAGCGCCTCATCGATGAAATCGTGCCCGTCGACACGCGCTCCTGGAAGCGCCACATAGACGAAATCCTCCTGCACATCGCGTGAATCCCACGTGATCCCGAGCGCAAGCTGCGAGGGATCGAGCGCTTCGACGATCACGGTAGCGCCTGTGAATTCTGCGATCTGTTTGGAATTGAGCCTCATCGTTTACTGATCGAGCTCCTTGAGCGCTTGACGCGCAACGCTGCGGTCGTCGAAGGGATGCTTCGTCGTACCGATGATCTGATAGTCTTCGTGGCCCTTGCCTGCGATAAGCACGGAATCTCCCGGATGCGCGAGCGAGAGCGCATGCTCGATCGCACGCTTACGATCGGGCTCGACGCTGAAGCGCTCACCGCATTCCTGCATGCCGGCAACGATGTCGGCGATGATCGCATCGGGCGATTCGGTACGAGGATTATCAGAAGTGACCACCGCGAAGTCCGCCGCGAGCGCAGCCTTGCCCATGAGCGGGCGTTTGGTCGCGTCGCGATCGCCTCCGCAGCCGAACACGACGATGGTCTTGCCCTTCGTAAGTTGCTTGACCGACGCGAGCGCTTTCTCGATCGCATCGGGCGTATGGGCGTAGTCGACATACACCGCGATCTTGCGCGCGCGATCGCTGCCTTCGCCCGGTCCGAGCATCACGTGCTCGATGCGTCCTGGCACCGGCGGCACATCGCTCAAGGCTCGTGCGATATCGTGCGGCGCGAAGCCGAGTTCGAGCGCGATACCGAAAGCACTCATCACGTTCTCCACATTGAATTTGCCCACGAGCGGATACTCGAAGGCGATCGCCTCCCCGCGCACGCCCAGCACGATGCGGGTGCGGCAGGCATCATAGGCGATCTCGATCGGATGAATGTCGGCGTTCTCGGCGAATCCGGTCGTGATAACCTCATCGCCCTGTTCGAGCGCGTCGGCAACAAGCCGCTCTCCCCACGTGCTATCGATGTTGATAACGCGTTTGGCGGGATAATCCGCAGAGAAGAGCCGCCGCTTCGCAGCGAAATACGCTTCGAACGTCTTGTGGTAGTCGAGGTGATCCTGCGTAAGGTTGGTGAAGGCAGTGACCGCAAAGGTCGAATCCCACACGCGATCGAGATCGAGCGCGTGCGAGCTTACCTCCATGGCCACCACCTCGCATCCCGCATCGCGCATCTGCGCGAAGATATGTTGCAAGTCACACGATTCAGGCGTGGTGTGATCGGCGGGCAGCGCTTTGCCTGCGATATCGATCCCCACCGTACCGATCATGCCGGTGGTCTTCCCCAGCATCGAAGCGATATGCTCGACTAGATGGGCGGTCGTGGTCTTACCGTTCGTTCCCGTGATCCCTACGAGAGAAAGATCTTGAGTTGGCATTCGATAGAAGTGAGCCGCAAGATGAGCCATTGCCTTGCGCGTGTCGTTAACGAGGATGAAGGTAACATCGTTATCCCCCTTCACTTCGAGCATGCGCTCGACCACTAATACCGTTGCACCACGATCGACGGCATCCTGCGCGAAGGCGTGCCCGTCGGCTTTCAAGCCAACGATGCAACAGAACGCATCTCCGGGTCTCACCTGATCGCTGCGGTATGCGACTCCTAAGATGGGTCGATCGGCGTCGCCGATGATCGTAGCATGTGTGTGGTCGAAGAGTTCTGCGCAGGTTCTATCTGTCATAGCCGTCCTAGTCTTGCGTGATGTTGTAGCGATCGATCGCAAATTCCATTATATCTTGAAAGGCAGGTACGGTCTTTCGTTCGCCAGGTACGTCGTTCGCACCAACGAAGCACACGAGCTTCGTCGAAGCGTCGGGCAGATACCCAACGAATGAGATGTTGTACGCGTCTTTCTTATAGCCTCCGTTCGGGCTAGCGATCTCCGCTGTGCCCGTCTTGCCAGCCACGCGATAGCCCCTGATCTGCGCTTGCGTGCCAGTACCATCCTCAACGACCGCCTCGAGCATGCCATCGAGCTTATCGATCGCTGAATCGTTATCCACGATCTTCTCGGTAGGATATTCGAGCTCCTCGCTCTTCGACGGCACGTCGATCAAGAAATGCGGCTGCGCGATCGTGCCATTGTTGGCGAGCATGCCGTAGAAGCGCATGATCTGGATCGGGCTCATTTCAACACCCTGACCGAAGCTGATGTTGTAGCCTTGCACCTCGGTCCACTTATCGCGTGGCGCCAAGTAGCCATTCACCGCCCCTGGGTAGTCGATCTTCGTGTCTTCGACGATCCGATACTTCTGCAGATACTCGTAGAACTTCGAGAAGGTGAGCTCTTTCGCGATCATGGACATGCCGATGTTCGACGAATCAGCCATGATAGTGGTCGCGGTCATGTCCTCATCGGGGCGTTCGTGCGAGTCGGTGATCTTATGATCCCCTACTTCAAGAACAGCAGGGCAGAAGTAGCTCTTGTCTGGCTCGACCGTTCCCTCTTCGAGTGCTGCGAGCATCGCGATCGGCTTGAACACCGAACCTGGCTCATAATGCAGTGAGATGCCGGAAAGGTTCGTTGCACCTTCTTTCACCGAAGACAGGTCGGTGATATCGAAGGTAGGAGCTGAAGCGCACGCGAGCATCTCGCCCGTCTCGGCATTCATGACTGCACCGAAGCCCGTTTTGCCGTCAACCTCATCAGTTCGTTTGACCACCGCTTTTTCAACGCGCTCTTGCAACTCGACATCGATCGAGATAACGATATCCTGGCCATTCACCACTTCAGTTTCGATCTTCGTTGCACCAGGAACCGGCACGCCTTCCTTGCTGTACATGGTGGTCTTCTTGCCCGGCGTTCCGCCAAGGATGTCGTTGTAGTAGAGCTCAAGACCCGAGATCGGCTGGCCTTCGTTGTTCACCACGCCGATGATCTGGCTAGCGATCGAACCACACGGATAGATGCGCTTGTTGGTCTTCTCGTAGTCGAAGCCATCGATCCCCAGATCCTTCACCGCTTCGAGCTGCTCTTCATCCGCTCCTTTGAACAGGTAGACGAAATTGGTGTCCTGCTCGATCTTCTCACGGTATTCAGAAGCGTTGCCACCACATGCCTGCACCAGTGCGCTTACGAGCTTATCGATCTGCTCAGGATCTTGCAGCTTATGCGGATGGCAGAAGAAATTGTAGGCATCGACCGTGGTCGCGAGCACCACGCCATTGCGATCGTAGATCGTTCCACGACGCGGTTCGACATCTACCGTAACGGTGCGCTGCGAGTCGCTGGCATGCTCGATGGCATGAGCATCGATGATCTGCACCCACGCCAAACGTCCGAACACGATGATCGCGATCGCGAGAACGATCACGAGCAGGATGCTCAAACGGTGCGGGCTCGTCTCGAACGTAGCTGCAGCATGTGTGGTATACGAAGAAGGCGCAGGCATCTGAGCCTTGCGTCGCATGCGAGGTGAAGCGTTACGAGAAGGTTTTCCCGAACGGGGATTCTTCGAATACGGCATAGGACCTACTCCAATGCGGCAACAGCTGCGATGCTTTCCGTAAGAGAGATATTGCCGGTCGAATCAAAGGCGACCACATCGGGTTCGAGCGTGATCGTTGAAGCAGTTGCCGGAGCAGCCATCTTAAGCTGATCTGCAGCGATAGTGCGCAGATTGCTCGGTGATGCGATAAGGCTCTTCTGAACGGCGAGCGATTGACCATCGGAACGCATGGTCGCGATCTCCGAGCGCAATTCGCTCGAAGCAGATGCTGCACTATACGCTGCCGAAGCAAGCCCGACTTGGATGAAGCCGATGCAAAGCACCACCGCCAGAGCGGCAACGATAACTTTAACGATAAGAACATGGAAGTCGGTAAGACCATGTTGGATCTCATGCTTACGCCCCGGTACAACACGAACGGGAGGCTGCTGGTGTTCACGTACCGGGCTTTGCACGGCAGTATCGTAGCGATATGCGGGTGCTCCTGCCACCGTTCTCACCAACCTTTCGGCACTATATCTCTATACGAGCGAACGCGCAGGATGTGAGTGGACTGCGTGCTCATGAGGATACTTCATCAAGGCGCTTCGCGATGCGCAGTTTCGCGCTCCTGCTTCGGGGATTGCGGGCAACCTCTTCAGCGTTCGGCACGATGGGCTTGCGGGTGATGATCTCGAGTATCGGCTTGTTTCCACACACGCAAACGGGCAGGTCGGGCGGACAGGTGCAACCTTTGGCGTACTCTTTGAAAGTATCTTTGACGATGCGATCTTCGAGCGAGTGATAGCTGATGACCGCGATGCGTCCCCCTGGAGCAAGCCAACGGATCGCCGCTTCCAATCCACTGCGGAGCATGTCGAGCTCCCCGTTCACTTCGATGCGCAACGCTTGAAACGTTCGTTTGGCTGGATGCCCGCCGCTCCTTCTGGCAGAGGCGGGTATCGCAGCCTTGATGATCTCGACAAGCTGCTGACTTTCTGTGATAGGCGCCTTTTCGCGGGTTTTCACAATAAATTCCGCGATGCGGTTAGCCCATTTCTCGTCTGAATATGACCGGATGATCCGAGCGAGATCTGTTGCGTTTTTGGTGTTGATGATCTCTGCTGCGGTTATGGTGTGTTTACTCGGATTCATCCGCATATCGAGTGGGCCATTTTCCTTAAAGGAAAAGCCGCGAGAAGGCGTATCGATCTGCACAGAGGAAACGCCAATATCGAAGAGGATCGCATCGATCTGTGGAACTTCCGCTTCGACCAATAATTCGTCGAGCATGCCGAAGTTTCCGTAGAGAACATCGATTTCTGGGCGTATCTCGTCTGGCAGGGCAAAAAGTCGCGCAGTTGCTGCATCGAGTGCTACCTGATCTTGATCGATGCCGATGAGGTGCCCGGTTGCCCCGATCAGCTTGGCTGCTTCGAGCGAATGCCCCGCGCCACCAAGCGTCGCATCGACAAAGGTCTTGCCCGCTGAGAGCTCTAAACCGGAGAGACATTCATCGAGCAGAACAGGTATATGCCGATATTCGTTTGTCACAGTGCAAGCTCTAGGATTCGCTCATCAGCGATGCCAGATCGACAGAGCCGACGAAATCATCCCAACGCTTCGCGTCCCAGATCTCAAAATGATCTTCATCACCGACGAACACCACGTCTTTGTCCAGCCCGGCGATCTCTCGCTGAGCGGGGGTAAGGTGGATGCGGCCCGAGTTATCAATCTCGCAGTTCCTCACGCGAGAATTGAGTACCTTACGTAGAGCAGACTTGCGTTTGCTGCTAACGTCAAAACCACCTTCGCCTTCGAAGAGTCCTTCTACCCAGTTCGAGTAGTCATCCACTTCAAAGACATACAGACATTGGTTTTCCGGATCAGGAGTGATCCTGAGATCCTGTGAGAGCACTTTCCTGAAAGACGAAGGAAGCGACAGGCGTCCCTTGGCATCCATCTTGTGACGGTATTCGCCTAAGAGTTCGCTCACTCCTCCTCCTCTCAAAATAAGACTCTCCGCTGCAATGTATTTTAAGTCCATCAGCCCCACATTGCAACACAAAATGCATTTTTGCCCCACTTTGTTCCCACTTTTACCACCACTTTTGGCACAAGTATTGAACTTGGCACTATATGTTGTGGTTCGGTAGTGCGTTTTTAGCTAGATTTTGTTATGCCGTTGGTGGAGCAAAGTGGAGCATTTTTTGAAGATTTGCTGACGCAAGACGCTCTGAAGGCCATTTTGGCGCTTGTTCTTTCAGTTTTCAGACGAAAATGGCTCGAAGTGGGAACAAGGTGGGAGCAAAGTGGGAACGCCCAAAAGCAGGCGAGCGAAGGCCCTATGAGAAGCATTGTTTAGCCGCTTCCGGAAGCGCTTATGCGAACAAAAGAGAGTGCTTAGCGGTGCAGGAGTTTGCCTTTGAGCTACCTAAGATCGAACCGAGCAGCTGGAGTGTGCTAGAGGTCGGGTAATTACAAGTGCCCCATGGGCATGCTGCTCGCCGGAGAACCTACCGGACCCTTCGGCCTACCCCTGCTCTCGACTAGCGGCGGATAAGTTTGCTCTTGAGCTTACTTAAGATCGAGCCGAGCAGCTGGTACTCGGGAACACGCAACACCCTACAAAGCCCGAACGCGATGACCAGCCCTAAGATACCGCAAACGCACACGATCGCGACCGCTTCGAAAATAGCTGCTGCTCCCCCAAGCGGGAACGCACTGAGCACGCCTTGCGACACGAAGAACACCACCACGCCAGCGATGATGCTCGCAATGAGCGTCTTGGCGAACATGCTCGCGATACGCTTGTTGCCATATGAGCCGACCTTGCTGCGCACGATCAGTGAGCACACCACGAACATGATGCCGTAGAAGAAGAAGTCCGTTACCGGGATACCCACCAACCCCACGGGCCCAGAGCAAAGATACCAGTAGAAGAAGACCTGCACGAAGCGCAGCGCAAAATCCACGAGCGCGAACTGAACGAACTTACGCATGGCGGCGAAGACGCGATACATATACATGTAGCCTGCGTAGAAGGGCAAGCTGAGCGTCCAGAACATGAGGATGATGCCGACGCTCTGCGTATCTTCAGCGGAGAATGCACCTGCCTGGAACATCTGCATGAGCGGGAAAGCCAGCGAACACACCATGGCCGCGAGCGGGATCATGAGGAAGAACGTGTTGCGCAAGCCACTCGAAACAAAGCGACGGAAACCCGGCCAATCATCACGTGCGGCGCAATCCGAAAGCTCGGTCAAAAGCGTGGTGCCAAGCGATACCGCGATAACGCCATAGGGCAACTGATACCACATCCAAGCGTAATTCAGGGTTGAAGGGCCGTTCGGCGTAGCCTGGAGCGCGAAAGCGTTCTTGCAGGAGAACGTGATCATCGTGCCGGCAACGTAGAGGAACATCGGCGCAGCCACCTTCAATGCTTCGACCAGCATGGGGTCGCGCAGGTTCACATACGCGCGCAAGCGCACACCTCGTTTTATGAGCGCAGGGATCTGAGCGCCGAACTGCACGAGCACACCGAGCGATGTTCCCACCGCCAACCACCACATAGCAAAGGAGGGGTTCCACGAAGAGAGCGGCACGAAGCCGAACATGGTCACGATGACCACCAGGTTGTTGAGCACGGGCGCGAGCGAAGGTGCCAAATACGACCGCTCCGCATTCAGGATGCCAGTGATCACCGCACCCAATCCGTAAAGCAAGATCTGCACGGCGAACACGCGGAAGAAGAAGATAGCCATCTCCTTCGCCGCTGGGTCTCCCCCGGCGAACGTTTGCGTCTCGATGACTTGCGCAGAGAAGATCGAGCAGGCAAGCGCCAGAAGCCCGAGCACGATCGTGGTGAGCGTGAGGATGTTGGAGGCGAACGTCTGCGCCCCGCTATCGCCGTTCTTTTCCTTCTGCAGCAGATAGAGCGGCAGGAATGCCGTGGCTAAGATACCGGTTGCGGCAAGTTCATAGATCATGGCCGGCATGTTGTAGGCGATGTTGTACGCTGAGGCCAAAACCGTATTGCCGAGCGCGAACGCCATCGCCCATGTGCGCACCAATCCGGTTACGCGCGAGGTGAGCGTTGCCAGCGTGATCAGGCTGGTGTTCTTGATGATATTCGAGCTTGAATCGTTTGCCACAGGTCCTCTTTGTGCGACTATAATGAGTAGACTCAATCAACCATAGTAAGGGAAGCTCAAGGAAAGTCACATGCGTGTTCTGATCGTTCGCAATAACTACAATCCAAAAGCGCTCGAAGCATCCCTCTTGCTCGAAGCGTTCTTCGATAAGCAGCATATCGACTATCAGACTTACGATCGTGACGACCTTTGGTCGAACTGTTCTATTATCGACCAATTCCCCACGAGTGAAGAGCCAGCTTTCAATCTAGCGGTTGTTTTAGGGGGCGATGGCACGATCCTGTGCACCGCCAACCAGATCGGCACGCGCCGCATCCCCATCCTCGGCGTGAATTTCGGGCACCTCGGATTCATGGCCAACCCCAACAATGAGGGCATCATCCAGATCGTGAGCGAGGCGCTCGCTGGCGAAGTATCCTATGAAGCACGCACCAACCTGCAGGTGGAGGTCTATTGCGAAGACGACCTCGATGCTGCCGCGGCGAAGCAAGATGATTTCGAGGTCTATCCGCTCATCCATGAGAAGACGAAGGCTCCCTCGGCCGAAAGCACCGATCCATCAGCGCATTCAACCTTTGTTGACGAATCCACCAAGAGCGAAGACTCCTGCGATCGTCATACCGCAGACCCGATCCTCAAAGGCGAAGGCGAACCGCAGCGCTTCTTCGCCCTGAACGAAATGGTCATCGCACGAGGCGATCAAGGCCGCATGATCGGATTCAGCTACAGCGTTTCCGATTCGCTCATCGCCAATATGCGCAGCGATGGACTTATCGTTGCTTCCGCCACGGGCTCTACCGGCTATGCGCTTTCCGTGGGTGGACCGCTCGTCGATCCAAGCTATCAAGGGCTCATCGTTGCGCCCATTGCACCGCACACGCTTCAATCGCGCGCGCTGCTCACTGGCTCGTCCGACGTGGTCGAGATCGACTTGGACAGCTCACCAGCAAGCCGTGCTGCTACGCTGTTCATCGATGGCGAGCGCATCACGTTCGACTCCCCTATCCGCAAGATCGTCGTAGCAACCGGCAAAGAGCCCACGCTCCTCTTGCGCTACCAGGCGAAATCCTTCTACGACTACGCCGCCGAAACCTTTTTCAAGCAATAAGATGACAAACTACCCCATCGTTCGTCATCCACTTCATTTCCATTTGATTAAAAGCGTGTGAACTTACGGCACCCTCGTTCAAGCGGCTCTATTTTCCTCGTAAAATTGAATAACGGTTGGACAGAGGTCAGCCCGTGGGAGCTCGAACGTCTTCTACGCAGGGTGTTCACCGTTAGGAGTATCATGGCTAAGCACATTTTCGTTACGGGCGGCGTAGTTTCATCGCTCGGCAAGGGCATTACCGCAGCATCGCTCGGACATCTGCTCAAAGCACGCGGCTACAAAGTGACCATGCAAAAGATGGATCCGTACCTAAACGTCGATCCTGGCACCATGTCTCCTTTCCAGCACGGCGAAGTCTTCGTTACCGACGATGGTCAAGAAGCCGACCTCGATCTGGGACATTATGAACGCTTCATCGACGAAAGCCTCACCAAGGAATCCAACTTCACCCAAGGATCGATCTATCAAACGCTCATCGCACGGGAGCGTCGTGGCGATTTTCTCGGTGGCACCGTGCAGGTCATTCCGCACGTGACCGAAGCGATCAAGGAACGTCTCTACCGCATTGCCGATCAGACGAATGCCGATATCGTCATCTCAGAGATCGGCGGCACGATCGGCGACATCGAATCGCTTCCCTTCATCGAAGCTGCACGTCAATTCATGCGCGAACGACCTGCCGACGATGTCTGTTTCGTACACGTGACGCTCGTGCCCTATATCGCTGCAGCTCACGAGGTGAAGACCAAGCCTACCCAGCACAGTGTGAAGGAACTACGCTCACTGGGTGTTCAGCCCGATTTCATCGTCTGTCGCTCCGATCACGAGATCTCGTGTGGCGTGCGCGAGAAGATAGCGCTCTTCTGCGATGTGGCACCGCGCGAAGTGCTTTCCTGTACCGACGCGCCTTCAATCTATGAGGTGCCCATCATGCTCGCTGCGCAAGACTTCGATGTGCAGGTGCTTGAGAAGCTCAATCTACCCGTTACTCCGATCGACCTCTCGCCTCTCCAAACGTTCCTCGACGCGCGCGCCGCCTGCGAAGACACGACGAATATCGCAGTCGTGGGCAAATACGTGAGCCTGCCCGATGCGTACCTCTCGATCATCGAAGCACTCCATCATGCAGGCATCGCGCAAGGCACCGATGTGGAAGTGCATCTGATCGATGGCGAAGAGCTCACCGCTGAAAATGCCGATGAGCTGCTCGGTGAAATGCAGGGCATCTTAGTGCCCGGCGGTTTTGGGCAACGTGCTTTCGAAGGCAAGATCGAAGCAGCACGCTATGCACGCGAACACAACATTCCGTTCCTCGGAATCTGCCTTGGTCTGCAAGCGGCTGTCTGCGAATTCGCTCGTAACGTAGCTGGTTTGGAAGGGGCAACGTCTGCTGAGTTCGACGATGAGGCCCCCTATCGCGTGATCGACCTCATGCCCGAACAAGAAGACATCGAAGACAAAGGCGGCACCATGCGCCTCGGGGCCTACCCTTGCAAGGTCATACCGGGTTCACGCGCGAATGAAGCGTATGGTGAAGAGCTCATCTATGAGCGTCACCGCCACCGCTACGAAGTGAACAACGCTTATCGCGACACGCTCACGAAAGCCGGTCTTACGATATCGGGTGTCTCGCCAGACGAGCGCTTGGTCGAGATGATCGAGATTCCCGATCACCCGTGGTTCGTGGCAAGTCAAGGCCACCCCGAATTCAAGAGCCGTCCCACCAAACCCCATCCGCTCTTCATGGGGTTCGTGAACGCTGCGCGACAATAAAGCAATGCTTGAATAATCCCAACGAAGGCGTGTTCGCTATCGATGCGGTCGATCTGGCTGCGTGCGAATCTGCTCTTCAATGGATATATAACTAGTCTTCAGCCCACTCATGATTCAAGCATAGAAGCATTTTGTCACTCGTTAGTCCAGCTCCTTTGCCGCCCCGATCATTTCTTCAAGTCCTTGGCAGGTCATACTGGCTTCATGCTTTGCTGATAGGTCGTCGAACTGCGCCGGATCAGCAAGTTCTACGCATCGCTGCAAAACATCAACGAGGTTTTCCTCAGGATCGAACGTAACGATCGGTAAATCATCGGGGAAAAATGCGCGGGTAGCATTCTCTGAAACCAAACCAGCAACGAACTCCAATGCAACCCATCTTTGATCTTCAGAATGATGCATCCCTTCAAATCGAAGAGCAGACATCAACTGGTCCATAGTCGGCGCGTCCGATGCGAACGCAGCGATCGATTGAGATATTTCTTTCATGAGCATGATGCTGTCTCCTATCTAACGGTATTGGTCTTCACCATTTCTAGTACTTCCCACGTGAATTGCGCTTTGAGGAGAGGTTCACGTAGATGATGATCGGCGCGATAACCAAGAAGATGATGATGGGCACATAGAGCGGGCAATCTTGCAAGAAGTTCATGGAAAATAGCGCCAGCAGAACGGGGATAACCTGTTCGTTGGCGCATTTCTTCATGATGAACGCGGTGTCGCGATCCACCTTCACCGTCGAATCCAGATCGGTTATGCCAAGTTCGGTACGGATCGGCAACGGGATCCCGATCGTCATATCGATGGGAGTATAGAGATTGTTCGCCTGTAGTTTGCTCTCATCTTCGATGGGAAAGACCTGGCAGATGCACTCTTTATCCTTGTAAGAGATGATGACATTGTCCATTTCATCAATGCCCAAATGCGCCATATTGTCCTTCGTCATGCGAACCGCACGATCGTTCTCATCATTGGCATAAGGGCGCCGACACATGAGCGAGAGCGTACTCTTGCCCACATACAGATTCGCGATCCATCGGCCAATACGCTTGAAGATATTGCGTCTCTTCTTCCCGAGCACAATCGGCTTGATGACGATACTGGGCGGGAAGCAGCGCTCGAAAACTTTGCGTAAGTACGCCTCTTCAGGATGTGAGAGGCTCTCTTGGCGAATGGACTCATGAACAGGATAGGTCTTTTCGAGTATCGCCAGTCCATCAAGCAATCGCGGTTTCTCCTGATCAGCGGCTTGCATCGTATTTTCGCGCGTAGGTTGTTCTTCGCTCGTTCCAGTAACCTGTTCTTCGGCTTTGATATACGCAACCACTTGCTGGCGCAGCTCGTCTTCAAGTCGACAGGGCAAGCGCTCGCCTAGCAGTATACGCTGCCTGCGGTTCAGCTTGATAACCCCCGCATCCAGCGAATCATCAAAAACAAGGTGGTTGGCTTTTACGATAAAGCTCTGGTTCGTGACCACGTCTTTTATTCCGAAGAGATCCGCGCCTTCAAGCAGTTCTTGAACTGCCCCTCCCTCGATCATCTTCGTGGAGATGACCACATCTTCCGAGCTGACCTTATCGATCGACTGTACACGAATCTTGTCGAAACGCGCATAGGGCGCTTTCCGAATGAAAACCTCGCAATCAGCATGATCCGCTATCTTCAAGGTTCGCTGCACATGCTTCGTTATAGCGATCTGACCAACACCAAGCGAATCTTGTGGAACGATACTGATATCCATCAAAGTACCCTGTTTAGGACATTCCAGCTGAAACGGAGTCACATAGTTTTCTTTATAGAATACAGAAGGAACACCAACACTATAGAGACAACCATCTTGAACGGGCAGCGTCTCATCAACGATCCTCACCAACGTTGAGCCACTATCGTAAACATGATCGGCAAAATTGCTGTTCAGAGATGTGATGCATTCTTCAAGCGCATCCCGGATCCGATCATAGGCGTATTCAGGAAAATCCTTGCAGAGATATTTCGAATTTATCTCGATCTGGATACACGAAACGTCAGCTCTCTTTGCTGTTGAAGCCGCGACCGTATTTGGGCCGCTCGCCTTGAACACTTCATCTACAAGCACCACTCCTATTCCCAGGTCCTCCAGGCAACTGCAAAGCGTCGACAACGTGATATCGTCGCGCAGATTCTTGCCATCCGCCGTACCAAGGATAAAAGCAGCCTCGCGCTCGGAAGAGAGCTGATGCAAGTCGAACACCACTCTTGCATCGTTTTCCTTCACGTAGTCAACCAGAGCGTCACGATAGGGAGAATGCTCGTCGTAGTTCGGATCATCATCGTTGCTCTTCGTCTTGATGATGACGGGACAATGAAGCGAACGATGAAGATCGCGTGCAAGATCGCTCGTCTGCACTTCGGCAGGTTTGACCCTACCCGCACGCGTATGCTCAACGCCATGGGGCGCAGAGAGCATAACGAGTCCTTTGCCTTGCAATATCTCGAAATCGTCAGGCATCTGATCGATCATGGTCGCCCCGCTGTCTCTTCACAAGCTCGAGTTCGTTTTCTTCGTTTCTCTCTTATAATAATTGAGATCAAACCAAGATGACCACAAAGAAACCAACCATAAGGAAGAGACCATGGACTGGGATGGGATCCTGCACCTAAACAAGTTACCATCTCATCCGAAACTATTGATCATAGGTGGTCCACCCCGCTGCGGGAAAAGCACGCTGGCTCATGAGATCATGCTAACTTACGGAATCGATGCAGTCTCAGGCGATGCGATTCGACGCGTCCTTGCATCCGCTGGAATGAGCTTTCTTCCGATCGATCCCGACACCTGGGCAACTGATGCCAGTGGTTTTGTGCAAGCTTGTCGAGACAGGGATTCAAAGGTCGCTCGTGCTTGTTCGGTATATGCCGAACAAATGCTTTCTGATTACAAGAGCATCATAGTTGAAGGATGTATCTGGGCTGATGCGATCAAGCACTTCGCACATCCGGTACGCCCACGTAACGGTGCCATCCATCCCGTGCATCCAGAGGTGCTTGCTGTGTATCTTTTCAACACTACAAGTCCAGAAGAGGAACTCGAAAGCCTGCACGAACAATGCAAAGACCCTACCAGCTGGCTTAATCGCTATACCGCAGATCAGCTAGACGGGTTCGCGGTTGCCAATCGGCTGCGCACACGTAAGATGAAACAGGTTGTATGCGAACAAGGAGCGGTTCCGATTGAGAACGAACGATCAATAGCGAAGACCCTTTTAGGAAACTACGCCAGCGATCCAAGCGATAGTCAAGCAGCTGACCACCAGAACTGCATACAGACTTATCTCGATGCAGGCTTACTTGAAGGCGGATTGGACGAGATGCACCGTCTCGCACTCGAGATCATCAAGGCCTGGATGGCTCCACGCTAAGAACGCTTGAAGCAAAATACCGTCTTTCCACTAAATAAGGATGTTGCGACGCATAAAAGCACCGATCGTGTTCGGTGCTTTTTTTCATGCGCGCATGCCTATCGCGCTCCAGTACGCATAAGTCCAGTTCAAAGGCTTAGTAAGAGAACCTTAAGAATAAGTTCATGCCTTGTTATGAGACAGGAGCCCTTCTCGAATCATAGGATAGCGCCAAGTCAAATTCACCATGATCGACCCATCCAACAGAGGAGAAAGTGACCCTACCATGTGCGGAATTTGCGGCTTCACCCATGCTCAACCCGAGGACGCTCAGGTCCTGAAGAACATGTGCGACATCATGGCGCACCGCGGACCAGACGGCGAAGGAGCTTATCTTGCAAACGGCGTTGCTCTCGGCCACCGTCGCCTTTCTTTGATCGATCTTGAAGGCAGCTATCAACCGATGGTGCGCACGTCGAATCATCACGTATCTGAACTCATCAGCGCTGGTCAGGCGCTCGGCACCAACAAGAAACCAAGCGATATCCCCGTAGTATCTCAAAATGGCGAGTATGCGATCGTGTTCAATGGCGAGATTTACAACTACCGCGATCTTGCCGCTGTGCTCAAAGCAGAAGGCTGGGTACTCAAGACCACGTCAGATACCGAAGTTCTGCTCACAGGCTATATTGCCTGGGGAGAAAAAGTACTGGACCGCATTCGTGGCATGTTCGCCTTCGCGATCTGGGACGAGCAGAAGCAAATTTTGTTCTGTGCACGCGATTTCTTCGGCATCAAACCTTTCTACTACACCGTTCAGCAAGAACAGTTCATCTTCGCATCAGAGATAAAGAGCATCCTCGAGCATCCAGCCTACGAACGCGAGCTCAATCGCGAGGCTCTTGAGCAGTACCTCAGCTTTCAGTTCAGTGCGCTTCCTGAAACCTTTTTCAAAGGCATTTACAAACTGCCGCCTGCGCATTCTATGGTCGTGCATCCGGATGGCCATATAGAGATGAAGCAGTATTGGTCTCCTCTCTTCGATGAGAACGAGGTAAGCTGCTCGCTTCACGAAACAGCTGATCGCGTAGGAGAAGCGATGCGCGAGAGCGTTCACTACCACAACGTGGCCGATGTTGAAGTGGGTAGTTTCATGTCGAGCGGTATCGATTCAAGCTATATGGCAGCACTGCTCGCACAGGAAAATCCACTGGTTCAAACCTTCACCGTTGGCTTCAGCGAATACGAAGGCGAGCGAGATGAGATCTCGTGGGCAGCTGAACTTGCTGAAAAACTGGATGTGTCCAACACGAACAAATACATCACCCAAGATGAATACTGGAAAGCGTTGCCCTATGTGCAGTGGCATATGGATGAGCCCTCGGGAGACCCTTCGGCAGTTGCGCTCTTCTTCGTCGACCAAATCGCTTCCAAGAAAGTGAAGGCCGTGCTCTCGGGAGAAGGAGCTGATGAGCTCTTCGGCGGATATAAGATCTATCAGGCTCCCATGGCAACCGATCGGCTAAGCAAGCTTCCCAAGCCGCTTCTTCGCGCAAGCGCAGCGTTCTTGCGAAAGCTCGGCATACGCGGCGCGAACTTCCTGGAACGCGCAAGCGAGACCGTAGCGGACTGGTATTACACCAATGCCAATGGTGTTTCCTTCACCGTGGAAGAACGCGAGCGAATCCTCAAGGATCCCGTGAAGGCACCCGATCCACTGGAGGTCGTTTCTCCCGATTATCAGGAAGCCCAAGATCATGACTTCGACGAACCGACCCAGATGCAATACGTGGACATTCGCAACTGGCTCGTGGGAGATATCCTGCTCAAAACCGACAAGATGGCGATGGCTCACTCCCTTGAAAGCCGCGTCCCCTTTCTGGATAAAGAAGTATTCGCAGCGGCATCCGTGCTGCCACTTGACATGCGGGTAACACCTGAACAGACCAAAGTTGCCTTGAGAAAAGCCTCTTTGACTGCCATCCCCACAGATTGGGCGCAAAAGGAAAAGCTAGGATTTCCCGTCCCTGTTGCCGCTTGGCTGCGTGAACCCGCTAATGCCCGGCGCGTAAAAACGTGGTTCGAAAGTCCCGAAGCGCAGCTGTTCTTCAACAAAGACGAGCTCGACCGATTGCTGAACGAGCATCTTGCCGGAGCTGATCGGAGTCGAAAGATCTTCATCGTATGGATGTTCTTGATGTGGTATCGCATGTATTTCGTTGAGCGCACATCGCCTTATGAAACAAAAGCAGCACCAGCTGAAGATTTTCCTGGGAACTACCTGAACAACCCGAACCAAACGACAACAAAAACTACCAAATAAGACAGGTTGCTCCAAGGCGTTTACAATGAAGCCATGGAACAGATCATCGAAGAATACTTTGCCTATCTTGCCATCGAACGCGGCTCTTCTCCGCTCACGATCGATGCCTACGCCAAGGATCTTGCAACCTACCGCGCGTTCCTTGAAGAGCGCGGCAAGACCGATCTTGCCCAAATAGAGCGCGATGATATCCTTGCTTTCCAAAAGAGCCAGCTTGATCAGGGGTTTGCCGTCTCGACTCTTGAGCGAAGGCTTTCAGCGATAAAGGGATTGCACCGCTTCGCCTTGCGCGAAGGGTATGTGGATGCCGATCCAGCTCAAGCGATCCCTCTTCCCAAGAAGCCTGGCCGCCTTCCCGATGTGCTTTCGATCGATCAGGTGAACGATCTGCTCGACAACGTTGACACTTCAACAGCAACGGGCAAACGCGATGCGACCATCCTCGAAGTGCTCTACGGATGCGGCTTGCGCGTGAGCGAGCTGGTGAACCTCGACCGGACGAACATCCTTTCCGAAGAAGGCTTTTTGCGGGTGTTCGGCAAAGGAAGCAAGGAGCGTATCGTACCCATTTCAGGCATCGCCTTCGAACGGCTGATCGAATATTTGAACGAGGTGCGCCCCGAACTTGAAAGCGCCAAAGCCCCTGCCACCACGGCGGTCTTTCTGAATGCGCGTGGCGGGCGCCTTTCACGTCAAAGCGTGCATGCGATCGTGGCGCGTGCTGGTATGAGCATCGGCGTGAAGAACCTTCACCCTCACACGCTGCGTCATTCGTTCGCAACCCACCTGCTCGAAGGGGGCGCCGATCTGCGTTCGATCCAAGACATGCTCGGACATGCTGACATCGCCACAACGCAGATCTACACTCATGTGCAAATGTCGCATCTGAAGGAAGAATATCTCGCCGCGCACCCCCGCGCGCACGAGTAGCAACGGCCGGCAGCTACGGCTTCGGCATGGGCACAACGCTCACCGCGCACGAGTAGCCACGGCTCAAACGGACGCTATTCGACCGGGCGCTTGAAATCCGGCTCGATCGTAAGCAGCCGTGGTCCCTCTTCCGTAATAGCTACCGTCTTCTCGAAATGCGCGCTTGGCTTCCCGTCGCGCGTGATCACGCCCCAACCATCGGATAGCTGCTTGGTCTTACGCGTGCCCATGTTGATCATCGGCTCGATCGCCAGCACCATGCCCACCTCGAGCAACGGACCCGTATGCTTGCGCCCGTAATTCGGCACATTCGGCTCTTCATGCATAACGCGGCCGATCCCGTGCCCCACATATTCGCGCACGACGCCATACCCCGCATCTTCGGCGATCGTCTGAACGGCGTGTCCGATGTCGCCCAAATGATTCCCCGCACGCGCAGCATCGATGCCTGCCCACATGCTCGCCTCGGTCACCTCGAGCAGCCGCTGCTTCTTCGGCGAGATCTTCCCTACGGGAAACGTCCAGGCATTATCGCCGACCCAACCGCCCACGGTAGCGCCCGTATCGATCGAGATGATATCGCCCTCTTGCAGCACGACCTCCTCGGAAGGAATGCCATGCACGATCTGCTCGTTGATCGACGCGCAGATAGAGCCTGGGAATCCACCATAGCCTTTGAACGCCGGAATGCCACCGCCCTGGCGGATGGTCTCTTCGGCGATACGATCGAGCTCGAGCGTGGTCACACCCGGCTTCACCGCAGCACCAACCACGCGAAGCGCGCGCGCAGAGAGCTCCCCCGCTTTCGCCATCGCATCGATATCGCACGGCGATTTCTTGATTATCATGCCCAAACGCCTTTCTTCCCTGGTCATCATGGCGCAGTCTTTGTTACTATTTCTCTAGCTTACTAAGAAAAAGGTGGCATATGCCATATCAACATAATAAAAAGCAAGATAGAAAGCCTACGAAGCGCACCGACCGCCCTGCCCCGCGCAAAGCGAAGCAAAACGTCGCGCGCAATACAGCGCGAAACGAAGCAACCCGCGAACGAACCGCTCGTGAGCGCACCGCTGCTTCCAGCACCCAAGCATCCACATCGGCCACCAGGGAATTCACGCCGAATGCTCGCAAGTCTTCTTCGGCAAACTCCCGCGAACACGCACAGCCCTCGCGCGATCGGGTGCGTACAACTTCAGCAAGAACTGCATCTCGCAACCAAGAGAGAATGCCTGCCTCCAAGCACAACGCACGAAATCAAGCAGGCACCTCCAAGCGCGATTCCCAAGCGCAAGCACGCCCGCGAAGCGCCCAGCCCTACAGCGCCGTTCAAGAAGTGCGTCACAAGTTCCCCATAACGATCTGGATCGCTTTCGCCCTCATCGCTCTTATCGCAGTCGCATTCGCATTCAGCTCCTGCACCTCCTGCTCCTCAGGCGAATCGAACAATGAAGGAACGCTTGCTGCCTCGGACAAAGCTGCCTCTGAAGGCCAAACGATCACGCTTTCCTTCGCGGGCGATTGCACACTCGGCACCGACGAGGGCTTCGATCGCTCTACCAGCTTCAACGCAAAATACAACGAAGTGGGCGACCCCGCCTATTTCTTCGCGAACGTGGCCGATATCTTCGCCGCCGACGATGCCACGATCGTGAACATGGAAGGCACCCTCACCGATTCCACTACGCGCGCCGATAAGACCTTCGCGTTCAAAGCACCGCGCGAATACGCCGAGATACTCAAGGCGGGTAACGTCGATGCCGCATCGCTCGCGAACAATCATTCGCGCGACTACGGCGACCAAAGCTACACCGACACCATCGAAGCGGTCGAGGCCGTGGGCATTCCCACCTTCGGCTACGATCGCATCGCGTATCTGGATGTGAAAAGCGTGAAGGTTGCGCTCGTCGGAACGTACGAACTGGCCGAAGGCGCTGGCATCAAAGACGAGATGGTGAACAACATCAACGCCGCCAAAGAAGCAGGAGCGCAGATCATCGTGGTGTTCTTCCACTGGGGAACCGAGCGCGAGACCGTGCCCGACAGCGTTCAGATGGAACTCGGACATGCCGCCATCGATGCTGGAGCAACGCTCGTGGTCGGATCGCACCCGCATGTGATCCAAGGCATGGAGAACTACAACGGGCATACGATCGTCTACAGCTTGGGCAATTTCTGCTTCGGTGGCAACAAGAACCCCAGCGATAAGGATTGCATGATCGTTCAACAGACCTTCACGGTACGCGGCAACGATGTCACGATCGACAACACGAACGTGATCCCCTGTTCGATCTCTTCAGTAAGCTCGCGAAACAACTACCAACCCACACCTGCAACAGGCGACGAAAAAGAGCGTATCGAGGCGAAGATCAAACGCTCGAGCGACGCCATCGCTGAGATGGCTGCAGGCTCGGGTAGCGGCTCAAAGGAGTAAAAGGCTCGCAGCCCTCCTAGGCCACGAGCCTCAAACGATACTCTTCAACGATGAGTGCTGCTCGTGCTAATTCCCTGCAAATGCTGCGCGGCGCTTCTCGATGAAAGCGTAGACACCTTCGCGGAAATCTTGCGTAGCAGCACATTCGCATTGCGTGGGCACTTCAACGGTCGTGATCCACTTAAGATACTCCGCATACTCAACAGTGTAGATCTGCTTCTTGATGTTCTTGTAAGCGACCAGTGGACCGCGTACCAGCTTGCGTGCGAATTTCATCGTCTCTTCGTCCAAGATATCGGCAGGCACGACGCGATGAACGAGACCCCAGTCGTAGAATTCCGCTACATCCACCGGGCGACCCGTTACCGCTAAGTCCATCGTGCGCGCAGGGCCAATGGTCTTCGAGAGCAGATAGGTAAGACCCATATCGGGCACGAGGCCGAGGTTCACGAATGCAAGAATGAACTTCGCATTATCAGCGCAGATCATGAAATCGCCACTCAATGCCAAGCTCACGCCAGCCCCCGCGACCGACCCGGCAACCGAAGTGATGACGAGCTTGTCCATCTTCTTGAGCTTGTCGGTGATGATGCTGTTCTTCTCCATCATGGCTGCCATGTCCATCGGCTCGCCCGATTCGAAGACACCATGGAGCATCCCCACATCGCCACCTGCAGAGAACGAACGCTCGAGCCCTTTGATCACGAGCACCTTCACGTTGTCGTTCGTTTCCGCGTTACGTATCGCATCGAGCAATTCGGTACCCATCTGCATATCGAGCGCGTTCAAGTTCTCTTTGCACGCCATCGCGATGACCGCAATGCCCTCTTCAACGGTGTAGGTGATCTTCTGATAATCCATCATGAGCCCTTTCATAGAACAACAGCGAAGCACAGCAGCGCAGGTGCGCTCGCAAAAAGCGAGATCGTTCCGTTTGCGCCACGTGCTTCGATCTATTTTACAGTTCGCGAGCCTGATAGAGGCGTGCGGCGATGAATGCGCTCACAACATAAAGGGCAACTGACACCACACAGCCCCCTATCGCGATAGCAACCGTGTGGTCATTCAAGAAGGTGCGCACGGCCATCATGTCGATCCCATCTGAAACGTTTCCGATCGCAACGCTCGCAAGCACGACCACCACGACCACGAGAAGCGGCAAAAGGCGTGTTGCCTTGTTCATGCCAAAACGCATCAGAAGCGGCAGAGTGAGTGCTGCAAGCAGCAAGATGAAGACAAAGCCAGCTATGCCGCAATCGAGGATAGCGAGGGGAGACTCAGGGGCCGCGAACTCCGCACTTGTGCCTAAACCACCCCAAGCCTGGATGATCGCAATGAATACGAACGAGATCAGCCAAGCCGCAAGCATCGAGACCACCGAAACGATGAGCATGCTCACGTAGCGCCCGTAGGCAACCTGGTGCTTGGTCAAGGGCAACGTCATACGGAAGCGCTCCCATCCGTTCATCTCGTCGTAGGCGAAGATCGAGAAGAGATACATCAAAGGCGCCATCGTTGCCATTGCAGCCGTGCCAACGATCACCTCACCCGTACCCCATGCAAGGAACCCGCAGATCACAATGGATATGAGCAGCAGTTGCACAAAAGCATTCTTGGAAGTGATGAGGTCTGAGAAGATCATAGCTTTCATAGTTGCTCTCCTTTCAAGGTGAGCGTCATGTAATCGTCAATGCTTGCGCTATCGAGCGCGATGTTCGGGAAAGCCTTCGCGAAAGCGAACCGATCGGGCACGAGCACATCGTAGGCCATGCCGCTCTTGAGCTTCCGCATACGCTCATCTTCTGCCCAAGCGCTCTCCCTTATTAGTTCAAGGTCGCGCTGCCTGCAGTGCGCAACGCCCGCCACATCACAAACTTCATCTTTGGACAGGTTGAAAACGAGCTTGCCGCCATCTATGCAGATGATCTCATCGGCGATCTTCTCGAGATCGTTCGTGATGTGCGTCGAAAGCAGGATCGCGTGATCTTCGGTCTTCATGAAATCGCGCAGGATATCGAGCACCTCATCGCGCGCCATCGGATCAAGGCCAGCTGTTGCTTCATCCAAAACGAGCAGTTCAGGATCGTGTGAAAGCGCGAAGGCCAACATGAGCTTCATGCCCATACCGCGCGAAAGTTCTTTCACGTTCTTCTTGGGCGCAAGCTCAAAACGCTCGCACAGCGCACCGAAGCGCTTCGCGTCCCAATTTCGATAGGCAAAACGGCCGAGCGTTGCCACATCTTTGACCTTCGAGGTTTCAGGGAAGGCGCACGTATCAAGAACAACGCCAATGCGCTCCTTGACGCTCCCTTCCAAAAACATGCCTTTTCCGATCGGGCAACCGAGCACTTCACCTTCACCCTCATCAGGTTGCAAGATGCCGAGCAGCATCTTGATCGTGGTGGTCTTTCCCGCTCCGTTCGATCCGATCAAGCCCACAACGGTGCCAGCCTCGACGGCAAGCCCGATATCTTCAAGATGGAAGCCATCGTAGCGCTTCCCTAAGTTAGTTACGTTTATCAATGCGTCCATGTGAATCTCCTCGGACGAGCTAGTCTTCCAAGAGCAGATCGAGCATTTCGTGCAGATCATCCGCGGTAAGCCCGAGGGGTCGCGCGTCTGCTATTGCGCGCTCGAGCGACTCTTCAACATGGCGAATGCGCTCCTCACGCAGCAGATCCTGATTGCCACTGGCAACGAAGGTGCCCTTCCCCTGAACCGTGACCACGAAGCCCAGCTCCTCCAGGTCGGAGTACGCGCGCTTGGTAGTGATCACGCTCACCCGCAGATCATTGGCAAGAGAGCGAATGCTTGGGAGATGCTCCCCCGCCGCTAACTCACCGGTCATGATCGCGTCTTTGATCTGAGCCTCTATCTGCTCGTAGATCGGGACTGAGCCCGAATTCGAAATAACGATCTCCAATTGTCCTCTTTTCCGGCAGCCCTGCAGCGGCTGCCGCATCGTCTCGCAAAAGCGTCCTTTCGCGAGACTGTGTGCATATGCAATATAAACAGTATATACACACCTATACACAGCCGTCAAGACGAAAAGCCTTAAGGGGGCAAAGAACAGCGCCGCCCTTCAAAACAAAGCGAAGGCGGAACTGCTCAGCACAAGGCATCGCACTGCAGAAGGTCGAAGATGCGGAATCCATGCTTGAAAGCTATGGGCGAATAGTGAACAAACGGAGAGCAGATGGGCCAACCACCAATTCATAAAAGCAGCTCACTAAAGCCAGAAACGCTCTTGCGCGTCGAGGATCTCGCGAAATCCTATCCCGCCTTCAAGCTGCGCGATGTTTCCTTCTCGGTCGAGGCAGGCACCATAACGGGCTTCATCGGACGAAACGGCGCGGGGAAATCGACCACCTTGAAATGCCTTGAAGATGCGGTGCACCCCGATGGCGGAACCATCGAATACTTCGGAAGGCCGTACCGGGGAAACGAAGACACCATCAAGGAGCAGGTTGGGTTCGAGCTCAACAGCGCAGACTTCTATCGCACCAAACGGCTTTCGCTTATCGCGAATGTCACAAGCAAGTTCTATGCGAATTGGAGCGACGATGCGTAACGAAGCTTTTGAATAAGCAGCTCGAACGCAATAGGTCCGAAACAGCGAAGCGTCGCAAGTAGCTGAGGGTCCGATCAGGAAAAGAGCACCGCTAACGAACGTCCACTCAAGAGCTTCATAGTACGTAAGCTCCTAGCTCATCTATACTGATGCACGTGGATAAGATCAATAAAGACAGACGCGTTCTCGAAGCCATGGGGAGCATCTATTGCCAAGGCAATCACTCTGATGCTCAAAAAGATGAAGGCGGAATGTGCCAGGAGTGCCGCACGACCATAGAGCAGACGCTTTCCCGCGCGGCTTCGTGTCCATACGGGCACGAAGGCAACTGTCAAGACTGTGAAACGCACTGCCAGCGCGGCGATGCTCAAATTCGCATCAGGGCCATCATGCGCTATGCTGCGCCCAGGATGATGGTTCGTCATCCGATCATGGCGCTCGAATACCTTCGCAAGAAACTGCGTGCTTAATGCTTTATGTCAAAAAAGCACGTTAGACACACCATATCCCTCCCCTTAAATGCCCCTGTCAGGCTATAAAGTGCTTTCATACGGTAGTCTCTATGCTCTGTATCAGATTCAAAATACGGAAGCGGTACAATAGAAAAACACCATTTTGTCAAAGGAGTCTATATGAATCGCTTGAAAGATAAGGTCGCCATCGTCACAGGATCCACGAGTGGCATCGGCAAGGGCATCGCAAAGATGTTTGCTGCTGAAGGCGCGCGTGTTGTCGTATGCGGCCGCCGTGAAGAGCGCGGAGCAGCTATCGTCGACGAGATCAAAGCCGCAGGCGGCGAGGCAATGTATCACTTCCTCGACGTAACCAAGCCTGAAACCGTCGATGCGCTTCTTGCCGACACGGAGGCAGCCTGGGGCAAGGTCGACGTGATGGTGAACAACGCAGCCGGCATGGCCCTTAAGGATGGTCGCGTGGACGAGATATCACTCGAAGACTGGGACGCGGTCTTCGCCAGCGACATCCGTAGCACCTTTTACTGCACGAAGATCGCGTTGCCCTACCTCAAGCGTAACGATAAGGCTTCCATCATTAACATCGGATCCATGGCTGCTTGCAGCGGCGATTTAGGCTCAACTGCTTATGCTTGCGCGAAGGCGGGCGTTGACATGCTCACGAAATACACTGCGCTGCAATATGGCAAGGACGGCATTCGATGCAATTGCGTGCGTCCGGGTCTTATCATCACTGAAGAAAACGCAGACAAGGTACCCGACATGCTGAAGGACATTTTCCTTGATAACATCGAGGTTACCCGCTATGGCTCGCCTGATGATATTGCTGCCATGTGCGTATACCTTGCGTCCGACGAAAGCGAATACTTCACAGGGCAAGTCGTTACGGTGGATGGCGGCTTGAATGCCCATGTTCCTACCGTTGCGCAGTTCCGTGCGCTCGCATCGCGCACGTGGTAGATGTTTCGATACAGAAATGAAGGTGCGCCTTCGTTTTGCCGATACACAACAAGGACGCACCTTACCAGCGTTTTACTAGTATCTAGCCCATCATGAAACCTTTCGAGCACTACATCTACATTTTGGAATGCGGGGACGGCAGCCTTTACACGGGATACACCACCGATGTCGAGGCGCGCGTTTCCGCACATCAAGCTGGCACCGGCGCCAAGTACACGAAATCGCACGCGCCCGTACGCCTGATCGCGCAAGCCCGCTTCTACTCGAAAGAACGTGCCATGAGCGCAGAAGCGCACTTCAAGCAACTCGACCGCGCCCAAAAAGACGCACTGCTCGCCAAAGCTAAGGATGCGCCCTTGGAAGAGATCCTTCGAAACGAGCTTCCTGGCTTTGGCGAAGACACCGCTGGCGAGTTCGTCTGCCGCAGCTTGGAAGCGAATGTCGATCTGGATTACCGCGCTTTCCATTCTCGACTCGTACCGAATGTGGATCCCAAAACCATCGCGGGCGTTCGAACGCCCGCCCTGCGCAAGATAGCTAAAGAGCTCGCTAAGCGCGATGACACTAGCACGTTTCTGCGCGCGCTCCCCCATCGGCTCTTCGACGAGAACCAAGTACATGCCTTCACAATCGGCGCAGAGCGCGACTACGATAAAGCGCTCAAGCTATACGAGCGCTTCCTTCCCTTCGTGGACAACTGGGCAACCTGCGATCAGCTTCCTACCAAAGTGTTCGCGAAGCGCCCTGAAGAAACACTCGACCAAGTGGAACACTGGCTCGCTTCTGATCATTGCTACACGATTCGCTTTGCCATCGGTATTCTCATGCGGCTTTATCTGGACGAACTGTTCGAGCCCCGTTTTTGCGAATGGGTCGCAGCTGCACGCATGCCCAACAGCGAAGCTCACCCCGCCACCGAAGATGACATCTACTATGTGGACATGATGCGTGCCTGGTATTTCGCTGAAGCGCTCACGAAACAGGAGGCCGCTGCGCTTCCCTACTTGGAACGCAAGGATGATGAAGCCCTGCTCGATGAATGGACGCGCCGCAAAGCGATCCAAAAGGCTATCGAGAGCCGTCGCATCACTGCCAGCATGAAAGACCATTTGCGCGCGCTGCGCTAACAGATAACGCATGCGGCTTAACCCCTTGCAAGGAATGCAGCGATCTACCCACCCCCCTTTTCTCTCGCTCCCAGCTGCCATACTGAAGTGATCGCACTTGCTCACCATGCCGAAGCGGTCGCGCTTGCTGCAACGATACGCTCGCGAAACCGATCTAGCGTCTATAGGCTTCCTGGACAACAGGCGGAAGTTCATCGAAACGAACCTCTTGCCAACCGATCACGCCCTGGATCGGTCGCTCCTGCAGTTTGAGGTAGCGCCCTTCGGTAAGCTCTCGTTCCGTACCGAACACCACGTTAGCTTCTGCGCCATCTTCGGTGTACGCCGGAAGCGAATACTTATACGACATTCCTCCGTTTAGCTTGATGATTCCCTTATCAGGTTCGATCTGTTCAACCTTGCTATTGTCGACCTGCGTGTAGCAGGTGCGTTCTCCCCCAAAGAACCCAGCGCCAAGAAAAACCAAAGCGACTACGATAAGAGCAAGGGAGAACAAGGGCATGACTCTGGTTTTCATGATGCCTCCATCGAGTCGGACATTCCACTTGGTTCAAGCTTAGGGGCTTGCCATGGACGCTGCCATTCATCTTCCTTACACAAAGAGAACAATCTTGTAAGAATCTTGGGGCGGCGAAGCGCCCGACAGAGACGATCGCAGCACCCACTCGTCAAACGCCTCCAAGCACCCAAAGCGTCGCACCCGAATCAAAGCGATCGAAGATGCGCCAACAAGCGGGATTCCTCGCCTCACCCCTGAACCCTTTCATCGCTTCGTTATTAGGCTTATTGCAAGTCATTAACAACTGGTCGCTGATCGGCGATCTCGCCAAAAAGAGCGCTAGGCTAAATAGGTGTTGCAGCTTCTTCTGCAGCCATTCCAACAAGAACCATAGGAGAGAAGGAATCTATCATGACTCTCGAAATACCAAACGAACGCCAAGACCAACATGAAGAGCACCTTCATGAAGAAGAAAAGGCCAAGCACATCAAAGACCGCCGCGGCGAATACTACCAAGAACGTCGTGAAGATCTGAGCCACGATGCCGATCGCTATGATCGCTCATTGCGCGACGAGATCCATTTCGCCGAAAAGGGCGAACGACGCGAACAGAATGTTGCCGATTCCGAAATCAAAGAGACCGTAGACACTGAACTTCGCAACGAAGATTAGATTTTTCTAAGAAGGCATCATGCTCGATCGCGCACGACAGTATCTCTCGATCATCCTGCAGATATTCGTGCGCGACCTGAAGCGTCTCGTTGTCAATCCGGTCGCCTGCATCATCTTGGCGGGCGTCTGCATTCTGCCCGCGCTCTACGCCTGGTATACCATCGAAACGATGTGGGATCCTTACGCCAACACCGGCTCGATCAAAGTGGCGGTGGTAAATGAGGACAAGGGCGCCGACTCGAACTACACCGGCAAGATAAACATCGGGCAGGAAGTGGTCGATGAGCTTCACAGCGATCACGAGCTCGATTGGCAGTTCGTCTCAAAAGATGAAGCCATGGACGGCGTTTATTCGAGCGAATACTACGCAGCGCTCATCTTCCCCGAGAACTTCAGCGAAGACTTCATCAGCGTCTTCAGCGGCAATTTCACCCAGCCCAAGATCGAATACTACGTTAATGAGAAGCTTTCTGGCTCAGGAACGAAAGTTACCGATTCGGCTGCTTCCAAGATCGAGACCACGATCGATGAATCGTTCGTCTCTCAGGTAAGCGACAAGGTCGTTGAGATCGCGCAACGAACGGGCGGCGCAGTGCACGATAAGAGCGAACAGTCCACGTCGCTCTTATCCCACAGCGTTGAAGAAGCAAAGGATGCGATCAGCCAAAATCGCACGATGGTGAACGATCTCACGCCTACGATCGATAGCTCCATTCGCTCGGTAGCTTCTTCGAACGATCTGCTCAAGAAGCTCGTCGCTTCGCTGCCTGCGTTCGATACCCGCCTCGATTCCGCGTCCACTTCGCTCGAGAACATCCGTAAAACGCTCAACGATTACAGCGCAACACTTTCAGCGAAAGTTACCGAGAGCGCGCTCGCGCTCACCCAAGCAGCCGTGGATATCAATCTTGCTTCAGCCCAGATCGCAGGCGATATCCAGACAGGAAAGGCCAATGTCGATACCGCACTTGCCGAGGCGCGCGATCTGGTGAGCTACAACAACCAACTGCTCGAATCGCTGCGCAACTCCCCTGTTGCCTCTACCGACCAAGTGCAGAAGGCCATCAGCGACATCGAAGCGCAGAACGCGAGCCTCTCTTCTACCATCACCTCGCTCGAGCAGCTCGCAAACCAGCTCGACAACAATGCGCAGGCGGTCAAGAACGCCACGGACACTGTGGCCAACGTAGCAAAAACAAGTGCGGACAACCTTCAAAAGAGCGCGAAGGATTTCCAGATCACCATCTTGCCCGAGATCGACACGAGCCTCGACAGTCTCGCATCAGCGATCGGAACCTTGCGGGGCGCAACCGAATCGCTTCGCACACTCTTCGATCAAGAGAGCACGCTCCTAACGCAGCTTGCCTCGATGCTCGAGCAGTCGAAATCCATCTGTGCAGAAGTAGGCCTCTCGCTCGAAGCGCTTGAGAACAATCTCGAATCAACCTACACCGATCTTCGCTCGCTCCAGAATTCCGCTTCGTTCAAAGAGCTCACTACCCTGCTTGGCATGAATCCCGATGATGTTTCTTCGTTCATGTCTTCCCCGGTAAAGCTTGATACGGTCACGCTTTACCCCGTCAACCCTTACGGCTCGGGCATAGCACCTTTCTTCAGCAACCTGGCGCTTTGGGTGTGCGGATTCATCCTCATGGCTATCGTGCGTCTCCGCGTCGATCCAGCAGGCTTGCCAAGATTCTCGGCAACGCAAGCCTATTTCGGACGCTGGCTTTTTTACGTGAGCATCGGCATCATTCAGAGCCTTATCATCTGCATAGGCGATCTGGTGTTGGGGATCCAATGCGAAAACCCTGCCGCGTTCATCGGAGCAGGCGTACTCGCTGGTTTCGTGTACGTGAACTTGCTCTACGCACTCGCCTACAGCATGCGTCACATCGGAAAAGCGCTCGCCGTGGTTTTGCTCGTCTTGCAGATTCCCGGATCATCAGGCATGTTCCCTGTCGAGATGATGCCCGAATTCTATCAGGTGCTCAATCCGCTCCTGCCCTTCACCTATTCGATCGATGCGATGCGCGAAGCTATTGGCGGCATGTATGGAGCGCACTACCTTATCGATATGCTCATCTTGGGCGGCTGCTTCATTCCTGTTGGGCTGTTCATCGGGCTTATGGGCGTTCATTTCGGTTACAACGTGAACACACTCTTCGATGCGAAGCTCTCCCAAACTGAGCTATTCGCTTCCGAATCCGTACCCAAAGGCGCCCAATGGTTCCGCTTGCGCCCCGTGCTGCTGGCACTCATGCAAACGAAGCAATACCGCGAAAAGATCGTCGCACGCGCCATGAGATTCGACACGAAATACCCGCTGCTCATGAAGATCGGCTGGATCGCCCTGTTCGCGATGCCCATCCTCATGCTCGCTACGCTCATCCTCTTCGAAGGCTCTCCCAACGAAAAGCTCATTCTGCTCTCCTGGTTCATTCTCGGTACGCTCATAGTGGCTGGATATCAGATCATCATCCTGTTCCTTCATGCCGATATCCAATACCAGTTCAAACTTGCGCAAAGCGAACCGGCCTCCGATGCAGGGAAAATAGCTCAGCTTGAAACCCACGAAATGCCCGAACCACTCCTGCGAAGCGGAGGTGGAGCGCGCGATGCATAATATCCTCGCCATATTCAAAAACGATGTGCTCGCGCTCAAGACGAGCGTGATCGCCGCGATCGTCGCGATCGGCCTCATCCTCGTTCCGCCCATGTACGCTTGGCTTACCACGCTCGGCTTCTGGGACCCGTATGCCAACACCGGCTCGATCAAGGTAGCCGTTGCCAATGAAGACGAGGGATATTCTTCGGCTCTTATCCCGACCAAGATAAATGCGGGCGACCAGGTCATAAGCGCGCTGCACGAAAACGACAGTTTCGACTGGGTATTCGTCAGCGAACAAGAGGCGGTTGATGTCGCTCATTCGGGCGAATACTATGCGGCGATCGTCATCCCTAAGGACTTCACGAAGAACCTGATGACCGTTTTCAGCGATCACGCGACCAAAGCGGAAATCACCTATTACACCAATGAAAAGGAGAACGCCATCGCACCGCGCGTTACCGCCGAAGGAGCTACCGAGCTGCAGGACGAGATCGACCAAACCTTCACGAAAACGGTCGCGAATATCGCGCTCTCAACAACGAGCAGCCTTACCGATTTCCTTAACGGCGACAACATCATGAACTATGCCTCGCTGCTCCTGCATGAACTCGATAATGCCGTCGAAGACCTTGATGCCGCACAGCTCGAAGTGAAGGGTCTCTCCTCCATGGTCGGCGACAGCGCAACGCTCCTTGCGGGAAGCAGCACGCTTCTTAGCAACACGAAAAACGCCACGAACACCACCAACAAGCTCCTTTCCGAAGCCTCAAACGGGCTTTCATCGGCCGATGAAGCACTCGGCAACATCACCGATGAAGTGAATGGCGCGATCACATCGAACGCAAGCAGCTACGACGAACTTTCGTCCGCGATCAATGCTGCTCTTGATTCTGCGAGCCAAGACCCTGCCGCCACCGAGCAGCTGCTGGGTAGCATTTCTGGCTCCCTCGCTTCTACCAAAACACTGTATGAGCAGATGAAGAACGATCTGCAAGCCGCTGGCGTTTCTGGCACCGCACTCGATACGATCGATGCCGCCATTGCCACGCTCGCTCGTTTGCAGCAAGCCGTCGATAGCGCGAAGACCGACGTGAGCACGATAAGCACGACCACTGCAGATGCGCGCACCAAGATCAACGAAGAGCTCGCGAACGCGAAGAAGGACATCACGGAAATGAACTCTTCGCTCGAAGAAACGCTCAAGCAGCAAACGGCGAGCTTGGCCTCTGATCTTTCCGCACTCAAGTCATCAAGCGTCGAGCTGAGCGATTCGCTCACCGAAATATCCAACAACCTTTCTGGCACCGCGAGCAATCTCTCGACGAACATGGAAGCGCTTCAAGGCTCCCTCGATAACACCGCGAACGTACTCGGCACGATCGAGAGCAACCTTGCGAAAACACGCGATGACCTTAAAGAAGCCATCAGCACGAGCAACATCGATGAGATCCGCAAGATCATCGGCAACAATCCTGAAGCCATCGCAGCGTTCTTATCTGCCCCGACCGTTCTTGAGAAGCACCCCGTCTATGAGATGAAGAGCAATGGCGACACGATGAGCGCCTTCTATTCTTCGCTCTCGCTCTGGATCGGTGCGATCTTCCTCGTTGCGCTCACGAGCGTGAACCCCACGAAGCGTAGGCTCGAAGGCCTTAAAGATGTGAAGCCCCACCAGGTCTATTTGGGGCGCTATGGCATCTTCGCCTGCATCGCTATCCTACAAGGGATCGTACTCTGCATTGGGAACGTCTTCTTCGTGGGTGTTCAATGCGAACACTTCTGGCTCTATCTGCTGGCATGCATATTCTGCGCGATCGTTTTCTCGAACATCGTCTATACGCTCACGACCTGTTTTGGAAACGTGGGTAAAGCTATCGCGATCATCGCGCTTGTGATGCAGCTTGGCGGATCGGGCGGCATCTTCCCCATCCAGATGTCGGCGCCCTTCTTCCAAGCGATCTACCCGTGGCTTCCCTTCGCTCATTCCATGGAAGCATTCCAAGGATGCATTGCAGGCATCTATGGCATGCAGTATTGGATTTCGATGCTGTGCTTGGGCGGATTCTTGGCCGTCTCGCTCGTGTTCGGCCTCGCGCTGCACAAGCCCCTCGCAAAGCTCAACAGCTTCGTTGTGAAAAAGCTCGACGAAACCCAGCTTCTCTAGAACTCTAGGCAAGCTCTAGGCAAAAACAGGAACGCGAATCAGGCTCGCCTTAACGCAGGGTGGCCGATCTATTTCTGCTTCCCCGGAACATATTTGCCATCGGCGCCCACGTATTTGTCGCCGATCCAGGTGTTGACCGCCATCACGCCGTTAGCGCCAACGTAATAGCTATCCTCTATCCAGCAATTCGTCTGCATGGCACCTGATGTATCGTAGTAATACCACTTCGAGCTTTCCTTCGCCCAACCGGTCTTCATGACACCGGCAGTATTGAAGGAATAGGTCTTCCCGTCGATGACCTTCTTGCCACGCACCATAAGTCCCGTGGTCGGATCGAGATAATGCCAATTTCCCTCAGACTTGATCCAGCCAGAAGCGCGCGCCCCAGAAGCATCCAGATAGCACCACTCTTTCGCCGCGACGAACTTACCATCATCCCCACGATTGTTGTAGAGTGGACGCCCGTAGCCAGCGATCCTGGTCGCATTCAGCGCATATTCACGTTTGGCAACCTGATCGGAGCTGTTGCCTTCCACGGTGTAGATTTTCCCGTTCTTCACCGCATAAACGATGCCCGTATGATTGATGCGCTCACTGCTCTGGAAGAAGACCTGGTCGCCCACTTGCGGCGCGCTCGTATACCACGACATCTGATCCTTGAAGAGCTGCGCAGAAACGGGCGTGTAATCATTGAAGGCGCCGCCCAAAAGACCACGCGCGTTTTCGACGCCAAAGGCCTGCACAAAACACCAATCCACGAATGCATCGCACCAAGCATCAGCGTAATCCATGGTGAACGGGTCGATCTTGTTCATGTCGCGGCCGTATTTCGTATGATTGCCCGGCCCCGCATTGGCGAACTTCTCGTCCAGCATCGCATCGGTTGCTTTTTCGCGATACCCCACCTCTGCCAGCGCGATATCGACCACCTTCTGCTTGTCGAAGAACATGCCATTGGCCAAGCCATCAGCGCTTCCTTGGCTGAGCCAACCCGTGAACATCGCGCCGCTCTTCATCATGAAGTAATCGGCTTTCCCGTCGTTGATCCACGCGCCCGAAGCCATGAGGCCTGCTTTTTCAGGTGAGAGCCAATACCACTTTCCGCCTGACTTATGCCAGCCGGTCTTGAGTGCACCCGAAGCCGTTGCATAGTACCAGTCGCTCCCAACCTGCGCCCATTTGTTCGCAGCCATCGCACCCGAAGCGCTCGAAACATACCAGGTATCGCCAACTTGATAGTGGCCTGTTTTCATCTTGCCTTCCGAAGCGGGATCGAGGTAATACCACGTACCCGCGAGCTTCTTCCAACCCGTGAACATCGCGCCCGAAGCGTTCAGGTAGTACCAGCTATTCTTATACAGCTGCCAGCCCGTCTTCATCGCGCCCGAAGCACTGAGGTAATACCACGCTTCGCCGTCCTTCACCCAGCTTTCGCTTGCCATGCATCCGTTTTTCGAAGGCTCGAGCCAGTACCATTTTCCGCCCGACTTGTGCCAGCCAGTCTTGAGCGCACCAGAAGCTGTTGCATAGTACCAATCGTTGCCAAGTTTGATCCACTTGTTCGCAGCCATCGCGCCCGATTCGCCCGATGCATACCAAGCATCTCCCACCTGATAGAGCCCTGTTCTCATAGCTGCATCGGCCGGATCGAAGTAATACCACGCTCCGCCTGATTTGAGCCAGCCAGTCTTCGCCTTGCCCGCTGCATCGAAGTAGTACCACTTGTTATTGATGAGCTGCCACCCTGCGCTGTATCCTTCTGGAATCCCCGCAGCAGGCATGATCGCACCTTCAGGGTTCTGCGAAGGTTGCGAAGCATTGGGAGATGAAGGGCTTGCCGTGGTGATCGCGCCATCGTCATCTGAAGCTACTGCCTCGCTCTTCCCCGTAGCAGCTTCCGTGTTCGAACCAGCAGCTTTGTCATTTGAAGCCGATGTTTCTATCGCGCCAGCATTCTCCTGTGAAGCACTAACATTCGCCTCTTGAAGATCGGCGCTCTGAAGATCATTACTCGCCTGCGATACAGGCTGATCAGCAGCCATATTCTGCGCAGACATCCCATCTTCGCTCACTGCTGATCGCGCATCCGAAGCCTCTGCAGTAGCCATCGCTTGGTCATCTTGCGCATACGCATGAGGTGGATTCAAAAGGAAACCCAACCCAAGCGCAAGGGCGAGAACAAGCGCAAACGCAATGCCAGCCAGAGTGTTTCGTTTTATGGTTTTGTTTTCTGGAGTCAAAGAGTTCGAAAGATGCAGCATAAGAACACGACCTTCGTATCGACAGAATCGCTTGAGCTGCCATTATACTGCCATCGCCATGCTACTTTCAAACGTAATCCCTGATGCAGCTCCCAGAAACCCACCTCATCATACGTGGGCAGCGCCATCTGCTCGGCCACGAACTTCACGCCGATCATTCTTTTAATCATGAGAGAACACCGCGCTTTCAAGGCAAAGTATGAGAGCGATTCTCTAGAAACGATGGCTCCCTCTAGCCCCTACTGCTAACCCTTTGATACTATTCGCTGTAAACTTGCTCGATCGAAAGGAACTGTCATGAAAATCGCGATTCCCAGCGAAAGCAACACTTGCCTCGATAGCATGCGCAGTGGCCATTTTGGACACGCTCCCTTTTTCACAATCGTCACCTATACCGACAGCATGGACATCGAGAGCGTGGAATCTGTCAAAAATGTCGACCACGATGCCGTAGGCTGCGGTGGTGTGATCGATTTCGTTTCTAGCCTTGATGTTGATGGAATCCTGGCAGCTGGCATGGGCATGCCGCCCTTCACGCGCTTCATCAATTCAGGAGTGCAGGTGTATTCAGATACCACCGAACCCAACGTGGGCAAAGTGGCGCAGCTGTTCGCCGAAGGCAAGGTCGCACCCATGGACCCAAGCGCAGCCTGCCGCCACTAATACAATCGCACCAAAGAAAACGCGCGTGGAAACGCGATTTTCAGGAAGGAGCCTCTCGGGGCTCCTTCCTTTTTTGCGGCCCAAACTTTTTAGCTACGCAGGTTATCTACTGCATTCAGATCAGGGTCCTCAGATGTCAATGGTGATTAAAACAAACTGTAAAGTTAGTTTACATTCTCTAGCTTTTGCTCGATAGCGCGCGTCACTTCGCCATGGTTTGCGCCATACGAAATGATACGACCGCTTGCAGTATTCTTCCAAGCGTCTAAATTGTGCGAATATTCGGATAGTTCTTTAGCGGACGTAAACGCATTGACGAAATCTACTGTCAAATCTATCATCTCGTGCTCATCTTCAGTGAACAGATCAAGTGCTCGTGAACCAGGCGCTATAACCACACCCCATCCGTCTTCAACTTGCACGATGAAACCTTGTTCCTCCATGTTCTTTAATTTGAAGTTATAGTCAGGCATGATAGGGCCAAAATCAGCGTGAACATAGGTCATGCCAGTAAGAGACTTGCCTGTTCTCTCAAAGCAAAGATTGTCACAGAAGAAAGCCGCTTTCTGGACCTTCGTTTTCACGAAGTGATCGCACCTTTGCGCCAAGCACGCAACTAAAGCAGCTGCTCTCAATGGGCTATAAACGCGATATCCATTATTAATCGACGGTTCGCTGTCTTCTTCGCTTGACAGCATAATGAATTCATAGGAAATGTCTCCTGAAACCATTTTGTCGATATAGTCTGCAACTAAAGCCGCTGATTCCCCCCTGAGTTCTGCTCCATTCAGGTCGAGCAGCATCTTAGCTCCTGCAGGAGTAGCCGCCATTTTCATCGTATTGCTATGAAGCAGGTCAGGAATCGCTCCCTTTTCGTATTTTGCTGCCGTCTGCTCTCCAAAGCCCAAGAACTTACTGAATTCGCGCAACGAAAGCTTCATTCTTCTCCGAAGCTCACAGATCTCTTCCTTGGTCATCAATCCGTGCTCAATGCAATACTGCTTATATGCAGTATCAAGGTTTTTGCTCTCAAGAGTTGCATCTCCAATTAAGCTTTCGCAATGCGGGCACTTAGCAACACTCGCCTTGAACAAGACTTCTTCACCTTTGATAGTAAGGCGATCATCAATGTCGACGATAGGAGCCTCGACATCGCGATCACATTCAATGCAATACGTTTTGATCGTTTCCATTATCGAACCTCCCTTTCGCTATAAAGCTTTACCGAAAGACATTTTGCGCGCTCTGCGTCCATCCGTATCGACATTTTCAGATAAAGCCTCACACCATTGTGCAAGGGCGAGAACTCCGCAACGGTCCACTTCGAATATCTTGGATCTCTATCCGGCTCTGGCCCATCAAAACAATCCGCAACAGTTAAAGACAGGATCACAGATCTCAGCTCTTCGTGCGTCATATTCCGATCAGCAAGAAACTGATTCGATGCTTCTCGATCGACAAAAATGAAGCTATTCTTCTCAACGAAGCTCTTCATGTGAAAGAGAAAAAGCGCTATCTGTGGTTCAAGTTTCAAATCCTGCCCTCATTGTAATCTTATAATTACATTTTGTCTTTACCGTTGACCGATTGCCATCAAGTTGGATTCCTCAATCAGATGATTGTCCAAGCAATCCTAAATCAATTGTTCGAGACTCTTGCTATCCAATAAGATTCTCGACATAATTAGCGTTTCCGCAGCTTCTTGATGAGGAAAGCTCCCGCGGCTATCGCACCGATCACGCCGAGCGTGCGCTTACCGTTGTATTTCACGAACGCCCTCGCATCAACGCAGCCGAAGTCACGCGCAAGGTTGTCTGCGCCAGTCTTGACCGCGCTCTTGACCTTCGCAGGGAATGTATCTGCTGGTGTCCACTGGTAATCTTCGGGCGGAATAGGCATGCTGCACGTGTCAAGCACCATGTCGATGCGTCCTTCTTTCTCGAAGTACTCATGGATGCTCTCGCGCAATGGCATGGTTTGCTTGAGCGTGATGGCGTCGAACTCGCACACGCTCTTGCAGAAGCCACAACCGATGCAGTGCTCCTGATCGATCGTCACCTTCCCGTCCGCTCCTTGCGAAATAGTGGCTTGAGGACATTTCTCGATGCATTTACCGCATTGCGTGCACTTATCATGGTCGATCACTGCCGTGAATGCCGCACCACCGAAGCGATTCTTGATGGTGCGATTCGCATTCTTGCACACATCGAGTGCCACACAACAGCACGGACAACAGAAACAGACCTCCATGAATTCGTCCATCTTCTCGTTCTCGAAGCCCCACACCATCTGCTCGAGCTCGACATAGAGCGCTTGACCGATAAAGCCCTTATCACGCGCATCGTAGACATGCTGCTTCGCTTCTTCTTTCGTGGCTGGACGCGCCAGGCCGTTGTTCACTGCTGTCACGCCTGCCATATTGAAGAACAAGCAGCCGAACTCCTGGTCGTAGTCTTGGCAATCGTGCGCGGAACGGCAGATGCAGCGATTCATCTGCGCGATGTATTCCGCACGATCGATCAGATCCATGATCAGGTCGATCGGAAGCACCGTGCTCTTCCCTTCATCGGCCATGTCCACATTCAGCGGCAACACGTTACCGTGGCTATACATCTTCTCATCGGGCGAGAACTGTGTGATGCGCTTGTAGATCTCGGATGCCAGGTCTTCTCTGCCCGTTAGCTTCGCACCCTTAACGATCAGCATGAACACCTTGAGCGTGCGCTCCCAAGTAGCAGGCGTGGTTGCCAGCACCTTCGTCATCAAGAAGTCCTTGATGCCCAGTCCCCGCGGATGATTCTTGTGCAGGGGTTTATTCGGTAGCTCTCTGCGTTTCAAGCGCTCCTCATCCAAGAAGAGCACTTCACCCTGTGGCGTGATATTGCCCCCATCACGCGGATCGAGCGTAGCGATCACCTCGTCAGGCACGCCCAAGCTCTTGAGCTTCTCGTAATCGATCCCTGGTTTGCTTTCTGTTTTTCCTTCCATGATTCCCCTCTTCTCTACACCACTGCAATGCTGCCGCGTCGCATATTCACCTACCGCCGCGTTTCACCTTGCGCGATGTCTCCTACACCACTTCAATGCTCTGAATCAACAACTCGCCACCAGTTATCATGTCATAGTCTTCGCTACCGCATTCTGAACAGCACATATGCTGATCGCTCCCCATGGGCAGTTGGAACGTGGCCCCACATGCCGAACAATAGAAGGTCATCGGAACCTTCGTTATCGACACGTGCGCCCCTTCAGCGATAGTTCCCTCAGCGCAGCGGTCGAAGTAGCGCTGCACCCATTCCTCTTCGAGATTGCGCATCTCTCCGATGATGAGGTTTACCGATCGTACCTGGTTTGCCGACTGCTCCTGCGCATGGCGAACCACCACTTCAACGATGCTCTTCGTCACTCCCAGCTCATGCATGGCTTGCCTCTTCTACCGAATCATGCGCTTGTCCAAGTGCAGCATGTGCATCTTCGAGCCACGTCACCAACGCATCAACGCCATCGCCTGTGCGCGCACAAACTTCGAAGATCTTAAGACGCGGGTTCAGAACGCGCGCCCGTTCAGCAAGCGCTTGCATGTCGAAATCGGGATTGAGCGGCAAGTAGTCCGTCTTCGTTACCACGAGCGCATCCACCACCGCGAACATGGGCGGGTACTTGTACACCTTGTCGAAGCCCTCGGGCACCGAAAGCAGCATGATGCGCTTATGCGCACCCGTGTCGAATTCCGCAGGACAAACCAGATTCCCGATGTTCTCAAGGAACACGTAATCGAAATCTGCCTGCCCGAACGCGGCGAACGCTTTCGTAACCATATCCATCTCAACATGACAGATGCCGCGCGTCTCAAGCTGCACCGCCGGGATGCCTGCCTGCTTGATCTTCTCGGAATCCACGAACGATTCGATGTCCGCTTCGATGATGCCGATGTTCGCCTTGCCGCGCATCCGCTCGATCAAGCTGAGCAACAGCGTGGTCTTCCCCGCCCCTGGTGATGACATCACATCAACGAAGAGCGTGCCCTGCTGCGCTAGCTGCTGCCGATGCGCTTCAGCCGCTGTGTTGTTATCGGAAAGGATGTCTTCCTTGATCTCGATGATCCGCGCTTCGTCGATCATGGCTAATCCACCGTCTTACCCATGATCTTGTTCGCCGCATAGATCCCGCTGATGCACGCCGGCTCCATGCCAAGCCCGTTCACATCACCTGCCATGATCAGTCCCGGCGCGAGATTCTGCGGAAGCGCCTCGTGGGCTTGCGTGTAGAGCGCGTAAGGCCAATGCTTCTTGCCGATCACGCGCCACGAATCGAAGTACTCATCGAACTTGCGCGACTCTTCGAAATCGACCTCGGTGAAGATCTCGTAATCTCCGTCGAAACGATGCGCCACGTAGATGATCGGAATCGTATCGTCGAACAGATGCAGCATGTGCTTGCGATATTCAGGCTTGATCTCGCCTTCTACCAAATAGCCAGTCAGCTGCGAAGCACGCCTGATGTCGAGCGGCTCAACCTCTTCCACCGGCTCGAGCAGCCGTTGCGTATCGATGGCGGGCGTTGCCAACACCAGATTATCGGCCGTGAACTTCCCAGCCGCACATTCGACTTCCCAACCTTCATCGCACTTCTTGACCGAGGTGATCTCGTCGATCAACACTTCGCCCGAACCTTGCCCAAGGCGCTCCTTCGTTCCTTCAGCATCGAAATCGAAGCGCTTCAGGTCGAAGAGCAAGCGCAGGGGCGGGATCTGCATCGTGAGCGGCTGGACCGTATTGAGATAGTCGAGTGCGGTCAGATCCTTGATCTTGGTGCCTGTGCAGGCATGCGCGAACATGCTCACCAGATCATGCGCGATCGGTCCGAAATCCAGGCGCTTGATCATATCTTCCGCCGATTCGGTATAGAGCTGTTTGATCATCGGGTCACGCTCGAGCGCTGCGCTCACTTCCATGATCGTGCAGTCGTCCTTGAATTTGTTGTAACGCGGGATGAATTCTTCACGCATCCATTTCATATAGCGCAGAAGTGACGGTGCATCCATGAGCGTGGTGAGCGAAACCGGCTCATAGGCGCTGCCATCGTCGTGATGACACTGCCCTGCAGAAAGCGCTGGCAGTACGTCTGCGCCCTCTATCAAGAGCCCCGACTGCAACATATATTTATAGGTCCCGAAATAGAACACCGCACCATAGTTCATATGGCGCTCTTCATCATTGCAGATGCGCCCGCCAATATTCGGGCTGATGAGCAGGTATTCCCGGTCGTTCTTCTGAAGCTCCAAGCAGCAATTCATGCCTGCAGCTCCTGCTCCCACCACGATGGTCTCGTAATGCGATTTCATGATCTCCCCCTTGATCTTGCCTTCGCGAATCCTCCCCCTAAGAGTCATCGCCAAGCTTTCATCTCTCTTCGATAAACGTACTGGCTATCTTGCGCGATTCACACTCGCTCTGCGTTCCTTACGCGTTTGTTCTTACTCGAAATAGCGCTTCCTGAAGTTTCGATCCCCCTCCGAAAGCTTCGTGATAGTTTCCATACAACACCGCCCCATGACAAGTGAGGCCGTTCCAAGGACGAAAACCACGAAATACTTATGAATGGGCGTGCGCAAGAACGGATCGAAATGGCAATCGCAACGATAGATGAAGCGCGATTGCGTCTCGTTGATCTGATAGACCTCCCAGTTCCAGGTCCAGGCAAAGCGCTTGAACCACAGACGAAGCGCCCCCTCTTGGTTCGGCCCGCGGTCCTTCCAGGTCGGGTCGGTTGCCGTATCCGAGTGCGCTGCCCAATAGTACAGGCCGTTCTCTCCGTTCGAGCAATCGGTCACCCATTCGCCAATCGACCAGGGTGCCTGGTGAAACCACTGGAATTCCCCGGTGTGAAGATTCTGCCACTGCGGATACTTTTGCCAATCGTAGTGGTTGGTGATGTCGAACGTGAAGAGGCGTTCAAGGCGCTCGAAGCTATACCAACCGCCCTTCGATTGTCCTGCCTGCTGCATATAGGGCCAGATCGTTTCCGGCAACGCGTTGACCGTGATGCCGCCATCGTAGCGCAGCGTCCTCGTGCCGGGCGCGAAATGATCGTCGCCCTTCATCACATACGCACGCTCAGGATCGCTCATCTTAGTACGCAACCCATAGATCCACAACATGGAAAGAAGGATGAAACACGCACCGCAGATGCACCATAGGATATTCCAAGCTGTCACCCCAGGACCAAAAAGCCCCTGCACGGGATCGGTAAGCCCAAAATGAGCATAGACGCCCGTTGCGATCAAGATGAAGCGCGTGATAACGTTCGCACCCCAACCGATCAATCCATACCAGATCGCTTCAGCGCTGCATTCCATCATCTTCTTGCGGTGGCCGATCGCCCAATCGATCAACACGCCGATGATACCCAGAACATATCCCAAAACCACGAAGCCCACCTTCGTGCCTTTGGAGAATCGATCGAGAAACCGTGGCTGCCCTTCAGCCATTCCTGGCAGATCCCCATTTGCCGCCATACTGATCACCCCTTATTCCTTCAACGAGCAACAGCTCGCTTTTCCTCCATCAATAAAGCACCTCTTGGTGCGCTTCTTGTTGCCCTATGCAGCCACTGCTTCCCTACGCAGCGATCGCGTCATTTCAGATACAGGTCTCCTTCACCGGACAGGTATCGCACTTGAATTCATACGGGCACGGAGTACTTGCATGATCGAACGCATGATACATATCCTGACGATATTGCTCGACCACCTCTTCATCGAGCATGTAGTACACCGAATTGCCCACGCGCTCGCGCTTGAACAGCCCTGCCGCCTCCATGATCTTCAGGTGCTTCGTGCAAGCTGGCTGACTGATCCCTAAGATCTCGGCGATGTCGCTCACGTTCATGCTGTAGGGCTCATGCGAACCGACGATCTTGACCATCTTCATCCGGTTAATATCGCTGATCGCTTTGTTATAAAGGCAAACACGCTCTACGAGACCGTCTTTTCTCATGACCCTCCCATCACTTGTTTATAACTTTATAGTTATATAGTTATATACGTGAACACGTTCAGTCAACCCACAGAACAACGTCTTTGGGGATAAAAATCTTCTTTACAAGAGGAAAATGCAATATATAATTGTCATGCAAGATATATATTGCATTCTTTCAAAGGCGGTATTTCTATTGGAAAACGGTAAGAACGAGCGCATGAAGCAGGCGCGCATAGATGCGGGACTCTCTCAGCAGCAACTTGCAGACGCAGTTGGCGCAACACGGCAGACCATCGGGCTCATCGAAGCGGGTCGCTACAACCCTAGTCTTAAGCTCTGTACTGCCATCTGCAAAACGCTCGGTAAAACACTTGATGATCTATTCTGGAAATAGGAGAAGACCATGAACTTGATAAAACGATACAACCAGATCATGGGACCAAAAGACGAACGACTTGAAGCCGAAGAGAACAAGAGCATGAAGGTGGGTGGCACCGTCTTATTGATCGGGTCGGTGCTCAGCCTCTATTATGCGATCATGCTCGACCAGGTATCCTCCACCGCTGATCAGCCCATCTTCACCGCGCTTGGGGAGAAGCTCATTCCCGTCCACCTGCTGCTCGTGCTAACCATTCTCGTTGCTGGCGTTGTCTCACTCACGATGCAAACAAGGGCGGGCTACTTTTCCAGCCACAAGCGCTTCGCCGAGGTCGATCACATCCCATGGGACTTCGTTACCCTCTTCGCGCTCTTCTGCGGTGCAATAGTTGGCATCCTTACCTGCAGCATGCGTATCGTGGCAGAGGTTCAGATCGTCGGCCTCGAAAACGTAGCTTGGATGGGAGATCTTGCGATTGGCATCATCTTCTTCATCATGGGTTTCTTAGTGGGATTCGCAGCTATCACGCTTACCATCCACGATGCCATCAAGCGCCGCCGCGCACTTGAGAGCGAGCTTGAGGACTAATACATACGATCATTACGCGATCGATTCAAAGACAGATGCTCTTGACCTTGACGTTACGTTAAGCCCTACGATACATCTGGGAGGTGAACCATGGACAACACGAACGCATACGCGCACCAGAAAAACTGGGTAGGAATCGCCGAACTCGCTCAGGCAGCAGGCGTGAGTACCCGAACGCTTCGTTATTACGAAAGCTGCGGGCTGATCGCGCCCGCGCATGCATAAGAAGTGGATCGCGATTCATTGGGGCAAGGGTTACAAAGAGCAAGAATACCTCGGTCTTGTGCAGGGGTACCTCAGCGATCCGCGCTTCGTTTCGCACTACGATTCAGCAGTCGGCGAAGGGACAACCGAATTCCTCGTGCAAGCGATCGAATCCGCCCAGAAATGACAATATGAATGAACATTCTGAGGGCGCGATCAAAGTCATCCACATGTGGACACACTACGAAGGGCTATGAGGCTGAACATCATTCGCTCTCGAGCAAAGCAAGCCGAAGTTGGCCGACATAAGGGGCAGCTTCAGGTACGAGAAGCCCCGTCTTCACCGCGAGCATGGTGATCGTTTCATCAGCGCGAATGCACGCCTGCGCGAGAGCACCTGTTTGAGCATTGAGCCCGCTCGGGCAATCAACAGCGATCAGCCATGCGCCCTCACCCGCACCCTTGCCGCCGCATTCTGGCTTGCAGCCACAGACCTCGTTCGCAAGCTCGATCCAACTCGCATACGGTTCGCGCACTTCACTGTGCGAAAAGCCTGTCCCGAGGATGGCATCGACTATAACGTCTGCGCGTTTGAACTCCTCCTCGATCGCGCCTCGGCCGGGATCAACTTCTACACGAAACGATCCAGCTTCCTCCGCCTTCAAGGCAGCAGTCTTCGCTGGCTCGGCTTTTATCTCAGCCGCAGGAGCTTTCGTAACCAAAACCACGTTGTAGCCCTGCTCCGCAAGATCTTCGACAGCTACCCAGCCATCGCCGCCATTGTTGCCCGACCCTGCCAATACTACAATGCGCGAACCAACAGGAACGCGCTGGCGAACCGCCTCGGCAACCGCCTTCCCTGCACGCGTCATGAGCGTATAGAGCGATGTCCCCTCTTGCGCAATACGCTGCTCGAGCGCGACCACCTCAGCAACATCCATCACTGGAACAGGCTTCACATCCTCTAATGCATCATCCAGCACAACGCCCAACCCTGCGCCATCTTGACCCTTCTGCACCTCGATCAGCTTCGCCATCTCTTCCGCATTCCCCTTCTTTTCTAAGCATTTTATATTTCTCTTCCAGAGACCAGCAAGCACTCTAGGCAGCGTATTCTTCTCATCGAGTCTATCGTAAAATGCTTTGGAAGATTATCTTCTTATAGTCTAATACGAACGAGATATCACTACCCCAAACTGTTGTATGAGGAATCAGGCATCAGCAGATACAAAAATGCCTAGTGATGCATGCTACCTTCCGATGTCGGCGGGCGCTTTTCACTGGGCATTTCTTGCAATATCGCAAAACGATTTATGCCAAACCACGATACTATATTCACTAATTAAAGGGTGTACCAAATGTGGTACATGAAAAGATTGAAATACTGTATAGCGCTGCTTGAAGCGTTGCCATTCAGAGAAAGCAAGCCTCAGCGAAGGCCATGCCGCTCATAGATCGATAGCATGCGTTGATAGAGCAGCTTATCCGCTAAATACTGCTTGAAGGTTGCAGATTTCTCTTTACCTTGGGCTTTTAATCTCTCGACCTCGGCCGTCTTGAACTCGAGATCGCTCTCGATCTCTGTGAGCATTGACTCGAATTGTTCTAAGCGATCCAAAGTAACACCCCATCATGATTCGCTCATTCTTGACGCAGATGAAAAGCACAGCAGTGGTACCCGTAGAGGGACGATTTGCTCCAAATTTGCTCCAAAAGTGCAATTTGAAGAAGAGAAATGCCAGTTGGACAGGCACGATAAAAAATAAAGAAATGCCCTGCATGAGCAGAACGCCCTATCCTCCCACGGACTACACCGCAGTACT
>CATYMO010000002.1:0-274385 GCA_958409415.1 uncultured Eggerthella sp. | reverse complement strand
AGTACTGCGGTGTAGTCCGTGGGAGGATAGGGCGTTCTGCTCATGCAGGGCATTTACTGAAAATACGGCTTTTACTGCTGTTTTTTTAGAACTTCGTTGCTTGCAATCGCTATCGTTATCCCCATCTTTAGTGAAACGATAGAAACATACGGGCGATTGGCGCAGCGGGAGCGCAGCTGCCTTACAAGCAGAAGGTCACAGGTTCAAATCCTGTATCGCCCACCATGAAACTCAAAACCAGACTTTGTCTGGTTTTTCTTTTTGCCTTTGGCAGAGGTTCAATTTATTCTCATGAAGAATTGAACATTTCATAATGAATCTCGTCATTCTTCCGCAAATTACTGGTACTATGGTACAAAATTGAACTCAAGTTCAATTTGAACAAGATAACGTCTAGGTATTCCTGATCATGCATGTTAGGGACTGCTTTGACCGCGTAAGCGATTTGAAGTTTCTCTATACACTGTGCATCTTTAGCTTGCGCGCGTGATCGAAAGAGCTGCGCTGCAGGGAAGCACCTGAAGAGGAATTTGTCGGGATCGAGCAAGACTCCAGCAAGGAGGAAGAAGTGCAAGAAGGATTCTCAGCCCGCCTGAAGAATGCGATGGCTGCTAAGGGATTCAAGCAATCGGATCTGATCCGCGAGGCTGCTGTTCGTGGCGCTAAGTTGGGAAAGAGCCAGGTTAGTCAGTATGTGAGCGGAAAAACGCTTCCACGCAAAGATGTGTTAGAGTTGCTTTCTTCCATATTGGAGATCGATCAATCACTGCTTTCCGGTGAAATAGCCACCTCAAGTTCTGAAGACGATCTTCCTCCTAAAGAACGAACAGATCATAAAGATGAAACCAGCGCAAATAAAACCATGGATCACGAGGGGAGCGATACCGCAATGGTACGCGAATTCAAGAAATCAAAAAAGCTCGATAATGTTCTCTATGACGTACGTGGTCCTGTTCTCGAAGAGGCTGAACGCATGGAAACGATGGGGGCGTCGATTCTTAAACTCAATATCGGAAACCCCGCACCGTTCGGTTTTCGTACCCCTGATGAGGTCGTCTTTGACATGAGCAGGCAGCTGGTGGATAGCGAGGGTTATTCTGCGGCAAAAGGCTTGTTCTCTGCACGCAAAGCGATCATGCAGTATGCGCAGATCAAGCAGATCCCTAATGTGACCATAGATGATATCTACACCGGCAATGGCGTGAGCGAGTTGATCAATCTGAGCATGCTAGCGCTTCTTGATGCAGGAGATGAAGTGCTCTTGCCCTCACCGGATTATCCGCTGTGGACCGCTTGCGTGACGCTTGCTGGTGGAACGCCCGTGCATTACATCTGTGACGAACAAGCAGAATGGTACCCTGATATCGATGACATCAAGAAGAAAGTCACTCCGCGTACCAAGGCGATCGTCATCATCAATCCCAATAATCCTACCGGCGCGCTCTATCCGCGTGAAGTGCTCGAAGAGATCGTTGAGGTCGCCCGTCAGTACAATTTGATCATTTTCTCTGATGAGATCTATGATCGCTTGGTCATGGATGGACTCGAGCATATCTCCATCGCTTCGATGGCGCCCGATCTGTTCTGCGTGACGTTCAGCGGTTTATCGAAGTCACACATGATCGCAGGATATCGTATCGGATGGATGGTGCTGTCGGGTAATAAGAAGCTCGCGCACGATTACATTTTGGGTCTGAATATGCTCAGCAATATGCGCATGTGCTCGAATGTACCCGCGCAATCGATCGTGCAGACGGCCCTCGGCGGACATCAGTCGGTCAATGATTACATCCGACCTGGTGGGCGTGTGTATGAGCAACGCGATTTCATCTACAATGCGCTCAATAGCATCCCTGGCGTGACTGCGGTTAAACCGAAAGCGGGGTTCTATATCTTCCCGAAGCTCGATACGAAGCGTTTCAATATCACCAATGATGAGCAATTCGCCTTCGATCTATTGCATCAGAAGAAGATCCTTCTTTCGCATGGTGGCGCCTTCAATTGGCACACGCCTGATCATTTCCGTGTGGTGTTCTTGCCGCGCATCGAAGTGCTCTCGGATGCGGTGAACAAGCTGGAGGATTTCCTCTCGACTTATCGCCAAAAATAAACCGCGAAATCAAGAGGTAGAGCCGTTTTGGTAGCGAAGCTCATCGTTGATGCGAGAGCGGTAGCGCCTCAAAAGAGCAGCTTCGACCAAGCCGTTAAGGACTGCTTGGAGAGGACTATAGTGGCGCCTGCTGTCAGCTGCCCAAAGCCAGAGTTAGTCTTCGATCAAACGGAAGAAGATCGTGCGTACGTTCGAACCGTCTGCGGCATTACCCGTGCGCTTTTCGAAGAGCTTCAGCGATTCAACGAAGGGAACGAATTTCTTGAAGCCGAAATTGCGGGTGTCGAAATCGTTGAAGCGGCGTGACACGAGGCTCGCCAGGTAAGACGCAGGGATCCAGCCTTCGTCGTCGCTGTATTCTTCGATGATGTTGATGAGCGCATCGGTCACGTCGATGATGTCGGTTCCATCGCTATAGACTGCTGGTTCTTCTGCTTGCGTTTCCACGGGCAGAATAGCCTCATTCGTGCTGTTCTTGCTCGAAGAGCTTGGGGCATCCAGACGCTCAGAGCGCACCTGCTTGCGACGGTCGGAGGGGTCGTTAGTGCTTGTCTGGTCTTGCTTGGTCCGTTCTGGCGCAGCGTTCGTGCGCTTGCGCGTGCGAGGGTTCGACTTGCTTGTTTCGCGCTTGTGGCTCTCTTCGAGAACATCGAGATACACGAATTTATTGCAGGCTGAGATGAAGGCACGCGGTGTCTTCTGCTCGCCCATGCCAAGAACGAAGATATCGGATTCGCGCAAGCGTGTGGCGAGTCGCGTGAAATCGCTATCGGAGGAAACGATGCAGAAGGCATCAAGATCGTTCTGGTAGAGCAGATCCATCGCATCGATGATGAGCGCCGAGTCGGATGAGTTCTTGCCCGTGGTATTGCTGAACTGTTGGATCGGCTGGATGGCGTGATCGAGCAGTTCCTTCTTCCAGGGCCCTAACTGGGTTGACATCCAGTTGCCATAGATTCGTTTGTAGATAACATTGCCGAGGCTTGATGCTTCTTGAAGGATGGTATGGGCGTACTTGTGCGAGATATTCTCAGCATCGATCAGTACGGCGATTTTCATGTCTTTTTTCATAGGTACCTTTGCTATAAAGCGCATCGAAAACAGGTCCGCTGCACTGGAGTTCTTTGATCGAGTTCAATGATAAACCAGAAGCGCTCTTTGAAGCGAGCATCAGTAAATGAACATAGCATCACCGAAAGAGAGCAGGCGATACTTGCGTTTGATAGCGTGTCGATAAGCTTTCATGATGTTATCGCGCGAGGAGAAAGCAGAAACGAGCATCATGAGCGTCGAGCGCGGAACGTGGAAATTCGTGATGAGCGCATCGACCACATTGAAGGTATAGCCAGGGAAGATGAACAAGTTGGTGGTTTGTCGCTCACGCGCGACCAGCTCGTTCGCTTCGCTATCCCAGGCACTTTCGAGGCTGCGAACGCTCGTGGTGCCAACTGCGATCACACGCCCGCCCTTTTCCTTCGTGCGTTTGATCGCATCGACCGTCTTTTGGGGCACGCTGTAGTATTCGGTGTGCATGTGGTGCTCGTGGGGGTCCTCGGTCTCCACTACGCGGAAGGTGTCGAGCCCTACTTCGAGATGCACCGTTTCGAAGCCCACCCCCTTCTCCTTGAGCCGTTCGATGAGCTCAGGAGTGAAATGGAGTCCTGCCGTGGGGGCAGCAGCGCTCTTCTCTTCTCGCGAGAATACGGTTTGATAGAGCTCTTCATCGCCTTGATAGTTCTTGATATAAGGCGGCAGCGGCGTATGACCGATCTGGTGAAGGGCTTCGTCAAGCGAATCGAGAGGGGTGGTGAGGCGTACCAGGCGTTCGCCCTTTTGTGCATCTTCAATCCAATCGAGGACTTCGGCCTGCATGATGATCGGGCTATCGGAAGTAGAAGAGGGGTCATTGCTGGAAGCGGAAGGGGAATCATTCTGCTCACAGGTGAAATCGATGATCGCACCAGGCTTAAGGCGGCGGCCTGGCTTGACGAGCGCTTCCCAAACCGCGCTCGTGCTCGTCTTCTCTTCGATATCGAAGCGTTCGCGGAGCAAGAGCACTTCAGCCGCGCCACCGGTTTCATGTTTGTTTCCGAGCAGGCGTGCGGGGATCACGCGCGTTTCGTTCGCGACCAGCAGATCGCCTGGCTTCAAGTAGTCGTAGATATCGCGGAAGATGCGATCCTGCAGGCTGCCATTCTCGCGCTTCATCACGAGCATCTTACAGCCGTCGCGCGTGGGATGGGGGGTCTGCGCGATGAGCTCCTGCGGTAGATCGTAGTCGAAATCTGATGTGGTGAGAGAGCGGAGCTTCGCCTGTTTCTCTTCTGCCTTCTTCTGCTTGCGCTGTGCGGCGCGTTCTGCGCGTTCTTCAGCTGCTTCTGCGTTTGACCAATGGCAGCCGCAAAAATTCTGCCGGTACATCTCCAACTCACGGCTCTTCTGCGTTGCGGCAGGGTAGTAGGGGCGATAATCCGTGAAGAGCACCGCAAGTTCTGGATAGGGAGCAGCTGCTTGATGGAGCGTCTCTTCGATGAGCTGCGTATACTGATAGGGACTTACCGAAAGCGTGGTGCCGATGGCATTGTAGCCACCTTCATCAGCCATGCGGGCAAGTTCATCGAAACGAAAGCGATAGCAGGTTTGACAGCGCAGTGCGCGGTCGTCTCCTTCGCTCCAGTGTTGAGCGATGACCGTATTCCACTGCGTGGGATCATAAGCCCCTTCAACGACTTCGATGCCTTCGCTGTCCGCCCAGGCCAAAAGCGTATCGAGGCGCTTCTTGTATTCGTGCGAATCGTCGATATTCGAATTGAGATAGGCGATGGTGATATCGTGCCCTTGCTCGAGAAGAAGGCGCGCTGGCTCGATCGAGCAAGGTCCGCAGCATGCATGAAGCAATACTTTCATGGGATATTTCTCTCCTTTGAGTCATGCTTATACTAACATTGAATGAAATGAAAAGACGTGTTCTACCCTGAGGAGAACGGCGAAGGTGCAAGGGCGTTTCGGCAAGAAACAGCTTGTTCGCAAACGCACCGATGCAGCTTCGCTTCTCTGCTGCTCATGCAGAAAAGGAGTCGCAATGACAACACAAGAACCGAGACGGTACAAGACGGTCTTCTTCGATCTGGATGGAACCCTTCTGCCGATCGACATGGATACGTTTCTCAGAGAGTATTTTTCCAAGTTGAAGGCATTTGCTGATAAGCGCGGCTATGACGGGGAGAAGATCCTCTTCGCGGTGAATAAGGGTGTAAAGGCCATGCTCGAAGAGGATGCGCGCGCGAACGATATTTGCTTCTGGGAGACGTTTGAAGCGTTGAGCGGGTTTACGCGTGCGGAGTTCGAGCCGCTGCTCATGGAGTTCTACGAGAACGATTTCGATGAGATCGGCGAAACGGTCACGCCGAATCCAGCAGCAGCACGCATCGTTGCGACGCTCAAGGAGAAGGGCTATCAGCTCTTTCTTACTACCATGCCGCTCTTTCCAGCTATCGCGGTGGAAGCGCGTCTTCGTTGGGCGGGCATCGATGATGCGAGCGTGTTCGACCGCATCACCACCTACGATAATTCTCATGCGGCAAAGCCCCAGCTCGCTTACTACGAAGAGAACATCGCGCTTGCGGCAGGAGAGCCAGATGAGATCTTGATGGTAGGGAACAACACACGCGAAGACCTGGCGTGTTGCGAGCTTGGAGCAGACGGGTATCTGGTGACCGATTGGCTGCTCGACCCGATCGATTTCGATTACCACGCGATGAAGCATGGTTCGCTCGAAGACTTGCTCGATTTCGTTACTGCCTTACCGGAGTGTTCATAATGGCGCTCTTTGATTACACGCTCGAAGCCACGAGCGGCCACGCGCGTGCGGGCAGCTTCGAAACAGCGCATGGCATCGTGAAAACGCCGCTATTCATGCCTGTTGGAACAAGTGCAACGGTAAAGGGCATTCGCCCCGAGACGCTCCACGAGATCGGCGCTCAGATCATCCTTGCGAATACGTACCATCTTTCGCTTCGGCCTGGTGCGGACCTTGTCGAAGAGGCAGGCGGTCTTCATTCGTTCATGAATTACTCCGGTCCTATCCTCACCGATAGCGGCGGGTTCCAGGTCTTTTCGCTCGCTGATACTTTGAAACTCGATGAAGACGGGCTTACGTTCAAGTCGATCTACGATGGGTCGAAGATTCGCTGGACCCCCGAATCGAACATGGAGATCCAGCAAAAGTTGGGGGCGGATATCGTCATGCAGCTCGATCAATGCACGCCTTATCCTGCGGAGTACCACTTCGTCGATCATGCTGTTGAGCTTTCAGCGAATTGGGCGCGTCGTTGCCTGGCAGCCCATACGCGTAGCGACCAGACGCTTTTCGGTATCGTGCAGGGTGGCATGGAGCTCGATCTGCGCATGAAGTCGATCGAGCTGCTCACCTCGATCAATGACGAATCGATCGCGAATGGTCATAAGGGCTTCGGTGGATTTGGTATTGGTGGGTATTCGGTCGGCGAAGAACACGAGGTCATGTTCGAGACGCTGGGGGCGGTTGCGCAGAGCCTTCCCGAGAACAAACCGCGCTACCTGATGGGAGTGGGCAACCCCACCACGCTCGTCAAGGCAGTAGGTGTTGGCGTTGATATGTTCGATTGCGTATTGCCAACGCGCACCGCACGTATGGGCACGGCCTTCTCTTCTGCTGGGCGCATGAATATGCGCAATGCGAAGTATACGCACGATTTTGGACCGCTCGATCCTCAGTGCTCCTGTCCTACCTGTAAGAATCATAGTCGAGCGTATATTCGCCACCTGGTCAAACAGAACGAGATGCTCGGGGCGATCCTGCTCTCGATACACAATCTTCACTTCTTGATCCAGCTGATGAATCGAGCGCGCGCTGCGATCATTGCTGGTTGTTATGATGAGTTTTTGGACGATTGGATGAATTCGCCCGCAGCGCAAGACTATTAAGCGGTTCGCCGTGAAAAAGCGCGCCATCTTTGGTAATCTTAAGAGTCGGTAATAATAAGGTCACTCAAGGTCGTTTGATAGCGTACTTGAGCATCATCTTCGCTGATGATGCCTCAGAGCGTATCGCAGACAAGGATAGGTAATGACGCAAGGCGATAGCAAACGGGATTCATCGAACAAAGAGCTCGAGAAGAAGCGCAAGCAGGCTGCGAAAGCGGCTGCACGTTCGCACAAAGAGCGAGAAAAGAAAGCCAAGAAAAAGGAAAAAGCTGAACGCGTACGCGAGAAGAGCCGTTCTGCGGCTATTCAAGCAACGCTCGGCAACGACAAGAAGAACAAGCGCCGCCAGTCCAACACCATGCGAAGGAATATCTGGCTGCTTATCTTGACCACGGTGCTCATCATCGCCTCGGTGGTCATGTTCACGCCGCCTTCAGAGAAGATCAACCAAGGTCTTGATATCCGCGGTGGTCTTTCGGTGGTCTTGAGCGCTCAGAGCACCGATGGGGAAGAGGTCACTCCTGAAGAGATGGAATCGTCCCGACAGGTCATCGAGTCGCGTGTCAATGCGCTCGGTGCTTCAGAGGCTACGGTCCAGGTTCAAGGAAACAATCAGATCCTCGTTCAGATCCCGGGTCTTTCCGATACGGAGCGCGCGCTCGCGACCATCGGCAAGACCGGTAAGCTGGAGTTCGCCCGCGCCGATTCGTTCACGAACGAAGCAGACAGGCAGGCTATCGCGCAGGACAATTACGTTGCGCATGAAGCATATCGTGATGCCTTCGGCAATACTTTCATCGGGCAGAACACACAGTATCGCCCAGTAGAATCAGGAACGTATGAGCCGCTCATCACGGGTGCGAACATCGAACGCGTTACGGTTGGCAAGGCATCTGAGACAGGCACGGATTACGCCGTCAACATCAAGCTCGATGCGGAAGGTACGGAGAAATTCGCCGAAGCTACGCGCGAACTTGCGCCTGATAAGGGCAAGATCGTCATCGTGCTCGATAACGAGATCCAATCTGCGCCTGCTGTTCAAGCAGAGATCCCAACGGGCGATGTGCAGATCACGGGCGGCTACTCCCTTGAAGATGCTCAAGCGCTCGCAACCGTGCTCGAAAGTGGTTCGCTGCCTGTGAGCTTCCACTACGAACAGAGCCAGGTGGTTGGTCCTACGCTCGGTCAAGATGCGCTCATGAGTGGTCTTCTCGTTGCCATCATCGGTCTTCTGGTGGTCATGGTCTATCTGCTGTTCTTCTATAAGGGACTGGGCATTCTGACCGCGGCCGCTATCACCATCTTCGCAGTCCTCTATTTGGGCTTGCTTGCAACGCTTTCGGCATTCGGGTTCTTCTCGCTCTCGCTTGCGGGCGTTGCTGGTATCGTTCTTACGATCGGTCTTGCAGCAGACTCGTCCATTCTTACCTTGGAGCGTTTCCGCGAAGAAATACGTATGGGACGAAGCGTTCGCGCCGCATCGATCACGGGTGTGAAGCATGCGATCCAGACCTCGATTGACGCGGACTTGGTCACGCTCGTTTCAGCGTTGACCCTGTTCTTCCTCGCGTCTGCTTCGGTCAAAGGCTTCGGTCTTACGCTTTCGCTGGGTATCTTCTGCGATATCCTCGTGCTGCTCATCTTCAAGGCGCCGATGATCCGCTTGCTCGCTCCGCGTGTGATCGCGCGTCATCCCAAGTTCTGGGATGTTCAGGATGCAGAAACTGCGTCAGAAGCTTACCAAGAGCTTGCTGATGCCGAAGGCGTGAGCGTTGAAGAAGCCGAGACGGGCGAGGCGATGGACCGCAGTATCGCCCTTACGTATGCGAAACGCGCAGGAGAGGTTGCCGTTAAGGCGCGAGAAAAGGTCGAAGCGCTCAAAGGTAGGTTCATCAAGCATGATATTGGCTTCATGGGCGTACGCAAGATCTTGCTGTCTGTTTCGGCGGTGCTGATCGTTCTGTCGCTGGCGCTCATCGGCATTCGTGGCATCAACTTCGGCATCGAGTTCGTTGGTGGTACGTCGATCAACTTCCATGGAACGGGCGAAGTGACCATCGACCAGATGCGTGATGCGTTCGCCACTGCGGGTGAACCTGAAGCGGTGGTCCAGACGACCAACACCGATGGTCAAGATGGCTTCCTTGTTCGTACCACTACTACCTCTGCTGAAGATGCGGCTGAAACAGCGAACAAGGTTGCGCAACAGCTGAGCATTCCTGCCGATAGTTTTGAGGTGACCACGATCGGTCCTGACTGGGGTGCCGGCGTTATCCAATCATCTCTCATTGCGTTCTTCGTCTCGTTGTTGCTGATCATTCTCTATATCGCGATCAGATTCGAGTACAAGATGGGATTGATGGCGGTCGTTGCGCTGCTTCACGACCTCGTGATCGTGATCGGAGCCTATGCGCTCTTCGGGCGCGAATTCACGCCAAATGCAGTTGCTGCGTTGCTGACGATCTTGGGTTATTCGCTCTACGATACGGTCGTTGTGTTCCATCGTATCGTCGACAACATGAAAGAATCGCGTGTTCGTTGTACGTTCATGACGATGGCGAACCATTCGATAAATCAGGTGCTCATACGTACGATCAACACCACGCTCACTTCGCTCATCCCGGTCCTTGCGATGCTCTTCTTCGGTGGAGAAACACTCAAAGACTTCGCGTTCGCGATGGCGGTCGGTTTGGTTGCGGGCTCCTATTCGTCGATCGCGGTAGCAACACCGCTCTATGCGATGTGGAAGTCGCGTGAGCCTAAGTACAAGAAGCTGATCAAGCGCTTCGGCGATTCGATCGGTCAGTTCTCTTACACGTCGGGTCTCGCAGTCGCAACGAGCGCTGCGGGTGCCGATGGTGCTGAGGTGGCTGTGGATAGTGTCGATCTTGAGAACGATGCCCAATCAACGCAAGCTGCGAAGAAGCAAGCTAAACCTGCGGCTAAGCAGGAGAGCAAGCCTATCCGCTACAAGAGAAAGAAAAAAGAATGAGACAAGCATCTGATCCTGATTTCGCTCCTCCCGTAGAGGAGGGGATGATCTACGCCTTTCAGGACGAGAAGGGCGAAACGGTGAATCTTGAGTTCTTGGGCCTGATCCTTCATAACGATCGCCGTTACGGCTTCTTCGTGCCAGATGCTGAACATGATGAAGCGCCAGGCGAGGTGATGATCCTAGAGGTTACCGCGCTCGACGAAGATGATCAGCCAGAAGCCTTCGAGCTGTTGGTCGATGAAGCGATCGCTGCTGAGGTCTACGAGAAGTTCAAGCGTATCACTGCAGGGATGTATGACTTTTCCGAATAAGTTCATTTTCTCTTAGCAATAATTGAACCGCAAATTCATGTTGAACAAGCTCTCTCACGAGGGCTTGTTCATTTTTGGCCCTTTTCGCTTCCGTTTACTCTTTTCCTTTTACTTCGTAACCTGTTCGTAGCATTTGCTGTTCTACAATGCAAAAGCGCTTTAGTTAAGAAAAGTATTTGAACTTCCCTGTAGGTTCAATTTCTGTCTAGGCGCACAATTTCGTTTCATCATAGGTGGGCGACCGGAAGAGCCGGTATGCGTATTCGTGCGAGAAAAGGATGGATATGGAAGATTTCTTCTATCAGTTTTTCGTTGGACCCTTCGTTGAATTAGGTTCTGGGTTCGCGAGCGCAGGTACGGGAGACGCGACCTGGATCGAGGACATCGTTGCTACGGTCGATGGCTTCGTTTGGGGGCCGATCATGATCCTGCTCCTACTGGGAACGCATATCTTCATGACGTTCCGCACTGGTTTCATTCAGCGCAAGATTCCTCAAGGCATCAAGCTTTCAGTCACGAAGGATAGTGGCTCAGGTGATGTGAGCCCCTTCGCGGCACTTACCACCTCGCTTGCTGCAACGATCGGTACAGGTAACATCATCGGTGTGGGTACCGCGCTCATCGCAGGTGGTCCGGGCGCGATCTTCTGGATGTGGATCACGGGTGTGTTCGGCATCGCAACGAAGTATTCAGAAACGCTCATCGCAGTGAAGTATCGCGTTAAGGATCACAACGGGAACATGCTTGGTGGTGCCATGTATGCCCTGCAGCGTGGTTTCAAGCGCAAGAAGCTTGGCAAGGTTCTGGGCATCCTGTTCGCAGTGTTCGCTGCGATCGCTTCTTTTGGTATTGGTGCTGCGGTTCAGGCAAACTCCCTTTCGGGCGCGATCGTTTCTGTGAGCGGATCGGCAGGCATTGCAGAAGCGAACATCGACGTGTTCGGCCTCTTCATGACCTCGCCGCTGCAGATCATCGTCGGGATCATCCTCGTTGTTCTGATCGCAGTGGTTATCGTGGGTGGCATCAAGGTCATTTCGCGCGTTTGCGAGAAGCTCATTCCGGCCATGACCATCTTCTACGTGCTCGCTTGTTTGGCGCTCATCATCATCAACGGTCAGTATTTCCTCGATGCGATCGGACTCATCGTAGTTTGCGCCTTTACGCCGCAGGCTGCGTTCGGTGGCGCCGTTGGTACTTCGATCATGATCGCGCTGCAGCTTGGTTGCGCACGTGGTCTGTTCTCCAACGAATCTGGCTTGGGTTCTTCTCCGCTCGTTGCTTCTTCGGCTATCACGCGCAATCCTGCGCGTCAGGCGCTCGTTTCCATGACGGGCACCTTCTGGGATACCGTTGTGGTTTGCGCGCTTACCGGCATCGCGCTCGTTTCGTCCATTCTGGCGAGTCCCGAGATCGCTGCATCGTTCAACGATGGTAGCTTCTTGGGCGCGACTGCAACATTGGTAACCGCTTGCTTCTCGCAGATTCCGGTGGTTGGCCCCATCGTGCTTTGCATCGGCCTGGTGCTCTTTGCGTATTCAACGATGGTTGGCTGGTCGTACTACGGCAATCGTTGCATCACCTACCTGTTCGGCAAGCATGCGATCCGTCCGTATCAGATCGTCTTTCTGGTGATCTGCTTCTTGGGTGCGATCGGTCTGCAGGGCTTCGTGTGGGATATCTCCGACATCACGAACGCGCTTATGGCGGTGCCGAACCTTATCGCGGTGCTCGGCCTATCTGCACTCATCGCGCGTGAAACGAAGCACTATGTTTGGGGCAATCGTCTTGATGAAGAGGACACGACCCCGATCCCGATAGAAGAATCGAAATAAGGGGTTACAAGCAAAATCTGAAAGGCGAGGTGCGGTAAAGACCGTTCCTTGCAAGAGAGGCCACCTTTTGAGGCGGCCTCTCTTATGCAGTTGCATCTGCGATCCTTGAGCAGCTGCCATGCAACATCTCATGAGCGAGTTGGCTTTCAGCTTACGAACACTCAGGCTGTTGCTAGACGCTTATTTCGCAGGATCGGTGATATCGATATACCGCTCGATCCCCTTGATGCCAGCCACGAGCGTTTCATTCACGGGTGTTTCGATCTCGTGCCGTTTTCCATAGGTCACAACGACACCGTTGATCACATCGATCTCGGTTCGACGATGCTTCTCGAGGCTTTGCAGGATAGACGGTTTGAAGTCGAAGGGGAGGTTCTCGCGGGCAAGCTCTAAGACCTCTTGCGGGTCGTGGCGTGAAAGTATGATGCCTTCTGCGATGGCGACGCGCATTCCTTCTTTTACCGCAGCTATTGCGGTGGCGTAAAGCTCTGGGTGCTGGTAAAGCTCACCATAGGGGAGGCGCGAGATGCCGCAGACCGCACCCGTTGCAACATTGATGAGCAGCTTATCCCAGATGATGTTCTTCATACGTGGTGAAGCCGTGCACTCCGTACCTGCATCGTTGAAGACCTGCGCGATCGCTTCGATACGCGGGGTGACCGGGCCGCTGTATTCGCCGATGAAGGTTTGCTTGCCTTCGGTGGTTGATTGAACCTTGCCAGGTGCGAGCATCATGCCGCCGATATACGTTTTGCCTGCGATGACTTGCTTTGGGTCCAGCAGCTTGCCAAGAAGGTTCTCGTTGCCCAATCCGTTTTGGAGCGTAAGCACTACCGATTCAGGACCGATGATGCTGCGGTTGGTCTCGATGCACTCTTCGGTGTCGAATGCCTTGCAGAGAACGATCACGAGCTCTGCTGGTTCGAGGCCTTCTGCGCTGGTGAAGGCTTGTACCTTCGCCTGTTGTTCGCCTTCAGGGGTTACGAGTGTGAGACCTGAAGCGTTGATCGCTTCAACATGTGCTGAGCGACCGATTAGGGTGACCTCGTTTCCTGCAAGCGCCAGCGTCCCGCCAATGGCGCTTCCAAGCGATCCTGCTCCTAAGACTGCAATGTTCATATCTGCCCCTTCCTCCCTCAGGTGCAAAAGATGACAAACTACCCGGTCGTTCGACACCTTTTTCCTTCAGCGCCGGATGACAAACGACTCGATAATTCGTCATCTTTTTATTCACTTCAAATTGTAGCTAGTTTTGTGCTAGATTCGACCAAGGAAGGGAAAGAACAAAAGCGTAAGAAGGTAGCGCGGCTGAAGGGGGATGCGATGAAGGGGAGCGATTTCACTATCCTTGAGACGGGGAAGATGGATATTCCGCGTTTCGATCTGACTGATAAGGTTGCGATCATCACGGGAGTTGCGAGCGATATCGGTATCGGCCGCGGTATTGCGCGAACGTATGCAGCCTATGGTGCGAAGCTGGTCATCGCTGATATGGACGCTGAGGGGATCGAATCGCGTGCACGAGAGATCGCCGCTGAATTCGATGCTGAGGTCATTCCTGTGCGCTGCGATATACGCAGCGAAGGGGATCGTAAGACGCTCGTGGACACGTGTATGGAAGCGTTTGGCCGCATCGATATCCTGGTCAATAATGCAGGTGTGGTGCTGAGCAACGACCAGCTTGCCCAGGACGTGACCGAAGAGGAATGGGATCGTGTAGTGGATACCGACTACAAAGCGGTCTTCTTTCTGACCCAACGCGTTGCCGAGATCATGATCAAGCAAGAGCATGGCAATATCATCAATATCGCTTCGGTGGTGGCGCGCGTTGCTTCGACGCGTATGTTGCCCTATGCATCCGCGAAAGCGGCGGTTGTGCAGATGACACGCTGTATGGCGTTCGAGTGGGCACGCTTCAACATCCGTGCGAACTGCATCTGCCCGGGGTATATCGAGACGAACATGACGCAAACAACGCTCAATAAGCCAGCGGCCTATGAAGCGATCACGCGTCCGATCCCGCACAATCGCAAGGTGGGCGATCCGCTCGACATAGCGGCGGCAGCACTGTTTTTGGGATGCGACTGCTCGGACATGGTCAACGGAACGCCGCTGTACGTAGATGGTGCTCGCTCTATCTGGTAGAAAAAGGTGTCGAACGACCGGGTAGTTTGTCATCTTTTGAGAAAAACTCACAAGTAAAACACAATTTAAGAAAATTTTTCTTGACTCGGCGTATTGTGCGTCATATCTTAGATAATTGCGTGTTTTTGCAAATACTAAGTTACGTCGAAGGAGGAAATGACTCGTGGGTAAAGCCGAAAATTTCGATTCCACCAGGCATTATCGACCCCGCAGAAGCTTTGCAAAGATTCCTGACGTCATGGACGTCCCTAATCTTATCGCCATTCAGACGGAGAGTTTCAAACAATTCGTCGACCAAGGCCTTGCAACTGCTTTTGCAGACATCTCACCGATCGAATCCAACAACAAAGATATGTGCGTTGAATTCGGTCGCCATGAATTTGGAGAGCCTAAGTATAGTGTAGACGAGTGCAAGGCTCGTGACGTTTCCTATCAGGCTCCGCTCTTCGCCGAGATTCGTTTCATCAATCGCGAAACGGGCGAGATCAAGGAACAAGACGTATTCATGGGTGATTTCCCGCTCATGACCCCGCGCGGCACCTTCATCATCAACGGTACCGAGCGCGTCGTCGTTTCCCAGCTGGTTCGTAGCCCCGGTGTGTATTTCTCCTCCGAGCGCGATAAGACCTCCGACAAGACCATTTATAACGCCAAGATCATCCCTTCGCGTGGCGCATGGCTTGAGTTTGAGACGGACAAGCGCGATGTGCTTTCCGTTCGCATCGACCGCAAGCGCAAGCAGCCAGCAACGCTTTTGCTTCGTGCGCTCGGCATTGCGGAGACGCGAGAAGAGATCATCGAGCTGCTCGGCGATTCCGAGATGGTCATCCGTACGCTCGATCGTGACCCTGCTACTACTAAAGAAGAGTCGCTCATCGAACTCTATCGTCGTTTCCGTCCGGGCGAGCCACCCACGATCGACTCTGCGCGCACGCTGCTCGATGGCTTGTTCTTCAACCCGCAGCGCTATGGCCTTGCGAAGGTCGGCCGCTACAAGATCAACAAGAAGCTCGGTTTCGACCCCGAAAACGATAATCCTACGCTCACGCAGGAAGACATCATCGAAACGATGCGCTATATCGTTGCGCTCCACGATGGTGAAGAGGGCTACCACACCGACGACATCGACCATTTCGGCAATCGCCGCATCCGTACGGTGGGCGAGTTGATCCAAAACCAGTTCCGCATCGGTCTTTCCCGTATGGAGCGTGTCGTGCGCGAGCGCATGAGCATGCAAGAGCCCGACGACATCACCCCGCAGAGCTTGGTGAACATCCGTCCGATCGTTGCGGCGATCAAGGAGTTCTTCGGCTCCTCACAGCTCTCGCAGTTCATGGACCAGACGAACCCCGCGGCAGGCATCACGCACAAGCGCCGTCTTTCTGCGCTCGGCCCTGGTGGCCTTTCGCGTGAGCGCGCAGGCTTCGAGGTCCGCGACGTTCACACCTCTCACTATGGACGTATGTGCCCGATCGAGACCCCTGAAGGTCCTAACATCGGCCTGATCGGCTCCCTTGCAACGTATGCACGCATCAACCCCTATGGCTTCATCGAGACTCCGTATCGTCGCGTTATCGACGGCAAGGTGACCGACGATATCGATTACCTTACGGCTGATGAAGAAGAGAACTACACGATCGCTCAGGCAAACGAGCTGTTCAACTTGGAAACCCGTGAATTCGGTCACACCGATGAAGACGGCGTCTTCCACAAGTCAGCGCGCGTGCTCTGCCGTACGCGTGATGCGAATGGCGTCTTCGGCGAGCCGGACGAAGTCGATCCGATGAACGTTCAGTACATGGACGTTTCACCGCGTCAGATGACCTCAGTCGCTACCTCGCTCATTCCGTTCCTCGAGCACGACGACGCTAACCGCGCGCTCATGGGTTCGAACATGCAGCGCCAGGCAGTGCCGCTGCTGCGTCCGAACGCTCCGCTCGTTGGTACCGGTATCGAACACCGCATCGCGGTCGACTCAGGTGAGATCCTCGTTACGCAGAATGCGGGCGTTGTCGACTACGTCGATGGCCAGACCATCATCGTCGAGCGCGAAGATGGCGAATACGATGAATACCTCGTGCCTAAGTTCCAGCGCTCCAACCAGAGCGGTTGCATGAACCACAAGCCCATCGTGAAGAAGGGCGATCGCGTTGAAGTCGGCGATGTTTTGGCTGATGGCCCCTCCTGTGATGGCGCAGAGCTTTCGCTCGGCCAGAACCTCATGGTCGCTTACATGCCATGGGAAGGCTTCAACTACGAGGACGCTATCATCATCTCCGAGCGTGTGGTCGCAGAAGACCTGCTAACCTCTATTCATATCTCCGAATACGAGATCGACGCACGCGATACCAAGCTCGGCCCCGAGGAGATCACCCGCGAGATCCCGAACATCTCCGAAGATATGATCTCCGATCTCGACGCGGATGGCATCATCCGTATCGGTGCTGAAGTGAACCCGGGCGATGTGCTCGTCGGCAAGGTCACCCCGAAGGGCGAGACCGAGCTCACCGCTGAAGAGCGCCTCCTGCGCGCGATCTTCGGCGAGAAGGCGCGTGAAGTGCGCGATACCTCGCTCAAGGTTCCTCATGGTGCAGGCGGTCGCGTGATCAACGTGGTCCGTTCTTCGCGCCTCGATGGCGACGAACTGGCACCGGGCGTCAACGAGCTCGTGCGCGTGTTCGTTGCTCAGAAGCGTAAGATCCAGCAGGGCGACAAGCTTTCTGGTCGTCATGGTAACAAGGGTGTTATCTCTCGCATCCTGCCGGTCGAGGACATGCCGTATCTTGCAGACGGTACTCCGATCGACGTCATCCTGAATCCGCTGGGCGTTCCTTCTCGTATGAACGTTGGCCAGTTGCTCGAATGCCACCTTGGTTGGGCAGCGAAGTGGGGCTGGTCGGACGCAGAAGAGACCGATGAGGTCGTAGCTGGTCCGATGCACGTTGCAACGCCGGTCTTCGACGGTGCTACCGAGAAGGAGATCTCGGACGTTATCGAGAAAGCTAATCGCAACCTCGTGAACATGCACAAGGAAAAGTACGGTGATCTTGCTCGTCTCGAGTTCGTGCCGCAGCTTTCCCGCACCGGTAAGACGTGGCTCTACGATGGTCGCACGGGCGAGAAGTTCCGCGAGCCCATCACGGTCGGTCAGAGCTACATCTTGAAGTTAGGACACTTGGTCGACGACAAGATCCATGCTCGTTCAACTGGTCCGTACAGTCTTATCACGCAACAGCCGCTCGGTGGTAAAGCCCAGTTCGGCGGCCAGCGCTTCGGCGAGATGGAAGTTTGGGCGCTCTATTCGTATGGCGCATCCAACGTCTTGCAGGAGATCCTCACGATCAAATCCGACGATACCTCCGGTCGTGTCAAGTCCTACGAGGCGATCGTCAAGGGCGAGAGCATTCCTGCTCCTGAAGTGCCCGAATCGTTCAAGGTCCTTATCAAGGAAATGCGTTCGCTGTGCTTGAACGTCGAGCTCGAAGGCAGTGCTCATTCTCACTCCGACCTTACGGCATCTGCTGAGGCCGAAGAGATGGAAGAGGAGCTGCTTGGCGCGCCGCTCGAGCCTTCATCGTCTTCTGAAGGTGAAGAACTGCTCGGTGCTATCACGCAGGAGATCGACGAACTGCTCGGTGGTACCAGCGAGGAAGTGGCACAAGAGCAAGCAAGCGACTTGATCGGTGAGGGAGAGGAGAACTAAATGACTGAATACGACGTTAATAATTTCGACGCGATCCGAATCTCTCTTGCAAGCGCTGAGGATGTGCGCGGTTGGTCGCGTGGCGAGGTCAAGAAGCCTGAAACCATCAACTACCGTACGCTCAAGCCCGAAAAGGACGGCCTGTTCTGCGAGAAGATCTTCGGCCCGACCAAAGACTGGGAATGCGCGTGCGGCAAGTACAAGCGCATCCGTTTCAAGGGCATCGTCTGCGAGCGCTGCGGCGTTGAAGTAACGCGCTCTAAGGTTCGTCGTGAGCGCATGGGTCACATCGAGCTCGCTGCTCCAGTGTCTCACATCTGGTATTTCAAGGGTTCGCCCTCTCGTTTGGGTTATCTGCTCGACATCGCTCCTAAAGAGCTCGAGAAGGTGCTCTATTTCGCAAGCTCCATCATCACTTCGGTCGATAAGGAAGCGCGCGAAGAAGATGTTGAAGAACTGCGTGATGAGCTTTCTGCTGACCTTGAAGAGCTCGACGCCGAGCGCGATCGCCTGATCGCGGCAACGCGTCGTCTTTCGGTGGACTACGTACCTGAGGAAGACGAATTCGTCGACGACATCGACGAAGAAGAGCGTCTTACCTCCGAAGAGGTGGAAGAAGAGGTCGCCGATCTCTACGAAGAGTTCAACGAGCGCAAAGCGCTGCGCAACGAAGCCTTCGATGCTTTCTTGAAGATCGAACCCAAGCAGCTCGTTCCTGATGAGCAGCTCTATCGTGAGATGCGCACGAACTACTCCGAGTACTTCCGTGGCGGCATGGGCGCTGAAGCGGTGCGCGACTTGCTCGACGCGATCGATCTTGAGGCAACCGCTGAAGAGCTGCGCGAAGTGGTCGCTACGGGCAAAGGCCAGAAGCGCACCAAGGCCATCAAGCGTTTGAAGGTCGTCGATGCGTTCCTGCATTCGAAGAACAAGCCTTCCGATATGATCCTCGATGTCATTCCGGTCATTCCGCCCGATCTGCGCCCGATGGTGCAGCTCGATGGTGGCCGTTTCGCAACCTCCGACTTGAACGACCTCTATCGTCGTGTGATCAACCGTAACAACCGCCTGAAGCGTCTGCTCGATCTCGGTGCTCCTGAGATCATCGTGAACAACGAAAAGCGCATGCTCCAGGAAGCGGTCGACTCGCTCTTCGACAACGGTCGCCGCGGTCGTCCGGTAACGGGCCCGGGCAATCGTCCGCTGAAGTCGATCTCCGATATGCTCAAGGGCAAGCAAGGTCGTTTCCGTCAGAATCTGCTCGGTAAGCGCGTTGACTACTCTGGCCGTTCGGTAATCGTTGTTGGTCCGACCTTGAAACTGCATCAGTGCGGTCTGCCTTCTGCGATGGCACTCGAGCTCTTCAAGCCCTTCGTCATCAAGCGTTTGGTCGAGCTTGAATATGCAGCCAACATCAAGGCAGCGAAGCGCGCAGTGGATCGTGGCGCAAGCTACGTTTGGGACGTGCTTGAAGAGGTCATCACGGAACATCCCGTGCTCCTGAACCGCGCTCCAACCCTTCACCGTTTGGGCATCCAGGCATTCGAGCCCGTGCTCGTTGAAGGTAAGGCAATCCGCCTGCATCCGCTTGTTTGTACCGCGTTCAACGCTGACTTCGACGGTGACCAGATGGCGGTTCATGTGCCGCTGGGCAACGAAGCTCAGGCTGAAGCACGTGTGCTCATGCTTTCTGCTAACAACATCAAGAGCCCGGCTCATGGCCGCCCGCTCACGGTTCCTACTCAGGACATGATCATCGGTCTGTACTACCTCACGGCTGCACGTGATGGTTTCCCGGGAGAGGGCCGTGCGTTCATCGACTTCGATGATGCGCTCAATGCCTACGATGCGCGCTGCGAGCTTGACCTACAGGCGAAGATCTGGGTGCGTCTGAAGAAGGATACGCAGGTTGCTTCTGCTTTCGGCGAATTCGAAGAGCACAAGGCAGGCGAGCGCATTCAGACCACGATCGGCCGCATCACCTTCAATGCGGTGCTGCCGGACGATTATCCGTTCCTGAACTACGAGATGAACAAGACTGAGATCTCGCGTTTGGTCGAGGATTGCTGCAATCGCTACAAGACCTCCGAAATGGAGCCGATCCTGGACGGTCTTAAGAGCGCAGGTTTCCACTATGCAACGCGCGCTGGCGTTACCGTTTCGGTCTACGACGCAACCATCCCGCCGCAAAAGGATGAGATCCTTGCTGCAGCAGATAAGCGTGTCGAAGCGATCGACGAGGACTACGAGATGGGCCTCATGAGCGACGAGGAGCGCCACAAGAAGATCGTTGACATCTGGAACGAAGCCAACGAAGAGGTTGGCGATGCCATGGCGGAGAACTTCGACAAGTTCAACCCGATCTACATGATGGCCTTCTCTGGAGCGCGTGGTAACATCAAGCAGATTCGTCAGCTTGCTGGTATGCGTGGTCTTATGTCCGACCCGAAGGGCGAGATCATCGACCGCCCGATCAAGGCGAACTTCCGCGAAGGCCTTTCCGTACTCGAATACTTCATCTCTACGCATGGTGCTCGTAAGGGTCTTGCTGATACGGCGCTCCGTACGGCTGACTCGGGTTACCTTACCCGTCGTCTGGTCGACGTTGCGCAAGACGTTATCATTCGTGAGATCGATTGCGGTACCACCGATGGTATCGAATGCAAGATCTTGAACGCCAAGGGTGAGATCGATGATTCGCTCGTTGGCCGTTGCTTGGTCGACGCGATCGCCGATCCTAACACCGGCGAAGTGCTCGCTGAAGCAGGATCGTATATCGATTCAGTGGCTCAGCTGAAGACGTTCGTGGATGCGGGCGTTGAGACGCTCGTTCACCGCAGCATCATGACCTGCCATGCAGAGCACGGCATTTGCCAGAAGTGCTATGGCTGGGACCTCGCGACTTCGCGTCCGGTCAACATCGGCACGGCTGCCGGCATCATCGCGGCACAGTCCATCGGTGAGCCGGGTACGCAGCTTACGATGCGTACGTTCCATACCGGCGGTGTTGCAGGTGAAGACATCACGCACGGTCTTCCTCGTGTTACCGAGCTCTTCGAGGCACGTAAGCCTAAGGGCCAGGCAACGCTTGCGGAGATCGCAGGCACGCTGCAGGTCTCGGGCGACAAGAACAACAAGATCCTCACCATCCACGATCAAGAGGGCAACATCCGCGAGTATGTCGTTTCCGCGCGTGCTCAGCTGTTGCCTGGCGTGGAAGACGGCTGCGAGGTCGAAGTTGGCCAGCAGCTCACCAAGGGCTCGATCAACCCGCACGACCTGTTGCGCTTGACCGACCCCAACACCACGCTGCGCTACATTGTCAGCCAGGTTCAGGACGTGTACGTCTCCCAGGGTGTAGACATCAACGATAAGCACATCGAGGTCATCGCACGTCAGATGCTGCGTAAGGTTGCGGTTGTCGATCCGGGCGATTCGGATTATCTGCCGGGCCGCCAAGTCAATCGTTTCGAGTTCGAGAAGGTCGTCAACGACATGATCCTCGAAGGCAAGAATCCGCCGGTGGGTCAGCCGCTGTTGCTCGGCATCACGAAGGCATCACTTGCTACCGATTCATTCCTCTCTGCAGCTTCCTTCCAGGAGACCACGAAGGTCCTTACGGATGCCGCTATCGAAGGCAAGGTCGATACGCTGCAGGGCCTCAAGGAGAACGTCATCATCGGTAAGCCGATCCCGGCTGGTACGGGCCTGAAGCGCTACAAGGATGTCGAGATCACCTACAAGGGTGTCCCGGTCACGGCGAACGATTCCGATCGTCTGCCTGATTCTGCACCGCAGGCTCTGCGCGACATCGAAGAGCTGTTGCCGCAGCCGCAGGATTGGTCGCTCGACGGTAGCGGCTACATGGATGCGGGTTCGGATTACGCGAGCTACTTCGCTTCCATCACGGCAGGCTATCGTGCGAAGAACCTCACCGACGAAGAGGCGCGCCTCTACATCTATGACGATCTGGGTGTTTCGCAGCGTTGGGCTAACAAGTTCTCCGAAGCAGGCATCGAGACCGTTGCTGATCTGGTCGGTCACACCGAAGATGAGCTGTTGCGCATCGAAGGTATTGGTACGAAGGCGATCGAAGAGCTCAAGGCAGGTCTTGAGAACCATGGTCTTTCCAAGGTTATCGAAGACGACTTCTCAGCTTCGGCTGACGATATGAGCCAGCTGCTCGATATGGTCTTCTCGCCGGACGATACGGTGCTCATCGGCGGCGATAAGCCGGCTACCTTCACTAACGATGGTGAGGATATGCTCGGCGAAGCACTGCCGCCGCGTTCATATCAGCGTAATCTTGACGAGCTTGATGAGCTGCTCAATTCCGTTTCCGACATGGGCTTCGGCGTGATCGATCCCGATACGTTGGGCGGCGGCAATTCAGGTAGCGAAAGCGATTCGGAGCAGTAAGCTTCCCTTTGCTCAAGCACGATTCGTCTAGACGCCCATGAACATCAACACGCGTCCCATCTCGGGGCGCGTGTTTCGTTTATGATGGAATCAACGCTTTTTCAGGGGCCTACCATAAGGCCATTCAAACAGATTCGGAAAACGAAGAGAAAGGCAGCTTATGACCTCACTGCTCTTCAAGGACATCACGGTCTTGACCGAAGAAGGGAAGACCGTCCCGCACGCTTATGTAGGTGTGACGGGCAGTACTATCTCGCATTTCCAGCTCACGCAGCCCGAAGGCGCCTTCGATCGCACGATCGATGGCCGCGGCAAGCTCTTGATGCCAGCATTCTACAACGCGCATGCGCATGTTCCCATGACACTCTTGCGTGGCCGCGGGGATAATCTGCCGCTCGATCGCTGGCTCAATGAAGCTATCTTCCCGTTCGAGGCGCATATCACGGAGGATGCGACCTATCACGCTACGCTGCTCGGCATTGCCGAGATGTTGCGCTTTGGCGTGGTCTCCTTCACGGATATGTACTTCTGCACCGATGCGCGAGCGCGTGCAGTGCTCGATTCGGGTGTGAAGTGCAACTTGAGCGATTGTGTGGTGTGTTCTGAGCCAGGCATGACCTACTATGATCTGCCGCTTGCCAAAGAAAATGAGCAGTGGATCGCGCAGTACCATGGTGCGGGCGATGGTCGCTTGCTCATCGACATGAGCTTGCATGCTGAATACACCTCCACGCCTGAAGTGGTGCGTACGCTAGCCGATGCTACCAAGGCGGCAGGACTGCGCATGCAGGTTCACGTAAGCGAGACGCAAAATGAGGTGCAGGAATGCATCGAGCGCCACGGTAAGACGCCGCCCGTTTATCTGGCTGATCTGGGGCTCTTCGATGTGCCGACCACGGCAGACCACTGTGTGTGGCTTACCGACGAAGACCGAAGTGTGCTGGCTGAAAAGGACGTATTCGTTGCGTGCTGTCCCGCCTCGAACGCGAAGCTCGGCAGCGGTATCGCGGATATCAAAGCCATGAAGGCGGCGGGCATCACGCTCACACTGGGCACCGATGGCGTAGCGAGCAACAACAATCACAACATGTTCCAGGATCTTTACCTGCTCGCGCTCATGCAGCGCGCGGGCGATGCGAATCCTGTCTCGCTTTCTGCTGAAGAGCTCATTACCATCGCAACGCGCAATGGTGCGCTTTCGCAGGGTCGTGTTGATTGCGGACGTATGCAGGTAGGGTCGCGCGCCGATCTGACCATGCTCGACATCGATACGCCGTGGATGCAGCCCGTTCACACGATGGCAGAGAATCTTATCTATTCTGCACAGGGCTCTGATGTAGTTCTAACCATGGTTGATGGTACTATTCTCTATGAGAATGGCGAATATCCCACGATCGATATTGAGAAGGAGATTGCTGAAACGTGCGCGGCACGTGAGCGTATCCTTTCTGAGATGGCCTGATCGCCATCTATAAGGAGCAAACATGGAAAAGACCTACTTCACCGAGGGCGAGCAGCCGGAAAGCCAGATGGGTGCCGCGCTCGAATCGCTTGCGCATACGATCCATGCGCGCAGTACGGCTGGCCCTGAAAGCTATACCTATCGGCTTCTCACAGGCAATCTTGATGACCTTTTGAAGAAGCTTGTCGAAGAGGCTCACGAGACCACGCTTGCGGCGAAGGACGTGGAGCGTGATGGTGCGCTGGCAAACGAGGTCGACCACCTGCGTTACGAAGCGGGAGATGTGGTCTATCATCTGTTGGTGCTCTTGGAGCGTTGCGGTGTTGACCTGGATGAATTCGCTGCTGAGATGAACACGCGCATGACTGAAGATGAGATCGCGCTGCGCAGTGGGGTGATTATGCTCAAGCCCGATTTCGTGAATCGCGGCAGTAACCATTAGAATGTTGGCCGCCTTGGATGCGGCATCGAATCATACGCGAGGCGCCTTCACCAGGCGCCTTTCAACAAAAGAAAGGTACTCTTTTGGCTAAACTTTTCGGAACTGATGGTGTTCGCGGGGTTGCGAACACTGAACTTACCTGCGATATCGCCTTCAAACTGGGACAGGCTGCGGTCGAATTCTTGGGTAAGACTATCGTAGTGGGCAAGGATACGCGTCTTTCGGGCGATATGCTCGGCAATGCGCTTTCCGCGGGCATCATGAGCATGGGTGGCAATGTGCTTGATGCGGGTATTATCCCCACGCCAGGCGTTGCATATCTCGTGCGTGAGCTCCATGCTGAAGGGGGCATCGTCATCTCGGCTTCGCATAATCCGCCCGAGTACAACGGCATCAAGTTCTTCGACCGACAGGGCTTCAAGCTTACCGAAGAGGCCGAAGCAGAGATCGAAGCGTTCGTGTTGGCGGGTGGTGCCGATCCTGAGAGCCTTCCTTCGGGCGACGCGGTGGGTGTAGTGCTCCCAGTTGAAGATGCATGCGATCTCTATATCCAGCATGCCATTTTATCCTTGCAGGATAAGACGCTCGACTTCTCGAAGCTTACGATCGCGCTCGATACCGGTCACGGTGCTTCATCGCTTACGACCGCAGCAGCGCTCGAACAGTTGGGTGCCACGGTTCACGTGATCAACGACAGCTTCAACGGAGTTGATATCAATGTCGAATGTGGCTCAACGCACCTTGAGCCAGTGAAAGAACTGCTCGCTGAAACGGGCGCTCAAATCGGCATCGCGCATGATGGCGATGCGGATCGTGTTATGTTCGTTGATGAACTGGGTAACGAGATCGACGGCGATGTGGTCGAGACCGTTTGCGCGCTCGATCTGCAGAAGCGCGGCCTTCTGCGTGACGATACGGTCGTTTCGACGGTCATGTGCAACTTGGGCTTCACCAAAGCAATGGATGCTGCGGGCATTTCGGTCGTGCAGACCCAGGTGGGGGACAAGTACGTTCTGAACGAGATGCGCAAGCTCAACGCTGTTATCGGTGGCGAACAGAGCGGTCACATGATCTTCCTCGACCACAATTCCACAGGCGACGGTCTTATCACGGCGCTTCAGTTTCTGGCTGCGTGTCTGCGCAACGATCAGCCTGTTTCAAAAACAGCTACGCTCATGCAGCGCTTCCCGCAAGAGCTCATCAATGTGCGCGTGGCTGATAAGCATGCAGTTTCAGAGAATGCGGTAGTTGCTGATGCGATCGCCGAAGCTGAAGCGAAGCTTGATGGTTCCGGCCGCATTCTTGTGCGCCCGAGTGGCACCGAACCCCTCGTCCGTGTGATGGTAGAAGCCGCCACCCATGAAGAAGCCCTCGGCTACGCCCAAGAGATCGCCTCGATCATCGAACGCGAACTCGGCCAATAAGATGACAAACTACCCGGTCGTTCGACACCTTTTTCTAGCTGCAAACTCATTTACGTCCTGAAAAGTGGCATGATTGCCAAATTTACGTCCTTAAAAGTGGCACTGCTGCCAAAAATCAGGACGTAAACAGTGATATAGCCTTGTTGACAACCGATAGAGTTATGGCCTGAATGGCACAGCGATTTCAAAGCTGTTGTTTTAAGGGCGCATGGATGGGCGCGAGCTTTGCGAACTAGCAGAACGCGAAGGCATCGCCTTCGCCGCTTCCAGATCGATTAAGTGATTACATTAATGTACGATATCCTACTCAAGAAGCTTCAGATCTTTCGTCAGGACAATAACCATTTCCAGGCGGGAACAGCATGAACAATGCCAGCGTCTGTTTCGATGTTCCTTTCATCTTCTAAGGTGACCAGGGTGCTTTCTGCGCATTCGAATTGGACCATTGCTTTGTCAAGCGCTGAGATTTCGCGATTGAATGTTTTGTGGTCATCGATCCTTGTGGAGACTTGAATGATCTCGATCTGCTCTAACGCTAAAGCATCACCAACAATGAAATCAATCTCATGACGGGATGCGCCTTCTCCTACAAAAGCGCGAGCAATGGAACCAGGGCGAGCTGATGCTCTTCTCCTCAGGTGATCGAAGACGGTCGTTTCGAGTTTTTGGCCTATATCGTGCGAAGCAGAAGGAGAGAATGCGGTGAAGAGAGCGGGGTCAACAGCGTAGATTTTTGCCGATGAACGGGTGTTGTCCGCAAGCGCCACTGAATAATTCGCCACCGAAAAGAGCAAGAAGGACTCTTCGTAATAGGAAAGCAAACGCGATAGTGTCTCGCGGCCAATGGTGATCTGGCGGCTTTTGAATTGGTTATAGACCTTGCTTATCGAAAGCTCGCGACCTGAAGAGGCAAGAGCACGCGAGAGGAAGAGCGCTGCAGCACGGGGGTTGCCGATGTTGTAGCGCTCGATGATGTCGTAGTTTACGGTACGGTTAGCGAACTCCTGCAAGAGCTGGATCGCATCGGAAGAATCGAGGTTCTGCGCCGGGATGAAACCTCCCTTTTCAAGGTAGCGACCAAACGCATTACGTGCGAAACTCTTTTGCGCACTGGTAAAGGAGGTGGGATCCTTAAGACTTTCGCGGGTGAATTGTTGGTCTTGGTCGTGAAAGCGGATGAACTCCGCAAAGCTAAGCGGAAACATTTCGCGTGAAAGAGCGCGACCGCGAAATTCGCTTGCAAGGTGAAGTGAAAGCATCTTTGAGGACGATCCTGTAACGTAAATGGTTGCGCGCTGTGTGTCCACCATACGCCTCATGAAGGATCCCCATTCAGGAACTTCTTGGATCTCGTCAAAGAAGAAAAAGGCACCTTCTTTTTTTGCTTGGGGGTTGAGTGCAAAATAGCTTTCTACAACATCTTCAAGCATTGCTGTTTCATAGGGTTTCAAGCGTTCGTCATCGAAGTTGAAGTAGAGGATGGAAGAAAGATCAAAGCCTTCGCGCAGGATTCGATGCATTTCTTGATAGAGGCGATAGGTTTTACCACAGCGGCGAACACCTACCACAACTTGAACCAGATTCCCTCTATCTGGGTTTTGTAAGGGACCTAATGATAGGTCACGTTCGAAAACAGGGGGAATGCCTTGATCGTAGAAATCTTTGAGTTTCTCGATGATGATGTCATGACAGCTTGAAACCATAGCTTCCACCATGCTTTCTCAATTTGATTTATTTGAGATCTTTATTGTAAATCTTGTCGATTAAAACGACAAGATTTAATAAAACTAGTCGGTTCAAACGACAAGATAGAAGTAAATATCGAATGAAGGTGCTGTGTTTCAGGAGTATGTCTTGAGAACAAGCCTCAAAGAATACGAGCCCACTCATGAAGCAGGCTCGTATTTGGTAGAGTTGGTGCTTTGATCTAGGAGCTTAGGCGTTCAGTTGTTTAGTTGTTTTGCGCGAGGTATTGATCGATCGCGTATTTGGTGATGTTGGAGCGATTGATGATGCCCACTATCTTATCTCCATCCAGCACCGGTGCCTTCTTCAGGTGATTATCTGAAAGCACGCGCGCTACTTCGCCCAGATCATCATCAACATTCACGCTGATGACCTTCTTTCGCGAAAGTTCGCCGATGTTCATATTCATGGTCTCGTTGAGGGTGCGATCGAAATCCTCATTCTCGCGCTCCACGATGAACGACCAAGCGCTCTTGAACGCGGGAACCTGGTCAGCGAGACTAGCCATCACGTCGCCATCAGAGATGAAGCCAACCACTTGCAGTTTGCTATCAACCACGGGAACGCCTGATATGCCGCGCTCCATGAAGAGCTTCATAGCATCCAGAACGGTCGAATCTTCTGGCAGGGTATAGACTCGGTCTTCATGATCTGAGCAAGCGTGTTCGCTCCAGAAACCATGCTTGCGGCGGTTGCAGCAGCTGCTTGCGCATCGCCAGCCCATGCGCCTTCTTGTGCTTGCGGAGCCACAGAAACCGGCTTCTTCGCATTGCTTCTGATCCAGAGTGCAAGGGCGAAACCAACCAGCGCCACTATGCCGATCAGCACACCCGATGCCAGCATACCAGCGCTCATCGCGTCGATCGCGCTCGCGCCCGATGCTGCCTGACCAGCGCCAACAGCAGCATAGACGCCTACGAACACAGAAGAACCGATGCAGCCAGCGATCTGGAAGCCCGTGGACATGACGGTCACGCCGTGCGGGTTCATCTCGGGAGAAAGCTTTGAGAGCGCATAGCTCTGAACAGGCCCGATGATGAACGCAGATCCACAGATAACGGGAATGTAGATGATGGCCAACAGCACGGGGTTCGCCGTCGCGATGAAAGCGGCGGTCAGCACCGAAAACACTGCGATGCACAGAAAGCCGAGCGGCAGAAGAACGCCAGGACCTTGCTTATCGTAGATGCGTCCCGCCAGCGGCGAGATCACGCACGAGCACAGGATGGCGGGGAACAGAATCAAAGATGCAACAAGCAGTGGCGTACCAAGAGCCGATTGCATGAAGGTCGGGACGATGATGTTCATCGCGAAGATAGTGATGAGCGAGAGCATGTTCACCACCAAGCCCACGGCGAACGGTGGGATCTTCAACGGACGCAGGTCGATGAGCGGCTCAGCCAGCTTGCCTTGGCGCACGACGAACACCACCAAAACAGCAGCGCCCACCACGATCGAGGCTACGGCGAAGACAACGTTTCCGCTGAAGATGGTCGAGATGCCATAGAGGATGCCGATGAGCGCGATGGCGATCAAGGCAACGGAAGGTGCATCAAGCTTCGGATGCGTGAGGTGTGCGATATCGCGCAGGATGATCGCGCCCGCCAAGAAGCACAGAAGCGAAAGCCCTGCGAACACCCACAGCAGCATCGACCACTCGAAGAATGCCAAGATAACACCCGCAAGGATAACGCTCGATGAAGGGCCGAGCGTGGTCATTGCGCCCATGATGCCCATGTAGGTGCCCAGCTTCTCGCGTGGCGCGACCTCGAGCGTGATGTTCATGCCAATCGGGATGAGCATGCCAGTCCCTAGCGCCTGTACGATACGGCCTGCCAAGAGCACCGAGAAATTCGGAGCCAGCGCACCGATCACCGATCCGATCACCAAAAGGGCGGTGGTGGCGCAGAAAAGCTGGCGCGTGGGGAAGGAGCGATAGGCGAACGCGGAGACGGGAACCATGATAGCTGCGCCTAGCATATAGGCGGTGGCCAGCCATTGTACGGTCGAGACATCGACGGAGAGGCTCTCCATGATGGGGGCGAATCCAACGTTCAAGAAGGTTTCGTTGAAGGTCGCCAAGAACGCGGCGAACGCGGCAACCACCAGGATGGTTGAAGGCTTTCGGGTGCGCTCGGTAGAAACAGTTCCGTGCGCTTGCTGCGCATTGGTTGCTTCGCTTGTCATCAAGCTTCCTCGCTTTCTTGCAGCGCTACTGCACGAGGCTAGCCCGATCGCGAACAACACAAAAGAAGCGCCCGCATGTGCGTAGAAATGACCAAGGCGATATCTCCTGTGCCGTGATCAGATTTACGCATCGTGCAGACGCTACATGTGTCGTTTACAGTTCTCTATTCGATTGCTAAGCGATTCTACAACGAAGCACGCTCGCTCTTGCGACTTCGAATCTGTGAACGGATACAAGGAAGGACCTCGAGCGGGTGCGCAGGCTTGCGGCAGCAGCAAACACGACCGAGCGCTCTTTTGCGCCCTGATGCATTCATTCCGTGGACGGATTGCGGAGCTGTTCATACGCCGCAGGTCTGGGAGAGGTGGTATGATAGACTACGTTCGTTTCCAAGACGGAATTCAATCGACTAGCGAATCAACTATAGGAAGGTAGGCGTGTATGTCAGGCCACTCAAAATGGGCTACTACGAAGCATCGTAAAGCTGCCCAGGATGCAAAGCGTTCGGCGTTGTTCTCAAAGCTCTCCCGTAACATCACGGTAGCGGCGAAAGAAGGCGGCGACCCGAACCCCGACAATAATGCATCCCTGGCTGCTGCGATCGATAAGGCTAAGAGCTACTCGCTTCCTAAAGATAAGATCAAAACGGCGATCGATAAGGCGTTCGGCACAGGCAAGGATGCTGCGAACTACGAATCGGTCATCTACGAAGGCTATGGTCCTGCGGGCGTTGCGGTCTACTGCGAAGCACTGACCGACAACCGTAACCGTACGGCTGCAGATGTGCGCTCGGCCTTCTCTCATGCCAATGGCAACCTGGGCACCAGCGGCTCGGTCGCGTTCCAGTTCGAGCGCAAAGGTCAGATCTTCATCGAGAAGGAGATCGAAGGCGGCAAGAAGGAAGGCATGATCGCTAACGGCGCTGCGGGCGACGAAGACGAATTCATGATGGTAGTTGCTGAAGCTGGCGGAGACGATTACGAAGACGCAGATGAAGAGTGGATCGTCTACACTGCACCGAACGATCTGATGGCAGTCAAGAAGGCCATCGAGGAGCAGGGTGTAGCCACCAAGGGTGCTGAGTTCATCATGGAGCCCACCACGCCAACGCAGGTTTCGGTATCCGATGCGAAGAAGGTTATGCGCTTGATCGATAAGCTCGAAGAGCTCGAAGATCTTCAGAACGTCTATCACACGATGGAGATCACGGACGAGATCGCTGCCGCGCTCGACGAATAGAGCGCATCTTTGCGCAGTCTGTTCGCGCGCCAATACTCTATCTCTTTGAAAGGTTTCTGCGGGTTTACCTGTGGAAACCTTTTCCGTTCATGGCTGCACCCCCTTAAAAAATAGGGCGATCTATGCTATAGTTATTTCCATATTGCATTAAACACACTTTAAACGAACTACAATGCAAGAGGATAGGCTTTGACCAGGCATAATAATATTCTTTCCTTTGACGAGGCACGCGCCCGTGGCGCAGTGTCTTCTCGTTCTGGTGCAAAGCAAGCGCCAAAATCTCCTCCCATCGCACATAAAAACACCGCTCATTCTCCTCAAACGCGCCGTTTAACCGCACAGGTGAACTCGCAGCGCCCTGTGCCAAATCAGGCACGTCAAAGCTCTGCGCATGCGGCTTCTTCGCGTCCTGAACGACTCACTTACGATCCATCCTTCGCGCAGTCCTTCACGGCAACGGCTAGAAGTGGTTCTTATCAGAACGCTCGACGTGGTGAACGCTCCGTTCATCCCTCGTATGCTACGAACATGCCATCTTCCTCAGTGCCACCGCGCCATCCCTCTGCTCCCCACGTGGGGCGCACGAGCGCGACGGCTCATAGCGCCGTTCGCTCTGGTGATCCTTATGCGCGCCAGAATGCAACGGACGCGCAGGATGCGCATCGCGCCGATCCTCATGCGAATGCGGATCATAAAGACAAGAAGAAGTCGCTCGCGCATCGCGTGCGTTCAGCAAAAGCGGAGCGCCAGTTCAACAAGACCTTCGGCACCGATGAACCGGTGAAACCAGGACCTGAACAAAGCAGCCGTCCAGCACTCTATGAGATGAAGATGGGCAAGACGCATAAGCGTTCTGCTCGTATGCAGAACGGCGCAACGTCCAAGAAGAAGCGTGGATTCTTCGCACGGTTCGCTTCGCTGTTCGCCTTCCTCGATCCGCGCTCTCCGCGGTTCTCTTCGCAAGCGCTCATCGCTTGTGCGACCTTCGTGCTCGCGGCGGTCATGCTCTATCAGCCGGTCGCGAACTATTATCAAGAAGTGCGTTCCCAGCAGCAGCTCGAAGCTGAATATGCAGTCGTTTCCGATTACTATTCGAGCCTCAAATCCGAGGTTGAATACCTTAATACCAAAGAAGGTCTTGAAGAGTATGTTCGTGAAGAGCTTGGCTGGGTCAAATCGGGAGAGCAGGTCTCTTCGGTCGAAGGGCTTGCACCGCGAGATTCTACTGCCAAGCAAGGTTCGATCACGGCCGATCTCTCCAATGCGGTTCCGACACCCGTAACCTGGTATTCGCCGGTTCTTGATTTCATCTTTGGCTACAATAAGCCGTAGTGCCTTGTGTGCACGCATTCGTCGTTTGTAAGAGAAGAGAGGGCATCGCGCATGCTCTATGCTGCTATTGATATCGGCACGGTCACATGCCGCCTGTTCGTGTGCAAGCTCGAGCGAGGGATCCAGCAAGAACTGGTTCGAGAATGCGGGATCGTGAACCTTGGCATCGGTGTCTCCAAGACGGGTATTCTTCAAGAAGATGCGATCGAACGGGTCGTTTCCTGCGTGAAGGAGTATTGCGAGCTCGTTCGCGCGATCGCGCAGAAAGAAGACGTGCCTTCTATCCCGATCGGCGCGGTTGCTACGAGCGCCTCTCGCGATGCGTGCAATGCAGGCGAGCTTGTTTCCCGCCTGCATGAACTTGGCGTGGATCTGCTCGTCATCCCGGGCGAAGTCGAGGCCGATCTTTCCTTCCGTGGTGCCTCAGCTGAATTCCCAGGCGAACGATTGGTCGTTGTTGATGTGGGTGGCGGCTCGACAGAAGTGATCTTCGGTTCCGCTCAAGAAGGCGTGTTGTTCTCGCATTCGTTCAATATCGGGTGCCGCCGGATCACCGAGATGTTCCTTGCCTCAGACCCTCCTCGAATCGAAGAGTTGGCGAGCGCAAGAACGTTCATCACAGAAGAATTGCATTCGGTATTGGGCATAAGGTTCGAAGGATTCTTCCCGGATCGAGTTGTTGCGGTGGCTGGTACGGCGACCAGCGTGGTTTCGGTGGATGAAGCCATGGAGGTTTACGACTCTGCACGCGTTCACAAGACGGTCGTTTCGCGCGAGACGCTCGAACGTGTTGCGACAATGCTCGCAATGCTGCCTGAAGAGGAGCGTAAGTGCGTTGTTGGTCTTGAGCCGAAGCGCGCTGGCGTGATCGTGGCGGGCATGCTCATCCTTGAATGCGTGCTCGATGTGCTCGGTCAAGATTCGTTCACGGTGAGCGAATCGGACATCCTTCAGGGAATCATCGCTGCGCTTGATAGGCGTATCCCGCCATTCGACGATACCATCTCTGAAGTCTAACGCGGTGCTTTCACCTTCGGCGAAGTACGGTAGAATATCAGGCAATGAAATAAGACGAAAGGCCGCTTCCGTTGCTTGATTTTGGTTCGTTTCTCATGATGCTCGGGTCGAACCCCGTGCTTTTGATCATCTTGGTGCTCACGCTTGGTGCTACCGTCGTGAACGGCGCGACCGATGCGCCCAACGCGATCGCCCCTGCGGTCTCGACGCGCTCCATGGGGCCAGGCCCTGCGATCATCATGGCGGCTATCTGCAATTTCATTGGACTCATCATCATTACGGCCATCAGTTCAGCTGTTGCGCAGACCATCTTCAACATGGTCGATTTCGGCGGCAACGCCCATCAAGCGCTCCTTGCGCTTGCGGCCGCTATGGTGGCGATCATCGTGTGGGGTGTTGTGGCCTGGCTTTTCGGCATTCCCTCATCGCAGAGCCATTCTCTCATTGCCGGACTTACGGGTGCGGCTATCGCTTTGCAAAGTGGTCTAGCTGGTGTTAATGGCGCTGAGTGGATGAAGGTCATCTATGGTCTCGTGGTTTCGACCTGCTGCGGCTTCGGCGGCGGTTGGCTGTTCACCAAGCTGCTTGAGAAGCTCTTCAAGAAGGCAGATCGCAGAAGGCTTCAAGACAAATGGCGCATCGCGCAGGTGTTCACGGGAGCAGGCGTGGCTATCATGCACGGCGCACAAGATGGTCAGAAGTTCCTCTCGATCAGCATGCTCGGCATCATGCTTGCTCTTGGCTCGATGGACACTTCCCAGGTTGTCTTTCCGCTGTGGCTCATCATCCTCTGTGCGCTGGCAATGGGCCTTGGCACGGCGATCGGCGGCAAGAAGATCATCAAATCGGTGGGCATGGATATGGTGAAGATGGAGCCCTATCAAGGGTTCTCTGCGAGCACGACCACGTTCAGCTGTTTGGTGCTCGCAACCTTCACGGGTCTGCCTGTTTCAACCACGCATACCGCCACTACCGCCATCATGGGCGTGGGCGCTTCAAGACGTATTCGTGCCGTTCGGTGGAGTATGGCAGGCAACATGGTCCTTACGTGGGTGCTCACGTTTCCGGGCTGCGGTCTTATCGGTTTCGTGCTGGCGAAGCTCTTCTTGCTCTTCTAAGCGTTCGCTCTCGGCTTCGTGTCGCCTTCTTCCAGCCTTGCACGCTTGTCTCGAGCGCGGTCGTTCATGAAGTCTTCTACCTGCCTTGCTTGCAGCGCTCTTGAAACCTGCTCGCATTCAGCATCTTTTCAGCGATGCCCCCTATAGGTGAACGGTATCTTTTGCTATTATGAATGGGCTTGATGCGAACGGGAGCGTGGCGGAATTGGCATACGCAGCGGACTTAAAATCCGCCGCCCTTGGGCTTGTGGGTTCGAGTCCCACCGCTCCTACCAGTTCAGGCGGATAAGCGAATAAGAGGCCTCTATCAGAAAGGCGTTCGCTCGTTCGTGAATCGCCAGCAGCGCACAAGCATCACTGTATAGTTTTTTCAGGGTAGGAAAGTAGCTCTATGTCACAGGCTCTCGCCGTTAACCAGGTTTTGGATTCGCCAGAAGTTGTTACGATGTTCGATCATTTGGAGCAATTGGTAGCGCGAAGTGAGACCGACCATACCCAGGTTTTTGAAACGTATCTCAACGAATATGCCGATCTTGCGGGCAAGGTCATCAATACCTTCATTCCCGTGGGTTCTCATCCGGATATGGGGCGTTATCTCTACGATCCGCTCACCGCTTACTCAGAGAATGGCGGGAAGCGTCACCGTCCGCTCATCTGCGTTGCGGCAGCTCATGCAGTGGGGGGCGATCATCGTCGCGCGTTCTCTTCGGGAGCGGCTATCGAACATTTCCATACGGCGGCGCTCATCCATGATGACATCGCGGATGATGCCGAGCTGCGTCGCGGTGAACCTTGCATGCATCTGCGCATCGGCGAAGGGCTCGCTATCAACGCTGGCGATCTGGCCCTGTCGATCGTGAACGGCATCGTCATGCGCGACCCTTTGCTCGACGACGCCACGAAGGTGCGCGTTGCGCTCGAGCTCGTTTCCATGGCGCAGTACACCGTTGAAGGTCAAGCGCTCGATATCGGTTGGGCAAAGGATGGCCGCTACGATCTTTCGCTCGATGATTATTTCACGATGGCTATCCATAAGACCGCGCATTATTCAGGTGCGGTCCCTCTGGCGGTCGGCGCGATCGTGGGGGGCGGAAGCGAAGAGCAGATCGAAGGTCTGCGCCAGTTCGGACTCGATACGGGCCTTGCGTTCCAGATCCAAGACGATGTGCTCAATCTGGTCGGCACTGAAGAACAGACCAAAAAGGATTTCCGCAACGATATCACCGAAGGCAAGCGCACACTCATCGTCGTTCACGCGCTCAGCAATTCAGATGAGCGAGAGCGCTTGATCGAGATCCTCTCTTCGCGTACGAAGGATCCTGCGCAATTGGAAGAAGCGGTCGCGATCATGGAGCGCTCCGGTTCGATCGACTACGCGCGTGATTATGCCGAAGAGCTCGTCAATTCCGCAAAAGAACGTATTACGACCATTCTTGATCCAAGTCTTTCACGCGATCTGCTGGTATCGATGGCAGATTGGTTCGTTGAGCGTCTCCAATAGAAGCGGCGGTAAGCTATGGATATCGTAGAACGACATGAACAGGGTGCTGCGGTAGAAGACGTGCAGCGCCGTTTGGCCCAGATGGGCTATCTTACCGAAGACGCGATCGATGGCATCTATGAAGAGCGCACCGCTGCTGCGGTGAGCGCATTTTGTCGCGATCACAACTTGCCAACCGATGGCAACGTCGATCCGAAGATCTGGGCGAAGATCGTCGATGAATCCTATGAACTGGGCGATCGCGTGCTCTATCTGCGCGTCCCGTTCTTCCATGGCAAGGATGTGCGCGTGCTGCAAAACGCCCTTTCTGCGCTTGGGTTCGCCACTGGTGGGAGCGATGGTATCTTCGGCCCTCATACCGAAGAAGCGCTGCGCAAGTTCCAGACGAATCTTGGGCTTCCTACCGATGGTATTGCCGGCGCGTTCACGTTCAAAGCGCTTTTGAACCTGCGTCACTCCTGGGAGGGCAATAGCTCTTTCAGTCCCATCCCGCACTTCGGATTCGCGCGTGCCGCTGAAGTGCTCGAGTCGACTATGCTCTGCCTGTATGGCACAACGCCCTTCACGCGTTCGGTCGCTTCTCGTATGTCCAATCTTTCGACCGCGACCAACCCCAACTCCAAGGTGATGAGCGCCGATTCGCTGCTCGTCGATCCAGACGAATCTACGGTCTTCGTTCAGATCCTCGTAGGGGACGAAGAGGCGGCGGATGCCATTCCCATTGTTGAATATGAACCGGTCGATACGCTTGCCGTGCGCTTGAAGCAAGCGTACGAGATGGCGAAGGCGCACGATCCATTCCGTCTGGCCCTTCGTCTACCTGCTGAGGGTTGGTTGGACGCAGGGGAGGCGCGCTCGGCGCAGCATTATGCGATCGTTTTGCTCGATGCATTCTGCACAGCGCTCGACACAACAGACACGAACTAGTAACCATGGTCTTTCTTGCAGCAAGGTCTGCGAAGAGGGACCATGGTTGCTATACTGGCGAATATAACGAACGATCGAAAGGGATCAATGGAAGCTTCAGCCCTTATCCTCGCTGCCGGAGCCGGCACGCGCATGAAATCATCCAAGCCAAAAGTGGCACATAAGATACTTGAAAAACCCCTCATTCGCTGGGTAGTCGATGCTGCCCATGGTGCTGGCATCGAATCAGTGGTCACCGTCGTTGGTCATGGTCGCGAACTCGTCGAGCCACTGGTCGAAGATACGCAGGTCGTCGTTCAGGAAGAGCAACTCGGAACTGCGCATGCGGTGAAGACTGCGCGTGAGGTGCTCGCTCAGATGCCCGGTCCGCTCGTGGTGCTCACGGGCGATTCCCCGCTCATTCGACCGGAAACGATCACTGCATTGGTAGAAGCGCAACAAGCTTCGCAGGCTGCGGTCGTAGTGCTGAGCATGGAGATGGACGATCCTTCGGGCTATGGTCGCATCGTGCGTGATGCGCAAGGTGGGGTATGCGCGATCGTGGAGCATAAGGATTGCACACCTGAACAGGTTACGATCGGCGAATGCAATTCGGGCTTCTACTGTTTCGACAAGGAGTTCCTCCTCACCGCGCTCGATGAGGTTTCGACCCAGAATGTTCAGGGCGAGTACTATCTTACCGATGTGCTCGAGCTTGCTTACCAAGCTGGTCGCGCGATCGGCTGCCTTCGCGCTGAAGATCCGCTCGAGTGCATGGGCGTCAATTCGCGCTCGCAGCTTGCCGAGGCGAGCGCTTGTTTGCAGGCGCGCATCAACACTGCTCATATGGAAAACGGGGTCACGATCATCGACCCTGCTACCACCTGGATCGGTCCCGACGTGAAGATCGCACAGGATACCGAGATCTGGCCGATGAGCTTCCTGTTCGGATCCACATGCGTGGGAAGCGATTGCGTCGTCGGCCCTCATTCGCGCTTGGTCGATACGGTTGTGGGAAATGGCTGCACGCTCGAAGAGACGATCGCGCTCGAATCGCGCATCGATGATGGTGTTACGTGCGGTCCGCGTGCCTATCTGCGCCCCGAAACGCATATGTGCGTTGGTTCGAAGGCGGGCACGCACGTCGAGATCAAGAAGTCCACGATCGGGAAGGGATCGAAGGTTCCGCATCTTTCTTATATCGGGGATGCGACGCTTGGCGAAGATGTCAACATCGGAGCAGGCACGATCACGTGCAACTACGACGGCGAGAAGAAGTGGCCCACCACCGTGGGCGATCGCGCGTTCGTGGGAAGCGATGTCATGCTCGTTGCGCCGGTCTCAGTGGGGAGCGATTCCCTTATCGGTGCCGGCTCGGTCATCACGAAAGATGTCTCGGCGGGAGCGCTCGGGCTTGGTCGCGCGCGCCAGACCGAGATAGAGGGCTGGAACGAAAAGAAGAAGAAAAGCCAATAATACCGCCGTTAGGTAAGTTCGCCTGACCATTCGAAGTCGAATTGACTAGAATAGGTCGATGTGAGTCGACTGAAGAAGAAAGAGATGCGATATGAGCAACATGACTAAGACAATGGCCGTCTTCTCGGGATCCGCGCATCCTGAATTAGCTCGCGAGATCGCGAATGCGCTCGGCGTTGAACTGGGAGATATCCATCTTGAGAAGTTCGCCAATGGCGAGATCTATGCGCGCTACAACGATAGTATTCGTGGTGCGGATGTCTTCTTGATCCAGTCGGTCGCAGGCGAGTCGGTCAACGACGCGCTCATGGAATTGCTCATCATGGCCGATGCGGCCAAGCGTGCTTCTGCGCGTACGGTCACGGCGGTCATCTCTCATTACGGTTATTCGCGTCAAGACCGCAAGGCTTCAGCGCGTGAGCCCATCACGGCGAAGCTCGTGGCGAACATGCTCACGGCTGCAGGGGTGGATCGCATCATCACGATCGATCTTCATCAGGGCCAGATCCAGGGCTTCTTCGACATTCCGGTCAATCACATCACGGCACTTTGGACCATCGCCGATTACTTCAACAAGAAAGGCCTCGATTCTGAGCGCTTATGCGTAGTGAGCCCCGATCTGGGTCGTGCGAAAGCAGCGAAGAAGCTTGCCGATCTTACGAACGCGAGCATCGCCATCATGCACAAAGAGCGCCCCAAGCATAACGCTGCCGAGATCACCGCGCTCATCGGTGATGTCGAAGGCAAGACGTGCATCCTGAACGACGACATGATCGACACGGCTGGTTCGGTCATCGGTGCGGTCAAGTCGCTCAAGAACAATGGTGCCGAGAAGATCTACGTTACCGCAACCCATCCCATTCTTTCGGGCCCTGCCTTCGAGCGCCTTCATGATCCCGATATTGAAGAAGTGGTGGTCTGCAACACCATTCCCATTCCTGAAGAAGAGCTCGCTAAGGGCAAGATCAAGGTGGTTTCGGTCGCTCCGCTCTTCGCGCATGCGATCAACGCGGTCTTCTCCAATGGCTCCATCTCCGAGCTCTTCGACCCGGATTTCGCGCTCTAACGATGTATCTTATCGTTGGCCTGGGAAATCCTGGCGAAGACTACGCTCACACGCGCCACAATGCTGGCTTCGATACGATCGATGTGCTGGCAGGCGAATGGGGCGCGAACTATTGGAAGGACAAGGGCGGCGCTCTCGTTGCTGAAGTGAAGCCTCGTGCGCTCGATGGCGAAGCGATCATCCTTGCAAAGCCCCAAAGCTATATGAATCTCTCTGGCGGTCCGGTCGCTAACCTCATGAAAGCCTATGGCGTCTCTCCTGATGAAGTCATCGTCATTCACGACGATCTCGATCTTCCGTCTGGCTCGATCCGCGTGAAGCGTGGGGGAGGACACGCGGGGCATAACGGCCTGCGTTCGATCATCGACAAGACGAAGACCCGCGAATTCAATCGGGTTCGCATCGGTATCGGTCGCCCACCAGGGAAGATGCCGGTCGTGGATTTCGTATTAGCCACACCGCGCAAAGAGGCTCTGGAAGAGTTCGAGCATGCCTGCCAGCGTGGGGCAGAGGCGTGCGCCTACTTAGTTGAGCACGGACTCGAAAAGACACAAAACACCTTCAATTAAACCTCGGCAAACACGCTTCGATATGCGAAAATAACCTACGAACAACAAGTCGTATGGTAGGTATTCTCAATGTCAGCGAAGATTCTGGTCAAGCAGGTCGACCAGGCGGTGGTAACCCATCTTGCCGAGACCTTCGACCTTCCTCATTTCATAGCTGCTACGCTCGCTTCGCGCGGGGTCATTCATGATGAGCAGGTGGAGAGATTCCTCCATCCGTCGCTCGTGCGCGATTGGCGCGACCCGTATGACATCGAAGGCATGGAAGAGGTTGTCGAACGACTGCTTGCGGCGCTCAAATGCAGCGCGCGTATCCTCGTCTTCGGCGATTTCGATGTGGACGGCATAACGGCAACTTCCATCATGACGCGCGGCCTCCGAGCGCTCGGGACGGAGGTCATTCCCTTCATTCCCTTGCGCTTCGAAGAGGGCTACGGTCTTTCGGCTAAGGCGATCGAGCGCGTTATTGGGCTGAACCCCGATCTGGTCATCACGGTCGATAACGGTATCGCCGCCTCCGATGAGGTCGAGCACTTGAAACGCGAGGGCATCGAGGTCATCATCACCGATCATCATGAGCCGGCCGAAGCGGTGCCCAAAGGGGTGCCGCTCATCGACCCAAAATGCGGAAGCAACCCGAGTTCGATCCTGGCAGGTGCGGGGGTTGCGCTCAAAGCCATTCAAGCCTTAGGGGCCCGACTGGGCAAGCCGCATCTTTGGCGCAGTCTGGTCGATCTGGCAACGCTAGGCACGATCGCCGACCTTATGCCCATGGTGGACGAGAATCGCGCGCTCGTTGCAGAGGGTCTTTCGATGCTCAACAGCGAACCGCGTGCCTGCATCGAAGCGCTCATGGTCCAGGCAGGTATAGAGCCCGGCACCTTGAGTTCGGTGAACCTAGGATTTACGCTCATTCCGCGGCTCAATGCGGCAGGACGCATGGGCAATGCCCAGCTTGCGCTCAATCTGCTTCTCTGCGACGACCCTGCTGAATGCATACGTCTTGCAGCGCAGCTCGAAGACAACAACAACGAACGCCGCCGCATCGAGGCTGAGCTTTCCGAGGTTGCCCAAGAACAGGCAGCACAGAGCTATACGGGTCAACGCGCGCTCGTGGTCTTTGGCGAAGGCTGGCATGAGGGAGTGAAGGGCATCGTTGCTTCGCGCCTGGTCAATACCTATCGCGTGCCTTCGCTGCTCTTCACGATCGAAGATGGCGAGGCGCGTGGTTCGGGACGCAGCGTAGGAGACATCAATCTCTTCAAGGCGGTCGAGCACTGCAAGCATCTTCTCACCCGTTACGGCGGGCATGAGGCAGCGGTGGGCGTCACGTTGCCGAGCGAAAATCTCGATGAATTCTACCGTAAGCTCTGCTCGTATCTCGATACGTTCCCAGCTGAATGCTTCGAGGCGAGCGTGAAAGCTGATGCGATTGTCGATCTTTCGGAGCTCACGCTCGAAAACGTTGCGAAGATCGATCTTCTTGCTCCCTTCGGTCAAGAGAACGCCGTTCCGCATTATCTTGCGCGAGGCGTGTTCTTAGAGCAGGCAAAAGCGGTCGGGGCTGAGAAGAATCATCTTTCCGCGCGGCTCTCCGATGGGGTGAATAGCGTTGCGGCCATCATGTTCCGCGCTCCCAACATCACGGAGCTGCTCAGGTGCAAATGTGCGCTCGATGCGGTGTTCCGCCTGCAGATCGATACATGGAAGAACTACAGAAGCGTCAAAGCGATGGTGGAGCATCTCGCACCACTCGATGCTTCGGGCTGCCCAGGCTGCGATCAGGCGACCACCTCCTTTCTTCATGAGCTGAGCGATTCGTATTGTGATACGTGCCCCTCTGCTTCTTTTGAGGCGCAAGAAGAACCTTCGAACGCTTTCGTCAAGAGCAACCGCGAGCAGTGGGAGATGCTCGCGAAGAAAGAACCGCAGGCTCTGCGCAGCAAGCTCGCTTCTGCTCTTATCGGAACAGCGACGCTTCATGAAGCGCAAGCCAAGACGCTCGAGCTGCTCGATGCAGGGGAGTCGGTGTTCTCGGTCATGGGAACGGGACGGGGCAAATCGCTCATCTTCCACCTCTTCGCGATCGAACTGGCGCTCAAGCAGCACAAACAGAGCATCTTCCTCTATCCGCTGCGTGCGCTCATTTCCGATCAGGCGTTCCATTTGCGTGAGGTGGTTTCACGCTTCGGCATAACCGTCGAAGTGCTCATGGGAGCTACCCCGCAAGAAGAACGTGAGCGTATCCTTGCTGGTCTCGAACGGGGAAGCGTCGATATCATCCTCACTACGCCAGAATACCTTGCTTGCCATGTGGACGAACTTGCGAAGAAGGGCTCATTCGGATTCGTAACGATCGATGAGGCCCATCATGTGGGGCTGGCGCGCGAGGATTTCCGTGTTGCATATAAGCATATCTGCGATTGCCTGCATGCGCTCGGTGATCCGCAGGTTCTCGCCGTTACTGCGACCGCTAACGATGCGATCGCGAAGGGCTTGATCGACCTCTTGCCGCTCGATGTCTATGTGGCAGATGAGTGGGTACGCACCAATCTGCATATCGACGATAAACGCAACATACGCAAGCGCGATCTCTACCTTGCTTCGATCGTTGCATCGGGGGAGAAGACGATCGTGTATGTGAACTCTCGCATGGAAACGATCATGCTCACCAAACGCTTGCGTGAACTGGTGCCTCATCTCGCATGGCGTATCGGCTTCTATAATGCGGGGCTTACTCGTGCCGAGCGCAATCGGATCGAGGAGCTGTTCCGCAATGACGAACTGAGCGTGCTCATAGCCACCTCAGCCTTCGGCGAAGGGGTCGATCTTCCTCATATCCGTCATGTGGTGCTCTACCATATGCCCTTTTCAGAGGTCGAGTTCAACCAGATGAGCGGGCGGGCGGGTCGCGATGGGGAAGATGCCTTCATCCATCTGCTCTTCGGACGCAATGATGGCTCGATCAACCAATCGATCCTGCACGAGATGACGCCCACGCACGACAACATGGCGCAGATCTATCGCGAATTGCGTCGTCAGCAGAAGGCGAGCGAGGAGCGCTTCTACGCGTTCGCATTCGATCAACTCGCAAGAAGCGTTACGTCGCTGTTCCCGACCTTTTCGGTCTCTATCGATCAGACGCGCTCGGGTGTTGCGGTCTTCGAGGAGCTTGGTCTGGTAGAAACGCGTACCGAACAGGTGAATAACAATACGCATCACTTCATTCATGTCGTAGACTATAAAGGTAAAGTGGAACTGATAGACAGCGTTCGCTATCGCGAAGGCGTGGACGAGATCGCTTCCTTCGATCGTTTCAAGGATTGGGTGCTCTCTTGCTCTGCCGAAGAGCTCGAACGCTGTGTCCAAAAGCCGCTTATGCCGCACGCTGAAGAAGAGAGGTAGTGGGATGCCGCCTAAGAATGCAATACAGAACCTATCGGGCAGCACGACCTCGATCGATCCCTTCATCGCGGCAGCAACTACTGCGCCGCAGGGGTTTTCGGCTGAAGAGCGCTTCGAGGCGCTTCTCGAGCTGGCCTCAGGCTATCTGAACGAAGATGAACTGGCGCTCCTGAAGCGTGCTTTCGCGTTCGCTTCCGAAGCGCATGGCGATCAGAAGCGCAAATCGGGCGAACCGTTCGTCATCCATCCGGTCGAGGTCGCTATCATCCTAGCCGATCTGCGCATGGACGTCGAAGTGCTCTGTGCCGCGCTTCTGCACGATACCGTTGAAGATACCGCCGCAACCAAAGAACAGGTGGCAGAAGAGTTCTCTCCTCAGATCGCAGAGCTCGTGGATGGTGTCACGAAGATCTCGAAGATCGAGGTCGAAGATTTGAACGATGAGCAGGCACAGACGTTCCGCAAGATGCTCGTGGCGATGAACCGCGACATTCGTGTGGTGGTCATCAAGCTTGCCGACCGCTTGCACAACATGCGTACGCTCTCAGCGCTGCGCGAAGATCGCCGTATCTTCAAGTCACGCGAAACGCGCGAGATCTACGCACCGATCGCGCACCGCCTGGGCATCAGCTCCATCAAATGGGAGCTTGAGGATCTTGCCTTCTTCTATCTCGAGCCGAACAAATTCAAGCAGGTCTCGCGCATGGTCTCGGAAACCCGTCATGAGCGTGAGGAATATCTGCAGAACGTCATCGATATCCTGAAAGAAGAAATGGAGAAGATCGGCGTCGAGGCGCGTTTCATGGGGCGCCCGAAGCATCTTTATTCCATCTATTCGAAGATGACGAAGAAGGGCAAGGGCTTCTCCGAGGTGTACGACCTGATCGCGGTGCGCATCATCGTGGACTCCGTGAGCGATTGCTATTCGGTGCTCGGTGCGGTCCATACGCTCTGGCACCCGATGCCAGGGCGCTTCAAAGACTACATCGCGATGCCGAAGTTCAACATGTACCAAAGCTTGCACACCACGGTCATCGGTCCTGCGGGCCGTCCGCTCGAGGTGCAGATCCGAACCGAAGAGATGCACCGCGTGAGTGAATATGGCGTTGCAGCTCATTGGCGCTATAAGGAAAGCGGCACGCGAAAGGGCGATAAGGATCTCGAGAAGCAGATCGCTTGGCTGCGCGAGATGGTCGACTGGCAAGACGAGACGAAGGATTCACGCGAATTCTTGAAATCGCTCAAGGTTGGCTTGGCGCCGAAGGAAGTCTACGTCTTCACCCCCAAGGGCAAAGCGCTCAGCTTGCGTGCGGGTTCCACGCCAGTCGATTTTGCTTATGCGATCCACACGGAAGTAGGCAACCACTGCGTGGGAGCGAAGGTCAATGGCAGCATCGTGCCACTGAGCTATGAGCTCCAGCAGGGTGATCGTGTTGAGATCCTCACGCAGAAGAGCGCCAGCCCTTCACGCGATTGGCTCAATATCGTGAAGACCCCATCCGCACGCTCGAAGATCCGTTCCTATTTCTCGAAGATCTCTCGTGGCGACGATCTCCAGGCAGGGCACGATAAGCTCACGCGCGAAATGCGCAAGCACGGGCTGGGCATCTCTTCTGCGCAATCGATGCGCGCGATCAAGCAGGTCGCAGAGACCCTCGGGTTCAAGGACTCCGATGATATGCTCGTCAAGATCGGCAACGGCAAGGAGAGCGCTCAGCTCGTTGCCAACCGCTTGCTGAAGATCCTGGTCGACAAGGGGACCGAAGACGCTGAAAAGCCCGGCATCGGCACTTCGGCCTCTTCAACAGGCAAGATGCCTCCTATGCTCACGAGCGTCAAGCGTCCGAAGAAGCACGAGACACATGCGGACAACGGCATCGTGGTGCGCGGCATCGACGATGTCCTCGTGCGCCTTTCGCGCTGCTGCAACCCGGTTCCGGGCGATGATATCGTTGGCTTCGTCACGCGCGGGCGCGGCGTGTCAGTTCATCGTAGCGATTGCCCGAATGCGCAAGATCTCAGGCGTCATCCCGAGCGCATCATCGAGGTGCATTGGGCAGATACTGCGCCTTCGGGTAAGGTGTCTTTCAACGTCGAGATCTTGATCGAGGCGCTCGATCGTTTGAATCTGCTTCTCGATGTGGCGAAGGTTTTCGCCGATAATGGAGCGAACGTGCTCTCAGTCTCTTCTACCACCCATCGTGATAGCATGGTCGAGATGCGTTTTCTCTTTCAAGTTTCAGATACGACCGCTATTTCGCGCATCCTGCAGCGTCTTCAGTCGGTCGAGGGGGTATTCGAGGCGCGTCGCATGATGCCGAACGCGACTTCGGATTCAAAATAAGAGCCTACTGCGTTTTGTGGCAGTGAAAAGGAGGGATTGTCCATGTCAACTATTGAGATCACCCGTGGAGAGCGTGGCTTCATCGTTACCGGCGCTTGTGTGGATATCGAATTTCTCATTCTGGGAATGATCCAGAACAACACCTATTTCATCAGCGATGGCAAAGGCTTGATGGTGGTGGATCCTTCTGCGGATGTGAACCGCATCCTGGCGCTCATCGGCGATCGCAAGCTCGATGCGATCATCTGCACGCATCACCACAGCGATCATGTGGGCGCGCTCAAAGAGCTGAAGGAGGCAACAGGGGCTTGCGTGTATGCTTCCGCCATCGATACTCCGGTCATTGAGAACCAGCCGGCTCCCGATTTTGGTCCGCTCGTTGCTTCATGCAAGGTCGATAAGACGCTTGATGATGGCGATACGGTCACGGTCGGCAATATGAAATGGAAGGCCATCGCAACCCCTGGTCATACGCCCGGTGGTATCTGTCTGTTCCTAGATTCTGAATACGGTGAATATATCGAGCGCGCTAACGTGCTCATCTCAGGGGATACGCTCTTCGCTGGCTCTATCGGGCGTACGGATTTCGAGGGCGGCAGTGATGCGCAGATGCGCAAATCGCTCAAACGCCTCTCGCAACTACCCGATGATACGCTCGTGCTCCCTGGTCATAACTCGCTTACCACGATCGGTGATGAACAACGCCGTGTCTTCCGCTACTTCTGCTGAAGTAACGCTACAATAGGAAAGACGCGCGCATTGCCTCATGTACGGGGGTCGCGCTAAGAGCACAGAGCTTTGAGGAGTTTACACGCTATGAAACGGAGAACCACCAAGTTCAACTATTTTGATGCCTTCGCTTCGCAGGCGGAGCTTGCTGCGAAAGAGGCGGAACTGCTCATGCTCGTGGTCGAGAACTTCGACCGTGCTGAGAAACTTCAGGAATACCTACCAGAAGCTCATCGGATCGAGAACGAGGCCGATGAAGTGCATCACAGCATTCACGATGCGCTCTTGCCCGATTTCGTGCCACCGCTCGATCGCGAGGACATCACTTCGCTTGCTTCCTCGCTCGATGAAGTGGTCGACCTGATCGAAGAGCTCATCTTGAGCTTCTATATGTACGATGTGCGCTTCATGCATACCGATGCGATCGAATTCGCGAAGATCCTACATAAATCCTGCATCGTACTGTGCGGTGCTGTGAAGGAATTCCCGCGGGCACGTAAGTCCGAACCGTTCAAAGCGGGTGTCGTTGAGGTCAACGATCTCGAGGAAGAAGCCGACCGCCTCTACCTTGAAGCTATGCGACGCTTGTTCACCGAAGACTCTGAGCATTTCATGCGCGTTATGGTCTGGTCTTCGATCTTCGATCTGTTCGAAGACTGCATCGACCAGTGCGAAACGATCGCCGATCGCATGAGCGCGATCGTGCTCAAGAACGGCTAGTCGCTCCGCTCGCAAGCGATAAGCCACGCAAGCTGCGCTTTTTGGGAAGCTTCGCGCCAACCATTACGCTTACAGAAAAATACTTTCTTCTAGCTGCGCGGACAGGTTGCTCGCACGCGATTGTGTTATCTTTGTTGTGCAGTTTTCTCAAGAAGAAAGTTAACCATGTCACTTGTTGTTGCTAAGTTCGGCGGTACCTCGGTCGCATCGCCCGAACGCATCCAGAATGTTGCAAAACGCCTCATCCAAAAGAAGGAAGAGGGGAATCAGGTCGTTGCGGTGGTTTCCGCTATGGGTAAGACTACCGATGAACTGCTCGATCTTGCCAATGCGGTGAACACCATCCCTACCAAACGTGAGATGGACATGCTGCTCTCAACGGGTGAGCAGGTCAGCATGGCGTTACTGGCGATGGCTATCCAGGCGCTCGGCCATGAAGCTATGAGCTTCACCGGTTGGCAGGCCGGCATCGTTACCGATGATGAATTCTCCAGCGCGAAGATCGAGATCGTTCAAGCGGATCGCATTCGCGAAGAGCTCGAGCGCGGTGCGATCGTGGTGGTCGCAGGTTTCCAAGGCCTCACGCACGATGGCGATATCACTACGCTCGGTCGTGGCGGTTCGGATACGACGGCGGTCGCTTTGGCATCGGGTCTCGACGCGGATGTGTGTGAGATCTATTCGGACGTCGACGGCATCTATACGGCCGACCCGCGCGTTGCCCCTCATGCGCGCAAGCTCGATGTGGTTTCCTACGATGATATGCTCGAGCTTTCGAGCGAAGGTGCAGGAGTCCTGCAGTCACGCGCTGTTGAATTCGCGCGTAAATACAAGGTGGTCATTCATTCCCGTTCGGCATTTAGCGATGAGCCGGGAACTATCGTCAAGGAGGTTGCTCCAAACATGGAACACGCCATTATCACGGGCATTGCTCACGATACATCGGAGATGAAGGTCACCATTCGTGGTCTTGCAGATGAAGCAGGCATGGCTGCACGCGTTTTCTCGCTCCTTGCGAGCAACCGCGTTTCGGTCGATATGATCATCCAGAATGCAACGAGCGGCGGCAACGCTAACATCAGCTTCACGTTCCCAGGTTCGCAGCGTGATCTTGCGCTTGCTGCGGTGGACGAGATCGCCAAAGAGCTCAACGCCTCAGAGGTCTTCGTGGATGAGAACATCGCAAAGGTCTCCCTGGTCGGCACGGGTATGAAATCGAGTCCTGGTGTTGCTGCGCGTGCGTTCAAAGCGCTCGCCGATAACAAGGTCAACATCCTGATGATCTCCACCAGCCCGATTCGTATCTCGGTCGTGGTCGACGGTGATCAGGTTGAAACGGCTGTTCAGTGCCTCCATACTGAATTCGGTCTCGATTCAGATAGTATTTTCGAAGAAACGCAGCTTTCCGCCGAAGAGATCGCTGCCAAGATGAACAAAGGACGTTAGAACATGGCTTGGACGAAAGAGATTCCCGCTAATCCCGTTGTTGCGGTTGCAGGCGCTACGGGCGCGGTTGGTCGTGAATTCCTCGAGGTGCTGCACGACCTTGATTTTCCTGCTTCTGAGGTGCGTGCGCTCGCTTCTTCGCGCTCAGCTGGCAAGAAGCTTCCCTTCAAAGGTTGTGGCCAGGTTCCCGCAGGCGATCTGGTCGTTGAAGAGATGACCCCGGCAAGCTTCGAGGGCGTTGACATCGCGCTCTTCTCGGCTGGCGCGGGCGTTTCGCGCGAGATGCGCGAGGCGGTCGTTGCCGCAGGTGCGGTCATGATCGATAACTCGAGTGCTTTCCGCATGGAAGAGGATGTGCCACTCGTGGTGCCCGAAGTGAACCCAGAAGATGTAGCGTGGCACAATGGCGTGATCGCGAATCCGAACTGCTCCACCATCCAGATGGTGGTTGCCCTAAAGCCGCTCTACGATATCGCTCCCATCAAGCGTGTGGTCGTTTCGACCTATCAGGCTGCATCGGGTGCCGGCGCTGCGGCGATGGACGAGCTCTATGAGCAGACTCGCGAATTCCTGGAGGGCAAGGATCTTACGGTCGATGCATTCGCGCATCAGATCGCATTCAACGTGATCCCACACATCGATGTGTTCATGGAAGATGCTTCCACGAAGGAAGAGTGGAAGATGGTCGTTGAGACGAAGAAGATCATGCACGATGAAGATCTCGCGGTAAGCGCTACCTGCGTGCGCGTTCCCGTGCTCCGTTGCCATGGTGAATCGATCAACGTCGAATTCAAGAGCGCTATCACGCCAGAGCAAGCGCGTGAGGCTCTTGAACAAGCACCGAACGTGGTCGTTATGGACGATACGGACAACAAGCTCTATCCGATGCCCGGCTTGCTGGCGGGCACGAACGATACGTTCATCGGCCGCTTGCGCAAGGACCCGTCGGTCGAGAACGGCTTGGCGTTCTGGGTGGTAGCGGATCAGATCCGCAAGGGCGCAGCGCTCAATGCGGTGCAGATCGCTCAACTGCTGCTTCCGTAACTGCTTCTGCAGACCACAGATCTTTCAAGCGCGAGGGTGCACTGCCTTCGCGCTTTTTGTTTGCAAGGAAACGCAACCATTACAATTAGAAGGTGCGCTTTCTCTATGATGAGCTGCTTGTTAGTATGGGTGCAACCAAAGGGAAGGAGCAGCCATGAATAAGGAAAAGATTCGGGTTGTGCAATATGGATGTGGCAAGATGGCGAAATACACGCTTCGCTATCTTTATGAGAATGGTGCCGAGATCGTCGGTGCGATCGATACGAACCCAGAGATCGTAGGCATGGATGTAGGAGAGTATGCCGAACTGGGCGTGAAGCTTGGGGTGCTCATTTCAGACGATGCTGATAAGGTGCTCGACGAATGCGACCCGCAGATCGCGGTGGTCACGCTCTTCAGCTTCATGAAGGATATCGAGCCGGCGCTCATCGACTGTGTTTCGCGTGGCATCAACGTGGTAACCACCTGTGAAGAAGCGATCTACTCCTGGACCACTTCGCCTGAGATCACCAATCGTATCGACGCGCTCGCTAAAGAAGCAGGCTGCACGGTCACGGGTGCTGGCATGCAAGATATCTACTGGATCAACATGGTCGGCTGTGTTGCGGGTGGTGTTCACCGCATCGAGCGCATTGAAGGTGCCACCAGCTACAACGTTGAAGATTATGGGCTTGCGCTCGCAAAGGCGCATGGTGTCGATCTGACGCCTGAGGAATTCGAGAAAACGCTCGCGCATCCTGAAGAGATCGAGCCTTCCTATATGTGGAATTCGAACGAATCGCTCTGCAACCTCATGGGTTGGACGATCAAATCGCAGACGCAGCGAAGCGTTCCCTTCATCGCTGAGGTCGATACCTATTCCGAGACGATGAGCAAGACCATCCCAGCAGGAAAGTGCATCGGCATGAGCGCGGTGGTCACCACCGAGACCCATCAGGGGCCTGTTATCGAGACGCAATGCATCGGTAAGGTGTATGGTCCTGATGATGGCGATCTGTGCGATTGGAAGATCCTTGGCGAGCCTGATACCCAATTCGCGGTCACGAAGCCAGCAACGGTCGAGCACACGTGTGCCGATATCGTCAACCGCATCCCAACGGTGATCGATGCGCCTGCAGGATATATCACGGTCGATCAGCTTCGTCCGGTTGAATATCTCACCTATCCGATCAATCTTTACGTGGAGAGCGATCCTTATCAGCATGGCTATCTGTTCGCTGATGGCGGAGAAGGCCATGATGAAGACTGCTGCTGCGGCGGACATGGACATGGCCATGGACATGGGCATGGCCATGGACACGGGCATGGTCATGGACATCATCACCATCATCACGGCGATGGCTGCAAGTGCAAGAAGGACAAGAAGAACAAACGCTCGAAGAAGAAGTAAGCTTCCTCTGAAAGGGGTTTGCTTCGTCTTTAATGATCGAGAACAGGTGGGCGAGAGGGGCAAAGGTACCACCCTTGGAAAAAGTGCGCGTTCTTTCTTGACGAACGGAACCAATACCGATAATATACCGATTCGCGTCAAGTTCTTGAGACGCAACGCACTTTGGGGTGTCGTCTAATGGTAGGACAGCGGTTTCTGGTACCGTATGTGAGGGTTCAACTCCTTCCACCCCAGCCAACATGGCCCCGTCGTCTAGCGGTTTAGGACGCCGCCCTCTCAAGGCGGAGATCGCCGGTTCGAATCCGGTCGGGGCTACCAGTTGAAACAAAAAAGGCCGAGCATCACGCTCGGCCTTTTTCTTGCTGTCTTCGAGCATCTTTCGCGCGCGGCGAAATGCAAGTAGGCTCAAGGCTGCCATTCCGCCCGAACCTTTGCCGGATTTCCTTCGGAACTTTGCGCAAGATACGAGCGTTTTACCTGCTTGTTTCGCACTTTTAGTTGTGATAGCATGCAAAAATTCTTATGAGCGGTGTTTGCCGACTTACAAGGAGGTGCTTCTCATGTTGGAAGACATCTCGGAATATCAAGCAATAGAACACGCGTTCAGCGAATCGCGCACTCCTCTTTTTGCGCGTAAACGTCTGCTTGCTATGCTCCTTGCGCGCCGGAGAGCCTTGCGCGTCATCTGTGGCCCCGCGCACTTCGGGAAATCGGTTCTAGCGTATCAGTATGCGCACGAAGTGTTCGCAGATGGAACCGTCTTCTGGATCGATGCGAGCGAACCGGCCTTTCTCATTTCGCTCGACGAGGCTCAGGCTAAAGGATCTCAGGCGAAGGTAGACCTGCACGTGAAGAAAGAGGGTGCATCAAGGCTTATCATCATCGACGATTGCCCTACGCTCGACACGGATCGTTTCTCGATCTTGTGTTCCGTGATCGATGCCGCACTCGATGCGGGTGATGAGGTCATCCTGACCACTAAAGACACGCGGTGGACGAAGATCAAGAAGCCTTATCCCGAAGTGATCGATGCGCAGCTTCTTCTGCTCGACAAGCATGAGCGAAACAACGGAACAAGCTCGCTTCAAGAAGATGGAGCATCTCAGCAGGGAGTAGCTCAGGGTGAGGTGAATCTGCGCGCAATAGTGGGCTATCCGCAAAGCGCCGTACAAGCGCACAAGCTGTTCTTCGATACGCTGATGGAGCAAGAGATCACCTCCTCACTTGAGGCGTTGACCTTCATCATGCTCATTCTTGAAACGGGTGCACTTCATGAGCTCAACGCTTATGTAGGAACGCTTGACACGGCACTCGTGCGCGATCTTGAACACGCCTATCCCTATGTCGGTATCACAGCGCTCAGCCCGCTCTTCTCCTGTGCGGTTCTCTCGGAGCAAGAGCGTTTCCTGCTCTTGCGCAAGCATCTTTCAGATATGCGTGTGAAGCTCGGCATGTTCGAACGTGACGAACTGCTCGTCGAATGCTTGCTGAACCATCTTCTCAAGCGCGATCGATTGGAGCTTGCAACGCAGCTTGCTTGCGGTTTGTCGCAAGCTGCGAAACGCGCCAGTTTCTTCGATGCGCATGCAACGAGTTTTCTCTATGCGGGAAAGCCCCTTGCGCTCCTTGCGCTCGCCCGTACGCTCCCACGCGAGCGATTCAGTTCCGAAAGAAGGATGAGAGCGATCGTTCTTGCGCTCGCTTTGATAGGAGAAAGGGAGAGCGCTCAAAGGCTCTTGCATACTGCACCTCAGTTCATCTCAGAGCTCAAGAAGGCCGATCCTCTTTCCGGCGAACTGCACGGAGCTGCGGGAGGATCATGTTCCGAGCTCAGTGAAGCGTTGGTCTATATCTTGCTCGTTGGTATCGAAGGCCATGATCGAGTGCGGGTGAGCTCGTTGATCTCATCTTGCATTCAGCAGCTAGGGAGCACCGATTCTCTTCACACGCCCGAGCGACCGATGCTCTCGCGCGATCTAGTGCGGATGCTTGCGTATGCGCTCGAGGATCCTCTCAAGGGCTTCGAAAAGCTCAAAGCGCTCACAAGTAGCGGCTACAGCGTGAAAGAGAGTCTCTTTGCACTGGGCGTCTTCGCTCGGATGTTGCTCTTCGCATGGAATGAACGCCTGGAAGAAGAAACGGTAAAGGAGCAAGACCGATCAGGGCTGTTCGATGTGCTGGAGGAGCAGGAACAGAACATGCTCATCGAGTTCGAGCACATGATGGCACGCTTCTTATCACGTGGTACTAAGCTCCTTGTCCCCAACAGCATCGAGCTGGTGCTCTTCGATTCCGCGCACGTGCTCTTCGGCGAGCGTGTGTATCAATTTCTCAACGACGCGATCCTGACCCGCATCCAAACACTGCGGGAATCGCTCAGCGCGCAGCGTCGTACCTGGAGGCAGGGGCATAAAAGCGAAAATCTGCTCGTCTGCTGTGACGATGAGCCGCTCGATCAGCTTGCACCTGCAGGAAAGAAGGCTTTGCGTATCAATATGTTCGGCCGTTTCGAGATCGAAGCATACGATCCGAACATCACGATCAAGACCAAAGTGCGCAAGCAACTTCGCCTTCTGATCGCGCTTCTGGCTATCAACGATGGTCGTGAAGTGTCCCGTCCCTGGATCCAGCAAACGATGTGGCCGAATTCATCGGAGCGCAATGCGCGCCAAAGCCTGTACTCGATGTGGAGCTTGCTCAACAAGAGCATCTTCGATCGTGATGGCGACTGTCCGTTCTTCGAGAGCTATCCGCAGTCGGTCGCGCTCAATTCCACGCTCGTTGAAACCGACACGCAGCTCCTCACCTCGATCTGCAAGCGCCTTCGGTATGAAACGCTCGATATTCCGCTCTACGAGAAGGCGATAGAGGCGCTCGAGGATATCTATCGCGGCCCGCTTCTGCCGGGGGATGAGACCGCAGAAGTGATCGCATCGCGCAAGCAGCATCACGATCGATTGATCGAGGCGCTCGTCAATGGAGGCGAGCAGTTGCGCAAAACCGGCGAGACCGCTCTTGCTTTGCGCTATTTCCGTTTCGCCTTCGATAACGAACCGACACGCGAGGATGTATGCTATCTGCTCATGCTCACGCTTTGGAAGTTGGGTCGCCATGGTGAAGCGCTCAACGAGTATTTCGTCTGCAGACGTGCGCTCATCGACCGCTTCGGCATCGAAGGGACGACCAAGCTTCGCAAGCTCTATGACGCGATCCTTGCCGATGCTTCTTAGATTCCGTGGTGAGCTTGTGGAAACGCGCCTGAACTTCGTGTATGTTCGATGCACAAGTAGGGCTTTCGGGTGAAAAAGCGTACAATGTTACCGATCAAATGAGCGCGTTATCGCGCAAATGGATGAGTAACAGCAACGGTCGCGCGGAACGCGTTTCTGTGCGACCGTGATCTTAAAGAGAAAGTAGGGCCTTCGAATGGGATTCTTTACCAAGCTTTTGAGCATGGGCGAAGATAAGCCTTTGAAGAATTATCAGAAAGTGGTCGAAGGCATCAATGCGCTCGAGCCGACCATGGAAGCGAAGAGCGACGAAGAGCTCTCGCATATGACCGTCGAATTGCGCGAACGCCTCGATCAGGGTGAGACGCTCGACGATGTGCTGCCCGAAGCCTTCGCCGCGGTAAGAGAAGCGAGCAAGCGCACGCTCGGGCTTCGTCACTTCGACGTGCAGCTCATCGGCGGTATGGCACTCCATGATGGCAAGATCGCCGAAATGAAGACCGGTGAAGGCAAGACGCTCGTTTCGACCCTTGCGGGATATCTCAATGCGCTTCCAGGGAACAACGTGCATATCGTCACCGTGAACGACTATCTTGCCGCACGCGACAGCCAGTGGATGGGGCAAGTATACGAGTTCCTTGGCATGAAGGTCGGTCTTCTGCAAAACGGCATGGACCCTGAAGAAAAGATCCCTCAGTACCAGGCCGATGTGACCTATGGCACGAACTCAGAATTCGGCTTCGACTATCTGCGCGACAACATGGTCGCGCGTGCAGACCGTCGCGTTCAGCGCGGTCATAGCTTCGCGATCGTAGACGAGGTCGACTCGATCCTTATCGACGAAGCGCGTACGCCGCTCATCATCTCTGGTGCGGGCTCACAGGCAGCCGAGCTCTATCAGAAGTTCGCGGCTATCGTGCCTTCGCTTCGGCGTAACGTGGATTTCGAGATGGATGAAGCGAAGAAGACCATCTATACCACCGAAGCAGGCCTTGAGAAGGTCGAGTTCCAGCTTGGCATCGAAGACTTGTATGGCGATCCTTCAGGCCAGATGCCCAATCATCTTCAGCAGGCGCTCAAAGCGCAGTTCCTCTTCCATCGCGATGTCGACTACGTCGTTCAAAATGGCGAAGTGAAGATCGTCGATGAATTCACAGGCCGTATCATGGAAGGCCGTCGCTATTCAGAAGGCCTTCATCAGGCGCTCGAGGCAAAAGAGCACGTGCTCGTGCGCCAAGAGAACCAGACGCTTGCGACCATCACGTTGCAGAATTTCTTCAGGCTCTACGATAAGCTCTCCGGCATGACCGGTACCGCTATGACCGAAGACTCGGAATTCCGCCAGATCTACGATCTGCCCGTTCAGCCTATTCCGCCGAATCGCCCGGTCATCCGTGACGACAAGAACGATCTCATCTATCGCACGATCGATGCGAAGTTCAATGCGGTCGCAGACGATATCGCTGAGCGCCACGCTCATGGTCAACCTTGTCTGGTCGGCACGGTCTCGATCGAGAGCTCCGAGCGCTTGAGCCGCTTACTCTCTAAGCGAGGCATCAAGCATGAGGTGCTCAATGCGAAAAATCACGAGCGTGAGGCTTCGATCGTTGCGCAGGCAGGCCGCAAGGGCGCGGTCACGATCGCAACGAACATGGCTGGTCGTGGTACGGACATCTTGCTCGGCGGCAACCCTGATGTGCTTGCACAAGAGTTCTTGGTCGAAGAGCTCGAAGAGGGCGAAGAGCCCACTACGGAACAATATGAGGCAGCCCGTGATCGTGCGGTCGCTATCACCGATCAGGAGAAGCTCGAGGTCAAGGCAGCTGGCGGTCTGTGCGTGATCGGTACCGAGCGTCACGAGAGCCGCCGTATCGACAACCAGCTCCGCGGTCGTTCTGGACGTCAGGGAGACCCGGGCGTTACGCAGTTCTACCTCTCGCTCGAAGATGATCTTATGCGCTTGTTCGGCGGATCGAAGATGGATTCGATCTCGAACATGATGCAAAAAACGCATCTTCCCGAAGATCAGCCCATCCAAGCCTCCATGGTCTCGAAAGCGATCGAGACCGCTCAGCGCCAGGTTGAATCGGTGAACTTCTCTGCACGTAAGAACGTCCTCGAATACGACGACGTCATGAACTTGCAGCGCAAAGCTATCTACAACGAACGCAATGCGATCCTTGAGGGCAAGAACCTCACCGAACGCATCCCTGAGATCATCGAAGATGCGGTAGAGGCGAACGTGCTCGAATGGGTCTCGCCGAAGATGGCCAGTGACGACTGGGATATCGAGCCGCTCGATCAGTGGCTCGAGCAGATGACGGGCAGCAGCGATCTTAAGGTAGAGAACCTCGATCACGACGACAATGCCTATACGCTCATCGATCTTATTTGCGAATACTTCCAGGATCGCTACGATACGCGTGCTGAGCAGATCGGCCCGATCTTCGAAGATATCCAATCACAGGTCATGCTGCGTTTTATCGACACCAAATGGATGGCGCACCTCCAAGATATGGACTACCTTAAAGCTTCGATCGGCTTGCGCGCTTATGGTCAGCGCGATCCGCTCGTTGAGTATCGTGAAGAAGCGCACGCTATGTTCTCAGCGCTTACGTCTTCGATCTACGAAGACTTCCTGCGCTTCTTGCTTCGTGCTCCGATCGTGGTCCAAGAGGTCACGCCAGTCGAGCAAACGCCGCTCGATGGCGCGGTAAGCTATTCCAATCCCGAAGAGAGCCTCAACTCGGGTGCAACGCAGGCGCAGCGCGTCCGCCAGGCGGCTGTTCAGGCACAAGGGATGCCCGCGGAAAACCCCAAGGAATCCATGCCCGCGCGCAACGTTCCGGTGGAGAAGGATAAGAACGATCCCTTTGCGAACGTGGGTCGCAACGATCCGTGCCCCTGCGGCAGTGGCAAGAAATTCAAGAAATGTCACGGTGCTCATGCCTAAGTGCGTTATGGTGGTATCACACGAGATTGAATGCATGAGGTTTCCCATCTATGATCACGCTTGATACAGCGCGCAAGCGCCTTGGTGATGCGCGCGGTTTTCTCCATATCGACGAACGAGAAAGCGAACTTGAAGGACTCGAGACCCAGATCGCTGCAGCAGATTTCTGGGACGATACCGATGTTGCCCAGCGTGTTTCGAAGCGCGCTTCCGATGTGCGCGATCTTCTCGCGCGCTACGCTTCGGCGCAAACGTTGCTCGAAGATGCGCAGACCGCTTCCGAACTCGCTCAAGAAGATGCGAGCTTTCAGGAAGAAGAGGATGCGTGCCTTGCGCGTCTTGAGGAGATGCTCGATTCGTTCGAGATCGAATCTTGGTTCGATGGTCCGTATGACGATTCTGGCGCGATCCTTACGATCCACCCGGGCAGTGGGGGATTAGAGGCTCAGGACTGGACCGAGATGCTCTACAAGATGTATTCCCATTATGCCGATAAGAAAGGCTGGAAAACGAGGCTGCTCGATCTTGTTCCAGGAGAAGGGATCGGACTCGATCGTGTGAGCATGCAGATCGAAGGCCGTCATGCTTATGGCATGTTGCGCAGCGAAACGGGCGTTCATCGCTTGGTCCGTATCTCGCCCACCGATGAGAAGAAGCGTCGCCATACCACGTTCGCTGCGGTCGAAGTGGTTCCGGTACTCGAAGAGAACGACATCGAGATCGAGATCGACCCCAACGACGTGCGCGTTGATGTCTATCGTTCGAGCGGGCCCGGTGGGCAGAGCGTGAACACGACCGATTCTGCGGTGCGTCTCACGCATATCCCTACCGGCATCGTGGTCACTTGCCAAAATGAAAAGTCACAGCTTCAAAACAAAGAAGCCGCTTTTCGCGTCTTGCGCGGTAAGCTCTATGAGCGAGAAGAGCAGGCACGTGCTGCTGAACTCGCTGAGCTCAAGGGCGAGAAGATGGACAACTCGTTCGGCAGCCAGATACGTAACTATGTACTGTATCCCTATCGACTGATCAAGGACACTCGTAGTAATATCGAGAGCGGAAACGTCGATGCTGCTCTCGATGGCGATATCGACCAGTTCGTTATCGGATATCACCGTTGGCGCGCATCCCAATAAGCGCATTTCACTCGAAAGGAAATCCATGACATCTGCTCATGCAAAACAAAAAGCCAACGCCATGCGAAAGGACATCATCGAGATGATCCATGAAGCAGGCAGTGGACACCCCGGAGGGTCACTCTCATGTACTGATATCCTGGCGGCACTCTATTTTGGTGATATTATGACCTACGATCCTGCTCATCCTGCTTCTGATGCGCGCGATCGTTTCATCCTCGCAAAGGGCCATGCGGCACCTGCGCTCTACGCAGCGCTCGCAGAAGCCGGATTCTTCCCCAAAGACGAGCTCAAGACCCTTCGTAAGCTCGGAAGCAGACTTCAGGGTCATCCTGATTCCAAACTGCTTCCCGGTGTGGAGGTCTCTACCGGCTCGCTCGGACAGGGCCTTTCGGTCGCTGCAGGGCTCGCAGCTGGCCTTCGCCTCAAAGGAGGCGATCAGAAGGTCTATACGGTCTTGGGCGATGGTGAATGCGAAGAAGGCCAGGTGTGGGAAGCGGCTAATTTCGCCGCAGCTGAAGCACTTGGCAATCTTGTCGCGATCGTCGATTCCAATGGATTGCAGATCGATGGCCAGCTTTGCGATGTGTGCTCCGCTGGCGAGCTCGATGAGAAATTCGCTGCTTTTGGCTGGGAAGTACATCACGTCGATGGGCACGATATCGATGCGCTCATCGCCCTCTTCGCTTCACTGCCATGCAATTCAACAGGAAAACCCCAGGCCATCATTGCAAAGACGGTGAAGGGTAAAGGGGTCTCCTTCATGGAGAACCAAGTAGGCTGGCACGGTAAGGCTCCCGATGCGGAACAGACCAAACAAGCGCTCGCAGAACTCGAAAGCGAGGTAGACGGTGATTAAACTAGCAGATGCTACGCAAGCTCAAGAAAAGAAAGCTACTCGTGCCGCTTATGGCAAAACGCTGGCAGAGCTCTACGAACAAGGACTGCCGATCGTAGCGGTCGACGCCGATCTTTCCGGTTCGACCACCACGAAAGCGTTCGCCCAAGCAGGCCAGGAAGAGAGCAAGCGTCTCTTCAATGTGGGCATCGCTGAACAGAACATGATCGATGTTGCTGCAGGATTGGCACTTGCGGGCAATATCGCGTTCACCGGTTCGTTCGCGGTGTTCGGCACGGGGCGTTGCTATGATCAGATCCGTAATACGGTCGCTTATGCCAACCTTGATGTGAAGATCGCACCTACCCATGCAGGCATCTCGGTCGGTCCTGATGGTGGCTCTCACCAGATGCTCGAAGATATCTCGCTCATGTGCGGGCTTCCTCCTATGAAGGTGCTCGTTCCGGCCGATTATGCTTCTGCCTGTGCAGCGCTGCGTTTGGCTGCTGAAACTCCTGGTCCGGTGTATGTTCGCATGGGTCGCGCGAGTGTTCCCGCCGTCTATGCGCCTGATGTCGAGCTTGAGCTCGGCAAGGCGTATGTCATCGACGAGGGCACCGATGTTTCGATCATCGCTTGCGGCCTTGAGGTCACCGAAGCGAGAAAGGCAGCAGAGAAGCTCGCTGAAGAGGGGATCTCCGCCGAGGTCATCGATGCATTTTCAGTAAAACCGCTCGATACCGAGACCATTTTGGCTTCTCTTGCCAAGACCGGCTGTGCGGTCGTTGCTGAAGAGCATTCCGTTTATGGAGGCCTCTGTTCAGCGGTGAGCGAACTTTGCGCTGAATCACAGCCGACGCCACTCGAGTTCGTTGCGGTGCGCGATCGCTTCGGTAAATCGGGAGAGTTTGAAGAACTTATGGCGTATTTCGCTCTCGATGCGGATTCTATCGTCCAGGCAGCGAAAAAAGTGCTCACGCGCAAATAACCTTGCTATAATTTTCTTGTCTCAGAATCGACACTATGAATGGAGCATACTGTGACAAATGATAACGGCGGAAGCGCCGGCAGGCATGCCGCGGCGCACGCTACGCCAAATCTTACCGAGCAACTCTCGCAAGCGTTGCCCACGGTAAACGTCGAAGCGGTGAATCAAAGCACGGGAAATCCCGTCATCACCTTCGACCATGTTACGAAGATCTATGCCGCTCAGCCCAACAAGCCAGCGCTCGATGATGTTTCGCTGCATATCTATCCTGGCGAATTCGTTTTCCTCGTCGGTCATTCCGGATCGGGCAAGTCAACGTTCATCAAGCTGCTCACCCGTGAGCTCACGGCTACTTCGGGTCATATCTACGTTGCTGATGAAGATCTCTCTTCGATGCGCAATTGGCGCGTGCCTTATCTGCGCCGCAACATCGGCTGCGTTTTCCAGGACTTCAAGTTGTTGCCGAATAAGACGGTCTTCGAGAACGTTTCGTTCGCGCTTGAGGTAATCGGCAAATCGCGCCACATCATCCGTACGCAAGTGCCTGAGGTGTTGCGTCTGGTTGGTCTGGCAGACAAGCTCGATAAGCTTCCGGACCAGCTTTCTGGCGGCGAGCAGCAGCGCGTCAGCATCGCGCGCGCGATCGTCAATCGTCCACCCTTGCTCGTGTGCGACGAGCCGACTGGTAATCTCGACCCGCAGAACTCGCGTGGCATCATGGACTTGCTCGAACGCATCAATCGCACGGGCACTACCGTGCTCGTTGCTACGCACGATCGCGAGATGGTAGACAACATGCGTCGTCGCGTCGTCGCGCTCGATAAGGGTCATCTTACTCGCGACCAGGATAGGGGGGTGTACGGTTTCGATGTCTAGTTTGCTCTATTTCTTCCGTGAATCGCTCACTGGTTTCAAGCGTAATCTTTCTACAGCCTTAGGTTCGATCATCACGATCTTCCTTTCGTTGCTCATCATCGGTATCTTCTGCATTTGCGGCGTTATCATCAACAACGTCGTCACCTCGGTCGAGAACCAGGTTTCGATCACGGCTTATGTTGCCGACGATGCTTCTGAGCAGGATATCAATGCGGTCGAGCAGTATATCCAGGAACTTCCTGGTGTTGAGAGCGTGGATTTCACCACTAAGGACCAGGCGCTCGAGAACTTCACTAACTCGATGACATCGAACCCCGATATCGTCGCTCAGATCGATGGCGAGAATCCGCTTCCCGCATCGATCGATGTGAACCTTTCAGAAGCGCAATCGGTCTCAGATATTGCGAACCGCATTCTTGAGAATGAAACGTTCGTGAAGATCTGCGATAACCCAGATGATCCTTCTGATTCGCTCCAGTATGGCCAGAAGACGGTCGACAAGCTCTTCTCGCTCACGAATGCTATTCGCTACATCGGCATCGGCCTTATCGTCGTGCTCGTGCTCATCGCGTTCATCTTCATCAATAACACCATTCGCCTCGCTATCCTCGCACGTCGCAAGGAGATCGCGATCATGCGTTTGGTCGGAGCTTCGAACGGCTTCATCCGTGGACCGTTTTTGGCAGAAGGTGCGCTGCATGCGATCATCGGTGCTCTGCTCGCTATCGGAGTCATCGAACTCATCCGTATCTTCACGCTTCCGCGTGTCACCTCGGCACTCCCGTGGCTTCCGATCAATGTCGAGCCGACCACGTTCATCCTCATCTATGTAACGCTTCTCTGCGCTGGCTTGGTCATCGGTTTGCTGGGTTCAGTGTTCGCAATGCGCCGCTACTTGAAGGTCTAGCGTTGGTCGTAGCGCAAAGATTGGCTATCAGTGGAACACGCTTCTCAAAAGAATAAGCTCCAAAAACGCAATGCAAACATCATCAAGGTCGTTGGTGTTTGCATTGTTGCGATCGTGCTCTTCGTTGCAGGGTTCATGTTCAGAGGCAACACCGAGCTGCTCACAGCGATGGGCTTCACGAGCTTCACCACGAAGCAGGAAACGAACCCTGGTCAAACGGTTTCGGGCAATACGTATGATTCCCTTTCGGCACGCGTTGCCGAAGTGCAAGGCATCATCGCCAACGATAGCGTGGACACCTACGATCTCAATTCCGCAACCACTGCAACGCTCGATGCGTTCATCAAGACGATGAACGATCCCTACGCGCGCTACTTCGATGCGTCTAGCTATCAGACCTATTTGAACAGCGTCTCCAGTCCTTCAACAGGCATTGGGGTGCTCTTCGGTGAATCCGATGGCTCGTGCTATGTGGTAGATGTGTTCGAAGGTTCGGAAGCAGCGAACATGGGTGTGCTGCCGGGAGACTATGTCGAAGCGATCGACGGCGAGAAGAAGGACCAGTGGTCACTTCCTGAAGTCACCAACACTCTGCATCGCGACGAGGGCGAAACGGTCTATATCACCTGGCGCAGGCCGGGAAAGGATAATGCGGGGGCAACGACCTTCAATACCTCCTTGCGCTACGAAAGCTCGCCCGAGACCAATATTACCTATTCCATCACTAACGGCATTGCCTATATCGAGATCAAGCAGCTTGGCAGCGATTGCGCTGAAGTGCTGAAGAAGACGATCGCTCAGGCAACGAGCGAAGGCGCAAGTGCGCTCGTGCTCGATCTGCGCAATATCCCCGGTGGCTATCTCACCCAAGCAGTGGAGATCGCATCGCTCTTCATCCAGAGCGGTACGGTCGTTCAGATCAAATCAGGGGATACGACCACCACGAAAACCGCTGATGGCGCAGAAGTGACCAATCTTCCCTTAGTAGTGTTGGTCAACGAGAAGACGGCCGGTTCTGCCGAAGTGCTTGCTTCTGCGCTGCAAGATTCTCAGCGTGCCACTGTAGTGGGTGTTCAGACGCAGGGCAAGGGATCGGTGCAGGTCATGCAGCCGCTCTCCTTCGGTGGTGCATTGCGTTATACGGCGGCAACCTATCTTTCTCCTTCAGGTCGTGCGATCGATGGAGTGGGTGTCACTCCTGATGTCGTCATCACCAATACCGAACGTCAAGTGCCCATCGCGCTCGAGATCGCTGCTTCGAATCGTTAGAAGTACTGATGATCCATGGCACGCCGTTCATCCAAAGCACGTAAACATCCAAAGTCGCATCCACAAGGCATCCTTGAAGTTGCACCGCGAGGCTTCGGCTTCGTAAAGACGGCAGAAGGCGAATACTTCGTTCCTGCAAGCGAACGCAATGGCGCATTCCCTGGGGACCTTGTCTTGGTCGCGCGCATGAGGCAACGCGGCGATCGGCAGGCAGGGTATTCTCATGCACCTGGATATAAACCTTCAGCGCGTGTCGTGAAGATCCTCTCCCGAGCAAATGAGCATATTATCGGGCGCTATGAGGTTGCTGAGCCCTTCGGGGTGGTCGTTCCGAGCGATCCGCGCATTCCGCACGATATCTTCACGCTCCGCAAGGACAACCTCTCCATCGAAGATGGCAGTTTGGTCGAAGTGGAGATCGTGAGTTACCCTTCGCGCAACAATGCGGCAACGGGCAAGGTGGTACGGGTGATCGGCGCGGGCGATTCGAGCAACCTCGAGATCGATCTGATCGTTGCGCAGCATAAGCTCGAGACTGAATTCAGCGACCAGGCGCTCGATGAAGCGGACGCGTGCGTGCTCGATGTTGCAGGCGCCCTTGCGAGCGGGTATCGCGATATTCGCGATCGGTTCGTCTTCACGATCGATCCGGTCGACGCGCGCGATTATGACGATGCGCTCTCGGTGGAAGTGGAAGAGGGGCACGTTCACTTAGGTGTTCATATTGCTGATGTTTCGGGGTATGTGCCCTTCGATTCTGCGCTCGATGGGGAAGCGCGCAGGCGCGGATGCTCGGTCTACCTGGTCGATCGCGTTATACCGATGCTTCCCGAAGCGCTCTCCAATCAGCTCTGTTCGCTCGTACCTGCGCGTGAGCGCTTGGCGATGTCGGTCGATATCACGTTGCGTAAAAGCGATGGCCAGGTTCTTGCCTATGAGATATTCCCGAGCGTAATCGCTTCAAACGCTCGCCTTTCCTATGATCAAGCGCAAGCGCTCATCGATTCTGCTCCTCACGCTCTGATCGATGCCTTCAGGCAGGAAGCAGCCCCCTTCGGTGCGGTCGAGCTGGATGACGAAACGGTCCTCCAGCTGGCTGAGAAGATTAAGGCAGCCAAGGCGCTTTCCGAGCGGCTTTATGAGCGAAGATATGCAGCAGGCTGCATGGAATTCAATCGCGTTGAAGCACGTGCGATCCTCGATGATCAGGGCACGCCTACGGGCATCCGCTATCGAAAGAGGACCGAAGCCACCAAGCTCATCGAAGAAGCGATGATTCTCGCTAACCATCTGGTGGCCTCTTGGCTCTCTGAGCGGGGCATGCCGTGCATCTATCGAACTCATGATGCGCCAGCGCGCGATGCGCTCTTCTCGTTCTATGAGATCCTGCAAGAATTCGACGCCTATCGTGCGATCGATAAGAATCTTTTCTGTGCTGGCAATCCTCATGTCTTACAGCAACTTCTTGCAATGCCAGTCGACGAACAGACCCATGAATTGGTGAGCATGTTGCTATTGCGCAGCATGAAACGCGCCGCCTATTCGGTCGAGGATGCGGGCCATTACGGATTGGCGCTCGAGCAATACTGCCATTTCACCAGCCCTATCAGGCGTTATCCCGATCTTATGGTGCACCGTATGGTAAAAGAAGCGTTGCTGAAGAAATCTGCAACCTTCGAAGCGGAAAAGAATTCAAGCGCGTGGATCGCTGATCATTCATCGGAAATGGAGCGCGTTGCTGCTAAAGCTGAGCATCAATCGCAGCTCGTGAAGCTCATCGAGTATCTTCAGGGCTTCATCGGAGAGCGTTTTGAAACGCTCATCTACAGTGTTTCCACGTTCGGCGCGGTGCTTCGCATGGAGAATACCGTTTTGGGATTCATCCCGATCGAAGAGCTCGGCGATGAGTATTTCTCCTACAACCCTGAACGCTCGACGCTCACGGGTTCCGATACGGGCATGGTCTATCGGATCGGTCAAAAGCTCGAAGTGGTCTTAGCGGAGGCGGACTGGCACAGTCGCGAGGTGCGCTTCAAGATGGCGCCGCGCTTCGAGTAAGATGCGAGATGCTCACTGCGCCCGTTCGAAAGCGCGCTATAATTGCTTCAACAAAAAGAGCTAACGAGGTGCGAACGCGCTTCTTCCTATATATGAGAGGAGCCTATCATGGCTAAGGTCGATAAGAAATTCTTGAAGAAGATACTTGAAACCCCTTCGGTCACCGGTACGGAGGTGGGCGTTGCAGAGCGGGTGCGCAAGCGGCTCGCGAACGTGGCGGACTCCATCGAAACCAATGTGATGGGTTCGGTCCATGCTACGCTGAAGGGCAAAGGTAGCGCTCCTTCGGTCATGATCGCAGCTCACATGGACGAAGTGGGTCTCATGGTCACCTACATAAGTGAAGAGGGCTTCTTGAGCGTTGCTGCGGTGGGTGGCGTTGATGCTGCGATATTGCCGGGCATGCGTGTCGATGTCCACACGAAGCAAGGTACGTTGCGCGGCGTGGTCGGAAGGAAGCCGATCCATCTTATCAGCCCCGATGAGCGCAAGAATGTCACCGCGCTCGATGATCTTGTGATCGATCTGGGCATGTCAGCGAAGCACGTGAAGAAAGCGGTCTCCATCGGCGATGTGATCACCTACGGAGTCGGCTTCGAAGAGTTCGGCGATGGTATGGCGGTCTCGCGTGGCTTCGATGACAAGATGGGTGTCTATATCGCGGTGCGTGTGCTCGAAGAGCTTGCGAAAGCGGGCGGAGCGCCAGGCGATTACATCTGTGCAGCAACGGTCCAGGAAGAGATCGGGTTGCGTGGGGGGACTACCTCTGCCTATGGGGTGCATCCCGATATCGCGATCGCGCTCGATGTCACGCATGCTACGGATTATCCTGGCATCGACCCGATGAAGTACGGCAAGCTCGTCTGCGGTGAAGGTCCGGTCATCGCGCGTGGACCGAATATCAATCCTGCTGTCTTCGATCGCTTGAAGGCAGCCGCTAAAAAGGCGAAGGTTCCCGTTCAGATCGAAGCTGAACCGCGGGTCACGGGAACCGATGCAGCTGCGATGCAGATCCAGCGTGGCGGAAAGGCAACCGGCCTCGTTTCGGTCGCGTTACGCTATATGCATACCCCCACCGAGGTCATCGCGCTTAAGGATCTTGAAGCGTGTGTAAAGCTTCTGGTGCAGTTCATCCTTGACCTCGATGAAGAGGTCACGTTCGTCCCTGGTCTGTAGCCATGTCGCGCGTCGATACGCTCATAGCGAAGAATCGTCGTGCGCTGCACGATTACGAGATCTTGGAAACCTACGAGGCGGGCATTGTGCTCACGGGTACCGAGGTGTGCTCGCTTCGTGAGAACAACTGCCAGCTCACGGACTGCTTTGCGCTCGTTCGCAATGGGGAAGTATGGTTGCATAATCTTCATATCGCGCCCTATTCCCATGGCAATATCGCCAACCCCGACCCTGATCGCGTGCGCAAGCTCTTGCTTCATCGCAATCAGATCCGCGATCTTGTGCGCAAGACCCAGGAGAAGGGCATGGCACTTGTGCCGCTCAAGATCTATTTCGATAAGAACTCACGCGTGAAGATCGAGTTGGCGGTCGCACGAGGCAAGAAGCTCTACGATAAACGCGCAGCGATGGCTGAGCGCGATTCGAAACGCGAGATCGATCGGGCGCTCAAAGCGCGCAATCGTTCGTATTAGGAAAGGATGCCGTTATGAATGAAGCGGTCAAGATCATGATCGAGCGCCTTCATGCTCGATTGGACGATCTTTCGGTTGTGGTAGATGGCGTTCCGTATGAGCTTGCGGGCTATGACAAGAAGCTCGATAAGATCGATGACCAGATCTATCTCATCGAATGCGAGATCGAGAAGAAGACCGCCAAAAGCGTTCCGCTCGAGCCCGTGAGCGAAGCAGAGTCGGCTGCGTTCGACAACGCAACGCAAGCAAAGGACCCTAAGCGCACCGCTGCAGCTTCGAGCCCTGCATCTGAGTCTGAAGACGAAGCGGACGAAAAGAAGGAAGAGGGACTCCTTACTGATTCTGCGAAAGAGACGATCGCAGGAGCAACGAAGAAGCTCAACTCCTTCTACAAGGAGGGTAAGGAGGTCATGGGCGAGTTCTCTGAAGCCTTTGGCGATATAAAAGAGGCGCTCCCAGGCAATCCTTTCAAGAAGCGCCGTTAGTGCATAGCTAGGGAGCAGGACGAGAAGCGCCCAAAGCGAACCTAGAAGCGTTCATGTTGAACCTACAGGCGCTCATGCAGTTAGGTGTTAAAGAAAGAGGAGGTCATCGACGTGTGTCGATGACCTCCTCTTGTTTCGCAAGTAGTGCGAAGCGATCGATCATGAAAGGCTATTTTGCCTCACGCATGGCCTCATCGAATTCGCCAGCGGTCTCAGCAGCTGCCGCAGCTGCGCCTTCATCGCCCATGGCGTCGAAGTCTTCAACGGCGGTTTCTGCTTCAGCGCGAATATCGTACTCGAGCTTTTCGAGGTCTGCGCGTGCGATGCGATCTTTTCCTTCATTTGAGATATCCATGGTGAACACCCTCCCTAAAGTGGTTCTTTTGATACTTCTATTGTAGTAATACGCACGTGAAATGCGATTACCGCAGGGTGACCGTTTCTTTTCGTCTTGGCTACAGCCTTCCGCATGACGCTGGATAACTCACTTAGGCGAAAAAATGCTCGTTTTCATCTTGGGTGCTCCTCTTACCTGTGGTATAGTGCTAGGGCTTGTTTGAAACATACGGCATAACCATGCCTGTGAACATTGAACGATAAATGGAGTTGATCAAGAATGTCCAAAGTATGTGAGATCTGCGGTAAAGCACCGAGCGCTGGTCGTAATGTCAGCCATTCTCATCGTGTCACCAATCGTACCTTCCGTCCGAACATCCAGAAGGTCACGATCAAGCTCAATGGCAAGGTCAAACGCGCGAACGTTTGCACGAAGTGCCTCAAAGCAGGTAACGTCGAGCGCGCATAACAGCCATTCTCGTCCTGTTCTCGAAGACCACTCATGATGGGTGGTCTTTTTTGTGTAAAATGAAGCTCTAGCCCTAACTGGCGTGGTCATTCCTGACCATTGCCTATCGAAAGGAGCGCTATGAATACCGATATTCCTGGAGACCTGATCGTCTCTGAAGAGGTTCTGGCAGATATCGCTGGACATGCTGCTCTCCAGTGCTATGGCGTGGTTGGCATGGCTCAACCAGCTGCCGCTAATGGTCTTGCGAAATTCCTTCCCCAGTCTCCCTTGCGCAAGGGTGTCATCGTCTCAGTGGACGAAGATGGGGTGCTCATCAGCCTCTATGTCGTTCTGGAGCATGGGGTCAACATCAATGTCGTATCGACCAATCTCGTCGATCAGGTTACCTTCGCACTTGAAGAATTCGTTCAAGCCCCGCTCAAGGGAATCGATGTGCACGTACAGGGAATCAAAGTTCGTTAGAGCTATTCGCTCGAAGCTGAATCGCTCACACGAGGAGTCATTTGAATGAGTAATTACAGTTCCAATGATGTGGCAAACGCCATCGCCGCTGCCGCAAAAGCTTTGGATGCACGCAAGGATGAGATCAATCGATTGAACGTTTTCCCCGTACCGGATGGCGATACGGGAACGAACATGTCGCTCACGCTTGCCATGGTCGTGGAAAACCTTGCCGCGTTGCCGATCGGCGCTTCGAATGCCGACAAGCGCCGCGCCATCACCACTGGTGCGCTCATGGGTGCACGTGGCAATTCCGGTGTCATCACCTCGCAGATCCTGCGCGGTCTGTGCGAAGGCTTCGATGGCCATGAAGATTTCGATATCGATGCGATCGGCGATGCTTTCGCTAAAGCGGTCGAAGTTGCCTTCAACGCGGTACGCAAGCCAGTCGAAGGCACGATCCTCACGGTGCTGCGCGACACTGCGGAAGCGGCCCGCCCCGCGAAGAAGAACCGCCCAAGCCTTGAAGAGTATCTGCAGAATATCGTGAACGCTGCGTATGCTTCCGTTCAGCGCACGCCCGACCTGCTTCCGGTCTTAAAGGAAAATGGTGTGGTCGACGCGGGTGGCTATGGCCTTGCGATCTTCTTCGACTCGTTCGTTGCTGCTCTTACAGGTCGTACCGAGGCGCTCGTCGATGAGATGGCGTTCGCGCGTACGGCTGCTCCAAAGGCAGAAATCGAGCAGATCAACGACTGGGAAGGTTCGAATTATACCTACTGCAACGAATTCCTCGTCCATACGGATGATCTCGACCAAGACGCAGCGCTCGACTTCCTCCAGACGATGGGCGATTGCGAACTGTGCGTCGGCAATGCGCCGGTCTATAAGGTGCATGTCCACTCGAACACGCCGAACAAAGTACTCGAGTACTTCCTCGATCGTGGTGCGGTCTCCGAAGTCCATATCCACAACATGAAGCTTCAAAGTGCGGCCCGTAGTGCTTCGCTTGAAGAAGATCAGGCCCAGGAGCGCAAGCCCATCGGTCTCGTTGCGGTCTGCGCAGGTTCAGGCAATGCTGCTATCCTTGAGAGCCTTGGTGTTGATGTGGTCGTTTCTGGTGGTCAAACCATGAATCCTTCCACGAAGGAATTGCTCGATGCGGTCAATCGCGTCAACGCCGATGCGGTCATCATCCTTCCTAATAATAAGAACATCATCATGGCTTCTCAGAGCTGTGCTGATGTTTCCGAAAAGCCCTGTGCGGTCGTTCCAACGACGAGCGTGCCTGAGGCATTCTCCGCCTTGTTCGTTTTCGACGAGAACGCTTCGCTTGAAGATAACGTTGAAGAGATGACCGAAGTAGCGGGTGAAGTGAAGACAGGTGAGGTAACGTGCGCGATCAAAGACGCAAAGGACGCTCACGGCAATCCCATCAAAGAGGGCGATACGATCGGCATCGCAGATGGTTCGATCGAAGTGGTGAGCGATAGCGTAGTCGATGCAACGCTTGGAATTCTGGTTGCCATGGAAGCCGAAGATGCCGATACGCTCACGATCCTTGCAGGTGAAGACCTTTCGCAAGAAGCGTTCGATTCGATCGTCGAGCGCATCGAAGAGGCGTATGAAGACATCGAGATCGACCCGCATCGTGGCGAGCAGCCGCTCTATCCGATCATCCTTTCGCTCGAATAAGAGGGTAACGTGCGCGAGGGCATAGCATCTTCCCAAACGAAAAAGGCGGCTCAGAAACGAGGTTCTGACCGCCTTTCTGCTACTTTGCGCTTCGATGGACCTGTTGAGGCCGTTTCCCAGGTAAGCCCTCAGCGCGCGCGTGCATTAGCAGTGCGCGGGATCGAAGTGGTACGCGACCTGCTCGATCGGTTTCCCCGTCGCTACCTCGACATGTCCCAGGTGGTCACTATCGCGCAGGCGACCATCGGGCTTTCATGTACGCTCGTTGCGCGCATCTATGAAACGAAGGTGAAGAAGCCTCGTCGTAATCTGAACATCCTTGAGATCACCCTTTTCGACAGCACGGGCACGCTCATCGCGACCTGCTTCAATCAGCCTTGGCTTGCGGATAAGCTGCATAAGGATGACCTGGTGAGCGTATCGGGCACGATCGAATTCAACTATGGGTTCAAGCGCATGACGAACCCCATCATCACCCGTCTTGAAGATGCGGGGGAGGCGCACGGCATCATCCAAGCCTTCCACGGATCGATCAATAAGCTCAGCCCGTCGATCGTAAAGCGCATGATCGCCCACGCGCTCGAGGAAGTGCGCGGCCTCTATGATCCCTTGCCGCTCTCGCTGCGTGAGCGCTACCGGCTTTGTTCTCGCTATCAGGCCTACCGTGCGATCCATTTCCCCGAGAGCATCGAAGAGGTGGACATGGCGCGCAGGCGCTTGCTCTATGAGGAATTGCTCTTCCTCGAGCTTCAGCTCATCACCGAGCAGCGCGAACATGCTCTTCAATTTCCTGGTTTCGAGCAGGGCGCAGACGAAGCGCTCGTAAACGAACTGGCACAAGTTCTTCCCTTCGAGCTTACCAGAGAGCAGGCGGGTGCTCGCGACGAGATCTGGGTGGACATGGCTGCTCCCAAGGCGATGGACCGCTTGCTCTTAGGAGATGTTGGCACGGGCAAGACGATCGTGGCATTTTGCGCGCTGGTCTGCGCGGCGCGCAACGCTCATCAGGCGGTCATGGTCGGTCCTACCGAGATCTTGGTGAAGCAGTATGCGCGCTCGCTCGGTCCGCTCCTCGACCGTCTGGGCGTATCATGGCGCCTGCTCACGTCAACGACCCCAACAGATGAGAAGGAGCGCACACTCCAAGCGCTTGCAGAAGGACAGGTTTCGATCTGTTTCGGCACCCATGCCGTATTCGAGCCTTCGGTACAGTTTGCCGATTGCTCGTTCGTATGCTTCGATGAGCAGCAACGCTTCGGCGTCGAGCAGCGCGAAGCGCTTTTGGCGAAAGCTCCTGGTGCCGATGTCCTTTCGATGAGCGCAACACCCATCCCGCGTTCGCTTGCCCTTGCGCTCTATGGCACAACGGCGATCAGCTATCTGCGTAAACCACCGCAGATCAAGAGCTCCCGCACTACTACGGCGCTCCCTTTCACCGAAGAGGGAGTGGCATACGATGCGGTGCGCGCAGCCCTTTCACGTGGCGAGCAGGCTTATGTGGTCTGCCCGCTCATCGGTATCCCCACCAAAGATCTGCTTGCGAGCGATGAAGAGGAGAGCGAAGATGAGCAGATCGAATATGCGCTCGTCGAATTCGGTCTCGAATCCGATGCTTTCAACACCGAAACCGCAGGTAGTGGGCAAGCTTCCCGGTTCACGGCTGCCGAGCAACATGCCGAGATCCTCCAGAGCCAAGTGTTTCCTTCAGCGCGCGTGGCCCTTCTTCATGGACGACTTGCTGCTGAAGAGAAGAGCGCGATCATGGAAGCGTTCCGCGCAGGAGAGATCGATGTGCTCGTTTCGACCACGATTATCGAAGTGGGCATCGATGTTCCCAATGCCACGGTCATGATCATCGAAGATGCCGACCGTTTCGGTCTTGCGCAGCTTCATCAATTGCGCGGCCGTGTAGGACGTGGAGAAAAGCCCGGGGCTGTCTATCTTGTCACGCGTTCTAAGGCGCCGGCGGCACTTGAACGCTTGCGCGCGATGGAGGTGACCGAAGATGGCTTCGAGCTTTCAGAGATCGATCTTGCGCAGCGCAAAGAAGGCGACGTGTTCGGTGCTCGTCAGCATGGGCCGGCCGCGCTTCGTTTGGTGAATGTGGTGCGCGACCGTGCTGTCATCGAAGCGGCGTATCAAGATGCCTACGATATCATCTACAACGATACGCTTAGCGAAGCTGAGCGGGCGATCCTTGAGCGCGAGCGTTCGATGGTTGCCTGTCGCTTGAACAAAGAACGCAACTGAATAAATGAGAGAGCCATGCGCGTCGTTTCTGGTACATACAAAGGTCACCCGCTCAAAACGCTCAAAGGAGATGCCACCCGCCCGACCACTATGCGTGTGAAGGAGTCGCTCTTCAGCGCGATCACAAGTGCGCTTGGGAGTCTTGAAGGAGCGTGCGTGCTCGATGGTTTCGCTGGCTCAGGAGCACTTGGTATCGAGGCGCTCTCGCGGGGAGCAGCACATGTGACCTTCTTCGAACAAGCGCGCGCAGCTGCGAAGATCGTGCGTGACAACCTTGCGAAAGTTGGTGCCCAAAGAGAATCGTGGAAGCTTGAGGTGGGCGATGCGTTTGCGCTCGCGTCGAAGAAGCGCGCCCGCACGTTCGACCTCGTCTTGCTCGATCCGCCTTATATGATCGCTCCTTCGCGGGTCCTTTCGCTCGTTCAAGCGCTCGAAGAAGCGGATTCACTGAACGCCGAGGCGCTTATCTGCTACGAACTCGCCAAAAAGAACAAACCTGAATTAGTAAGCGAACTTGATAGGTTAAAATGGGAAACTGTTTCTCTCAAAGATTTTGGAGATACAACCTATGTCATAATAAGAAAGGGTATGTGAATGAAACGGGCAGTCGTTCCAGGTACCTTCGATCCGATCACTAAAGGTCACATCGACGTGATCGAGCGTGCTGCGCAAGTCTTCGATGAAGTCATCGTTGCGGTCGCAGCTTCTCACAAGAAGGGGCCGATCTTCGACCAAGAGACACGCGTTCGCTTGGCTGAAGAGGCATTGAAGGAATACCCCAATGTCTGCGTGAAAGGCTTCAATTGCCTGCTTGTCGATTTCGTTCGAGAGCAGGAGGCTCATATCGTGGTGAAGGGCCTGCGCGCTATCACTGATTTCGAGTATGAGTTCCAGCTCACCGCGCTGAACTACGAACTCTCTAAGGATCTTGAGACATTCTTCATCATGTCTCCGCCGAAATACATGTACCTTTCGAGCTCGATCGTGCGCGAAATGGCATCGATGGGCGGCGACGTGAAACAGTTCGTGCCCGAGTGCGTAGAGCGTGCGCTCATCGAGTATTTCAACGAAGCGTATTAGTTACCTATACTTCACAAGACTAGGACAAATCGGTTTTTCTGTTGTATAACGCTGCCGTTTGCTCTAAGATAATAAAGATTTTATTCGTGTTCTGAACACGATTTGGAAGGATGTTTATGGACGAAATTGGAGTAATGAACCTCATCGAAGAGTTTTCTGTGCTCATCGAAGATTCGAAACCGGTTTTTGGCAAGAACACCATGCGCCAGGTGGATGCCCAGGCAGCATTTGAGATTCTTGATGAGATCCGTGACACCTTCCCTTCAGAATTCGCACAGGCGCGTCAGATCATTCGCGAACGTCAAGCACTGCTCGACGAAGCCGAAGCCCAAGCATCACGTCTTATCGAAGATGCGCGTAGCCAGGCTATCACCATCGCGAGCGAACAGGAGATCGTGCGCATTTCCCAGCAGCAGGCCGATACCATCATGGCTGAAGCGCGTGAGCTCGAGCGTGAAACGCGTGCAGGCGCGGAAGATTTCGCTGATGAAGTGTTCTCTCATGTCGAGCAGAGCCTCGATACCGCGCTTAATAGCGTGCGTCGTTGCCGTGACCGCTTGAACGCTAATTCCCTGAGCGCTGGACGCTAATGGATACTCCAGATCAACTGCTTGCGCTGCCGGATTCTCTCTTCGAGACTTCGGCAGTTGCTGATTTTACGGGAGAGATCTCACTTCCTGAGATTCGCATGGGTGCCGATAGCTATCGTTTCGAAGAGCCTCTGCGCTATCATCTCTTCTTCACCAACACTGGTGGAGCGCTGCTCGCAACGGGGGAGGTGAGCGGGCAGGCCAAGACCGCTTGTGCTCGTTGTCTTGATGAAGTGGAGCTCGATCTCGAAGCGCCGATCGAAGCGTATTTCGTGCTCCCGGGTAAGGACGAGCTGCTCTCCGAAGATGAAGAAGTCGAATACGATCAGCTCATCGATAAGAACAAGGTCGACCTTACCGCGCTTTTCCAGGGTGCGCTCGCGCTTGCTCTGCCGCTCGTGGTGCTTTGCAGCGAAGACTGCGCTGGTCTTTGTCCTCAATGCGGCACTAACCTCAATCACGAAACCTGCAGTTGTGCTGCGCAGCAAGAAATCGATCCGCAGAACCCGTTTGCGGTGCTCAAGAACTACCGCTTCGATTCTGAAGAGTAACGGTTGTTCGCGCATGTCATGCGAATCGCTACCGTTCGGACAGAATCGCAACTTCAATGATTGAAAACATCGCACGAGTTTGTTAGCATATCTCGTTGCGTCAAACGTAAGTTTCAGGCCAAGCCTGTGTTATAGAAGGAGAAACCTCATGGCAGTACCTAAGCGTAAAACTGGTCGTGCTCGCACCCACGCACGTCGTAGCGAAAATGATAAGATCGCAGCACCTTCTCGTTCGCTGTGCCCTGAATGCGGCGAAGTGAAGCTTCCGCATCGCGTTTGCCCCAATTGCGGTCATTATCGCGATCGTGAAGTCATCCAAACTGCTTAGTTCACCCACGCAGTTCGCTGATTTGTCGATCCCTCGGTCTTTTGCCGAGGGATTTTTTTGTTCCCGACCTTCTTTCAGTTGGGAAAACCGTTTTCTTTTAGAATGAATACGATACGAATTGCGAGGTGACTACCGTGAATGAAATGACAAGGATCGCTGTTGATGCCATCGGTGGAGACTTCGGTGCCCCTGTGGTGCTCGAAGGTGTTGAGATGGCGCTTGCTGAAGACCCAAATCTTGAAGTGGTGATCTGCGGGCCAGCCGATGCCGTAGAGCCGTTCGCCCAGAGCCATGAGCGTTGCATCGCGCAACCCTGCACCGAAGAGATCGCGATGGACGAACATCCCGCGCAGGCGGTACGCAAGAAGAAGGATTCGAGCATCGTGGTAGGATGCCGTCTCGTGAAAGAAGGCCAGGCGCAAGGGTTCTTCTCGGCAGGATCGACCGGCGCGTGCCTCACGGCGGCAACGCTCGTGATGGGACGCATCAAAGGCGTTATGCGTCCCGCTATCGCTACCATCATCCCGTCTCCCGCGAAACCGGTTGTCATGTGCGATGTGGGGGCGAACGCCGACTGCAAGCCTTCCTATTTGGTGCAATTCGGGCAGATGGCAGCTGTCTACGCTGAACAGGTCATCGGCATTCCTGACCCGAGCGTGGCGCTCTTGAACATCGGCAGCGAAGACACGAAGGGCTCCCAGTTCTCGCAGGAAGCCTTCGAGCTCATGAGCGCTTCTCTTCCGAATTTCATCGGCAACAAAGAAGGCTGCGATATCTTGCCAGGTGGGGCTGATGTGTTCGTCACTGATGGCTTCACGGGCAATGTCTGCTTGAAGACGATCGAAGGCACTTCGAAGGTGCTCTTCGCAGCGCTCAAGGATATCATGATGTCATCTGCGAAGACCAAGCTTGCGGCACTCGCGCTCAAGGGCGATCTTGCCAAGCTCAAAGACTCGATCGACCCCGATACCTATGGTGGCGCGCCGCTGCTCGGCGTGAATGGTGCTTGCTTGATCGGACATGGTTCGTCAAGCGCGCGTGCGATCAAGAATGGCATTGCAATCACCGCCAAGACCGTTCGTTTGGATGTTTCGGGAATAATCGCGCGAACCGTGAAAAAAGATAACGACCTCGGGTAAACTTAATCTGTTTGTTTGAGACCGAGGTAATCCCACGTGAACAATGCAGAGGAACATAGAGAGCTTTTGGATGAGGTCGAGCGTGTGCTCGATTATCAGTTCAAAGATCCAACACTTCTTCTTGCGGCCCTCACGCATCCTTCCGCAGTGGAAGGTCATTCGTTGCGCGATTCCTATGAGCGCCTCGAATTCTTAGGGGACAGCATCTTGGGAGCGGTGGTGGCTGACCGCGCTTTCCATGCGTATCCCAAGGTCGACGAAGGAGGCCTCACGCGCATCAAGGTCTCTCTCGTTTCGGGCGCTTCGCTCTCTAAGACCGCAGAGGGCTTAGGCTTCGCCGATTTCATCATCTTCGGTTCATCGGAGACGGGGACCGGCAAACGCGGACTCCATTCTGCGCTCGAGAACGTGTATGAATCGGTGGTCGCGGCGCTCTATCTCGATGGAGGCTGGCAGGCTGCGAGCGCATTCATCGATCGAACGCTCATCACGAAGATGAACATCGAAATGGCGCGCGAGCCAGAGAATCCGAAGAGCGTATTGCAGGAGAAACTTCAGGAAGACGGCATCACGCCCACCTATCGATTGGTGGAGACGCAAGGTCCTCCGCACAATAGAACATTCATCACTCAAGTCTTCGTTGGCGTTCAGTCGCTGGCGAAAGGCGTGGGCCGCACGAAGAAGGAATCGGAAAGCCATGCTGCTGAATCGGCCTTGAAGGCGCTCAGCTCGTTCTTCGATGCGAAAGACTCAAAAGATAAGAAACGTCAGGCCGATGCGAAAGCTGCGATCAAGGCTGCGAAAGCAGAAGAGAAGGCCAGGCGTAAGGCGGAAAACGCCCGCAAGAAGAAGCAATAAGGGGCGCGTGTGTATTTAAAGTCGTTGAATCTGAAAGGATTCAAGTCCTTCGCCGATCGCACGGTCATGCGTTTTGAGCCAGGGCTTGCAGCTATCGTTGGACCGAACGGATCGGGCAAATCGAATATCTCAGATGCAGTGCTTTGGGTGTTGGGCGAGCGCAATGCGAAGAGCCTGCGCGGTCAGTCGATGGAAGACGTTATCTTCTCAGGTTCATCGGCGCGCAAGCCAGTAGGCGTTGCGGAAGTTGAGCTTGTGCTCGACAATTCCGATGGCACGCTACCCGTTGATTTCTCTGAGGTTTCCATCGGGCGCCGCATGTATCGCAACGGTGAGAGCGAATACCTCATCAATGGATCGCTCGTGCGCCGTATGGACGTGCTCGACATCCTGCACGATAGCGGTCTTGGTTCAGGAACGAATTCGATCATCTCACAGGGCAATCTCGATTCCATCCTATCTTCGCGCCCGGAAGATAGGCGTGAGCTCATCGAAGAGGCGGCAGGCATCTTGAAGCATAAGGAGCGCCGCAAGAAGAGCGAACGCAAGCTTGCTCAGATGGATGCGCACCTCGATCGCGTGAACGATATCACCGCCGAAGTCGAGCGTCAGCTAAAGCCGCTCGAGCGCAAGGCGAAGAAGGCGATCACCTTCAAACAGCTCGATGCGGAATATCAGAAATACCGCTTGGAACTTGCAGTGGATGATCTGCGTATCCTGCAGAAGCGCTGGAACGAGATCCTCGAAGCAGAGGAGACCAATCAAAAAAAGTCCAATGAGGCGCTCGTCGTTCTCACGGAAGCGGAGAAAGCTAACGACGAACTTCAAAGCCAGCTCCAAACTTCAGGCGAGAATGAGTCGGCACTCGGAAACGATTACCGCCGTGTGCGTTCGATCGCTGAGTCCATCAACTCGCAATGCATCGTGTTGCGCGAGCGACGCAAGTCCTACGAAAAGGAACTTGCCATGGGTGTCCGTTCGTTCGAGAACGAGAAGATCCAAGCAAAACGCGCCGCTCAAGATCTTGAATCGCTCACCACGCAATTCCAAGAGGTCGAACGATCCTATAACAACGCGGTATCCGATCATGACCGCATCGAAGAGAACTACAACAAGCAAGTAGACCAGCGCAACAAACTGCGTAAGCAGATCGATGCGATCTTGGCCGAACAGAATGCGCTCACCTATCGCAGTGAAACGATCCAATCCACGCTCGATTCGCTGAAAGAGGAGCTTCACGATGCGCAGGTGAGCTCTCAAGTGGCCGATGCGCAAGTAGCCGATTCTCAGGCGCGTCTTACCGCGCTCGAGCAGAAATGTGCCCAGCTCCAGCTCCAACTCGATAATCTTGATGGTGCGCTTCTCGAGGCCGAGACTGCTGAGACACGTGCGCGCGAAGAGCTGAACACTGCTTTGCGCGATCGTGAGCTCACGCGTGGCGAAATGGACGAAGTGCGCGAAGAGCTCACCTCTATCGGCGCGCAGCGAAAAGCGCTCGAAGAGCTGGAGCGCGCTAACGAAGCAACCAACCCCATCCTTTCTTGGGTCATGTCGGGGGATCATCAACTGGCTCCTTGGCGTGCGCTCACCCATGAGCTTTCCGTCCCGAGCGAGCTCGATATGATTGTTGAAGCCTTGCTCGGGTCCAACATGCATGGACTCTTCGTTCAAGATCGCGAAAGTGTGCGAACGTTCATCGATGCGCTCGAACAGAGCGGAGAAACCGGCGATGTGGTGCTCCTGCCCGAAAAGGACATCTTCCAGCTCGCTTCAAGCGATGATTTCGCAACGAGCGAACGCGATCACCGCCTGCTCGACCAGATCGAGGTTTCGAGCACCTATGAAAAGGGCTTCGAAGCGCTGCTCGGCGCAGTGTATCTCTACGATTCAAAAGATGAGCTCTTCAATATCTGGAAGCGAGCTCCGCATGGCGTCACGCTCGTCAGCCGTGATGGTTGCATCGTGGACACGAATGGTCGCGCGCGCTACTTCCGCAAGTCGGAAGAAGACAAAGCTAACAGCGCGCTTCTGCGCAGACGCAATCTGGTCGAGTTACGTAGCCGTGAAGCGGAGTACTCTGAGCGCTTCGCCAAGGTGCGCGCTACCTACGATCGGCTGGAGAATTCGCTGAAAGAACTGCAGATCGCTTCATTGCAGGCAACCGAGAAGACCGCGAACGTGCGCGGCAATCGCGAGTCGACTGCGCGCGATCTTGCGAGCGAGACGCAAACGCTCGAAACGCTCAAGGCCAGCCATAAGAACCTGATCGAAGAGCAACAGCGCTACCGAGCCTACTTGGAAGAGGCCCAGCCCGATTCCGACAAGTTGAAAGAAGAGCTTGCGCAAGTCCAGGCGAAGCTCCAGGAGAGCAAGAGGCAAGTCGAAGACATGCGAGCGGTGCTCACACCCATTCAGAACAAGGTCGTTTCGATCTCCGAAGAGCTGCAGAATGCCCGTCTCGAGCGGGCTAAGTTGCAAGAAGCCTATGCCTATAACGAGCGCATGGTCGCTTCGCGCAAGCAGGAGATCCATAACATCGAAGTGCGCTCGCGCACGGCCGAGAAGCGCTTCGGTCTGATTAAGGGGGCTTCGGCGCGTGTCGAGCCGCTGCTTTCAACGCTCGAGCTCTTGAACGAATCTATCCAAAAGCACGTTTCGGCGATCGAGCTCAAAACGCGTGAAACGCAGGAATCATCGCAAGAGCTGCATAAGCGCATCGCAGAGTCAACGCAAAAAGTGCGTGAGTTGCGTATCGCGCTCGATCAGCAGAATGCTGCCTGTTCTGAGATCCGTATCGAAAAGGGTCAGCTCGAGATCAAGGTCGAGGCTGCTGTTCAGGCGATCATCGCCGAATGCCATACGCCGCTCGAAACAGCGCTTGAATTGCCCGAACTTGAGAATCGTGCCGAAAGCGAGCGCGAGGCGGAAACGCTCAAGCGCCGTATCAAGAACTTAGGCACGGTGAACCCCGATGCAGCTCGCGAATACGAGCAGGTTAACGAACGCTACAACTATCTGCTCTCGCAGCTTGCCGATATGCAAGCAGCGCGCAGTGCGCTCAGTCGTATCGTCGCGCTCATCGATGAGCGCATGAAGGACGATTTCGTGAAGACCTTCGAGCAGGTGAATGCGAACTTCTCCGAGATCTTCTCGACCCTGTTCCCGGGAGGTCATGCGCATCTTTCGCTGGTCGACCCCGACGATCTTGAGAACACGGGCGTGGATGTGAACGCGCAGCCCGTCGGCAAGACGGTGAAGAAGATGTCGCTTCTTTCTGGTGGCGAGAAATCCATGACGGCGATGGCGCTGCTCTTCGCGGTGTACCGCATTCGCCAAACGCCGTTCTATATTCTCGACGAGATCGAAGCGGCGCTCGACGATTCCAACCTGCGCCGCCTTATGAACTACCTGGCCACGGTGCGCGACTTCGCGCAGTTCATCATGATCACTCACCAGCGTCGTACGATGGAAGCTGCCGATATCCTCTATGGCGTTTCCATGCAGGCTGATGGCGTTACGAAAGTCTTAAGTCAGCGCATCGATCAGGCGCGCGCGAAGGAGGAATAGCATGGGCTTTTTCGACCGAATCTCAAGCGGGCTTCATCGCAGTCGCGATAAGTTCAAGGAGCAGATGAACATCCTGCTCGATCGCGGGCCGGATGTCGATGAGGAATTCTGGGAGACGCTTGAAGAGACGCTCATCTTGAGCGATTTCGGCGCAGCAGCGGCAGATGCGATCGTCGAGGAGCTGCGTGATGAAGCAACGCGCAAGGCGCTCCCCGATGCTTATGCCGTGCTCGATCTCTTGGCGGAGAAGATCGCTGATCAATTCATCGAGACTGATGGTTCGATCTTCGACGATGAAGCGGTGGTGCTCTTCGTTGGTGTGAACGGTTCAGGCAAGACCACCACGGTGGGCAAGATCGCCGCCGAGGCCCATGGCAACGACCGCAAGGTGCTGCTCGGTAGCGCCGATACGTTCAGGGCGGCAGCCATCGAACAGCTCGAAGAATGGGCACGCAGAGCCGATGTCGAGATCGTTTCGCGCGAGCGCGGCAGCGATCCGGCAAGCGTGTGCTACGAAACGCTCGAGCGTGCTGAGCAAACGGGAGCGGATCTGGTGCTCATCGATACGGCAGGGCGCTTGCACACCTCAGACGATCTCATGCGCGAGCTCACCAAAGTGGTCGAAGTGGTGCGCCGCCGCTCGGAGCTGCCGGTCTATACCGTGCTCGTCATCGATGCGACCACCGGGCAGAACGGCCTTCAGCAGGCACGTGAGTTCAACAAGGCGCTCGACCTCGATGGCATCATCGTCACCAAACTCGATGGCACTGCAAAGGGTGGCATCTCGGTGGCGATCGCTCATGAATTGGAATTGCCGCTCTACAAGATCGGCGTAGGGGAGGGTATCGAAGATCTGCAGGATTTCGATGCGGCAGGTTTTGCGAACGCTCTGATTGGAGAATTGCGCGATGCTGGATAATCTTTCAGACAAACTACAATCCATCTTCTCGGGCCTCCGCTCGAAGGGAAAGCTCAACGAGGATGACATCAATTCCGCCATGAAGGAGATCCGCATGGCGCTTCTGGAGGCGGATGTCAACTTCAAGGTGGTCAAGTCCTTCATCAAGAACACGAAAGAGCGTTGCCTCGATGCCGAAGTGCTCGATTCGCTCACGCCAGCACAGAACGTCATCAAGGTGGTGCTCAACGAATTAACGAAGCTCCTTGGTGAGTCCGATTCGCAGCTCGTGCTCTCTTCGCGCATCCCGAATGTGATCATGCTCGTCGGCCTTCAAGGCTCAGGTAAGACCACAGCAGCCGCGAAGCTGGCGTATCTCTTGAAGAAGCAGAACCACAACCCTTTGCTCGTTGCGTGTGACGTATACCGCCCTGCAGCAGCCGATCAGCTCCAAACGCTGGGTGATGAGATCGGTGTGCGCGTCTATCGCGGCGATGGCAAGGATCCGGTCAAGATCGCTCAAGAGGGCGTGCGCGATGCGGTCGATTCGCTACGCGATGTGGTCATCGTCGACACCGCGGGCCGCTTGCATGTCGATGAGGAGATGATGGCTGAAGCCGCTGCTATTCGCGATGCGGTCGAGCCTGACCAGATCCTCATGGTGGTCGACGCGATGACCGGCCAAGACGTGGTGAACGTTGCTTCTGCCTTCGCTGAACAGGTCGATTTCGACGGCGTGATCATGTCGAAGATGGATGGCGATGCGCGTGGTGGCGGTGCACTCTCGATCAAGCAGGTCACAGGCAAGCCGATCAAGTTCATCTCGATGGGCGAGAAGCCCGATTCGCTCGAAGAGTTCCATCCCGATCGCATGGCCAAGCGTATCCTTGGCATGGGCGATGTGATCAGCCTCATCGAAACCGCTTCCCAGATCCGTGCTGAAGAGATCGAGCAAGAAGAAGCTGAGCGCATGATGCGCGCGGATCTGAACTTGAACGATTTTCTTACTATCAACAAGCAGGTGCGCAAAATCGGCGGCATCCAGAAGCTCGTGAGTGCGCTTCCCGGTGGCGATAAGGCGCTCAAAGACGGTCAAGTCAATGAGAACGCGCTCGACGAGATGGAGGTCATCATCAATTCGATGACCAAAGAAGAACGAGAAAAGCCGAGCGTGCTCAACGGCTCACGTCGTGCACGTGTCGCGTCTGGTGCGGGTGTTTCGGTCACGCAGGTCAATCAGATGATGAAGAAGTACAACGAGACCCGCAAGATGATGAAGCAGATGATGGCCCAGCAGGAACAGATGATGGGCACGCGCAAAGGCAAGAAAGGGAAGAAGAAGCGCCGGCGCTCGCTTCCGGGTATGGGAGGCTTAGGTATGGGAGACCTCAAGCGACTTCAGGATATGATTCAAGACCAGTAAACCTTCCACTCGTGCTCGTTTTCGTTTCTGTTCTTGCAAAAGCACACCCCTCACCTTATTATTGGTAATTGCTGTTTTCTAAAGGTTACGCGAAAGCGCGTAGTAAGAATATACAAAGGAGTTCAACTTCATGGCAGTTAAGATTCGTCTCGCACGTCATGGCGCTCACAAAGCACCGTATTACCGTATCGTTGTCGCAGATTCTCGTGCACGTCGCGATGGTCGTTATATCGAGCAGGTCGGTACGTACAATCCTCTTACCGAGCCCAAGAAGGTCACCATGGATCTTGAGAAGATCGACACCTGGATCGCTCAGGGTGCAAAGCCCACCGAGACCGTTGCTCGTCTCATCGATGCTCAGCGTCAGAATGGCTAGTCATGACCGATCCTAATACCGATATTTCCGGTCTTGTCGAGCTGCTCATTGCCCCGCTCGTTGAATTCCCCGATGAAGTTGAAGTAACTTCCACGGAAACCGAAGATGGCTCTACGCTCATCGAAGTGAGCGTGAATCCAGAGGACGTTGGTCGCGTGATCGGTCGCCAGGGTCGTATCATCAAGGCGATCCGTACGCTTAGCCGCGCAGCTGGTTCACGTCATGATCTGCGCATCGAAGTTGAGCTTATCGACTAATGAGCGCATGGGCGAGGGTCGCAAACCTCGGTAAAGCAAAGAATCTTAAGGGAGGACTTCTCGCATATCCGTGCGAGGGTCTTCCTTTTTTATTGGAAGAAGGCATGGAAGTAGTGTTCGTGCCGCCAGTGCTGCGTGTTCCGCGCGTCGCGCGCATCACGCGCGTCCAGGAGCAGGCTGGGGGAGCGCATCTTGTGTCCTTCGACTCCATTTCCACGATCGACCAAGCGGAGCAGCTCGTCGGTCACAGCGTGCTCGTGCGCAAAGCCGATCTTCCAGAAGGCTATGATCAAAGCTTGCTCGATCTTGTCGGATTCGAAGTGTTCTCGCGTGATCAGGGACATATCGGCACCATCGTGAACCTTGAGGAGAACCCCGCGCATCCACTTCTGGTCGTTGAATCTTCAACCGGCAGCACGATCCACATCCCTTTGGTCGAAGAGTTCCTCGTGGACCTGAACGAAGAAGAGCGACGGATCGAGCTCGATCTGCCTGCTGGATTGGTCGAACTCTAGGCCGAGCGCCTGTGCGCGTCTTGCGTCTTTGAAGCGAAAGGAAGGATAGCCCATGCTCATCGAAACGCTTTCGGTGTTTCCTCAGTGCTACGATTCGATCATGAACGAATCGATCATGAAGCGCGCGCAAGACAAGGGCATCCTTGAATTCCGCGCGCACGATCTGAGGGATTGGACGCATGATAAGCATCGTACGACCGACGATGAGCCCTACGGGGGTGGTCAGGGTCTGGTGATGAAGTGCGAGCCGATCTTCGAAGCATGTGACGAGCTCTTCGCTGCTGCTCCTACCAAACCCTATACGATCTTCCTTTCTCCCACAGGCGAGACATTAAGCGATGCGCTCACGCTCGAGCTTGCTGAAAAGGATCACCTCTTCTTCGTGTGCGGGCATTATGAGGGTATCGATGAGCGTGCCTATATCTTGGCAGACAAGACGATCTCGATCGGTGATTATGTGCTCACGAGCGGCGAGCTCGCTTCGATGGTGGTCATCGATGCGGTCGTACGTAGGCTCGATGGCGTGCTCGGTGACGAGGGCAGTTCTGTTGACGAGAGCTTCTATGATGGGTTGCTCGAATATCCGCAGTACACGCGTCCTGCGCAGTATCGCGGTATGAGCGTTCCCGATGTGCTGCTCTCGGGCCACCATACCAATATCGAACGCTGGCGCCATGAACAAAGCCTTCTGCGTACAGCAGCGCTTCGCCCTGATCTGCTCGCGGAGGCGAATCTGACCCCCGAAGATCGTGCCTTTCTCGAGCGCCGCTCGTAACTTTCGTTTGCTCCTTGGCGTTTGCCCATACCCAACTCATAAAAGATTGTTTAATATAAGGAAATGTGCGGTTGAGCGCGCGCAAAGCGCATGGGCACCCGCATAATCGAATGAACATCAATCTTATCGGGAAGGAGCGTCGTGGATTCAGGTCGTCACGCGAGCGATCATAAACCGAGCATCTTCAGAAGGTTTCTAAGCTTTCTTATCATGGTCGCTGTCGTGGTCGTGGGGGCATGGTTGCTACGCTCTTTCGTTGTTGAACCCTTCCAGATTCCTTCCGCTTCTATGGAAGACACCATCAAAACAGGCGATATGGTCTTCGCCGAAAAGGTCTCCTATCATTTCTCCGATCCTGAACAGGGCGATATCGTGGTCTTTTCCGATCCGCAGGTACCTTCGCGCACGCTCATCAAGCGCGTGATCGCCACCGAAGGCCAGACGGTCGATCTGCGCGATGGCAAGGTGTATGTCGATGGCGTTGCGCTCGATGAACCCTATACCGATGGCCTTCCCAGCTATCCGCTCAACACGGTAGGCACGGTCGATATCAGCTATCCCTACACCATCCCAAAAGGCGATGTGTGGGTGATGGGCGACAATCGCACCAATTCCTCTGATTCACGCTATTTCGGTCCGATCGACAAGGACACGGTCTTCGGTAAGGCGTTCGCCATCTATTGGCCTGTCGAGAGCCTTGCTTGGATCGGATAGCGTCACGACAAGTTCGTGCTGACTCAATGAACAAGGTCGCGCACTTTGAGATGCGGCCAGTGAATTATGACCATAAGGAGCTACATGACTACGAACGTCATATCATCTGAGCAAGGAAATGAGCCGCTCAGTTTCCAAGAGATCATCCTTCGCCTTCAGCAGTATTGGGCCGATCAAGGCTGTGTGGTGCTGCAGCCCTACGACAACGAAGTAGGTGCAGGAACCTTCCATACCGCCACCACGCTCAGGAGCCTGGGTCCGAGCGCCTGGCGTGCGGCCTACGTTCAGCCGTGTCGTCGTCCGACCGACGGACGCTACGGCGAGAACCCCAACCGCATGCAGCATTATTACCAGTTCCAGGTGCTCTTGAAGCCTTCGCCTGATAACGTGCAAGAGCTCTATCTCGATTCGTTGCGCACGATCGGCATCGAGGTCGAGAAGCACGATATCCGCTTCGTCGAAGACGACTGGGAAAGCCCGACGCTCGGCGCGTGGGGACTGGGATGGGAAGTCTGGCTCAACGGCATGGAGGTGACCCAGTTCACCTACTTCCAGCAGGTGGGCGGCTTCGAGTGCGATCCCGTTCCGGCAGAGATCACCTATGGTCTCGAGCGCTTGGCCATGTACATTCAGGGCGTCGACTCGGTCTACGATCTGGTATGGTCGCGTGCGGCGGATGGATCGGTCTTCACCTATGGCGATGTCTTCTTGGAGAACGAGCGCGAATTCTCTGCCTATAACTTCGAAGTGGCCGATACCGATCTGCTCTTCGGTGAATTCGATCGCTACGAAAAGGAATGCTTGCGCACGCTCGAAGCAGGCTTGCCGCTTCCGGCTTACGATTACGTGCTGAAGTGCTCGCATGCATTCAATCTGCTCGATGCGCGCGGCGTGATCAGCGCGACCGAGCGCATGGGCTATATCTTGCGCGTTCGTACCATCGCTAAGGCTTGCTGCAAAGCTTATCTGGAAAAGGTCGTCGGCCAATGCGTCGAGGACGAGGAAGGGGAATAATCTCATGGCTCAAACTCGTACGCTCGCTTTCGAGATCGGCGTTGAAGAGATCCCCGCATTTGACCTGGTCGATGCTGTCAAGCAGCTTGAGCGAAAAGTTCCCGCGCTCTTAGACGATGCACGCATTCCGCATGGCGCGATCGAAGTCTACGATTCCCCGCGCCGTCTTATCGTCGTGGTCTACGATGTCGCTGTTGAGACGGTTGCAGAAACTGAGGTTTTCAAAGGTCCTGCCGTGCGTATCGCCTTCGATGAAGCGGGTGCGCCCACGAAGGCCGCGGAAGGTTTTGCGCGAGGTAAAGGGCTTACGGTAGACGATCTCTACCGTGAAGAACAAGGTGGCACCGAATACGTGTTCGCTAAGCGCGAAGTACCGGCGGTCAAAGTTGCAACTTTGCTGCCTGGGGTGCTCGATTCCATCATCCGTTGCATCTCTTGGCCGAAGTCGCAGCACTGGGGTGCTCAGCATGAGCTCTTCTCGCGCCCTGTTCGTTGGATCGTCGCGCTCTTCGGTGATGAGGTCATCGAATTCGAATACGCAGGCCTTACGGCATCGCGTAAGACGATGGGGCATCGTTTCATGGCACCGGGCCCGTTTGCGGTCGCGGATGCAGATAAGCTGCTCGAGGTGGTGCGCGCGGCGAAGGTCGTTCCTTCTCATGCTCAGCGTGAAGCGCTCATTCGTGAGCAGGTTAGCGCGATCGAAGCTGAAACGGGTCTTAAAGCAGAGCTTCCTCAAAAGACGCTCGTGGAGGTCGTGAATCTGGCCGAATACCCGACTGCTATGGTGGGTGCTTTCGACGAAGAGTTCTTGGCTGTTCCTGAAGAGATCATCGTCGATGCGATGCTCATGCACCAGCGCTATTTCCCGCTCTACGACACGCAAGGGAAGCTTTCCAACAAATTCATCGTGGTCTCCAACGGCGATCCCGCCTTCGCGGAAACCATCGTTGATGGTAACGAGCGCGTGGTACGTGCACGCCTCTATGATGCGAAGTTCTTCTACGACGAAGACCTCAAGAAGCCGCTCGAAGCGTATGTTCCATCACTTGATGAGGTCGTATTCCAAGAGAAGCTCGGCACTGTGCTCGATAAGACCAACCGTATCGTATCTTTGGTCGATCATCTTGCTGCAGAAGCGAATCTCGATGAAGCCGATCGCGCAGATGCCAAGCGCGCAGCGTATCTTTGCAAGGCGGATCTCGTTACGAATGCGGTCGTGGAATTCACCTCGGTGCAGGGCATCATGGGCTCCTACTATGCCGAGGCAGCAGGGGAGACTCCTCAAGTTGCGCGTGCGATCGCGCAGCACTATCAGCCTAAGTTCGCTGGAGATGCGCTTGCTGATGGTGCAGTTGGCCAGCTCGTCGCGTTCGCCGACAAGCTCGATACGATCTGCGGCCTGTTCGCGATCGATCAAGGGCCGAGTGGCTCTTCTGACCCATTCGCGATCCGTCGTAGTGCGATCGGTATCGTGAATATGCTCAATGCGGGTCTTCCGGTCAATCTCACCGATGCAATCGCGTGTGCGCTCGATAACTACACCAATATCTCGTTCGACAAGACAGCGGTCCAGACCCAGATCGAGGATTTCTTCATCACCCGTGCGCGCGTGATGTGCCAAGACGCTGGCCAGAGCCCTGATGTCATCGAAGCGGTGCTTGCCGGCGGTGTGCGTGAGCCAGCCGAGTTCACGAAACGCGTTTCAGTGCTCGAGCGCTTCAGGGCAGAGCATGCCGAAGAGATGCAAGATCTTTCGACGGCGTTTGCGCGTGCGAATAATCTGCGCGATGAAGAGGAGGGCATCGATCTTGATGAAGCGGCGCTCGGCGAAGTCGAGATCGCTCTTCGTGATGCGACCGATACTGCGAACACGAAGGTCACAGAAGCACTTGCTGAGCAAGATTATGAAGGCGCGCTCCGTGCCCTTGCCGCTCTGCGTGTTCCGATCGATACCTTTTTCGACGAGGTCATGATCATGGACGACGACCCGGTCAAGCGCGCGAATCGACTTGCGCTCTTGAATCGTTTCGTTAGCGTGTTCTCTTCGGTTGCGGATTTCTCCCATCTGGTGAAACAGGACCGCTAAGCATCCAGAGTCGTTAAGGAAGAGCAGGAAGGACCCTCACATGCTTCAACGATGGATAGCGCACGGGGTTGCTTCCGATCTTCCTACCATCCATGTTGTTTCCGACTCAACGGGAACGACGGCAAAGGCGGTCGCTCGCGCGGCGCTCGCGAGCTTCGATGAGACGAATTCCTATCTTGAGGTGCTTCCCGGCATCAAGACTCCGCGAGAGCTCACTGAAGAGCTGAGCGCGCATCTTGAGCATCATCGTGAAAAGCATATCCCGGGGGCGTTCATCATCTTCTATACGCTCGTGGATGAGCAACTGCGCGAGGCGATGGACGATTTCGTCAAGCAGGCGAGTGCTGCCATCGAAGAAGCTGAGCGTGCTCAAGGAGAAGAAGCCGCTACGCCGAATCGCATCATCGCGGTCGATGTGCTCGATAAGGCTCATAGCGCGCTTGCGGATGCAACAGGGCGTACGCCTGAGCCGCATCCCGGTGCGCTCTATTCGGTCGATGATGCATATTTCAGACGCCTTGAGGCCATCAATTTCACGATCAACCACGACGACGGGCGCAATCCTCAAGACCTCACGAAAGCGGATATCGTGCTCATCGGTGTTTCGCGCTCTTCGAAGACGCCGCTTTCGATCTATCTTTCGCAACTCGGTCTTAAGGTAGCCAACGTGCCGCTCGATTCCGAGACCGAACCCCCTAAAGAGCTCTTCGACGTCGATCCAACGCGCTTGTTCGGGCTCACCACCACAGCAGAGATCTTGGTAGAGGTTCGCAAGCGTCGCCTTGCCAAAGCAGCGCACGTTGCATCAAGGTATTCTGAGTTCGAATCGGTCTATCAGGAGTTGAAGTCCGCCCATGATCTTATGAGAAGACTGGGCTGTATCGTCATTCGGACCGATAATCGCGCAATTGAAGAAACCGCGCAGGAGATTTTGCGGTATCATGAAAGTGCTCATTCGCGATTGTAGTTGCGGATGGAGAGGGATTAGTATTCGTTTAAGGAGAACATGGTGACTGACCAAGTGAAACGCGTCTATGCCTTCGGTAAAGATGCACAGGGTAACAATGTTACTGAGGGTAACACCAACATGAAGGCGATCCTCGGTGGCAAAGGTGCGAACCTTGCTGAAATGGCGAACATCGGCCTTCCGGTGCCTCCCGGTTTTACTATTTCTTGTCAAACCTGCATGGAGTATGCAAATGCGGATAATACCTGGCCAGAAGGTGTTCTCGACACCATCCAGGAATATCGCGAAGATCTTGAGAACCGCATTGGTAAGAAGATCGGCGATGCGGAGGATCCGCTGCTCGTTTCCGTTCGTTCCGGTGCTCCCATGTCCATGCCGGGCATGATGGACACGGTTTTGAACCTTGGTCTTAACGATGAGTCGATCAATGGCCTCATCAAGCAGACGGAAAATCCCCGTTTCGCGTGGGACTCTTACCGCCGCTTCATTCAGATGTTCTCCAACGTCGTTATGGATCTTGATGGTGACCTGTTCGAGAATGCCATCAACGTCATGAAGCGCGACCGCGGTGTCGAATCCGATACCGATCTTACCGCTGAAGATCTGCAAGAGCTCGTTGCGCAGTTCAAGCGCATCTTCACCGAGAACGTCGATGCTAACGAATATCCTTCTCTCGTTGTCGATGGGGAAGTGCAATTCCCTCAAGACCCCGATGTTCAGCTCCAGCTCGCTATCGAAGCGGTGTTCGGCAGCTGGAACAACCCGCGCGCAACGCTCTATCGTAAGCAGAACAAGATCTCCGATGATCTGGGCACGGCAGTGAACGTCCAGTCCATGATTTTCGGCAACAAGGGCGACACGTCCGCTACTGGTGTTGCGTTCACCCGTAACCCTGCGAATGGCGATAAAGAATTCTATGGCGATTACCTGGTCAACGCTCAGGGCGAAGACGTTGTTGCTGGCATCCGCAACACTTCACCTATCGCTGACCTTAAGAACACCCCGGGCCTCGAAGAAGCAGGCAAGGAGCTCGAAGGCGTCTTCACGCTGCTCGAGAATCACTTCCGCGATATGTGCGATATCGAGTTCACCATCGAGCAGGGCAAGCTCTGGATGCTCCAGACGCGCGTTGGTAAGCGTACTGCTGCTGCAGCGCTCCACATCGCGATCGCCATGGTCGAAGAGGGCCTCATCACCAAAGAAGAGGCTGTCATGCGTGTCGATCCTGAACAGCTCGATCAGCTGCTCCATCCACAGTTCGATGCTGATGCTGAATACGATGTGGTTGCAACTGGCCTCAACGCATCTCCGGGTGCTGCAGTGGGCGAAGCGGTCTTCTCCGCTGAAGCAGCCGTTGAAGCAGAGGCGGAAGGTCGCAAGACCGTGCTCGTTCGTTGGGAGACCACGCCGGACGACCTTGCTGGCATGATCGCTGCTGAAGGCATCCTTACTTCTCACGGTGGTAAGACCTCGCACGCTGCGGTTATCGCTCGTGGCATGGGCGCACCATGCGTATGCGGTGTTGATGCGCTGAAGATCGATGCCGATGCGAAGCAGGCAACCATCGCTGGTACCGACCTTGTCATCCGCGAGGGCGATATGATCTCGCTCGATGGTACGACGGGTATCGTCGTGCTCGGCGCAGTCGAGCTCGTCCAGCCCGAGCTTGCAGGCGATCTTGACACCATCCTTGAATGGGCAGACGAAGTGCGTACCATGGGCGTTCGCGCTAACGCTGATAACCCTGAAGATGCAGAGCTTGCTCGTTCCTTCGGCGCTCAGGGCATTGGCTTGTGCCGTACCGAGCACATGTTCTTGGGCGATCGCAAGCAGATCATCCAAACCTTCATCCTCAATGAAGATGAATCCATCCGCGAAAAGGCCGTTTCCGACCTCTTCGCTGCTCAGACGGGCGATTTCCTGGGTATGTTCAAGGCAATGGACGGCCTGCCCGTCATCGTTCGCCTGCTCGATCCGCCGCTGCATGAGTTCCTCGAGAGCCCGCGTGCGCTCGATGTCGAGATCGCACGTCTTGAGGCAACTGGCGCAGATTCTGCTGTCATCGCTCAGAAGCGTCACCTTATGGAGCAGATCGACAGCTTCGCTGAGCAGAACCCGATGCTCGGTCTTCGCGGCTGCCGTTTGGCTATCACCTATCCGGTACTCCCACGCATGCAGGTTCGTGCTATTGCAACCGCAATGGCTCAGCTGAAGAAGGAAGGCCTCGATCCGAAGCCCGAGATCATGATCCCGCTCGTTTCTGTGAAGCCCGAGCTCGAGAAGCTTCGTGCACTTGCTGAAGAGGTCATCGCTGAAGTTGCCGCTGCTGAAGGCGTCGAACTTGAGATTCCGATCGGCACTATGATCGAGCTTCCGCGTGCTGCGGTTACCGCGAACGAGATCGCTCAAGCAGCCGATTTCTTCTCATTCGGTACGAACGACCTCACGCAGACCACGTTCGGCTTCTCGCGTGACGATGTTGAGTCTGAATTCGTCCCGCAGTACCTCGCCGAGCGCATCCTGCCGTACAACCCCTTCGCTACGGTCGATCCGGGCGTTGCGAAGCTCGTCGAGATGGGCGTTGAGCTTGGTCACGAAGGCAATCCTGATATCGTCTGCGGCGTTTGTGGCGAGCATGGTGGCGATCCTGATTCCGTTAAGATCTTCTACGGCATCGGTCTCGACTATGTTTCCTGCTCACCGTATCGCGTGCCGCTGGCTCGCTTGGCTGCTGCTCAGGCTGCGCTGGCAGACAATTAGTTCTTGCCGTGCACGTTTCGCACGCTTGAACGCAAAGTATATGAAAATGACCTCCTTCGGGAGGTCATTTTTTGGTCGAGGGTTACTGTTTCGCGATAAACGTGGGTTAAGACCTAGTACGTATCAGCTTCTGCATTAAACGGCATATTTTTAGTTGGTAGTTCTGTAAAAAAGCCCTCGTAAGAGGGCTTTTTTAATATAGACCGGAGGCGCGGAGGATCGCTCGCGTCAAGTCTCCGCAAAATATCGAAGATATTTTGCTCTGGGCGCTATCGCGCCACCTTGACACTCGCCGCAGGCGGTGTTCGCTAAAGCTTACACCGCAAGTCGAACATGGTTCGACTTCCTACCCTCCACCATAACTAATAAAAATGCCCACGTGAAGCGTGGGCATTTTTATTAGTTATGGTGGAGGCGCGGAGAGTCGAACTCCGGTCCATACTAGATCATCAATGAAGCACTACAAGCTTAGTCGGTGATTAGGTTTCGGATACGCCGCGTGCATCGACACACAATAACGCATCCTAGCTGGTTCAGTCTTGAGTCTCGTCATACCAACGACGTACGAGACAGCAGTCTCCTAAAGATGATATCGCGCCAGGGCCGGAAACATACCCTGGGTTGACAGCCTGGCTAGATTAAGCAGCCATGGCGAGCGCAGGAGCGCTCTGAGTTTTAGCTTTGCCAATTAAATTTGACAGTACCCCTGTTTAACGTGGCGAGGAGACCACGACCTGCTCTTCATATCCAACCTACCATGTCGAAACCAGTCGCCCCCAAATATGGAGAGAACGAACGCAGTGGTAGTTGCGTTGTTTTCAAGGTGCTCGCAGAAGATGCACGTCTGCGGAGTCACTATTCTACGCGCCTTGTTATTTCTGTCAAATCAAACGGATAGTGACACGCGAAGGGAGCGTTCTTCACGCGTTTTACCAGGTAACGATTTTTACACAGAATGCCAAAGCGCATCACCTTCGAAACAAGTCACCGTTAAGGTCGAGAGAGATAGTTGCGAAGGTCAGCGGAGAGGGTGAGGCAACGAGGTGACTCTTTGCCGACTAACTTCGTTATTAATAAAACCCGAGCAAAGCAGCGACGCACGAAAGAACCTGCAGGATGCAGGTTCTTGAGCAGGGAAGCGGGGAACCTCGTGTCTCACGCTCGGCGCTGATCGCAGTAGATGGAGTGTCAATCTTCTTTAGCCCAGCGTGTGTTTGCGATTCGAGATGAGGGGGCTGAAATGGACAAGAACGCAGGAAAGAGCGTTGCGTCAACAGGCTCTCCTTCGGCGGGTAGCCCGATCCCATCAAACGCTTCAGCAGCGAATGCCCAAACGCTCTCAACACAAGATCAAAACAACCCGAATGATAACGACGGCTTCAAGCGCACGCTTTCCATCTTCGATATGGTCATCTATGGCCTTATCTTCATGGTGCCTATCGCGCCCTTCAGCATCTATGGCGGGGTGGCGAACGCTTCGAATGGCATGGCGTCGATGGCGTATCTTATCGCCTTCGTCGCGATGTTCTTCACGGTGCTCTCGTTTGGCATCATGATCAAGACCTTTCCCTCGTCAGGCTCGATCTATACTTATGCATCGAAGAGCTTAGGGAGTGCGATCGGTTTCATCGCTGGTTGGCTCATGCTTCTTCAGTACCTTATTTCGCCCGACATGGTCTTCATCATCGCGGCTGAACCGCTTCATCAATATGTTCCCGCGGTGCCCGTGTGGGCGTGGTGCTTGATTTTCTTGGCTATCGTGCTCGTGGTCGCTTCACGTGGCATTCAGACGACCATGATCGTGAACAAGATCGCACTGGTGTGTGAATGTATCGTATTGGGAATGTTCCTTGTATTCGGCATCGCTTTCATATTCTCTCACCCTGAAACATCGGGCTTCACGCTCGATGCCTTCTTCGATCCATCGAAGTTCACCATGCCTTCGATGCTGAGCGCCGTGTCGCTTGCGGTGTTCTCGTTCGTTGGGTTCGGATGCGTGGCCACGCTTACTGAAGAAGCTAAGAACGAGCGCAGTGGCCCTCCGCGTGCGATGATGATCATGGTCATCATCTTGGCCGTCCTCTTTGCGTTTACGTGCTATATCGCCACCTGCGTCGATTCAAGTGGTGAACTCTGCCGTTCCAACGAAACGAACGGCTTCTACCTTATCGCTGAATTGGTAGGCGGCAAGTGGTTCGGTCAGCTCTGCGCTTTGGCAGTCGCGCTGGCTCAGGGAGTCTTCACGGGTTTGGTCGCCCAGGTTTCGGTCTCGCGTGTGCTCTACGTGATGGGTAAGAGCGGCTCGCTTCCAAGACCGCTCGCGAAGATGGACAAGAAGCGTGGCGTGCCGCTGGTGGCAACGCTCTTCGTTTCCGCTCTTTCGCTCGCGCTTCTGCCGTTCTTCTTGAACATCGGCATGGATGGTCTGGCGAAGGTCGTGAACTTCGGTGCCCTTGCCTCCTATGTGATCTTGAACGTGTGCGTAGTTTGGCATTTCTGGGTGAAAGGCAAGGACCATACAAATCCGATGCGGCTTCTTATCTGCCCAATCATCGGCGCGATCATCGTCGGTGCGATCTTTTTCTCGCTCGATCCAACCTCGCACACGATCGGCATAATCTGGATCATCATCGGCATCATCTACTATCTAGTGACCACTCACGTCCTCAAACGCAAGATAACCATGGAATAGATGATCCATGCAGCTGAATATCGCTGAGAAGCCCCTGTGCAAAGCGCGTAGGGGCTTGCTTTTTGGGATTGTTTCTAAGCTGTTGCATAGACCTTACGTTTAATCAACATACCTTACGACAGTCTCACAATACCGCCCATGAACAGCAAAAAGTGGCATGGTAAGGATGAACAAAAAAGCCGATGTGCTTGGAGGCGCTCGGCGTGATCTTGAAAGGGGTGGGAAAAATGAGTGAATCAAAGACTTCTGTGGCGCCTGCAAATTCATCTAGCTCTAAAAAGCAGACAGCGAAGATGCTCGGGTTCGGCGGGTTCTTTGCCATGACCGCATCAATGGTCATGACCGTCTACGCGTATCCGAATTTCGCATCTTCTGGCCTCCATTTGATCTTTTTCTTGATCCTTGGCGGCGTGTTCTGGTTCTTGCCAGTCGCGCTCGTGGCTGCTGAGATGGCAACCGTCAAAGGATGGGAGAATGGCGGAATCTTCGCATGGGTTGGCAACACGCTTGGTAAGCGCTGGGGCTTCTCGGCGCTGTTCTATCAGTGGTTCCAGATCACGGTCGGGTTCGTGACCATGGCTTTCTTCGTTTTGGCTGCGATATCCTACATCGTTGGATGGGATGCGCTCTACAACAATCCACTTGTGATGTTCATCGGTGTTGCGATCATCGTTTGGGGATTGACGCTCACGCAGCTTGGAGGAACGAAGCTAACGGCTCGTATCGCTAAGGTCGGCTTCTTCGGAGGCGTTTTGATCCCAGCGATCATCCTTCTTATCGGACTGGTGGCGTATCTTGCAACAGGTGGCGTATCACAGCTTCATTTCGATGCGAACGGATTCGTTCCAGATTTCACGAAAGTGAGCACGCTCGTTATCTTTGCTTCGTTCATCTTGGCGTTTGCAGGTGTCGAGGCAAGTGCTTCTCATGTTAACGAGCTCAAGAATCCGGGCAAGATCTACCCGATGGTCATGATCGTACTCTGTATCTTGACGATCATGCTCGATACGTTGGGCGGTTTGGCTGTTGCGATGACGATGAGCGAGGCTCAGCTTGATGCGAACCTTTCTACCGGTGTGGTGACCGCATTCGCGAATATCTTCGACGCGCACTTCGGCATCGGCTGGCTCGTGTATGTGATCGCCTTCTTGTTAGCAGCTGGCGTGCTTGCCGAGATCTCATCGTGGATCGTTGGTCCTTCTCGTGCATTGCTCGATACCGCAAGCGAGGGCATCATCCCGCGTAGCCTGGCCAAGACCAACAAGCACGGAGTGTCGGTGAAGATCGTGGTCATCCAGGGTATTGTGGTTACCATCTGGGGCGCAGTCCTGTGTGGCTCGATGGCGCTTTCGGGCGGTTCGGGTTCTTCGATCTCGTATCTTACTGCGGTTGGCTTGACCGTTGTCATCTATCTGGTTGGCTACATCCTGTTCTTCCTGGGTTATTTCAAGCTCGTCTTCAAGGGGAAGGATCACGCACGTGCCTTCAACGTGTTCGGGGGAACCGTTGGCAAATGCATCGTGGCTGGCGTTGGCTTATTGCTCACGGTCTTTGCATTGGTCGTTTCGTTCTTCCCGCCAAGCCAGCTTGATGCTCAGTCGGGCATGGTCTATGTGGCAACCTTGATCATCTGCTGGGTGGTCTCGGTGGCGATACCGTTCGTCGTTTACGCTTTGCGCAAGCATTGGAATGGTGGCATCGACCATGATCCGCCCACTATTCCCAGCAAGAAGATGTTGGCAACAGCTGCTGCAACTTCTTCAAGTGCTCCAGCACCGGCGAAAGACGAACCTGCTCAAAAGCAAGCCGCTTCCGTTGATGCTCACAGCAGCGATTCACCGCCTAAGGGGCAAAGTTGATCATAGCTATCGGTCGCGTTCTCCCTTCGTTTTCAAGAACTGAGGGCGAAGGGGGAGGCGACGAAGCAACGACGCGGAGAGCGTACGCATCATAAGGTAAATAGAAGGAAACTAGGTAAAGGAAAAAGGTTCTTCGTAATAACGAAGAAAAGACTAAGGAGTTCATCATGACTGACAAAGACGTAAAGCTCGTTTCGACTGAAGAATTAGGCGAAATGAATGCTCAAACTGGCTATCTGAGCCCGATCTTCGGATCATATGCTTCAGATGTTGAGATGCCGGTGGACAAGCTCAACCACGACCCGATCGAGCCGCGCATCGCAAGCGAGATCATTCGTGAGTACATCGGCACGGAAGGTAACGCGCATCAGAACCTCTACACGTTCGTCCAGACCTACATGGAGCCTGAGGCAGCTGAGCTGATGAAGGACACGCTCGAGAAGAACGCGATCGACAAGGATGAATATCCGATGACCGCAGACCTTGAGAACCGTTGCGTGAAGATCATCCAGAACTTGTGGCATGCTAATCCCGATGAAGAGCCTATGGGCACTTCGACCGTTGGTTCATCTGAGGCATGTATGCTTGGCGGTCTGGCTGCACTCTTCCGCTGGAAGGCATTGGCTAAGGCAGCAGGGATCGATATCTATTCGTCGCATCGTCCAAACCTCGTCATCACTTCTGGTTATCAGGTTTGCTGGGAGAAGTTCTGCCGCTACTGGGACATCGAGATGCGTCTCGTTCCTATGGAGGCCGATCATCTCTATATGACCGCAGAAGATGCGATGAAATACGTTGACGATCACACCATCTGCGTTGTTTGCCTTCTTGGCATCACCTATACGGGCCGCTACGACGATGTGAAGGGCGTTGACGCTGCTCTTACCGAGTACAACAAGACGGCAAAGGTCCCTGTTCGTATTCATGTTGATGGCGCATCGGGGGCAATGGTCGCTCCGTTCATCGAGCCCGATCTGGATTGGGACTTCAAGCTCCCCAACGTTTGGTCCATCAGCACTTCTGGTCACAAGTATGGTCTGGTATATCCGGGCATTGGCTGGGTTTGCTGGCGTAGCAAGGAAGCTTTGCCTGAGGATCTGATCTTCTGGGTAAGCTATCTGGGTGGCCAGGAAGCGACCATGGCTATCAACTTCAGCCGCAGCGCTTCTCAGATCATCGGCCAGTACTATGTGTTCATGCGTAACGGCTTCGAGGGCTACAAAGAGATCCATATGCGCACCATGGATGTTGCACATCATCTGGTTCAGGGCATCAAGGATCTGGGTATCTTCATCATGTATGAAGAGGCGACCGAAGTACCGATCCTGTGCTGGAGCCTCGATCCGAAGGCGGGCAAGAAGTGGACGCTCTATGATCTGGATGATCGTCTGCGTATGCATGGCTGGCAGATCCCTGCCTATCCGCTGCCTGCGAACATGGAACATGTCACCTGCCAGCGTATCGTAACGCGTGCAGACCTCTCTATGACCATGGCAGACAAGTTCTTGAAGGACATGAAGGCAGAGATCGCGAACCTCGATAATGCTACGGTTATCGGTGCTCAGGATAGCAACATCGCACCGAAGAAGTCATTCGATCATAGCGGTCGATAAGCAGAAAACGTTCGGCTGCTAAAGAGCTAAACGTATCATCTTGAGTCTATGTGCACGAGGCATGTGACCCACCCCGATACCGACCTCCTTGCAAAGGGGAGGTCGGTATCTTTTTGTTGGGCGAAGAGTATTTGAACAAGAGAAAGGAATCTGTTGGATTGCTTGCTCGTGACCATTCCAATAGCATCTTTCACATTCGATTCGCCTTCTAGAATGTGCGCACCCTTCAACAAACGATAGAATAATCTGTTAACCTCATGCATTTACGGTCAAGGAAGGAGGCGGCGCGCATGAAAAACGTTTGGCTCGTATTCAAGCGCGATATTCTTCGCCTCCTTAAAGTTCCGCCTGCGTTGATGGTCATCCTCTTCTTGATCGTATTGCCCTCCATCTATACCTGGTACAACGTGGCGGGGTTTTGGAACCCGTATGACAACACCTCTTCGATGCGCGTATGCGTGGTGAATGAAGATGTGCCAGCGAGTTCTGATCTTACGGGAGAGATCGATGTCGGTTCGCAGGTGGTGGCTGGACTCAAGGAGAACGACCAGCTCGATTGGCAATTCGTCGATCGAGATGAGGCGATGAACGGACTCAACGCAGGAGCGTGTTATGCGGTATTCGTCATCCCTTCCGATTTCAGCGAGCGACTTATCGCGCTTACCGAAGGCAAGGACGAAAAGCCGAGCATCCAATACTATGTGAACGAAAAGACCGGCCCTGTTGCGCCCAAGATAACCGATACCGGTTCGAACACGCTCGATCGTACGGTGAACGCTGAATTCGTGGGCACGGTGAGCAAGGCTGCGGTGAGCGCGATCGATGGTGCATCGAATGAAACGCATGATGCGCTCAAGAAGGTACGCTCTAAGGCGCTCGAGCAGATGGATAGCGCGCTCGATGCTCTTGCGCTCATGGATAGCTCTATCGAGCAAGTCGATGGCGCGATCAGCCAAGCGAAGACGGGCATCTCGAACGCGCACGATAAGCTCGGGGAGGCAACGGGTAAGCTCGATGAAGCAGCAAAGGAGTTGAAGAACGCCGCTGATCAAGGGGAGACGGCGGCCAGTGCGCTCAACACCTATGCGGCGCAGGGTTTGGTGAGCCTCGGGAAGACCACTGCCTATCTTTCACAAACGATCACGAAGACCTCTTCTACGATCGCGACCGGGCTCAGTGATATTTCAAAGGCCAAAGGCTCTGCTGATCTGGCGCTTGCGGAAGCGAAGGGCATCGTCGAGCATAACCAGGCGCTCATCGATGAGCTCACGGCACTTTGCGACACGCTTCCCGATTCAAATGATTACAAAGAACAATTGCGTTCATTGGTTGCTTCTTTGGCCAACCTGAACAAGCAGACCTCGGATACGGTAACGAGTCTTCAAGATGCTTCGACGCAGATGGGCAAGGATATTGAAACCTTGCAGAAGGCAAATGAGGATTTCTCGAAGGCAGCGTTCGAAGGCATCGATAACGCCCAAGCAATGGGGACGAAGGCCTTCACGGAGACCATCCCTCAAGTGAGCGCTGCTGTCACGAAGCTCTCACGGGCCACCGCCGATCTCTCTTCAACGGTCGCAGAGCAGAAGGCGCTCGTTCCTCCTGCGCAAGCTGCGCTCGATGAGCTGAACGCGACGCTCGATATCGCTTCTGCCACCTTGAGCGAAACGCGGAGCACCGAGCAAGAAGCAGCCGAAGAGTTGGCTATGGTGCGCAGCGATGTAGTTTCGCTCTCAACGGCAGGGTTCTTAGAGCGCCTGCTCGGACAGAGCAGCCTCGATTCGAGCCAGATAGCTCAATTTGTGGCATCACCTACGCTGCTCAAGACCGAAGAGCTCTACACGGTCGATTCGTATGGTGCTGCTATGGCACCCTTGTTCATGAACCTCACCTTCTGGATCGGAGCGTTCATGTTGCTCGTCATCATGAAGCAAGAGGTGGATGGCAGGGGTATCCGTCAACTGAAGATCTGGCAGCGTTATCTTGGGCGCTTTCTCCTTATGGCACTGCTCGTGGTGCTCCAGGCGATCATCTGTGTGTCGGGCCTCTTGTTCATGGGTATTACGCCAGTCAATATCCCTGCGCTCTATTTGGCTGCTGCGATGTGCTCACTTGCGTATCTCAGTATCATCTATTGTCTTTCCGTTACGCTCCAACATGTGGGGAAGGGTATCTGCATCATCTTGGTCTTCGCGCAGATCCCGGGAGCGACCGGCCTCTATCCTATAGAGATGACTTCGCCGTTCTTCCAGGCGATCTATCCGTTCTTCCCGTTCACCTATGGCATCGGTGCGATGCGTGAGGCGATGTGTGGCTTCTACGGCAACGATTTTGCTTTCACGCTCGCCATGCTCTCATTGTTCTTCGTGATCTTCATGGGGATCGGCCTCGCGCTTCGTCCGCGTCTTGCGAACGTGAATCGCATGTTCGCGCGTCAGATCGAAGAGGGCGATATCTACAACGGGGAAAGTGCGGTCGTGCCAGCGCGGCGCTATCGCATGAGTCAAGTTATCGCGGCACTTGCCAATCATGATCTGTTCAAGCAAAACGTTCAAGAGCGCTACGAGCGCTTCACGCGCCTGTATCCACGCTTGATACGAGCTGCGATCGTAGTTGGTATTGTGGTGCCAGTGGTCTTTACGGTGGCTTTCTCGCTTACCATGACCGAGAAGATCGTACTGCTCACGGCGTGGCTCATATGGTTCGCTCTCGTATGCGGCTTCTTGATCATAGTTGAGGAACTGCGCTATAGCATGCGCCGTCAGCTCCAGCTCGACTCGATGGACTCCGAGAAGCTGCGTACGATCTACGCTGATCGCAAGGTCGAGCGCTATAGCGATTCTCGCAGCTTGCACGAAGATGCCTCTTTGCTGCCGCCGAAGCGGGGTGGTAAGCGATGAAGAACATCCTTGCGATATTCAAAGAGGATCTTAAGAAGCTGTTCGGTAATGTGGTCAATGGCATCGTGACGCTTGGCCTTATCTTGCTCCCTTCGATCTTCGCGTTCTATAACATCATCGCGTGCTGGGATGTCTTCGATAACACGGGCAATGTGAAGGTTGCGGTCGCGAACACCGATGAGGGTTACCAGAGCGATCTTATTCCCTTACGGATGAATCTAGGAGAGCAGGTGATCTCTGCGCTCCGATCGAACGACCAGATCAAATGGGAGTTTGTTTCTGAAGAGGAAGCGATAGATGGAGCGAAGGCCGGTCGCTACTATGCAGCTGTGGTCATCCCTTCAACATTCAGCAAAGACATGCTCACGTTCTATAGCGATGGGGGAGAGCAGGCGCGCATCACCTACTATTCCAACCAGAAGAAGAACGTGATCGCACCGAAGGTCACGGACCAGGGAGCGTCTTCGGTTTCGTATGCGGTGAATGAGGCGTTCGCTCAATCGGTCAGCGAGATCTCGCTTTCGCTCGTGCATGTGATGGCGAATTACCTTGACGAGAATGGCGCTGATGCACGCATTGTTGCGCTCGCCGATCATCTCGAAGCTACTTCACGCGTTTTGGACAACGCCGCCAGTGCGGTCGAGGTATTCGGAACGTTCGGTAACGCTTCGAAAGACGCGCTCGATTCTGCCACTAAGCTCATCAACGCCACGCAAGCAGGCTTCGGTTCGATTGCTGGTTCGACGGTGGGCGTGGCAGAAGGGGTCAGCGAGACTGCTGAAGCACTTGATTCGGCAACGGCAACGTTCAAAGAAGCGCTCACGGCTTCGACTCAAAGCTACGAGCAACTTGCGCAAGCTGCGAAAGACGCTGCAGGCGCGCTTGGCAATACGTCAAGCGCGATGGCAAGTAGCATGCGCACGCAGGCAGAAGCTGTTTCTGCGCAGATCGCAAGCTACCAGGAGCTCTCCGGGCTTTTGCGCCAGATCGCACCGAATGTTCCGAGCGATGTACAACCGGTGCTTCTTGCGATGGCGGATCGCCTCGATTCGACGGTGAAGACGCTCGAGCAAGTGCGCGATCTGCTCAATCAAAGCGCCGATGACCTCGATCGAGCGAACGCACAGGCAAAGGCGGATATCGCTGAGCTTGAGAAGGTATCAGCCGAGGCGAAGACCGAGCTCGATAATTTGCAGAAGACCTATGACCAAGAGGTCGGTCCTGCGCTCGAAGAGTTCGAACGCTCCTCCAAAGCTGCGGCAAAAGCCTTCTCGGAAGGGGCAGCGGTCCTCTCCGAGCAAGACCCCTTCACGATCGAAGGAAGTGAGTCACTGGAGAGCACCTTCAACGATGCACTCGGGCAATCGGCTGAATCGGCAGATGAGCTTCGTAGTGCCGCCGGTCAGCTTTCGAATACTGCAGAGAAGCTGCGTGAAGCAGCGATGGCGGGGGATTCAGAGACGCTTCATGATCTGCTTTCGGCGGATGTGGAAGGTTTGGCGCATGCGCTTGCAGCTCCGGTGAGCATCGAGCGTACTGCAGTCTTCCCGAGCCAATCGTTCGGCGCATCGATGGCGCCGCTCTACACTACGCTCGCTATCTTCATCGGGTCGCTTCTTATCATGGTCGCGGTGAAGCCCCGTATTTCGCAGCGCATGAAGGACAAGCTCAAAGATCCGAAGCCACGTCAGCTCTTCACGGGCCACTTCCTCATCTGCGCACTGCTCTCGCTCGCGCAGACCACGTTCATGGCGCTCGGCAATCTCTTCTTCCTCAATATCTCGGTGGTGCATCCGCTGTTGTTCATGCTCGTCTATTGGTTCGCAGGTTTGGTGTTCACGTTCATCATCTATACGCTTGTGGTATCGTTCGCGAACCTTGGCAAGGCGATCGCGGTCTTGATGCTCATCGTGCAAGTGACTGCGTGCAATGGATCGTATCCGCTCGTGATCTTGCCCGATTTCGTTCAGATGATAAGCCCTTGGATGCCCGCAACGCATGTGGTGGAAGCTATGCGCGCGGCTATGTTTGGCATCTACCAGAATGATTTCTGGATAGCTATGGGCGAGCTGGCGCTCTTCTTGGTTCCGGCGGCGCTCTTAGGATATGCTCTTAGAAAGCCTCTGGAGAAGTTCATGCAGTGGTATGTGCGCACGGTCGAGTCGACGAACTTGATCGAGTAACTGCTGTAGTCAAGTTGTTCGCGGAAGTTCGCAGAGAACAGCGCTTGCGTGCTCTTTGCGGCCTATGATGCACTCTTCGTGCTCTTCTCATGTTCGGAGAGCAGCTTGCTCCGTTGGATGACCACAGCGCCGATCAGGAAGGGCAGCCAGAAAACGATCGCGCGATAGACCATGATCACCGCCATGGCGGATGCCTGATCGATACCGAAAAGAGCAAAGGTCACGAGCGCTGCTGCCTCTACTACGCCAACGCCTTGGGGAACGAACGAGATCATCGCAAAGAGGGTGACCACGACATATCCGCAGATCATCGCTTCGATATCATGCACACCGAAAGCAAGGGCAACGAAGGCGAAGCACCCAAGCTCGAAGATGCTCGCGGCAACATTGAGTCCCAGATCGGCTCCTATGTCTTGCTTGTTCTTCGTCATGAGCGCTGCGGATTGCGCATAGGTATTGACCGTATCTTTCACCCAAGCATCAACGGGCTTCTTCTTGCGTTTGGTCAAGAACCTATCGATGACGCGCACGAGCGGGGCGAGCAACTTCAGGAGCAGATCGGGCTTCATCGCAGCGAACGCCATCGCGGCGACCATGCCACCTACGATAAGGATCGCGATGATACCAAGGGCTATCCATCCTGCATTCAATCCACCTGCAATACCCAAGATCGCAAAGCCGATGACCATGATCACCAAGAAGCCAGCATTGATCGATACCTGACGGAGCAGCGCGGCTCCTGTCGCTTTGCCAGCTGAGATGTGTTCATGGGCAGCTTCAGCGATCACGATCGAGGTTCCCGACATATTGAACGAAGGAATGACCGTATCGACGAAGAACGTCGCAAAAACGAGCTTTATCCCTTCTTTGAGGCTGAGGCGCGATCCGACCGATTTGAAGCACCAGATAAAAGAAGCTCCTTGAGCGAAGTATTTCCCCAACTGGAACACAACCGCGCCGATGAGGAAGAGGGGAGCTCCCCGTTCGATCGTGGTAACGAGCTCTTCAAGCTGATCGCCGCGCAAGAAGATGACCGCTAGAACGATGACGACCACAAGACCAACGAGTATCTTCTTCAGGTTCTTTTTCATGCAGGAGCCCTCTGCGCAGTTCAGAGCAATGAATCACTCTTAGTCTAGCAAAAGGAGAAGGCTTCAAAAGAGTCGCAAGAGAACCGATACGCCATTGAAACCGAGCAGGCGTGATCCTTGAAGCACATACGGCGGCTGGCTCATCCATCTCACGGCTTTCCTACAAACCAGCGTCATCCTACGGAGAGGCTGCTGCTCGTGCTAAGTTTGAAGGAGCACAGTTCCTTCTTGACGAACTGCACGAAGTTTGTGATAGAAAGTCTCGCATCATGGATACTTCTCAAGAAACCTCTCGCGGTGGTTCACGTGCTCGCGATCACGAGATAATCAAAGCGAGCATCATCGGCATCGTGGGCAATATGCTCCTGGTTGCTTTTAAGCTCGTTATCGGGTTCTTCTCGCATTCGATCGCTATCATCCTGGATGGCGTGAACAACGCTACCGATGCGCTCTCTTCCATCATCACCATCGTGGGCACGAAGCTTGCTGCGCGCCGTCCCGATCGACATCATCCTTTTGGGTATGGGCGCATCGAATACCTCACTTCGGTCGTCATCGCTATCATCATCTTGGTTGCGGGTTTTCTCTCGCTTCGCGAGTCCATTCAGAAGATCATCGAACCTGGTCAGCCTTCGTATTCTGCGATCACGATCACGATCATCATCGTGGCTATCATCGCGAAGGTGTTTCTCGGCGTCTGCTTCAATCACTATGGAAAGAAGACGAAGAGCGAAGCACTCATCGCTTCAGGCATCGATTCGAACTACGATGCAGTCCTTTCTGCAGGAACGCTCGTGGTCGCTTTCGCACAGAATATCTGGAACCTCAATATCGACGGCATCGTGGGACTCATCATCTCGTTCGTGGTGTTGAAGGCAGGCTTCGAAGTCTTGCGTGATGCGCTCGGTCCGATCATCGGGCTTCCTGAAAGCAAGAAGCTGGTAGATAGCATCGTTTCGTATGCGTCGTCATTCTCGCCGGTTGAGGGAGTGCACGATGTGATCATGGATGATTTCGGCCCTAATAAGGTTATCGGCTCGATGAGGATCGAAGTTCCCGACGATATGGAAGCATGGCGCATCCATGAGCTCACTCGTGAGATCTCATCTGGTATTGCAGAGAAGTTCGGCATCTCGATGACGATAGGCATCTACGCAACGAATCGTGCAGGGATGTTCGCTAACATGCGTGCGAGCCTCGACCGGATCGTAAATGAGAATGCGAACATCAGACAGGTGCACGGATTCTATTGCGACGCGCAGAACAAGATCTGCTATTTCGATCTGGTGATCGCCTTCAACGTGAACGGGGAGAGCATTAAGGCATCGGTCGTCGATGCGCTCAAGAAAGCGTATCCTGCTTACTCTTTCGATGTTGAGATCGATCGAAGCTTGGAAGATTGATCTTTTGGCAGTTCACGAATAGCAGGAAAGCTAGTCTTCGAGCAGATAGTTCAGGTACGCGCGATACTCTTCCACGAGTGATTCGGGTCCGGCGATGCGCACCTTCTTCCCCATGGAGGCGATCCAACCGAAGAACTGCTCGCTCTTGCAGATCCTCACGCGAGCGAGAGCTTCCTGCTCATTCGACTTCAAGAACGTTGCTGCACTGCCGAAGCGATCAGTGATGATCTCGACCTTGTCGGCGTCCGCAGCAAGGATAGCCACCACTTCTTCACCTCCGAAGCGACCGAACATGATCGCCTTGTTCTCGTCATAGCGAAACCCAGCGATCTCACTGTTGCGCGCAGCGGGCGCGCTTTCAAGCACGCGAAGATCTATCATCCTATCGAGACGATATTCGCTCAAAGCGTTGTGCGCCTCGTTCCAGGCGGTGAGGTAATAGAAGCCATCTTCGTACACGATGGCAACGGGCGTTACCACATGCGTCTTGCTCTTCGAACGAGCACATGGTTTGCCATCGAGGCCGATCTTTCGGTAGGAGAACTCGATCTTGCACTTGGCTTTGATAGCCTGATGGATCGCATCGACAGCATGAAAGACACTGCTATTCTGCGATTTGATGCGTCGTGCCACATGGATCCGTCGGTCGAGCAAATGCTGCTCGTGGTTCGTGGCAAGCTGCTTGATGTTGGTGATGAGCGTCTTCGCTTGTTTTTCGGTTATCGCACGGCAGGACTGGATGGCATCGACCATGAGCATGAGTTCTCCGATGGAGAAATCTCTTCGTTCGATCGCATACTCAACGGGATTGCGTTGGTAGGTCTTGATGTCGATATCGAATTCGCGCAGGATGTCCAGATCGGAATAGATGCTCTTGCGCTCTGCGGGAATGCCGTAGGCATCCAAACGTTCGATGATCTGCGACATGGTGAGCCCGTGTTCGGCATTGGTCTCTTCTTGGAGGATCTTCAAAAGGTACAAGACCTTTATCTTCGCTTTCTTATTGTTCGCCATAAGGAAGTCCTTTGTACTGCAAGATGCGTTCAAAACGATGCTATCAAGAAAAGGCTAGTGCATCGTTTTTCATAGTATGTCCGATTAAGAGGACAGAGTAAAGGAATTGGAGCAGGAAGAGGGGAGCGCTATAATCTCTCTAGTGAACAAGGGAGGAAACGTATGGCCACTTCATTGCGTGAAGCGATCGCAAAGACCGCTGCATCGATCAAAGAGCTCCTAGCGGGAAGGCAGCCTGTTTGCGGACTCATCCTAGGAAGCGGTTTGAACTTCTATGCCGATACGCTCGAAGAGCAAGAGATTCTTCCCTATAAAGAGCTTCCGTATATGAAGGTTTCAACGGCAACGGGCCACAAGGGGCGCTTCGTGCTCGGAAGGGTCCCTGGCACAGAAGTGTGGGTGCTATGCATGCAGGGGCGTTTGCATGGCTATGAAGGCGTGAGCGCGCAAGATGTCGCGCTGCCGGTATGGGCGATGCAAGCCGCTGGCATCGATACGCTCGTTACCACCAATGCGGTCGGCGCTTTGAACCCCTCATTCGAGGTCGGATCCTTCTGCGTCATGTCCGACCATATCAACTTCACGGGGCGCAATCCCATCGCGCATCCCGAAGGGAACCTGATCGCAGAGCGCTTCGTGCCCATGCTCGATGCGCATGATCCCCAGATGCGCGCACTTTTGCTCACTATTGCAGAACGCGAAGGGGTCGATGTGAACGAGGGCGTGTATCTCGGGCTCATGGGCCCGAACTTCGAAACGCCTGCTGAGGTTCGCTTATTCGCATCGTGGGGCGCTGATACGGTTGCTATGAGCGTAGTGGAAGAGGTTATCGCGGCGCGTCATGTGGGCATGCGCGTGCTGGGCCTTTCGCTCGTTTCGAACAAGGCGTGCGGCATAGAGGGCTCGGATCCAAATTCGGACGAGGTCATGGATGTTGCCGAAAAGGTCAAGCCGGAATTCACCGCGCTCATGAATGGGTTCTTGCGTGAGCTTGCTCACCTGCAGTAAGGGCAGCGGATCTTGTTCGATAAAGCCATCTTCAAACTGCCTCATATACATCGCACGCTTGCGATCCTTGTTCTGTTCGCCATGGTGGAATCAGCGTGCATCCTCGGAGAGGCCTTCGGGCTTTCGCGTGGGCTGGTGGCACTTTGGGAAGGGAGCGCGTTCGAAGATGCTCTCTGGAATCTCTCCCTCTTCGCTTGTTCGTTCGTTTGCGTTCGCATCACGCTTAACGTGCGCGAAGCTTTCATCTCCTCCTATGCGCTCAGCTGCGCGCGCGGGACGCGAAGGGACTTGTTAAGCGCGCTTTTCCAGACGGGCGCGCCGATAGCGCAGCGCTTCGGTACCGCAACGAGCGCTGCGATGGTGCTCGAAGGCACCGATAAGATGAAGGAGTATCTCGAGCTCGTTTTGCCGAAGCTGGTGAACATGATGGTCTTGCCGCTCGCCTTCGCGCTTGCCATCGCCTTCGCCGATTGGGTCTCAGGCGTTATCGTCATCATCCTTTTGCCTTCGATGGTGCTGCTCATGGTGCTCATTGGTAAGACCACTGCCGAAAAGAGCCGCGTTCAGCATGGAGCATTCAAGGTCATGTCGAATCATTTCATCGACTCGGTGCGTGGCTTGCCTACGCTCTCGACCTTTGCGGTGTCGAAGACGTATGCGGATCGTGTATACGAGGTGAGCGAGCGATTTCGCGAAGCCACGATGAAGATGCTGAAGAGCGCGCAACTATCTGGCGCGGTGCTCGATCTTTTTGCCACGCTCGCGATCGCGGCGGTATCGATCATGCTCGGTCTGCGCTTGATCGATGGCTCGCTCACACTACTCCCTGCGCTCTTCGTGCTCATATTGGCGCCCGAATTCTTCAGGCCTATTCGCGAATACGCCTCTGACTATCATGCTTCGCTCGATGGAGTGAACTCGCTGCATACGATCGAGTCGATGATCGCTTCGGTGAGCGTTCCGCCTAGCACCAAAACGCTGCTTTCATGGAATGGATCGAGCACGCTCAAGCTTGAAGGCGTTTCGCAGGCGTATGAGGGAATCCCGGTTCTTTCGGGCGTTACAGCGAATCTGAAGGGATATGCCCGCATCGGAGTAGTGGGCACGAGCGGTTCAGGCAAGAGCACGCTCTTGCGCTTGTTGGCCGGTCTGGAGGACCCTGTTGCAGGAGCCTTCGTGCTAGACGAGCGTGAGACTCTCACCACGCTTCGCTACGAAAGCTGGGAGGAACAGGTTGCCTACATCCCGCAAGATCCCATGATATTCCATGCGTCCTTGCGCGAGAATCTTACCTTCTATAACCCGCAAGCAACCGATGATCGCCTATGTGCCGTTATAAAGAAGTTGGGGTTGAGCGAGCTTTTGGCGCAGCTGCCCCACGGTCTCGATACGCTCATAGGTGAAGGAGCGCGCGGACTTTCAGGAGGCCAGGCACAACGGATCGCCCTAGCACGGGTAGTGCTCGACCAGCGCAAGCGGATCGTGCTCTTCGATGAGCCAACGGCGCATCTCGATATCGAGACCGAGATGGAATTGAAGCAGGCTATGGTCGAGGTCATGCAAGGGCGCCTGGTGGTGTTCGCGACCCATCGGCTCCATTGGCTCGATACGCTCGATTATTTGCTCGTCCTCGAAGAAGGGAAGCTCGTCGAGCAGGGAACCACCGCCCAGCTGTTAGAGAACAGCACGCAGTTCTCCACGCTCGTACGTGCGCTTCGCGGAGGTGAAGCAGCATGATCGCATGGATCCGTTCGTATCTTGGTGCGTCCAAGAAATTGCTTGCTCAAGTGCTCGTGCTCGGGGCTATCGCAGTCGTTTTCGCCATCGGCCTCATGTTCGTTGCGGGCTACCTTATCGCTGCTTCAGCTGATAACGCGTTCTCGTTGCTCATGCTGAACATCCCTCTTGCCTTCGTTCAGATCTTCGGACTGGGCAAGCCTCTTGCGCGCTATCTCGAACGCCTGAGGAGCCATGATTGGGTCTTGCGGCTCACATCATCTTTGCGTCTTCGTCTGTTCAGAGTGGTGCAACACCAGCAGCGCGAAGGAGCGCACTGGCGAACGGGAGACGTGCTCGGTTCGCTCGCGAGCGATATCGAACACGTCCAGAACCTGTTCTTACGCTGCGTTTTTCCGGTGCTCATCGCGTGGATCGTTGGAGTCTTGCTCGTTGCGGTAGCAGGTTTCATGTCGCCAGGTTTGTTGGTGTTCGCACTCATCGCGTTTCTTCTGCTGTGCGTCATCATTCCCGCTCTTGCGGTGGTGCTCAATCGTGCGCGCATCGAGCGAAACGACCGCACACGTGCTTCTTCGTACGCAGAGGTGACCGATAAGGTGCTCGGATCGCGTGATGTCGCTATCGCAGGTCGCGGTGAAGAGATCACCGGTCGGCTCATGGAAGAGCTCGATCGCTTGGATGTGGGGGAGAGGGTCATCGCACATCACGACCGTTGGCGCTTGCTGCTCATCCAGGCGCTCTTGCTCTGCATCATCCTTGTCTTGATCTGGTGGACCTCTGCGCGCTTCGGCGGCGCACCAGGGGGAACGTCCGATTGGATCGTTGCGGTAGCGCTCGGTTTCTTTCCGCTCATCGAAGTGATCGCTCCGCTCCCTCAGCTCTTCGAAGATACCCTCAAGCATCGCGAAGCGCTTGAGCGCATGAACGAACGGGGGCTGCTCGCAGATCCCGATCCTGCACTCTTCACGGCGCCTTCTCTCCACGCTCCGTTCGATATCTCGATCGAAGAGCTTTCGTTCTCGTACGAACCTGAGCATTGCATCCTAAGCGAGGTGACCCTTTCGATCCCCTACGGGCAGAAGCTCGCGATACTGGGGAAGAGCGGCTCGGGAAAGACAACGCTCGCGCACCTCATCCACGGTGATCTGCTTCCCCGTGCTGGCGTTATCAGCATCGCAGGTGTGCCGGTGGCAAACCTTCGCGATGCTATCTGGGACTACGTTGGCTTTATCTCACAAGATAGTTACGTTTTCGCCATGAGCATCTTCGATAACCTTCGTATAGGGAAAATTGAAGTGAACGAAGAAGAGGCGTGGGCTGCGCTCGATGCGGTCGGATTGAAGAGCCATGTTGCATCGCTGCCCGATGGGCTTGAGACCATGGCTGATGAAGCGGGCTTGAACTTCTCAGGGGGCCAGCGCGGACGCTTGGCGTTGGCGCGGGTGTTGCTCCAAGACCCACCCATCGTGGTGCTCGATGAACCGACGGTCGGGCTCGATCCCGTTACCGAACAAAAGGTGCTCGACACCATCATGTGTGTGTTCGCAGAGAAAACACTCATCATGATCACGCATCATCTTCAAGGCCTCGAGGCGTTCGACCGCGTTCTGTTCGTCGAAGAAGGAAGGCTCATCATGGATGGAAGTCCAGCAGTGCTCACGGTCGAGAATGAGCGATATGCCAAACTTCTTTCATTTGACAGGGGATTATCGTTCTAAAACGCAAGATAAGCGCTAGAATAACGAAGGCGCTTCGCGCGTTGTTCATATGGGGATGTGCTGGAACTATGGTCTGGCACCTGTTTTGAAAAAGGGGGATTTGTATGGATTTCTTAGCGGATCCGGTCATTCTGGCGCGTATTCAATTCGCGTTCACGGCAATGTACCATTTCTTGCTCGTGCCGGTTTCTATCGGCCTCGGTTTGATCATGGCTATCTATGAAACTCGTGCTTACAAATCCGGGAAGGAAGAGGATGCTGCGGCGGCTAGATTTTGGCTCAAGATCTTCACCGCAACATTCGCGTTAGGTGTTGCAACCGGTATCACCATGGAGTTCTCGTTCGGTACGAACTGGGCGGATTACTCGCGTTTCGTTGGCGATATCTTCGGTGCACCGCTTGCTGCAGAAGCGCTGTTAGCTTTCTTCCTAGAATCGACGTTCTTAGGCGTGCTTCTCTTTGGTCGCAATCATGTTGGCAAGAAGTTCTATCTTGTCTCAGCATGGCTCGTATTCATCGGTTCGGCGTTTTCGGCGTTGTGGATCATCATCGCGAACTCCTGGATGCAAACGCCAGGCGGAGCAGAACTGGCTGATGCAGGAACACGCGCGGTGCTCACGAACTTCTTCGCTGCAGCTTTCAACCCGTCAACGCTTACGCGCTACTCGCATGTGATCTGCGCGGTGCTCATCATGGGCGCGTTCATGACCATGGCAGTTGCTGCGTGGTACCTGCATAAGAAGGACCATGAGAAATTCGCGCTGCGAGCCATGAAGATCGGCTCGGTCGTTGCAATGATCAGCTGTGCTTGCATGCTCGTTACGGCACACTCTTCGGCAGTCGTTGTTTCCGAAGAGCAGCCCACGAAGTTCGCCATGATGGAAGGCATGTACGAAGATGAAGTGCCGCCGCTCTATGGCATCGGCTGGGTCGATGAGGAGAATGAGCAGGTCATCGCTCCGTTCGCGATCCCTGGTGGCACGAGCTTCCTTGCTACGGGCAACTGGGATACGGAATATCAGGGCTTGAACAGTCTTGCGGAAACTGAAGACTATTCTGCGATCGACCCTGAGACGATGCCGGTGAACCTGGTGTTCCAGAGCTATCATCTCATGGTCGCGATGTTCGGGCTTATGGCGCTCACGCTCTTGCTCGCGCTCATCTTCACCTTCAAAGGTGGTTCCATCAAGAAAATGAAGTGGCTCCAGTGGCTCATCATCATCTCGCCGATCTTCGCGGTGCTCGCTATCCAATCGGGCTGGGCCACTGCTGAATTCGGTCGTCAGCCTTGGGTCGTCTACCCAAGCGTCACCGGTCCTGAAGGGGTCGAGCTGCTCACAGCAGACGGCATCTCGCTGGCAGTTTCAGGTTGGGAGCTCATCGCCACCATCGTGCTGTTCGTGCTCATCTACCTGGTGCTGTTCATCGCATGGGCGCGCATCGTTGCGCGTTTCATCAAGCAGGGCCCCACGCAAGAGCAACCAGCTCCCGTGGCTGCTTCTTCGAATTCGTTCATGTCAGGCACGCCGCCTGCAAAGGCAGCGGACGCTTCGCAAAACGATGAGACTGCTCCGGCCGCGACGAAGGAAGGAGAGTAGTCATGGATATCACGATTCTTCAAGGACTTTGGTTCTTCCTTATCGCGGTTCTGATCGCGGTGTATTTCATGCTCGATGGCTTCGATCTTGGCATCGGTGTGCTCTATCCCATTCTTGGTAAGACCGAGGAGGAGAAGGCGGTCTTGCGTCGCAGCATCGGCCCGGTGTGGGACGGTAACGAAGTGTGGCTCCTTACCGCTGGTGGTGCGCTCTTCGCGGCGTTCCCTCTTGCCTATGCCACTACGTTCTCTGGCTTCTATCTTGCGGTCATGCTCGTACTGTTCGGCTTGATCGTCCGTGCGGTCTCGCTTGAATATCGTGCGCACGATCGCTCTTGGGGCAAGCTTTGGGATTGGTGCTTCACTATCGGTTCGCTACTTCCGGCGTTGCTCTTCGGTGTGGCGATCGGCTGCATCTACGAAGGCATTCCCATGACAGCGAATGGCGATTACTCGGGCGTTCCACTGCTCGGCCTCATCACTCCTTTCACGCTGCTCTGTGGCGTGATGGGTCTTGTCCTTTGCATCGCACAGGGCATTTCGTGGGAGTGCGTGAAGGCTCCGCTGGGGAGCAGCCTGTACAACCGCTGCGTGAAGCTACGTCCCATTTGGCAAATGGTCTCGCTCGTCACCTTCATCGTGCTCACGATCTGTGCGCTCACGGTCATCCAGCCGCAGATGCATGAAGCGCTCGGTTGGGTGCGTATCGTGCTTGCGGTACTGGTTGCGGTGCTCTTGGTGGCGGCCTGGTTTATCGGTCGTGCGAAGAACGACCTGGTGGCATTCATCCTTCAATGTGCGGCCATCTTCATGTTCATCATGCTCTTCGCCACCTCCATGTTCCCGAACTTGGTCGTTGCTTCGCCCGATAGCGTCGGTGCGACCATCACCGCTATGAATGCGGCTTCATCCGAGCTCACCTTGGCGTGGATGACGGGTATCACTTGTGTGGGCTTGCCACTCGTGCTGCTCTATCATTTCCTGGTGTATCGTTCCTTCCGTGGACGCGTCAACCCGCAGGATCTTGATTACTAGCACGCATCGTACACCTATACCGCCAAACAAGGGCTGCCTTCGGGCAGCCCTTGTTTTTTGCCTTGCATCATCGCGCAAGGGCGTTATACTATGTTTACTTGAAAAGCGTTGATGAGGAAAAGTAGGGACGAACCCTTCTCCAGAGAGCTAACGGTTGCTGAAAGTTAGTGAAGGACGGTCCGAAAGGCACCTCGGAGCTATTCATCTGAAATCTTCTCATCTGCTCGAAACGATCTTTCAAGCAGTGAAAAGTCGGTAAGTTGAATCGGAGCCAACCCGTATTTGGTCTAGAGCGCATATGTTCGCGTATGAAAGCTCACCTTCTTCGGTCCTGATGCAACTTGCTGCACAGGATTTTCTTTTTTAGAAGGAGTGATGCCCATGCGCAGCGATTCGATCAAAGAAGGATTGGCCCGCGCGCCACACCGCAGCTTGCTCAAGGCTGACGGTTTCACCGACGAAGAGCTCGATCGTCCTCTTGTTGCGGTCGTTTCCTCTCAAAACGAGATCATCCCTGGCCATATTCACCTGCAGACCATCGCTGATGCGGTGAAGGCAGGCGTGCGTATGGCAGGAGGCACGCCTGTGCAGATGACCACGATCGGCGTCTGCGATGGCATCGCCATGAACCACGAAGGCATGCGCTATTCGCTCACGAGCCGTGAGGTCATCGCTGACTCGGTCGAGTGTGCGGTCCAGGGCCATCAGTTCGACGCGATGGTGCTCATCCCCAGCTGCGACAAGGTCGTTCCGGGTATGCTCATCGCGGCGTGTCGCTTGAACATCCCGACCATCCTTATCTCGGGTGGTCCGATGCTCGCAGGCGAGGATAAGTGCGGCAATCAGACCGACCTGAACACGCTCTTCGACGCGGTCGGTCAGGTGACCGCGGGCACGATGGATGAAGCCGATCTCAAGTTCTTCGAGGAAACCGCTTGTCCTACCTGCGGTAGCTGCTCGGGCATGTTCACCGCGAACTCGATCGCCTGCCTCTCCGAGGGCCTCGGCATCGCGCTTCCGGGCAATGGCACCATCCCGGCGGTCTATTCCGAGCGCGTGCGCCTCGCGAAGCATGCGGGCATGAAGATCATGGAACTGGTCGAGAAGGACATCAAGGCGCTCGACATCATCAATGCGGCGGCCATCCATAATGGCATGGCGCTCGATATGGCCTTCGGTGGCTCCACGAATACGATGCTCCACCTTACCGCTATCTCTCACGCGGCAGGTTGCCCGGTCACGCTTGAGGATTGGGACAAGATCTGCTCCGAGATCCCTAACATCACGCGCATCGCGCCAGCAAGTTCGCTCCACATCCAAGACCTGAACAAAGTCGGCGGCGTTTCTGCCATCATCGGCGAGCTCGGCCGTCACGGTTTGCTCGACGAAAGTGCGCTCACCTGCCACGGAACCATGGCAGAGTGGATCGCTGAAGCACCTTATGTCGATGGGGAAGTGGTCCGCACGATCGAGGAGGCCTATTCTCCCGTTGGCGGTCTGCGTGTTATGCAAGGCAACTTGGCTCCGAACTATGGCGTGGTCAAGCAATCGGCTGTGGCTGATGACATGCGTCAGCATCGTGGCCCGGCGCGCGTCTTCGAAAGTGAAGAGGAAGCATGCGAAGCTATCTTCGGCGGCAAGATCAACGCCGGCGATGTGGTGGTCATTCGCTACGAAGGCCCTGCAGGTGGTCCTGGCATGCGCGAAATGCTCACGCCTACTTCAGCGATCTGCGGCATGGGTCTCGATCACGATGTCGCGCTCATCACCGATGGTCGTTTCTCGGGCGCAACGAAGGGCCCGGCTATCGGTCATGTGAGCCCTGAGGCATATGCGGGCGGCCCGATCGCGCTCGTAGAAGAAGGCGACATCATCGACATCGATATCGATAAGGGCACGATGAACCTTGAGGTATCCGATGAAGAGCTTGAAAAGCGTCGCCAGAATTGGACCAAGCCAGAGCCGAAGTACGCAACTGGCGTGCTCGCACGTTATGCGAAATTGGTTTCCAGTGCCGATAAGGGGGCATATTTCGGATGATCATCGACAACGAATACGAAAAACAACATAATCTCGGTCCCTATACTGCAAAACAGGGCACCGTGATGACCGGCGCCCAGGCCATCATCGCTTCGCTTGAAGCAGAGGGTGTGGATACGGTCTTCGGCTATCCGGGAGGACAAGCCATCAAGATCTATGACGCGCTCTACGATTCTAAGAAGATCAGGCATATTCTCTCTCGCCACGAGCAGGGTTCAGCGCATGAGGCTGATGGATATGCGCGTGCAACGGGCAAGACGGGTGTCGTAATCGTGACCAGCGGTCCTGGTGCTACGAATACCGTCACCGGCATCGCAACGGCCTATATGGATAGCGTTCCCATGGTCGTCATCACCGGTCAGGTGCCCCGTAGCATCATCGGAACGGATGCGTTCCAGGAATCGGATATCGTGGGCATCACGATGCCGGTCGTGAAGCACAGCTATCTTCTTCAAGACATCAACGAGCTTACGAATACTTTCCGTGAAGCGTTCTATATCGCGAATTCTGGCCGTCCAGGCCCGGTGCTCATCGATGTTCCTTCAGATCTGTGTGGCATGGAGGTCGAGTTCAACTATCCGGCCGATGTGCACATTCCTTCCTACAAGCCAACGGTGAAGGGCAATGCGCGCCAGATCCGCCAGGCCGTGGACATGATGAAGGAAGCGAAGCGCCCGGTCCTCTACATCGGTGGCGGCATCATCGCTTCGAACTCCGAAGAGGAGCTGCTCTCGGTCGCAGAGGCGCTGCAGATCCCCGTGGTCACTACACTCATGGCAAAAGGCGCCTTCCCGTCATCCAATCCGCTCAACCTTGGGCACGTGGGCATGCACGGTTCGTACTATGCGAATCATGCCGTGCAGAATGCAGACCTGCTCATTGCCATCGGTTCGCGCTTCTCTGATCGCGTAACGGGCAAGCTCGTTGACTTCGCGCCCGATGCGAAGGTCATCCATGTCGATATCGACCCAGCAGAGATCGGCAAGAATCGCCTGCCGCAGATCCCAGTCGTGGGCGATGCCAAGGTTGTTCTGGCGGGCATGCAAGAGCTCATCGAGCAAGACGGCGATTTCGAGCCTATCACGGCTGAATGGATGGCGCAGATCAACGAATGGCGCGATAACCATCCCTTCTACAGCCCAGGCGTTGCCACAGAGAATGGCACGATCTCGCCCGAAGGCGCGCTCGACCTTCTCTCGGATATGCTCGATCAGAACAACAGCATCGTCACGACTGAGGTTGGACAGCACCAGATGTGGGCCGCGCAGCATATCGCGCGCGATATTCCGCGCACGTTCCTCTCCAGTGGTGGTCTTGGCACGATGGGCTTCGGCTTCCCCGCAGCTATTGGCGCTAAGGTTGCTTGCCCAGAGAAAGAGGTCGTTTGTATCGCGGGCGATGGCTCTTATCAGATGAACATCCAGGAGATGACCACGGCATCGTATTACGGCATCAATGTGAAGGTGCTCATCATGAACAACTCGGTGCTCGGCATGGTGCATCAGTGGCAGAACCTGTTCTACGATGAACGCTACAGCGAAACGATCCTGCCCGACCTCCCCGATTTCGTGAAGGTGGCAGAGGCGTATAACTGGCAGGCCGAACGTGTTGAGAAGCCTGAAGATCTGGAAGGCGCTCTGAAGCGCCTGATCGAAGCGGATCGTCCGGCACTGCTCGATATGCGCATCGATAGCGATGAAAACGTGTTCCCTATGGTCCCAGCTGGTGCGCCGCTTTCAGATATGTTCGGCTACATCAAAGTCGGCCCGAACGGCGAATTGATCGACGAGCGCAAGGAGGAGAAGTAATCATGAGACACGTCCTTTCAGTGCTCGTAGAGAACAAATCTGGTGTATTGAGCCGTGTTGCGGGACTTATCTCGCGTCGCGGATTCAATATCGAGAGCCTCTCGGTCGGCCCGACCGAAGACCCCACGATGTCGCGCATCACGATCATCATGGAGGCCGACGAGATCGCCTATGAGCAGATCACTAAGCAGCTCCACAAGCTCATCTCGGTGCACAAGATCACCGACCTCACGCAAACCGCCGCCCTCGAGCGCGAACTGGTGCTCATCAAAGTGCACGTCACGCCCGATAAACGCAGCGAAGTCATCGAGATCGCCAACATCTTCCGCGCCAATATCGTCGATGTGGGCAAGACTTCGCTCACGATCGAGATCACGGGTTCCGAGGATAAGCTCAAAGGCATCGAAGATCTGCTTCGCGCTTACGGAATCAAAGAGATCATCCGTACGGGCCTTATCGCGATGTCGCGCGGTTCAAAGGTGAGTTGATACTATAATGTATCTTCATATACAGGAAACATCAGTCATTAGAAGAAGGGAAAGAACATGGCTGTAACCATCTATCACGAGCAGGACGCAAATCCCGAGCTCATCCAAGGTAAGAAGATCGCCGTTATCGGCTATGGCTCTCAGGGTCATGCTCACGCGCTGAATCTGAAGGATTCTGGTTGCGACGTGCGCGTTGGTCTGCGTGAAGGTTCCAAGTCCTGGCAGGCTGCTGAAGAAGCAGGCCTCAAGGTCATGACCGTTGCTGATGCTGCAAAGGAAGCAGATCTTATCATGATCCTTGCTCCCGACGAGAAGCAGGCAGAGATCTACGAGCAGAGCATCGCTCCTAACCTGAACTCTGGCGACACGCTCGCTTTCGCTCATGGCTTCAACATCCACTTCGGCTACATCAAGCCTCCCGCAGATGTCGATGTCATCATGATCGCTCCTAAGGGTCCGGGTCACATGGTTCGCCGTGTTTATCAGGAAGGTGCAGGTGTTCCGTGCCTCATCTGTGCTGAGCAGGATGCTTCCGGCCAGGCTATGGATGTTGCGCTTTCGTATGCATGGGGCATCGGTGGCGCTCGTGCTGGCGTTATCGAGACCACGTTCAAGAACGAGACCGAGACCGACCTCTTCGGTGAGCAGGCTGTTCTCTGCGGTGGCCTTACCTCTCTTATCCAGGCTGGCTTCGAGACGCTCGTTGAGGCAGGTTATCCGCCCGAGATGGCATACTTCGAGTGCTTCCATGAGGTCAAGCTTATCGTCGATCTCATGTACGAAGGCGGCATGAAGAAGATGCGCTACTCCATCTCCAACACCGCTGAATATGGCGACTACTATGCAGGTGAGAAGGTCATCACTGATTCTTCCAAGGCTGCTATGAAAGAGATCCTGAAGCGCATCCAGGACGGTTCGTTCGCTGATGAATTCATCGAGGATTCTAAGAACGGTCAGAAGAAGCTGCTCGCAAACCGCGAAGCTGAGAACGCTTCTCAGATCGAAGAAGTGGGCGAGACGCTCCGCTCCCTCTTCAGCTGGATCCAGAAATAAGTTCGATCAAACATCGATCTTTTAAACGACCGTCTTCCTTATAGGAAGGCGGTCGTTTTCTTCTTGTCCGGCTTTCCGCTATGATGGGAATCAACGCAAATTGCGCTTATCTTAGCGCAGGTAAAACATGCAGGGAGTTCTTATGGCGCAGAAGATCTTGATCACAGAAGAGATCGTTCCAGCAGGTATCGAGGTCCTGAAAGAAAAAGGATACGAGGTCGATTGTAAGTTCGATCTTTCCCGTGAAGAACTGCTCGACATCATCGAAGACTACGATGCGCTCATCGTGCGCTCCGCAACGAAGGTCGATCGTGAGATCTTCGAGATCGGCAAGAAGCTGCGCGTGGTCGGCCGTGCTGGCGTGGGCATCGATAACATCGACATCGAAGCTGCCAATGCCTATGGCGTGATCGTATGCAACGCGCCCGTTTCGAATACTGTCTCAGCTGCCGAACACACCATGGCGCTCATGCTCGCTGCTGCGCGCAACGTGGCAGCAGCGGATGCCTGCATGAAAGCCGGCGGTTGGAATCGCCGAGATTTCACGGGCACCGAGCTCTACCAAAAGACGCTTGCCATCTTCGGCCTTGGTCGCATCGGCGGACTCGTGGCTGATCGCGCTCATGCATTCGGTATGGAAGTCATCGCCTACGACCCGTATTGCTCACGCGAACGTGCAGGTCAGTTGGGCGTTACGCTCTACGATACGATCGAAGATATCTTACCTCTCGCAGATTTCATCACGGTGCATATGCCGGCTACTGATGAGACCATTGGCATGTTCGGTCCCGAAGAGTTCTCTCAGATGAAGGATGGTGTCATCCTCGTGAATGTGGCGCAGGGCGGCATCTATGATGTCAAAGCGCTTTCGGATTTCGTGGCAGCAGGGAAGGTGGCAGCCTGTGGTATCGATGAATGGACCGAGCAGCCTTGCTACGATAGCCCGCTTCATGAATTCAAGCAGGCCACTATCACGCCGCATCTCGGTGCGCTCACGCGTGAAGCGCAGTATCGTGCCGGCACGCAGATCGCCGAATATGTGGATGAGGGTCTGAAGGGCTCGGTCGTGCCCACCTCGGTCAATGGCTCTTACATCTCAAGCGAAGACCTTGAGCTGCTTGCGCCCTATGCGCAAGTTTGCAAGCTCATTGGCTCGATGCTCTTTCAGGTGAAGCGCGGTGAATTGCCGGCGGTGCTTTCGGTCACTACGGCTGGCGTGCTCGCAGGATTCGATACGGGCTACTTGAGCGCGAGCGTGCTCGATGGCTATCTGCTGGGTAAGACCCGTGCACGCGTAACGCCCACCACCGCAGACACGATCGCGCAACGTCACGGTATCCGCATCGAGCATCATTCCAATGCCGATGCGCTCGAGTACTCTTCGAGCGTCGAGGTTGCCGCTGATGGCGATTCGATCGTTGGGACCATCTCGGGCCTTGCACATACACCGCGTATTGTCTCGTTCATGGGCTACCAATGCGACCTCACTCCCGCAAAGCACGTGCTCATTATGCAGTATGTCGACTCACCTGGTCGCGTGGGCACGATCGGCACGATCCTTGGCAATGCGAACGTTAACATCACCACCATGCAGGTGAGCACGCTCGAAGATTCCGATCTGGTCATGGTGTTCATGAACATCGAGTCGGCGCTCACCGAAGACGTGCTCGGCCAGCTTGAAACGATCGACAACCTGCAAGCTCTTTGGCTCGTAGACCTCGAAGCAGCTGATTGATACGTATCACTGATCGAATCGCACCCTGTTAGCTTATAGGGTCTGGCCGGAGGGGAAGGTATGGACCGCTTGCGCAGCCGCGGTTGGAATCTAGAACATTAACAGTAAGCGAGCAGCTGATACGCCATACCTTCGCCGGAGGTCAGGCGCTATAAGCATTTTCAGTTTCGCTGTGCGGATAGATAGGTAGTCACACCCCTCATTGGGAAGCGCTGCGCACGATACCTCACGTAAAATGTACAGCCATTTAACGCAACAAGATTCACCGGTGCGCTTGGCGGGTAATCTTGTGATGTTTTCGCCGTTTCTCTTGCTGTGCGCAAGGCGTGCTGTGCTATACTTACGCAGTCTGCCACGTACGGCAGATGTTTTGTATTGGACCTGCGAGACATGTTTGTTGTAAGCACTCGTTTCGAGTGCGACATACATGGTAAATGTAACTGCAATCATGAGCAAAGGTCCCCGTATTCGAAAGGGGTCCATTTTGACCGACATTAAAAACACGTCCGTTATTGAATTCGACGACATTTCAGAAGATGAAATGAACAAGATGATCGATGGAACGCTTACGGAATTCGACGAAGGCGATCTCATCGACGGCACCGTTGTCAAGATCGAGCATGATGAAGTGCTCGTTGATATCGGATTCAAGAGCGAAGGTGTTATTCCTGCTCGTGAACTTTCTATCCGTAAAGACGCCGATCCTTCTGAGGTCGTTGAGCTGGGCGATCGCCTCGAGGCACTTGTTCTCCAGAAGGAAGACAAAGATGGTCGTCTCATCCTCTCCAAGAAGCGCGCAGAGTACGAGCGCGCTTGGATCCAGGTCGAGGATAAATTCAAGGCTGGCGAAGTGGTTACTGGTGAAGTCATCGAAGTCGTCAAGGGTGGTCTTATCCTCGATATCGGTCTGCGTGGCTTCCTGCCGGCATCCCTCGTCGATCTCCGCCGCGTGAAGGATCTCACCGCTTATCTGGGCACCGAGATCGAAGCGCGCGTCATCGAAATGGATCGCAACCGCAATAACGTCGTCCTTTCTCGTCGTGTTCTTCTCGAAGAAGGCCGCAAGAACGAGCGTGCAGAGATCCTCGAGAAGCTCTCGAAGGGCATGCGCCTCAAGGGCACCGTTTCCTCTATCGTCGACTTCGGTGCTTTCGTCGACCTCGGCGGCATCGACGGTCTTATCCACATCTCCGAGCTCTCTTGGAGCCATGTCAACCATCCTTCTGAGGTCGTTAAGGTCAACGAAGAAGTTGAGGTTGAAGTGCTCGACGTCGATCTGCAGCGTGAGCGCATCTCCCTTGGTCTCAAGCAGACCACGGAAGATCCTTGGATCAAGCTCGTTGAGGTCTATCCGGTCGACACCATCGTTGATGGCCGCGTAACCAAGATCGTTCCGTTCGGTGCCTTCATCGAACTGGGTGACAACGTGGAGGGCCTCGTTCACATCTCTGAGATGGCAATGAAGCACATCGATTCACCGAACCAGGTCGTGAGCGTTGGCGATGAAGTGAAGGTCAAGGTCATGGACGTGAACACCGACCGTCGTCGTATTTCGCTTTCCATGAAGGCAGCTGCGGAAGACCTCGGTATCGAGATCGATGTCGATGAACCCGAGCCGAAGGAAGAAGCCGAAGACGCTGAATAGCTCTAAGGCACATATTGCACTAGGTTTGAGCGGCGGGGTTGATAGCGCAACCTCAGCCGCTCTTCTTTTGTCACAGGGTTACCGCGTGACAGGGGTGACCTGTGTCTTCAATGATGCCGATGCAGGAACGGCATCCGAGAAGTCGAGCACGATCGCTGCGGCTGAATCGGTGTGTCGTGCGCTTGGTATCGATCATGTGGTCTACGATGTGCGCGAAGTTTTCCGTGAACAGGTGATCGACCCGTTCATTACCGACTGCGCACGAGGTCTTACCCCCGCACCATGCGTGACCTGCAATCGGTTCTGCAAGATCCCCGTGCTGTGCCAGGCAGCTGATGAGCTGGGTTGCGAGAAGATCGCAACTGGTCATTACGCACGAGTGGTAGAAGACACGGCGCTTCATCGGTTTGCGCTCAAGCGTGCGCTCGACGAAGCGAAAGATCAAACTTACATGCTCTCCTTGCTCACTCAAGATCAGCTCTCACGTTTGGTGTTGCCTCTGGGAGGGTATACCAAGCAAGAGGTGCGCCAATATGCGCTTGATCAGGGGATACCAGTCGCTAAGCGCCCTGAGAGCCAAGACCTTTGCTTCGTGGCAGGGGATTATCGCGACTTTCTGGTAGAGCAAGGCATCACGGATGATCCAGGTCCAATCATGATGCGCGATGGGGAAGTGGTGGGCACGCATCACGGCATCCATCATTTCACGCTCGGGCAGCGAAAAGGCTTGGGTGTTGCAATGGGCGAGCCTTATTTCGTGGTTGACAAGGATGCGCAAGCCAAATCGGTCACGATCGCTCCAAAGGATCGAGCGTTCATCTCAACAGTTGAGGTGCGCGACTTGAACTGGATGCTTCCTTGTCCCACTGAGCCACGCAGCGTGAAGATCCGTTATCGTTCAAAACCGGCGCTTGCGCGCGTTATTCCGCTTGGTACGGATCGCTCGCTCGATACCAGCCGTTCATCCGATTATCAAGCTGACGGCGATCCTTCATTTGGCGTAGGTCGCGTACGCGTCGAGTTCTTCGAGCCTCAGACCCTCACCGCGCCAGGTCAATGTTGTGCGTTTTATCAAGGAAGCGTGCTCATAGGCGGTGGTATCATCGACACCGTAACATTTAGCGCGTAAGATGCGTAGATGATCAAAGGTAATATAGAGTGACGTAGCGCACCAAGTAGTGCGCTCGTTCAGCATTCAGCATTCAACGTTCAAGGTGGCACCTATGGCAAAACGTATCTTCATAACCGGTGGTATCGGATCAGGAAAATCAACCTTGCTCGATTTTTTGCGCAGCCAGGGTGTTGCTGCGGTCGAAGCCGACAAAGTGGGTCACGAGGTGCTCACCTTCGCGGACACCAAAGCTGAGCTGGCAGAGAAGTTCGGCAACGATATCTTCGATGATGAAGGCAATGTGGTGCGCTCGGCTCTTGCAGCGAAAGCGTTCGTTTCCCCTGAGATGACCGCGCTGCTCGATTCGGTCACCTTGAAGCGCGTGTACGCTGAATCGCTGCGTCAGCTCGATAATCTCGCGCAAACGCATGATTTCGTTGCGCTCGAGATGGCTATCCTCGATGGTCGCGATGATTTCTACAAGAACGCTGATGTGGTGCTTGCAGTGGTCACTACGCCAGAGGTGCGTATTGCGCGTCTGGTCGGCCGTGGACTTACCGAAGAAGATGCGCGCAATCGCTTGAAGAATCAGGTTCCCGATAGCAAACGCGAAGCGATCGCCGATGTGGTGTTCACCAACAATGGCACGATCGAAGACTTCGAGAATGAGATCACGCTTTGGTGGGAGAGCTTCAAGAACGAGGCTGCAAAATGAGTCACCTTCAGAACATCAATGGCACCCAGATGGAAGGGAAGCTGCCGGTCACGCGCCTTTCCAATCAGCCCTTCGAAGTGGTTTCCGAATTCGAGCCAGCTGGCGATCAGCCCGAAGCGATCGAACAGCTTGCGAAGAACATCGAAGCGGGCATGCGTTACCAAACCTTGCTCGGTGTAACGGGGTCCGGAAAGACCTATACGGTCGCAAAGACGATCGAAGCCATCCAGCGTCCTACGCTCATCCTGGCTCCGAACAAGACGCTCGCGGCACAGCTCGCAGCCGAGCTCAAAGAGTTCTTTCCGAACAATGCCGTGGTCTACTTCGTTTCGTACTACGACTATTACCAGCCGGAAGCCTATGTGCCCACCACCGATACGTTCATCGAAAAGGATGCTTCCATCAATGAGGAGGTTGAGAAGCTGCGTCATGCAGCAACTTCCGCCTTGCTCTCGCGGCGCGATGTGATCGTGGTAGCTTCGGTATCGTGCATATACGGTATCGGTTCTCCTGCTGAATATGCAGGCATGGCCGTATTCTTGGATAAGGAAGTCGAGCAAGATCGCGACGAGCTCATCATGAAGCTCATCGATATCCAATACGATCGCAACGACTACGATCTGCAGCGCGGAACATTCCGCGTGCGTGGCGATGCCCTCGATATCTTCCCGCCGTATTCCGACAATCCGCTTCGTGTGGAATTTTGGGGCGACGAGATCGAGCTCATCGCTGAAGTCGATAAGGTAACCGGGGAGGTCATCACCGAATTCGAGGCACTGCCTGTTTGGCCGGCAACGCACTATGTGGCATCACGGCCTGCGATTGAACGAGCGCTCGATACGATCCGTACTGAACTCCAGCAGCGTCTGGAAGAGTTCAACAAAGAGGGCAAGCTGCTCGAGGCACAGCGCTTGGAAATGCGTACCACCTACGATCTCGAGATGATCGAGACCATGGGTTTCTGTTCAGGCATTGAGAACTATTCGCGCCATCTGGATGGACGCGCTCCTGGTGTGCCTCCTTATACGCTCATCGACTATTTTCCGGAAGACTTCGTCTGTTTCATCGATGAGAGTCACGTGACGGTGCCGCAGGTACGCGGCATGTATGAAGGTGACCGTTCACGCAAGACCACGCTCGCAGAACACGGCTTCCGCTTGCCTTCGTGCTTGGATAACCGCCCTCTGCGTTTCGATGAATTCGAAGAGCGCATCCCGCAGTTCATCTATACCTCTGCTACGCCTGGTGATTACGAGGAGCGCGTGAGCGAGAGCGTGGTCGAGCAGATCATCCGTCCGACGGGTCTTCTCGATCCCAAGATTACGGTGAAGCCGATCAAATCGCAGATCGACGACATCATCGATGAGGCGAAGATACGCGTGGAGAAGAAGGAGCGCGTGCTCATCACAACGCTCACGAAGCGCATGGCTGAAGACCTTACCGAATACTTGCTCGATCAGGGCGTGAAGGCGCGCTATATGCATTCTGATATCGGCACGATCGAACGCGTTGAGATCCTGCGTGACTTGCGCTTAGGTGAGTTCGATGTGCTCGTAGGCATCAATCTGCTGCGCGAAGGCCTCGACCTACCCGAGGTTTCGCTCGTGGCCATCCTTGATGCTGATAAGGAAGGTTTCTTGCGCAATCATCGTTCGCTCATTCAGACGATCGGCCGCGCCGCACGAAATGCGGAAGGCGAGGTCATCATGTATGCCGACGTGATGACCGATTCTATGAGTCGCGCTATCAAGGAGACCGAGCGCAGACGTTCGCTCCAGATCGCCTTCAACGAAGAGCATGGCATCGTGCCCACTACCATCCGCAAAGGCATCAATGATATCACCGATCAGCTGGGTGGCGATGACGAACGGAGCGCTGAAGAGGTCAACCGCGAGCTCGCGAACCTCTCTCGTGGTGAGGTCATGCGCGTTATCTCCGATATGGAGAACGAGATGATCGCGGCATCGCAGGCGATGGACTTCGAGAAGGCAGCCACCTTGCGCGATGAGATCGTGTCCCTGCGCATCCAACTCGAAGGAAAATCCGAGACCGATGTTATGGGCGAGCTAAAGAAAACCGCCCGCAAGGGATCAGCTTACGGGCGGCGCAAACGCTAGATCGTTTTACTGGCTTAGAAGTGGCCGGTGAAGAGGAATTTCAAGCGCTTCCAGAAATTCGGCTTCTTCGGGAACTGTTCGACAAGCTGGATCTCTACGGTAGCGGGTTCGCTATCGCGCGGCAAGATCTCGACCTCAGCAGGTGGAATCACCGTTGCATTTTCGTTAGATTCTTTCGCTTCTGCCGTGTTCGCATCAGAAGCAGCTGAGGCTTCAGGTTGTGGTGCGCTCTCTTGTTGCGAAACCGCCTCTGGTGCTTCTGCTGGAGCTGCAACAGCGGGCGTTCCGGTAACCGTGCTTTCAGGGCTGCTCGGAGCAGGTTGCTCTGATGCTTCTGTGCTCTGAGCCGTCGTAGAGGCGCTAGCTGGTTGTTCAGAGGCAAGCACCGTTTCGGGGGAAGATACAACAGAAGCAGGGGTGCGGCCGAGATTCAGGCTCACCTCTTCAGGCGCAACAGGCGCTTGCGTCCGAGCAGCAGCGGCACTTGCGGCTGCCATAGCGGCTGAAGCGGCGGTGGGCACCGTAGAAGCAGCTGTTCCTTCGGATTGAAGGCGCGAGGTGATGCGCGTAGCCTTCTCAGCGATAGCTGCACGATCCGATTCGGGCAGTGCTTGCTGTTCTGCTACAGGCGCAGCAGCTTCCTGTGGCTCTTCATCGTGAGAGATCGTCTCGATGTCGATCGCCTGCGCGTTCTTGCTCGTTACCACGCCAGGCTCACCTTCGGTGAGGTTGACTTCGAGCGGATAGGGAACCTCAAGATCGATGGAGCTCTGAAGGTTGCCATCAACGTCTTCGCGCGAAGTTGCACGTGGTTCTTCGATGATGTGATTGATGTGAGAGCGGGCTGCGCGTGCGATCGCTCCCTCTTCACGGTTGACCACCGAGTCTTCGAAATCAACTTCGGCCTTATGGATGAGGAACGCCTGCGAATCGAAGGATTCGATGCGTCCATCCGACGTCTCTTCGGCGAAGTATTCGAGCGGCGTATATTCGAGGTTCGACTCGAGCATGCGCAGTTTTGCCGTGTCAGAAAGCGAAACATCCAAATAGTCGAGCACGATCTCCTTCAAAGCGGGATTGAGAATCGGCCAGGCGATCTCAACGCGCTTATCCATATTGCGCGTCATGAGATCGGCGCTCGAAAGATAGATCTCCATATCTTCAGCTACGCCGAAGCCATAGATGCGACTGTGCTCGAGCAGGCGCCCCACGATCGAAACGACCTCGACGTTCTCGGTGTAACCCTTGATACCTGGCACGATACAGGAGATACCGCGTACGAAAAGCGTGGTGTGAACGCCCGCTTGCGAAGCTTCAACGATCTTGTCGATCGTGTCCTTATCGGTGATCGAGTTCGTCTTGAACACCAACCCGTTCGGAAGGCCTTCCTTAGCACGCCTGATCTGCTCGTCGATCTTCTCAAGGATCATGGGCTTGATCTGGAGCGGGGCGACCGAGAGCGTGGTGTAGTTGGTAGAGATGTTCTCAAGGCTCATGTTCTTGAAGAACTCAGCTGCGTCCTTACCGATGTTCGGATCGGTGGTCATGAACGAGAAGTCAGTGTAGAGCTTGGAGGTCTTCTCGTTGTAGTTACCGGTGCCCAGCTGAGTGATGCGTTGCAGACCATTATCGGTCGTGCGCGTGATGACGCAGATCTTGGAGTGGACCTTGTAATCGCGGAAGCCATAGATAACATGCGCACCTGCTTGTTCGAAGCGTTGCGACCATTCGATGTTGTTCGATTCGTCGAAGCGTGCGCGCAACTCGAAAAGTGCGGTAACTTCCTTGCCGTTCTCAGCTGCAGCAAGAAGCGCTTCGGCAAGGTGCGATTGGCTCGCAAGGCGGTAGAGCGTGATCTTGATCGAGAGCACGGCAGGATCGGCTGCCGCTTCGCGTAACAGATTGATGAATGGATCCATGCTCTGATAGGGGTAGGACACCAGCTTGTCGTGCTCGATGACCTGCTGCATGACCGAGCGATTCTGGTCGATACATGCAGGCCAGGCAGGCGTGAACGGTTTATTGGTGAGCTTAGCAGCGATCTCGGGGTCGACAAGATCGGGAAGGCCCCAAGCGTAGCTCATATCGAGCGGCACGTTGGTGACGAACACCTGATCAGCATCGATATTCAAACGAGGGAGCAAGAACTCCTTCGTTACTGCGGAGAGCGCGGTGTCGGTCTCAAGGCGAACAGGGGTAAGGCGAGCGCGCTTCTTCAAGATGCGCTTCATGTGCTCGCGGTAGTCATAATCGATCTCGTCGATATCGGCATTCGGGTCGATGTCGGCATTGCGCGTGACGCAGATAACACTCGCACGCTTCGTGCTGTACATGGAGAACACTTCATCGACGATGAGCTTCAAGGCGTTTTCGAGCAGGATGAACTGCGTACCTTCACCAGGCAGGAGGATGAGGCGTTTCGCCTGACGGGGAAGGGGGATCAAACCGAAGTTCACATCTTCGGCACCTACGTTCTTCGCCTTCTTCTTGGCCTTTGCTTCTTCGTCTTCTGAAAGATCCTTGGGCAGTTCCTCGTTCAAACGCAGCAGGATGTAGAGCTTGCCGTTCTCGAAATGCGGGAAGGGGTGTCGCGCATTGATGATCTGTGGTGAGAGATAGGGGACAACGTGATCGTCGAGGTAAGAATGGAGGAACTCGCGCTGTTCATCGGAGAGGTCCTTCACCTGTAGATTGCGAATGCCGTATTCTTCAAGCTGATCTTGGATGCTCAGGAAGATGCGCTCTTGCTCTGGGTAGAGTTCATGGCAACGCTGATAGATGGCATTGAGCTGCTCTTCAGGTGTCATGAGCGTTTTGTTGTCGCGGATCTCCTTCTTGATGAGCGAAAGGTCGGTCAAGCTGCCGACGCGCACCATGAAGAACTCCTGGAGGTTGCTCGAGAAGATGGAGACGAACGTAAGACGCTCGAGCAGCGGAACGTTGCTGTCTTCGCCCTGATCGAGTACGCGCTTATTGAACGTGATCCACGAAAGCTCGCGATTTTGCATATACGGAAGGCGCTCAAGGCGCTTCTTGTGCGATGATGAGTTGTTGTCGTGAGTCTGCTGTTTTTTAGCTACCATAATCGTTTCATTGCCCCTTCAAGACGGTTCATGGTAAAGACGCGTTTATCCACTATGAGGTGAACGCGCGAAACTGTCCAAAATGATTGTACCAATACTTACGAAGAGCGAAGCAACATTATTAAGTAATAATCAGGCAACATTTCCAAGAATACGCTCGATCAAGAAGCCTTCGCGCACGCCATGTTTGGCGATCCTGAGCTTATGCGCTCCCGTAAGCGCGAACACGCGAGAGATGATCACGCATCCTGGGATGAACGTATGGATGCGATCGGGGATGGTTTGGAGCGCCTTGATCATGAAGGCATCTGGATCGCGCGAATAGGCAGCAAGGATCTCATCAAGTTGGTCGGGAAGCAATTCACTCGAGCGCTTTCCTTCGCGAAATACATCGCCATACACCTTCGCGGCGCTGCGGATCGCACCTCCGATACCAACCAGCTCCTTGTGTTCGAAGACTGTTTCTGGAAGATCGGCGTAGAGTGCGTCGAACGCCTCTGCGATCGTAGTTATTTCGCTCGTGCTTGGCAAGATGCCCGAGACGTATTGTGTGAACGAGGAAAGCGAACCGAGCGGGAGGCTCGTTGCTGCCTGAAGCTTTCCTTTGGAGAGCGCGGTAAGCTCGGTCGAACCACCGCCGATATCGACCAAAGTTGCCGTTTCGATGCTTCCATCGAGGCTCGCACCTGCAAGACCGAGCAGCGCCTCTTCTTCATTCGTGAGCAGCGTGATGGGAACTCCGCAGTTCTTCTCGATCGTCTGCTTGGCGCTTTCGCTGTTCTTTGCGTTGCGAAGCACCGCAGTCGCGAAGACGCGCACTGCATCGGGGGAGAAATAGGAGGCGCGCTCGATCTGCTCACGCAAGATGCGAGAAGCCTTCTTGATGCCTTTCTCGCTCAACTTCCCATTCTTAACATAAGAGGAGATGCCTGCCATCTCCTTGTAGTTGAGGAGCACCGTGATATCTTTCTTCGTAAGAGAATCGGACGGGACGTCGGGCAGTGCATAGATGCAGAGTCTGATCGTGTTCGAACCGAAATCGATCACTGCGTAGCGACTCATAGAAGGCCTCCTTGTGTTCATCGATAGGGCTATAGTACGCGAGGAAGACGCTCTTTTGGGCGGTCTTTTCCTAGAATGCATGCGAATCTTTCATAAGTTCACAAGGCAAGGAGCATTCAGTAAGAAAAAGTATTATCCTAGTTCAAGCGATAGAAATCAGCGCAATGCACGAGTGCTTCACTCAAAAGTCGCACAGCGCCTATGCACACCGGGATCAAGGGGGACTACCAGTGGCAATGCTCGAGTCGATCGTAACCAACCAACCAAAGCTTTCCAAAGAAGAATACAAGCCCTGCCACGATGCGCTCGTCGATCGCTTGGTGGTGCTTCAGCAAGAAGCCAAGAAGGCGGGCACGGGAGTGGTCGTGCTCTTTGAAGGATGGAAAGGGACTGGCAAAGGAAGCCGCATCTCCGATCTTATCTACCATCTCGATGCGCGTGGCGTTTCGGTCCATGTCACCGAAGATTTCGATCCAGCCAAAGCAGAGCGTACGCGCTCGAGCGACTTCGGTGCAACGGGCTACCATCCCACGATGCAGCAGTTTTGGAAGGCGCTTGGTCCGCGAGATGCCATCACGATCTTCGATAGAGGCTGGTATTCGGCGCTCATCGACCACGTGTTCAACGAGATGCACATCAACTCGAACAAGAAACGCAAGCGCGTGAAGAAACGTGCACGCCAGACGGTGGATGCTGCTGTCGAAGAGATCAAGGCATTCGAACGCCAGCTGGTCGATGACGGTTATATCGTGGTGAAGTTCTTCTTCCACATCACCGAGAAGACGCAGCGCGAACGTTTGCTGAAGCTCTACAACGACCCGGCCACCAGCTGGCGTGTTTCCGATCGCGATCTGTGCCAGATGCTCGACTATCCAGCTATCTACAAGCTCTATGATCAGCTCCTTGAATCGACCGACTTCGATGAGGCGCCTTGGACCTTGCTCGCCGCCGAGGATAAGCGTCGCGCTAATCTGGCAGTTGCGGAAGAGCTTGTGAATCTGCTCGAGTCGGTCACAACGAAAGAGAAGGACGCCGCTACCCTCGAAGCAGAGACGAAGGCAAAGGAGAATTCTGCGACCCAGGGTGATGAAAACGCCTATGTGGATGAGCGCAAGCGTACGCCTGAAGAGAACGAACAGCTTCTTCTGGCTGCTCAAGAGCGCGTGCGGTTGGCTGAGCTCGAAGCCCCACAGGCTTCTGAATTCACCATCCAGCCTAACTATCCGCGCCTTGAGGAGGTCAACCATACGCTTTCTTTGAGCCGTGAAGATTACAAGCGTGAGCTCAAGGAACAGCAGAAGATATTGAACAAGCTCGAGCTTGAGATGTACATCCATCGGGTGCCGATGATGATCATGTATGAGGGATGGGATGCTGCAGGCAAGGGCGGAAGCATCAAGCGCGTAGCACAGGCGCTCGACGCTCGTTCCTATACGATCTTCACCTCGCCTGCGCCTACGAAGATCGAGCTTGCCCATCCGTTCCTGTGGCGCTATTGGACGCGTCTGCCGAAAGCGGGGCATGTGGGCATCTATGACCGCAGCTGGTATGGCCGCGTGCTCGTCGAGCGTGTTGAAGGGTTCGCGAGCCCTTCCCAGTGGGCGCGTGCTTATGACGAGATCAACGAGTTTGAACGCTCCATGATCGAATGGGGTGCGATCTTGCTCAAGTTCTGGGTGGATATCTCTCCCGAAACACAGCTCGAGCGTTTCGAGGCGCGCGAGAACAATCCCGATAAGCAATGGAAGATCACCGCTGAAGACTGGCGCAATCGCGATCGTTATCCTGAATATTATGCAGCCATTCAGGATATGTTCCGTCTTACCTCGACTCCTGAAGCACCGTGGATTATCCTTGAGAGCGATGACAAGTTCTATGCGCGCGTTAAGGCGCTCAAGACCATCAACCAGGCGCTTGAAGAGCGCTTGAAGGAATTCAAGTGATGCTTGCTTTGCTTTAAGAAGAGAGGATCGGTTGCTCTATGTCCAAACCGAAGAACGATACTGCAAACGCGCGACCAAAGCGCAAGAAGACCGCGCTCATCATCGCGATCGTGTTGCTCTTGATCGCGCTCGTTGCTGCTGGCGTGCTCGTTTTCCGCTACTGGTCCCAGCAGAATGCCTACCAAGAGCTCGAAACCTATGTAGAGGTCGAAGAGGATCCGAACGTGGTGAAGCTTTCCGACCTGAGCGCAGACTGGGACGCGCTGCGCAAGATCAACCCCGATATCGTAGGCTGGATCTATATCCCTGATAGCAAGATCAACTATCCCGTGGTGCAGGGACCAGATAATTCGAAGTACTTGGATACTGCTTTCAACGGTTCCGATGGTTGGTTCTCAAGTGCGGGAACCATCTTCATCGATGTGAAGAACGCGCCTGATTTCACCGACCGCAATACCTTCTTGTATGGGCACCACATGCGTGATGGATCGATGTTCGCCGCGCTCACCGACTGGGAGAACGACAAGGAATTCAACGAACATCGCGATATATACATCCTCACACCTGAAGGAAACTACTATGCGAAGTCCTTCTCGCTCTTGAAGACCAATGGCTCTGAGCCGATCGTGGTCACGCAATTCGCCTCCGATGAGACGTACCAAGACTACATTCAGAAGATGCTCAATCGCAGTATGGTCAACCAGGAGGGCGATGTCTTCACGGCCGATATGATCAAGCAGTCGTTCGCGCTCTGCACGTGCGAATACACGCGCAACGATGGCCGCGATCTGCTCTTCGCTACGGTAGTCGCCACGACCGTGCCCAACGATCCCTTCGTTCCCTGCGACCCAGATGCGATAACAGGACTCGGCAAAGATCAGTCGGTCACCTTTGGAACCGATGAGTAATGCTCTACAATGAAGAGCGTATGTTTTGATCAACGCTCGCTAAGGACAAGGACGGATATGACTGACCGTATTCAAGTTGCGATCACCGATGGTGAAACGAAATGGCCAAGCTGGACGAAGCAGGGTGGGGGAACCACCTATGCCGATGCCGGAGTCGATACCGCTGAAGGCGCACGTGCGGTCGATGCGATCAAAGACGCTGTTCACCGTACGTATCGCAATGAAGTAGTGGGCGATATCGGTGGCTTTGGCGGGCTTTTCTCCATTGCCGCAGCCAAGCAGATGGCCGATCCGCTGCTCGTTTCGGGTACCGACGGTGTGGGCACGAAGATCCAGCTGGCAAAGCTTGCGAACAAGCACAATACGGTCGGCATCGATCTGGTTGCCATGTGCGTGAACGATATCCTGGCTACGGGTGCCGAACCGCTCTTCTTCCTCGACTACATCGCAGTAGGGAAGCTCAAGAGCGAAGCGGTCTCCGAGATCGTTTCTGGCATCGCCGATGGTTGCGAGATGGCGGGCTGTGCACTCATCGGTGGCGAGATGGCCGAGCATCCTGGCGTTATGGATCCTAACGAGTATGACCTTTCAGGCTTTACCGTGGGTATCGTCGATCGACCTGCCATGATCGGACCTGCACGTGTTCAAGATGGCGATGTGCTGATCGGTCTTGCTTCTTCTGGACTTCATTCGAATGGCTATTCGCTTGCGCGCAAGGTGTGTACGGAAGGCAAGACGCTCTACGAGCTCACCATCGCACGTGACGAGCTTGAAGGAGATAGTGTGCTCGATGCGCTGCTCGAACCAACACGCATCTATGTGAAATCCATCCGTTCGGTGCTCTTGCAGTGTCCTGGCGCTATCCATTCGCTCGCGCATATCACCGGTGGTGGCATTACGGAAAATCTCAACCGCGCACTTCCTTCTACGCTCGATGCAGAGATCCAAGTGGGCAGTTGGAATATGGTTCCGATCCTTCCTTGGGTTTGCCGTGCAGCTCACTTGAATGAAACTGAAGCGCTCAAGACCTTCAACATGGGTCTTGGCATGATCCTCGCGGTCGCTCCTCAAAAAGCAGACGAGGTTGCACAGTTGCTGGCTGATGCAGGCGAAGAAGTCTACATCGTTGGCCAGGTCGTCCCTGGTGTAGGCAAAGTGGTCTATCTCGATGAAGAAGAGCTGTTCGCTGCGTATTCCGAAGACGAAGAGGTCGAAGAAGACTAGCGCATCTAGTGGCTTCTTTGAACGTTTTCATTCTATAAAGGAGAACACATGAGTGAAGATCTGCAACCCGCTAGAACCGAGCCGCTCAAGATAGGCGTTCTCATCAGCGGAAGCGGCACCAACCTCCAGGCGCTCATCGATGCGATCGATGCAGGAACGCTCAATGCTCAGATCGTGATCGTCATCTCTTCGAAGCCTGAAGCAAAAGGGCTCCTGCGCGCGCAAAAAGCAGGCATCCAGACGCTTTCGCTCAACGCGAGCGTGTACGAGAACGCGCGCGTTGCCAATACGCTCATCGCTGAAGAGCTTCAGCGTGCCGGTGCAGAGTACGTGGTCATGGCTGGTTACATGCGTAAGGTGACCGAAGAGATCCTGCACGCATTTCCCGATCGTGTCGTCAATCTTCACCCAGCACTGTTGCCCTCGTTCGTGGGCGCGCATGCGATCCGTGATGCGTTCGAATCTGGTGTGAAGGTCACGGGCGTTACCGTTCATTTCGCTAACGAAGAGTACGATCGCGGTCCGATCATCGCGCAGCGTGCGGTGAACATCGAAGAAGAAGACACACTCGAAACCCTTGAAGAGCGCATCCATGAGGTAGAGCATGTGATACTTCCTGAAGTCGTTCAGCTCATTTCAGAAGGACGTGTTGAGGTGCGTCCGAATCGTACGGTTCATATTGCAAGATAGCCAGCGTTCCCAAAGATCTTAAGGAGTTATTCATGGCAGATCCAATCATCAAACGCGCATTGCTCTCGGTCACCGACAAGACCGGCATCACCGAATTCGCTTCGGCACTCGTGAAGGAATTCGGTGTTGAGATCATCTCAACTGGCGGTACGGCACGCGTGCTCGAAGAAGCGGGCATCCCCGTCACGTCGATCGATGCGGTCACGGAGTTCCCTGAGATGATGGATGGGCGCGTGAAGACGCTGCATCCGCGCGTACACGGTGGCTTGCTCGCCCGTCGCGATCTTGAGAGCCACATGAGCGAGGCGAAAGAGCATGGCATCGAGATGATCGACATGGTCGTGGTGAATCTCTATGAATTCCAGAAGACGGTCGCAAGTGGTGCCGATTTCGCTGAGTGCATCGAGAACATCGATATCGGAGGTCCTTCGATGCTGCGCAGCGCGGCGAAGAATTTCGCTTCGGTCGCAGTCGTTACCGATCCTGCGCTCTATGATGCAGTGCTCGAGGAGATGCGCGCTCACAATGGCGCGACCACCTATGAAACGCGCCTTAAGTTCGCGTTCGATGTGTTCAACACCACCGCGCAATACGATGGCGCTATCGCTGCCTGGCTCACGAAAGAGATCAACCCTGCAGTCGTATTCCCCGAGATGAGGTCCTTGAATCTTTCGAAAGCACAAGATCTGCGCTACGGCGAGAACCCGCACCAAAGCGCAGCATTCTTCCGCGTGGTCGATTACCCGAATGCAGCAACGAGCTTGGCGTATGCGCAGCAGCTGCAGGGCAAAGAACTCTCCTATAACAACTACCTCGATCTTGATGCAGCATGGACGGCGGTTCGTGAATATGACGAGCCTGCTTGCGTGATCGTCAAGCACCTCACGCCATGCGGTGTTGCGGTCGATACCGATGTGGTCTCTGCCTATGTGCGCGCTCATGAGGCAGATCCAGTGTCGGCGTATGGCGGCGTCATCGCGTTCAATCGTCCGATCAACGCTGAAGTGGTCGTCAAGATCTTCGACAACAAGCAGTTCGTCGAAGCCATCATCGCTCCTGAGTTCTCGCTCGATGCGGTTGATATGTATACCGCCAAGCCCAACACGCGTTTGTTGCAGACCGGCGGCGTGAACCCCGCAGGTCAAACCGTTGAATATCGTTCGGTCGAGGGTGGCTTGCTCTGCCAAGAATCCGATGCAGTTGCAGAAGAGGCCGATACTTTCACGGTGGCCACGAAGCGCGTTCCCACCGAAGAGGAGATGAAGGATCTCATCTTCGCTTGGAAAGCAGTGAAGTCGGTCAAGTCGAACGCGATCCTCATCGCTAAGGACGAAGTGAACGTTGGCGTAGGTGGCGGTCAGCCGAACCGCGTGAATTCAGCGCGCATCGCTGTCGAACAGGCAGGTGATAAAGCGAAGGGCGCCGTCGCAGCATCCGATGCCTTCTTCCCGTTCCGCGACGGGCTCGACACCCTTGCTGAAGCAGGCGTTACTGCTATCATCCAGCCAGGTGGCTCGATCCGCGACGAAGAAGTGATCGAAGCAGCCAATGAGCACGGTATCGCCATGGTGTTCACGGGTCATCGTCACTTCCGCCACTAGGGAGCGCAAGCAACTAAGAACGCTTAAGGCCTGCTTGATTCAATATTCAGCAGTATTCAGGGTCTCTCATCACTCATTTTCGGAGTGGTGGGAGACCTTCTGTTTGAGCGTGCCGATATGACGCCCATGATCGACGAAGTTCTTGATATCGAAACCGAACGCAAGGGCCACGAACGCGATGAGGATGATCCCGACCGGTCCATTGGCAACGGGCATGAAGACGAACGCGAGCAAGAGCAGTGGTAGCACCAAGAAGCTGCTGAAGACACCAAGACGCTTGTAGACACCTTGCGCGATCGAGATGATGAAGTAGAGATAGCAACCCAGCGCAGGCACCAAGAAGAGGATGCATGCTGCGAGGATCGCGATCTTCACCGCAAAGACCTCAAGGTCGCTGCGGAGCGACCGTTTCTCTTCTTCGAGCATCTGCTCGGGCGTGCGCGTTTGCCCGAAGGGGGAGAAGTCGAAGGGGATCGACCCGGTGAAAGGATTCGACGTGCTGAAGGGGTTATCGGCGCGATTGTTACCAAACGGGTTTCCGGCAGATGAACCTTCTTCTCCATTCGAGCGATAAGTGTGGGGGTTACCCTGGGCATCCCAGGCGGTCCATACGAAATCAACACCCGAGAAGGGCCAACCAGCAAAGGGGTTATCGCCCTGCGGGTTCTGCCCATTTCCATTGGGGCGCGTATAGGGCTGATAGGTGAAAGGTGCTCCATACGGTGTTCCCGCAGTAGAGTATTCGGGCGTCCATTTACGTGAGAGCAGCACATCGCGCGCTTCATTGATGAGCTTGGTCTTCTCCTCTGCTTTTGCGCGTGCTGCTGCGTCCGCACCGAATTTGTCGGGGTGGTTTTCGATGACGAGCTTACGATGAGCTTTCTTGATGTCGTCATCGCTTGCGCCGTCTTGCAGCCCTAATATGTTAAGTGCTTCAGACTTCTTCATGATCTTCACTATATCGGATAATCAAGACGAAGAGCCTGTTGGTGATTTTCTCCAGCTCGTTTCTACAAATACGTTACGGGCTCGTGAGCTTGTGCTGGGGTAACGCTCTTATGCCAAAACGCGTCTTTAGCAAGGCTCGCTTCGCAAGACCTTCATAATAAAAAACAAGGTCGTGTAAAATAGAGACGACAAAAGGGGCATGCGCTTCGGGCGCTGTGCGCAAGTTGTCTGAAACGCCATTCAAAACGAACACCAAAACGAAGCGAAGGCACCATGAAAAAAGCGATAATCATACTTCTTGTTATCGTCGCTGCGTGTTTTCTTTGCGCCAATCTCAATTACATCATGAGCATCATCGATGCGATGCAGGGCGGTGCGCTCATTCCGCTCGTTATCGCCTGCATCATCATGGTCGCGCGTCATGTCGTGCAGGCTATGTCATACAACGAAGCCTTCGGTGCCGTTGGTCAGAAGACTGGACTTTGGCACAATATCGTGCTCATCTTCTCTCTCGTGTTCATCAATACCTTCTGCTTGTTCTCGGGCGCGACCGGTGTTGCATTCATCATCGACGATGCCCACCGCAAAGGTCTTGATATAGGCACATCCACGAGTGGCGCGATCCTTTCTCAGATCGGGTATTTCGCGGCGGTCTTCATCATCTCGATCATCGGTTTCACCACGATGCTCATCGCAGGCACGATGAACGTGGTCTTCTTGATAGGCGGCCTCCTTCTTGCCGGAACCTTGCTCGTGTTGGTGAGCTTCTTCTTGCTCGGTTTCTACAAACCTGGTTGGCTCGTGAAGGTGTTCCGCGTAGTCGAGAACGCGATCAACAAGGTGATCGGTATCGCAAAGCGCCATCTCCCTAAGAACTGGGGGAAGGCTACGGCACAGTCGTTCATCAATTCGGCGCTCGTGCTCGCGCACAACCCTAAGGGTGCCATCATCACGGTCTTCTATGCGGCTGCTTCTGCGCTTCTGAACATGGCCTGCTTGATCGCGATCGGTGTGGCGTTTGGTTTCGACAATGTGGCAGCGCTCGTTGCGGCGTTCTCCGTAGCGGCCATCGCCGTCATCTTGAGCCCCACACCGCAGGGCGTTGGCGTGGTCGAGGCAGCCATCGCAGCCATCCTCACCAGCGCGGGTTGTTCGCTTTCGGTAGCAACCGCTATTGCTCTTGTCTATCGCGGCATCATGTTCTGGATCCCGTTCTGCATCGGTGCGGTGCTGCTTTCGCAATCGGGTTTCTTCAAGGCGAAGAAGGACACCACCACCGAAGGCAAACGCAAGGATATCGGCTGGATCGCTGGTACGCTCGTGATCATCTGCGCAGCGGTGAATCTCATCATGCCCTTCATGCCGAATGTGGCAGAAACATACAGTCTGCTCACGCAGTGGATCAACATCTCGAATGTAGTTGGTGGACCGCTGCTCGTCCTCACGAGCATCGTCCTGCTCGTTTTGGGTGTTGGGCTTGTGTTCCGCTTCAGGCTTGCCTGGGTGTTCGCCATCTCGCTCATCTTCTTGCTCGCTGGTTTCGAGTTCGTCTTCCAAGAGACCGTCAAGGTTGCGATCCCCATGGCACTACTGGGGCTGTGGCTCTTCTGGAAGCGCGATGCCTTCTCTGAGCCGCTTTCGCGCGACCGGATCAAAGAGCGCTCGGAGCGCAAGAAGCAGGCCATGAATGAAGGCACCCACCTTGAGAAGATCGAAGAATCCACGGGAGAATCTCTGGAAGGAACCTCCGAAGAAACGAAACTTTTGGAGGTTCCGATCGAAGTAGGGCCTGAAGGGTGCGATACGCCACTCGAGGCAGATGCGCACGATGAAAAGCTCACCCAAGCGAAGCTTGAAACGGACATCAAGACCGCGCTGAAAGATAACGCCTGATTTTGCTCCTTTGGTGCACTTGAAAGCGCTCCTGAATAGTACTTGCGCTATACTGATTTAGTTTTCCATTTGCACAAAAACTATCGCAAGAAAAGGAGCGCATATGGCACGTCCGATGACCATGGCTGAAAAGATCCTTGCCGCCCACGCCGGCCTTGATGAGGTCGTTCCTGGGCAGCTTATCGAATGCGATTTGGATCTGGTGTTGGCAAACGACATCACTGCGCCGATCGCAATCCAGGAGTTCAAGAAGATCGGTGTCGATAGCGTGTTCGATCCCACGAAGATCGCGCTCGTTCCCGATCACTACACTCCCAACAAGGACATCAAGAGCGCCGAGCAGGCGAAGACCGTACGCGATTTCGCGCGCGAACAAGGCATCACGCACTATTACGAAGTAGGCTGCATGGGTGTCGAACATGCGCTCTTGCCCGAACAGGGCGTTGTTGGCGCAGGCGATCTGATCATCGGTGCCGATAGCCATACCTGTACGTATGGCGCGCTCGGTGCGTTCTCTACCGGTGTTGGCTCGACCGATGCGGGCGTGGGTCTTGCAACCGGCAAAGCGTGGTTCAAGGTTCCCGAATCGATTCTTTTCAACATCGAAGGTACGCTCAATCCTGGCGTGACTGGCAAGGATATCATCCTGCACATCATCGGCCTTATCGGTGTTGATGGCGCGCTCTATCAGGCGATGGAGTTCCGCGGTTCTGCGATCGAGAGCCTGAGCATGGACGAGCGTCTTTCTATTTCGAATATGGCCATCGAAGCAGGTGGCAAAGCAGGCCTCATCCCGGTCGATGATATTACGCGTGAATACCTGAAGGCACGCGCTGAACGACCCTTCACCGAGTACCATTCCGATCCCGACGCCGTCTATGCACGTGTGATCGACATCAAGGCAGAAGACATCGTTCCCACCGTTGCCTTCCCGCATCTTCCTTCCAACACGCGTCCCGCGAGCGAAGCACGCGAGGTGAAGATCGATCAGGCGGTCATCGGCTCATGCACTAACGGACGCATCGAAGATATGCGCCAGGCTGCCGCGGTGCTGAAGGGCCGCAAGGTTCATCCCTTCGTACGCTGCATCATCATTCCGGCAACGCAGCAGGTGTATCGCCAGTGCATCGAAGAGGGCCTCATGGATATCTTCCTTGATGCGAACTGTGCGGTCTCGACCCCTACGTGCGGTCCGTGCCTTGGTGGCTATATGGGCATCTTGGCAGCGGGGGAGCGCGCGATCGCTACCACCAATCGAAATTTCGTTGGCCGCATGGGCGATCCTACGAGCGAGGTATATCTCTCTTCGCCAGCTGTTGCCGCTGCAAGCGCGGTGCTCGGTCACATCGGTCTGCCTGAAGATATAGATTAGGAGCAATTCATGAACTATAAAGGTACGGTACATCGCTACGGAAGAGACGTTGACACCGACGTCATCATCCCTGCGCGTTATCTCAACACCTCTGACCCTGCTGAACTCGCAAAGCATTGCCTGGAAGATCTGGACGCGACCTTTGTCGAAAAGGTGAATCCCGGCGATATCATCGTTGCTGAAGAGAACTTCGGTTGCGGTTCTTCGCGCGAGCATGCGCCTATCGCCATCAAGGCTGCGGGTATCGATGCGGTCATCGCGAAGAGCTTCGCACGCATCTTCTACCGCAACTCGATCAATACCGGGCTTGCGATCCTTGAATGCCCCGAAGCAGTTGACGCGATCGAAGAGGGTCACGTTGTCTCGGTCGAAACGGAGACCGGCACGATCACCGATGAGACCACGGGTCAGGTATTCACCGCGCAACCGTTCCCGCCCTTCATCGCCGATATCATCGAGCAGGGCGGTCTTATCAATCGCACGCGCAGTGTTCTGGGAAAAGAGTAGGGGAGTAGCATGGCTCAAACGTACAAGATCTGTCTTTTACCTGGCGATGGCATCGGTCCTGAGATCATCGCTGAAGGCGTGAAGGTTCTCGATGCGATCGCGGTGAAGCATGGCGTATCGTTCGAATACACCGAAGCGCTCATTGGTGGCCGTGCGATCGACGAAACGGGCAGCGCGCTTCCCGAAGCCACGCTCGCTATCGCTTCTGGCTCCGATGCGGTGTTGCTTGCGGCAGTCGGCGGTCCGAAGTGGGATACTACCGATCCCAGCAAACCACGCCCTGAACAGGGATTGCTCGCTATTCGAAAAGGCCTGGGCCTGTATGCGAACCTTCGTCCGGTCGTGATCTTCAATGCGCTGGCGGACGCCTCGACGCTCAAACCTTCCGTTATCGATGGTGTCGATTGTGTGATCGTACGCGAGCTCACGGGCGGTCTCTATTTCGGCGAACGTGAACGCACGTACGATGTTGCTGGCGCAGGCGTGGATGGCGCTCCCGGCCAGCAGGCTTACGACACGCTCATGTACTCCGAATACGAGATCGAGCGCATTGTTCGCCATGCGTTCGAGACCGCACGCAAACGTCGCGGTCGTGTTCACTCGATCGACAAAGCGAACGTGCTTGAAACCTCGCGCATGTGGCGTGAGATCACGCATCGTATCGCCGAGGAGTATCCCGATGTCGAGCTTATCGATATGCTCGTTGACAATGCCGCTATGCAGCTGATCAACGATCCGAAGCAGTTCGATGTCGTGGTAACGGAGAATATGTTCGGCGACATCCTTTCCGACGAAGCTTCGATGCTCACTGGTTCGCTTGGCATGCTCGCTTCCGCTTCACTCGGCGATGGTACGGCGCTCTATGAGCCGAGCCATGGCAGTGCGCCCGATATCGCGGGCAAGGGTATCGCTAACCCGCTCGCGCAGATCCTTTCGGTCGAGATGATGCTGCGCTACACCTTCAATATGACCGAGGCAGCCGATTCGCTCGTTTCAGCGGTGAATGCGGTGCTCGATGAAGGCTGGCGTACCGGCGATATCGCCAACGATGAGACCCCTGCCGACAAGATCGTAGGCACGCAAGCTATGGGCGATCTTGTGGTCGCGCACCTCGGTTAAGCAGGCGGGTTCTCTATGGCACTTCAAGCCCCTAAAGGTACGACCGACCTGCTTCCTAAGCAGGCACGTATATGGGATCATTTCAAGCGCTGCGCTTCCGGGGTGTTCTCGCGTTATGGTTACGAGCCGATCGAGACGCCCATCTTCGAGCAGACCGAGCTTTTCGTGCGCGGCATCGGCGAGGCAACCGATGTGGTCTCTAAAGAGATGTTCGCCACGATCACAGGCGAAAACCTCAAGACCCTGCTTGGCGGCGGTCATGTGAAGAGCAATAGCCGTTTCAGCCTGCGTCCAGAAGGAACGGCTTCGGTGGTGCGTGCCGTTGCGCAGCATAATCTGGTTTCGCCAGGCGGTCTGCCCGCAAAGCTCATGTATGCCGGCCCGATGTTCCGCGCTGAGAACGTTCAGAAGGGCAGGCAGCGCCAATTCAACCAAGTTGGCATCGAATGCTTGGGCTCGGAAGATTCTTCTATCGATGCCGAAGCGATCATCATGCTCATGCGCTTTTATGAGGCGATCGGGCTCGATACGAGCAAGCTTACGCTGCTCATCAATTCGATGGGATGTGAAACCTGCAGGCCGGCATATCGCGATGCGGTCGCACAGTTCCTCATCGATCGCGAGGCGGATCTTTGCGAGGAATGTCGCACTCGCGCGCACAGCAACCCCTTGCGTGCATTTGACTGCAAACAAGAAGCCTGTGTTCAAGTTATGAAGGATGCGCCGCTTATCACGGATGCGCTCTGCGAAGAATGCAAGGCGCACTATGCACAGGTAAAAGCATATCTCGATGATGCAGGGATCAGCTATGTTGAAGACCCCACGCTCGTGCGTGGTCTCGATTACTACACGCGAACCGTCTTCGAAGTCCAGGTAAAAGAGGGCATGGGCGCTCAGAACGCCATCGGTGGTGGCGGGCGCTACGACAAGCTCATGGAGGAGATCGGTGGTCAGCCGATGCCGGGCTTCGGTTTCGCGCTCGGCTTCGAACGCTGCATCTTGGCCCTCGAGGCACAAGGGTTCACCTTCCCAGAATCCCGTACGATCGAGTGCTTCGTCGCCTGCGTCGATGCGTCGGTAAAACCGCAGGCTTTCATGCTCTTGCAGCACTTGCGTGATGCGGGAATCGCTTCTGACATGGACCACCTGGGCAAGAGCCTGAAGGCACAGTTCAAGTCTGCAGGAAAGCAGCAAGCCTCCTATGTGCTCGTAGTCGGTCCCGATGAGCTTGCGCAAAATGCACTCACGTGTCGCGACATGGATGCGCATGAGGAAACAACGCTCGACCTTGCAAAGTTCACTGAAGCCTTGCAAAACGCTGCTTTGACCGAAGAGCCCACTACCTTGGGCGACATCATCACATCTTTACCATAACAGCCTGGTTTAATAGAGAGCAATTATCAACCTTCGATTCAACACACTACAAGGAGAGATTCAAACGATGAGCGAACTTAACAACAAGTTCAGCATGCACACCAAGACCTGCGGCGAACTTCGCAAAGAAGACATTGGCGAAGAAGTCGTTTTGACCGGTTGGGTCTGGCACAATCGCGATCATGGCGGACTGATCTTCGTCGACCTGCGTGACCGCGATGGGTATACGCAGGTGGTCATCGACCCCGATTGCGTTACCCCTGAAGAGTTCGCGATTGCCGAGCATCTCGGTCGCGAATGGGTCATCAAGATCGAAGGCAAAGTGCGCGCTCGTCAAGAAGGTGCCGAGAACCCCGACATGGCAACTGGTCAGATCGAGGTGCTCGCAAACGGCCTTCAGGTGCTCAATAAGTCTCTCACGCCGCCGTTCTCGATCGAAGATGGCATCGAGACCGATGAGACCACACGTATGAAGTGGCGCTATCTCGACTTACGTCGTCCTGAGATGTATCAGGCGCTCGCTTTGCGCCATGCGGTCGCGCAAGCGATGCGTTCAGCCCTGAACGAGCATGGCTTCCTCGAGATCGAGACCCCGATCCTTGCGAATTCCACTCCAGAAGGCGCACGTGACTATATCGTTCCTTCGCGTCCGAACCCGGGCACGTTCTACGCACTGCCGCAGTCTCCTCAGCAGTTCAAGCAGATGCTCATGATCGGTGGCGTTGAACGCTACTATCAGATCGCACGCTGCTTCCGTGATGAGGACCTTCGTGCGGATCGCCAGCCTGAATTCACCCAGGTAGATATCGAGATGAGCTTCGTTGAGGGCGAAGATGTCATGAACCTCATGGAAGAAGTGCTCGCCGAAGCGCTCAAGGCTGTAGGTGTTGAGCACGAATTCCCGCTTCAGCGTATGCAATACCGTGAAGCGATGGATCGTTTCGGCTGCGATCGCCCCGATACGCGTTTTGGCATGGAGCTCGTTGACATCACCGATATCGTGAAAGATTCCGGTTTCAAGGTGTTCTCGAGCGTTGCGCAGTCTGGCGGCATCGTGAAGGCGATCAATGCTAAGGGCGCTGGCGACTGGAGCCGTGGTGAGATCGAGAAGCTCGCTTCTATCGCTGAGGCAAATGGTGCTAAAGGCATGGCCTGGATCGCGTTCACTTCTGATGGCAAGGAAAAGAGCCCCATCATCAAGTTCTTCTCCGATGAAGAATTCGCTGGCATCAAAGAGGCGCTCGACGTAGAACCGGGCGATCTGGTCCTCTTCGCTGCAGACACCTATGAAGTGGCCAATGCGGTGCTTGCTGCGCTTCGTCTCCACATGGCAGAGGCGCTCGATATCCCGCGTGAGGGACATGCGCTGCTCTGGGTGGTCAATTTCCCGATGTTCCACTATGACGAAGACGAGGGTAAGTACAGCGCAGAGCATCATCCGTTCACGCATGTGCTCGAAGAAGACCTCGACAAGATCGAATCCGATCCGCTCGCTTGCGGTAGCTACTCATATGACCTGGTCATGGATGGTTTTGAAGTGGGTGGCGGTACGATCCGTATTCACGATGCCGAGGAACAGAAACGCATCTTGAAGGTGTGCGGCCTTACCGATGAAGAGATCGAAGAGAAGTTCGGTCACCTCATCCATGCGCTCGAGCTTGGCGCGCCGCCTCATGGTGGCATCGCGCTCGGCCTCGACCGCTTGGTCATGCTGCTTGCCGACAAACAATCCATTCGTGACGTTATCGCGTTCCCGAAGACCTCTTCTGCTTCCGATCCAATGACGGGTGCACCTAATCAAGTAACTGCTCGTCAGCTCAAGGAAGTGGGTCTTCGTATCCTGTAATCATCGTTCAGAGAGTCACGTGGCGTGCACTTCTGAACGTAACTGCCAAGAAAGACTGACGACTATGACAGACGCTGAAGCTTCTGCTCAAATAGAGAATCAAGATGAAGTCGTTGCAGCTGCTGATGAAGGGCAGCCTAAGAAGATGCGTACCAAGAAGAAGGTACTGCTCATCACGCTCTTGGTCATTCTTGCGTCGCTCGTTGTCGTGTATGCCGCAGGAGCACTATTCTTTTCGTCTCACTTCTATCCGAACACGCGCTTCAATGATGAAGATATCTCCTATCAGGCAGATACCGCGTTCGTCGATAAGGTCGAAGCTCAAGTGCCGGGGTACAAGCTCACCATCACGGGAGATGACTACATCCAGGACATCACGTCAGCGCAAGTCGACCTCTCTGTTGACCCTGAAAAGCTTAAAGTGGATGCGTTCGAGTCGCAGAATGTCTGGCTGTGGCCCATCGAGGTCTTTGGCAGCCACGATGTGAGCCATGTGATCGATGCTTCATTCGATCACGATAAGGTTGTAGAGATACTCACGCCTACCGTAGAGACGTACAATAAAGAGGCAACGCCCAGCGCCGATGCGACCATCGCCTATGACGAGCGCATCAATCTCGTAGTGGTAAAAGATGAAGTGTACGGCAATCAGATCGATGCGGAAGCTTTCATCTCTAAAGTGGACGGGTGTCTCGCTTCATTGGAACCTACCTATCAGCTCAATGATGAGGTCTTCATCCAGCCGACCATCTTCGCAAGTGACGAACGCTTCAAGCAGGCGCTTCCTGCCGCACAAACGCTCATCAGTGGCGAGATCGACCTTACGCTTGCTGAAGGTACGGTCTCTGCGGGTAAAGTGGGCAAAGACCTGCTCGTTTCTTGGCTCACGCTCGATCCTGAGACCCTCATGCCAACTCTCGATCAGGCAGCGGTTGCCGCTTGGGCAGAACAGAAAGGCGCTGAGCTCAATACGATCGGCACCAAGCGCACGTTCAAACGCCCCGATGGGAAGAACGTTACCGTGAGTGGGGGAGTATACGGTTGGAAGGTGAGCACTGCCGATCTTGCGAGCACGCTTATCGGAAACGTTACTGCAGGGAACTTCGAAGCGATCGATATTCCCTGCGAGCAGACTGCCGATGTGTACAACGGACCTGGTGGACGTGATTGGACGGCCTATGTCGACATCGATCTGTCCGAGCAAAAGGTGCGTTACTACAATGAAAAGGATGAAGAGCTCTTTGTGACCGATTGTGTTACAGGCGACGTGAGCAAAGGGCGCTCGACGCCTACCGGACTGTATTATCTTCGTGCAAAGAAGAGTCCTGAGGTGCTGACGGGCTTCAATGCCGATGGCACGAAAGACTATGAAACGCACGTTACCTACTGGATGCCCTTCATCCGCAACAGCATCGGTCTGCACGATGCGAGCTGGCGTGGTAAGTTCGGTGGTTCGATCTACAAGGGCAACGGTTCGCATGGTTGCGTGAACCTTCCAACAGAGGCCGCTAAGTGGTTCTACGATAACCTCACTACCAATGTGGCAGTCCTTGTTCATGAATAGCACCTGATGATCGATGGATTTTCTGAACATGAGCGATCAAACAAAAAAACAGACAGAACCATATCGTTTCTTCGGTACGCAAGAAGAGGGAATCGTAGGAAAACGCGATCTGTCTTATGACGATGCACCGATCGGCGTCTTCGATTCTGGTTTTGGTGGCCTTACCGTTGCGCGCGAGATCATGAAGGCGCTCCCACATGAGAACATCATCTACTTTGGAGACACGCTTCATTGCCCTTATGGCCCTCGCTCATTCGATGAGGTTGCTTCTTTCGTGGAGCAGATTGGCACCTGGCTTGTGGATCAGGGTGTGAAGATGATCGTGATCGCCTGCAATACGGCAACTGCGGCTGGGCTGAGCTTGGCGCAAACGAAATTTCCGGTGCCGGTCATCGGCGTTGTTGAGCCGGGGGCACGCGCGGCTGCTCGAGCCACACGCAACAAGAGGGTAGGGGTCATTGCAACGAAGGGCACGGTCGAATCGGATGTCTACACACATGCTATTCGTGCGAACGATGCAGGTATCACCGTGTTCGCAACGGCAACGCCTCGGTTCGTCGAGATCGCTGAGCTGGGCATTCAGATGGCAAAAGGGCCGATCGAGAACTATACTTCGCTCGCTTCGCAGGTTTATATTCGACCAGAATTCCAAGAGATCGCGCAAGACTACCTCGATCCACTTCGCCGCTGCGATGTTGATACGCTCGTACTGGGTTGCACTCACTTCCCGCTATTGAAATCCCTGATCGGAGGCGTGATGGGTAGGGAAGTGGTGCTCATCTCCTCAGCTTCTGAGGTTGCACGTGATTGTGCTGATATCCTGAGCCGTCAGGGGATCACTGCGCGCCCCGACAATAAAGCACGCTATGAATTCTTCACGTCGGGCAACGATATCGAAGCGTTCAGGCGGTTTGGCACCCGTGTGCTTCGTTTTCCGCTCGACCACCTTACTCATATCGTCTTATAAGGAGCGTCCTGTATGGCTAAGAAGGTAATCATCGCAACCAACAATGCTCATAAGGTTGAGGAGATCTCCGATTTCTTCTCAGCGCTCGATTGGGAATGCGAGAGTCTTGCTCAAGCCGGTATCGATTCTAACCCTGAAGAAACAGGCACCACGCTCATAGAGAATGCCCGCATCAAAGCTCAGGCTGCTCATGAGCTTTCAGGTTGTGCGGTCCTCGCAGATGATTCAGGCTTGCTCGTTGATGCGCTCGATGGCGCACCAGGAGTCTATTCTTCACGCTATGCGGGAGAGGACGGAAACGACCAAAAGAACAACGCCTTCTTGCTCGAGAACATCGCACAGGTTGGACCTGAAGATCGTACGGCTCATTTTTCGTGCGTACTGTGCTTCATCGATGAAGACGGAACCGAGACCACTGCAGAAGGCAGGGTCGAAGGCTTGATCGGGTTCGAGGTGCGCGGCAGCGAAGGTTTTGGGTACGATCCGCTCTTCCTGCCGGATGACTTTGACAACGAATATACGTTTGCAGAGCTTGGGCTTGCCGAGAAACAGAAGGTGTCACATCGTGCGCGTGCGCTGCGTGATCTCATGGTGAAACTTTCGTAACTAACGCACGTACTTGATCAAACACCGTTGTGCTCTGGCGCCAGAGCCAGACCGTCACACAGTAATTCCTAACCAAAAATGAAGAAGAATTGCGAGAGGAGAGAACCCGCGATCTTCGCATTGTCTTAAATAGTTCTTAGTTTACATAAGATATATTATCAAATTAATATAGAGAATAAGCAGGTGAAGCAAGTACGCTAATTGCCACTTGAGCCAAAACCGCCGCTCCCTCGCTCGGTCTCGCTCAATTCATCAACCTCGGTGAAATCTACTTCTTCTGCTTTGATGATGATAAGCTGTGCGATTCGATCGCCCTTGCGTATCTCTATCGGAGTTTTGGTGTCAAGGTTGATCGCGATCGCCTTCAGCTCACCCCGATAATTCGAATCGATGAGCCCTGGTGTATTCACGAGCGATAAACCTTTATTGATCGCATTTCCGCTTCGTGGGATGACGAGCGCCGCAAAACCAAGCGGCAACTCGATCGAAATGCCTGTTTTGATGAGTTTTCGCTCAAAAGGCTCCAAGATAACGTCTTCTAAACTTGATAAATCGTATCCAGCATCGCCAAAACGTCCATGAGACGGTGTAACGGCTTCTGATGCCATCTTAGTGAATTTCACGGGTATTTTATCATGCATGATTGTTACAAGCCCTTAGAAACGCTCTCAGAAGGTCGTTTTCTCAGAAAGACCGAAATGAGCGTTTATCGATGGATATTGTGCAGTGCGTTGCTGAACTCTTCGATATTTTGGAAGTCTTTGTAGACGCTCGCGAAACGAATGTAAGCAACCTCATCAAGATCAGCCAGATATGACAACGTTAGATCGCCAAGTTCTTTTGAGGTGATCTCATTGCGTGGGTTCGAGCGCAACTCACGTTCGATGTTGTCGATGATGTCAGAAATCTGTTCTGGCGTGATCGGACGTTTAGCGCATGCGATGAGAATACCGCGGAATAATTTATCACGGCTGAACGCTTCAGACGAATTATCGCTCTTGATGATAACGAGCGGATTGTCGCCAAGTCTTTCATAGGTAGTGAAACGATTACCGCATTCAAGGCATTCACGGCGGCGTCTGATAGATGCGCCATCATCTGCGGGACGCGAGTCGACGACCTTAGATTCACCATAACCACAAGATGGGCAACGCATAGGGCTCCTTCGTTCGTTTGAGCACTACACTACCACAAGATGTTGTGTTTTTATACACCGCACCCCTAAATAAGACGATCACTGAGGTTAAAAGGTTGAAGCATCAGTGGACGGTTGATCGTTATACCCCGAACACGATCAATAAGAAGGCGGTGACGCCGGTTGCCGTGAACCCTTTTGCAAAGGTGATGAGATCATCCCTGCGATAGCGATTCACACTCTTATGCACCTGAGATTCTTTACGGAAAAGATCGCGCAAGATCCTATTATGCTTGATACGAACGAGCGCCTTATTCGGCAGTGAAAGAGCATCTTCGAGCCAAGTGGAATGAGCGAGAGGTCCATGAGAGCTGCTCAAGGTCTGATGTGCTTCCTTGCATGCATCGTCGAAATCGATGATGATTGCGCGTTCAGATTTAGCGCTGGTCATTGTGTGAAATTGAGGCTTGCCGTACACATCGAATTCTTCGATGTCTGCTTCGAGTGCGTTCGAGCCGTTAGTTAAGAATCTCTTATGCGCTTCGTTCATAATTTGCTTCTTCCTCTTGCATAGAACCTTTGTTCGTGTATACTTTAAATCGAACATCCGTTCTTGTCAATGAAAAAACGAACAAATGTTTGTATAGGAGAAACTAATGGATTCACTCTCCAAAAGACAGCAGCAAATATACGATTTCATCGAGTCTTATATCGAGCAAAAAGGTTTTGGCCCGACTGTCCGTGAGATCTGCGAGGCGGTGAACCTCTCCTCTCCTTCCACGGTCCATGTGCACCTTAAAACGCTCGAGGATAAGGGCTACATCGTGCGTGATTCCTTGAAGTCGCGCTCGATAGCGCTCCCTCACAAAGAAGAGACCCAAACCCACGGTTCTGCCGCCTACGAGAATTCGATCTCGCTTCCGGTGGTAGGTCGCGTTGCCGCTGGTGAGCCCATCCTTGCTGAGCAGAATATCGAAAATACGCTCACACTTCCCACTGAATTGGTGGGCGATTCTGCTTCGTTCATCCTTTCTGTGCATGGGGATTCTATGATCGAAGCCGGCATCAACGATGGCGATTACGTGGTTGTCAAGGAGCAGCAAGTAGCGAACAATGGAGAGATCATCGTGGCGCTCATCGAAGACGGCGCAACCGTGAAGCGCTTCTATAAAGAAGCTGATCACATTCGTCTCCAGCCTGAGAACTCTTCTATGGAGCCCATCATCGTGCGTGATTGTGCGATCGTTGGCAAGGTTGTTGCGGTCATGCGCCGCGTGTATTAATACCAGTTCAGGCTACTCTTCGCCTATGCGATAGCTGCTGAACTGCGCAGAGAGCTCTGGAGAAACACGCAAGCTCATACGAGTGCCTTCCTCGGTGTATTCTTCCGCAAGGATCGAGCAGCGCTTATGCGCAAGAGACACGAGTTCGCCTTTTGTGAAGGGGATCAATACCTCCATCAATACCTGATGCGCTTCAGCAGCAAGCCCGATGCGTTTGATGAGCTCATTGATGCCTTCACCCGTAAGCGTGGAGGTGAAGAGCGCATGAGGAAAGCGCATTCGATACGCGCTCAATTGCTCTTCATCGAGCAAGTCGATCTTATTGAATACCTCGATGCGCGATATCTCATCTGCATCGATCTGGGCAAGAACCTCGTTTACCGTATCGATCTGCTCTTTGAAATTAGCATCTGATGCATCAACGATATGAAGGATAAGATCTGCCCCACTGATCTCGTCGAGTGTTGATTTGAACGCCTCAACGAGCGTGGTAGGAAGCTTTTGAATGAATCCGACCGTATCGGTTAAGGTGAGCTCGCGTCCGTCGGGGATCACTAGTTTTCGGGTGGTCGAATCGAGCGTTGCGAAGAGCTTGTCGTAGCTCAAGACTTCTGCACCCGTGATCGTATTCAATAAGCTCGATTTTCCTGCATTGGTATAGCCAGCCAAGGCAACCTTGAAGATCCCTGAATGATAGCGTTGCTTGCGTTGCAAAGTGCGCGTTTTTGAGATATCGGCCAGCTCTCGCTTGATCGAAGTGATGCGCTTACGAACCATACGTCGATCGACCTCAAGCTGGCTTTCGCCCTCGCCGAAACGCGATCCAACGCCGCCACCCATTCGGTTCGATGCGAGGTGCGCCCACATGCCGCGCAAACGCGGTAGCAGGTATTCGTTTTGAGCAAGTCGCACCTGGAGGCGCCCTTCCCTACTGGTGGCGTGAAGAGCGAAGATGTCTAAGATGAGCGCGGTGCGGTCGATGATCTTGATATTCTTGCCCACCTGCTTCTCAAGATTGGATTGCTGTGAAGGAGTGAGTTCGTCGTCGAATATGACCAGATCAGCTGCATAGGATCGACATAGTTGCGCTACTTCATCAACCTTTCCTGACCCGATGAAGGTGCGAGGATTAGGAGATTCAAGGCGTTGGAACGTTGTTGCTACTACCTCTGCTCCAGCCGTTTGTGCAAGTCGCTCCAATTCAGCGAGTGAGGACTCGGTTGGCCATTGTTGGTTAGGACGCTTGACGCCCACCAACACGGCGCGTTCCGCATATTCTTGAGGGATCTTTTTCACATGAAGCTTTGCCAAAGCGGATGGATTCTCCTTAGTTGGTCTTGCATTACATTCTAACGTAAGAGCAGATCGGACGACTCTTTTCGGTAGCACTCACAGATGATCGCAGTCATCTGCTCTACGGAAAGATCGTCTGCGTCTAGACGAATCAGGCGTTTATCGCGCCTGAACCACGAACGCTGTCGTTTGGCATACCGTCTTGTAGCGGTTTTGATCTGGCGAAATGCCTCATCAAGCGTAATCTCACCCTTTTCATAGGCAATGATCTCCTTATACCCGATAGCCTTAGGGGCCGTGAGTGCCTCCTCGAAACCGCGAGCCATGAGTGCCTCAACTTCTTCAACGAGGCCCTCTTCGCGCATCATGTCTACACGAGCATTGATGCGCTCAGCAAGGATGGATGGATCAACCTCAAGGAAGAACCGTATGGAAGGCACTACTTCAGGGAGCGATTTGATGTTCTTCACCTGGTCAGCATAAGAAACGCCTTCTTCATGCATCTCAAGCGCACGGATCACTCGTTTGAAGTTGTTCGGGTGAATGAGCTTGGCCGCGGCAGGATCCTTTTCATTGAGCACATTCCACAAGACCTCATTTCCCTGCTGAGCTTGAAGAGCTTCATAATGAGCCCGCAGTGGGTTATCATCTTGCTCGCCTTCAGGGAAACGCATGTCCTCGAGTGCAGCCTGGACATAGAACCCTGTACCGCCTGAAAGGATAGGAACCTTATTGCGCGTGGCAATATCCCTGAATGCTGCGCGCGCTTGTTCTTGAAATAGCTGCGCCGAATAGGACTGACCCGGATCGACGATGTCGAGCAGGTGGTGCTTTACCAGGCGCTCTTCAGGCTTTAGTTTTGCGGTGCCGATATCCATGAAGCGATAGATCTGCATGGAATCTGCGCTCACCACTTCCCCATCGAGCTCAAGCGCCACCGACTGAGCAAGCGCTGACTTGCCTGATGCTGTGGGACCGACGATCGAAACAACGAGCGCATCGTTTATGATTCCCGCTTGAGATTCAGAAGAAGCGCTGTTGAGGGGATGCTGCAGAGAATGAGCCATAGCTTAAACAAGATGACCTTTGAGATACCAGGTTCGAGCTTCATCGATCTTCACCGGCACGATCGTGCCCAAAAGCTGTTCGAGCGTGACCCCCGAAGGAAGCGGGGCGTGAACCGTCTGATTCTTAGGGCTCTTTCCGGCAAGAATGGATGGATCGCGTTTTGAAGTGCCTTCGATCAAGACAGGAACGGTAGCTCCAAGATCTGCCTGATTGGCACTAAAGGCACCCTGTTGTACGAGCTCAACTAACCGATCGAAACGACCTTGGATCTCTTCATGCGTAGAGGTTGGTGCAAGCTCAGCTGCAGGTGTCCCTTCACGCGGAGAATAGAGGAAGGTGAATACCTGGTGATAGCCAACCTGTTCGATGAGGCTATAGGTATCAAGGAAATCTTGCTCAGTCTCTCCCGGGAATCCAACGATGACATCAGTGGAGAGCGCGATATCAGGGCGCGCAAGTCGCAATTTGTCGATGAGCTCAAGATAGCGCTCGCGCGTGTAGCGGCGATTCATCTCATGAAGGATCGCGTTGGATCCTGATTGAACCGGGAGATGCAGCGCAGGCATGAGATTGGGAAGCTCGCCGAAGAGCGCGATCACTTCATCGGTCAGATCTTTCGAATGCGACGTAGCGAAACGCAAACGCTCGATACCGGTATCTGAAACGCGTTTGAGGAGTTCGCTGAATTGTGGTGAGCCATAAAGATCGCGCCCATAAGAATTCACATTCTGCCCCAGCAGCGTGATCTCCTTCACGCCTTCCCTGACGAGCGAACGCGCTTCAGCGATGATGTCTTCGACCGTACGGGATTTCTCACGTCCGCGCACATAAGGAACGATGCAATAGGTGCAGAAATTATTGCACCCAATGGAGATCGGAAGCCATGCTGACCAGGGAACTTCGCGGCTCGTGGGCAAGCAGGTAGGAAATTCATCAGCAGCGTCGAGTACTTCAACAGCAGCGGTATGGCCAGCGATCGCTTGCTTGAGAAGCGATGGAACGCTCGAGAGGTTGAAGGTGCCGAATACAGCGCTCACGTGGGGCAGCTCCTCGATCAGGTGCTCACCCTCATGCTGCCCAATACAACCCCCTATGCAAACGATGCGCTCTTCGAGATCGGAATGAGCAGGAAGCTCTATGTTCTTAAGAGAAGCGACTTGACCTTTGAGGCGCGTTTCTGCTGCTGCACGCACACAGCAGGTCATATAAACGACGATCTCGGATTCTTCGATCGAATCGACACGGCGTGCACCTTCAGCTTCGAGCATACCAACGATGCATTCTGAATCGTGCTTGTTCATCTGACACCCGAAGGTAATCACATGAAACGTGCGGTTTTGGAGCGAGGATGGAACAGGAGTCATGAAGACCTTTCCTGTGGGTTTAGCGAGGAACAACGCTGAATCTGATCGCTGTGCGATACTCGCCATCGATCACGATGTCGGCGAAAGAAGGGATGCAAACGATATCGATGCCAACAGGAGAAAGGAAGCCACGAGAGATCGCGATAGCTTTCACGGCCTGATTGACCGCCCCTGCACCAACCGATTGGATCTCTACGGGAACACCATCTTTGATCATGCCGGCTACAGCACCTGCAACAGATGCAGGAGATGATTTCGAAGAAACCTTTAGACAATGGATCTCGGATGATTGTGGAGCTGTCTCTTGTGAATTCGATTGAGGCATCGGTCGATCTTTCCAAGTTTGTAGTGCATCTAAACTGCTTTTATAGTGTGTGTTTATGATATTTTACCGATTCATAGATAATTACGCAATCCTCGGCAAATTCAGGATGCGAAACAGGGTTAATGCTCGGTCTCGAACGGAATGGTGATGGTGACCTTATCTGAGCCGGTGCGAATCTTCACAGCATCGGAACGCTTGAGATAATAATGCTCCGCTAAGGCATCGAAAGCCTGCTCAAGCGCTTTCTCAAACGTCTCATAGTCCTCTGGTGAAAGCTTGAGCTTGCGCTGTTCAGCATAAAGGCTCTTAGATGAACCATTCTCAGCCGCAGAATCTTGAGATTCAGAGGGTTTCGCGCTCTGCTCTCCTTCAAAGGATAATTGCTCGATAAAGGGCTTGAGCGGAGCTATCTGATCGTCGAGGATGCGCCTGGCGCTACGCGAGGAAAGAGGCAATCCGATCTCGGCCGCGCGTTCGCTGAAGGTATCAGGATCGAAGATGTACTTCAAATAGTTGAGCACGGTTTCTCGCTCAGGATGAAGGTTCTTCGAACTAGACCCATCTTCGATCTCCTGCGTTGCCGGTTCGTAATGAGAAAGGGTCGCGGCGATCTCCACCGGGCTTCCAAGGAAGATATCAAGGCTTCCTTGAGAATCGAGAGCGAATTCCATCACGATGCGCGCGATATTGCGCGGACCACGCATGATCTGCTCTCCCCGCTCATTGATATGAATATAAGGAAGCGAAGATTGGTCGATGCGTTCAGACAGATGAGCCGCGAGCGCATGAAGCCCGAGAGAGGTGCCTGCATCACGCTCAGAGAAGAGCACGGAAGCTTCATCGACGTTTTCCTTGATAGAATAAAGCGCCATACCACGGCCGTGCACACCCCAGCGATCCTCGTGGAAGGTGTCGAGCTTCGAGGTGACAAAAGGCTCGAAAACCGTGGCATGCAAATGCTCTGGAATGCCCGATCCATCATCAAGGACCGTAAGATAGCGACACCCCTGCTCTTTCCAGCTTGCGATGAAGATGGCGCTTGCATGCGCATCACGCGAATTGCGGAGCAACTCGAGCACTACGTCCTCAAAACAGGTGATGTCCTGTTTAGCCTGACGTCGTTGCGCTTCTTTGGCGCGTAAACGAACGAAGCCATCCCCGAGATTCTCTTGAACCCGGAGATAGCTTTCGCCCGTGATATCTTCTATGAATGATGAAAGGTCATCGGTGCTCATGGTTACTACCGAAAGCGCTCTGCAAAAGCTTCACTTAGCAAAATCGACCGCACGTGTTTCGCGGATGACGACCACCTTGACCTGTCCAGGATATTTGGTTTCGCTCTGGATCTGCGCAGCGATGTCGTGAGCAAGGACCGTAGCACGCGCTTCATCGACCTTATCGGGCGTTACGATCACACGCACCTCGCGGCCTGCCTGGATCGCATGAGTCTGCTCAACACCATCATAGGAATTTGCGATCTCTTCGAGCTTCTCAAGGCGCTTGATGTAGGATTCAAGGTTCTCCTTGCGCGCGCCTGGGCGTGCAGCTGAGACCGCGTCTGCTGCCTGTACAAGCACATCGATGACGCTAGTGGGCTCGATATCGTTGTGGTGCGCCTCGATCGCATGAACGATGGTGGCATCTTCACCATAACGGCGAGCAAGATCAGCGCCGATGACCGCATGAGAGCCCTCGACCTCATGATCGATCGCTTTGCCAAGATCGTGAAGAAGACCCGCACGACGAGCAGGAACCGGATCGAGACCAAGCTCTGATGCCATGATGCCGCAGAGATAGGCAACTTCAAGAGAGTGCGTGAGCACGTTCTGCCCATACGAGGTGCGGTAACGCAAACGACCGAGCGTCTTTTCTAGCTCGGGATGAAGGTCATGGATGCCGGTATCGAAGGTTGCCTGAGCAGCAGCTTCCTTGATCTGTTGATAGACGTACTTCTTAGCTTTGTTGTACATCTCTTCGATACGAGCGGGATGGATGCGCCCATCGGCGATGAGGTTCTGCATCGTAACGCTTGCGATCTCGCGGCGCACCGGATCGTGCGAGGAAACAGTAACGCACTCAGGGGTATCGTCGATGATGAGATTCGTTCCCGTGATCTGCTCGAAAGAACGGATGTTGCGTCCTTCACGACCGATGATGCGGCCCTTCAGGTCGTCTGAGGGGATATGGATCGTGGAGACGGTGATCTGCGTGGTGTAGTCTGCGGCGATGCGTTGGATCGCAAGACTCAAGATCTCACGCGCTTTCTTATCGGCTTCAGCACGCGTGCGCATTTCTGCATCACGGATGATGGTGGCAGATTCGTGAACCACCTCATCTTTCAAGCCATCGAGAAGCTGAACCTTCGCTTCATCGCTCGTAAGACCAGCGATCTGCTCCAAACGCGCATTGATCTTCTTCTGTGAAACGTTCAGATCGTGCTGGCGCTTATCAAGCTGACCCTGCAACGAAGAGATCTGATGTTCGCGCTTATCGATGAACTCGCTGCGCTTATCAAGATTCTCTTCGCGTTGAATGAGACGATTTTCCGTAGAGCGGATCTCTTTCATGCGCTCTTTGCTTTCGTTCTCCACATCTTGCTTGATCTTGAGTGCTTCATCCTTTGCTTCGACGAGCGCTTCGCGGCGCATGTTTTCCGCTTCTCGCTGTGCATCGGAGACGATCGCTTGTGCTTCTTTTGCGGCAGCCTTGGAGCGACCTTTCTGAACCTTGAGCATCAAGAAATAACCGATGAGGAAGCCAACGATGATCGCAATTGCGGCTATGATGATAACCTCAAACACAATTCTTCCTTCCTATTTTCCTGGTATAAACTGGTGTTTTGGCAATAAAAATGCCTAGTAACAACCAGGCATGAGTACGCGCAAACACTTTGCGTATAGTGAAAGATATTTTCTGTTATATACAAAGCGTCTTGATGACGCGAAAACTCAAGCTAGGAAAATGATAAAGGATAGGGCGCGTTTTGCCTAGCAGAAGAGCGCCCAAAGAGCGAGAACTCACGCAAAATGCATTACTGCTCTTCCTGCTCTGCCATCCAAGTCTTGACCGCACTGCTTGCCACGCTTGACGAGAATCCATTGCGAATGAGCTTCGCGTAGGCCGCTTGCTTCTTGTTTTTCGCACGCGGTGGCTTACGCTCGAGCAGACGAATCGCGTTGTCGAGCTGGCTTCCCTGCTCTTCGAGAAAAACATCAGGAAAACCAGGGATGGCATAGGCATCGATCTGATGGCCTTTCAGGTCACGCACGATGCCATTGATCCCTTTCGAAGCACGCAAGCGCATGCGAATGAAGCCTTCAGCGAAACGCGCATCGTCCAAATAGCCACAGCGCAGAGCGCGCTCGAGCGATTCAGCGATCGCGCGCTCGGTATAATGATCGCGCTGGAGACGAGAACGGGTTTCGGTGACTGAACGATCACGTACCGCAAGCAAGCGCTCGATCTTCCCAAAAGCAGCATTCGCATTGTCGTTGTATTCATCGCGTGCTTCATTTACATGCGGCGAGCGCGCAGGAGCGGCACCATCGCTAGCGCTCGATGGCAATGAGGGCTCCTGCTCGCGTAAAAGGTTCTTTTGGATGTAATCCTTATCGATGAGCATACGTCTGCCTTAGGTGCACGCTTATTCGCTCTGGGCCTGCTGCGCTGAAGCGGCCTCAGGCGCTGCTTCTCCCCAATCGATCGCAGGAAGATCGAAATGCCGACGAACCTTGTTCTCGATCTCGTTGCGAAGATCGGGGTTTTCTTGCAGCGTGCGTTTAGCCGCATCGCGACCTTGACCGAGACGCTCTTCACCATAGTTGAACCAGGAACCGCTCTTATTCACGATGCCAGCTTCCACGCCCATATCGAGCACGCAGCCTTCTTTTGAAATGCCTTCACCATACATGAGGTCGAATTCTGCTTGACGGAAAGGTGGTGCGACCTTGTTCTTGACGATCTTCGCACGTACGCGATTACCGATGAATTCACCATCTTTCTTCATGGATTCGATGCGGCGGATATCGATGCGTACGGAAGAGTAGAACTTGAGCGCACGGCCACCCGTAGTGGTTTCGGGGCTTCCGAACATGACACCGATCTTCTCGCGTAACTGGTTGATGAAGATGCAGGTGGTATTAGATTTAGAAAGAGAACCCGTGAGCTTGCGCAGCGCTTGGCTCATAAGACGTGCTTGCAGACCGACCGTGGCATCACCCATTTCGCCCTCGATCTCGGCACGTGGCACCAAAGCTGCGACCGAGTCGATGACCACGCAATCGATCGTGCCGCTGCGAACGAGCAAGTCGCAGATCTCGAGCGCCTGCTCGCCGGTATCGGGTTGCGAGATGAGCAGCTCATCGACATCGACACCAAGGCGCGCTGCATAGACAGGATCGAGCGCATGTTCGGCATCGATGAAGGCAACGATGCCTCCCGCTGCTTGCGCTTCAGCGATGATATGAAGTGCGACCGTGGTCTTACCGCTTGATTCGGGGCCATAGATCTCAACGATCCTGCCACGGGGCACTCCACCAATGCCAAGGGCGACATCGAGTGGCAGTGCTCCTGTGGGGATAGCCTCAACATTGAGGGCCGTGCTTTCACCAAGGCGCATGATCGCACCTTTGCCGAACTTCTTCTCGATCTCGTCAGTAGTGATTTTAAGCGTGGATTCTTTATCCTTGATCATTGGTTCTCCTTATCAGAACACGAAGTGATACTTACAAGATAACCGAACACCTGTTCGATTTCAATATCTCTATCTGAAATAATAGAAAGGAAACCTTATATTTTTTTGAACTTTATTTGATGTTTATTTTCGAGCGAACTCACGTAAAACTCAAATTTGTTCGAACTTTGACGAAGTGACCACTATTCGGCGAACGAGCAACGAGCCCTTCACCCAATGAACGCCCTAAAGAGCGGCGAGCTCATCTTCGAAGAGCATGAGCGCATGAGCCACGGTCTGTTCGCGCACGCTCGCGCGATCCCCTGCAAAATGCATGACCTCCGCCCGGCTTCCCCGAGGGCTATCGACACCGAACCAAACGGTACCGACAGGCTTCTCAGGCGAGCCACCACCTGGTCCTGCAACTCCGGTTACCGCAACGGCAACCGTGGTGGAAAGAGCGCTGCGTGAACCCTGCGCCATCTGGATGGCCACCGGTTCGCTCACTGCTCCGTAGTGTTCAAGGTCTGAAGCTCTCACGTTGAGCAAGTGGTGCTTGACCTCATTCGAATAGCTCACCACACCGCCCTCAACAACAGAAGAGCTTCCCGGAACTGCGGTAAGAGAGCCCGCGATCAAGCCACCCGTGCAGCTTTCAGCGGTAGAGAGCTTGGCGCCTTTCTCTAGAGCGAGCACGATCAGCGCCGCTGCGCGCGCAATGATCTCTTCAGAGAGAACAGCAGAGTCTTCTCCCGCTGCCTCAGCGTCATCGATCCTGCCTTCACCAGGAACGAAGCGCAGGATCGAGCGGCATTTCGCCAGATAATCGAGCATCGAAATAACAGTGAGCACGAGCGCGACGATCATGACGATCCAGGAAACAACATAGAGTGGCGTCTCGATCGCTGGTGTTGAGATTAACGGTTCGGAATCCTTGATGATGAAGAGCAGGATCGCAATGATCTGGAAGACGGTCTTTGCCTTGCCATACCAACTTGCTGCGATGACCACTCCTTCAGAAGCAGCGAGCATGCGCAGACCCGATACGATGAATTCGCGCGTGAGGATGATGAGCGCGACCCACGAAGGCAGGATCTGAAGTTCGCATAATGCAAGAAGCGCCGCAGCAACGAGGATCTTGTCAGCCAGCGGATCCATGAACTTGCCGAAGTTCGTCACCTCTCCCCTGCTGCGCGCAAGATAGCCATCGAGCGCATCGGTGCAAGCTAGCACCACGAACAGAAGCGCAGCGAGCCAGGGCTTCAGCAGTTCCGCCTCGTTCCAATCCGGGAACCACGTTGGCCAAGGACTCACGCAGGCAACGAAGAAGACCGGCACGAGCAAGATACGGATGAGCGTGACGATATTGGCAGGGGTCCAGATCGTCGTGGGAGCTGCAGGTTGTGAAGAAGCATTATCGCGCACGTGAACCCTCCATTTCGTAGTAGAGCACATCTTCGATCATGATCGGAACAGCCTCGCCAACCTCTCCTTCGTCGATGAACGTGACCCCATCGACATCGGGCGCTTGATATGCGCTTCGTCCGAACAGCGCACCATCCTCTTCGTGGCCTAGCACGAGCACTTCAACCTCTTTACCGATGAAGCGTGCAAGGGAAGTTTGCGAAACGCTATCGGCAAGATCGCGCAAGGTACGCAAGCGCTCGAGCTTGGTCTCCTCATCGATCTGCTCTGGGAGAGCAGCAGCCTTGGTTCCCTCTTCAGGCGAATACGCGAAGGCCCCCACATAATCGAAGTCAGCCTCTGAAACGAAGTCACAGAGCGCCTCGAATTGTTCATCGGTTTCACCAGGAAAGCCCACGATGAAGGTAGTACGTAAGGCAATGAGCGGGAACTTCGAGCGGATAAGGGCAAGGAGCTCCTGGAACTCTTCGCGCGAACCGCGACGATTCATCGCTTTGAGCAGATCAACATCAACATGCTGGAGCGGAATATCGAGATAGTTGCAGATGTTCTCATGCGCTACCATGACATCGAGCAACTCTTCATCAACATGTTCGGGTTGAATATAGAGTACGCGAAACCACGTAGTAGGAAACGCAGAAGCAAGGCTGTCGAGCAACCAAGCAAGACTGCGCTTTGGTTCGAGATCGCTCCCCCAGATGCCGGTATCTTGCGCGATGAGCACGATCTCTTGCGTGCCTTGGCGAACGAGCTGTGCTATTTCAGCATGGATAACTTCGTAGGAAAAGCTGTGATAGCGACCACGAATGAACGGGATCGCGCAAAACGAGCAGAAGCGATTACAGCCATCGGATATCTTCACATATTCACTTGGGCCCGCATTCAACCGCGATGGATTAGCTGAAGTGCTGCATGCGTCTTCTCGCGTGGGAGCATCAAACAACTCCTCGAGCTTCATGGCGATCGAGTCCTCTTCGGCACAAGGGATGAAAAGATCGGGTTCGGTCAATTCCTCGATGAGCTCTTCGCCAAAACGCGCAGGAAGGCAGCCAGAAACGACCAGTTTCGTACGACCGCTCTCCACAGAAGGAAGGCTTGCAACATCGAAGATGACATCCAAGTTCTCTTCGATCGCCTCCCGCAAGAACGAACAGGTATTGACGATGATCGCATCGAGCGCTTCAGTAGCGCCGCCATTGCCGTCTTCAGCTTCTTCGAGCAGCTCCTGATCGACTATCTCGTAACCCGCCTGCGCGAGGCGCGCCGCCATATGAGCCGAATCGACCTCGTTCTTCGCACACCCCAACGTGATGAGCGAAACTCTTTTTTGAGAAGCTCCCTGCATTAGCGATAGTTGGTGAACTGAAGCGGCTGGCCGTAGTCTTGTTCCTTGAGAAAGGCGATCACTTCCTGGAGCGTATCGAGCTTAGGACCAGAGACGCGGAGCTTATCACCTTCGATGGTAACCTTCACCTTGAGCTTGGTCGCCTTGATATCCTTATTGATCTTACTAGCGGTTTCTTTGTCGATCCCATCCACGATAGAAGCAGTCTGCTTTACCGTTCCGCCAGAAGCAGCTTCAACTTTGCCCCAATTCACCGCTCCTAGATCGATCCCACGCTTGATGAGCTTCGAAGAGATGATGTCGATCACTTGCTTAGCGACGAAATCGCTCGGTGCGCTTACCGTGAGCGTCTTATTGGCTTTATCAAGAGAGATCGATGCACCAGAGTCTTTGAGGTCGTAGCGCTGAGCGATCTCTTTTTTCGCTTGCCCGAACGCATTGTCGACTTCCTGGATATCGACCTGTGATACTACATCGAAACTTGAGTCTTTTGCCATGATGTTCCTTTCATAGTAAAGAGTTGTGAGCGCGCTATTCGCTCGTACTTGAAGATCCCGAAGAGGATCCCGATGAAGATGACGAAGAAGAACTGCCTGAGCTTGAGCTGGAAGAACCTGAAGAGCTTGAAGAATCTCCCCTAGTGCTCGCCGTAGGCGTCGTGCCCGAAGTGGAGCTTTGAGGACGCTGAACCTCAGGGTGATCAGCGTACCACTTGTTCAAGATCTCATTGAAGTTGAACGTGACGCTCGCAACACCGCGGCTATTCTCTTCAAGCGTTTGCTCCACTCCGTCTACCTTGAGAACAAGATTGTTCGGATTGGAGGTAACGAACTTGATGTTGCCAGAGCTCGTGTAGGTCTGCGTTGCCTGGCCGCGCACATCGCCCGCCTCCTTCGTGGAGCCATCGACGATCACTTCGATATAGGCTTCCTTGCCCGCAGGCACTTCATAAGAAAGGGTGAAGTCAGTCGGCGCAACTGCTTGAGGCTCTTGACTGGCCTGATCATCGCCATTCTCTTGATTCTCGATTCCCGTAACAGGGATGTTCTGAACATCGTTTTGATTGTTCGAGCAGGACACGATGGAGACGATAACGACGATGAGGATGATGATAACGACCGCTGCACCGATGATGATAGGCATACGATTGCGCGGCGCATGGCCCATGCCACGTGAAGGGTTCGCATAGAGATTCACGTATTTCCCATCAGGGATCGCTTCACGTTGTGTGGGATGCAGCTGCGGGTCATCGCTACGGCTTTGACGCGCTTGAGCACGAGCGCGTACTTCAGCCATATGATCGTTGTCATCGGGCATATCGGAATAGATGCGCCTTCCGCTGCGGGTGGTATCGCCATCGTTGACGCGCTGGCGATTCGAAGAGACCGCCTTGAATTGGTTAGTGGGCTGACGCTTTCCCGGGCGCGAGGTTGCTCGCGAGGTGTTCTGATGCATGTAGCGGTTCTCGATCGCATTCTGATGAGCACGACCGATCTGGTTCGCATAGCTCTCGTCGAGATACATGCGGGTAACATCATTGGCATTCAAGCCAAGGAAACGCGCATAGGCGTTGATCATGTTGCGCGAATAACCGCGTGGAGGCATGCGGTCGAAATCGCTGTTCTCGATCGCCTCTAAGATATCGGGGCGGATACGCAGGCGACGAGACACTGCATTGAGCTCGTAGCCTTTCGAGATGCGCGCCTCTTTGAGCACGCTACCAAAGCTTATATGGTTCACGGTAACCCTCCCGGTAGTTATTCATCGTTTTCCTCAAACGCGCGAATCGTTTCAAGTTCAACTGAATCGACGAGCACTTCGCGAGGTTTAGAGCCATTGGGCGGACCAACGATCCCTTTTGCTTCGAGTAAATCCATTATACGACCTGCGCGGGAATAACCAACGCTCAATCGACGCTGAAGATTCGAAGTGGAGCCCATGCCCGTCGAGCAGACGATCTCGGCGGCTTCCCATACGAGTGGGTCATCCGATACTCCACCCGAAGAACCGCTGCCATCAGGTGAGGAATCACCCAGTGTGATGAGGTTCGTGGAGAGGATATCGTTATGGTACTCGGGCTCACCCTGTTCTTTGAGGTGCTCGACCACTGCGGCAATCTCGTCCTCCGAAACGAAACACCCTTGGATACGCTGTGGTTTTGCCAGTTCGGGCTTGGAAAGGAGAAGATCTCCTAAGCCGATGAGGTTCTCAGCACCAGGCGTATCGAGCACGACGCGCGAGTCGATGCCCGAAGCAACGTTGAAAGCGATGCGGTTGGTGATGTTCGCCTTGATAAGACCGGTGACCACGTTGGTCGAGGGGCGCTGGGTCGCGACGATAAGGTGTATGCCCGCCGCACGAGCAAGCTGCGCCAAGCGCGAAATGGAGAATTCGACCTCTTTGCCCACGTTCATCATGAGATCGGCAAGCTCGTCGATGATGATGACGATATAGGGCAGCTCTTCGAGCATCTCAGCGTTCTCAGGGTCCTTCTCAGCTGCCTTCTTGCTCTCCTGAGCCTTCGCATTGTATTGACCAATGTTGCGCGCACCAAGGCCAGAGAACACTTTGAGCCTACGCTCCATTTCAGCGACCGCCCACGCGAGCGCACTTGCTGCTTCACGCGCTTCGGTCACAACGGGAACGTAGAGATGCGGGATGCCGTTATAGGGAGTGAACTCGACGCGCTTCGGGTCGATCATGATGAAGCGCACCTCAGCAGGTGTTGCGCGCATGAGAATCGACATGATCATAGCGTTGATGGAGACTGATTTACCTGAACCGGTGGTACCGCCGATGAGCAAGTGAGGCATCTTGGCAAGATCGGAAACGATGCACTCCCCTTCCACGTCCTTACCGATCGCGATCTGGAGCGGTCCGCCCTTAGTGCCCTTGAGCACATCGCCAAGATAGACCGTCTGACGTACCTGGTTAGGAACTTCGATGCCCACATAGTTCGTACCAGGGATCGGCGCGAAGATACGCACACCTGGCGACGCTAGTGCGAGTGCGATGTCGTCAGTGAGATTCGAAACGCGATTGACGCGCACACCAGAGGGAAGATCGACCTTGAAGAGCGTGACCGTAGGTCCGGCTACCCACCCGACCACATCGGCATCGACACCAAAATCATGAAGCGTATCTTCAAGGTTCTGCGCCACGATCTTGAGCGAGGCATCGGTCTCTGCATGCTGGTTCTCTGCAGAAGAAACATTTAAGAGGTTGAAATCGGGAAGCGTGAAACCATCGAGCGGCTGCGGTATGGCACTCGGGACAGCCACGCGCTTCTTCTTCGGCTTTTTCCCTGCCTGTTCGGCCTTGTTGCTCTTAGCTGCCACTTCCTCTGCATCGAGCAGGACCGTCTTCTGTTCGTGTGCGCCTGCTGTGGGCGTTTCGGGAGCATCGGAGAGCTTATGTTTGCGCGGACCAAGCTTTCGAGTGAGAGACTGCGCCTCTTTCGCCTGTTCATGATCGAGCACGCGGGTCTTGAGCGCCTCTTCCGGAAGCGGAGCGTGAGCAGGAGCGGGGCGTACCGATTCGCGCCCTTCGATCTTGCGAGGATCGATGCGCTGAGAGAGACGACGGCGCGCAAGCGGATGCTGGTTTTGCGTATGAGCAAGATTCATACGTGCGAACAGCGCCGCTTCGCTCTCCTCTGCTTCTTCTCGTGCACGGCGCTCATCGCGTATGCGTTCGAACGCCGCGGAGATCGAGAATCCGATGATGAGGATGCCGACGACGAAAAGCCCCACGATGATGATGAGCGAAACGGTGAAGCCGAACAAGCGCAGGAGCACCCAAGCGAACGCTCCTCCGCAGTAGCCGCCGTAATTCACGAGCGTAAGGGGATTGAAGACGATGTTGGGATCGACCTCAGCATTGGGCATGAGCATCGAAAGCAACGTAAGCAGCGTAAGGAAGATGATGAGCGATCCAAGCGCCGTGCGCGCAGGAACAAGACCCGCATCGAAACGGAGCAAATAGGTGATCGCAACTACCAAGAGGAAGAATGGCAGCACATAGGCCCCGATACCGAAAGCATTATGAAGCCCCGCCCCCAGTAAGGAGGTAACCATGCCATCGGGAGGAAGCAAAGCGGTGATGAACAGCGCCACAGCAAGCACCGCGAGCACCACGCCAGCGATATCGTGTCTTGTGCGTGAATCGAGCAAAGCACCTTGTTGCATAGGTGCTTGCTTTTGATAATTACCGGGTTTTCCTTTGACCGCGCCTTGAGCAGAAGACCGCTTCGTTGAAGCGCTCTTCCCTTTTTGCGAGGCTCCGCGCGAGCGATTGTCGGGCTGCCTGGCCATGTAAACCTTTCTGTAGTGCGTTTAATAGTGTGATAAAGGTTTCTGTATGAATTATAGACTAAAGCTCAAGGATATTCACGATGACAAGCGGCCGCTGGTTCGTGCGTTCCCAAAGCACGGAAAGCAGCGCACTTCGAGCGATCTTTCGCGTTTCGCGCGGCGGCTCTTCCTTCGAGAGCGAACGCTGTATCGCATTCGAGACCGCTTTGCTCACCGCTTTCACCAGTTCAGGATCATCACCGCCAGGAATGCCATGCATCTCGACAAGAACAGGCGTTACCAGTGAAAGGCTCTTTCTATTCACGGCACACGCGATGCTCGCCACCCCTTGCGCACCGAGGCTCGAACGCTCATGGAGCACCATTTCGGACGTGTCGCCCACAGAAAGACCATCAACAAGTACGATGCCGCTCGGCACCGATTCGCCGATCTTGATCCCCTTAGAGCTCAGTTCGATCGATTCACCGTTCTCAAGGATGAAGACATCTTCAGGCGAAACACCCGTTGCTTCAGCGAGATTGGCATGTGCGCGCAAATGGGTCGCTTCACCGTGAACCGGCAAGAACGCTTGAGGGCGCACGATGGACAAAACGAGCTTGAGCTCTTCAGCACCCGCATGACCAGACACATGCACGCATGCGCGCGATTTGTCGTAGACATCCGCACCGATCTTCGCGAGCGAGTTCACCACACGCGTGACCGCTTTCTCGTTGCCCGGAACCGGCGTTGCCGAGATGATAACGGTGTCGCCTTCATCGATCGAGATGGTCTTATGGTTACCCCCGGCGATACGTGCTAGCGCTGAAAGTGGCTCACCCTGAGAGCCAGTGCACATGACCACATAGCTATCGGGCGGCATACCCTTCAGGTCGTACGCATCGATGATGTCCTTATCAGAGATGTTGAGGTAGCCCAGACGGCGCGCGATATCGGTATTCTGGACCATCGAGCGCCCCGTAACGGCGACCTTGCGCCCGTTCTTCACAGCAGCATCGCAGATCTGCTGCATACGATGAATGTGCGAAGCGAACGAAGCGACGATCACGCGTCCCTTCGCGCCTGAGATGATGCGATCGAGCGCTTTGCCCACTTCAGCTTCTGAAGGCGTGAAGTTGGGGTTCGTTGCGTTCGTCGAGTCGGAGAGCATAAGATCGACGCCCTCTTTGGCGAAGCGTGCCAGAGCTGCAAAATCGGTCTGAACACCATCGATCGGCGATTGATCGAGCTTGAAATCGCCCATATGGAGCACGTTGCCTGCAGGAGAACGATAGAACACGCCCACGGCATCGGGAATAGAATGGTTCACCGCGAAGAATTCTGCCTTGATGCATCCAAGATCGATCGTCTGACCTGGCTTGATCTCGCAAAGCTTCGCGTTCTTGATCTTGTGCTCTTTAAGCTTACCTTCGATGAGGCCGAGCGTGAGCTTGGTCGCATAGATCGGCACTTGCTTGCCCAGATCCTTCAGAAGATACGGCAAAGCGCCCGTGTGATCTTCGTGGCCATGCGTGATGATGATGCCACGCAACTTATCAGCGTTCTCGAGCACGTAGGTGTAATCCGGCAGGATGAGATCGATGCCTGGATGATCGTCATCGGGGAACATGAGACCCGCATCGTCGAGCACCATGTCATTCTTGCACTCGAAGACCGTCATGTTCTTGCCGATCGCATCGAGTCCGCCCAAGGGGATGATGCGCAGCGTTGCTTTAGGATCGCGCTTTGTCTGATTTTGCTTCGGCCTGCGATTATTGTTCTTCTTGTTTTGATTGTTCGATTTGTTATTGCCCTGCTTTGAGCCATTTACTTTGGAAAGCTTGGGGCGCTTTCGTTCAAGCTGAACGTGCTTGACAGTTTCATTGTTGCGTTTGTTCTGGTTTTTCGATTCTGTCTTTTGTTGCGCCATTTCCTCTCATTTCTAAACAGCACGCCCTTGTGCGCTTAGACGTGCTGTTTCTTGTATAGATGGTTACTTCAAAACGCCAACTTGGCGCATTACCTCTGCGAGTTCGGCTGATTGTTCAGCCGTTGCGTTGACGAGCGGCAAGCGCACGCCACCAACAGGGAATCCGAGCAGGTTCAAAGCCTCTTTCACCATGATGGGATTCGAGGTGATGAAAAGCTCGTTCATGAGCGGAAGAAGGGCTTCGTTAGCCTTCGCGGCTGCTTCGAAATCTCCCGCAGCGCAGAGATCGACGATCTCCTTCATGCGATCGGGTGCTACGTTTCCGATGGTGGAAATGACACCAGCACCACCGAGCTTCATGATGTCGTAGGTAAGGGCATCGTCTCCTGAATACACCTCGAAGCCTTCTGGCGCGCCTGCCAGAATAGCTGCGACCTGCTCGAGATTACCCGATGCTTCTTTGATCGCAACGATATTATCCACTTCGTTCGCCAGGCGAAGGGTCGTTTCCGCGGTCATATTGATAACGCAACGACCAGGGATGTTGTAGAGGATGCACGGAAGATCGATGCTTTCTGCGATGGTCTTGAAGTGCTGATAGAGACCTTCTTGCGGAGGCTTGTTGTAGTAAGGGACCACGAGCATGAAGCCATCCACGCCCAGCTTCTGCACATCACGCGCGAAATCGACCGTGTCAGCCGTGCAGTTGTCACCCACGTTGGCGATAACGGGCACTTCCCCATCGATTTCAGAGACGACCGCTTCGAAGAGCTTCATCTTCTGCGGATAGAACACCGTAGGGCTTTCGCCGGTGGTGCCATTGATGATGAGCGCATCGGCACCGTTCTCAACAAGACGACGAGCCAACGCACGCGCTTGTTTGAGGTCGAGATCGAGGTTCTCGTCGAACGGAGTGACCATTGCGGGAATCATACGACCAAAACGAGGCGCTGTTGCTGCTGACATTGTTATCTCCTAACTACGAGCCAAGACACGCGCAAATAGATATGAGCGGAACGGTTGCCACTCGATTGCTGCTCATATTATGGCATGAGCAGCGCGCAACTCTTACATGAAGTTCTCTAAACCGACAATAAGACCATGCTGTGCGCCAACATTGCGAATGCCGAGCAAGACACCTGGCATATAAGAGGTGCGATCCCATGAATCGTGACGGATCGTGAGCGTCTGACCCATCGAGCCGAAGACGACCTCCTGCGAAGCCACATAGCCCATGGAGCGAACCGAGTGAACAGGAACGCCTGCCACTTCGGCACCGCGCGCGCCTTCGCAACCAGCATTCTCGGTCTCTTTGCCTGGAGCAACGCTATCGCGCCTGCGGGACTCCTGGATGATCTCAGCCGTGCGTACTGCAGTACCAGAAGGGGCATCCTTCTTATTGGCATGATGGAATTCAATGATCTCGGCCTCAGGGAAATAAGGCGCTGCAATCTTGGCAAACTCCATCATCAGCACGGCACCGGTCGTGAAGTTCGGAGCGTAGAACAAGCAAGCGCCATCGGCAGCGCTCGAAGCGAGCTCTTGCAAGGTATCCTGGCTCATGCCCGTGGTGCCGACAACGCAATCGATGCCAGCAGGAAGTGCGACCGCTAAGGTCTTTGCAACGACATCGGGTTGGGTGAAATCGACGAGCACGTTGAACTGTGCGCCTGCGAGGGCCTCATCGATCGTGGCGAAGGTCGGGAATGCTTGCTCGGTCGCATACGGATCGATGCCGCACACGACTTCCATATCGTCTGCTGCGCTCACCGCATCAACGACGGCAGAGCCCATCCTTCCTGAATAGCCTGCTACAGCAACTTTTATCATAGTGTCTCCTTAGACTAGGTGATGAATTGAGGATCTAAGCGATCATCTAGAGTGCGTCGATCGCTTCTTGAAGTGCACGGGCGAGCTGATCGGGGCAGCTCGTGGGGCGTTTGCCGCAGGTAGTGCCCTTCAAGATCGAGATGATCTCTTCGGCAGGCTTCCCCACTACCAAACGCGAGATGCCTGTTTGATTTCCATTGCAGCCGCCATCGAATTCAACGGCCGTGATGATGCCGTTATCATCGATGTCGAAATTGATCGTACGTGCACAGACGCCACTCGTTTTATAGCTATACATCGAATCCTCTTCTCCAATGAAATAGGTTTGAACACTAGTGTACGACAAAGCGCGCAGACGCGCGAAGTGCTGCCGGTGAAGAACAACAAAAAGCCCCTCACGTCTTATGGTGAGGGGCTTATTCGCTTTATGCCATGTTCAGACTAATTGTGGCGACGACGCGGTTTACGATTGCCGTTACCGTTCTCCTTGCCATGGTTGTTGAAGCCTTGACCAGGACGCGGTCCATCGCTCTTCACATCAGGTTTGTCGAGACGATCGAGCGAGATCTTGCCATTGTCGCCCACTTCGATGACCTCGACCTTCACGATATCGCCGATATTCATCACATCTTCGACCTTCGCTACGCGACCGTTGGCCATGCGCGAGATGTGGAGCAGACCATCCTTACCAGGAGTAAGACGGATGAACGCACCGAAGTCCTTGATGCCGACCACTTCGCCCTCGTAGACCTCTCCCACTTCGGGAACCTTCACGATGCCAAGGATCGCTTCACGTGCAGCATTGCCGCTCTCAGCGTTGGTAGAAGCAACGTGTACGGTGCCATCTTCCTGCACCTCGATCGTTGCGCCGGTTTCTTCCTGAAGGCCACGGATGACCTTACCGCCTGTACCGATGACGTCGCGAATCTTATCAACGGGGATATGGATGGTCTCGATATGCGGAGCATAGGGTGAGAGCTCGTTGCGCGGAGCATCGATAGCTTCGAGCATCGCATTCATGATGAACGCACGACCTTCTTTAGCCTGATTGAGCGCGCGTGCAAGGATATCAACTGAGAGACCACGTGCCTTATTGTCCATCTGAAGTGCGGTGATGCCCTTTTCAGTACCGCAAACCTTGAAGTCCATATCGCCCAAGAAGTCTTCTAGGCCCTGGATATCGGAGAGGATGACGATATCGTCGCCTTCCTTGATAAGACCCATCGCGATACCAGCGACAGGAGCCTTGATAGGCACGCCAGCATCCATGAGCGCCAGCGTAGAGCCGCAGGTAGAAGCCATAGAAGAAGAACCGTTCGATTCGAGCACCTCAGATACGACGCGGATGGAATACGGGAATTCATCTTCGCTCGGAAGGACTGGGATGAGCGCGCGTTCAGCAAGCGCACCATGACCGACTTCGCGGCGCTTCGGTGCACCCATGCGGCCAACCTCACCCGTGCAATACGGCGGGAAGTTGTACTGATGCATGTAGCGCTTACCCTCTTCAGGCCAGATGGTGTCGAGGCGCTGCCATTCATTGAGCATACCGAGCGTACAAACGGAAAGCGCTTGGGTCTGACCGCGCTGGAAGAGGCCAGAACCATGAACGCGCGGCAGATAGCCAGCAACGATGTGAAGCGGACGGATCTCGGTCGAGGTACGACCATCGGCACGTTCGCCCGTTTCGATGACCATCGCGCGCATAGCGTGCTTTTCGAGCGACTTGAGCTCAGCAGCGATGTCGGAGCCCCAAGCGGCGCGCTCCTCTTCGGTGAATTCGTTTTCCTTGATAGATGCTTTGAGCTCATCGACCTTGGCCATACGAGCATGCTTGTCGGCGTCTTTGAGCGCTGCGCTCATCTGGTCGAAGAACGGCTCGATACGTGCTGCGATGGAAGGATCCGCCACATGAACCGGCCATTCGCGCGGCTCAGGAGCAACCTCGGCAAGGAATGCGCTCTGCTCTTCGCAGAATGCCTTGATGGCTTCCTGGCCGAAGGTCATCGCAGCGAGCATATCCTCTTCAGAGATCTCTTGAGCGCCCGCTTCGACCATGGAGATATAGTCGGCGGTACCAGCGATGGTGAGTTCGAGATCGGAATTCTCATCCTCTTCAACGGTAGGATTCACAATGAATTCGCCGGTCTCGATATTACGGCCGATGCGTACGCAGGCAGCAGGGCCATCGAACGGAGCGCTTGCGCACATGAGCGCAGCAGAAGCGCCCATAACGGAGATGCAGTCGGGCAGGTCTTGCGTGTCGAGCACGAGCGGCGTTGCCACGATGTGCACTTCCTGCTTGAAGCCATCGGCAAAGCCAGGGCGGATCGGACGGTCGATCATACGTGCGGTGAGGATGCCATGATCGGAAGGCTTCGCCTCGCGCTTGAGATATCCTCCAGGGATGCGACCGACCGCATACATCTTCTCGATGAAGTCGACGGTGAGGGGGAAGAAATCGTAGTCCTTCTCAGATTCAGAGATGACCGCCGTTACGAGCACGGTGGTATCGCCCTGAGTGACGACCACTGCACCGGATGCCTGCTTGGCAAGCTCGCCAGTGGAGAGGGAGTACTCTTTCCCGTAGAGTTCGAATGTTCTAGTGACTTTTTTCATGTATCGTTCTTTCTCTTTCTTCCTGCTGGATTGCAGTGAAGCTTCTTCGCAGGCAAAGCGTTCTGCCCACCCGAGCAGCACCGTCTCTACGATGCCGACCGTTTATACACAAAAGCCCGCGAGGTGCGGGCTCAAGGTGACCTTAGATGTTGTCGCGGATACCGAGCTTCTTAATGAGTTCGCGGTATTCGAGGATGTCGCGGTTCTTGATGTAGACGAGCAAGCGACGACGCTTACCAACGAGCATGAGTAGACCGCGGCGCGTGTGGTGATCCTTGGGGTGCTCTTTGAGGTGCTCGGTGAGGTTACGGATGCGCTCGGTGAGGATCGCGACCTGAACTTCAGCACTACCAGAATCCTGAGCATTCTTGCCATATTCGGCGATGAGCTCTGCTGTGCGCTCCTTTGAGATGCTGTCTTTGTTTGCCATTGTTCCACCTTTCTTGTTGTTGGCATTGGAACTGGGTTGATAAGCGGTGGTGCATATCGACCAAGTACCAAAACGCTGTTTTGCAGCCGTTTAATTATAGAGGTACGCCCGGCGAACTCAAGACATGATTTGCGCGAGCGGCGCGAACGAGATCAGATAGACGAGTTGAATACATTCTTGAACAGGAACGCAAGCGATTTCATGGAGATTCCGAGGTGAAGATGGATCCATTCGTTCGTGAACACGAGCGCTTCTTCGAGCACCCCAGCAGGAACATGATACGCCTCGATCTCTTGAAATGTTGAATAGAGCAGCGTATTGCACCACTGGAGCACTCCTGCGCTCACCAGCGTGGTCTCATGGTGCGCCGCACAGCGAGCGCACACCACTCCCCCGTCGAAGAACGAGAAGGTCTGCCGCGTTCCTTCTGCAAGCTCAGGCGTATCACCACATCCTACGCACTCTGTGAATGAAGGACGGAACCCAAGGAATGCCAGTGCCTTCAGGAGCCCCGCAAGCGTAGCTACGAGCGGATCGTTAGGAGTGTTTGCGATGGAATGAAGCGCTGCGCGCGAAAGCGCGAACAAGCGCGCGGTCGGCTGGTTCTCGTACGTTGACTTCGCAAGGAGCTCGACGAGCGGCGCCGATGCGCTCGAACGAAAGAAATCGTTCCTGAGCGCTTCGTTTCCTTCGAGCAGGCGCACTTCTTTCACGATATCGAGATTCTTGCCCTCGGCGACCAGTATCTTAGCAACCGAGTAAAGCTCCAGCCGCGAAGCGAAACTTGAAGTTGGCTTACGCGCACCTTTCGCAACTGCTTTGACCTGGGAACCATCTTCGGCAAGGAGTGTGACGATGACATCCGTTTCACCGAGCTTCGTACGGCGCAGCACGAGCGCAGTGACCGTTTTGGTAGGACTTGCCATGAACGATCAGATGCCCTCACCGTATCCGAACCGACGGATCTGATTGATGTCGCGACGCCAGTTCTTCTTCACTTTGACCTGCAGGTCGAGATAGACCTTAGTGCCCAACAGCACCTCGAGATCCCTGCGCGCTTCAGTGCCGATGTGCTTGATAGTAGCGCCACCTTTGCCCACGAGGATGCCCTTTTGAGAATCGCGCTCTACATAGATGGTCGCATAGATGCGCGTGAGATGTTTACGGCGGTTATAACCCATCTCTTCGACCACCACCCCGATCGCATGAGGAACTTCGTCATAGACCGTGAAGAGGATCTTCTCGCGGATGAATTCCGCAACGATAACCTCCTGTGGTTGGTCGGTTTCCATGTCGGCTGGGAACCAAAGCGGACCTTCGGGAAGATAGTTCACCACAGCATCGACGAAGGCCTCGACATTCTCTCCCTCAAGCGCGCTCGTGACCACGATCTCATCCCAGCGAGCAAGCGCGCTTGCCGCTTCGATCTGCGCGGCGATCTCTTCTTCGCTTGCCGTAGCGCTCTTGGAGATGACTAGGATCTTCGGCGTATTCTTCGCATTCGCGAGCTGCGCGATCACCCATTCGTCTCCTGTACCGAGCGGCTCGGATGCATCGAGCAGGAATGCTGCCACATCCACGCCTTCGAGCGCCTTGATCGCGGTGGTGTTCAGCTCTTCTCCAAGCGCATCATGAGGCTTGTGAAGCCCCGGCGTATCCACGATGACAAGCTGATAGTCTTCGGTGGTGTGGATCGCGCGGAAGCGATGGCGCGTTGTCTGTGCGGTCGGTGAAGCGATCGCGAACTTCTTATGCATGATCGCGTTCAGCAACGTCGATTTGCCTGCGTTAGGTCGCCCGAGCAGCGTGACGAAACCTGATTTGAAACCCTGTTCTGCGTTCATGATCACGCTCCAAAGACAAGGGCGAGCAACTTCGGGATGAAGATGATGCACCCGATGACGAACGATGCAGCCGCGAAGAGGAGCACCGCTCCTGCAGCGCAGTCCTTCGCCTTGCCCGCGAGCACATGATAATCAGGGCTTGCAAGATCGACGATGTATTCCAACGCTGAATTGAGCGCCTCGCCGCCGAGCACCAGCCCAAAACAAGCGACCACCACCAACCATTCGAAGGCGGAGATCTGACAGACGAAACCGAGGATGATCGTGATGAGCGCGCAGACGATGTCGATACGGAAGTTGCGCTCCCTACTTGCAAAGCGCACGCCCTTGAGCGCACAGCGCACGGAAGCGATGAAGGTGAAATCTGAGTCCTTGAAAGCCATGCGAACCTCTACTCAGAAGAACCGCTCGCCTGAGAGCTCGCCTTGACTTCGTTCCACTGCGCCAAGAGCTCATCTTCGAGCGCCTCCATCTCGAGCGCTTCAGCTTCTTCGATGTGATCGTAGCCGCAGAGATGCAGCAGTCCGTGCGTGATGAGCAGGCTCACCTCTTCTTCAAGCGTGGTACCGAATTCTGCAGTTTGCGCGATAGCGACATCGGTAGCGATGATCACATCGCCCAGTTCGTATTCTTCGTTCTGATCGATCGCCTCACCTTCGAACGGAATGTTATCGCATTCGAACGAGAGCACATCGGTGGGCTTATCGATGCCACGATAGGCGCGATTCAGCTCGTGGATGCGTTCGTTCGAAACGAAGGTGACCGAAACACTGGTAGTTTGCGGGAGCTTACGGGAAGCGAGCACGAATGCGATGAGCTCTTCAAGGGGAAGACCGGCAAGCTTATCCTCGCCGTAGTCGAAACGCAAAGCGATATCCATCTTACCCATCACCTCTACAAACGAAGGTTGTTCGCCTCGGCACGAGCATACGCTGCGATGATCTTCGAAACGAGCGAATTACGCACGACATCGCGCGTCTGGAATTCGATGAAGCCGATCTCATCGATCCCTTCGAGAACTTGGCGTACTGTCTGAAGCCCAGAGATACCCTTGGGCAGGTCGGTCTGCGTCATGTCGCCGGTGATGACCATCTTCGAACCCATGCCAAGACGCGTGATGAACATCTTCATCTGCTGAGACGTGGTATTTTGCGCCTCGTCCAAGATGATGAAGCTGTCGTTCAAGGTTCGACCACGCATGAACGCGAGCGGAGCGATCTCGATCACCCCTTCGGCGAGCAGCTTATTGGCGCGCACGGGGTCCATCATGTCGAAGAGCGCATCGTAGAGCGGACGAATATAGGGATCGATCTTCTCGGTGAGCGTTCCGGGCAGAAAGCCGAGGTTCTCCCCCGCCTCTACCACCGGGCGCGTGAGCAGGATGCGCCCGACCTCCTTGCGATTGAGCGCAGCGACCGCCATGGCCATGGCAAGATAGGTCTTACCCGTACCAGCGGGGCCCATACCGAAGGTGATGGTCTTCGTGCGGATATAGTCGAGATACTCTTTCTGCATAGGAGTCTTCGGGCGAATCACGCGTCCTTTATAGGAAAGGACCACATCATCATGAAGCTCTTTAGGGGCGTACTCCCCTTCGTGAAGGAGCGCGAGCGAGCGCTTGATCGACTCGACATCGGGCTCAACGCCTTGATCGATATCGGCGAGCATGTCCGAGATGAGCGTGGTGATACTGTCCACCTCGATGGGCGAACCCTCGATCTCGATCTGACTGCCCCGCACCGTGATGCGCGCCTGGAACGAATCCTGGATGAAACGCAGGTTCTCGTCGTTCGGTCCAAGCAGATTGCCGAGCAGTAGAGGGTCATTCAGATTGATGGATTGTGTTACTTCTTTTTGCATGCCTTCATCATACAAGATGAATCAAGTGCTGTTAAGGAAAGCTCACAAAGAGTCCCTTGCGGGATATCGCGAGGTGCCTCGACCTTGAAATAGGATTCGCTCATGCCGATGCCCGGCGTCTCGATGAGTACCGCTTCGCTCGCTCCAATGCGGCGCAGACCGTCTTCTTTGCGCAGGTCACGAGCAAGCGCGAGGAGGTTTTTGAGGCGCTGTTCTTTTGTGGACGGATCGATCTGATCGCATCGCGTTGCCGCAGGCGTGCCTTCGCGCATCGAATAGCGAAAGGCATGGATCTTCGAGAATCGCGCCTGTTTCGCAAGCGAGAGCGTCTCTTCGAACTCTGCATCGGTCTCACCCGGAAATCCACAGATGATGTCGGTCGAAAGAGCGAGCGTGGGAAGCGCACTGTAGAGATCCTCGCAAAGCCGCAGATAGAACTCCGCACCATAGGGGCGGTTCATCTCCTTGAGCACCTTGTCTGAGCCCGACTGCAAAGGCAGATGCAGGTGACGGCAGATACGCCCTTCAGCTTGCGCGATCCGCTCGATCATAGCGGGAGTGAGCGAAGCGGGCTCGACAGAAGAGATGCGGAAGCGCATTTCGTGGGTAGCTTCGATGAGCGCCGATAGGAGCGCATCGAGCGCCTGCTTCTCGAAACGATAGGATCCCAGGTCGATGCCAGAGAGCATCACTTCACGGATGCCCGCGTGCTCGAGCGCCTTTACTTCGGCAACGATCTCATCGAGTGGGCGTGAGAAGGCCTTTCCTCGTGCAACATGGACAATGCAATAGGTGCACGCATGATCGCAACCATCTTGCACCTTCACCGACACACGAGCAGGAAAGGCAAGCCCGGTGCGACACGCGGGATCGGTCGAGAGAAAGGCAGCTTTTTCGATGATCTCCACACGAGAATCGAGCGCACGATAGAAATCGGGAGAGATCGCTGCAGCGCAACCGGTGACCATCACGCGCGCATGGGTATTCTCGCGAAGAGCGCGGCGGACGGTCTTGCGCGTCTTCTTCTCTGCATCTCCCGTTACCGTGCACGTATTGATGATGATCGCATCAGCCTCATCGAGGCTGACCAGCTCATTTCCCGTAGCGAGCAAATGCGCGCTCATCGAATCGGATTCAGCTTTATTCACCTTGCATCCAAGGTTCACCACATGGAATCTCATCATGAGACCTGCGCTGCACAGTTGCGTAGTTCGTTGAACACCAGCGCGCAGGCTACCACCCCCGCAGTTTCGGTGCGCAAGATCGTCGGTCCGAGCGAAAGAACAACGACCGTGGCCTCAGAATCCTCGACGCACTGCACCTCGTCGGCGCCCATGCCGCCCTCAGGGCCGATAACAATCCAGATACGCTCGAGCGATTCAAGAAGAGATTTCGTTGCAGGTGAATCGAAAAAGGCTGACACGCTGCTTTCCAAGTCTTCCTCTTCCCAAAAGACGATGACCAGATCGTGCGGTCCGAATTGCTCAGCCACCTGCGCAAGCGTGCGTATGCTCCCTACCTCCGGAATGGTCGTACGACCCGATTGCAGCGCAGCGCTCCGTGCGATCTGCGCGAAACGAGAGCCGCGTTTATCCTTCTTCTTAGCATCGAGCTTCACCACGCTACGGCTCATTTCAGTGGGATAGAACCCTGCGATACCCAGTTCGGTAGCGGCACGCAGCACAGTGTCCATCTTGTCACCTTTAGCAAGTCCTTGAACGAGCATAACCGGGACCGTGTCGTTTGGCGCGTCAAGATGCTTTGCGATGCGCACCCAAAGCTCCTCACCCTGAAGCGCGGTGATCTCCACTTCGAAATAATCACTGCTCGCATCCACCACCGCAATATGTTCACCAACTTCAAGGCGCAGAGCCTTCACATGGTTGCGATCCTGCGCATCGATCCCCAAAAGAAAGGGAGAGTCTACCTCGCGAGCGATCGCTTCGTTGGTGCAAAAGAGCTGATGGAGCGACATAGCCGAATCCTACGAATTGAATGCGTTGCGTAGCTTCTCGAGCGGCGTACGCGCAGAGGTGAAGCTCTCGTCCATTTCGTCAGCCAAGTCCTCAAGCAGCTCGCGTTCGCGCTTCGAAAGGCGCGTGGGAATCGAGACTTCGACATGCACGAGCATATCTCCGCGCACATCGTCCTGGAAACGCGGCATGCCGAACCCACGCACGCGGACGACCTGACCATATTGGCATCCGCTCGGAATCGGCACCTTCACCAGTTCGTCTTCGAAGATGCCTTCGATCTCGATATCGGCACCAAGCGCTGCCTGGACCATCGAGATGACCGTGGTCACATGCAGATCGTCGCCCACACGCTCGAAGAACTCGTGCGGGTCGATGCGGCACGTAACGATCAGATCGCCCGAACTTGCACCGCGAATGCCTGCTTCGCCATAGCCGCTCAAACGCAGCTGCTGGCCATCATGAATGCCCACGGGGATGTCGACCGATAAGCGCTGTCGATCGGGAACCCTTCCCTGTCCATCGCATTCTGGGCACGGATTCTCGATCACCACGCCAGCACCCTGGCAGTTAGAACAGGTAGAAGCTGCTTGCATGTCGCCAAGGAAGGTATGCTGAACCGTGACCACGCGCCCGCGACCATGGCATTCAGGGCAGGTGATCTCTTCACCGTCTTCGCCCAGGCCTGTTCCGCTACATTCAGGACAAGGAGAAAGGCGATCGTAGATGATCTCCTTCTTCACGCCAGCAGCAACTTCTTCGAGCGTTACGCGCAGACCAACGCCCATATCGCGCCCTTCGCGCTTGACCGTTGCCGAACGCCCCGCGCCACCACTGAAGAACGAGCTGAACAGATCTCCCATGCCGAAACCGCCGCCGAAGAGGTCTTCAAGATCGACATACCCGCTTCCTGCGCCTGCTCCCGGGATCGCGCCGTAGCGATCATAGTGGTTGCGCTTCGCAGGATCGCTCAACACGTCATACGCCTCGTTGAGCTCCTTGAAGCGTTCTTCTGCATCGGGATCCTTATTCACATCCGGATGAAGCGTGCGTGCTTTTTTGCGGAACGCCTTCTTCACTTCATCTTCAGTTGCGGTCTTGTCCACGCCGAGAATTTCATAGAGATCTTGAGCCATGCTGTTCGTTCACTTTCTTTGTATCAAGAATCTTGTAAAAGCGATTGGGCAGCGCGTACTGCCTTGATCGCGTGTTCATAATCCATACGGGTCGGGCCTATGACCGCGATGATGCCGCGATCATCCTTTGCGCCATAAGGTGCTGCCACCACAGAAACATCCGCGAGCTCCTCGCTCACATTCTCATGCCCGATGCGCACGAGCGGCAGATCGCCCGAGGTAGGCTCGTTGAAAAGATGGAAGAGGATCGTTTCATCTTCGAGCTTTTCGATGATAGGCACAAGACGCGTTGCATCGGAGAATTCCGGTTGATCGAGCAAACGGGCGATGCCGAGCGTATGGGGCTTTTCGGTCTTGCGATGCACGCAGCAATCGTAGAGCTCCTCTTCGATAAGAAGCGTGAGCGGATCGTTCAGCACGTCTGCTCGTGCGCTCAATTCGCGCAGTGCATCGCTGCCGCTTGCGCTCTGCCCTGCTTTGATCGTCGAACCTGCATAGATATCATTCAGAGCGGCCTCGATCGCGCTCAGGCGTTCTGCGCTCAACTCCTCATTCGATTCGATCTGACGTTGGAAGACCGACCCATCTTCACTAACGATAACGGCCAAAAGACGGTTCGTGCCAAGCTGCACCAGCGTGATGCGGGCGATCTGAACACTCACGAGCCCGCGCGGAACCACCATAGCGAGACAGTTCGTGAAACGCGCCAAGGCTTGCAAAGTCCGATCGAGCAGATCGTCGAGCTCGGAAGCGTCTTTGCGCAATTCATCCAGGATATCGGGCTTAGGAGCATCGGAGAGATTATCGAGCAGCTCATCCACGAACGTGCGATACCCGAAATCGGTCGGCACGCGCCCGGCAGAAGTATGCGGCGAGGTAAGATACCCTGCTTCTTCAAGATGAGAGAGCTCGTTGCGCACGGTAGCAGAGCTGATGTCGAGGTGATAGCGATCGATCAGCGTGCGTGAGCCGATCGGGAGCGCATGAGCGATGTACTCATTGATGAGCATCCTGAGAACGTATTGTCTTCTATCTGAGAGCACGCACAACCTTTCGACTCAACGCATTTTAGCAATCTGAGGATGAGAGTGCTAAAACTCCACGAAACAATACTGTTATCGGTAGGTTATGCTCAGGGGCGGTTGAAATCGTCCACGAACTAGGGAGGAAATTCGCATTCAGGCAAGATCGAGTAAGGTTGCGAATATCTCGTTACCGTAGAGCCAACCTTTTTCACTCGGAACGAAGCGACCGGCTCGTTCGAGCACGAGCCCCTTCTCTTCGAGGGTCGCAAACGCTGAGCGCGTATTCGGTACGAGCGCATCTACCGCCTGCACCTTCTCTGCGCTCACTCCCCTGCTCATGCGCATTCCGAGCATGAGATCCTCGACGAGCACCTGCTCATGCGTGAGCACCTCTTGAACGTGACCATCGCTAAAACGCACGCGGCTTGCATCGTTCTGCTTCATAGAAACCGCCGCATGACCGATGCCAAGGTAGGGCTTTCCTGTCCAATACATCTTATTGTGTTCGCATTCGAACCCTTCGCGTGCATAGCTCGCCACTTCGTAGCGGTGGAATCCGTGCGCCGCGAGCAGTTCCTCTGCGCACACCATCATCTCTGCTGCTGCATCAGAGAGCACATCTTCGCTCTCCACGAATGCAGATCTATCCATGAGGTCGCGCAGGCGCGTGCCTTCTTCGATCGTGAGCGGATAGATGCTCACATGCGCCACCCCAAGAGAAAGAGCCTCTTCGACCGACGAGCGAAATGAATCGATGCTCTGCCCGGGAATGCCACACATGAGATCGAGGCTGATGTTCTCGAAACGCACCTGGGCAAGCTCGATCGCCTTACGTGCTTGCTCGGCATCATGCGCGCGTCCAAGCGTTGCCAAGACCGCATCGTCGAACGATTGCACCCCGAACGAAAGCCGGGTCACGCCAAGAGCGAACAGATCCTTCACCATAGCCTCAGTGAGGCTCTCGGGATTCACCTCGAGCGTGCACTCCACCTCAGGGGTAAGATGCATCGAGAGCGAGAGCGCATAGAGCAAGCGCGAAAGCTGCTTGTTGCCGATATGGGTAGGCGTCCCTCCGCCGATATAGACCGTTTTAAGATCTCCGAGCAGATCAGCGCGCGAAGCTGCACGGATCGATAAGATGAGCTCATCGATATAGGCTTCAATACGCGGATCATCAGCCGATATCGCTTCGCTCGCGAAATCGCAATACGCGCATTTGCTCTTGCAGAAGGGAATGTGTATATAGAGCGCCTCGTAGGGCTGCTGGCCTTCGAGCACCTCGCCGCCAGGAAGATCGATCATGCTTGCTCCTCCCCGCTCTTCTGAAGCGCCACAACGTCATGGAAGATCGTGGCGAAATCGTTGAAGGTCACCGCATCATTGATGGCGCGACGTGCCGCCGTGGCTCCCCTCATGCCCTTCAGGTACCACATGGCATGCTTGCGCATCTTCACGATATGGTCGTCGAAGCGCTCCGAGAGCATGCGCGCATGGCGAAGCGCCACTTCGATGCGCTCATCTGTGCTTGGCGCCGGTGCAGCAACACCGGTCTCAAGATAGGATCTGATCTCGGAGAATATCCAGGGATTACCTTCGGCCGCGCGCCCGATCATCAGCGCATCGCACCCAGTTTCGGTGAGCATGGCGCGTGCCCGCTTCCCAGAAGTGATATCGCCATTGCCGATCACAGGGATCTTCACAGCATCTTTCACGCGGCGGATCGTTTCCCAGCAAGCATCTCCTTGATAGAACTGCTGGGCATAGCGCCCATGGACCGCAACTGCAGAAGCACCCGACTCTTGAACGATGTGGGCAAGTTCGGGAGCGGTCTCTTCGCCAAAAGCGAAGCCACGGCGCATCTTCACCGTAACTGGATGCTCGACCTTGTTCGCCATCGCCTCGACGATGCGGCTTGCGAGCAAAGGGTCGCGCATGAGCGCAGCTCCATCACCCTTGCCCGCGATCTTGCGTGCCGGGCAGCCCATGTTCACATCGAAGGAGAAGACCGCGTGCCCGAGCATTTGCTCAAGCTCATAAGCTTCCTGCGCCATCGTTTCTGGCTCATGACCGAAGATCTGAATGGCCACTTGCTTCTCTGAGGGAGCCAGCACGAGCAGATCGCGCGTCTTGCCATTGCCGTAGCTGAGCGCCTTTGCGGAGACCATTTCGGTATAGGTGAGCTGCGCGCCGGCTTCGATGCAGAGTTCGCGAAATACCTCGTCGGTCACGCCGGCCATCGGCGCAAGAATAAGGCGTCTATACTTGAACAGCTCTTCCATCTCGTTAGAACCGTCGGATCATTCGTCGACCTTGAGAATGGCCATGAAGGCTTCTTGGGGCACTTCGACGCTACCGATGCTCTTCATGCGCTTCTTGCCTTGCTTCTGCTTCTCGAGCAGCTTGCGCTTACGCGTGATGTCGCCGCCATAGCATTTGGCCAGCACGTCCTTACGCATCGCACGCACGGTCTGGCGCGAGAGCACGCGTGAGCCGACCGCAGCCTGAATGGGGATCTCGAACATCTGGCGCGGGATGATGCCTTTGAGCTTCTCGACCAGCACCTTGCCACGAGCATAGGCCTTATCGTTGTGAACGATGAAAGAGAGTGCGTCGATAGGCTTGCCTGCAAGCAAGATATCGAGCTTCACGAGCTTCGAGGTCTTGTATTCATCGAAGTCGTAGTCAAGCGAAGCATAGCCCTTCGTACGGCTTTTGAGCTGGTCGAAGTAGTCCATGATCAGCTCCGAGAGCGGGATCTCCCAAAGCATCTCGACTGTGGTGGTCGAAAGATAGTTCATCGTGATGAAGTTCCCCCGTCGTGCCACGGTAAGGTCCATGACCGCGCCCACATAATCAGGCGGAATGAGGATCTTCGCTTTAAGGTAGGGTTCTTCGATATGATCGATCTCGGAAGCATCGGGCATATCCTGCGGTGAATGGAGCGAGAGCATGTCTCCGTTGCTCTTGAACACGTGGTATTCCACTGAAGGTGCTGTCGCGAGCAAGTCGAGGTCGAACTCGCGCTCGAGACGCTCCTTGATGACCTCCATATGGAGCAATCCCAGAAAACCAACGCGGAAGCCGAACCCAAGTGCGTGCGACGTTTCGGGTTCATAGATAAGAGCAGGGTCGTTAAGCGAGAGCTTTTCGAGCGCATCTTTCAGCGGTTCGTACTGGTCGCCATCGATCGGGAACAGACCCGTATAGACCATCGGTTTCACATCGCGATACCCTGGGAGCGGTTCGGTGCAGCCACCTGTGGCGTTCGTAATCGTGTCGCCCACTTTCACCTGCGCGGGATCCTTAAGACCCGTGACCAAATAGCCCACTTCACCAACGCCAAGCTCGTCGACGGGCACCTCGGTGGGTTTGCGCACGCCCGCTTCTTCAACGAGCGCGGTGGTATTGGTAGCCATCATGCGGATCTCTTGGCCTTTTTTGAGCGATCCATCCACGATACGCACGAGCGCGACCACGCCGCGGTACGCATCGAAATAGGAGTCGAAGATGAGCGCACGCAGTGGCGCATCCTTCTCTCCTACTGGAGCTGGGATCGTATAGACGATCGATTCGAGCAAGTCCTCGATGCCGGCGCCGGTCTTGCCACTGGCAAGGATGGCATCATCGGCAGGAAGGGCAAGCGAGTCCTCGATCTCGGCGCGCACGCGCTCAGGATCAGCTGCTGGAAGATCGATCTTGTTGATGAGTGGAATGATCTCAAGGTTGGCATTCATCGCCATCATGGCGTTCGCGACCGTTTGCGCTTCGACACCCTGCGTGGCATCTACCACGAGCACCGCACCTTCGCAGGCTGCAAGAGAACGGGAAACTTCATAGGTGAAGTCGACATGACCAGGGGTATCGATCAGATTGAAATGATAGAGCTCACCGTCTTCGGCGCGATAGTCGACACGTACCGCCTGGCTCTTGATCGTGATGCCGCGTTCGCGCTCGATGTCCATCGAATCGAGCAACTGCTCTTTCATATCGCGCGAAGAGACCGTTTCGGTAAGTTCAAGGATACGGTCAGAGAGCGTCGATTTGCCATGATCGATGTGGGCGATGATCGAAAAATTGCGGATATACTTCGGGTCGATGGGCATGGATCGTTCAATCCTTCTCTTATAAGAAAACGGAGGGTCATTCATTCATCGCCAAGCGCCTGCTTACCGGTGTTCAACGAAGCAAGGCCGCCCAAGGCACTTCGTGATTCTATCAAGCACTGCCAGGATTCAGGGTGCGCAAGCACTCATTCTTCGCTAAAAGCGCAAGAAACGCCTGCGACCTCTTCCCCAGCCCGATCAAGCACTGACAAACATTTTATCGAAGCGCACTACACGGCTTTGGAAAGTTGTGATACGATTCTAAGGCTTTCGTCTACAACTTGTATTTCAATGGAGGATAAAACGTGGCGAACATTAAAAGTCAAAAGAAGCGAATCATCACCAACGAAAAAGCTCGTCTGCGCAATCGTGCAGTACGCTCTGAGCTCAAGACCGCAACGCGTGCAGTCCATGATGCAGTAGAAGCAAAGAACGGTGCAGAGGCCTATGCTGCTGCGCTCGCTGCTTGCCGCCTGCTCGACCGCGCTGTCACCAAGGGTGTTATCCATAAGAATCAGGCTGCTAACCGCAAGTCTGGCATCATGAAGCTTGCTAACACGGTCGTCACCGCTGAAGACATCGCCGCATATAAGCCAGCAGAGAAGAAAGCTCCTGCTAAGACCGGTTCCAAGAAGGCTGCTGCAAAAGCTGCTCGCAAAGAGGCACAGGCTGCTGCTGAAAAGGAAAAGGATAAGCGCCGCAAAAAGACGCAAAAGGAGCAGGCTGCTGCCGCTAAGAAGAAGGCAGAAGCTGAAGCTGCTGCAGCCGCAGAAGACGAAGCTGCCGCTGCTGAAGAAGTCGAAGAAGATGCAAAAGAAGCAGTCGAAGAAGCTGCGGTTGAAGAAGCAACTGACGAAGCATAATCTCGCCACTCTATCTCGGATTCGTCCGCATATCGAAAAAGGTGCCCGGCTCAATGCCGGGTTTCTTTTTGCTCTGGAAAGCTGCAGCCAGGATTTTTTGCGCAGCGGCTGAGCTCCTCTAGAGAGCTATCGTTTTGGTCTGCTCTCACGAACTTCTAGAGATATGTAAGACGTCTGGCTCTATAAGATTTGATAGAATAGTTCCACATCGAACAAGAGCAAAAACGAGGTATACATGAAAGCGCTCATTCCTGCCGCAGGTCTCGGAAGTCGATTCCTCCCTGCCACTAAAGCACAACCGAAAGAAATGCTGCTCGTTGTTGACAAGCCAGCTATTCAATATGTTGTTGAAGAGGGGCTCGCTTCTGGTGCCGATGAAGTCATCATCATCAACAGTCGCGACAAGAAGTCGATCGAAGCGCACTTTACTCCCGATCCCGATCTGGAAGCGGAACTGCGTAGCCGCGGTAAGGATAGCTATGCCGACAAGGTAGCTCACGCAGGCAGCTTGAATGTCTCCTACGTCTATCAAGATGAACCGCTTGGCCTTGGTCATGCCGTTCATTGTGCTGCTGATAAGATCGAAGGCGAACCGTTCTTCGTTCTGCTTGGCGATGTGCTCGTTCCTGAGAACAACATGCTCACGCGTATGAAGGAGATCTCGGATGAGCATAACGGTGCCAACGTGATCGCCGTGCTTCCTGTTCCTGAGACGCAAGTCGATCGTTTCGGCGTGATCGCAGGTGAAGAGATCGCAGGTGATGTCTGGAAAGTTTCAGCGCTCTGCGAAAAACCTGCCCCCGAAGAAGCACCGAGCAATCTTGCGGTATTCGGCCGCTATCTCCTCTCCCCGCACGTTATGGAGCTCCTTGCCGAAGTAAAGCCTGGCGCAGGCGGAGAGATTCAACTCACCGATGCGCTCGACGAGGTGCTCAAAGAAGAAGAGATGTATGCACTCATCATCAACGAGGAAGATGGCTTCGATACCGGCACCGTAGAAAGCTGGCTCGATACCAACAATCGCCTCTTCGCCCGCCTGAAGAACGCCTAAAGGTGACAAACTACCCGGTCGTTCGACACCTTTTGGCTGGAAGAAGAACAAGACCCCGCAACCAGTATGGTGCGGGGTCTTCGATTACTGACGATCGTGGATCGATGAGCTTAGATCATAGGGAGTGACTGCAATTCAGCCTCAGACGATTCCTGCTGGCCTTCAGCGATAACAGGAACGAGCTCATCTTCTGCCTCGATCTCCTCGATGAAGGGACCAAAGAGCGCTTCGCCATTCTGGCTCAGCTCGACCATGCCGGTAAGGATATCAACATACTGATAGGACTGGCGAGCCGCAACACCACGCTTACGCTTGACCTCCATGATGAACAGCTTGGGATGCACCTGCATGAGTACACCTTCGCTCTCAACGATCTTAGAACGACCCATGTTCGCACGAACGCGGAGTTTCTGGCCAACAAAATCGCTTAAGGTATCATGAATGCTATCGACGATCTGTGCTTGCTTTGCTAAATCCATAAACACTTCCTCAAAAAGGCATAGTAAAACTCGTTTATAATAGCACGCGCCCAAATCCAGGTATAACAGCTACGTTTGTTTTTTCACCAGCGGTGCTCTTTATTCGTTAAGAAACTAGTCCTGATTCGATGGTGAGCGCTCGATCATGCGTGAACCAGTGAAGCGTATGCTTCACCCAGCTTAAGGAAGTCTGAAACAGCAAGCGCCTCACCGCGCACTTTCGGATCGATACCGCTCCGCTCGAAAAGCTCAGGAAGAAGCGATGATGCATCGAACGAAGGATCGGTTCGCTCAAAGTAACGCTTCATCGAGTTCGCAATGGTCTTACGACGGTTCTCGAACGCAGCATCGGCCATGAGCATCGTTGCCTGCGTAAGTTCGCTGCTGCGCTCTTCTGCAATACGGTCCAGACGGATGACCGTGCTCTTCACGCGTGGCGGTGGGAAGAAGTTGCTCTCTGCCACCGAGAACTTCCCCGTAGGCTTCGCGAAAAGACGCAACTTGACCGTGTAGGCACCATAGTTCTTCGATCCAGGAGTCGCGCTCATGCGATCAGCCACTTCAGCTTGCACCATGATCGTTGCACTCTCAAGACTCTTGAAGCGCTCGAAGAAATCGAGCACGATCGTGGCAGCGACCGCATAAGGAAGGTTGGATACCAGCTTATTCGGGGCGAAAGGAAGCTCGCCTGCCTGCACATCCAACGCATCAGCCGAGATGAGCGAGAACGTATCGGAAAAAGACGCACAGGTCTCTTCAAGCACCTCGATAAGGTCGGTATCGCGCTCAATCGAGACCACCTCACCGCTGCGCTTCAAGAGCGCTTCAGTGAGCGTTCCGATCCCTGGGCCAACTTCTACCACGCGATCCGTGTGCGAAAGCTCTGCAAGATTGCAAATGCGCTCGACCACCCCATCATTGATGAGAAAGTGCTGCCCGAGCGATTTCTTCGTGCTCAATCCGAATCGATCGAGCACTGCCCTAGTATCCGCAACAGAAGCAAGCGAAGAGAGACGTGCCATATTCGTTACTCTCCTCTTCCCTGCTCGATCATCTGCAATGTTTCAGAAACGATCGTATCTTCATCGACAGCGATGAGATCACGCGCGTCAACCACTGAAAAATCCGCAAGAGCAAAAGGAGATGCGACCTGCGCTTGCGCGGGAGCGGTGCCATACGGGTCTCCCCCTTCACCAACGAGCGCCACATACAGTGCGCGTTTAGGAGGGAGCGGCCTTCCCTGTTCGATCTGTTGCTGACGTTTCCAAAAGTAGGGCTGGAAACGGTCGAGCACGGCCTTGAACTGCGAAGGAACACCTGCAAAATAGATAGGACTCACCACCAGAACAGCATCTGCTGTATCGAGCGCAGAAGAGATGCGCGCAAGATCATCGGAGTAGATGCAGGTGAAGTTCTCTTTGCACCGATCGCAACTGATGCACCCATGCACCGTGATGCGAGCGCATGAGAAGAGCTCAACATGGCTGCCAAGTTCGCGAAGCGCATCCGCGATCCTTGTTGCAGCATTGCTGCATTTTCCCTGATCGTAGGGAGAGCCTACCAGTATTACCCAATTTGCCATGGGGTAAGCTCCCTATCGAGCAGCGAACAGGCGTTGCTGAAAAGTTGATCAAGAAAACCGCGCTGCTCATCGAGCGTGGTGCATCCATACAGTTCGCACAGTTTGGCTGCGGTGAAGATCGTGAATTCTGGCCCACATTCGATACCGCGCAACGGTTCGGGGGTCATGAACGGCGAATCAGTTTCCGTGAGCAAGCGATCGAACGGCACTTGAAGTGCACTTTCACCCACCTCAGGAGACTTCTTGAAGGTAACAGGCCCTCCGAACGCCACATAGCAACCAGCCTCTACCCACGGCTCGAGAATGGTTGGGTCAAGGTTGAAGCAGTGCAGCAATACCCCCGCTTCAGGAAATCCCTCTTCTTGCAAGATAGCGAACCCATCATCGTGAGCTTCACGCATATGCAAAAGGAGCGGCAGCCCAGTCTTGTGAGCAAGGCGGATCTGGCGCCTGAATGCTTCACGCTGTTCAGGGCGCGGTGAATGATCGTAATGATAGTCGAGCCCCACCTCGCCGATCGCAGCGACCCGCGGGTCGCGCAAGTCCTGCAACAGCTTCTCTTCAAGCGCGTCATCGTAGAATTTCGCATTGTGCGGATGGCAACCGATCCCGACTCTCACCTTTGGCTTGGCGAACTCGAAACCCGGAAGCTCGTAGGAATCGTAGATGCGCTTCGCCTCTTCGAACCACGAATCAAGCTGCTCGAAGGTGGTACGGTCATCTTCCTGCACATCGACGATCGTGCAGATGAACTTGATGCCATAGAACGCACTCCTGGCAAGCGCAAGCGCAGGATTGCCGAGCATATCGAGATGTGCATGCGTATCGGCGATAGGCGCATCGAACTTCGGCGGAGAGACAAGACGGCACTTTTCCTTCTTGCGCTTCTGATAGAAGAGCATATCGCGCGCAAACGGAGCAAGGTCCGCAAGAGGCATGCTCTCCCCAAAGGAATAGGAGAGCAGGTCGGTTTGATTATTCGAGGGAGAAGTCGATCGCATCTACATCCAATCGTGGATAGAGCGGCGTACCAGTCTCTACCGAAAGACCAGGCGTAAGCTGTCCCCAAGCACTGGCCGCTTCAATATCGGTGATATCAGTGACATCTCCCAGACCCATGCGATTGAAGACCTCATTTGAAGTGGTAGGCATGAACGGTGCCATGAACAGCGCGATGATGCGGATCGCCTCGAGTGCGTTGTAGATGACCGCAGCAAGTTCATCGGCGGTTTCTTCGCTCTTAGCAAGGTTCCAGGGAGCAGAATCTTCCACATAGAGGTTCACACGGCTCGCAAGCTTCTGCACCGCAGCGGCCGCCGCAGAAAAATCGACGTTCGCCATAGCTTCGTCGTATTCCTTGTACAGATCAGCAGCTATCTCAGCGAGCGGATTGTCCTCTGCACCGGCAGGAGGCGTAGGCACCACGCCATTGAAATACTTGTTCGTCATGTTGAACACGCGCGATACGAGGTTTCCCCAAGTATTCGCCAGATCGGCATTGTAGACCTGCACCATGCGCTCGATCGAGATGGAGCCATCATGGCCGAACTGCACATCGGAAAGGAAATAGTAGCGATACGGATCAACACCGAAGACCTCGACCAGATCCGCGGGCTTCAAAGCATTGCCGCGCGATTTCGACATCTTCTCGCCCTTGGTGAGCAAGAAGCCATGGCCGAAGACCGTGTGCGTGATTGGCATACCAGCTGCCATGAGCATGGCGGGCCAAATAACGCAGTGGAAACGGATGATGTCCTTACCCACGAAATGATACTGCATGGGCCACGCTGCTTCGTATTCTGCAGCGCGTTCGGGATCGCTATAACCGATGCCCGTGAGATACGCCAGAAGCGCATCCGCCCACACATAGGCTACATGCCCTTCATCGAAGGGCAACGGAACGCCCCAATCGAAGGTCGAACGCGAGATGGAGAGGTCCTTAAGGCCGCTCTTCACGAACGAAACAATTTCATTCTTACGCGTGACCGGGCGGATGAAATCGGGGTTCTCCTCGTAGAATTCGAGCAGCTTGTCTTCGAAATCGGAAAGTTTGAAGAACCAGTTCTCTTCCCCGCTCGTCTTCTGAACAGGGCGCTTGCAATCAGGGCAAACGTATTCGCCCTCCTCGTTCTTCTCGAGGTCGGATTCAGCGTAGTAGGTTTCTTCGTGAACGCAGTACCAACCTTCATAGGCTCCCTTATACAGAAAGCCTTTTTCATACAGATCGTTCCAGAACTTGCGCACGGTCTCAGCGTGACGCGGTTCGGTGGTACGCACGAAATCGGTGTAGGTGATATCGAGCATGTCCCATGCATCGCGGAATGCAGGCTCCATCGAATCGCACCACTCCTGCGGCTCCATATCGTGAGCGGCAGCCGTGTCTGCGACCTTTTGGCCATGTTCATCCATACCGGTAACGAACGAAACATCATAGCCATTCATACGCTCATAACGCGCGAGCGCATCAGCTGCGATCGTGGTGTAGGCGGTTCCCAGGTGCGGAGCTGCATTTACATAGTAGATAGGCGTAGTGAGTGCATAAGCGCCTTTTGACATTGGAACGACTCGCTTTCTGATCAGGTGAGAGCACATGAAGCTCGCCCGATCGCTCGTTTGGTGCACAGTGTTTTGATAAGAAGATCGAAGATCCGAAACGTTTAGCGCCCCTCAGTGCTGAATTCATCCTGAACAGATGAAACAGGGATGATCTGTGAAGCTTCATGCACGATCTCGTACGTGTCGCGCGCGATCATGTATTCCTCATCGGTCGGGATGACGATGATGGTCACATCTGAATTATCGGTCGAGATGATACGTTCGAAACCACGCTGCTTGTTCTTTTCGGGATCGAGGATGATGCCGAGAGGCTGGAAACCGGAGAAGATCATACGACGCATCTTCTGGCAATTCTCGCCTACACCCGCAGAGAGCACGATGGCATCTGCGCCCGACATGAGCGCGAGATACTGCCCGATATATTTCTTGCAGATCGATGAATACATCTCGTACGCGAGGATCGCACGTTCATCGCCCGCATTCGAAGCGTCGCGCACCATACGAAGATCGTTGCTGATACCAGAAACGCCCAAAAGACCCGATTTCTTGTTGAGCACATCGTTGACCTCTTCTGTAGAGAGCCCTTCGTGCTCCATCAGAAACGTTACGATCGCAGGGTCGATCGAACCCGAACGCGTACCCATCATAAGGCCATCGAGCGGCGTGAAGCCCATCGAAGTATCGACCGGGATACCGTGATCGACTGCCGTGATCGAACAACCATTGCCCAAATGGCAAGTGATGATGCGAAGATCGCTCAAGTCTTCACCAAGGATCGCAGCGGCACGTTCGGAAAGATACCTATGGGACGTACCATGGAACCCATATTTGCGAATGCCGTACTTCTCGTAGTATTCGTACGGGATCGGGTATATATATGCTTTTGCCGGCATGGTCTGGAAGAAGGCTGTGTCGAACACCGCCACTTGCGGGGTGTCCGGCATGAGCTCTTGGCATGCTCTGATGCCAGCGACCGCAGCCTTGTTGTGAAGCGGAGCAAGTTCTGCCAGCTCTTCGATCTTTGCGATAACGTCATCATCGATGAAGGCCGAGCGATCGAAGTATTCGCCACCATGCACGACACGATGCCCAACCGAGCTGATCTCGTCGAGCGATGCGATGACCGGATCGTCCCCAGAAAGAAGGGAATCAATGACGAGCTTGAGTGCTTCAGTGTGATCTTTCAGAGGTTCCTCGATCAAAACCTCATTATCGTCAACACGATGCTTGCGGAAAGCATCGGGAGAACCGACGCGCTCGCACAAACCGCGCGCAAGCACCTTATTGGAATTGAGATCGACGAGTTGATACTTGAGCGACGAAGATCCTGCATTGATAACGAGGGTTTTCAACGAAACTCCTTCCGAAAGCCTTTGAATAATTATACGTTCTGACCTTGGAGGGCTTCTTAACGCACGATGGCTTTATCGGTGACTGGGTGGACGGCTGCGCACGCAACCCGAACGGAACACCCCGCACCTATCAGGTGGGATCAAGCCTTGGAAAGTTCTGTGTCGGTTTGCGTATCGTCGATGTTCGTATCAAGCTCACCCATGAGCACCTCGACCTTTTGCTGCGCATCGGCGAGGCTCGATTTAAGATAGCGCAGAAGCGCGACCCCGCGCTCGTATTTCACAAGGCTCTCTTCAAGCTCGAGCGTATTACTCTCGAGCGCCTCTACGATCGCAGAGAGCTCATTCATCGCTTCACGGAATGTGAGGGTGATCTCTTCGTTTGCCATAATCTCTCCTTACAGGGCCAAACCCTACGAATCAAAACGGATCAGTTCGTCTCTCCGAATTCGATGATGACCTCTTCATGCGTAGCAGCAACCGCGCAATCGATAACGCCATCCGACACTTGGATCGACAGCCTATCATTCGGCTTAACGCCTTCGATGCTCTTCACCAGCGCGCCTGAAGCATCCTTTGTGATCGACCAACCACGCGCAAGCGCTCCCAGTGGTGAAAGGTCATTCAGCCGTGCGCTCGCCAGGGCTGCTTGATTGAAGAAGCGCTCGAGCACGGTCTTGCCCGTGTTCGCCATCGCTAGATCATAGAGCGACAGGTCATGGTTGCGCGCGGTGAACTGGGCATCGAGGCTCGTAGCAAAGGTGCGCGCCAGCTGATCGAGCGATTGAAGCTGTGAGGCGATCATATGTGGAAGCGCGCTCGTAAGACGCAGCCCCACACCTTCGAGCTTAACCTTATCCGCTTCTCCAAAACGCCCAAGCGCACCTTCCAAACGCGCCTGCGTATGATCGAGCCACTGAAGATCGTTGGCATAGAGATAGTGCGCATCCCTAAAGAGCGGACGGTTCTCAAAAGCATTCACGTAGTTGATCGAGCGTTCGATGCGGTGCAAGAAGACCTGGCTCATACGTGCGCCGAACGAATCGAGCGCTTCCAAAAGCTCAAAACGGCTCGGACTGACCGCTTCGGCTGCAGCTGTTGGGGTCGAAGCACGCACGTCGGCGACCATGTCGGCGATCGAAGTATCAGGCTCGTGCCCGATACCCGTGATGATAGGCACAGGGCTTTGCGCGATGAAGCGTGCGAGCGCTTCATCGTTGAACGGCATAAGGTCTTCGAAGGACCCACCACCGCGTACGAGCAGCACTTCTTCAGCTCCCGCACGAATGACCGTCTCAAGCCCCGAGATAAGATCGGCAGCAGCCTGCTTCCCTTCTACCGGAACGCCCGCGAAGAGTATCTTCACAAGCGGATAGCGACGGCGCAGCGTGCGCAGAACATCATGCACAGCAGCTCCACGCGGAGAGGTGACAAGACCGATCGTAGCAGGATACGCAACCACGCTGCGCTTACGCGCAGGATCCATCAGGCCTTCGTTCTTCAGCATGAGCGCGCGTTTAGCAACTTGCGCGCGCAGATCTCCTTCACCAGCGAGCTTGAGCGAAGACACATCGAAATTCATACGCCCCTTCGGCGTGAATATCGTGAACTTGCCCACCACTTCAACACGCGCACCTAAGCGGAGCGGAACTCCGGCACTCTTGTAGCGGTTCATCCACATAAGACACGGTAGCGCCGAGTTCTCGTCCTTGATCGTGAAGTAGACCGCCTTGTAGCCAGGCTTCTGATTGAGCTCGCTCACCTCGCCCACGATATGGAAGGCGTTTTCAGAGATGATCGATTTTGCGATATTGAGCGCTGCTGAAACGCTGAGTGCCTTGCGTTCATTGACGGGCCGCTCTTCAGCTGGCACGTCCGAAGCGGAATCGAAACGTTCGTTCGACGAAAAGGTCATCGCAAGCGCCTAGTTGTCTCGCGCAGAGAGCAAGTAGAGCAACTGCAGGATGGAAATGAGCGCCGCTGCCAAATAGGTGAAAGCGCAAGCGCGCAACACACTTGCCGCCCCTGCTTGTTCACCACCCGGAATACCGGTCGACTGCATATAGGCAAGCGCCCGGCGACTGGCGTCAAATTCGACCGGCAGGGTAACGATCTGAAAGAGGACCGCGACCGCATAGAGCGCGATCGCAACGTCAACAAGGCCGATCACGTTCAGGATGATGCCAGCGAGCAGGATGAAGATCCAGGTGTTCGAGGCGAGGTTCACCACGGGCACGAGCGCAGAGCGCACCTTCATAGGTTTGTAATCTTGTGCGAACTGGCACGCATGCCCCACCTCATGACAAGCAGTTGCGGTCGCCGTGATCGAACGACCGTTGTATGAATCGGGACCGAGCGTGATCGAGTTATCCTTCGGATTGAAGAAGTCTTGGCCTTCTCTTCCCATGCGCACTTCAACGCCTTGGATGCCGTAGTAGTTGAGCATACCAACGGCAACATCACGGCCGGTCATCTGGCTGGTGTTAGGCACATGAGAGTACTTATTGAGCTGATGGTTCACATACCCTTGCGCACCGAAGCCGATCGCAAAGGTAACGAGTATGAGCAAAAGATAGGTCACGAGGATCATTCCTTATACTGTTTGAGCATCTACATCTGAACCGTGCCATGTTGTGCGAACCGCACGATCCTTATCTTACAGAGTACTTTATCGCGAGACCGAGCCACAAAGCGTCATGAGCGTGTAATCTCCAGATTTCCCTCAGCAATACGAAGCGTGCACTTCCCCTCCATGAAAGCAACGAGTCCTTCGCCGAGCATATGTCTGCGCCAGCCTTTCATGAGCTCGCATTCATCCCAATGACCGCGTGCGAGCGCCACTAATTCACTGTGGGGCGCGAGCGTCTGAGGGGCGATATCGTTCTCACGAGCGATCTTGCGTGCAATTCCCGAGAGCACATCGACGATCGCATCGACATTCGCTTCGCTCTTCGACTTCTTCTGCATATGCGGCAGCTCATCCTCAGGGCAGTTCAGACCCTTCTTGATGCACTCGAGTACCTTGCGCGCCTGGTTCGTGGAGAGCGATTCGCGCATTCCGCGCACCATGTAGAGCTCATCGAGCGTCGTGGCCTCCCTGCGGCACGACTCCACGATCTGCTCATCAGAAAGGATCCACTTACGAGGGATGTTGCGGTTCTGAGCTTCGAGCTCACGCCACGCAGCTACTTCACGTGCGGCCGCAAGCTGATGGTTCTTGAGCTGATTGACGCGTTTGAGCTTGAGGAAGCGCGTATAAGGATCGGTTATATAGCGATCGGGCTCGCTCAGCTCCTCGAACGATTCAGTGAGCCATGCAAGGCGGTCCTTGCTCTTGAGTGCCTCGACCATCTTCTCGTGAATCTCAGGCAGATAGAGCACGTCTTCAGCCGCATAGCGAATCTGAGACGGAGAGAGCGGTCGGCGCGACCAGTCGGTGAACGAATCCTTCTTCGCAAGTTCCACATCGCAGTACTGAGAGACCAGAAGCGCATACGAAGGCTGCTGATTCTTGCCAAGCAGCGTTGCGGCGATCTGCGTATCGAACACCGGAGCAGGTAGGACGCTCGTCTCGCGCAAGAGTATCTCCATGTCTTGGCTGCACGCATGGAAGATCTTCAATATGTTCGGATTCGTGAAGGGACGCGCAAGTGGTTTCAAGCTCGCAAGCGCGAGCGGATCGATGATCGCGATCATGCCTTCGATGCCGATCTGGACCAAACAGGTCTTCGGATAGTAGGTCTTTTCGCGAAGGAATTCGGTGTCGATCGCCATATACGAGCTCGTCTCGCAAGCTTCGACGAAATCTTGGAACGCAGATTCGGTATCTATGAGTTGTTTCGTTGTCATCGTTTATATAAACCAGTTCTCGATCAGGACATCGAACTACTATAATGCATTAGTGAGCATCTTGAAGGAGCGCGAAGGGGCGACGGTGAAAGTTCTTGTCATTCATAACATCGGCTCAGGCCATGGGGCTGGAGCGATCTACGACTTCATCCGTTCCTACGCCGAAGACGGCGACACGATCACGCTGCGCACCTTCAATGGCCATACTCCTTTTGCCACCCTGCTCGAAGATGCCCGCGATTACGATTTCGTGGTGGCGAGCGGCGGAGACGGCACGATCGCAGCGGTCACCTATGAGCTGCGCTATTCCGATATCCCCATCCTCCCCTTCCCTTCGGGGACCGCGAATCTGCTCGCCATGAACCTCTCCTCGCCGAATGAGCCTCATGCGCTCTGCAAGGTGGCAGACCAAGGGCAGACGATGTACTTCGACATGGGCGAGATCGAAACCCCTGAAGCTTCGATCGGGTTCACGATCATGGCGGGTTGCGGCTACGATGAGATCATCATGCGTCTTGCAACGCAGCATAAGCAGGTACTCGGTCCGGTTGCCTATTTCCATGCAGCCTTCACCAACCCCACTCCCCCGCATTCGCAGTTCGTGCTCAATATCGATGGACAGAGAATCGAAAGCGACGGCATCGCTGTTGTGTTCACGAATTTCTCACGCATCCAATTCGACCTGATGGTCTCAGACATGAACCTCCCGCAAGACGCGTTGATCGACGTGGTCATCGTCAAAACGAAGACTGCGCTCGAGCTGCTGCCCACACTCGTTGCAAAAGCCGTCGATCATAGCGGCAACCTAGCCAAGAAGATCGGCAGCTTAGAGGTGTATCGCGGACGCGAGATCACGATCGAGGCAACACCTGAGATGTACATGGAATACGATGGCGAACCAACGCGCCTTCACACACCTTTTACGGTGCGTTGCCTGCCGAGGGCGGCACGCTACATCGTTTCCGATGATTGCATTCGCTACTTCGAAGAGCTCAAAACAGCTGCAAAACTTGCTTAAAGCTGATCCTTCGTTGAATCGATCTCGCGATTCTTGCGCGCGACCCACATCTGATAGTTCTTCTTGTACTTCATCTGAATGAGCTCGAGGATGATCGAGAATACCATGGCGAAGTACACCATGAGCTTTTCGAGGTGCATATCGAGGATCTCGATCCCTGAATTGATGCCCAGGCCATCGAGCGTGAGCAGGATACCGATCATCACGATGAACACGAGCGCGAGGATCTTGATCTCGGTATGTTGGTTGATGAAGTTCGAGATCGCATCGATGAAGACCATCATGAGCACGACCGCGATGATAACCGCCAAGATCATGATGATGAGATGTTGGGCAAGACCAACTGCTGTGATGACCGAGTCGATTGAGAACACCAGGTCCATGACCATGATCGTGATGACCGCTTGAGGTAACGTGATCGCGCTTCTGTGCACTTCAGGCTCATGTTGCTCTTTTTCTTCGGTTAGATTGAGCACGCTTCTGATCTCATCGATCCCCTTATAGATCAGATAGATTCCGCCCGCCAACAGCACAAGATCACGCACGGAGAAACCCATCGGTTCGCCATGGATCTCGATGAACGGGATCGTGAAGAGCGGTGTGGTCATGTGCACGAGAAACGATGCGAAGCATAAGAAGATGATGCGCATGATAAGCGCACCCAAAAGACCGATCTTACGACCGAGATGCTGCTTTTCTGCGGGAAGCCGATCGGTAGTGATGGCGATGAAGACAAGGTTATCGACCCCGAGCACGATCTCCAAGAACAGAAGTGTGATAAGACTGATCCATGCTTCTGGTGTGGTGAAGATCGAAAGGTCGAACATGGGCACAAATGCCATCCTTTATAAAAAAGACCGCCGAGCGGTCTTGAGCTTGTATGGAGGCGACGCCCGGATTCGAACCGGGGGTAAAGGCTTTGCAGGCCTCTGCCTTACCACTTGGCCACGTCGCCATAAAAGCCGTTGCGAATGATTCAAACGACTGAAAGGTGCACTGGAGCGGACGACGGGGTTCGAACCCGCGACCCTCACCTTGGCAAGGTGATGCTCTACCAACTGAGCCACGTCCGCGCGCAAGAACCTATTATACCGACTCGCCGCTGATGTTCAAGAACAAAAAAAATGACCGGCATAAAACCGGTCATAAGAATTCATGGAGCGGACGACGGGGTTCGAACCCGCGACCCTCACCTTGGCAAGGTGATGCTCTACCAACTGAGCCACGTCCGCATGTTGTCTGTTTAAATGGTGGGCGATACTGGGATCGAACCAGTGGCCCCCACCGTGTCGAGGTGATGCTCTCCCGCTGAGCTAATCGCCCACTTAAACAGAATGCCTTTCAGCGGTTGATTAGTATACCTGAACCACGAAGACCGTCAAGCCCTCTGGTTAAAAATATCCATAATAGGGCGTTTGCGCAACAGCGGAATGCGCCCATTTGATGAGCGTGATGAAGTCGAATACCGGCAATCCCGTTGCTGCTTGGATGGCATAGGCGTATGGTGGCAGATCGCTGCATTCGAGCAGGATCGCGCCGATCTCTGGATGTTGCTCGACCAGGTCATGGGCCGTCTGTTCGAGATCTTCGGTAAGCCATTTGTTGTCGAGCGTCTCCTCGCCCCAGCGGATCGGGGCGAAGCTCTCCATCGAGCCTACATCTTGGATGATGAGATCATACAACTGCGATCCGACCCCGCTCAATATCTCATCGTCGATATTATCTGCGCTCGCCGCGAACACCGCGATCTTCTGATCTTGCTTCAAACCAAGCTTGATGAGCGGAAGCTGGCAGAGGCTCGAAAGGAAGACAGGGACACTTACCGCATCCGCAACCTGCTTTTGGAAGTGCGCGAAGTATCCGCACGCTCCCACGATCGCACGCACGCCTTCAGCCTCCAGTTCTTTGGCAGCCTCGACAACGACCATCTCAAGCTCAGGAGCTCCTTCAAAGAGCAGCTCGATGTCGAATTCGACCTTCTTATAGAGCACCGGAAAATCGAACGTGGTCGCATTCACCACATTTCCAGGAAGCTTCGGATACTTCAGATCGACCGCGATCACGCCGATCGCATGGCCTGAAGTGAAGTGAGCGGGAACCGAGAAGGTCCCCGCAAGGTCTTGAGAATTCACGAACGGGCGTTGCCACGTCATGCCACGACTCCTAACATAAGGTGCTTGCGCACGGTTATTCGGTATAGACGCCCTCATTCAGATACGCGAGTAACGCCTCTTTATCCATATGGCCAATGCCCAGATCCTCGAGCTTAAGGCCGCTTTCAAAATAGTCGGTCTTGTTCATAACGCCGCCGAGCACGATCATCGAGTCGATGATGGGCGTCGGAACGCCGAACTTCTTGCCCAGTTCATGATAGACATGACAGCCGACCGGCACATCTTCCGTTACGTAGCGATTCTGGATCGTGAACGGACCGGTGCCATAGCCCACTTCCCATTCCTCGTCGAACGGAACGTCGCAGCCCTCGCCCATGTATTCCTGGCCGAGCACGCTCGTACGTTGATAGAAGACCTCTTTATCGAAAGGCTGGATACCAACGCCGATCGCATTAGCGAGCGCGATCTCTTCGTTGTAGAACTGATACTGCACCTCTGAGATAGACGGGCAGAAACTGTGACTATAGATACTGTAATCGTGCTTGTTCATATGGAGCACCGTGTTGAAGTTCTCCATCGTGGAAACGCCCAAGAGGGTGCCCGGAACATGGATAACGGGGTTCACGTTCGAGAAACCGATATCGAGCACGGTCTCGCCGCTGACCACACCATCACCCTGGGTTATGGCATCAAAGCACCCAAGCGCCTTGGAGCTTTCAAGGAAGTCTTCCTGATCGGTCATCGGCAACGCTGCACCACGCAAGGTGATCGCACGATAGACCAAGCTCACATGCGCATTCATGATGCCGCCTTCAGTATCAACGCGCGTGCCGTAAGGAGCGCTCGACCAGCCGCCTACGATGACCTTCTTCGTGCAACCTGCCTCACGCATCATCTTGCGCAGTTTCAGCGTGCCATAGTTGTCCGGGATGATGTGGATGATCTGACCATCTTCAAGGCACGGGATGAGCGCACTGAAGAACACCTCATGAGCGATAGAAGGAATGCCGACCACGATGAGCTTCGCGCCCTTCACGGCCTCTGCGACCGAATTGGTGACCTTCGCGAATTCTGCGCGACCATAACGAGCGAACCCGTATTTCGTCTGCGTACCGGGAAGCTTCTGACCGATAGTGATACCGGTCCGCTCGACCGTACCAAGGCTTGATTCGAAGAAGGGATCGAGATCGCAGATACGAACTTCTTGCCCTGCAAGCGCGCAATCCGCGCCGCACGTCTTACCAACTGCGCCACCACCGAGGACCGCTATGGGCGCGCTTCGCAATTCTTCTACATCGATCATAAGAACGACCTTTCTTAGATTGGATTATTCAATAGCCTATGAAACGCTTCTATGATACGCCAAAAGCTAGCAAGGGGTAAGAGCGGGTTATGCAAGCCCTCTGCATATAAGACTACGCGCGATCGAGTCGGTTTTCTCGTGATCACCTGCGCTGCAAATGCAGCATCTCGCTCCAAGCATACGTTCGCTATAACCAGTTAGAAGAACTGATGATAACAAGAAGGATTGTGCTCAGAAAACGCAATGTTTAGACTAGTCACCATTGAATTCGAGCTTGATCGCTTGCGGATCAAAAGGACGCCACGCGATAAGGAAGACACAGAAAGGAACTCATTCAATGGAAAAAGCAAAACGATTCCCTAAGCTTCTTGTTGCTGCGCTGGCAGCACTTGCGCTCTCCCTCCTGGCGCTCACTGGCTGCTCGGGCGGCGGTTCATCGTCTGAAGACAAGACCATCACCATCGCGGCGGTCCCAACCCCCCATGCCGAGATCTTGAACGATGTTGTGAAACCTGCGCTTGAGAAAGAGGGCTACACCCTCGAGGTGAAAGAGTTCACCGACTACGTCTTACCCAATACGGCAACCGAGCAGGAAGAGGTCGATGCGAACTACTTCCAGCACAAGCCCTATCTTGACAACTTCAACGAAGAGCAGGGAACACACCTGGTAGACGTGGTTGGCGTTCATTATGAGCCCTTCGGTCTGTACTCGACCAAATACACTGATCTCTCCGAGATCCCTAATGGTGCTAAGGTCGCCGTACCCAACGATGCTACCAATGAAGCGCGCGCACTGCTGCTGCTCGAAGAGAACGGACTCATCGAACTCAACGATGATGCAGGCGTGACCGCAACGAAGGCAGACATCACGAGCAACCCCAAGAATCTCGAGATCGTCGAGATCGAGGCTGCAACCGTTCCAACGGTCATCGATGATGTTGCACTCGCTGGTATCAATGCGAACTACGCTCTTGAGGGCGATCTGATCGATAAAGCGCTCGTGAAAGAGACGAGCGATTCGCTGGCTGCTCAGACCTACGCTAACCTGCTCGTAGTGAAGGACGGCAATCAGGACAAAGAGAAGATCAAAGCACTCGCTAAGGCTTTGACGAGCGATGAAGTACGCGACTACATCAATGAGAATTATTCGGGCGCGGTGCTCACCGTATTCTAAACACTCGACTCAATTGATCTATGAAGACCCGGCACTCTGTCGGGTCTTCATTTTTTGCTCCCTCCCCTTCGGAGCAATGAGTCCCGTTGCGCTACAATACGGTATGTTCATAAACAACTCACCATCAAGAGGCACCGAAACGCTATGCAATCGAATCTGACGCTCCAACAACTGCGCTATATCACTGAAGTGGTCGAATGCGGCTCGATCAATGCCGCGAGCCAGAACCTGTATGTGTCACAGCCGGCACTCTCCACTGCCATCAAGGATGCCGAACAAGAGCTCGGGATCGAGATATTCAATCGCAGCAATCGCGGCATCACCCTCACTCAGGAAGGTGTCGAATTCGTTGGCTATGCCCGCCAAGTCCTCGAGCAGGTCGATCTGCTCGAAGCGCGCTATAGCGGCACGGGCAATAAAGCAGTGCAGAAGCTCTCCATCTCCTCGCAGCACTATGCGTTCTGCGTAAAAGCCTTCGTTGACCTCGTCGAAGAATACGATCAAGACGAATATGAGTTCACGCTTCGCGAAACTCGTACCGCTGAGATCATCGAAGACGTAAAAAGTTATCGAAGCGAGTTGGGCGTGCTCTATCTCAGCAATTTCAACAAGCGCGTGATATCGAAAGCGCTCAGCGATGCAGGGCTCGAATTCGTTGCGCTCTTTGAAGCAGAGCCCCATGTCTTTGTTGGCGAACACCATCCCCTTGCGCAAGAAACATCGGTCAAGCCCGAACAGCTTGAAGACTACACACGCTATTCGTTCGAGCAGGGCGCGAATAATTCATTCTTCTTCTCAGAAGAGCCGCTCAGCCATCTTCCCCACAAGAAGCAGATCACCTATTCGGACCGCGGAACGCTCTCGAACTTATTGACCAATTTCGACGGGTACACCATTGCAACCGGCGTGCTCTCCGATGAGATGAATGCAGGCATCGTTGCCATTCCGCTCGAAGCAGATGAGAAGATGACCGTTGGCTACATTCACCAAGCTGCGCATGACTTGAGCGAACTGGCAAAGCGCTATATCAAGAAATTGCGTGCCTATATCGAGGCGAATCCCACGGTCACCACTTACATCGAACACCCCAATGCGTCTGGCGATGAAAGCTAGCCCTATCGAAGCTGAAGGGATCTTGGCTATTCTTCGGTAGTTGTTTTATTCGTAGCCGTATTGCCGATGGAGCCCTTATCCATACGATGCTCTTCGTCGTTCGGCTCAACATTGATGAGGATGTCTTGGACCTCAGGGAAGGTCTCTGAGAGCTTCTGTTCGATCTCTGAGACCACCTTATGCGAGGCAATGACCGTCATCTCAGGATCGACCAGAATGTGCAGATCGAGGTAGATCTCGCCCTGCAGTCCGCGCGTACGAATCTGATGGGCTTCTTGAACCCCCTCTACGCTCTCGACCACTCCACGAATCTCCGCTGCAGGAATACGTGCTTCGTCGGTGAAGGTAGCGAACGCACTCTTGAAGATATCGAAGGCGGTGAACAGAATAGCCACCATGACGATGAGCGCCATGATGTCGTCTGCCATCTCGATCCCGCAGGCGACCAAGATGAGCCCAACGATAACGCCGATCGAAACGAGGCAATCTGAGAGCGTATGCGCAGCATCGGCTTTGAGGATGTCACTCTTAAGGCGATTCCCCATCCTGCGTTCGTAGGTAGTCACGAACAGATTGACCGCGAGCGTGCCCACCATGACAACGAACGAGATAGCCGTAACTTCCGTGTGATAGCTGCCTTCAATGAGCGAAGTGACCGCACTCGACCCAACTTGATAGGCGGCGAAGATGAGCATGAGCCCGATCATAAGCGAAGCGAAGGTCTCCAGCTTGAAATGACCGTAGGGGTGCTCTTTATCGGCTGGACGCGTAGCAAGGCTGATTCCAATGAGGCCAACTACGTTGCCCGCAGAATCGAAGATCGAATGGATGCCATCGGCTTGCATTGCGGTCGAATACGAGATGGTTCCGTAAACGAACTTCGCGAGTGCCACCGCAAGATTGAGCAAGAGCACCGCAAGCAGCACACGCCTCACGGTGCTCGTTCGCTTTTCATGATTCTGTAGGCTCAAATGAGACATAACGCTCCGAGGTGATCGCAACGATGCTTCAGCAGAAGATCGTACTGAACTTTGGTTCCATAGTATGAAAAAGGCCCTCGTTTCCGAGAGCCTTACTTCTTTAGCTGGTGTCGGAGGCGGGATTTGAACCCGCACACCCGTTCAAATGGGCACTAGCACCTCAAGCTAGCGTGTCTGCCGTTCCACCACTCCGACGTGTTTTCAGCGCTGTCTATCTTATCAAAAGTTTGCGATCTTGCAAGAAGCGATAGACAATTTCTTGCAGACGGAACTCCGAGCGGCACGAAGCGCGCTCGAAGCCTTCATTCTGCCTACTGGCCAGGATTGATCGTGCCGTGTGGGAAGATGATCATGAGCACGATGAGCGATACCAAGAACACCGCCACCAGAATAATGGTGATGCGATCGAGGTTCTTCTCAACGATGCTCGTTCCCTGGTTCGTACCATACACGCTCGAAGCGATCATGTCCGAAACGCCGGTACCTTTACCAGAATGCAACAGGATGAAAATGATGAGTCCGATGCCCGAAAGAACGAGCAAGACGGAAAAGATGATTGCGAGTACTGACAAGTTGATCCCTTATCTCATACGATTTATGCCATACAAAACACTTATTATGACAAACAGCTTACTACTTTTCAAGAAGAGATTCTGCGGTCATTTCGCTCGGTAGCGGAATCCCGATCATATCGAGCAGCGTTGGAGAGATATTCGCGAGGATACCGCGCGTATCTTTGAGTGCATAACCCTTATTCGCGCCATCGACCAGGATGAGCGGCACGGGAGCCGTGGTATGCGCGGTGAACGGCGTGCCATCTTCTGCGATCATGCAATCCGCATTGCCATGATCAGCCGTAACGAGCGCCACTCCCCCTTTGCGCTTTATCGCATCAACGACCGCACCAACACCTATATCAACCGCTTCCACGGCCTTGATGGCAGCATCCAGATCGCCCGTATGGCCCACCATATCGCAATTGGCGAAGTTCACGATATAGACATCCGCCTCATCGTTATCGATCGCAGCCACGAGCGTTTCTGCGACTTCAGGCTCGCTCATTTCCGGCTGAAGGTCGTAGGTGGCCACCTTTGGCGAAGGGATGAGCGTGCGGGTCTCGAGCGCTTTCGGCTCTTCTACCCCGCCATTGAAGAAGAAGGTCACATGCGCATACTTCTCCGTTTCTGCGATGTGATACTGACGAAGCCCTTCTTCGGCAAGCACATCGGCAAGCACGTGATCGGGGCAGACTTTCGGAAACGCGATAGGTGCGGGAATAGTGGGATCGTATTCGGTGAGACAGACGAATTCAGGCTTTTCCCAGCCAGGACGAGCGAACGCATCGAATGCAGGGTCGCAAAGCGCGCGCGAGATCTCACGAGCACGATCAGGACGGAAATTGAAGAAGATGAACGCATCCTGCGCACTCGCCGCTTCGCCCGTCAAGCTGACCGGAACAACGAATTCGTCGGTTACATCTGCGGCATACGAATCTTCCATGACCTTTCGCGCACTGCGCTCAGTCGCGTTCTCGCCCAGCCAAATAGCACGCCAAGCTTGCTCGACACGATCCCAGCGATTATCGCGATCCATCGCATAATAGCGACCCGAGATCACGCCGATGCGCACATCAGCCTCAGGCACATCGTTGAAAATAGCAGCGATCTTCTCCTCAAGCTCTTCGATGTAACCACTTCCGCTGCACGGCGGCACATCACGGCCGTCCATGAAGCAGTGAACGCGAACCTTCTTCACGCCAAGACGCTTGGCCATCTCGAGCAACGCATAAAGATGCGCGCTGTTCGAATGCACGCCACCATCAGAAAGGAGTCCCATAAGATGCAAGGTAGAACCATGCTCAACGACCGATCGCATCGCAGAGGCGATCACCTCGTTTTCGAAGAGCTCCCCGCTCTCGCAGGCATTATCGATACGCGAGAGCTCTTGGTGGACCGTGCGTCCTGCACCGATATTCAAATGCCCAACCTCGGAATTGCCCATCTGGCCCTCTGGCAAACCGACCGGCTTACCAGAAGCATCGAGCTCTATATGAGGACAGGAGACGAAAAGCTCATCGAGATGAGGCGTGTTTGCCAAAGAGATGGCATTCCCGCTTCCGGGATCCGCAAGCCCGAACCCATCCATGATGATGAGGCATGCGGGCAAGGTAAGTGAAGAGCGCTCGGTCATGCCCTACTCCTCAGAAGCCTTTGCGGCAGCTTCGATGAGCTGCTTGAACGAATCGGCATCGAGCGCTGCGCCACCAATAAGACCGCCATCGATATCAGCCATCGCGAGCAGAGAATCGACATTGCCCACATTCATGGAACCACCATAGAGAACGCGGATCGCTTCAGCTGCTTCCGCCGTGAACATGTCGGCGATGGTCTGGCGGATAGCCGCGCAGACTTCTTCAGCCTGCTCAGGCGTAGCGGTGCGACCCGTGCCGATCGCCCACACAGGTTCATAGGCAACCACGACATGCGCAAGATCTTCTGCATCGAGCCCAGCGAGCGCGGCACGCACCTGCGCAACAACGAATTCGATATAGCGATCATCATCGCGGATAGCGAGCGATTCACCCACACACACGATCGCACCAAGGCCATCAGCAACAAGCGCCTTGACCTTCAAGTTCACCGTTTCGTCGGTTTCAGAGAAATACTCGCGGCGCTCAGAATGGCCGACGATGCTGTAGGTGCAACCCGCATCCTTGATCATCGGGATCGAGATCTCGCCCGTATAAGCGCCAGAAGGCTCGAAATAAACATTCTGAGCAGCGACTTCGATATCGGTCTTATCGAAATCGATGACCGTCTGCACCGGACGAATGTCGATCGCAGGAACGCACAGGACCACCTCTACCTTGTCCCATGCGCGGTTGTAGTAATTGCAGAGCTGTTGAGTGAGCGCGATGGCCTCTGGGATGGTCTTATTCATCTTCCAGTTGCCTGCCATCATGTACTTACGCATATATCCCCCCCTTATTTCAGAGCTTCAACACCGGGAAGAAGCTCGCCTTGTACCAATTCCATCGAAGCGCCGCCGCCAGTCGAGATGAAGGTCATCTGATCGGCAAGGCCGAACTTATTCACCGCAGCAACGCTATCGCCACCACCGATGATGGTGTCTGCCGCTTTGTTGTTCGCCACTGCCTCGGCCACCGCACGCGTGCCTCCTTCGAATGAAGGCATTTCGAATACCCCCATCGGGCCATTCCAGAACACCGTCTTCGCATCCTCGATCGCTTCGGAATAGACGATGGCAGTAGCTGGTCCGATATCGAGGCCCATCATGTCATCTGGCATCTCAACGACCGTGCAGACTTCTTTGCGAGCATCGTTGGCAAATTCATCGGCGCACACAACATCGACCGGCAAAAGCATCTCAACGCCCTTTTCCTTGGCCTTCTCGAGCATCTTGCCCGCACGTTCGACCCACTCTTCTTCCATAAGAGACGTGCCTGTTGAGAAGCCTTTCGCCTTCAAGAACGTGAAGCACATACCGCCGCCGATGATGAGCTTGTCGCACTTGTCGATGAGCGCATCGATCACCTTCACCTTATCGGAGACCTTCGAACCGCCCAAAATAGCGACGAAGGGGCGCTTGGGGTCGTCGAGCATGGAAGTGAGCGTATTGACCTCTTTTGCCATGAGTGCGCCCGCGTAAGCTGGCAAGAACTGCGCAACGCCAGCCGTGGAAGCATGGGCACGATGTGCAGCCCCGAAGGCATCGTTGATATAGAGATCGGCAAGCGAAGCAAGCTCACGAGCAAATTCAGGGTCATTCTTCTTCTCACGCTTGTCGAAACGCAAGTTCTCAAGCAGCGCAATATCGCCATCTTCGAGCGCCGCAACGGTTTCCTTGGCTGAGTCTCCGATGGTGTCGGTAGCGAATGCGACGGGCTTGCCGATCAGATCTTGCAGATACGCAGCCACCGGTGCGAGCGAGAATTCTTCTTGATAGCCCGTACCATCAGGTCTGCCCAAGTGGCTTGCAAGGATAACACGCGCACCATGGTCGATCAGGTATTCGATGGTAGGGAGCGCAGCGCGGATGCGCGTATCGTCTTCGACCTTGCCATCTTTGAGCGGTACGTTGAAATCTACGCGCACAAGCACGCGCTTGCCCGAAACATCGGCATCGGTATATAACTTGAGGTCGCTCATAGTGATCCTTTCAAAATAAAAGGAGAGCATTTATGAAAATACTCTCCTTCATGTTCAAACCGTGATACCAAACTTAGGGAAGCAAGATCTTCGCGAGATCCTTCACGCGATTCGAATAGCCCCATTCGTTGTCGTACCAGGAAATGCACTTCACGAAGTTGCCTTCGCCACCCAGAACCATGGTGAGCAAGCTGTCGAAGATCGAAGAATGCGCATCGTCGACGATATCGGTCGAGACGATGGGCTCGTCGACGTATTCGAGGATACCCTTCATGGGGCCTTCAGCTGCAGCCTTCATGGCAGCATTGATCTCTTCGATCGTGACGTTCTTCTCGAGCTCGACCGTAAGATCGACCATAGAGCCATCGGGAGTAGGAACGCGCGTAGCGAAACCGTCGAGCTTGCCTTTAAGCTCAGGCAGAACGAGCGAAACGGCACGAGCAGCACCCGTGGTGGTCGGAATCATGGAAAGCGCCGCAGCGCGTGCACGACGCAGATCCTTGTGCGGAAGATCGAGGATCTTCTGGTCGTTGGTGTAAGCATGGATCGTGTTCATGAAACCACGCTTGATGCCGAAGTTATCGAGCAGCACCTTCGCCATAGGAGCAAGACAGTTGGTGGTGCAAGATGCATTCGAGATGATGTTGTCGGTCTCTGGGTTGTACTGATCGTCGTTCACGCCCATGACGATGGTGATGTCCTCGTTCTTCGCAGGAGCGGAGATGATGACCTTCTTAGCGCCTGCATCAAGATGAGCTTTCGCCTTGTTCGCATCGGTGAACAGACCGGTGGATTCGACCACGATATCGACACCGAGCTCGCCCCACGGGAGGTCTTCGGGATTGCGTTCCGAAAGAACCTTGACCTTGCGACCATTCACTACGAAGCCTTCTGCTTCTGCGACGACCTCTTCGAAAACGCGGCCATGGATGGAATCATATTTCAAAAGGTGAGCCATGGTGGGAATATCGCCCAGGTCGTTGATAGCAACAACCTCAAGTTCGGGATCGTTTTCCATGGCACGGAATACCAAGCGGCCGATACGACCGAATCCGTTAATACCAACCTTGGTTGTCATAGGTTTCCCCTTTCGCGGCTTGCGCATGCAAACCCTTACAACTATTTCTTTTGCCGCCTATACGACAAGCGACAAACTAGATGAACTAACGTATTCACTATACCAGAAACACGATTGCCCACAGAGCGTTCGGCGGATTCACCCCAGTAAAACTACTCATAATCTAAAGATTGACCACATGGCGCAGGCTGGCGTTCGGCATAGAAATGCACGTGAGCAGGATAGCTCGCATGAGCTGCACCCATTATCCGCGCTGTTCTTTGCGCGCGATCTCTTGTGCGAGCTGCTCGACCCGACGAACACGATGGTTGATCGCAGATTTCGACAGCGGCGGATCGGCAGCTTCACCGAGCTCTTTCAAGGTTGCATCGGGGTATGCGATGCGCAATTTGATGTATTCCTGAAGCGCTTGTGGAAGCGTTGCAACATCGCGATGTTCGAGCACATAGCGGATCGTCATGATCTGTTCGACCGAGGCAGCGGAAGCCTTCGCCTGGTTAGCGATCTCGGCGTTCACGCGACGATTCACGTCGTTGCGCACGCTCTTCACCACGCGCTCGTTCTCCATCTTGAGCGCACTTTGATGAGCACCGACGAGCGCCAGGAACGACGAGATGGCCGTGCCGCTCTTGAGGTAGATCAGGTAGCTGTTGCGCCGTTGGATGGCCCTTGCCTTGATACCGCGTTCCTTGAGCATCTCGACGATAGCGTTCGCGGTCGCCTCGGTCTCGACCTTGAGTTCGAAATGGAAATCTCCGCGCGGATTAGAGATGAACCCACTGCCCAAGAAGACACCGCGCAAGTACGCCGCTGCGCAGCACTGCTTCGCGATGAGCGACGGATCGATACCGCGCTCAAGCCCATCTTCTCCAAGGATGCCGAGCTCCTTCAACGTCTCGTTGAGTCCTGGTTGCATCGGCACTTCGATGAGCCAGTTGGGTGTCTTATGGAGCACGCTGCGGCGCATGGTGAGGTCGGTCGTGAGGTGGTAGTTCTCATGCAACGCCTTGATGATGAAGCGCGCGACCACCGGCGAATCGGTCGCGATCTCAAGAGCGTATCTGCCCTGCCCCTTCATGAGCAGCGTGCCTTCGATGCGAATGAGCGCTGCAAGCGTGGCGTTCTCGCAATGCGAGCACCCTGGTGCAACGCGGGAAAGCTCTTCTTTGACCTCCGTAGTGAACGACATGAGCCTACGCTCCAGCAGAAGGCATATTCAGCTTGAAAACATCAGCGAACGCGCGAGCGAGCGCAGGCGGATAGTGCCACGTGGGGCGCTGCGGATCGACCATGTTGCGCACGAGCACCACGGTGCCATCCTGCTGTATCTTCTGAATATCCTCATACGTTACTTCTACTGAGCGAATGTTCGCGGAAAGCGGCTTGCCTTCCCTGTTCTCCTGGTGAGCGCTCGCAAGCGCACCCGAACCAGCGATAGCCTCGAAGCTATCCTGCAGCGCCTGCCGTGGCGCGATCTTCTCCGTGCTGTGAATGAGCACATAGTCGAGATTGCGCCCGATGCCGTGGCGGCGCAGCGCATCAACATGTTCGATGGCTGAAAGACCCCAGGTTTCACCTTGTTGATCGGCAAGACTGCACACGAAAATGGTCTTGGCCTTCGAGCGTTCGATCGCTTCAGGAATGCCCGGAACGAGCAAGTTCGGAATGATCGAAGTGAAGAGCGAACCAGGTCCGAGCACGATGAAATCCGCATCGTAGATCGCGCGAATAGCCTCAACATAAGGCATCGGTTGACCAGTCGATTCGAGCCAAACCGTATCGAGCGCCGTTTCCGACTTGCAGGCGGTCGCTTGTCCGTGAAGGGTGCGCCCATCGAGTGTGCGCGCGTTGAGCACCACATTGTTGAGTGTTGAAGGATAGACCCTGCCTTTGCTGCCGAGCAGCTTGCCGCAGATCTTCACCGCCTCAGGGAAAGAACCAGTTGCTTCCTCGAGTGCGGAGAGCATGAGGTTGCCGAGCGTATGATTGCGCGCAAATTCGAAGCGATATTTGAACGCTTTGGTGAACGGATCATCGGGGTTCTCTGCGAATGCAGCAAGACATTTGCGGATATCACCTGGTGGAGTGACCTTTGCTTCAGCGCGCAGGATGCCTGTTGACCCGCCGTCATCCGCCATAGCCACCACCGCCGATGTTTGGATGCCCATCGAAAGCAAGGTGCGGATCGAGACCGGCGCACCCGTGCCGCCACCGATCACGACCGCCTTCAGGTCGTTGTAGCCATGCGGGAATTGCGTATCGATGCGATCGATCGCCTGGAACATGGACGTGAGCGTGGGCTCTTGTTTGAACGCCTCGCTGCTCATTTGGTGGCTGCCTTTTCCGTATCGGCCAGCGCGATGTCGCGATGATAGACCGAAACGTTATAGTCTTCCTCTTTCAGGATCTTCGCCGTCTGCTCTGCGAGCACCACGCTGCGATGCTGCCCACCCGTGCAACCGACCGCAATGGCCAAATGGTGCTTCCCTTCAGCCACATAGCCCGGCATCACGCAATCGAGAAGATTCTTCCATGAAGTCAAGAACGCCTCGGTCTCAGAATTGCAGAGCACGAAATCGCGCACCGGCTCATCAAGACCGGTAAGGACGCGCATTTCGGGAATGTAGAACGGGTTCGGAAGGAAACGCACGTCGATGACGATATCAGCATCGACCGGTGCCCCATGCTTGAACCCGAACGAGTAAACGACCACATTCAAACCTTCACGCTTGGTCTCGAGCGAATAGAGTTCGCGCAAGCGTTCGCGCAACACACGCGTAGAGGTCTGAGAGGTATCTATGTAAGAATGGGCGATCTTCGGCAGGTCCTTATTGAGCTCGCGTTCGCGTTCGATCGCTTGGCCGATGGTGAGGTTGTTCTCCATGCTGAGCGGATGAAGGCGACGCGTTGCCTTGTAGCGCGCGATGAGCGTTTCATCGGTAGCATCGAGGAAGACCAAGCGGTATCCGATGCCTGCTTCATCGAGATTGGCCAATTCTTTAACAAGCTGATCGTAATAGCTCTGCGTGCGGATCGGACAAGCGATGGCGAGCTTGCGCAAGCCTTCATTTTGACCAGGGATATTCGCAAGGCTCACGATGCTCATGATGAGCTCGGGCGGAAGATTATCGATGCAGAAGAACCCAAGATCCTCGAAAGCATGGACCGCTTCCGTGCGCCCTGCCCCGCTCATGCCGGTGATGATGACAACGGTAGGCTCCACGCGTTCGCCTTGTTGCTCTTCGGTGCTCTTCGCTTCAGATGCTTGCTCAGTCATATATCTAGTCCTTATCATCCGGAGATGCTTCTAGCGTAACGGTTCCATATTCTGCACGAAGCACCTCATAGAGGTCTTCTGCAACACTATCAGGAACAATTCTAGCAGCTTTTATGTCGTCCAAGCTCGCCTGCTTGAGGTGTGAAAACGAACCGAAATGTTTGAGGATCTGTTTCTTGCGCTTCGGACCGATCCCAGGCACTTCGTCGAGGATGGACGTGGTCATAGCCTTGCGACGCAATTCGCGATGATACGTGATGGCAAAACGATGCGATTCGTCGCGCACCTGCTTGAGCAGATAGAGGCTCGGCGACCCACTGGGCAATACGACCGGCCCGCTTTCCTGCCAAGGAACGAAGAGCTCTTCATCGCGCTTAGCAAGGCCTGCGATGGGAATATCGGCAGCACCGAGCTCTTCAAGTTGCCTGAGCGCCGCTGTAAGCTGAGGCTTACCTCCATCGACCACGATAAGATCGGGCTTCTGGGCGAAGCGTTCATCCTTCATCTTCTCGGCGTTGTAGCGCCGTTCGAACACCTCGCTCATCATGGCGAAATCGTTCGCTTCTTCGGTCTCAAGACGGATCTTGAAACGGCGGTACTGACTCTTATCGGGCTTGCCGTTCACGAACACCACCATCGAAGCGACCGAATGCTTGCCATGAATGGTGGAGATATCGAAGCACTCGATGCGCAAGGGCGGTCTGTCGAGCGCGAGCGCACTTTCGAGCTGGAGCAGTGCTTGATTGATGCGTTCATCGTCATAGTTGCTCCGTGCTTTGTAGCGCATGAGCACATGGCGTGCGTTCGTTTTCGCCATCTGCAAGAGCGCTGAGCGCTCTCCTCGCTTGGGAACGATGAAGTTCACCTTGGCACCATAGGGGCTGGCCAGCTTTTCGGTGAGCCACTCTTCGATGACCGTGCTGTCTTCGGGAAGCATTTCAAGAATGACCTCGTGCGGGATCGATGAGGTCTTATCGTAATAGCGCAGGATGAACATACGCACAAGGTCCTCGAACGGAACGTCCTTGCCCTTGTTGAAGATGAATTCGTTCGTATTGATGACCTTGCCGCCACGCACGTTGATGAGCGAAATGCCCGCGATCGTTTCTTCGCGGTAGATGCCGATCACATCGGAATCGAGGTTGAGCGAAGAGACCGCGTGCTGTTTGCTCTCAAGCGAATTGATCGTATCGATGCGGCCTTTGATGCGTGACGCCTGCTCGAAATCGAGCTCAGCAACGGCGGCTTGCATGCTCTCCTCGAGCTCATCGAGGAATTCCTTATGCTGACCAGAGAGAAAACGCGCCACACGCTTTACGAGAAGTTGGTATTCTTCTGGATCGATCGCACCGCAACAAGCACCAGGACCAAGCCCCACATGAGCATCGAAGCACGGGCGGTCGGAGAGTTCGAGTTCGTCGTACGAACAATTCTCAAGACGACGGGTAAGGCGCCGCCATTCCGCACACGAAGAAGCGCAGATGGGCACGATACGGCGCGTGATGTCGACAAGGTCGCGCGCGGCACGCGAATCAGTATAGGGACCGAAATAGCGCGTGTTAGGCTTATGAGCTTCGCGCGTGTATTTGATAGCCGGAAATACATCGCCGGTGGTGAGTGCAATGAACGGATAGCTCTTGTCGTCCTTGAAGTCCGCGTTGAAATAGGGCGAATACTGCTGGATGAGATTCTTCTCGAGCACGAGCGATTCGTGCTCGTTCTCGACCACGATGTATTCGAACGAGTCGATCTGGGAAACGAGCAGCGGGATCTTCTCGCGCGTATCTTGGAAGTTCACGTATTGGCGCATGCGAGCACGCAGCTGCTTCGCCTTACCTACGTAGATGACGCGTCCTTTTTTGTCCTTCCAAAGATATACGCCTGGAAGCGCTGGCACGGAAGCAAGCTGACGTTTGATATCTTCGAGCTTTTGATCGTTCATCTTCCCTATTCCCGAAACGACTCGTTAGAGACAGCGCAGCACTGCTTAGATATGATCGTCCAGATCGAGCATCATAAGAGAAACATTATCGCGAAGCTTCTTCGCTTCAGCGCGTGAGATATTCCCTGAAGCATAGTAATCATCGACCACTTCAAGTTCGATCTGGAGCGCCATGCGCTGGATCGAATCGCTGTTAGTAGTAGCCTGCTCCACCACATGATCAGCACGTCCCGCATCGCTCTGCAAAGCAGCGAGCACTCGTTCGTGAGCGATGAGCAGTTTTGCGACCACTTCACTCGGATAGTTCGGATTATCCACCAATGAATGAAGATAGCGGATTGCTTCCTGCTCACAGATCATGCGAACTTGATGCTGCATCAGGTTCTCCTTCATGGATTCGTTATTGAGCAGTGCAAGGAAGCGATTCTTCAGTTCGCGGAAGAAGCGCACGATGCTCATGAGCAGCATCTGGATCGAGAGGAAACGCTGTTTGGTATGCGTGAGCAGATTCTTTTGGTGGAGCAGCGTGCGCAGATAGGCAAAACCCTCATAGGGATCGACGTTGCGGGCTTCGATATCTTCAATGAGCGCATTCGCCTGATGATTGATCACCTGAATGCGCAGTTGCGTTGAAGACGGTGGTTCGATATCGACCCAATCGCGGATCGTCGCGATGCGATTGTTATAGGATGCGACCACGAACTTGGTCGCGTTATCGTTCTCCGGCGTTGCCTCAACGAGCAATCGCTCGATGACCGTGCGCAATATCTCGATGCGCATGAGCAGGTTGTGTTCCCGTTCCTCTTCGTCTTCTTCAACATCCTTCGGCGCGAGCACGGGAAGCGCGAAGTTAGCCAAGAGCAGGGTACAAAGGATAACGCCTGAAGCCAAGAAGATGATGAGCGAACGCTGCGGGAAGACCGACCCATCGGAGAGCAAGAACGGCATCGAGAAGATGATCGAGAGCGTGATCGCGCCCTTCGGGCCGCCGACCGTGGTAACGAGCGCATTGACGATGGTCTTCTTGTTGATCTTATCGCGCCGATTCGTATCGGGATTCTTCGTGATGAGCGACATGGCAAGCGCCCAGATCCAGCGCAAGACCACGATGAGTACCGTTATGAGCAGCACATACCCGATAAGCGCGAAGTTGTTGATGTAGACATCGTTCCACGTCGATTGCGTGGCCATAGGAAGTTGCATGCCCAAGAGCACGAACACGATGCCGTTCAGCGTGAAGCCGATCACCTTCCATACGCTCGATAGTGCGATATTGAGACTTGAGCGATACGGCGAGATCTTACGCGTGTTGTACATGGACCACAGAATACCGCACGCAACGACCGCTAGGATGCCGCTCACACCGATGATCTCGGACACAAGGAAGGTAACGAAGGGCATTGAGACTTCGAAGAGCACGTGAAACGTGGTGCTATCAAGGCCAAGGTCGCGCACCTTCGATGAGATGAACAAGAACAGCAGGGCAAGAAAGATACCGAACGCGATGCCGCCGACGAAGCTCACCGCAAAAGAAGCGGTAGCATCCGCGAGCGAGAACGCGCCCGTAACCGCAGCGGCGATAGCGAACTGGAACGAAACAACGCCCGAAGCGTCATTCAAGAGCGCTTCACCTTGCAGGATGGCCCCTTCGCGCTTGCCAAGCTGTGCCTCGTTGCGCAACGACTGAACGGCGACCGCGTCCGTCGGGCCAAGCGCCGCACCGAGCGCGAACGCAGCAGCGAGCGGGATCGAAGGAATGAGCCAATTCACCATGAAGCCCACGCAAAGCGTGATGATGAGCACGAGCCCGATCGCGAACGAGAGGATGGTCACCTTGTTATCCCATAAGTTCTTCTTGTTCGAATCTTTCGCATCGCTGAAGAGCAAAGGCGCGATGAACAGCACCAAGAAGAGCTCCGGTTCGATATTGATCTCGATAGGGGAAACCGCCAAAAACGCGATGATGACGCCCAAGCCGATCTGGATGAGCGGCAGTGAGACCTTAGGAACGATCTGATCGAGGATAGAAGACAGAAGAACCGCAACTGCAAGCAGTAATATCAGTTCGAATGTTGCCACAGATCTATCCTTCTTTTGCGTCGACTACCTTCTATACTAACGAAACAAGCCACCGATTCGCTGGTTTAATCCGTCCGCTGCGTAAGATTCACAAGTTTTCCCATCTTTACTTGCAAGAGCAGATTATTTCTATATAATCTTTTCTGCGCATATGGTGGGTGTGGCCTAGTTGGCTAAGGCGCCAGATTGTGGCTCTGGAGATCGAGGGTTCAAGTCCCTTCATCCACCCCAGCGCGCTTTTTGAGCTTTTGTGGAGCTGCTCTATTTTTTGCTTGTGCGACTTCGGTCGATAGCCTAAAATAGCAAAGCGCACAAACGCACATACATACGAAACGGATCGTTAGCTTAGTTGGTAGAGCAGGGGACTCTTAATCCCAAGGTCCGGGGTTCGAGTCCCCGACGATCCACCATGAACTTTCAGGCTGGTCTCCCCCAGCCTTTTCTTTTGCCTTCCTGCTTATTGCAAGTCCTCTACTTGAGCGCGTAAAGCAGTACACCGTCTTCAGTGACCTGACGCTCTGCCTTTCCCATATCGTAGAGATACTCAAGATATGAGAAGGCGATCGCAAGGCGGCGCACCTGGAGGATCGGAGGCTGGTCGTCCCAACTGGGCAGATAGAAGTAGTACTTCTGCGCCAGCTCATTTACCGTAAGCGGGTTTTCCACCTCGAGCATCGTGAACATCTTGTTGATCGGTCGATCGTAGCTTGCGATGATCTTCTCGATGAATGCGTTGATGGTCGGCGCGCCGATGAGCGGCTCATGATGGCACATGAACACGCGCTCAAGATCGAGCGATTTCAGATACGCAAGGTTCGCAAGGAAGCGTTGGAGCTGGCGAACATCAGCGGTGAAGGACATGATCCCGGGTGCTGTATCGAGCACATGGTCACCTGCGAACAGAATTCCCTTCTCGCGTTCGATAAGGCAGAGATGCGATGCTGTATGACCAGGTGTTTCGATGACCTCAAGATGATAATCACCCACATCGATCGCATCTCCATCGCAAACGAAGGTGATCCGATCCTCATACCCTTTGAACCGTTCGTAGCGATTGACCAAACGCTCGATATAGAAAGACAACTCGCTCTCCCCTGCGCGCGCTACGCCCCATTGTGTGAGGATCTCCTGTACCGCATTCGGACCGAACTGATGAAGCTCTTTCATGAAGACCTTCTTTGCCCCACGGTCCAAGCAATAGGCAAGGTTTCCGTCGTGATCATCGTGCGAATGCGTAAGGAAGACGTTCGCATCTTCCCAGGCCGTGCCCGTACGTGCGAGCGCTTCATCCAAGAATTCAACACCGCACAGATCATACGCCCCAACATCAACGAATAAAGCACTGACCCCAGGATCAACGACCGCGAACTCATCGATACGATCGGCGAAGTAGAAGTTATCGATCGAGAAGCTGCTGTGGAAGATGCCAGGAAGATCCTCATTCAAGAGGAAGTTCGTCACATAGCTGACTTCAGGGTAGACGATCGGAAGCTTCTTTTGAGAACCGTCGCTTGCCACATACGTGAAGCATCTTGTCTGCGACCAATCGCTCTTCCCGATCGAATCGAGCGCATTGAATCCGCTTTTCGTTGTGTTGTCGATATGCAAACGCTCCTGTGCTTTACGTACGCCTGTATTCGTAGTGTTCTCTTCGTTGGTCATATCTCTGTCTTTCTCCAAAACATGATGATGGCGCGAAGCAGGAGCCAGCCCTTTCTTCGCTTTAAAGCATGTGAGCTTACTTTTCGTGCCCCTTTTCGCAACGTGTCAATTCAGTTACCGATGCTGCTAAAAGCTATTTTAAAGGATGAATCTTTTACTATTGATTGTATACCAGCTGCTTCAGCAGCCACTCCTGTGCTGTGCACTGCCCAATCAAAACGCGCTGAAAGGATCCTCTCATGTTCGGAAATACCCTTTTGATCGTTAATCCTCAGGCGCAAAGCGGGCGCGCACGTCATGCGCGCGAAGAGATCGCGCATCTGCTCAAGAGCATCACCAATGTTACCCGTGGCCATTATTTCGAGGTGATCGAGACCACCCATCCGCTCGATGCGGTCATCATCACACATGAACTAGGCGAGAATTTCGACACGATATTCGCGCTCGGCGGAGATGGGCTGGTGCATGAAGTGGTGAACGGTCTCATGCAGATCGAGAAAGAGAAGCGCCCCACACTTGGCATCTTCCCTGCCGGGCAAGGGAACGATTTCGCCCGGAGCCTCAACCTTCCGCTCAACCCGCTCCAAGTGCTCGACAAGCTTGCCAACCTCGAGAAGAAGACCATCGACATCGGTAAGGTCAACGACACCTACTTCTGCGAAACGCTCTCGTTCGGCGTGGATGCAGCGATCGCACTCGAAACGATGGAGCGCCGCAAGAAAACGAACAAGACCGGAACGATCCTCTATATCGAAAGCGGCTTCAATCAGATCAAGAACCATCTTAATGCCATCTCTGCCGAGATCGTGGTCGATGGAAAATCTTATGACGATCTCACGTTCTACACGTTCGCTATTCAAAACGGTCAAACGTATGGCGGCGGATTCAAGATATGCCCGCAAGCCAAGCTTGATGATGGCATGTTCGATATCTGCTATGCCGCTCCCCCGCTCTCGAAGTTCGAGGCAGTGCGCCTGTTCATGAGGGCGAAGGATGGCAAGCACATACACGACCCCCATATCCACTTCCTTGCTGGGAAGGATATCAAGATCACCTTCAAGGATATCGTACCTGCTCAGGTTGACGGTGAACCGATCCCCGCTTACGAATACGATATCTCGCTCATACCTGAAGCTCTTTCAGTTCTCAAGCTTGAAGACACCACAAGATGATCCTGCTCGAAGCAGCCGATTAGAAACCTCTCGAACACGAATAAAGCTCCCCAGATCAGGGAGCTTTATTACCCTAGTTGCTCTATGAGCACCGCGCAACCAAGATGCGTGTGCTTTAGTGCGCTTGAAGCAGGACTTAAGACTAGACGATGCCCTGAGCCATCATCGCATCAGCGAGCTTCTTGAAGCCCGCGATGTTCGCACCCATCACGTAGTTGCCCTCGTGGCCATATTCCTTAGCAGCATCATCAGCAGCATGATAGATGCTCTTCATGATCTGCTGGAGCTTCGCATCGACCTCTTCGAAGGTCCAAGAAAGACGCTCAGAGTTCTGAGACATCTCAAGACCAGAGGTAGCAACGCCACCAGCGTTCGATGCCTTGCCCGGCATGAAGACCACACCGTTGTTCATAAGGTACTCGGTTGCTTCCATGGTAGTAGGCATGTTCGCGCCCTCAGCAACGATCATGCAGTTATGGGTTGCGAGCTGCTTAGCATCTTCGAGGTGAAGTTCGTTCTGAGTTGCGCAAGGAAGAGCGATATCGACTGGAATGCTCCAAACGCCACGGCCATCCTTGTACTCAACGCCTTCGCGACGCTTCGCATATTCCGAGATACGGCCGCGCTCAACTTCCTTGATCTGCTTGACGAGTGCCACATCAATGCCGTTAGGATCATAGATCCAGCCAGTGGAATCAGACAGGGTAACGACCTTAGCGCCGAGCTGCTGAGCCTTCTCGGTCGCATAGATCGCAACGTTACCCGAACCAGAAACAGCAACGGTCTTGCCTTCGAAGCTGTCGTCATGGCAGTTGAGGTATTCCTGAACGAAATACACGAGACCATAGCCCGTTGCTTCGGTACGAGCGAGCGAACCGCCATAGGAAAGACCCTTACCAGTAAGAACGCCTTCCCAGACATCCTTGATGCGTTTGTACTGACCGAACATGTAGCCGATCTCACGAGCGCCGGTTCCGATATCACCTGCAGGAACGTCGGTGTCTGCGCCGATGTGGCGACAGAGCTCGGTCATGAAAGACTGGCAGAAGCGCATGACTTCGTTGTCGGACTTGCCCTTAGGATCGAAGTCAGAACCGCCTTTGCCGCCGCCCATAGGAAGCGTGGTGAGGGAGTTCTTGAAGATTTGCTCGAAGCCGAGGAACTTGATGATGGAGAGGTTCACGGAAGGATGCAGACGGATGCCGCCCTTGTAGGGGCCGATGCAGCTGTTGTACTGCACGCGGTAACCACGGTTGACCTGCACGTTTCCTGCGTCGTCTACCCAAGGAACGCGGAACATGATAACGCGCTCAGGCTCGACCAAGCGCTCGAGCAGCGATGCTTTCTCGTACTCGGGATGGGCTTCGATGACAGGCTCAAGAGAGGTAAGGACCTCGGTAACAGCCTGGATGAATTCGGGCTCGTTCGGGTTCTTCTCCTTGACAAGCTCGATGACGGACTCGACGTAACTCATGTGACCTCCTAATGAATTTTTCGGTAAGTGTATTTAACCAAATGTTCAAAAGATGGAAAAGACCGAGCCATCGAGCTTTAACATGCATGTAACAATGCAGCGCTTCAACGAAACGAACTTACAGGCGAATGGAAAAGGGAAAAGCAACGAATCTGTGAGCCTCTGTCCGAGCGCGATCCGCTGCCTTGCAAAAACTTCTCTGTGTACAAGCTACATAACAGCTGGAGCAGAAACACCGAGCAAGCCGAGTGTTTGTGCAAGATTGATGCGTGCCGCATCCACCAACGCCAAGCGAGCCTTAGTAAGCTCCGCCTCTTCGCCCAGCACGCGGCAATTGGTGTAGAACGAATGGAAGAGACCAGCAAGATCTTGAGCATAGTGCGTTAGGCGGAACGGCGCACGGTCGCGCGCTGCACCTGCCACCAGATCGGTGAAGCCATCGATCGCCTTCATGAGCGCGAGCTCCGATTCATGAGTGAGCAACTCGAGCTTCGCATCATCCAAATTGAGCTTCGCAGCCAATTCATCAGGCGAAAGCGCTTCCCAGTCTTCGATGCCCGCTTCAGCAGCTGCCTTACGTAGGATCGAGCAAATGCGTGCATGCGCGTACTGCACGTAATAGACAGGGTTCGTGGCATCTTGTTTCTTCGCAACCTCGATATCGAAATCAATCTGCTGATCGGAAGAGCGCGAGAGCATGAGATAACGTGTTGCATCAACGCCCACTTCATCGATGAGCTCGCGGAAGGTGATCATCTCGCCTGTGCGCTTCGACATGCGCACCGCCTTGCCATCGCGGTAGAGATTCACCAGCTGGCCCAGCACTACCTCAAGATCGTTCGGATAGCCCCATGCCGCCATCATCGCTTGGCAACGTGGGATATAGCCATGGTGATCGGCGCCCCAAATATCGATCAAGAGATCGTAGCCGCGCTGCTTCTTATCATAGTGATAAGCAACATCGCTCATGAAATACGTGAGCTCGCCATTCTGCTTGATGAGCACGCGGTTCTTCTCGTCGCCGAATTCGCTCGATTTGAAATACGTTGCGCCATCCTTTTCATAGATGTAGCCGCGCTCGTTCATGGCATCGAAGGCATGCTGGACCTTTGTCTTGCCGTCTTCACCGGGAATGAAGAGCGAATGCTCAGAGAAATAGGTATCGAACTGCGTACCGAAGAGCTCAAGCGTATCGCGCACCGATTCCATCATGGCTGCATAGCCGCGCTCTCTAAACGCCTGCCTGCGCTCATCGGGATCGACGAAGAGCCATTTGTCACCATCAGCATCGACGATGGTCTGCGCAAGGTCCTTCACGTACGCGCCACCATAGGATTGCTCAGGCATCTCGACCGCTTCGCCCAGCAACTGCTGATAGCGCACCACGAGCGAATCAGCGAAGACGTTCATCTGGTTGCCTTCGTCGTTCACGTAGAATTCTTCATCCACCGCATACCCCGCATGACGCATGACGCGCGCCATCGAATCACCGAGCGCCGCCCAACGACCATGACCCACGTGCATAGGGCCGGTGGGATTCGCAGAAACATACTCAAGGTTCACCTTGCAAGGAACAGTGAGCTGAGACTTGCCGTATTCTTCCCCGAGATCGCGCACCGTGCGCACTACTGCTTGGAAAGAAGAAGGTTCGAGCGTGAAGTTGATGAAACCAGGACCAGCGATATCCACGCTTTTGATGATGGCATTTTCCGGAAGATGATCGACGATGATCTGGGCGATCTCGCGTGGGTTCTTGTGGGCAACTTTCGCAAGACGCATTGCGATCGTGCACGCCCAATCGCCGTGCGCTTCTTCACGCGGGCGCTCAAGGCTTGGCTCAGGCACCGTTTCAAGCGCAAGGCTCCCATCGTTCACGCACGCAGCAAGCGCGCTGCCTACTACCTCTTCCAAAGATTCACGAACCGTCATGCGGATCTTCCCTCTCTCTTTCCTATCGATTCGCCCGCAGAGTCACTTCCCTCTTCAGGCACTGAACTTATGTTGAACAGGACGTTCTAGCCCAGCGTAGCAAGCACGATCGCCTTGATCGAGTGCATGCGATTCTCTGCTTCGTCGAAAACCTTCGACTGGGCAGATTCGAACACCTCATCGGTCACTTCCATCTCGGTAAGGCCGAAGCGCGCCTCGATATCCTGTGCGACCGACGTGTCAGTGTCGTGGAATGCCGGCAAGCAATGCAGGAAGATCGCATTATCAGCAGCCATTGCCATAACCTTCGCGTTCACCTGGTACGGAGAAAGCAAGCGGATGCGCTCTTCCCAGAGGCTTGCTGGCTCACCCATCGAGACCCAAATATCGGTATAGATGATGTTCGCACCCGTGCATCCCTCTTCCACATCGGAAGTGAGGCGGATCTCGCAGTTGTTCTCTGCAGCGATCGCGCGACAGATTGCCACCAGCTCATCGCTAGGCATGCATTCCGCTGGGCCGCACGCCGTGAAGTTGATGCCCATTTTCGCGCTGGCCACCATGAGCGAATTCGCCACATTGTTCTTCGCATCGCCCATGAAGACGAGATTGAGACCCTGGAAATCGCCGAAGTTCTCACGGATCGTGAGCAAATCAGCGATCATCTGCGTAGGATGAAATTCGTCGGTAAGACCGTTCCACACAGGCACGCCAGAATACTCCGCGAGCGTTTCGACGATCTCTTGCCCATAGCCGCGATATTCGATGCCATCGAACATGCGCCCGAGTACGCGCGCAGTATCCTTGATCGATTCCTTGTTGCCGATCTGCGAACCGGATGGATCGAGATAGGTAACACCCATACCCAGATCGTGACCCGCTACCTCGAACGAACAACGCGTACGCGTGGAGGTCTTCTCGAAGATGAGGACCATGTTCTTGCCTTCAAGATAGCGATGCGGGATGCCTGCATGCTTCTTTTCCTTGAGATCTTGAGCCAGATCGACGAGGCCAACGATCTCCTCTGAGGTGAAATCGAGCAATTTGAGAAAATGCCTACCTGAAAGCGCGTACGACATGCGTCCTCCTTGAAGGTTGTTTCAAACGAAAAGATTATTGTATATCTCTTCGCGCGCTTTCGTGCCCCAGGCAGGTGAAATCTGCGTTTTTCTGGGCGAAACGGCGTATGCCTCGCGAAGGCAGCCTCGCGCTACTTGAAACGCTTCAGAAGAAGGGAGTTGCAAACGACCGTCACGCTCGAGAGCGCCATCGCCGCGCCCGCAAGCGCAGGAGCCAGGATGCCCACCGCCGCAAGCGGGATCATGATGCAGTTATAGATGAGCGCCCAAAACAGATTCTGCTTGATCTTGCGCATGGTGGCCTTCGAAAGCCGCAGGCTAGTGACCAGATCGCGCAGGTGATTGCGCATGAGCACAACCGAACCTGCCTCGAGTGCGACATCCGTGCCCGACGCCATCGCGACGCCAACATCTGCTGCGGCAAGTGCCGGTGCGTCGTTGATGCCGTCCCCTACGAAGGCAACCGTTTGCGTGCTTTGCTTTGAACTGGCGCGCAAGTCGGCTGCTTCAAGCGATGCCTTCACTGCTTCAACGCATTCCGCTTTCTCAAGCGGCTTGACCCCCACGAACACGTTATCTGACGCGATACCAACCTCAGAAGCGATGCGCGCAGCCTGCGCAGCATTATCGCCCGTAACCATATAGCTCGTAATGCCGTAGTTTCGCTCCAGCGTCTCGATCGTCTGCTTGGCATCTGGCTTGGCTTCGTCCGAGAACTCGAATCCGCCCACTTCAGCACCATCAATGAACACCAAAGAGCCAACCTTCACCTGATGCCCCTCGACTTCGCCTTCGACACCTTCGCCGACAAGCGCACGAAAGTTGCTTACTGAAGGAAGCACCAGTCCGCGTGCTTGAGCGTATTCAACGACTGCGCGGGCAAGCGGATGCTCGCTCTTCGTTTCGAGCGCAGCGGCAAGACGAAGGTTCTCGGGCGTGAGCGAGCACGAAACTACCTGGGGTTTTCCCACCGTGATCGTACCGGTCTTGTCGAACACCGCTGCGTCAAGCTTTCCAAGACGTTCGAGCACTTCACCATCTTTGATAAGAATACCCAGCTGAGCGCCTTTGCCCATGCCTACCATGAGCGCAGTTGGCGTTGCAAGGCCAAGCGCGCAGGGGCACGCAACCACGATGACCGCGATCGCAGGCAAAAGGGACTGCGTGAGCAGCGTATTCGCACCAGCTGGCGGAACGAAGAAGAACCAGATGCAGAACGTGATGAGAGAGATTCCGAGGATACACGGCACGAAGACCGACGCGATCTTGTCCGCCAAGCGCTGCACGGGAGCTTTCGAGCCCTGCGCATCCTCAACGGCGCGAACGATGCGGGCAAGCGTCGAATCGCTTCCCACACGCAACGCGCGCACGGTGATGGCGCCTGTGGTGTTCACTGTACCGCCCGTAACGCTGTCGCCTGGCTGCTTCGTCACTGGCAGCGCTTCACCAGTGAGCATGGATTCATCGATCTCGGTCGATCCTCTGATCACTTCCCCATCGACGGCCACCTTCTCACCTGGCCCGACGAGCACGCTATCTCCTACGACCACCTGGGCAAGCGGGATCTCTACCACTGCACCACCGCGCCGCACTTGCGCTGTCGGCGGCGTAAGGTTGATGAGCGCCTCGATCGCCTGGTTGGTCGCTCCCTTTGCGCGCGTCTCCAGTATCTTTCCGAGCAAAACGAACGTGATGAGCATCGCGCACGTTTCGAAATAAGGCATACCTTCATTGATAGCGAGAGCCACTTCAGCATCGCTCCAGTTGTTCGTAATGACCGGCAAGAACGTGATCCAAAGCGAGAAGAGAAACGCGATCGTGGTACCGAGCGCAACGAGCACATCCATATTCGCGCTCCCACTGCGCAGAGAATCGAATGCGCCCTTATAGAAACGTGAGCCACAGCCGAACTGCACGGGCAGCGTGAGCACGAGAAGCAGGATATTGCCTGCAAACATCGCTTGCACGTGCGTTGCTGCGCTGCCGAAGAAAGCGCTTGCGATGAAGTGACCTACTGCCATATGCCAGCCAGGGATCATGCCGATCGAGAAGATGATCACGGTAAGAACGGCAGATACCACGAATACCTTGAGGTCGTGCTTGCGCTCCGCTGCCTCTTTCGCGCGTCGCTTCTCATCGACCAAGGGCACATCTTCGGCGATAAGCTCTGCCGTAAAGGGCAGATCGTCGAAGACCTTCAGCATGTCATCCACGCTCGCCTGAGAAGGGTCGAACGTCACACGCCCCGTGTTGTTCGCAAGATTGACCGCGACGTCGAAAACGCTTGGCAGTGCACGATAATGCTTCTCGACATTAGCCACGCAATTCGCACAGTGCATACCATCGATCGCTATTCTTATCGTTTGCTCCATACGGTTCCTCTTTACTAAAGCGTTATTCTAATAGCTTACATATGAGCATCTGTTCATATGTTATCAGCATTATGAGCAGTGTCAATGAAATAAAGTTTACCATGACAAACATACATGATAAAAAGAGCCTGCTCGAAGCAGGCAGAGAATGTTCATGGCGCGCCCAGTAGGATTCGAACCTACGACCTTTGGATTAGAAGTCCACTGCTCTATCCAGCTGAGCTATGGGCGCAAAACGTGATTATTATAGCCCAGGAATTCAATCGCGTCTGCCGCAAGCCACACGAGTACGAAAAAACAACGCGAAACAGGAAAAGGCTCCCCGAAGAGAGCCTTTTCCTGCTGTATTGAAGTAAAGGAAAGTGTCTTAGTCGATTTCGACGAGCTTACCGGTCTCCGCTGATTCAAGGATCGCATTGATGACCTTGAGCGTTGCAACGCCATCTTCGCCAGTGCAGCGCGGTACCGTTTCTCGCCCAAGACAGAGGTCTGCGAAATGCTCGATCTCTGCCGTCATCGGGTCGTTCTTCTCGACATCGAAGTGCTCCGTGACAAGCTTCTCCGCCCAGCCATAATGATCATCGTCAACATAATGGTAGAAATCCATATTCGGGAAACCGAATGAACCCTGCGTGCCGAAGAAGCGCAAGCTGTTCTCGCCTGGACACCACTGGAAGAAGTGGTTTTCCTCAGCAGCCAAGTCATAGTTCCACGGACCCGGCGTGCCATCGGAGATGAAGTAGGTTGCCGTAACGCCATTATCGAATTCGATCACGATAGAAGCAGAATCTTCGACTTCGTTACCACGGATCGTATTGCGTGCAGCGGCATAAACGCGCGTAACCTTCATGCCGGTGGTGTAGTTAAGATCGTCGATATCATGGATCGCATTGATGAGGAACGGACCGCCACCCTTTTTCGTGTGCCATTCCACATCCCAATAGTTATAGGGTTTCGCAATAGCATACGTGGCTTGAACGCCGACCAGATCGCCCAACTTGCCCGAAGCGATAAAATCACGCAGGAACAAGTACTTTGTAGAAGAACGACGATGGTGACCGATAAGCAACGTGGCGTCTGCCTCCTTGCACATCGCAATGATCTCGTTCGCTTCTTCTACCGTGTTGGCAATGGGCTTTTCGAGCAAGATATTACGAACACCTGCGTCGAGCGCATTACGGGTTGCGCTCACATGCAGGCCATTCGGCAGCGCGATCGCAACCGCATCGAGCGGTACCTCATTGAGCAGCTCGGTATAATCCGCATAGAGCGGCACCTCAAGCTCGGCAGCAACATCTTCAGCTTGCTGACCAAAACCAGCAACTGCCACCAAATCATAATCGGGATTCTTCTTCGCATCGCGTGCGATCTTCGAACCCTGATTCAATCCGAATACGGCAAATCTAATAGCCATGTTCTTACCCCTCCATTTTTCCTTGTATATCTGAAACTCTTCTGATGTTTACCCTTGAACACCATGCATGAGATCACGAATAGCGCGTTCTTAGTCGAAGAATTTTTCTTGGACCAGCTCCGTAGGCATTTCCTTACCTACCCAAATATCTTCAGCGATAGCAGCTTGCCACAGAAGCATGCCAAGACCATTGATGGTCTTGAGCCCCTTAGCTTCGGCATCTTCGAGCAACTTCGTCTTGCGTGGCACGTAGATGACGTCTGCAACAACCAGACCTTCAACTAAAAGTTCTGCAGGAACAACGCTTATTCCTTCCAGATCGCCCATACCCACATTAGTGGCATTGATGAGTAATACTGATTCAGCGATAGAAGCCTTCATAGCCTCTTTATCTGCCATATCGATCAAGCGAATGTTGCACCCAGTTTTTTCAGCAATGTGCGCAACATGCTCTGCAGCAGCATCGTATGAATCGTTTTTTCGTTTATAGACATCGATCGCAGCAACGCCATCGAGGGCAGCCTGAGTATAGATAGCCATCGCAGCGCCACCTGCACCCATCACCGTGACCTTCTTGCCAACCACCTCAACGCCATTCTCTTCTATATTGCGCATGAAGCCCGCGCCATCGGTGTTATGACCGATCGCTTTGCCATCTTTGATGACTACCGTATTGATGGCACCCATCAGCTCAGCAGCTGGCGAAAGCTCGTCGAGATAACGTGAAATATAGGTCTTATGCGGCATGGTGACGTTGTAGCCAAGAAACCCAAGCTCTTTCATGCCATTCACAGCAGCTTCGAGCTGGTCAGGCTCAACATTGTAAGCAAGGTACACACAATCGACGCCAAGTTGCTCGAACGAGAAGGTATGCATAGCTGGTGAAAGCGAATGCTCCACGGGTGAGCCGATCAAACAGATCGTTTTCGTGTGGCCAGAGATATTAGGCATAACAGATCCTTTACTTCTATTGAGATATTGCAATGATGCAGTTCCAACAATATCCAATAATCTCTACAAATAGCAAGATATTCACCTACTATTTTTACCATGAAATAGAGATATACAGTAGAAGTGTTTGCTTTACTGTTGCTTTGCCTTAAGAAACAATATTCAATTCAAAACTGGATGAGACATACCATACAAAGATTTTCACTACATTCACTACAGCGAAAAAATAATGCCGTTATTCTTTATTCTTGATGCAGCCTTATCTTTCCCCTCCCTATTCTTTCTGCAAAGGACGTACTGTTGCAGTTGGAAAATGGTAGTTTTTCATATAGGTAACAAAATCTGATACAACTCTTGGCTGCGTAATAGCTTTATTTGAAATCAGATAGACTTTGTGGAACTCCCTAGGGGCATCTTGAAGAGGCAGATAGACAACATCGTCAAAAGCCTTGACCAAAAACGAATAGCACAATAATGCAACATCATTGGTATCTGAATTTACCAGGGAAGACAAAGTGATCTCATCGTTATAAGCATATTCGACATCCAATTCGCATTCAGCCTGCTGAAGCAATGCTTCCATTTCATCGTATACTGGTGAATCTTTATGGTATGAAATAATGTGAAATCCAGCCAAGTCATCGAGTGTTACGACAGACTTTTTCGCAAGGGGATGCCTCTTGTTCACTGCAACTGCCAGTTCCTGCGCCCAGCAATAGGTACAGTTGTATTTATTCGAAGTTTGAGGCTTTCCTGCGAAGATGACATCCAATCTGCCTGACTCTAGTCCTTCAAACAAAGAAGGGGTGAAACCCTGAGTTATGTTGATCGTCAGACCAGCTCCACATTCGTCTTGAAAGGACTGTATCGCCTGCGACCAATCTTTACTCTGTATCGCGTAAAGCGTACCGAGGTTCAAGGCTCCATTTATCTTCCCTTCATATTCTTCGACAGCTTGAATTCCTTGCTCGATGATTCGCAATCCCCGAGAAACGTAATCATAGAATTCCTCTCCACATGGTGTTAGTTCTATCTTATTGTTCGCACGATAGAACAAACGGGTATTTAGTTCCTTTTCGAGCGAAGAAATAGCGGCAGAAAGCGTTGGCTGCGAAACGTAAAGCTCTGAAGCAGCTTTCGTGAAATGCTTCACTTCTGCAAGCTTTTTGAAATATGTTAGATGAGAAAAATTCACTCATTGAGCTTTCTATTTAACGTTGATCCGAGAAAGAATTGCCGAATAAAATCATAGCTTATTTGATATCAACAACTTTACGCGTCTCTGCTGATTCAAGAATAGCATTGATGACTTTGAGCGTTGTAATGCCGTCTTCACCTGTACAACGAGGTTTACTCTCGCGCCCCGTACACAGATCGGCAAAATGCTCGAGTTCGGCTGTCATGGGATCGTTCTTTTCTATCTCGTAATGTTCGGCGATCAACTCTTCTCCCCAACCATAATGATCGTCATCAGCGTAATGATAGAAGTCCATGTTCGGGAATCCAAGCGACCCTTTTGTGCCGAAAAAACGCAGACTATTCTCGCCTGGGCACCACTTGAAGAAATGATTCTCTTCTGCAGCTAAGTCGTAGTTCCAAGGACTTGGTGTGCCATCAGAAATAAAATAGGTAGCTGTAATGCCGTTTTCGAACTCAATAACGATCGAGGCCGAGTCTTCGATCTCATTACCACGGATCGTATTACGCGCCGCGGCATAGACACGATTAGCCTTCATACCAGTGGTGTAATTTAGGTCATCGATATCATGGATCGCATTGATAAGGAACGGGCCGCCACCTTTCTTGGTATGCCACTCGACATCATAGTAGGCATACGGTTTCGCGATCGCATAAGAGGCCTGCACGCCAACAAGATCACCAAGCTTACCTGATTCAATAAAATCACGCAGGAAAAGATACTTTGATGAAGAACGACGATGGTGGCCGATGAGCAGCATCGCACCTGCTTCATCGCACATAGCAATGATCTCTTGCGCTTCTTCGACCGTATTAGCAATAGGCTTCTCCAATAGGATGTTCTTAACCCCCGCATCCAAACATGCACGCGTTGAACTTACATGAAGTCCGTTCGGAAGCGCAATCGCTACTGCATCAAGTGGCACCTCTTTTAGAAGATCATTGAAATCTGCATAGAGCGACACATCAAGCTCTGCCGCAACGTCTTCAGCTTGCTGACCAAAACCTGCAACTGCTACCAGATCGAACTCTTCGCTCGCCTTTGCATCACGAGCTATCTTTGAGCCTTGATTAAGCCCAAAAACCGCTAGTCTGATTGCCATGATGATTTCCCTTTCTTTGTGACCCTTGCCAAATCAATGCAAGGGAAGATTCTAAACAGATGAATCATGGGTGTCCTCTTCGAAGGCACCCATGGCTGCAACCCTTAGTTGAAGAACCTCTCTTCAATGAGCTTTGTGGGCATTTCCTTACCAACCCAAATATCTTCAGCGATCGCGGCCTGCCAGAGCAGCATGCCCAAGCCTGAGATCGCTTTGAGTCCTTTTGCTTCAGCGTCCTTCAAAAGCTTGGTCTTACGCGGCTCATAAACCGTATCAGCAACCGCTATACCATCGGCAAGATAGTCTGGCGAAATAACGCTTTGATCAACCAAATCTCCCATGCCAACGCGTGTTGCATTAACGAACAATGCTGATTCAGCAATAGATTGCTTGAGTGATTCTTTATCTTCGAGATCGATAAGGCGCATTTTGCAGCCTGTCTTCTCAGCAACTTCCGCCACACGTTCAGCAGTCACGTCAAAGAATTTATCCTTGATGTTGTAGACATCGATCGCAGCAACGCCATCAAGTGCCGCTTGAGTGTATATAGCCGATCCTGCACCACCTGCACCAACGATCGTGATCTTCTTTCCGATAACATCAACACCATTTTCTTTGAGGTTTCTCATAAACCCGGCACCATCAGTGTTGTAACCAATGGCCTTTCCTTGCTTGATAGCAACCGTGTTTACCGCACCCATCAATTCCGCTGCGTCAGATAGTTCGTCAAGGTATTTCGGAATGAATGTTTTATAAGGCATAGTAACGTTATACCCTGCAAACCCCATGTTCTTCATACCTACAGCAGCAGACTCTAGATCTTGTGGTTCGATGTCGTATGCAAGATAAACACAATCTACACCCAACTCATTGAATGATTGAGTATGCATAGCTGGTGATAAAGAATGCTTAACTGGAGAACCGATTAATGCGATAGTTTGTGTGTGACCCGATACTTGCATAGCTCTTCCCTTCAGACGCATATTGAACAGAACGCGTTTGGCTCTGTAGTTCTATTCTTTGCAGTTGCTCGGAAAACATCCAATAGTATTAATTGTCAATCGGAATAGCATTATTAAAAATGCCTATATCGCCCAGTCAAAAGCGTATATCCCGCTAATAGAATAGAGAAAAATACATCGTTATTTTTGCTATAATGTTTTAACATCGCGTCGGGATGTGGCGCAGTTTGGTAGCGCGCCTGCTTTGGGAGCAGGATGTCGCAGGTTCGAATCCTGTCATCCCGACCATTTTTTTTGCGGGTGTAGTTCAATGGTAGAACTCCAGCCTTCCAAGCTGGTCACGCGGGTTCGATTCCCGTCACCCGCTCCAGGAAAACTATTAGGCCAAGGCAGACTGTCTTGGCTTTTTTATTGCAACAAGGTAGAGGGAATCGACCCCTTACACACCCTCATGCATTATTTAGCGAGCGAGAAATAGCGCTTGTAGAAAAGTGCGATGCAGATGCCGCAAACGATCAACGAGAGCACTTCAGCAACAGGCACTGCGCACCACACGCCCGTTATGCCCCATAACGTCGAGAACGAGATCAAGCAGATGAGCACGAACACAAAGCTGCGCAGTGTAGAGATGAGCGCGGAAATGCCACCGTTCGAAAGCGCGGTGAACATATTCGAGGTCATAAGGCTGAACCCTGCGAACAAGAAGCCTGTTGCAAAGATCCGCAAACCCCCGCTTGCCATAGCGAACAATTCGGTTCCGGGCGCAACGAAGATCCCTACCAAGAATTCATTGCCGAACATGCAGGCCGCATAGAGAATGACCGACGCAGCCGCGATGAACACATAGGCATCGCGCACCACTCTACGCAGACGCACACGGTTCTGCGCCCCAAAGTTATAGCTGATGATCGGCGCGATACCACTTGCGAAGCCATACAACCCTGCCGTGAAAAGGAACTCAAGATAGAGGATGACCGTAATCGCCGCAACACCTGCTTCACCGGCAAGACGAAGCATGATGAGGTTATAGGAAAGCGTGATGACCATCGCGGCAAGATTCGAGATCATCTCCGAAACCCCATTGGTGCAACTCTTCAGGATCATACGCGGACGATTCATGATGCGTCCGAAATGAAGGCTATGTTCCTTATTGAAGAAGTAGATGAGCGCGATCACCACGGGAATACAGGTCGCAAGCCCTGTTGCAAGTGCCGCTCCCCTGATTCCCATTCCTACGACCACGATCAGGAAATAATCCCCCACGATGTTGAAGATGCCAGAACACAGTGTTGCGATGAGCCCGATCTGAGGCTTTCCTGCCGTGATGAAGTAACTCGAGAACATAAGCTCGAGCACCCACGGTGCCAGAAATCCAACGATGTAATAGCAGTAATCCTTGCAGTACGGCATCAGTATGTCGGTAGCACCAAGCACACTCAAGATCGGCTCCATGAAAACGAGGAGCAAGACCATGAGCACCAGACCAAGGATCGTGCCGAAGAACACGAGCGTGCTCAAGTTATCGAATGCCTGCTGCTCTTCGCCTTCACCGATATTCTTCGCGATGACCGCAGAGCCGCCAGCGCCGAGCATCACCCCGAAGCCCATCACGAGCGAAAAGAGCGGATTGACGATGTTGAGCGCAGAGAGCGCATCGACCGAAACGAACTGCGCAACGAACACCCCATCGACCATCGTATAGATGGACGTGAAGAGCATCATGCACACGGTAGGGAGCGCGTATTTCAGCAATCCCCACGCGCCGAAGTTTTGAGCGATCTTGTTTTCAGACATAGAACATCCTTAAGAACGAAAAGACGAAACGACCGTCGATCAGCCTTGATGACTATTCGACATCATGCGCATTTCACCTGTTCTGACACAAGATAGCGCACAAGATACATTAGTTATCTCTCGTTCCTACATCGCAATTACGCCTCGGGTTGTTCGATCTTCTTATACGTTGCATAGAGCTCAGGCATGACCTTCTTCACCGCACATGGCTTGAAGGTTTCCGTCGATACCACTGCGTGCGTGGTAGAGCCCGTGATGCGCGGCTTCGCCGTTTCGGGATCCTCACCCTTGGCGAAGATGCGATAGCTATAGGTGGTGCGCACCGCACTCGCTTGCGAGATGCGCGTATAGATCGTTGCAGTTTCACCGAACTTGAAGGGAACGCCATATGAAATATGCGCATCGATCACAGGACATTGATACCCATCCGCTTCGATCTGAGGATATGGAAAACCGATCTCCTCCAACAAGCGGCAGCGTGCCACGTCGAACCAGCTGAAATAGTTCGCATGGTAGACAACGCCCATGCAGTCGGTCTCCGAATAACGCACTTCGATATCTGTCACGAACTCCATTGCTACACTCCCCATCTTTTGATCTCGCACTTAATACTAACTTATATAATTGAACGCAGAAGAGATGTTTATGGAGAGAGGTACCGTGGAACAGAGAAACAACCGCAGGTCAGTTGAAAAAGCTTTCGAGCCGCTCACGCCAAAGCTCTGCTTCCAACTCATGGCACCTCACACGCTCGCGCCTTCGATCCTTGCGCTCACCTTCACGCTCGTATTCACCGCGGTCACGTTCTCAGGAAGCGTGAACCTTCTTCTGTTCGCGATTCTGTTCTTCATCTGCACGCTGATGCAAGCTGCGGCGAACACTTTGAACGATTACTTCGACTACAAGAAGGGCACCGATTCGCTCGAGAACTCCTCTGAAGACGCCTTCGATGCGGTGCTAGTCTACCATCGCTTGAACCCGAACCACGTGCTCGTATTCGCTATCGCGCAGCTGGTCATCGCTGCGATCCTGGGCTGCTACATCGTTTCTCTCTCAGGGCTCACCGTGTTGGTGATCGGTATCATCGGTGCGATCGTGGTGGTCATCTATTCCGCAGGCAAAACGCCGCTTTCCTATCTCCCGATCGGCGAAGTTGCGATCGGCTTCACTATGGGCGGACTCATTCCTCTGGCCTGCGTCTACGTTCTTTCTGGTGTGCTCGACTGGTGGCTCATGCTCACCGGGCTTCCGCTCATGATCGGTATCGGCATGATCCTCGCCACGAACAATACGTGCGACATCGAAAAGGATATCGCTTCGAAGCGCCACACCCTCGCCGTCACGCTCGGTCGCGAACAAGCACCGATGTTCTATAAGCTCGCGCTCATCGTATGGATGGCAGTAATGCTCATCCTTGAGCTATGCTTCTACACTCCTGGCGTGGTGATGGGGATCTTGATGATCTGCGCAGCCTTCCCGGTTTTGCGCGCCCTGTTCGCTAACCCCTTGAACCAGAGCTCCCGCGATGGCGCTATGGCTCAGATCATCAGCTTGAACATCATCTTCATCTCGTTCTATTGTCTGGCGATCGCGATCACGCCGATCGTCTCGTTCATCTAGGCATTATCTAAGAACCATTCTCGGCATGCCGCGTTGGTGGCTGCCAAACGATCGTGCGCTTTCCTTCGAGCGCGCTCAAGCATGCCTCGCGCTTGAGTTCTGCGATGCTCATCGCTTCCCATTCAGGGATGATGCCAGAGCAATACGCGAGATACCCCAAGATCGCCTCTGCGCTCAAGCCCAAATCATCGATAAGGTAGCTGAGCGATGCATCCTTGTTGCGCTTAGAGAGCTTGCGTCCGTTCTCATCTACGAAGATCGGCACATGGCCATAAACAGGCGTGGGCAAACCGAGCAATCGTTGAAGGTAGATCTGCTTGGGTGTTGACGTGAGCAAATCAACGCCACGTACGACCGAATCGATACCCGAAGCAGCATCATCGACCACCACCGCAAGCTGATAAGCGAACACCCCATCACTGCGCTTGATGATGAAATCCCCTGCTTCACGCACAAGATCGAAGCAGCTCTCGCCCTGAAATGTGTCAGCAAAGCACAGCGGGCTTGGAGCAGCAGCCACATCAAGGCGCAGCGCATAGCGCTCGCAAGACATGCGTTCACTGCGCACTTCAGCTGAGATGCCCTTGCAGGTGTTTTGATAGATGAACTCTTCCCCAACATGAGGGGCACGGGCGCTATGCAAGTCAGCGCGGGTGCAGAAACAGGGATACACGAGCCCTTGCGCCTCAAGCTCCTCGCATGCACGCAGATAGTGTTCCTGCTGGTCTTCGGCACTTTGATAGACGACCACATCGACCCATTCGAAGCCAAACCATGTCAGATCGCGCATGATCGTATCGATATGCTGCTGCTTGGAGCGATCGGGGTCAAGGTCTTCGATGCGCAGCACCATCTCATCGGCAACGAGCGCCGCGATAAGGGACGCGAAGATATTGCCGATATGGAACCGTCCCGAAGGGCTCGGTGCAAAACGACCGCGAAGATGCGGCCGTTTCATCTCATTAGTTTCTGCGATCGGTAACATGTTTCGTCTTGCCGAAACTGCGCTCGATCCCGCCTGGCTCGATGAGCTTCACATCGGAGGAGACGAGCATCGTGTCCTTGAGCTTGGTCTGGATCTGCTTGCGGAAGCGATCCATCTCTTCGAAGGAATCGCTGAACGCTTCTGGCAGCAGCTCGACCATGATGACCATATGATCGAGTCCGTTATCGTTATCGACTTCGATGCGATAGTGCGGACTCACGCCTTCGATGCCAGCCAGGATGTCCTCCACCTGCGAAGGGAACACATTCGTTCCGCGGATGATGAGCATATCGTCGGTGCGGGTACGTACCTTCTTCATGCGCGCATGAGTGCGTCCGCATGCGCACGGCTCAGTGATCACATAGCTCAGATCGTGCGTGCGGTAACGCAGCACCGGGAACGCCTGCTTGTCGAGCGGCGTGAGCACCAGCTCGCCCGGCACGCCCTCAGGCAGCGGCTCGCCGGTCTTTGGATCGACGATCTCCCAGAAGAAATGATCCTCCGCGATATGCTGCATGTCGCGACACGCAAGGCATTCACCTGAAACGCCCGGACCCATCACTTCGGTGAGGCCGTAATTATCGGTGCAGATGATGTGCATGCGGCGCTCGATCTCTTCTTTGAGCGGCGGCGGACAAGGTTCGCCACCGAAGAGCCCGATGCGCAAGCTCGAGTTCTCCCAATCGAAACCATGCTTCTCGCCATATTCGCACATGTGCATCGCATAGGAAGGTGTGGCGATGAGCACGGTGGTCTGGTAGTCGTTGATCATCATGAGATGACGTTCGGTATTGCCCGACCCTGCCGGAATGACCATGCAACCCAGATGCTCAAGACCATAGTGCAGTCCGAAGCCACCGGTGAACATACCATAGCCAAATGCCATCTGAACGCGGTCCGAAGGTACCACGCCTGCCATCTGAGCCAAGCGGGCGATGCAATCGCGCCAAATGTCCAGATCGTGATCGTTGTACCCCACCACGATCGGCTTTCCCGTGGTGCCCGACGAAGCATGCAGGCGCACCACATCATCGATCGGAATGGCGAAAAGACCGAACGGATAGGTGTCACGCAGCACTGACTTGTCCGTGAAGGGAAGCTTGCGAATGTCTTCGAGCGTTTGAATATCGCCCGGCACCACTCCCAGTTCCCCCATCTTCTCGCGATACCATGGCACGCGCTCATAGGTCCACGCAACCTGATCCTTGAGCTTTGCAAGCTGCAGCGCGCGGATCTCTTCACGCGACATGGTTTCGATCTCGGGTTGGAACATCGGGGTGATCACTGAATTACTCATAGGTTCTCGATTCTGATACTGAATAGAAGGGATGGAAGGAGATAACGACTACTAGTAGCGCACGAGCACTAAGCGCATTACGCCGAGAAATCAACCTGCGAAACGAGCTCGACCGGTTGTTCGGCCAATGCAGCTTCCGCGCGCGCAACGTCTTCGACGCCGACTGCGATATAGGTCGAGATGAGCGAGTAAGAATACTTCACGTTCATATCTTGCTGGGCGATCACGTCGAACACGCGCACGAGCTCACCTGGTTCATCGATGAGCTTCAAGCAGAGCACGTCAGCCTGCTTGACCGCCATACCCTTCGCCTCGAGCACTTCAAAAGCGCGCTGCGGCTTGTCGACCACGAATCGCGCGATGCCATAATCACCCGTATCGCTTAACGCATAGCCTTTCACGCTGATATCGTTCTCCACGAACACTTCGAGCACGCGCTTCAGGTGACCGACCTTGCTCTCGATGAAAACACTTAACTGGGCAACAGCCATGGCTACTCTCCTTGCATATAGTTGGCACCCAGATGGAATGCCTCGAGGTTGATATCGATGGTCTTGGGCGGGACATTGTTACGAATGACCTCTTCCCAAAGGGAAAACTCGAATGGAAGGCTCACTGCGAGCGCACCAAGAAGCACGACATTTGCGCATTTCGCCGTTCCTGCACTGCGAGCGAGCTCGCTCGCAGGAATGAGCGTTGCTCCCAGCTCATCGAGACGCTCACGCGCACGAGCGGGCATCTCGGCCTTGCCCGTGAGCACAGGAAGCGGCTTGATCTCCTCATCGTTCACGACGAGCACGCCGCCTTCCTTCAGATAAGCAAGGTTGCGGAGCGCTTCGGTGGTCTCGAACGACACGATGTTATCAGCGCAGCCTTCGTCACAGACCATCGTAGAAACGTTATCGCCAAAACGTACGACCGTGGTGACCGCGCCACCACGCTGTGCCATACCATGGATCTCAGAAACCTTGCAGCACTTCCCTGCCGCGCTCGCAACACGCGCGAGCAACGTGGCCGCAGTGATCGTCCCCTGACCACCAACGCCGCAAAGCAAAATAGTGAATGTCTTATCGCTCATATCGCGCTCCCCTCTACAGACGCTCGATCGCATCGAACGCGCAGTACTGAGCGCACTGCGAGCATCCATTGCACATATCGGTATCGATCGACGAAAAGCCCGTTTCGCGATCGGTTGAAATTGCGGGGCATCCCAGCGTCACACACACACCACAGCCCGTGCAGTTCCCGTTCACGCAGTAGGGCGTATCCTTCGTTTTAGAAAGCAGCACGCAAGGACCGCGGAACACGATCACGTCAAGTTCGTCGCGGCCGAGCGCTTCTTTGAGCGCACCCCGTACCGCATCACGATCGAACGCATCGACCACCTGCACGTGATCGACGCCGATAGCATCGAGGACAACGGGTAGATCGAGCTCGTTGCTCTCGCGGTTTTGCAGCGTCACCCCATTGAACGGATTGCCCTGCTGGCCGGTCATGGCGGTCGTGCGATTATCGAGGATGCAGATCGTGCCAGCACCCTTGTTATAGACCGTGTTGATGAGGCTCGAAAGGCCAGAATGCGCGAACGTGGAATCGCCGATCACACCCACGATCGGACGATGGTCGCTTCCCGCCATTGCGAGCTCGAAGCCGTGCGCCATCGAAACAGAGGCGCCCATGTCGAGCGTAGTATCCATGGCTGAGAGCGGCGGCAGTGCGCCGAGCGTATAGCAGCCGATATCACCCGTGACGATGGCTTTGTTGCGTGCGAGCTCACGAAAGACGATACGATGAGGGCAGCCCGCACAAAGAGCAGGCGGACGGTTAGGAACATCGCCAGGAGTATCGAGGTGCGCAGGAGTTTCTTTTCCGAACGCCCGCAGGACATCTTCAGGATGAACCTCGCCATCGGCAGGCAAGGGGTTAACGAATTCATCGAGCGCGATACCGCATGAACGTACTGCATCCGAAAGATAGGTCGAAGCCTCTTCGACCACGTACACCTTATCCACGCTCTCAGCAAATCGCGCGAGCGCGTCTGCGGGCAGCGGCCAGGTCACACCCAGCTTGAAGATGCTCACGTCACCCAGAGCTTCCTTAACATGCTCATAGACCGCACCAGCGCAAATGATGCCGATGCTCGTATCGCCCTTCTCCACGCGATTGAACGGGCACGTTTCCACCCATTCCTTCAGCGTTTCCGTGCGCTTGACCACGACCTTACGGCGCGGCTTCGCGAAGGCGGGCATCATGACCCATTTGGTAGGGTCGCTCTCGTAAGGCTTCTTCTCAACCTCGGTGCGCTCCCCCACTTCAACAGGGGTTTTCGTGTGCGAGATGCGTACGGTAGAGCGCATCATGAAGGGAACATCGAACTGCTCGGAAAGATCGTAGGCGCTGCGTGCGAAATCGAGCGCTTCCTGAGAATCGGCAGGCTCAAGAATGGGTACAAGAGAAGCCATGGCATAATAGCGACTGTCTTGCTCGTTCTGCGAAGAGAACATGCCCGGATCGTCGGCGGCGAGCAAAAGCACCCCACCGTTAACGCCGGTATACGAGGCAGTGAAAAGCGGATCGGCACACACATTCACGCCCACGTGCTTCATCGTAACGAGCACACGTGCACCCGCTGCAGAAGCACCCATCGCAACCTCGAGCGCGACCTTTTCGTTCGGACACCATTCCGCGTAGACCCCAGGAAGCGTTGCGAAGGTTTCCATGGTCTCGGTAGAAGGTGTTCCTGGATAGGCAGTGCCAATATGACACCCTGCTTCCCACGCACCACGCGCGATCGCTTCATTACCTGATAAAAATTCCATACGTAATCCTTGTTCGTATTTTCAAAAGATTCAAAAGACGAGATCTTGAAGGGGCGATTATTCAACGAAACGAAGAACGAAGCAGCCGATCTGCAGAAGATCGCCTGGGTTCAACACAGCATTCTTGATCGCTTCGTTATTCACCCACACGCCATTGAACGAATCGCGGTCCGTGATGGTCCATTCGCCGTTGATCTTCTCCATTTCAGCGTGAACGCGCGAAACGGTCATATCGTTGAGCATCACGCCACATTGCGGAGAACGGCCGATCTCGATGAAATCGCTCTCGAGCGGAAACACCAGACCTTCCTGCTTGCCATAGCACACGCGAAGCGATGCAGGTGCCTGATCGGTAGCATGAGCACGCTCACCTTCGGTATCGATGGATATCGCCTCGAATGCTTCGGTGGCATCTTGGAAATGGTAGCCGCACACCGAACAGCAGTCTCCATCGTTATTCGCTTCATTCATGCACACTGGACAGGTTGTCATATGCTTCCCTCTTACCCCTCTATACGCTTAGCGCGTGGCATCGGCACCGTAGATGATCGGCATCGAGCTGACCACTTCGCTCTCAGCTTCCTTTGCTTGATCGCCGCCCGTAAGCCTGCTCCACCAGATGCCGATACCTTCAAGGAAGTTCGGACCGGCGCAGTCTTCTGCGGCAATAAGGTCGACCGTTTTGATGATCTCGTTATTCTGGTAATAGTTTACCGTACCCACCTTGTCTCCCGCATGCACGGTGTTGGTAATGTCGTCGAAAACCACTTCTTGGCTCACATTTCCGTTATAGCGGAAGACCTCGACCGTCTCAGTCGGGTTTGCGATCGTTGCTTTGAAGGTCTTATCGAGCCAGCCTTTATGGCTCACATTCGCCACGACGGGCGCTTGGACTTCTTGACCATTGAGCTGAAGCGTGATCACTTCGTCCGAAGAAGCCAGCGGAACATCGATCGTGTTGTCATAGACCCAGTTCCACATGGTCGTGCAGTCGGTGAAGCGCTGCGCTTCCGTGCTCGAATGAAGCACGATCGCGTAGAGGGTCTCCCCATCGCGCTCGCAAGCACCCGCGAAGCACTCGCCCGCTTCTTCGGTGAAACCGGTCTTGATACCGCAAGCGCCTTCATAGACGCCGATCAGAAGATCGGTCGACTCGAGCTGAAGGTCGACCCAACCCTCTCCACGCTTTACCGAGATCGTGGTCTTCGGCGTTGCTACGACCGAACGGAAAAGCTCGTTTTCCATGGCAGCACGAGCCATGATGGAAACGTTCTGAGCACTGCAATGCATATCCCCGCTGAACTGATCGTAATCAAGACCATGCGGGTTGCTGAAATGCGCATCGTTCATACCGAGAGCGAGCGCCTTCTTGTTCATCGCATAGACGAATGCATCGTAGCCATTCTGAGGCATCTCATCTTCAGGAATGCTCTTATCCTTTTGCAGTTCTTCCAAGATCTTCGGCCCGAGCGATTCAGCCAAGGCTTGACCTGCATCGTTGCCGGAAGGAATCATGAGCGCCTTGATCGCAGCTTCGAGCGTGAGCACATCGCCTGCTCTTAGCCCCGCAGTGGATTCACCGATGCTCGCTGCCTCTTGACTGACCGTGATCTCGGTCTGCGTAGGGTCTCCCCCATAGTCGAGCGCAACGAGCGCAGTCATGATCTTCGTGATGGATGCGATGTGAACTTGATCATACGCGTTACGCGCAAAGTAGATCGTACCATCGCTGGAAACGAGATAGGCGTATTCGGCGACGATGTTCGGTGCTTGAGCAGCGGTGAAGCCTTGCTCCTCGATGGTCTGACCGAGCACCACATCGGAATTGCGCACTTCAGCCTGGGCGATGCACGGACAAAGCGCGACGCTCAGGACAAACGCAAATACGCAAGCAAAGATGCCTGCGTATTTGGTCCGTGTTCTATCAAGGATATGCGACCTAGTCGAGCGCATACACATCCTCAGGCTTGCAGACTTCGAATCCTTCTGCAGCAAGCTTCACGTCGAGCGCCGGATCGGCCACCTTCAAGATATCGATCGCATGATCGCCTACCATGAAGCAGTGCGCGTATTCGACGTTGATATCTTTATCATCGAGATAATCGAAGAGCTTCGAAAGCGATCCAGGAACGTTGGGTACCTTGACCGCAACGACATCGATCAACTTCGCTTGATAATCTGCCTCACGCAAGATGCGGCACGCTTTCTCAGGCGTGTCGCAGAAGATGCGCAAGATGCCAAAATCCTTCGTGTCCGCCAAGAACATCGCCTGCATGTTGATGCCGGCTTCAGCGATCGTGCGGATAGCGGAGGCCAAACGGCCTTCGCGGTTTTCAAGGAATACCGTTAATTGAGAGATCATTATTTCAGTCCTTCCCTCAGGTCGATGATACGTTTTGCTTTGCCTTCGGAGCGCTCGATGGTCTTCGGTTCAACGATCTTCACCTCGACTGCGATCTGCAGATTCTCCTTGAGCGCCTTTTCGAGGTCCTTCTTGAGCTTCTGCAAGCGAGCCACTTCGTCGAAGGGGAAATCAGGCACGGTCTCGACCTGCAGTTCCACATGGTCAAGCGCACCGCGCGTGGTAAGGATGAGCTGGTATTGAGAAACGATCTCGGGGAACGAGACGATCTCTTCCTCGATCTGCGACGGGAAGACGTTCACACCACGAAGGATCATCATGTCATCAGTACGTCCCGTGATGCGATCCATGCGACGGAAGGTACGCCCGCATTCGCACTGACCAGTGATGATGCGAGAGATGTCGCGCGTACGATAGCGAATGAGCGGCGAGCATTCCTTGGAGAGCGTGGTCATGACCACTTCGCCCCATTGCCCATCAGGCACGGGCTCGAGCGTCTGCGGATCGACGATCTCGATGATGAAATGATCCTCGCATACATGCAGACCATTCTGCGCTTCACACTCGCAAGCCACACCAGGGCCCATGACCTCGGAAAGACCATAGATATCGTAGACCTGGATACCGAGCTTGTCTTGGATCTCTGAGCGCATGCCCTCAGAGCAGGGCTCTGCACCAAGGATGCCTGCATGGATCTTGAATTCTTCTGCCGGCTTGTAGCCCTCTTCGATCGCCACATCAGCGATGTTGAGCGCATAAGAAGGCGTGCAGGCGAGCACGTCGACACCGAAGTCTTTCATGAGACGCACCTGGCGTTTCGTATTGCCAGTGGACATGGGAAGCACGGTAAGACCACCACGTTCGCCGCCCTGGTGAGCGCCAAGACCACCCGTGAACAAACCATAGCCATAGGCAACTTGCAGCACGGCATCGGGGCCACAATCTGCTGCATAGAGGAAGCGGGCAAAGCAATCGCCCCACACTTCAAGGTCTTTTTCAGTGTAACCAACCACGGTTGCCGTGCCTGTTGTGCCCGAAGAGCAGTGAATGCGAGCGACCTCGCTTTGCGGCACCGCGAACATGCCGAACGGATAGGCGTCGCGCAAGTCCTGCTTCACCGTGAACGGGAATTTGCGCAGATCATCGAGCGAGGTGATGTCTTCAGGTTTAACGCCTGCCTCATCGAACGACTCGCGATAGAAGGGAATGCGCTCATAGACATAAGCGACCAACTTCTGGAGACGCTCAAGCTGAAGTGCGTCGAGCTCCTCACGTGGCATCGTTTCTAGTTCGGGCTGGTAGTACACAACCGCTCCTTTCATTCTCACTCGCTCGAAGGTTCGGCTGAACCCTGAACTTTAACTTCGTTCTTCGGTTGATAATTCGAATGGAATTCTTTCTCTTGAATTATATTGCCATTACGGTCTTTGACCGTGCGGACAATCGTAATCGAGCGCCCATTAGCGCCAGAGGACTCAATGAACTCCGTGCCGATAGGATAATCGGGGTCTTTGCGCACCACCGTGCGATAGGGCTCGCCTTCTTCCCACTCGCCATAAACGGTCGTTACCTCATATCCTGGGTCAACACCGTAGAGCGTGGCGCTGACCGATGAATTGGTGTAGCTCATGCGCAGCAGCACATCGGATTCCGTATCATTTCGCCACACCAGATCGATATCAGGGTATGCGATGGCTGCATCGCGTCCTTCGGGGTAACTTGCAATATAGAGCGAATGATTGTTGCGCCGCTCGATCGGGTAGCCTGCTTCATAGACTGCATTGAACACCGTAGTGGCCACCTGGCAGATACCACCACCGATCGCATCGGAATACTCGCCGCCGATGATTGCACCTGCGCCTTGGTAACCCTTCTCTGGCGTTGCCTCACCCGCGAGCGCCAGGAATGACCAGGTCTCACCTGCTTTGCAGATCGAATTGTTGAGCGCATCGGCTGCCACATGGATGTTGTTATTGCGCGCTTCTGCGCCTGACGCATAGCGCGTGGTATAGGAGGATATTTCGGTGATGAGTCCGTAATCGAGCGCCTCTTCGAAGCTCATCGATTCAGGAATCTGCGCGGAAACGACCTGAACCTCTGCCGCGGTCGTTTTCTCGTTGGGCGAGAAGAACGTTTCGTTCAGGTGCGCGATCGCTTCAGAGACCTGCGGCACTGAGCCAGTTGCATTGGTACTTACGGTGATGTTGCCACCTTCGTTCGTGAAGTGCACGAGATAATCTGACCCACCGTAGCTGAACCCGAACCCTTGGATGATCTTCTGGTTAGCTTTCGCCCCATCGAAGAGCGGCACGAGCGTGAAGGCATCCCCCTCCTGCTTCACCTCGGTCTTGATCCATTCGGCAAGTACGTTCTTATCCGCAAAATAGCTCTTGTCCTCATAGGTGAAATTGACCCCGCAAGGGATCGAGGCATTGATCTCATCCGCGCACGCCTGCGCCTTATCGTGATCGATCTGGATGGCGACATCATGCATATCGATGATGAAGCGCGATTCGCCCTCCGCTTCAAGAAGCGCCTGATTCAGCCGATCGACGAGCCACTCTTCGGACACCTCATAGCCATCGTGACCGTCGGTCACTTGCGCATGCGCATCCTTCATCTCGATGTTGAAGTTGACCATCTTGCTTCCGAGCGCATCGATGATCTCGTCGCGAAGGGCTTCGAGCGAAGTCTCGTTGAACGTGCAAACCGGCTTGATATCGTGTCCTGAGAATTGAGCCGCCAAGCGTGCGAAGAACCCACCATCGCTCCGTCCGACTTCATAGGCGGCTTTGGCGTAGGCGGCCGGGTCGAACGTCGCCCCGATAAGAGGCGCGTTCACCGTCCAGCGATCACGCGAAGAGAGCGATTCTTCGTAGGATATCTGCTCTTCAAGCGATTCGTTGCGTTGCTGCTCTTCCTCGGAGCGCTGCGCGGCTTGTTCGTTAGCACAGAAGACCACCGCATTGCTGTTGAAGCGTGGTTCGTATTCCTGCGAGATGAGCGTGGTTGCTTCTTCGGGCGTCTTTCCAGAAAGATCGATGTTTCCCACGCTCACGCCCTGGTAGATGTGATTCATCGTAGCGAGCGAATCGACACCTCCCGCAACCACGATCGCCACAACCACCACGAGCGCGACCGAAAGCGCCTTGCTCTTCGACCACAGCCAGGCGCATCCGCCCACCAATCGCGCGAACACGCCCGCTCCTCCTGAAGAGCCCGAACCCTTTCCTCCAGCTGGCTTCATGGGATTCTTCAGTACATTATGAGGAATCCCCTGTTCGCCCCCCAGCATATTGTTCGTCTGGTCTGCCTGCGAACGACGCTTGCCTTCTGCGCGTGATCGGCGCGCAGACTGTGCAGTTCCCCTGCGCGCACGCGCATTCGTTGAGGGCGAAGTGTCTTCTGTTTGAGGTTCATCTTTTGACACCGCAGTACGCCTGGCCGTGCGCATGAGCGTATCGGCACGAGCAGAACGCGCAGATGAACGCTGAGCACCGTCTGAAAGAGTCGAGCGCTCTTGCTGCGTTGCAGCCGTGCGTGCCTGCAGCCGCTGCCGCGCAGCATCGCGACTCTCTTGCGCAGGATCGATCTCAGGTTCTCTGCGAGACGGACGGGCGCTCGTGCGCGCTTGCGATCCGCGCTGAGCATCTCTGCGTGAGCGAACGCTCGATTCTTGCGAGCGCGAGCTGCGCGAAGAGCTCGCGTTTCCGCTGGTGCGTGAAGGACGCCCCTCCGAAGCGCTGCGCCCGCCTCGTGTCGCACGCCCGCTTTGGCTTACAGACTCCTCGCGAGAGGATGAGGTAGCGCGTGAGGTGCGTGAAGAGCGCATACTGGATCTGTCTTGATCACGTCGAGCAGGCGAAGAAGCCGCGCCTTGCGCATCGCGCTTCCTAGCCATGAGCACTCTCCGATGAAGCTTGCGCAAGCTCACGCGCTTTTGCTGATCGAGCACCCTTGATACCAGCATAGAGATAGTAGGACGTGGTGAAGATATTCAAGATAAGGCCGGCATACACGAACCAGAATCCCCACGAATACTGCGCAGCAGAGAAACCCGGCAGCCAAGAGAAATCGCATACGCCCAACCCTGCGAAGAGCGGGAAGTTCAGAAGCACGCCCACGAAACCGATGTAGAGAAGCGTAGTGGCAACCTTGCCCGCATAGATAACGGGCACGCGCACCTGATAGCGCTTCAAGATATAGCCGCCACCAATGAGCAAGATAAGATCGCGAATGACCACGAAGAGGATGATCCAGAGCGGCAAACGCCCCACCAAGAACAACCCGAGCACGCCCGAGATCATGAGCAAGCGATCGACCGCGGGATCGAGCAACTGACCCAAACGAGAGACTTGGTTCGTGCGGCGCGCGACCTGACCATCGACCCAGTCGGTCGATGCGGCGATCGCAAAGAGCAGCGTTGCTGCAAGGTTCAGATCATGAAAGAGCAACACGAGAAAGATTGGGATCATGAGCAGGCGAATGAACGAGATAAGATTCGGCAGCGTGAAGATCTTGTTCGACACCTCGTAGGACTCGTTCGCGCCCATGCGCTCTCTCCCTCTTCAAAAAGGAAACGGGCCTCTAAAAGGCCCGAATCACACAGAATTCTATATCGGTAGCCTAAGCTTCAGGCGTTTGGCCAGCTTGTTCCTGCTTGGCTTTTTCACGTGCAGCTTTCGCTTCCAACGCCGCCTTAATTCTAGCAGCTTTTTCCGCTTCCTTACGTGCAAGCTCTGCTTTTTCTTCTTCAGTAGGCTCAGGTTTCGTGGTGACCGAAACGACCTTCTCGAAGGCGGGCTTGCGATACTCCGGCATCATGGTAAGACAGTGCTGCGGGCATTCACGCACGCACGTGCGGCACTGGATGCAATCGAACGGGTTGATCGTCCAAGATTCCGCCTCTTTATCCACCGTGATGCAGCCCGTTGGGCAACGCTTGGCGCAGATGCCGCAGAGCGTGCATTCGACGATGTCGTTCTCTACGTGACCCTTCAGATCCTCCACAGGAGGCTTCGTCTCATACGGGTAGCGAATGGTCTCAGGGCGCTTGAAGAGCGACTTGAGCGTCATTTTTCCTAGTTTGAAATATCCCATTGCTCTACCTTTCCGTGCAGCTGATGCAAGGATCGATGGTAAGAACGATCATGTTGACATCGGCGAGGTCGCAGCCTTTGAGCGCCACGGTCATGCCAGCGATATTCTGCGTAGTTGGGGTGCGGATGCGCATGCGCTCGAGATTCTTCGTACCGTTGCCAGAGCAGTAGTAATACACTTCGCCACGTGGCTGCTCAAGAATGTTGCATGCTTCGCTTCCTGCAGCAGGCGCACCCTTCACGGGCACGTAGAAATCACCACCAGGGATCTTATCGATCAGTTCGTTGATGATGTCGATGGACTGCAGCACCTCTTCAGCACGCACTTGAACGCGGGCATAGCAATCGCCATCGGTTGAGAGGATCGGCTTGAATTCTGCCAGATCGCCATAGGCGCCGATGCCCAGGCAGCGAACATCGTTGTTCAAGTTGCTCGCACGGGCGAAGGGTCCGACCATGCCATAGCCAAACGCATCTTCTGGTGCGATATAACCCACACCCACCAAGCGGTTCTTCACCGACGTGTCTTTCAGGAAAGCATTGCAGATCTGCTTGTATTCGTCTTTGATACTCGCGAGCTTATCCTTGATGGCCTGGAGCATGGGCGCATCGATATCCTTCGTAACGCCACCGATGAGCGTGTAGGACAAGATAACGCGTCCACCAGCTACTGCTTCGAAGATGTCGAGGATACGCTCACGCAAGCGCCAAGAATGCATGAACAAGCTCTCGAAACCAAACGCATCGGCTGCAAGACCCATCCACAGCAGATGGGAGTGTATACGCGAAAGCTCATGCATGATCGCACGCAAGTATTCAGCACGCGGCGGGACCTCGACGTTCATAAGACGCTCGACCGTTTGCGCATAGCCGTAGCTATGACCGAATGCACAAATGCCGCAGATGCGCTCCGCAACGTAGATGTACTGATGGATATCGCGCGTCTCGACGAGCTTTTCGAGACCACGATGGATGAATCCGATCTGAGGAAGAACATCGACAACCGTTTCGTCTTCAACCACGAGGTCGAGATGGACCGGCTCAGGCAGAACCGGATGCTGGGGCCCGAATGGAATGACTTGTGCTTTTGCCATTGTTACTCCCCTTCCTCGTTCGTGTTCGCCGAAGCTTCAGCGGGCGCTGGTGCGGGAGCGCTGGCGGCTTCGGTCTGCTCTTCAGTAGGAGCGCTGGCTGCGCTCGCTGCTTCAGCCTCTTTCGCCGCCTTCTCCTTTGCCGCTTTCGCTGCTTTAGCCGCCTTAGCCTTTGCGATCTTCGCCGCTTTCTCGCGCGCAGCGAGCTGCTCAGGCGAGACGATGCTCATAGGAGCTTCAACGCCTTCAGCGAAGCGGTAGAACGCACCTTCGAAATCGATAAGATTGCCAACGATGTTCACACCAAAAAGATCGTGAGCTTCGTTTTCGTTCACGAAGATAGCGATATAGAGCGGCGTGAGCGAAGGCACCTCGGTCTCACCTTTGATGATCCCTTCGATGCGCCGATTGATGACTTCGTTGCCTTTGATGAAGGTGTAGTAAAGCCAGACGGTATCGTCTTCTTTGAGCACACCCATCATCTGAGCCAGTTGGTAGCCCTGCTCCTTATATTCGCGCGCAGTATCGACCAGGTCTTCGAGCGCAAGAGGGACAAACGTTTCATTCAATTCCATAACGCTTACGCCCCTTTCTTCTTCTCTTCTTTGAGCTTCTTCGACTTTTCCTCAAGGATGCCGATCCCTTCGACCACCGCATCGATGATGGCTTCAGGGCGGATCGCGCAACCAGGCGCGTACACATCAACGGGGATAGCCTTATCGACACCGCCAATGATGTTGTAGCAGTCCTTGAAGATGCCCGCCGTGCAAGCGCAGACACCGCAAGCAACGACCACCTTCGGCTCTACCATCTGATCGTAGATTTCCTTGACCACGTCGATATTGCGCTCGTTGACGCCACCCGTAACCAGGAAGATATCGGCGTGTTTGGGGTTACCCGTATTGATGATGCCAAAACGCTCGACATCATAGAGCGGAGTGAGTGCGGCCAGCACCTCGATATCGCAGCCGTTACAGCTCGAACCGTCGTAATGTATGATCCAAGGAGATTTTGAAACAGAAGACATGTTACCTCCTTACAGGAATGCAAGAACAAGGATATTGATACCACCGAGAACGAGCGTGACGATCCAGGTCGATTTCAACACCAGTTGCCATTTCACACGAGCGAAGTTGTTGTCGATCCAGATCTCAAGCAAGTAGATCAGGATGAACGCGATGAGCGCAACTACGATCGAAACAGGGTTGCCCCAGATGAAGAACATCACGATCCAACCCATGTAGAGGATGTTCTCGCACCAGTGCATGATCTCGATCTGACCGAGGGTCTTGCCCGACATTTCGGTAGTTACACCTTTTACCAGTTCTTGATGTGCATGATGTGAATATGAGAGATCGAACGGAGATTTCCTCAATTTAATCGTAAGAATGAACAGCATTCCCAAGAAAACGCCCCACAGGCTGAAGATGATGGGCGAATCTAAGAACGGCAGGATCGCGATATCAAAGCTGCCCGTCGCCTGGAAGAAGCCGACCGCAAGCAACAGCACCATGGGCTCATACGCCATGATCTGCAGGTTCTCGCGATGCGCGCCTGCTTCAGAGAAGGGCGAGCGCGATGCGTAAGCTGCCATGACGAACATGAGCTCTGCAAGCGTGATGACGAACACGCACAGAAGGAAGTTCCCACCTGAGAAGAAGATGCCGCCAGCAAGGAACGTGAAGATGAGCGCACAGACCACATAGGTGCCGATCGTGCCGTTCACTGCCACGTTGTCCTTAGCGAACAGCTTGCGAACATCATAGAGAGGCTGCAGCAGCGGCGGTCCTACACGACCTTGCATGCGAGCTGAGATAATGCGGTCGATGCCTGAGAGCAAGCAACCGAGCACCGTTCCGACGATCGCGAAGACAACCGAGGCGCCGAGCGTGATGAGAATTGAAATAAGCGTTTCCACGATGTGCCTCCTTTCTTAGAACAGTGCCGTGAATCCGATGGTAGCGATGATCGCCCAGATGAATGCAATGAGTATGAGAATGTAGCAGATGATGGTGCCAACGGGCGTGAGCTTCGCCTCGCCGAACCAGTCCTCCATGTACCAGTTGCGCGCAGTAGCCTCCTGCGGTTTCGAGAGCGCATTCAAATAGACGCGCGATTCATTCTCGACCGAGACGCCGGAGAGATACACGCTGGCCTTCTTCGCCTTCGTGTTCTTGCGCAGCACGCCGAACATCATGATCACCATGAACAAGACGATGATGGTGGACAGATAGAGGTTCTCGTCGCGGATCGGCTGGATGCTCATGCCGAGGATCGAGCTGACATAAGGCTCGACCATGAAGTTCGAGATGACCGGGATGAGCGCACAAGCAAGCACGGCGAGCACCGCCATGAGCGCAAGCGAGAGCCATTCGCTCTTATGCACGGTGACCTCCACGTTATCGGGCTCGCTTGCGATGCCCGCAAGCTTGCCGAGCCATTTCGCCCAGAACATGAAGGTAGCTGCTGAGCCGAACGCCAGCATGAGGATGAGCGCGATCTGACGCGTTCCGATGAGCGTAATGAGCGTTGCCCACTTCGCGATGAGCATACCGAATGGCGCGATGAACATGATCATGATACCGAGCATCATAAGACGTGCGAGCTTCGGCATGCGCTCGAAGAGCGTGTCCATGTCTTCGATGTTACGAGAGCCGATATGATGCTCTGCGGTGCCCACGCACAGGAAGAGCAAGCTCTTCGCGATAGCGTGGAAGATGACGAGGAAGATCGCTGCCCAGATCGCCTCTGCGGTACCAACGCCCGCGCAAGCCGTGATGAGGCCAAGGTTCGCGATGGTCGAATATGCGAGCACGCGCTTGGCATTCACCTGCGAGATGGCAAGGAACGAGCAGAACAGGAACGTAAGGCCACCCACCAAGATGACGAAGATGGAGGGCCCGAACGACACCGCATAGATGGGTGCGCACTTGATGAGCATGAATACGCCCGCCTTCACCATGGTGGATGAATGCAGGAGCGCACTCGTGGGCGTCGGCGCGACCATAGCGCCCAACAGCCAAGTATGAAACGGCATCTGCGCTGCTTTGGTCATGCCCGCAAGGCTCAAGCACGTGAGCGGGAATACCACGAGCGCCGGCGCGAACGTGCCGATAACGATGAAGTCGAGGAAATCGACGGTGTTGAATTCGAGCACCATGAAGAAGAGTGCAGCCAGAAAAGCGATGCCGCCGACCATGTTCATGACGATCTGGCGGAATGCGTTCGCGATCGCTTCCTCAGTGCGGGTGTAGCCGATGAGGAGGAAGGAACAAACTGTGGTGATCTCCCAACCAGCATAGAGCCAGATGAGATTGTTGCAGAAGATGATCGCATACATCGCTGCAAGGAAGATGAACATGAGCGCGAAGAAACGCGGACGGCGATCCGCTTCATGCTTATGTTCAGCCTGGAAGTCTTCCATGTAGCCAATGGAGTAGATGCAGATGCCGGCGCCCACAAGGCCGATGATGAGCGTCATGATGAGCGAGAGCGAATCAACATAGAGACCGCGGGTGCACACGATATCGTGTGCGCATCCGAACTCGAAGATGAGCGTGCCGATAAGCTGGATGGCCGCAAGGCCCAGCACCCAGAACCTTCGATACTTGACGCTGTAGAAGATAACGATTGCGCCGACGATCACGCTGATAGCTATTGATGCCCAATCGACCACAACGGACTCGAACAGGAAATACTGCCCCGGTGTGCCGATGTTCATCGCAACGAACGCAATAGAAGCGCCCATGATGACGATGCTCGCAACCCACACGATCGCATTTCTTACCTTGTTCTGCCGAAAGATCAGCAAGAGAGCGGCAACAACAAGAGGAAAGAGGATTAGAAATCCTATCATCTCCATGCTTGTTCCTCCTTTTTTAGGAGCTCATAATAAAACGAGACTTAATCAGTCTCATTTTCACTCTATTACTTCATGTTGGTTGCACGCTGCACGCTTCGTTTATGGAGATAATATGTTCGGTAAGTGGGTTGGGCTGGGCAGTATTTGCGAACTGGGCTTACCCGATGATGAACACAGGTCGTTTCTGGTAAGCGCACACCACTGAAACTTCTGCTTCTGCTCGCGCGACCACCCCACGCAGCGTCTCGACCGGCAAACGATAGGTGTTGTTGTTCTCAGAGATGTGGAGCGCAACGACCGTTTCGAGCCCACTATGCATGAGCGTCGCAAGCGCATCGGCCGCCTGCGCGTTGCTCAAATGCCCCACTTCTGATCCGACCCGTTCTTTCAGCATGCGCGGATAGGGTCCCGTTTTGAGCATCTGCTCATCGTGATTGGACTCAAGACCGAGGATGCGCACCCCACGCAATCCTTCGAGCGCTTCGGGGAGCACCACGCCAGTATCGGTGATGAATCCAAGCGCATCGGCTCCGCATTCGAACTTGAAAGCGAACGAAGCGGGTGCATCGTGCGAGGTAGGCAGGATCGAAACATCCAAGGTTCCGATCGTGTGCTTCTGACCTGCCTCGAAGAAGATGACCTCATTCGAATCCTGGGCTTGTTTGAGCTCCTTGCTCGCGGCGAGCGTTTCGGGATGCAAGTAGAGCGGCACCTCGATACCTTGCGAACGCAGCCCGCGCAGGATGACCCCGAGATTCTTCACGTGGTCAGAATGATTATGGGAGATGAAAACGCCCTTGAGCTTGGCCATATCGAAGCCGCCTTCTGCGCTGAAGGCGAACACATCGCGCTTGCAGATACCCGCATCGATCAAAACGCCCTCACCCGTAACGCGATCATAGACCACCGAAGCATTACCCTTGCTCCCGCTGCCGATAACGATCAAGTTGAGGCGCGCCGATGAAGAGGTGTGCTTTGCGCGGTTATCGGCTGCAAGCGACGCGTGATTCTCGCGATGCGCTTCGATATGCGCACGCGTCAGCCCTTGCTCTTCGTCTTGAAACAACATCGCTCCTTGCTCTTAGCTCATGAATGCCATGCAGGAAAGAGCCCTATTTATGGTAGTAGCGATGGAGCTCGTATTTCGGCTCGCAGCAGATGTTCATACCAAGGCGCTTGTAGAACTGTTCATCGGTCTCGGAGATGATGACCGAGAAGAACGCATCGCAACCGCGCAGGTTCTCGACGCAATCGAGCACCTTCTTTGCCGTTTCGTTAGTGGCGGAACTGATCGCAAGCGCGATGATGGTCTCATCGGAGTGGAGACGCGGATTGTTGGATTCGAGCACATTGGTCTTGAGCTTGCAGATAGGCTCGATGGCTTCGTCGGAGATAACATCGGCATCGGGATCGACACCTGCCATAGCCTTGAGCGCATTGATGAGCGTGCACGCGGCAGCACCGAGATTCGTGGAGGTCTTGCCCGTGACCACTTCCCCATCAGGTAGCATGATCGCGCCCACGGGAGCGCCCGTGATCTCTTCCTTGAGCAGAGCTGCAGAGCGCGCTTTAAGATCGTTGGCACCAACACCTGCCTGGTTCATGAGCAGTTCACATTTCTCAACCTGATCCTGACCCATGCCGCTGCGCTTGACCTCGGTAGCGGTCTGGTAATAGCGCCGCACGATCTCGCGACGAGCAGCATCCGAACAGGCTTCGTCATCGATGATCGCGAAGCCTGCCATGTTCACGCCCATGTCGGTCGGCGATTGATACGGGCAGTGACCTGAGATGCGATCCATCATAGCTTTGAGCACGGGGAATATCTCGACATCGCGGTTGTAGTTCACGGTCACTTCGCCGTAAGCTTCAAGCTGGAAGGGATCGATAATGTTCGCATCGTTCAGGTCGAGAGTAGCAGCTTCATAGGCGATGTTCACGGGATGATTGAGCGGCAAATTCCAGACCGGGAAGGTTTCGTATTTCGCATACCCCGCCTTCACGCCGCGCTTGTTCTCGTGGTAGAGCTGCGAAAGACACGTTGCCATCTTGCCCGAGCCAGGACCAGGAGCCGTTACCACCACGAGCGGGCGCGTGGTTTCGATGTATTCGTTCCTGCCGTAGCCTTCATCACTTACGATGCGCGCGATATCGTTCGGATATCCGGGGATCGGGTAATGGAGATAGGACGTGATGCCAAGCGCTTTGAGACGATGGCGGAACGCATCAGCAGCAGTCTGGCCGCTGTATTGCGTGATGACCACCGCGCCCACGTAAAAGCCCATGCCGCGCAAGATATCCATCAGGCGCAGAACATCCTCATCGTAGGAAATGCCAAGGTCGCTGCGTACCTTATTCTGTTCGATATCGTTAGCGTTGACAGCGAAGATGATCTCGACATCGTTCTTCATGGATTTGAGCATCGAGACCTTTGCATCGGGCTTGAAGCCAGGAAGAACGCGTGAAGCATGCATATCGTCGAAGAGCTTGCCGCCAAATTCCAGATAGAGCTTGCCGCCCAGTTGTTCGATGCGTTTCTTGATATGTTCAGCCTGCATTGAAATGTACTTATCGTTATCGAATCCAATGCGCATGGCTACTCACTTTCTAAAACGAACTTCTGCGACATGCTTTGGCAACTGCAAAACCTGCGATCGCCTGGCGAGAATGCTGTATTCATAGTACTGAATTCAAGACAAAAGAAAACCCTTGAATTTTGAAATGCATACTTCAAAAGGTGACAAAGTCCATGCCTGCTGCGCAGGCTGTCGTCTCTTGTACAAAAAGAGAGAGAGCGTTCGCTCTCTCTTTTGTGTTTAGCTGGTCGGGACGCAGAAGTTCGCTCGCGTCAAGGCACGCTTCGCTTTTCAGCCTTGACCCTCGCGCCAGAAGTGCTTGGTAGCACTTCGGTGAACCTTTCGGTTCAAATCCTATGGACGAAGTCCATGCCTGCTGCGCAGGCTGTCGTCCCTCATAAAAAACGGGAGAGCGATTGCTCTCCCGTTTAGATTTCTGGTCGGGACGCAGAAGTTCGCTCGCATCAAGGCACGCTTCGCTTTTCAGCCTTGACCCTCGCGCCAGAAGTGCTTGGTAGCACTTCGGTGAACCTTTCGGTTCAAATCCTATGGACGAAGTCCATGCCTGCTGCGCAGGCTGTCGTCCCTCATAAAAAACGGGAGAGCGATTGCTCTCCCGTTTAGATTTCTGGTCGGGACGACAGGATTTGAACCTGCGACCCCTTGACCCCCAGTCAAGTGCGCTACCAAACTGCGCCACGTCCCGATTGCTCAAAACAGCATCACCTATAGTAACAAACAATGCTCTAACGTCAAGAATTCAAAAAGGAAGTTTAGGTTAGCTGCGCTTCTTGTTCGGGTCTTTCTTGCCGTCGGGGCCAACGTAGGCTTGATCTTTATCGACCCAAGCATCCGTTGCCATGATGCCATCAGAACCGACGTAATAATCGCCGATCCACTTGCTCACTTGCATGACGCCAGACTCATCGAAGTAATACCACTTCTTATCGATCTCTTGCCAGCCAGTCTGCATTTCACCAGATGCCGCGAAATGATACTTCGCGCTCTTGTCATCGAGCCAGCCCGTGATCATGACACCATCTTCAGGGTTGAGGTAATACCACTTATTCTTGAGGTTGATCCAGCCTTTGGCCATCTCGCCCGAAGGTGCGTTGTAATAGAACCAGGTATCGCCTTCTTTGACCCAACCAGTCTGCATCGCACCATCTTCGTTGAAGAAGCAGGTCTTCTCTTTGATGGTCTGCTTGCCCGTGAGCATCACGCCATTGTCATCCAGGTAATAGCGCTTGCTCTTAACATCGACCCAGCCCTTGGTCATAGCGCCATTCGATGCGAAGTAGTACCACTTGTTATCGATGTGCTTCCAACCAGTGGCCATCGCGCCAGAGTTGTTGAAGTAATACCATTTGCCTTCGACGCTCTTCCAGCCAGTCTGCATAGCGCCAGAATCGCTCAGATAGTAAATTGCTTTGCCATCATTCACTAATCCGGTTTCCATGACGCCCGTCTGCGGATTCAGGTAATACCAAACGTTCTTTACCTTCTTCCAACCAAGCGCCATATCGCCTGAGGGGTTGTAGTAATACCACTTGGTGTTGTTCTCTTCATGATTCCAACCGGTAACCATCGCACCGGCTTTGGAGCCCGATTCGGTGAGGAAGTACGTCTTGTCCTTGATCACCTGCTTGCCCGTGAGCATCTTGCCATCTTCGCCCAGGTAGTACCAAGTGCTCTTGACCTTCTGCCAGCCTGTGGTCATAGCGCCAGAGCTCTTGAAGTAATACCAGGAGCCATCGATCTGCTTCCAGCCGGTATCCATCCAGCCGTTGCTGTCGAAGTGATAGGTGCCGGAATCAAGCTTGAGCCAACCAATTGCATACTTGTTGTTACCGTAGTCATACCACCAGCCCTTGGAGCTGTGTACCCACGTGCCCGTAGCAGGATTGCTCGGCTCGGGATTCACAGGATCATCTGGATCGGGAGTATCCGGTTTAGGATCTTCGGGTTTCGGATCCTCTGGTTTAGGATCGGGCGTCACATTCTGAGGAGTGACCTTGCCCTCATGACCATCGACTGCAAGCCACGCTTCGAGTGCCGCAGTATCAGTGATGCTGTTCCCGTTGCAGACCAGATCGGTGAGCTTGGTGTTCTTGCTGATGTCGAGCGAAGCGATCTTGTTGTTCTCGCATACAAGAGACTTGAGATCCCCAAGCGCAGAAACATCAAGAGCAGTCAGCTGGTTATCCGAGCAGGTAAGGGTCTCGAGTGCCGTGCACGGTGCCACATTCAGCGTCGTAAGCTTATTGGAAACGCAATTGAGCGAGGTAAGCGCTGTGCAAGCAGAAAGATCGAGTTCGGTGAGCTCGTTCTCTGCACACTGCAAGAACGTGATCTTCGCATTTGCAGGAAGCTTCAACGAAGTGAGCTTATTAGCGTTACATTCAACCGAAGTAAGCTCAGGGCAATTCGTAAGATCGAGCGCGGTGAGCTCATTGGCAGAGCACTGCAATGCGGTCAGCTTCTCATGATGGATCAAGCTCAACTCGGTCACCTTGTTATTGTTGAACTGCAGCTCTTCAAGATTAGGGCACCCAGAAACATCGAAGCCGGTCAACTTGTTGTTGTTCACCACAAGCTTGGTAAGCTCCGAACATCCGACCAGATCCAAAGAAGAGAGATTGCCTGCAGGCGTGATGAACTCGATCGACGTTAGCTTACCGGTACCCTGGAATTTTGCAGCTTCGAGCGTAGAGGAAGCGCAATAGAACGAGGTAAGGTCGCTACAAGCCGAAAGATCGAGCGAGGTGATAGTCGAGACACCCTGTGCAAAGGTCACGCGCGCTACCGGAAGAAAGGTGGTTCCTTCAGTGCCATTGATCTCAATAGTGCCGGGAATCTTCGCCTCTGTCACATCGTTGGTGGTCGTGATGCCGGTGATATGAGCAGTACCATCTTCTTCGGTGTAAGTGTACGTTACATCGGCATTGTCGGGATTTTGGTATTCAGCCGCGTACGCAAGATTGCCCGGTGCAAGTGCGAAGAGCGCTGCTGCCAAAAGACAGATCGCCGCAAAGAAAGCGCTCATCTTCAAAGAGAGCTTCTGCACGGACATACGTGTTTCGCACGTTGCAGCACTCCCCTCCTGAGCACTAATCGAACTGAGCAGATGGTTCTTAGGCATTACTGCCTCCTTACCTCGTCTGGTGCAATTATGGTTCGTAAGCAGTTTATCACAGGAAAATCAGCGATTATCTGCTTGACCCTTTCATCGAAGATCGAAAGAATAAAATGCCTGGACAGATTCTCGCTGCTCCAGCCCTTTTATTCGCTTCTGTTTATTTCATAGCAATCCTGTGGAAGACCACGCGCTTACTTCTTTGAGGAATCGTCTTGCTTGGAAGTGCCGATATGGTGACGCGCCAAGAACTCCATGATGCGATTGCTGAAGATGAGCGCGATGACCGCGAGCGCGATGAGCACCGCGAAGATCGCTACGCTCTCCCATAGGCGCCCATCGAGCAATCCTTCAGCAGCATAGGCAGAAAGGATGATCCCTGGCGAGCGCGCAATGGTGGTGATGGCCACGAAGGGCTTCAGCTTCATATCCGTAAGCGGAACGATATAGGTGAACGTATCTTTCGGCAGCCCCGGGATAAGGAACAAGATGAACACGATGATGTTCAAACGCCCCGTTTTCTCAAAATCCTGGAATTTCTTCAAGTGCTGGTCGGAAATGAGGTCCTTGACGAACGGTACGCCCAAACGGTGGACCAACTCATAGACGAATGCGCTCGAGATCGCGCAACCAAATAGGATGAGCAGCGAACCCCAAAGCGGCCCATAGAGCATGCCCGCCGCCATCTGAGTGACTTCGCCGGGAATGAAGGCAACCACGACCTGGATGAATTGGAGCGCAAGGAGCACCAGAACACCCGCAGCACCTGCATCTTGGATGCGCTCGATCACGCGATCGACGCCACCCGGTTCGAAGATATCCTTGAACAGCGGAAGCAGCGCGACCACGACGATGATGCACAGAACGAAGAACCCGATGAGACCCAGGAACTTGAAAAGGTCTGAGCGCTTCACCTCCTTGTTGAAGAGGCGAACCGTGCTCTCTTGTTTGGCAGAATCTTCTGTTAGAGGTTGCTTTACCTTGCTCCCTTGTTTCTTTTCAGTCATGCGTACTAGCGCTCCATTGCAGCGATCGTATCGAGGATGATATCGGCAAGCTCCGCCTTCGACATGAGCGGCAGATGCGTTTCTTCTTCAGAGGTGACAAGCCATACTTCATCGTCATCCTTGCCGAACACCTTATTCGCACCTACTTCGTTCGCCACGATCATATCGGCATTCTTCTTGATGAGCTTCTTGCGCGCATTGTCGATGACATCGTTGGTTTCCGCCGCAAAACCCACCACGATCTGGTCGGTCTTAGCGTTCCCCAAGGTTGCGAGCACATCGGGGTTCTCGACGAGCGTGATGTTGGCCAGCTCAGCATCGTTGATGCCCTTCTTGAGCTTGCGATCCATCTCTTTTGCAGGACGGACATCGGCTACCGCAGCCGCGAAGATCCCCACATCGCACGCATCGAAAACAGGCGTTGCTGCTTCGAGCATATCGCGCGCCGATTCAACGTAGATGACCTCCACGCTCTCTGGCGCAGGCAGTGCGACCGGACCTGAAACGAGCGTGACCTCGGCGCCCTTTCGCGCAGCAGCCTCAGCAAGAGCATAGCCGAACTTCCCTGAGGAGCGGTTCGTGATATAGCGCACAGGATCGATGGCCTCCACCGTAGGACCAGCCGTGATCATGACGCGCTTGCCAGCGAGCACCTGCGGCTCGCTCGTTGAAGCGGGCGCATCAAGCGCTTCGAGCACGCGTGCAACGATAAATTCTGGCTCGGGCAAACGGCCCTTCCCCACTTCGCCACATGCAAGATATCCCGCATCAGGCTCGATGAAAGAGACGCCGAACGTGCGCAGACGAGCCATATTGTCCTGCGTGATGGGATTCTCATACATGTGCACGTTCATAGCGGGAGCGATCATGACCGGCGCCGTGGTGGCGAGCAGCGTGGTGGTGAGCAGGTCATCGGCAAGCCCATGCGCGATCTTAGCCATCACGTTCGCCGTGCAAGGAGCAACGAGAACGAGATCAGCCTCTTGAGAAAGCGAGATATGATGAATGGGATCTTGCGGATTGTCGAAGAGCTCCACCGCTACCGGCTCGTTAGTGAGCGCGCGAAACGTGAGCGGATCGATAAAATGCGTGGCATGTTCGGTCATCATGACCTTCACGCGCACGTCGGCTTTCTGCAGGCCGCGCACGATCTCGGCAGCCTTATAAGCAGCGATGCAACCTGTGATTCCTATAAGGACGGTTTTCTGTGGTTTAGAAGCCATTTCATCTCCTTGATTCACTATATCTTTGTTATTGTAGGACAAGATGAACCACTCGCTCGGAATGGCGCGAACTTCATCAAAACTTAATACCCTCACCATATTTTCTGTAAGCCAAGAAGCACACGAAAGGAGCCGCATGGAAGAGCCGCAACACGCAAACGCTAAAAGCGTTATCCACGGCATCACTTCCATGGTCTCGCCACGCTATATCCAGCTCTCTTTCGCAAAGCTCTTTTGGATCTTCGTGGTTGGCTCGATCCTCGGCCTTTTGATCGAAGACGTCTTCCACGTGCTCGTTTACCATGAATGGGAAAGTCGTGCGGGTCTCGTGTGGGGTCCGTTCTCTCCGCTCTACGGTGTAGGAGCGGTGGTCCTCACGGTGTTTCTCAATCGGTTCTACTACACTCACAATCTGATCATCTTCCTCATAGCCATGGTGCTCGGCTCCGCCATGGAATACCTGGCGAGCCTGATCATGGAAGTGTTCTGGCATGCGATCGCCTGGGATTATAGCGGCACATTCGGCTCGATCGATGGGCGCACGAACTTCCTATTTGGCGTGATGTGGGGCATGCTCGGTCTGGTTTGGGTGCGCATGATCATGCCACGCATCAAGTTCATATTCCAACACATCAATTTCAAGAGCACCGCCATGCGCATCTTCACGTGGCTCATGGTCATCTTCATGGCGGTCAACATCGTGGTCACCGTGCTTGCGCTCCATCGCGAAGGACAGCGCACGGAGAACATCCCTCCTGCAACACCGATCGATATATGGCTCGATGAAACATTCCCCGATGACTGGATGCAGAAACGCTTCGAGAATATGACCGTTTCGAAGGACGTCGGGGCGAAGAGCTCTTAAGAACGCAGGTCGCTGGAGCTCTTGCACGCAAAGGCTCTTACCTTTTATCACGCAAAGGCGTTCGCTCTTCAGCGCTGCGCGCACAGACATCAACGCCATTGAACAGAACGCTGTCCGAAATGGGCGATCGCGCCCCTTAAACGAGCGCGAAGCTCTCGCGTTCTTCAGTGATACCACAATTCTCTTGATAGGCAGCGAGCACTTCATGTCCGCGCTCGGTGAGTCCGATGCGACGATCAGCCAACTGCGAGATAGCCTGAATGAGATCATCCGGCAGCGGCGCCATGAAGCTGAGTGTATCGTTGATGCAAGGATGCTGGAACTCGATGAAATACGAATGAAGGAACTGGCGGCAGAGCCCGAGATTGCTGCTCTTTCCTGGGTTGCTATAGGTCTGATCGCCCACCACCCAATGATTGATGTATTCCATATGCACGCGGATCTGGTGCGTGCGCCCTGAGTAGAGCTTGCATTCAACGAGCGTGAAACCGTTGTCCTTAAGGCCCGATTCGAACCGCTCGAGCACATTGAACGTAGTGACCGACGAACGTGCTTGAGGCTTATCGGAAACTTGCATGCGCGTACGATTCTTGTCGCTGCGAAAGATCGGTGCATCGATCAGGCCCGTATCGCTCGCGATGTTGCCATGAACCAGACAAAGATACTTACGATCCACATTGCGACGACGAATCTCATCTTGAAGGATATAGCCCACTTCGTCATTCTTCGCACAGAGCATGAGCCCGCTCGTATCGCCGTCCAAACGGTGCACAATGCCCGGACGGTCATCGCCCTGAATATGAGCAAGATTCTCGCGTCCATAGTGGTGGATCAGCGCATTGGAAAGCGTTCCTCCTGGGTGTCCAGGCGAAGGATGGCAGATGAGTCCTGGCTGCTTGTTGATCACGAGCAGATCGCCATCTTCGTAGTAAACCTCAAGAGGAATATCTTCGGGCTCAAGGTAGACATGTGTCTCTTCAACGAGCTCCTCGTAGATGATAAGGTCGCCCTCGTTCACGATATCCTTCTTGGTGGGTTCTTTGCCATTCAGGAAGACCTTGCCCGCCTCGATCTGCTTGACCGCTTTGCTGCGCGTCGGATACAGACCAGCTTCGAAAAGATACGAATCGAGACGCATCCCGGCATACAGATCGCTTACCGTATTCGAGAGTTTTCTCGCCATGGAATTCGCCTCCTATTCGCTGTGTTCCGCATGCTTCGACGCGGCAAGGAACTTGATGAGAAATGAGATGAGCACACATATGATACCGCAGGTGATCCCCGCATCAGCAATATTGAAATTCGGGAAATCGATGAAGAGCGGCTCGATGAAATCGACCACATAGCCGCGCAAGAGCCTATCGATCATGTTTCCCAAGCCTCCTGCGAAGATGAGCGCAAGACCCACCGTTTCCAACACCGAAGCTTCTTTGGCCACATAGATCATGTAGGCCAAGATGATCGCGCAGAGCACGATGCTCACGATAACGAGCACGATGACCATGCCCGAGAACGACCCCCATGCCGCGCCGAAATTATGAACGAGACGAAAGCCAACAACGCCATCGATGACACCAACGAGCGCAGTGCTTGGCGTATGCGCTTCCATGTAGGCCTTTACTATCTGGTCACAAACACACCAAAGCACGACCACCACCCCGAACAAGAGGTAGTTGCGTCGTGCTTTGCTTGATTGTTGTTCAGCGAGCGAAATGCCGCAATCCTATCCAATAGCATCGAGCGCATCGCCACAGCGCTCGCATACATCGGGATGATGCGGATTGCCGCCCAGTACCCGGAAGTTCCAGCAGCGCGGGCATTTATCGAGATCGGATACGGAGATCTCGACCGTAAGCTCATCGCCTCGTTCGAAGGCGACCTTGCTCACGATGAGCAATTCCTCGAAGAAGCCCTCGCTGAAATCGGTGAGCACATCGTATTCTGCCTGCGGTACCGTTGCCCTCACCACTGCTTCCTGGCTCTTGTTGATGACTTTCTCAACGCGCTTCTCTTCGAGCGCCTTGGTCACTTCATCGCGGAATGCAAGCACCACTTCGAAGCGCTTCTCGATACGCTCTGCTTCGTGCTCAGGAATGAGCGGCACGAAATTCCCACGCTCAGGCCAGCCAGCAAGCTGCACGCTGATCGGGTGATCCTGCGATTCCGCCAGGCCCTTCGGGTAGTTTTGCCACACCTCTTCTGTCGTGAAGCTGATGATGGGTGTGAGCAAACGCACGAGCACTTCGAGCACGCTCGCAAGCACCGTTTGGGCGCTGCGACGCGAGCGCGCATCGGGAGCATCGGAATAGAGGCGATCCTTGAGTGCATCCAAATAAACAGCCGAAAGATCGCCGACCACATAATCGTAGATCAAGCGATACACATGATGGAACTTGAAGTTGTCGTACGCTTCGTTCACTTCATCGAGCAAACGACCCAAGCGAACGAGCGCCCACTGGTCGAACGGTTCAAGCTGATCCCACTCAACGACCGCATCGTTCATAGAGAAATCGTTCAGAACACCCAACAGGAAACGGAAGGTGTTGCGGAAACGACGATACGTATCGGAAGTGCGCTTCAAGATGTCTTGCGAGATGCTCACATCTTGAGAATAATCGACGCTCGCAACCCACAAGCGCAGCACGTCAGCGCCGTACTTGTCCATGACCTCAGCAGGGTCGATGCCATTACCAAGCGACTTCGACATCTTGTGGCCATTCTCGTCCACCGTGAAGCCGCAGTGCATGACCGCTTTGTAGGGCGCCGTTTCATAGGCGCCGATAGACGTGAGCAGCGAAGACTGGAACCAGCCACGATGCTGGTCGGAACCTTCAAGGTAGAGATCGGCCGGGAAACGCAAGCCAGGACGCTTCTTGCAAACCGAGGTATGCGAAACGCCACTCTCCCACCAAACGTCCAAGATATCGGATTCGGGAACCAGATCGGTACAGCCGCACACCTCGCAAGCCGTGCCTGCTGGAAGATAGCTTGCCGGGCTTTCGGTGAACCAGGCATCGGAGCCCTTCTCTTCGAAGAGCTTGATGACCGCATCGAAGGTCTCTGCCGTGGCGACCGTGTTGCCGCACTTCGCGCACTTGAAGACCGGAATGGGCACGCCCCAAGAGCGCTGGCGCGAGATGCACCAGTCGGGACGTTCGGCAACCATGGAACCGATGCGATTCTTGGCCCACTCAGGAACCCACTGCACGTCTTCGTTGATCGCTTTCAGCGCCTGCGTGCGCAGATCGTTCTTGTCCATGGAAACGAACCATTGATCGGTCGCACGGAAGATGACCGGCTGATGGCAACGCCAGCAATGCGGATAGCTATGGACGATATCGACATGAGCAACGAGAACGCCCTGCTCGCGCAGCCATTCGATGATGCGCGGGTTAGCCTCATCCACATCGAGGCCCGCAAAAGGACCTGCTTCGTCGGTGAGCACGCCATTATCGTCGACAGGCATGAGGATCGGGAGATCGAACTCAAGACCGACCAAATAGTCATCCTGGCCATGACCAGGAGCCGTGTGGACCGCGCCGGTACCAGAGTCGAGCGTGACATGATTGCCATAGATGATCATGCCCTTAAGATCCTGGCGAATAGGACAGGTATAGGTGGTGCCGCAGAGCTCTTTGCCCTTCACGCTCACCACTTCCCCGCTCGCATCGCGAACGAGCTCATAGTCTTCCCAACCTGCTGTTTCAGCGACATCTTCGAGCAGATCGTAGGCAAGGATGGTGGTGAAATCGGCCGTGCGAACCATGACATAGTCCGCTTCGGGCGCCAAACAGACCGCCGCATTGGCCGGCAGCGTCCAAGGCGTGGTGGTCCAGATGAGCACGAAGACCGGCGAAGTAACGCCTGCTGCTTCGAAGGCGGGCGGAACCGTGTCGAGCTTGAAGTTCACAAAGATGGAAGGCGACGTCTCATCGCCGTATTCGATCTCTGCTTCTGCAAGCGCGGTGTGGCAGTTCTTGCACCAGTGAATGGGTTTGCGACCACGATAGACCGAACCGTTCAGATACATCGCTTTGAAGATCTCGACGTTGCCCGCTTCATAATCGTGTGTGAACGTGAGATACGGGTGATCCCAATCAGCATTGACGCCAAGGCGCTTGAAGCCTTCGCGCTGGATATTCACGTACTTTTCCGCCCATTCGCGGCACAGACGACGAAGCGTAGGCTGATCGATCTTGGCCATCTTCTCAGGGCCGAGCGTAACCTCGACCATGTGCTCGATCGGCTGGCCATGACAATCCCATCCAGGAATGTAGGGCGTGAAATAGCCGCGTTGCGCATGGGTCTTGTTTACGAAATCCTTCAGGATCTTGTTGAAAGAATGCCCCAGGTGAATAGGGCCATTGGCATAGGGAGGCCCATCGTGCAGGATGAACGGACGAGCGTCCTTGTTCTTTTCGAGCACCTTATGGTAAATGTCGATGTCGTTCCAAAACTGGAGGCGGGCAGGCTCATTCTTCGGGAGATTGCCTCGCATCGGAAAATCAGTTTCGGGCAAATTCATGGTTTCTTTGTAACTGTTCGTCACGACATGACCTTTCTTGAACGATCTTTTCGGGTGTTCGCGGAAATAAACTATCTGATTATAACGCGTAACTACGCACAAAACTACTATAATGAGTAGGGTTTAGACGAGCGCATATCGCCAGTTCGGACCAAATTGTTCACGTACTCGAAAGGTCTCGAACAGATGACATTCAAAATCGCAACCGACTCCTGCTGCAATCTTCCCGAAGACATCATCGATGATCTCGATCTGACGATCTTCCCGCTGGTCTTCATGATCGGCGAAGAACAGCATCAAAGCTACCTTAAAGGCGAGGTCACCGACCTTCAGCAATTCTATACGCACATGCGCGAAGGCAAGGTGTTCACCACTTCCCTTCCCAATCTCAAAGATGCCGAAGCTGAACTTAATGCGATCTTCGAATCAGGAAACGATGTGCTCTACCTTGGCTTCTCGAGCGCGCTTTCGGGAACCTATGAAGCGATCAATCTCCTCGGCAACGACCTGGTGAAGAATTATCCCGATCGCACGTTCATCGCGATCGATACGCTTGCTGCTTCGCTCGGTCAAGGGCTTCTGGTCTACTACGCTGCGAAGATGCGCGCAGAAGGCAAGACCATCGAAGAGGTTGCCAGCTGGGTACGCGAGAACCTGCTGCACATGTGTCACTGGTTCACGGTGGACGACCTCATGTTCCTCTACCGTGGCGGACGCGTTTCGAGAACGGTAGCGTTCGCTGGCAGCCTGCTGAACATCAAACCCGTGCTGCATGTCGATGACGAAGGCCGCTTGATCCCTGTTGAGAAGACGCGTGGTCGCATGAAGAGCATCCGCTGCTTGTTCGAGCACTTCAAAGAGACCTTCACCGAGCCGCTTTCCGATCAGACGCTCGCCATCTCGCACGGCGATTGCATCGAAGATGCGCTCACCTTGAAGAAGATGATCGAGGATGAATACGGCCCGCAGAAATTCATCATCAACTATGTCGATCCGGTGATCGGCGCGCATTCAGGACCCGGCACGCTCGCGTTCTTCTTCATGGGAAGCCACCGCTAAACCATCGCTAGGCTATCGCTAGACCCGCAGATTCAAAGAAGCACACGACAAAGGCGCGCCTTGAGCTAAGGACGCGCCTTTTGGTTTTGGTCTTTGGTTGAAGCTCGTGCGGGCGTGCTTAATACGGGCGCTCGACGATGATGCTGCGCAGCGTTTGGATGAGCTTCTCGTTCTCTTCATGCGAGCGAATGCACACCAAGAAATAACGATTCGCCTCGATACCTGGAATGCCCGTAAGATCGCGCAGGCCAAAGCCCGCCGTTTGCAAGCGCACGACCAGATCGGTCGCATCAGCGATGCCGAAATCGCGCGCCGCACGCTCTTCGAGCGCGCACATGACGAAGTTAGCCTCTGAAGGGAACACGCGAATGCCCGGGATGAGGCTGAGCATGCATTGCACCCAGGGGATCTCCTTGTCGATGAGCGTGTTGGTGCGCTCCTGGTAATCTCCAAGATACGGAAGCTGCTGCGCCACGATCTCGTGGAACATGCCGATCGAGGTGCCGTCAGTGAATTGGCGGATGAGCTTGATAGTGTCGGGGTGCCCGATCGCATAGCTGAGCGGAATACCTGGCATGCCAAGCTCTTCGGAAAGATTACGGATGACGATGAGGTTCTCTTGCTTGTAAGCACGCGTGACGAACGAATCGCCACCCATAGTGAGCGTGACGCTGCTCTCGTCCACGATGACCCAGTTGCAATGATCGATATAGCGATCGAGCGTGCGCTCTGAGAGCAAACGCGCGCACGGGAAACTGGGATTGCCCAGCACCGCAGCCTCAAAACGCACGCAATTCTGCACAGCAACCTGAGGCTCGACCGCAGAGAGCGAGTACGCGTTCATGAGCTTGACCGGATTGTGGCCAACATTAGCAACAGCAAGATAATATTCAGTAGGTGCAGGCGTAGGTATGCCCACGTTGCACGGACGATATGCTTGTGCGATATCGGCGATGAGCGCCGAAGGGCTCGTGCCTACCAGGAAGCACTCGGGCGAGATCTCGTAGTAGCGCGCCAGATTGTTGCTCAGATGTACGCCTGCTTTATCAGGCCTGAACGTCATCGCGCCTTCTGCGATCGCAGAGGCGATGGCGTCTTTGATGCGCTCAGGAGTGCCAAGCGGATTAGCGGTACAGGCGAAATCGTGCCAGTCGATCTCTGCGCGGATGTCATACGGTAGAGTGGTGTCCTTGTTCGAGGCACGATCCTGCCCCCCGATAACATCTGTCAAAACGTTGAAACTTGGCATACACCAATGCTTTCTTGAATCCTATAAATACCGCGAAGCAATACCCTAACACATAAACACAGCCTTGCGTGCATGTTAGACTGACTTTGTGGCAAATAACCTATCGACAGATTCTACTGATTTGGAGGAATGGCGCGGACCTGCGATCTTGCTCGTGGACCTCGATGCGTTCTTCGCTTCCGTTGAACAGCACGATCACCCCGAGTGGCGCGGCAAGCCCGTCATCGTAGGAGGCGACCCCACCAAACGCGGCGTGGTCTCGACCGCCTCCTACGAAGCGCGCAAATATGGCGTGCATTCCGCCATGCCCTCGAGCACCGCGGCGCGTCTGTGCCCCAACGCCATTTGGACCCCAGGCAGCCATGCCCGCTATGCAGAAGTATCGCAGCAGGTCATGGACATATTGCAAAGCTATTCTCCCCACTTGCAGCAAGTGAGCATCGATGAGGCGTTCCTCGATGTGAGCCCTACACGCGTGAACAGGACCCACCCCGTGAAGATCGCTCATGAGATCCAGCAGCGCGTCGATGAGCTGGGCATCACCTGCTCGATCGGTGTTGGCACCTCGAAAGCAGTGAGCAAGATCGCGTCCGACCTTGATAAACCTCATGGCATAACGGTCGTCTATCCAGGCACTGAACGAGCTTTTCTCGCGCCACTTCCCGTTGGCTCGATGAGCGGTATCGGCCCTGTGGCGCAAAAGCAACTGAAGACCTATCGCATCCACACGCTTGGAGAGCTCGCAGAAGCCGATACGGGCATCCTGAAGAAGGTGTTCGGCAAGAACGCCCAGAAGATCCGCGACCGCGCGCTCGGTATCGATACGCCGGTCTTGGAAGAGCGCGAGCCAGCCAAATCGGTCTCGAACGAAATCAGCGTAGCAGTGAGCTTGGATGATCGCCACGATATCGAATCACTCATCGCTTCAGCTGCACACAAGGTAGGAAGGCGCCTGCGCAAGAAAGGCCTTGAGGGCACCACGCTCCATCTAAAAGTACGCTACGAGAACCTGAAGATCCATACCTGCCAGCGAAAGATCGCCAACCTTGGAACCAATGAGCTTACCTGGCTTCCCCAGCTCTATGACATGCTCGATGAAGTATGGAGCTCAGGAATACTATTACGCCTGGTAGGAGTAGGTGTGAGCGGGTTCGATGGATCGGCAGTGCAAGAGCGCCTCTTCGACGACGACCTCAACGAGAAGCATGCCACTTCCCCGCTTCTTGCTCATGCGGAAGAGAAGGCAGCGTTGCTCGATGCAAAAGACTTGATCGCAGAGAAGTTCGGCGACCATTCACTGCGCTTCGGACATGAGATCGCTTCGCGCGAGCGAACGACACGCAGCTCATCGAACAACCCTACTGAATATCTCGATCGTTAGTCGCGGGCGACCCTTCGCGCGTTCGGAGCGCTAATTGAACTTGAACACGCGTCGTGCGATGCGATATCCGCGCAGCGCGGTGCGGCGCCCCAGTTCAGTAGGAAGATTCGTCGAAATATTCAAAAACGTCTTGCGTAACTGTCGATACGAGTTTGGGTTCGCCTCATACAAGTAGTTCCACAATTCCTTGCGTTTGCGCTCGTTTTCCGCGGAGTCTTCCATGCGCAAGAATACCGTGCAGATGCAGAGCATCATCGAAAGATAGTTGTAGAGGTAATGCTGGAGCTTCTTGTTCTCGATCGCATCCAGATCGACCGCATCGATCATCTCTTTCGTGATGCGAAGTTGCTGATCGATACGAGAGAGCATGACCTTTTCGTTAACCGACTGATCTTCACGCCCAATGAAATAGCGATAGGTATCCACGTCAAAGTAGACCATGCTCTTCACGTGCGCGAGCGGCACGTACACGAAGATGTTATCAACATAGAAGCAGTGGTGCGGAAGCTTAAGACCGATCTCTTTCAGAAGCGCCGTACGGTAGATGACCGAATGCATCAAGAGATACTGCGAAAGGTGGAAATGCCCAATATCGTCCCAGCCGAAGATCTTGTTCTCAGGAAAGACATTGCGATATCCCATCGAAATGCTCTTGCCTTCATAGACTTTCTCGTAGACATAATTCGAGATCACCAGATCGGTCGGCTCAGCAAGATCTGCCTGCGAGCGGATGAAGGCCATGATGGTCTCCATGGCTTCTTCGTCCAGCCAATCGTCGGAATCGACCACCTTGAAGTAGAGTCCCTCGGCTGCAGCAAGGCCGGCATTCACCGCGCCGCCATGCCCAGCGTTTTCCTGATGGATCGCACGGATCACATTCGGGTGTTCAGCCACAAGGCGATCGCAGATCTCCGCAGTGTTGTCCTTCGTGGAACCATCGTCAACGAGGATGATCTCGATATCGTCGCCCAGGGGCAACAGCGAGTACACGCATTTTTCCATATAGTCTGCCGAGTTAAAGCACGGCACGGCAAAGGAGATTATCTTCATCTATGAACAACCTTCTGAATGATCATGGCGATTGCTGCTACTTTAATACGGTTAATTCAACCGAGTGACCATTATCACTCGATTTTGCGGGTATTCGGTTGCTATTATGAACCCAACAGAAAAACTCTTGAAAGGATCATGCATGGCCTCGTTCATTGACACTCTGATCGACCGCGCCAAAGCGGACAAGAAGACCATCGTTTTGCCCGAAGGAAACGATGAACGCATCCTCGAAGCAGCGCAAGAAGCGCTCGCACAGGGAATCGCGAACATCATCATCTTGGGCGATGCTGATGAGATCGCTGCAAAAGGCTACAACCTTGAAGGCGCTACGATCATCGATCCTGCAACTTCCGATAAGCAAGAAGAGTTCGCGAATCTCCTCTATGAGCTGCGCAAGGCGAAGGGCATGACCCCCGAAGAGGCGAAGGAGCTGGTGAAGGACCCGATCCATTTCGCCGTGCTCATGGTGAAGAGCGGCCTGTGCGATGGCCTGGTAGGCGGCGCCTGCCACGCTACCATCAAGATCCTCTCGCCTTCCTTGAAGATCATCAAGACCGCACCGGGCGAGCCCATGGTAAGCTCCTTCTTCATCATGGACGTTCCGGGCAGCGAATTCGGTGAGAACGGCCTCTTCCTGTTCGCCGACTGTGCGCTCGAGATCCAGCCCACCAGCGAAAAGCTCGCACACATTGCGAACCAGACCGACAAATCCTTCAAACGTCTGATCGGCGACGATCCGCGTATCGCGCTGCTCTCGCATTCTTCTCATGGTAGTGCGGTGAACGATGATTCTACGAAAGTCGTGAAGGCTGTCGAATACATCCGCGAAAACTATCCTGATATCGTTGCCGATGGCGAGCTTCAGCTCGATGCGGCTATCGTTCCCGAGCTGGGTGCTTCCAAGGCACCGAATTCTCCGGTTGCAGGCAAGGCGAACGTGCTCATCTTCCCCGACCTGGATGCAGCAAACATCGGTTACAAGCTGGTCCAGCGCTTGGGTGGCGCAAAGGCTTATGGCCCCGTGCTACAAGGCCTCGCTGCTCCCGTGAACGATCTTTCCCGTGGTTGCACCGCTGAAGACGTAGTGGGCGTTATCGCCATCACCTGCGTCCAGGCACAGACGATGTAGCTTATCCGCGCATAGAAGCTTGCAAGCAGAAGACCAGCTAGTCATAACAACTGGCTGGTCTTTTCATTAGATGACAAAGGCTGTGTGCTAGGGGTCGGGTAATTTGACACACCGCAGTGTGTCAAATTACCCGACCCCTAGCACACAGCCTCTTAGGTGACAAACTACCCGGGCGAATTCTAGCGATCATTGCACCACGAGTAAGGATGTGGTGCAATG
>CATYMO010000001.1:0-446035 GCA_958409415.1 uncultured Eggerthella sp. | reverse complement strand
ATTCCTGGACCGATCAGCGGTCCAACTTTTCGTCCGCAGTCCCGTTTGTCATCTTCGCTACGAGTTCGCGCTTTCGCGTGCCAATCCTAGCACGCAGGCTACGATAGGGACGTGAAACGGTCGAACTGAAAACAAGCAGTAATGTTGGGCGCAAGGAGGGCATCATGGCAAAGATCGTGATCGCGGACAGCGATTTCGCGGTATCTGATATCGAACAGAAGATGATCGAAGATGTGGGCATCGAATTCGCACGCTTCCAGGACAAAAGCGCTGCAGGCATCGTCAAGAACTGCGCTGATGCTGAAGGGATCATCACAGGCTATGGTGAATTTCCGCGCGAGGTGTTCGCCGCGTTGCCGAAGCTTGAAGTGGTTTCGCGATCGGGCGTTGGCTACGACACGGTCGATCTTGCGGCGGCGAGCGAGTTTGGCGTGGCGGTGTGCAATGTGCCTGGTTACGCGACCGAAGTGGTGTCCGATCACGCCATCGCGATGACGCTCGCGCTGCTACGGCGGCTGCCCGAGCTGAACGCGGATGTACACCACGGCATCTGGGATCCGACGGGGCATCGCCCGATGGGCCAGGTGTACGGACGCACGTTCGGCGTGGTGGGCATGGGCGACATCGGACGGGCGGTGGCGCGGAAGGCGAGGGGCTTGGGGTTCGAGGTCATCTGCTGGTCGCATTCGCTAGTTCCAGGGCGACGAACCCCTGAAGGGTTCGAGGTCGTTTCGTACGATGAGCTGCTGAAACGAGCCGATGTGGTGAGCTTCCATACTGCGCTCGTGCCTGCGACGCATCATCTGCTGAATGCGAAGAACATCGAGCTTTTGAAGCCAGGATGCATCGTGATCAATACCTCGCGCGGCGCGGTTGTGGATACCGCGGCCGTGGCGGCTGCGCTTACGGCGGGTACGCTTTGGGGCGCGGGGATCGATGTGTTCGAAAAGGAGCCGCTGCCTGCGGACGATCCGCTTATGAAAGCGCCGCATGCCCTACTCACGCCACACGCGGCGTATTGGTCGGAGGAAGCGGGGCTTGAGCTGCGCACGCGCATGACACAGAACGCTATCGACGTAGTGCTGGGGCGCGAGCCGCACGATTGTCTGAACAAGCAGGTGTTCGCGAACGGGAAGTTGAAGAAGCTTTCGGCTGCGAAGTGAGGGCGGACAGGTGTCGAACGACCGGGTAGTTTGTCATCAATAGATGTCGGTGCGACGGTGGGAGAAGACGGGCATGCGCGAGAGTGCTTCTTCGCGCAGCGAGGTGTCAATCGTGGCGGTAACGAGCTCTTCGCCGGTGCCACCTTGTGCGACCAGGATGCCATACGGATTCGCCACGGCGCTCTGCCCGATATAGCCTTCGTCGGCGCGGCTCACGCCTACCACGAACATCTCATTCTCGATCGCGCGCGCCGCAAGCAGCGTATGCCATTGTTCGGCCTTGGTATTGCCTGAGACCCAAGCGGCTGGATAGATGAGGATGTCGCACCCCGCGAGCGCTGCCGCACGGGCCTGCTCGGGAAAACGCAGATCGTAGCAGATCGCGAGGCCGATCTTGCCGAACGGTGTATCGATTGGCTCGAAGAGCGCGCTACCCGCTGACATACGGTCGGATTCGTGGGTGAAATCGGTATCGAACAGGTGAATCTTGCGGTAGATCCCGCGTTTGGTTCCCGTGCTGTCCACGATGATAGCGGTGTTGAACGGATTGCCTTGAGGGTTGCGTTCGTTCAGGGTGTAGACGATCCACAGCCCGTAACGCGCCGCAATCGCATCGAGCGCCGTTGCGAACGCGCCATCGGCTGGCTCCGCTTCGCGAACGAACGCTTCGGCTTCCTTTTCGTAGCGGCTCATGAGCGATTCGGGGAACACGAGCACATCCACTCCACGCGCGTGCGCTTCGGCAGCAAAACGCTCCACAAGAGCGATAACGTCTCCGTCTTCGGGATGCTTGGTTTGAGCGAGACCGATGGTGACCTGCACGAGAACTCCCAGCTAGTCGGCTGTATTCTGCCAGAACATGAGGCCCTTGCAGACCTGCAGATGGGCCTTGCCGAGCGGATCCATCAGCTCATGAGCGGTTTCAGCGTCGCCCGAAGAGAGCGCGTCGCAGATTTGCGTGGCAAGTTCGTGAAGCGTTCCGAATGACAGATTGCCTGAGGCGCCCTTCAGCGTATGGGCGTGCGTGTAGGCTGTTTCGTAGTCGCCCACCTTCATGTCGGCAACGAGCGCTTCGTAGTTCGTGTCGTCGAAGTAATGCATCGCGAGCTTTTTGTAGAGTTCTGCATTATCGAGCATGCGCTCCATAGCGTCGGCGATGTCGATGCCGTAGTCCGCGAGCTTTTCGGTCAGAGCAGCTGAGTTTAAAGCAGGTGAAGTGTTCGTCATAGCGTCCCCCAATTGCTGTTGCGACGAGCGTTTCTCCAAAAGGTTTACGAACAAACCCGATTTTGCGTTTCTATTCTAACCCTTCGTTCGCCGATTGTGCAGCGGCAACATGGGTATAATAGGACGATATTACAAAGATGAAACGTTCGAGCGCTTAAGGCGCACGAAGTTCCGCTGTTTGTTCTACTGTTAAGGGAGAGGGATCATGGCGCTTGTCGCGCGTTTATTGCAATCGGTGCCGCTCGTTATTGCGCTCGTGGTACTCGCGATCGTGGTCTATGTGTTCGTCGCATGGGTGAAATCGCCGCTGCGTGCGAAAGAGATCCTCATCAAGCTGTTCACCGTTATCACGATCGTGCTTTCGGTCGCTTTTGGCTTGGCCTCGCTCTACGCATTCTTCGAGCACAACGTGAAGGTGCTCGAGATCACCGGCACGTTCTTAGTCGTTTCGCTCGTGGCGCTCGGTATCACGCGCATCTGTCGCTGGCGCTTCGTGAAGCGGCATCCGCAGTACAAGAATAAGGCCATGCCCACGAAGTATCTTTAGAGGCGTCGAACGACCGGGTAGTTTGTCATCTTTCTTCGGCGAGGAATTGGATGTTCATGTCCACGTTGCCGTCGATGCCAGAGACCGAGCCGGTGTTGGAGTACTGCCAGATGCTGAAGTACTGGTTGAACGTGGGCGCGTTCACGTTGTATTGCGCGAGCCAAATGTTGTAATGCGCCAGGTCAGGCAGGTTGTAGCGGAGCAGATCCTTCATGCTGCCATAGATCATGGGCGTGTAGCCCGCCTCTTGGATGCGAGCACAGAAGGCCGCGGCATTCTTCGTCATCTGTTCGGGTGAAAGGTCATCCGCGCGACCAGGGGTATCCGCCAGGCGTTCGTGATCGTAGGCCACTGGGTAGGTGATGTTGCGCCCCTGCAGGCGTTCGATCACGAAATCGGCCTCTTCGCGGGCTTCTTCTTCGGTGGTTGCCTGCGAGAAGAAGTAGGCGCCCACCTTCAAGCCTGCCTGGTCAGCGGCCTTCGCGTTGTACTCGAAATACTCGTCCTGCGAAAGCTTTCCCGTGGTCAACCCGCGATTCCCCACACGCACGAACGCGAAGGAGATACCGTCTTTGGCAACCGCGTCCCAGTTGATGTAGCCCTGATGTTCAGAAACGTCCACGCCGGTGCGCGATTCGGCCTTGCCCTCGATCGAGTAGTAGAAGCGACCGTTATCCTTCTTGAGATAGTCCCAGTTGTAGGTTGAAGAACTACCCGCCTTGTCGCCCGCTTCCTTGGGAAAGAGCGCCGCATGAATGCCCACGCCCACGAGACCAACAACGAGAATAATGAACACGACCAGCGCAAACGAGTTGGTGCGCGTGGCGTTCTCGATCGCGTGCGCGAACCCTTTGCCGCGCGTACGCAGGGGCGCTTCGCTGTGCGCGTGGGTGGAGTTGGGCATCTGATCGCCCACATCAAACCCGTGGCGCGCAGACGAATAGCGCTCTTCTTGGCTGTTATGTCGCGAATGCTTGAGCATGCAGCAGCGAACGAAACTAGACTAGTCGCGCGTGAGCTTGCGGTGGATGCGATGAGGCTTCGATGCCTCCGGTCCCAGGCGCGCCTCGCGATCTGCCTGATAGGCCTCGAAGTTGCCTTCGAAGAAGTGCCAGTTCCCGGGGTTTTCGTCGGTGCCTTCCCACGCCAGGATGTGCGTGGCGATGCGATCGAGGAACCAGCGGTCGTGGCTCACCACCACCGAACAACCCGGGAAGTTCAGCAGCGCCTCTTCCAAGCTCGAGAGGGTTTCGACGTCGAGGTCGTTCGTGGGCTCGTCAAGGAGCAGCAGGTTGCCGCCCTGCTTGAGCGTGAGTGCCAAATTCAGGCGGTTGCGTTCGCCGCCGGAGAGCACACCAGCGGGTTTCTGCTGGTCAGAGCCCTTGAAGCCGAAGCTTGCCACATACGCACGACTCGGGATCTCGGTCTCGCCCACCATCATGTAGTCGGTGCCGCCCGATACCACTTCCCAGAGCTTCTTGTCTGGGTCGATGCCTTCGCGATTCTGATCGACATACGAGATCTTCACGGTCTCGCCGATCTCCAGGTTGCCGCTCGTAAGGTCCTCGAGCCCCACGATGGTCTTGAAGAGCGTAGTCTTGCCCACGCCGTTCGGGCCGATCACGCCCACGATGCCGTTGCGCGGCAGCTCGAAGGAGAGATCGTCGATGAGCACGCGGCCGTCGAATTCCTTGTGCAGGTGCTCGGCCTTCAGCACCTTGGAGCCCAGACGCGGACCCACCGGAATCTGGATCTCGGTGAAGTCGAGCTTCTTCGCCTGGCGCGCTTCGGCCTCCATCTGTTCATAGCGCTCGAGACGCGCCTTGTTCTTCGCCTGGCGTGCCTTAGGCGATGAGCGCACCCATTCAAGTTCGCGCTCCATGCGCTTTGCGAGCTTAGCCTGCTGCTGACCTTGCGCTTCGAGGCGCTTCGCCTTGGTTTCGAGATACGTGGAATAGTTGCCCTTGTACGGGAAGAGCGAGCCGCGGTCGACCTCGCAGATCCATTCGGCCACGTTGTCCAAGAAGTAGCGATCGTGCGTGACCGCGAGCACCGTGCCGGGGTAGCGCGAGAGGAACTGCTCGAGCCAGAGCACCGATTCCGCATCGAGGTGATTCGTCGGTTCGTCGAGAAGAAGCAGGTCAGGCGCTTCGAGCAGGAGCTTGCAGAGCGCCACGCGCCTGCGTTCGCCACCAGAGAGCACCGAGACGGGCGTTTCGGGGTCGGGGCATTGCAGCGCGTCCATCGCTTGGGAAAGCTGGCTATCAAGGTCCCAGCCGTTGGCGGCGTCGATGGCCGTTTGCAGGTCGCCCATCTCGGCCATGAGCGCGTCGAAATCCGCATCGGGGTCAGCCATTTCGGCACCGATCTCGTTGAAGCGATCGATCTTGGCGAGCACATCGCCGAAGGCCATCTGGATGTTCTCGAGCACCGTCTTGTCTTCGTCGAGCGGCGGCTCCTGCTGCAGGATGCCCACGGTGTAGCCGGGCGTGAGGCGCGCTTCGCCGTTGGAAACGTCCTCGAGGCCTGCCATGATCTTGAGCAACGTGGATTTGCCCATGCCATTCGGCCCTACCACGCCGATCTTCGCGCCGGGATAGAACGAAAGCGTCACGTCATCGAGGATGACCTTGTCGCCGTGCGCCTTGCGCGCCTGATACATTTGGTAGACGAATTCTGCCATGGGGTTCCTTTCCGAAAGCTGATCGTATGAGATTATACCCGCTCTGGCTCGTCTTCGATGCGGTGTTCGGAAAGCTACAGAATACGCCCTGCACTATGAAAGCAAGCAGCAATGCCTCAGGGGCACCTGTAATCACACGCTTATCTGCACCAGTGAATCGGGCGAGACACGAGGCTCCCTGCTTCCCTGTTCGCGAATCAGCGTATGCTGATCCGCTCATGCGTCGCTGCTTCGCTCGGGTTTTATTACTAACGAATTTAGTCGGCGAAGAGTCGCCTCGCTGCCTCACCCTTTTCGCTGGTGCAGATAGAGGACAAACTACCCTTGATATGCCTCCGTGAAGCGAAGGATGTCTTCGCTGTAGACCGACAGCGTGTCGAGCGGTTCTTCCAGGTAGAACGGCTTTTCCTTGAGGGCTGGGTGGTTGGTGAGCGCGCTGAGCGCCTCGAATCCGATCGCTCCTTCGCCGATACGCGCGTGGCGATCGGCGTGAGCGCCGCACGCTTCCTTGCAATCGTTCAGGTGCACGGCCAACAGCTTGTCGAGGCCGATCGCTTTGTCGAACTGGTCGAGCACGCCATCAAGATCGTTCACGATGTCGTAGCCAGCTGCCCATACTGCGCTCGCATCCAGGCAAACGCCCACCTTGTCCTTCAGGTTTACCTGTTCGATCACCTGCGCAAGCTCTTCGAACTGCGAGCAGATCTGCGTGCCTGAACCAGGCATAGTATAGAGCAGCACGGTGGTCGATTGCGTGGGTGTGATCGTTTCATTGAGCGTGGCGGCAAGATTCTTCATGGCCTCTTCGGCGGTTATATCGAGCGCGCTGCCTGGACGCAAAAGATAGCCCTGACCAGGGATAGCCTCAAGCTGCGCGAGGTCTTCGGCCATGACCATCGCCGCGAAATCGTGCTGTTTCGTGTCGGCGTTCGCCGGCTCGAGCGTATAGGGCGCGTAGGCGAGGAGGTACTTGATGCCGTGCTCCTTCGTGAATACGTTGAAGCGTTGCAGATCGCGTGGATCTATGGCCTTCTCGTGGCCGCCGCGCGGATTGCGCGTGAAGAACTGGATCGCTTTCGCCCCGATCGAAGCTGCCGCTTCGGCCATGATGAGCATGCCCTTTTTCTTCGATAGGTGACACCCGATGTAGAACATTGTTCTCACTCACTTTCTCTATTTGCACGATCGCTACGCTGTGACCTGCATGCGCACAACTTCCGCGACCGATCGCTTACAACCTCTACCCTACCTTGCGGACTCTAAAGAAACGACTCAATAAGGTATTTGTAACGGCTATGTTGCAAACCCGCTATCTTGCTGCGAATTCAGAGGTGAACACGTATGCTCTGACTAGTCGAATAGGCTGATTTGTCGCATTCTTAGCGCTTGCGTTGTGCGAGATTTTTGGGAATCCTGCTGCGCTGAGCACGCGGCCCAGCGAACGAGGAGGGAATCATGCAATCGTTCTTGAATGTCGTTAAGTCGAATATCGTTGCGCAAGCGATCATTTCGATCGTTGTTGGTTTGCTGCTCATGTTCTGGCCAGGCATCACGATCGTGACCGTGCTGTATTTGGTGGGCGTCGTGTTCGCCGTGATGGGCATCTCTTCGCTGGTGAGCTACTTTAGGGCGCCAGAGGCCGAACGGCAGGTGGGCGTGGTGGCAACTGGCGTGTTCTTCTGCCTCGTTGCCCTTATCGTGTTCCTGTTTCCGCAGGTAATCGCCGGGTTCTTTTCGGTGGTGCTGGGGATCATCCTCGTGATCTGTGGCGCGGTGAACGCGGTGCGCTCGGGCGAGCTCAAGAAGTACGGGGAGCGCTCGTGGGGGGTTTCCATGGGGTTGAGCGTGCTCATTATCATCGGCGGTCTCGTTATCATCGCGAACCCGTTTGAGACCACGTCGCTGTTCGTGTTCATCCTGGGTCTTATCATTGCTGCGAACGGCATCGTGGACTTGATCGTCGATGCTGAACTGCGCAAAGCCATCAAGAAAGCATAGCAGGCTAGAGAGGTTTTTGCTGGTAGAGCCCGTCGTCGATGAAGCCGAGGTTGCGGTAGTACGCGCGGGTGCCGATGGCGCTGATCACGTTGAGCTTGGTGTAGCCCGCTTCGCGAGCCAGTTCGCTTGCACGCTCGATGAGCGTCTTGCCAAGACCACGGTGCTGAGCGCTCGTTCCGCTCTTGTGCAAGCCTGAAGCGCGGCCATACACGTGCACTTCACGGATCATCGCTTCCTCGGGAGATACTGGAAGTGCGTCCGCGTAAGTTTCAAAGGCTTCAGGTTTCGGAAGCGAAAGGCGCAAGAAGCCCGCGATCTTGTTCTCGGGCGTGACCCACTGCAGGAATCGTTCGTGCGTTGAAGTGGTTTCGTAGGAAACCACCTCGAGCGTCAATTCGCTCAGTTCGACGTCTTGTGTCGAGATCTCACGATAGCGAATCTCTTGGATAGCTGGCAAAGATGACGAACGACCGGGTAGTTTGTCACCTTTTGCGCAGGCTTCGACCAGTTGGCGCAGGTTCACCTTCTTGTTGCCTGCCTCGATGTCGTGCGCGGAGAAATCGCGGATCATGCGCGAGATACGCGTGAAAGGCGGCGTTGCGAGTACGTCGGCAACGAGCACGTCCACCAGCGTTTCTTCATCGTAGGGCTGCCACTCCCCTCTTTCGTAGCGCTCGCAAAGTTCGGTACCGCGCACGAGCGCACAGGGGTAGAGCTTGATCTCGTCGGGCTGGTAGGGCGTCTCGGTTACGAAACGGCGGAAATCTTGTTTGTCGGATTCAGGCGTTTGGCCGAGCAAGTTCACCATGAAATGCGTGTGCGTCTTGAAGCCGAACAGGCGCGTGAGGTCGATCGCTCTCTGAATCTGCGCGATGCTCACGGGGCGCTGGTTGATGTCGTGAATGTGCTGGTCAAGGCTTTGGATTCCCATCTGCACCTTCGTTGCGCCAAGTGTGCGCAGGAAGGTGAGGTTCTCAGGTGTGATCAGGCTCGGGCGCGTTTCGACCACCAGGCCCACCACGCGGTGCGCCGCTTGCTCGTTGCACACGTGTTCGCGCTCGAGCTCATCGAGCGTGGCGTGCTGATGCTGCGCGATCGTCTTCCATGGTTCGCCCGTTTCGTAGAGGTTCACCATAGCTTCGTTGTAGGTGAGCTTTCCTTCGTCGACCAGGCGCTGCTGCGCCTTTGTGAACGCAATAAGATCATCCCTTTCATAGCTCAGCCCGCAATCGCGATAGAACTGGCGGCGTTCGCGGGCGTTCGCCGACGAAAAAGATGTTGTAGGTGTCGAACGACCGGGTAGTTTGTCACCTACATCGTTGAGTGCGCGGAAGAGCTCGGTGATGAACCAGATCTGGTAGGCACGCGGGTAATCGCTCCAGGTGCCGCCGAGCACGATGAGCTCGATCTTGTCGGTCACGTGCCCCATCTGGTTGAGCGCGCGCAGGCGCGAGGTCACCTGCAGATACGGATCGAAGTAGTTGCGTTCGGCGCGCTGACAGGCGGGTTCATCGGAGAGATAGCTCTTGGGCATGCGCAGGTCGTTCGGACAGTAGATGCACGCACCGCCGCACTTCCACGGTTTGGTGATAACTGTGATGGTGGCCACGCCCGACGCGCTGCGACGCGGCTTCACCTGCAACAGATGCACCAGCTGTTGTTCCAGCTCAGGCGTTATATTCCACGACTGCCAACGCTGCAGATCGCACTCTTTCGTGCGCAAGTAGAACGGCAGCAGCTTCTTCTTGGAATAGTGCGGCACGTTCGCACCCAAGCGCTTGTTGTGATCGTTCAAGATACGCAGCAGAGCCTTCGCGTCGAGCTCTTCGCCTGCACGCAACCGATCGAGTATTTCAACGATGATATCTTCCACACCTTAGCTGAAGTAATCCACGCCACCTTCGAAGATGGGCTGATAGAGGTTGCCCGGCACGTTCTTGTAGAGGCCAGCGCCGCTGCGTTCGCTGTGACCCATCTTGCCGAACACGCGTCCATCGGGGCTGGTGATGCCCTCGATCGCCCACGCCGAACCGTTGGGGTTGAACGCAAGATCCATGGAGGGCTGGCCGGCCGCATCCACGTATTGGGTCGCGATCTGGCCGTTCGCCTTCAGTTGCTCGAGCATCTCGGGCGTGGCGACGAAGCGGCCTTCGCCGTGGCTTACCGCAACCGTGTGGATGTCGCCCACCTGACAGTGGCTGAGCCACGGGGAAAGCGTGGAGTCCACGCGCGTATCGACGAGCATGCTCTGGTGGCGGCCGATCGAGTTGAACGTGAGCGTGGGGCAGGTGCTATCCATCTCGCGGATGTCGCCGTAGGGCACGAGACCGAGCTTCACCAACGCTTGGAACCCGTTGCAGATGCCGAGCATGAGGCCATCGCGATTCTGGAGCAGATCGCGCACGGCTTCGGTGACCTCGGGCGCGCGGAAGAACGAGGTGATGAACTTCGCGGAGCCATCGGGCTCGTCGCCGCCGGAGAAGCCGCCGGGAATCATGACGATCTGGCTTTCACGGATGGCGCTGGCCAGGGCTTTCGAGCTCTCGATGACCGCCTGCGGCGTGAGATTGTTCACGATGAGCGTGGTGGGTGCACCGCCGGCACGTTCGAAGGCGCGGGCGGTGTCGTATTCACAGTTGTTGCCCGGGAAGACCGGGATGATAACGCGCGGCTTCGCGACCGAGCCGCAGTAGACGAGCGGGGCTGCGCCTTCGAAGCTGATCGTTTCAACGGCTGCGTGTTCCTGCTCGGTTGGATCGATGCCCGCCGCCTGGTCTTGCACGGTGTCTTCCTCGTCTTCGAACGTGCGATACGGGAAGACGGACTCGAGCTTCTGCTCCCACGCTTCCTGCAGATCTGCCAGCGCGACCGACTCATCGCCAAGCGCGAATTCGTATTCGGCGGTGGTGATGCCCGCTTCGATGACCTCGAGGTTCTCGGCAGAAGCAGGAACATCGGCATCGGTGGCGAGCTCCACGATGAAGCTGCCATACGCCGGCTCGAAGAGCGCCGAGGGGCTTATGCTGCCATCGATCTGAACGCCGATGCGGTTGCCCAACGCCATCTTGAAGAGCGCTTCGGCGTAGCTGCCATAGCCCGGCGTGGAGACCGCAAGCGCCGCGCCGCTGCCGATCAGGCGCTCGACCAGATCGCATGCTTCGCGGAAGCCTTCCGCATCGGGCAGGAGACCGTCTTCTTGGTAGGCTGGCGAGATGAAGAGCACGCGGTTGCCCGCGCCCTTGAATTCGGGAGAGGTCACGCGATCCACCGGACCACATGCCGTGGCGAACGAGACGAGCGTGGGCGGCACGTCGAGCTGTTCGAAGGAGCCCGACATGGAGTCTTTGCCGCCGATCGAGCCCACTTCGGTATCGATCTGCGCCATGAGCGCGCCGAGCACGGAGGCGACCGGCTTACCCCAACGCGTGGGTTCTTCGCGCAGGCGTTCGAAGTATTCCTGGAACGAATAGTAGGCGTTCTTGCGCTGGAAGCCCGCAGCTACGAGCTTCGCGAGCGATTCGATGACCGCAAGGTAAGCGCCATCGAACTGGTTCGCCTCGGAAAGATACGGGTTGAAGCCCCAGGCCATGCCCGAGCATGTGGTGGTCTCGCCGTCGACCGGGAACTTCGCTGCCATGGCCATGGAAGGCGTGAGCTGGTGCTTGCCGCCGAAGGGCATGAGCACCGTGGCCGCGCCGATGGTAGAGTCAAAGCGCTCGACCAGGCCCTTGTTGGAGGCCACGTTCAGGTCGGTGACCACCGCGTTCAGGCGCTCGGCGAGCGTGTTGCCCGGCCAATCGGGAATGTAGCTGCCGCCCTCTTCGACGTGCACGTTCATATGCTTGGGCGCGCCGTTGCTCGCGAGGAATTCGCGGGATACGTCCACGATGGTATCGCCGCGCCAGGTCATGCGCACGCGACCGCTGTCGGTGACGACCGCGACCGGCGTGGCTTCGAGGTTTTCCGCATGTGCAAGCTCGATGAAGCGATCCACGTCCTCGGGCGCAAGAGCCACCGCCATGCGCTCCTGACTTTCGGAGATGGCCAGCTCGGTGCCGTCGAGGCCTTCGTATTTCTTGGGCACGCGATCAAGATCGATCTCGAGGCTGTCGGCCAGCTCGCCAATGGCGACCGAAACGCCGCCCGCACCGAAATCGTTGCAGCGCTTGATCATGCGGCTGGCCTCGGAGTTGCGGAACAAGCGCTGGATCTTGCGCTCAACTAGGGCGTTGCCCTTCTGCACCTCCGCGCCGCACGTTTCGATGGACTCGAGGTTGTGCGCCTTGGACGATCCCGTTGCGCCGCCGATGCCATCGCGGCCGGTGCGTCCGCCGAGCAAGACGACCACGTCTTCTGGAGCAGGGGTTTCACGGCGAACATCGGCCGCGGGCGTTGCGCCCACCACCGCGCCGATCTCCATGCGCTTCGCGGCATAGCCGGGGTGGTAGAGCTCGTTCACCTGGCCCGTTGCCAAACCGATCTGGTTGCCGTAGGAAGAGAAGCCCGCTGCCGCCGTGGTAACGAGCTTGCGCTGCGGCAGCTTGCCGGGGAGCGTTTCGGCCACAGGGACCAGCGGATCTGCCGCGCCCGTTACGCGCATCGACTGGTAGACGTAGCTGCGGCCCGAAAGCGGGTCGCGGATCGCGCCACCCACGCAGGTTGCCGCGCCGCCGAAGGGCTCGATCTCCGTGGGGTGATTATGCGTTTCGTTCTTGAAGAGGTAGAGCCAATCCTGCTCTTCGCCATCCACATCCACCTTCACCTTTACAGTGCAGGCATTGATCTCTTCGGATTCGTCGAGGTTCGTGAGGACGCCCTTGTTCTTGAGCCATTTTGCGCCGATCGTGCCCATGTCCATGAGTGAAACCGGCTTCGCATCGCGATCCAGATCGGTGCGCATGCGCATATATTGGTCGAACGCTGCGCGCACCTTTTCGTCGTCGATCTGCATGTTCTCGAGCTCGGTCTCGAACGTGGTGTGACGGCAGTGATCGGACCAGTAGGTGTCGATCATCTTGATCTCGGTGATGGTAGGGTTGCGCTTCTCGCTCGCGAAATACTGCTGGCAGAATTGGATGTCGGCCAGGTCCATGGCTAGACCGCGTTCGGCGATGAATGCTTCGAGGCCTGCAGCATCGAGGTCGATGAAACCTTCGACCACCTCGACCGGATCGGGCGTAGGGAATTCCATCTTTAGCGTTGCATGCGGTTCGAGCGTTGCTTCGCGCGCTTCCACCGGGTTGATGACGTAGTGCTTGATGGCATCCACGTCTTCGCTGGTGAGGTCGCCCTCGAGGAAATAGATCTTCGCGCTACGCACCTCGGGGCGTTCACCCTGGCTGATGAGCTGGATGCACTCGCTTGCCGAATCGGCGCGCTGGTCGAACTGGCCGGGGAGGAATTCGACGCCGAAGACCGTGGCGCTGCCGTCTTCGGGGAGCTCGGCGTAGATGGTGTCGGATTGCGGCTCGCTGAACACCGTGGGGGTGCAGGTTACGAAGAGCTCTTCGGTGATGCCTTCCACGTCGTAGCGATTGAGCAAGCGCAGGTTCTCCAGTCGCTCGATGCCGAGGATCGTGCGCAGCTCGTGCAGCAGCTGCTGCGCTTCGACATCGAATCCGGGCTTCTTTTCAACATAGATACGTGAAACCATGGGTTCCTCTTTCTTGGAGTTCATCGTGAAAGCGCTTCTCTTAGGCGGTGGCCGAATGCGGCGTTCGCCGAGCAAAGCGGGTCATTTTACGTCGCTCTCTATGATAAAGCCTCGCGAGACGTATTGCCGCGAAAACCGCTGAATCTTTGCACTCATACATTACTTGAGCAACACTTTTCCTTTAGCCTAAGTGTTGCGAGTTGCGCGGGCGTTTTGTGGTTTCATAAGGAACAGTGAATCACGCGCAATCAGGCGCGCCAAGCTCGCACGATGAAAGGACCCTTCTCATGTACGTGACCTGCCTCGATATGGAAGGTGTATTGGTTCCCGAAATTTGGATCGCGTTCGCAGAGGCGAGCGGCATTCCCGAGCTCAAGCGCACAACGCGCGACGAACCCGATTACGACAAGCTCATGAACTGGCGCTTGGGCATCCTGCGCGAGCACGGCCTCGGCCTCAAGGAGATCCAGGAGACCATCGCCACTATCGATCCGCTGCCCGGCGCAAAGGAATTCTTGGACGAGCTGCGCGACTGCGGTCAGGTCATCGTGATCTCCGACACCTTCACGCAATTCGCCAAGCCGCTCATGGAGAAGCTCGGCATGCCCACGCTGTTCTGCAACGAGCTCGTGGTTGCGCCTGATGGAGAGATCACCGGGTTCAAGATGCGCTGCGATCAGTCGAAGCTCACCACCGTGAAGGCGCTGCAGAGCTGCGGGTTCGATACCATCGCCGTGGGCGATAGCCATAATGACCTGGGCATGATCCGCGCGAGCAAGGATGGCTTCTTGTTCCGCAGCACCGACGCGATCATCGCCGAGAACCCGGACCTGCAGGCGTTCGAGGAGTTCGACGATCTGTTGGCGGCGATCAAAGGTGCGCTAGAGGCGTAACTCTCCCGTCTTCAGCAACTTCGCGCTTGCTTTTCTGCCCTTACAACTCCACCCTTACAAAAGACATCTAGTTGCCCTCGCAGCGCCTCTTTATGACGAGATACCCCGTATCTCGTCATTCATTTTGATGAGACAAGCAGAATCTCATTATCCGATATGATGAGATTTTCCTTGCGACCCATTGACCTCGCAGTAGGTGCGAGGTTTACACTTCCTTCTAAGGATGTGATGAAATGGCTGGTTACCGAAGGATCAAGAACGTCGTTACGTCGGAAGATGGCGAACCGAACGTAATCGTCGGGCAAGAGGGACTGAAGGTCCCTTCGGCGGTTGCGAAACTTGCGGCTGGGCCGAGCGCGAAGCGCGGGGATGGTCGTAACGCCCGGCTGGCCCCCAATAAAGAGGGGAAGCTCATGGCTGGGCAGGTCACGAAGCTGACTGGCGTGCCTGCATCGAAGTTACGCCATTACGAAGGGATGGGCCTGCTCACACCCGAATGCACTGGCATAGGCGTATCGAACAACCGCAGGCTCTATGGGGTTCAAGACCTCGAGCGGCTTCAGGCGGTCTTAACGCTTGCTGAATACGAATTCGGCCTGAGCGAGATCAAGCAGATCTTGGATGACGAGAGCATCGATCTGTATGAGGCGATCGCACGCAAACTCGAAGAGCTGAAGCGCAAGGAAGCTCGATTGCGGGCGCTCATCCTGTTCGCGAAGTTCGTTGACATGACCGACGATGCCGATCTGATCGAGGGGCTGGCATGCGGACCTGCTAGCCTCGATGGCTTCGCCGATCTCGCACGTGAGCTGCCCGACTACGAGCAGGCAATGCAACGCCTTGATGCATACAGCGAAGAAGAGGCTGCAGTCGCACTTGAACGTGTGGCTGCGGTGATCGATGCGCTCGTGTTGCTTGATGAAGTTGAGGGGTTCGCAGGCGTTAAAGCGGCGATGGATGCGTTCTTCAGTTGGTGGAGCGAGTTCGTCGCGCCCGCTGAAGAGCTTGGCTACCTGGGATTTTGGGCGATCTTCGAGGACCACAGCCTCGTTGCGGAATATGTCGAGACCATCGGTAGAACGGGTGATGCCGCAACGCTGCAGATGCTCGCGTTCTTCGTTATGTTGGCGCGTTTCATGAAAGCGAACGATGTGCTGATCTACGAGATCGCGCAACTGGCCGATAGCGATGTTGTTGCCGCGATCGACCTGGCGTACGACCTGATCGCAGCTGCGGGGATCGCCTGGCTTGGCACGAAAGGAACGCGCGAGGTGCCGGGTGATACGCTTGCGGCGCTGTGCTTCTCGCTGCTCGTTTTCGCCGACCGAGCTCTTGAAGACGAGTGGCTGCGCGCGTACCTCGGGCTTGAGGGAGCAATCTCATGTGATGGCGAGGCTCTTGCGAGCACGCTTCGGGTGATCGATGTGATGTGTGGTGAATGATGGGTGGTGCGAGGCGCAGGTTCGGGAAGGCTGGGAGCAGCTAGAACACTAGCTAGAACGTAAGGAGATCGCGCACTTGAGTGCCGAGAGCGTCGGCGATGCGCGCGAGGTCATCGATGCCAACGCCCACGTGGCCCTTCTCGATGCGCCAAATGTGCGACTTGCTGGAGCCGACCATCTTGGCAAGGCGGTCTTGCGAAAGCCCCTGGCTTTCCCTTCGCTGCCTGATCGCTTCTCCGAGCGCGCGTCTTTTCTGGTCGATGTCCATGCCTACAGGATATGTGCTAGACTATCCGCGGTGGCTTCATATATGGTGCCACAATACTACTTCATCACTTGCTCGTGGTCATTTCGTCAAGCCTGATGACGTCTATAAGAATGGAAAGGACAACCATGCAGAAAATCTTAAAGTATCCGTTAGTTCTTGCTTTAACGGCAGTCTTAGCATTCAGCGCTATTGCTCTTGCTGGATGCAGCTCAGGTTCTTCAAACTCAGGATCAGAAGTCACCGTTAAAAGCGAAAACACAAGTCAAGGAATCGATCAGGATGTATCGATCGAGAAAACAGCCCTCATCGATATTCCTGAAGCCTCTATTACCGCAGACTCTATTTCGTTCGAAAACGATAATCTCTGTGTAACTCTTACACTTACGAACAAGACGAGCAAACCAATTCAAGTCAGCGCAGGCACGCTTGGTTTTTCAGCAAATTACATCAATAACTACATGGTCAGTGATGGATATCTCCATGAAGAGCTCGAGCCAAACGAAAGCACTACAGGAGAAATAGCTTTTAGCACGGCTGAACTGCGCGCACTTGGCATACAACAAATTGGCGAAATTGGTCTTGGACTCGATGTGAGCAATAACCAGACATCCTCAGATTACTCAAAAGTAAATTACGACAAGATTTGCCAGCAGGTCGCAACGGTCAAAACTAACAAGATCGACTCAGTTGACATGAATGCCGATACCTATCCTGAAGCGATCAATAATCCTGGTTTTCTTTCCCTTATGGGAGCAAGTATGGTGAAGTTCAACGGCGAAGGTGGCTTCGATCAAAACGGAATCAGCGTCAAGTCAATCGCCCTTATGAAAAACGTTGATGGAGAGCTTACTGTGTTCGTTGAGATACAAAACAATACGGACAAGCTCGTTGGCGCCCAAGCAAGCGATGTGACTATAGATGGAGAGATGGCCTACGAAGGCAACTGGACAGGTGTTGCTATTGCTCCCCATAAAATTGGCCTCCTCGACATCAACTTAGACGATGTCTCTAGCATGATGAACAGCCAAGCTGACGACGAAGATGAAAACTCTCACTTGGATAACGTTAAAACTGTCGGAATTGAATTCGCGGTTCGCGATGAAAAACGAAATACCATAATATCGCCTACAGAACTAGAATTCTCATTTTAATGCCGAAGCAGCAATAGATATTTCCAACATCTTCTTTTCTTGAAGGATCAAACATGAAGAAGAACAGGATCGACATCAACCTCGGCTGTGGTCATGCGATCCTGTCTTTCTTTTTGGGGCTCATCGGACTTGTTGCCGTTATTGGAGCTATCTTTCTTTTGTTTTTTGCCCTTTTGCTTTACTGACACTTCCCCAATATCTAAATCCAAGCAGCTTGTCACTGCCAAAGGATAGATGGTAAAGTCGTTCTTATCTGGAGAAAGACCATAATGTTTTACGATAAGATTGCAAAAGCAAGAGAAAAAACGAATTCTTTCGTTGATCGCGCGCAAAGAATAGTGGTTTTCACTGTCGGGCTGGTGGGAATCGTATTTGCTGCATCAGTCGTCGCTTTTATTGGGATTATTTGCTTCAGCTTTCTTTTTGGGCTTCTTGCTTTCGTTATAAGTGTTGTGATCGGAACTATTTGGCTACTTAACTATATCAACAAAGAATACGGTTCTCTTATTTCAAGAGAGAATGCTGATCAAAGCTAGGAGAAACCATGCCGATTCGTAAAGTAGTAAAGAAAGCAGCAGAAACTGCTGCATCTACAGCAACAGATGCATTCAACACTGCATCTGAAACAGCTGTAAATGTTGGAGAAAAAGCTGTAAAAGCAGCTTCGAGTGGAGTATCAAAGGTCGCCGATGCAGCACAAAAGAAACATCACGAGTCTCTCCTAGCTCGTTACAACCCTGTCTTTCCTGATGAGTTTTCGTCACCAGATTACGATTTACCAAATTTGATTATCATTGAAGATGGCGATGCAAGAAAAAACATTGATGTTTGTAAAGGCGCAATCGGTTGGCTCAGCAAAACAAAGGGAATGGAAGTTCTCCATCTTTACGAAGAAGCTGTCGCATTCAGCAACTTGTGTTTTTACCCTATTCCAAAAATCGATTCGGCCTACTATGTCGATTCTCTTGGCGGGGATAGGTTTCTTGACCTTGATTCATACCATGAAGTCATTCAAAAGGAGAAGATGACCGAGCTCAAGAACATTGCTCGCTCCCTTGGGGCGAAAGAGTGTTACCTTGAAACTTACGAGGAAGATCGGTCGTATACAAAATCGAAGAGATCTGCGGATGTTTCAATAAAGCCCACTATCATGAAAAATACCTCTGGATCAGCAGATCAGCAGGTGAATTCAGAACACACTCAAAAACGATCCATAATGTTCAAACAGGTGTTCGAGGGCAGCGCCAATCCAATCCGGCCTGAACTGAATTACTTCAAAAACGATTCTGAGATTCTTTCCCTCATCGATTCCCGCTGCGAGGAAGAAAACCAGACAAAAGAATACTCATTTCAACTTAATACTTCATCATCTTCTGCCATGTCTATAACAACTGCAATGAAGATCGATAGCGCTCTCAAAGTGGCGAAAGTGAAAGCGAGCTCGACATTCATGCATGATACCGAACAGGAATCGAAGCGAAAGTTCATCTTTCATATCAATTTTTAATAAGAAGTTGTTTTCACAACTTCTTATTCATATCGACAGATATAGTTGAGACTGCTGATCGATCGGTCGCTCAAATTCTTACGGTGCAGACGGATCGCAAGTATATGACGCACAACAAAAGGCGTATGTAGAGGTTCAACAGCTGAAAGAGCTGGTAAAATGAAGGTAATTGATGTTCGCAGCTGATCTCGGCCAGAGAGCCGAGCGATCCTGATCTCAAGAACGAAGGAGCACCTATGATCGACACCGTTTTCAACGCAGTCTCGGATATTGTCAACGGGGCCGGGTCGCTCATTGAAGGTATTTTTGTAAAACAGCCAAGCCAAGATGAGCTGAAGAAGCAAGTTCGCATGCTTCAGGCCAGCGTGGATACCCTCGAGAATTCGTTTAAAATGCAAAACGATGTGATCGACATGCTGCTCGCACAGCATAGGGAACTGAAGTTCTATCAGCTCAGCCAAAAGGCTTCTCTTCAGAGTATGATCGAAAACGAACTGGTGACCCAGTACGCGGCGCTTGACTATTTCACCATCCTTCTCGAAGCCGCGACGAGCGGCCAACGCATGCCTCGTGAGGATTTCGAGTTCTTCAAAACGTATAGCAAGATGCTCCAAGATGGGCGGATCGACTCTGACGAACTTGAAGCTTTGCGTCCGATCATGAGACAAAGACATCGGATCGCGCTCGCCAACTTGGAGCCCTGCGAGTTCGGCTACATCCTCATTCGCATCCGAGGTTTCGAAGGCTAACACCGTCCGCATTCCTTCAACATCTACCTACGCACCTGCGATCGATCAAAAGGAGCCGTCTAGCAGCTCATACTCGCAACCAAGCGTCTCTTTCAGATAAGCGAACAGCTCTTCGTAACGGCATGCTTTCACCGCTGATTTCGCAAAGCCCTCTCGGTCGCGCGTTAGGATAAGGTCAGCGTTTCGACCTTGTGCTGCCTGATCTCTTCATCGGTCATCGACGAAAGAGCGTTCGTTACAGGGATGGAGTCTATCGGTAGCACTTCTCGCTTGAAAACAACGTAGCGGTTAAGGTTGCTGGGCTTGCCATCGGCGGAGAAGGATTCGACCACTGTGGCATGCGGCGCAAGAGCAGTAATGATCCGATCGATCTCTTCGTTCGAGAAGTGGTGGCAGTAACGATAGTTGCTGGGCTCGTTCTTCCAGCCGAGGAAGTAATCGTTAGGTTCGAGAGAGTCCGCGAAGAACGCAGTCAGCTTGGGGCAACTTAGGTCTGGATTGCCGGAGCTGGAACTGCCTGCCCCTCGGTCGAGCGCGTCCCTATCGTTCGCGCGGGTTTCCGCGCAACTTGCGAAGAACGCAAGCGCTTCGGCGTGCGTCTGTTCGATCTTCGCTCTCTTCGCAGGGTCGTTCAGGAACTGCCAGAAGGAAACTACCAGGTAGCCGCCAGGCTTCACCTGACTGAGCGCCTCGAGCAAGAACTGCTGGCGCAGATCGAAGCTGGGAATGTGGTGCAGGAAACCGAACGAGACCACCAAATCGAAAGGGGTTGCAGCTGCGAGCGCAGGGACGTTCGCGGGTTCAGCAGCAGGCAGGCCATCGAGCAGATTGCTCACAATATCTTCGCAGGTGAAATGCACCTTTTTGGCTACATCTTCCTGACCGCTCGCAACGAGCGGCTCGCAATTATCCACGGCGAAGAACGACCAGTCGATATGCGGATAGGTGTTCGCAAGGAACGACTCGAAGCGCAAGTTGCCGCACGCGATGTCGAGGACTGAATCAGCGATCTGGGCATCCACCGGTTGATCGAGCGCTGCTCCATCGGAGTCATCGAACCCGCACGCCGCCATACACCTGCGCCAGCCCTCCCAGGGGACCGTGCGCGTTTGCGAGAAGGACGCAGCGTTGCGCTCGTAGAATTCGGTGTTGAGCTGGCAGAGTGCTCGCGCAGTTTCGCGATTCATGGCTTTCGGATTCGCAGTCCCTTGCCCCAAAGCTGCACTCTCCCCGCTCATGACCACTGAGACTTCGCGACCCATCGTCTCGTGCTCTGCCTTATGCGCTTCAGGCTCCCTGCTCATGGTCGCCCCCTCTTCACGCGCTTCACGAGCGAAAGCGCCAGCGAAGTGAGCGCCGCACCAATGCACGCAGCGACAAGCATCACCGCGAACGAGCGAATCGGGAACAGCAGGAACAGCAACAGCACCGTCATGATAGGCTGGCGCATGATGGCACCCATGAGCGCCGCACTACATATACACAGGCAGCACACCGGGTCAGCGCCCGTGAGCAGCGCAAACCCGTAGCCCAAGCAGATGCCCGCGAAGATGGTCGGGAAGAAATGGCCGCCGCGCCACCCGAGGCGCAAACAGAGCGGCGTGGTGAAGACCTTCAGCACACCCGTAAGAATAAGGTAGCTCGCGCCGAGCAACGTGTAGGTGCTCATGAGCGTTTCGGTTTGCGTTTCACCTGCGAACATCACGAAGGGGAATGCGATCCCGAGCGAGCCCAGGATAAGCCCGACCAGGACCGCCTTCGCCACAGGATGGTCGCCGATCTTGCGCGCGAGCGTGTCTGCGCACTTGTCGAACGCGTGGTAGAGCAAGCCCACCGCACCGCCCGCCAGCGCCAGCGGAATGATGAGTGCGCGTTCGAACCAATCGATGGAGACCTCCGAGAAATGCGGCAGGCCTTCCCCACCGCCAAACACGCTTCCGAGCAGGATTATCACGCCGAACGCTCCAGCCACCGCGAACGTGTAGACGATGATCTTCGTGGCTTTCGGAACCTCGATCTTGGTGCCCGCCTTCACCTCGTCGCAGCTGCCAAGAAGCGGTGCCGCTAGACCGAACAAGGGCGCGTTGAACACGGCAGAGAGCACCGCCGCGGTGCCCGCCTGGGAAAGTTCGCGAAACTCCTTGCCGAGGAACTTCAGACGGTCGCCTACCCACGTGCACAGTCCCGCGATCACGCCCGTCAATCCCGCTTCCGGACCGACGCTGCCACCGAAGAGCAGGGGCAGGAGCGCGCCGCCTGCAGAGGCGCCGATGTGCTCGTATTCGTAACGGCCGGTTTCTTTCACCTGAGCCATCACCTTGTTCAAGTCTTCAGGGTACGCGCCGAAGCGACGCTCGAAAAGACCGATCGCCACGCCACCTACCAAGCACACGGCAAGCGGCCACCACCAAGCACCGATGTGCTCGGGCAGCACGTGCCAAAACAGGTTGATGCCGTGGTTGAGCAAGAAGAAGAACACCCACACGAATGCGCCCGCCAGACCGCCCAACACCAGGGTGAGCAGGGCGAAGATGACGCGATTGAGCACGGGGTGTGTGTAGTTGGGTGCGGAACTCGCAACGGTTGAACTGTTGGAAGCGCTGCTGGCGGAACTCGGCTGGCTGGAAGCAACGCTGCTGGAAGCTCCTTGCTCAGAGGCGTTGCTCGGAGCCTTTTCGTGATCGCCGCTCATCGTGCGTCCTCATCGCGGTCCGTTTCTTCATCAGCCTTGTCCGCGGCGCGGAATTCTTCGATGAAGCCTGCAGAGAAGATACCTGCTGGAATGGCTACCACGCCGATCGAGATGATCATCACAACGAAGCCGATGATGCGCCCGAACGCCGTAATGGGAACAATGTCGCCGTAGCCGGTCGTGGTCATGGTGGTGATGGCCCAGTACAAGCCCGTCCACACGCTGTCGAACACCTCGGGTTGCGCGGTATGTTCAGCTTCATACATGAGCACGCTCGAAGCTACCGCCAGAAGCGTGAGCACCATGAACGCTGCCACGATCTCGCGACGGCGCTTCACGAACACGCGGCTGATGGTCTGCAGGCCACGCATGTAGCGCGAGATCTTGATCAGGCGCACCAGACGGATGATGCGAATCGCATCGTTGAGCGCATTCGAGGCAGGCAGAAAGAAGACGAAGAGCGCAGGAAACCACGCAAGGAAATCGATGATGCCCATGAGCGAGAAGATATAACGCACACGTGCACGCGTTGGCGCAAGGGCAGGATAGACAAGATCGGCGATCCAAATGCGGCAGGCATATTCAGCGGCGAAGGCGATCACTGAGAGCACGCTGAATCCTAAGATGAGCGTGTTGAAATCGAGCGCTGCGTCGTTGTCCGGCACGCCGACCAAAAGAGCGTTCAACACGATCAAGACGATGAGCCCGATGCCAAGGAATTTGCCGAGCGGCGAGGCCTTCGCGGGGTCTTCGAGCGCTACGTAGACGCGCTGCTTGAGCGGCTGCTTCGGCGCGTTCGGGGCGGCGGAAGCACTTGGTTCAGTATGAGCAATTTCGGGTGCGGTCATGCAAACTGCCAATCAAACGTGGATGTTCAAAGTTTACCCGATGTTTGGCTACTGTCGCTCTTCAGTTGTCATAATGCTTTGGCTCAGCCAAAAACACCGCCTAAAAAAGCAGGAGGCCGAAACCCCCTGCTACGTATTTGTTCATTCGAAATGAACCAATGCAAACAAAAGAAGCGCGTAAAGCATACCTGTTGCTTTTTCTTCACCACTGCTTTTATCGAATGCATCCCTCGTGCTAGCTCTTATCCTTCTGAAGCTTCTTCATAATGAAGAGAATCACCACTGCTGCAACAAGCGCAAGCCCGATCGGGAAGAGCATAGCCAGCCATTCCGGCACTGCCGGGAAATACGGCGTGGTGTTCGCGAACGTTAGGTCCCAATCAAGATAGCGTCCTGTTGAGATCGGATACGGGCCCGTGGTGAAAGCGGTTCCCGAAAGCTGCAAGTAGAGCGAAGGTGCATTGTAAGCCGGGAAGAGCAGCATCAAACGGTGCGCGAAGATGCCTACGATAACCAGGATCGATGCGATGAGCGCAGGCTTCTTCTGTCCACGGTTCTTCGGCAAGAAGAGCATGATCATCGCAATGAACGGCAGGATAAGCTCTACCAGATACAACAGAATGTTCGAGCCAACTGCTGCCAGGATGCCAGCAGATTCTGGGGTGCCTTCGAAGAACATCAGGCACAGATCGATAAGCGCGAGCACCAGGTGAACCGCAATCGCAATAGCGCAAATGCGCCCAAGCCAAGCGAGCGCCTTCGACGAAGCACCCTTCACGCAAGCTATCAGCAGAATGAGCGCGAAACCGCTCACGAACGCGACCGCCAAGAAATCAACGGGCATGATCGGCGTTGCCCACCAGCCATGCGCGGTTTGCGTGGAGAAAAGCAGGCCTTCGACGATCTGAAGCGCAAGTGCCGCAAGCCCAGCAAGCACTGCCCACACCTTCACGGAACGCGCATCGCGCGCGATCATGACCAGCTGCACGATCGAGAGCACGATGAACGTACACATGGCGATCATGTCCCAAGCCAGAGGAGAGCGCGGGTTCATACCAACGATCATGGCAAGCGCATTGCGAATCGCACCCAGATCGGCCAGGATCGCAACGCCAGCAGCGCATACACAAGCAAGTCCGCATGCACCCGCGATACGTGCCAAAGGCTTAAGCTCCTCTTTCCCCGAAAGGATGATCGCACTCGCAACGAACTGCGAACCTGCGCCGAAGCCTACCAAAAAGGCAAAAACGGCGATCATAAGGCCCCAAAGGAATACGTTGGTCATGTTCGATCCAGCTAGCAAGCCACCGGTCAATTGCACGATCCAGGCGATGAGACCCACCACCAGAAGGACTATTCCGACAAGGGCAATCTTACGTGTTGATCTTTCCATGATCAGCCCTCCTTACGCTGTTCTTGAGAGATGGGGTCGACCTGTGTGACCTCATGCGAGACCACATAGTAGACGTTAGGATGCGTCTTATACCGATCGCCCAGCGTGATGGTCTCCTTGCCTTCGAGATATTTCCTGATCTCGGAGTTCGGATCATCCATATCGCCGAAGATACGCGCATTGCCAGGACAAGCACTACAGCAGGCAGGTGGGATCCCTTGTGAGACATTCTGCGCGCAAAACGTGCACTTTTCCATTACGCCTTCGGGGCGGTGCGGGGTGTATACCAGATGATCGCCATCGTAGTAATCCTTTGGATAGCCGTAGTCGTACGTGGTGTTATCCAACCCGACCATTTCTGCTGGCTTTCCCCAGTTGAACTGACGCACCCCATAGGGGCATGCGCTTGCGCACGTGCGGCAACCGATGCAACGGTCGTAATCCACCAGCACCGTGCCCGTGTCGGGGTCGATATAGGTTGCACCCGTGGGGCAAACGGTCTCACACGGTGCATCGCTACAATGCTGGCAGCTGATCGGGACGAATTCCATTCTCAGCTGGTCGTTCACTTCGACTGCCACATCATATTCAGGCGTACCGCTGGTGAACACGCGATTCCACCAGATGCCTTGGGGTTGTGAGTTATAGTTCTTGCATACGACCGCGCACGTGCGACAGCCGATGCAGCGACTCAAATCGATAGCCATTGCGTATCTCATCGTTTACGCCCCCTTTCCGTATTCGATGCCCGAGCCATCCTTCACGTTGCCATCAAGCGTGCTCTTGCCTGCGTTCTTCACGATCTCGGGCGCGCCACCATTGGACAGGCGCACATTGCAGACCGTTTCATTCCAAGCCATATTGGGCGACCAAACACTGACCATGTAATACACCTCATTCGTAGGATTGATCCACGGCCAAATAAGAGAGTTATAACTCGTCTTATTGTCGTAAGCTGACCACCAACCCTGGTCGAAGATGCACTGCGTTGGATAGACGCCCGGGTCTTCGATGAGCTGGCCTTCCACCGTTCCACGGCTGTTGTAGACCTCGACCCAATCACCCGTTTTCAGGCCGCGCTCAGCTGCCGTTTCAGGATTGAGCCACACCTTGGGAGTGTTGTCCTGGATCTCAAGCATGAAGGGGTTGTTCACGTATGTTGCGTGCACGCGGAAAGCGCTGTTGCGCGTGGTGTATCCGAGCGGATAGAGCTCGCGCGCCTCAGGATTGTCCTTGTATTCAGTGTCCTCGAAAGGCGGTTTATAGCAAGGAAGCTGCTCGTTCAACTCAAGGAAGATGTCTTCATCGCGATAAAACTCGATGCGGCCCGACTTCACAAACTTCGCCGTAGCATCGATAGGATTCGGACGCGAGACCGTAGGGAATGGAGTGCGATCGTGCACTTGCTCCCAGAACGGAATCTTCTTTTCGCCAGGATTCGTGTGCGCAAGCTTGCCAGGGCCTTTGCGCAGTTCCTCGGGTGTGAGGTGCTCGATGGTGGGGCCGCCCTTTTCGAGCAAGAGCGCAAGCACCTCATCGGAGCGCTTTTCGGAATCTTCTGGAGCGAAGCGCGGCCAGAGCGATTCCTTCGAAGGATCGATACGGTTCGCAAGCTCGGTCAAGACCCAGATCTCTTCGCGCCTCTCCCGGCGGCTCGACGATACGCTGCTGGAGCTGAACATACGGGTGAAGCGGCGTGGTGGTGAGCTCGGTCTTTTCGTACCAGCTCGCGCAGGGGAACGTAACGTTCGCACGAGACGCCGTGAGCGTGTCTTGGAATTCCATGCACACGAGGTACTCAAGCTCACCGCTCTCAAACGCATGACGAAGCCAGTTCGCTACGTTATGCTGCTCGAGTGGATTGCCCCAGCCAACCACGAGCGCTTTGAACCCGTGCTTGGGATATTTTGCCGTCATCTGCGGCGTGGGGCCATTCACCCAATAATGGAACGGACACGAATTCTTGACCGCGCCTTCTGGCACCATCCAGCTTGCCGTGTTGAAGCGCGTCTTGTACTGACCAACGTAGGTTGAGATGCCACCGCCGAGCTGCCCTACGTTCCCGGTGAGGCATGCCACGAGCGCACATGCGCGACCTTTCAGATCGCCGTGGTACCACTGCTGCGTTCCACCGCCGAAGATGATGTGCATCGGTTTGACCGTAGCTGCTTCGCGTGCAATGCGTGTGATGGTATCCGCGTCGATCTTGCAGATGTCGGCAACCGCTTCAGGCGTATAGTTCTCTAGCTGCTCGGTAAGCAACTGAAAGCCCGTTTTCGCTTTAGCGGTCGTGCCATCTTTCAACGGCACGTCGTAACTTCCCATGAGCGCATAGTTGTTGTCGTCAAGTTTGAGTGGATTCGTTGCCTGGAGCGCGCCACTCGTTTGATCGACTGCCACGTAGCTCTTACGGAAATCGGGCAGGCCCGGCGTGGGAGAAAGACCCTGCACTTCTTCTGCGAGGATCTTCTTGCCCGTTTCGAGATTGATGAGGAACGGTGAGTCCGTATATGTTTGCATGAAATGCTTGTCGTAGAGGTCTTCATCGATGATGGTCTTAGCCATGGCCAGCGCGAACGCGCCATCAGAGTCGGGGGCGATGCGCACCCATTCATTTGCCTTTTCAGCTGATGCTGAATAGTTCGGATCGAAGTAGATCACCTTGCCACCATTTTCCTGCGAGTAGGTGAGGAAGTGAGCATCGGGCATGCGCGTGACCATAACGTTCGAGCCAAATACGAGCGTAAGCTTCGAGTCTTCCCAGCAGTACGACTCCAACTCTTCGCTTTGGCAGCCAAAGGTCTCAGGCCAGAACATGGGCAAGTCGCCGTTGAGCTCGTAGCCGCCGATGATCGACCAGCCGAACGTGTTGGCGATACGCACGAGCGCACCTTTCTGGATGTGACCGGTGCCCTGCACCTGGTAGATGACGCCGATAGAGTCAGGACCGTATTTCTCTGCGATCTCGCGCAACTTGCCTGCTGCCGTATCGAGCGCGGTATCCCAGTCGGTCTCGACCTGTTCGCCCTCTTCATTCTTAACGAGTGGTTTCGTAAGGCGATCGGGCCCATGAAGAATCGTATTGATCGAAAGACCTTTGAGGCATCCACGCGGATTGTAATGCTCGTAAGGGTAATCGGCCGCTTGTCTGAGCATGCGAACCTGGCCATTCTCTACCCAAGCTTCGATGCCGCATGCGCCCGTGCAGTTAGGCGAACAGGTGGTTCGGATCCATTCGCCACCGAGTGGCTCGGCTTCGGTGAGCGCCTCAGCATTCGCTGGAAATTCCAGCGCACTCACTCCGCCTGCCGCTGCAATGGCTAGTGTTGCTGCTGATCCTGCAATGAATTGCCTCCTTGTGAAGCCATGCTGTTCTCGTGATGTCTGTTCGGTAGCTGCATCAGAAGGAACGATTTCGACTTGTGGATTCATTCACAACCCCTTCTCTCGTTCATTTGCTCTTCGTTTAACTTCAAATCAAATAGAAATCATAAAAAATCATCTAAATTGTTCTGAATTTCGTCAATAGGGATTACCCATTGAAATATTCAATTCTTTTGAAAATAATAGGGCTTGAAAAATTAAACGACTGACACAGGTATGGGTGCGATGTATAACTTCACCATAGATCGATCGCTAAAGACGCCGGCTTACCGACAGCTCTATTTTCAGATCAGCGAATGCATAGAGAAGGGAAAGATTCTATCAGGGGAAAAGCTTCCGAAGATACGAGAACTAGCTTCAAATCTAGGCATTGCGCGTAACACGGTTGAGGCAGCATACAAACAGCTTGCGTTAGAAGGATATGCAAAGGGGCATCGTGGAATTGGCTATGTGGTGGAAGACCTCGATCTTTCTGTCTTCGATGGGAACGCGTCAGGGCGAAGTGATTCAGCGCTGATAGAGGCGAGTGAAAATGTTCGTAACATCTTTCCTCTAGGGAGCGATCTAGAGTGCAAATACGACTTCGCCTATGGGAACAAAGATTTAGGCGCATTGCCAATAGATGTCATGAGAGCAATGGCCGACAAGGCGTTTCGAGCAAATAATTTTGAATCCGCCTCTCTCTATATGGACCCCTTTGGACTTTATGGATTACGTAAAGAGATTGCAAAATACGTTTACAAGAAAAGGGATATCAGATGCGTCCCTGAGCAGGTGGTCATTCAATCTGGGACCCAAGCAGCACTTCGAAAGCTGGCTTCGCTGTTCAGTGAAAGAGATGCGTGTGTGGCGGTAGAGGATCCAGGTTATAACATCGCAAGGGATGCGTTTGTTGAAGAGGGATACAAGATCGAACCTCTTCCTGTGCATATGGATGAGGCAAATGTGATCGAAAGATTGCAAAACAGCGATGCGAAGTTGGCTGTTGTCACTCCTTCAAACCAATTCCCATTAGGCTTCGTCATGTCCCTCTCAATGAGGTTGAAACTAATCGACTGGGCTCGAAAAAAAGACGCATACATAATCGAAGATGATTACTGTTGTGAATTCAGATATGAATCAAGCCCATCGCCAGCGTTGCGTGCGATCGATAAAGACAACACGATATATCTTGGAACGATGTCGAAAATACTGACTCCTGCTATTCGCATCTCGTACATCATATTACCTGCTGCTCTTCTCGAAAGATGGAATAAGAGATTTCCTTCTGACCTCTGTGCCGTGCCCTGGCTTGAACAAGAAATGCTTCGACTCTTCTTGGAATCGAATACTTGGGATAGATATGAGCGTTCCACCGTTAATACTTACAGAAAAAGACACGATATATTGGCGAGATCATTGAAAAGCGAGATGGGAGACTTGGTTGATGTTTTGGATGAGGGTGCAGGTCTGCACCTGCTCGTTGTAGATAAATATGAGCGCACTCAAGAAGAGCTCATAGAGCTTGCGCGTCGAAAGAGCGTTCGCGTTTATCCGACGGAACAGTATTGGACTACCGACCCGCATCCTATGAAAAGTTCAATCTTGATAGGGTTTTCTAAAATAACAGAAGAAGAGATACCGAAAGGAATAAAGCAGCTTGCCAAAGCATGGTCGTTATGAAGCGCTTTTCAAGTTCATACGGATGACAAACTACCCGGTCGTTCGACATCTTTATTCGTGCGTGGAGAGGCGGGTCCAGGCAACCTCTTCCCAGCGCGTGTTCGGGCGGCCGTAGTTGGCGTAGGGATGGATGGAGATGCCGCCACGGGGCGTGAACTCGCCCCAGACCTCGATATACTTCGGATCCATGAGTGCGATGAGGTCCTTCATGATAGTGTTCACACAATCCTCGTGGAAATCGCCATGGTTGCGGAACGAGAACAGGTAGAGCTTCAGGCTCTTGCTCTCCACCATGCGCTCATCGGGTACGTAGTTGATGTAAATGGTGGCGAAATCGGGCTGGCCTGTGATCGGGCAGAGGCTCGTGAATTCGGGGCAGTTGAAGCGCACCCAGTAATCATTTTCGGGATGCTTGTTCTGGAAAGTCTCGAGCATCTCAGGTGCGTAATCGGTAGGATAGCTCACCTGCTGGTTTCCCAGCAGTTCCAAGCCTTCGTCTTCGCGGGTTTGCGTCATGGTCTTCCTTTCTTGAAAGCGTCTGCGGCGCAGCATGAGTTCACAGCGCGACGCGAGTTTTGCAGCGCAGCACGGGTTTCGCGGCGCGGCAGTACTGGATCATTTCTTCAAAAGCGGGTCGATGACCCCGTTGAGCTCGAATGCTCGCCTGCGATCGAGGCAGGTACCACACGTGCCGCACGGCTCTTCCCCGCCTTCATAACACGACCACGTAAGTTCGTAAGGAACCGCGCGCTTCAAGCCTTCTTCGACGATACGCGCCTTCGGCCACTGCACGAAGGGAGCCATCAGCCGAAGCTGACCGCCTGTTCCCTGCTCGATGGCTGAAGCCATTGCGTCGACGAACTCCTGTGAGCAATCGGGGTAGGCACAACCTGCCCAATCGTCGGCATGAGCGCCGTAGCACACGACCGAGCAATCGAGCGAAAGGGCGATGGAGGCCGCGCTGGAGAGGAAGAGTCCGTTGCGGAAGGGCACATAGGTGCTCACCGGCGCATCGTTTTCGTTGGCCAGCTGCGCGGCATAGGTCTCATGCGGGATCTGGGCAGAAGATGTTGCTAGCAGCGAGCAATCACTTTCCGCGAAGATGGGTGCTAGGTTCAAAAAGCGCTGTTCAACCCCATAGTAGCACGCTACTTGTTTCGCGGCTTCAAGCTCACGATCATGTTTTTGACCATAGAAGATCGAAAGCGCGTAGACGTTCTCTGCGCCGTAACGCTCAACCGCAAGCGCCAACAAGGTGGTCGAATCCACCCCACCGCTGCAGAGCACGAGCGCCTTCTTCTTGATGGCATCCGTCGAACTCATCGCTACACTCCCCTTTCCTGGTTTGGCCAGATGAACTTGTGAAGCTGGAGCTGCAGCCTTGCGTGCGTGAGGGAGCGCTCACGCATGAAATCGACGATAGCAGCTGGTTCGATCGCGCCGAACACAGGACTGATATACACCTGGCAGCGCGTGGCAAGGTCGTATTCACGCACCACTTCAGCCATGCGCTCGAGATCCTCGTGCGATCCGACCACGAACTTCACCACGTCGCGTTCGCCGAGCAGCTCGAAATTCTCGCAAACCATCTTGTCCTCCATGCCAGAAGAAGGCAGCTTGTAGTCCATCGTGATACAAAGCTTTTCTGGGCGCGGAGCAGGGAATTCTTCCAAAGCGATCGGACGCTCCTCCTCCCGCTTGGAATCGAGCGCGATAAGCTTAGCGAGGTCGGTCGAGCCATTGGTCTCGATCTCGACCACCTCGACCGTTTCCAAACGAGCAAGCGCATGCAGCAGGCGATAGAGATCCGATTGGAGCGTGGGTTCGCCGCCCGTGATGGTCACGCACGCAACCCCTTCGTGCTCCACCCAGTCGCAGAGTTCTTCAACACTCACGAATTCAACGGTGAGTTCCGGGTCGCGCGCCCACTGCGTGTCGCAATAGGAGCAATCCAAGTTGCAGCCAGGAAAACGGATGAACGCCGCGAGCTTGCCCGCATGCGCGCCTTCGCCATTGATGCTCACGAAGCGCTCGGCTATAGGAAAGGAACCGAATGTCATATCTATCTGCGCTTTCTTTGCCTGCTAGCCGCGGTAGATCGCGCAGTTGTTCGGGGTCTCGTACACGTCGATCTGTGCGATGGGCAAGCCCTGTTCGCGCAGGTGGTCGAAGAAGTAGCGCGCAAGATTCTCGGCGGTGGTGCGAAACGGCATGAAAGAGAGCGTGAAGCCTTCGTCCTCCAAGCACGCGATAGTCTGCGGCGAGAGCGAACCTTCTTCCACGATGAAGGTGTGATCGAGCGCCTCGGTCATCGCGCGCACCGCCTGCTTGAACTCGCCGAAATCGAGCACCATATCCTTCATGGTGCCTTCGGTCTGGAGATTCTCTTGCTCAAGATAGGCCACCACGCGCCAGCGGTGACCGTGCAAGTTCTCGCATTTGCCGTGGTAATCCGTAAGAAAGTGAGCAGCGTCGAAGCTGCTTTCGGTCTTCAATCCATACATGTGAGCTCCTAGTTTTGTTTAACGACAGGAGGGTTTCGAACTGTCCCTGACATTATAGCAAGCGCATAAGCTGTTGCCTAACCGTCAAGCTATCACGACCCGCGCGGGCGCGCGCGGCGCTACAATAAACACTACGAACACAAGCAGAGCACGTCTCTTTCGCGCATTCACAACGCCGCTCATTCGCACCTCTTTTGCGCCGCAGCACTCGGCTCTTGCTTCACCCCTCTCCCTACGAGCGAAAAGAGGTCTCTCATGTCTATCGTCGCTGCCTACGCTGTCCCGCATCCGCCGCTCATCGTTCCCGCGGTTGGCAAAGGCCAAGAGGCCGCCATCCAAGCCACCATCGATGGCTACGAAGAAGTTGCGCGACGCGTTGCTGCACACCGCCCCGATACCATCATCGTCACTTCCCCGCATGCGCCGGCGTTTTCGGATGGCTTCTTCATCTCAGACGCGGAGAACATCTCGGGCACCATGGAGATGTTCGGCGTGCCCGCGGAAGAGAGCACCATCACTGCCACGGGCGATCCTGAACTGGCCGAGCTCATCGCGAGCCTCGCTAACCAGGCGAACATCCCGATCGGGATGGGCGACCAATACGATGGTCCGCTCGATCATGCTACCTACGTGCCGCTCTATTTCTTGCGCGATTTCCTTCCCCGCACCACCGTGGTGCGCGTGGGGCTTTCGGGGCTTTCGCCGCGCGAGCATCGGATGATGGGGCGCTGTTTCGAGCTGGCCGCGAACATCCTCGGGCGTCGCGTCGTCTTGGTCGCGAGCGGGGACCTGTCGCACAAGCTCACGCATGATGGCCCCTATGGCTTCAACGAGGCGGGCCCGCAGTTCGACCAGAACATCACCGATATCTTCCGCTCGGGAGAGCTCGATGATCTGTTCGCCTTCGACGATCTCTTTTGCGAAGAGGCGGCCGAATGCGGATTGCGCTCGTTCCAGATGATGGCAGGCGCGCTGGCCGATACCGTCTATTCGAGCGAGCTCTTGAGCTACGAAGGTCCTTTCGGTGTTGGCTATGCGATCGCGTGCTTCGAGGTGGAAGGCAGCGAAGAAGCAGCCATTGAAGAAGAGGCTGCCATCGAAGAGGCAACCGAGACACAGGCTGCCCAGGAAGATGCGCTCGTGGAGGGCGAGGTCGAAGCCGATCTCGTGGACGAGGACCCCTCTTCGCCTGTTCCGCAACCCGATGCCTCGCCCGATACTGGCGGCAGCGGCGTGGATCCATTCGTTGCGCTTGCCCGTGCGAGCGTGGAATATTTCGTCACCACCGAGCGGCCACTGCTCATGCCCGAAGGCTTGCCACCCGAGCTTATCGATGCGCGCGCCGGCGTGTTCGTTTCACTCCATGAGCACGGCGATCTGCGCGGTTGCATCGGCACCATCGCTCCCACGCGTGATTCGATCGCGCAAGAGATCATCGCGAACGCTATTTCGGCCTGCAGCGGCGATCCGCGCTTCTACCCCGTGCAGAAGAACGAGCTCGACTATCTTTCGTATTCGGTCGATGTGCTGTTCCCACCCGAGCCCATCAGTTCGCCTGCTGAGCTCGACCCGCAAGAATACGGTGTGATCGTGAGCAAGGGGCATCGCCGCGGGCTGCTACTGCCGAACCTCGAAGGCGTGAACACGGTGGAAGAGCAAGTTGCTATCGCGCGGCAGAAGGCAGGGATAGCACCGGACGAAACGGGCGTTGAACTGGAACGATTCCGCGTGGTTCGCCATACTACCGGCGGTGAGGCACGTGTCTGCTAGCAGTGAGCGCATCACGTGTCCCGTCTGTCCGCATGCCTGCTCACTCGCGGAAGGCCAGCTGGGCATCTGTCGTGCGCGCGTGGCACGCAGTGGGCAGGTGATCGACGAGAACTACGGGCGCATCACCTCGCTCGCGCTCGATCCGATCGAGAAGAAGCCGCTCGCGCGTTTCATGCCGGGATCGAGCATCCTTTCGATCGGCTCGTACGGCTGCAACATGCGCTGCGCGTTCTGCCAGAACGCCTCCATCGCGCAAGCTTGCAGCACCGAGGTGCCCTGGAGGTTCATGGAGCCCGAGACCATCGCCGATACCGCAGCGGCTTTCGCTTCCCAAGGCAACGTTGGTGTTGCCTACACGTATAACGAACCGCTGGTCGGCTTTGAGTTCGTGCGCGATTGTTCGCAGGCTGTTCATGCGCGGGGGCAGGTAAACGTGCTCGTCTCGAACGGCCAGGTGAACGACGCTCCGCTCTCCGAGCTGCTCCCGCTCATCGATGCCGCGAATATCGATCTGAAGGGCTTCACCGCGGAAGTCTATCGCGAACTGGGTGGCAGTCTTGCTACCACCATGCACACGATAGAAGCCTTCGCGGGTTGTGCCACCGCGCACCTTGAGGTGACCATGCTCATCGTTCCCGGGTTGAACGATTCACGTGAACAGCTCGTGGAGGCGGCGCGCTGGCTCGCAGGGCTCGACCGCAGCATTCCGCTGCATGTCACGCGGTTCTTCCCCTGCTACAAGATGCTCAACGCCGAACCAACGCCTGTTGAGACCATCTATTCGTTCGCGAACGAGGCGCGCAACTATTTGGATTTTGTCACCTGCGGCAATTGCTAGTAAGATAGCGAATGCAAGGAGGTAACATGTCCGAATCGCACGCGCATCATAAGCCCGTAGTGGGGATCGTTCCCACCAAATTGCCTGAGCCGTACGACGACGGCATCAATCATTATGCGCTCGCGGTGCGCTCTGCTGGCGCGAAACCTTACCTGCTTCCCGTCACGGACGACGTTGGTGCCTACGAGACCATCTTCCCGCACATGGACGGCTTCCTCTTGACCGGCGGGAAAGATATCGATCCCGTGCGTTATGGGGACACCGAAGACGATCCGAGCGTGACCGATCATCTGCCTGGCCGCGAAGAGCTCGAGCATCTGATCTTGTGCTACAGCGATGAATTCGACGTGCCCATCATGGGTATCTGCCGTGGCATGCAGATGCTGAACGTCTTCTATGGCGGCAGCTTGCATCTCGACCTTGCCACGCAAACGAAGCAGCAAACGCATTTCGCGAACCACTTCCAGACGCTGCCCTTCTCCGAGCCATCACACCATGTAACGCTCGAGCCGCGCGGAAGTTTGGCGCGCATCCTGCAGACGCATTCGACCCAGGTGAATTCTATGCATCATCAGGGGATATTCGAGCTCGCGCCCGAACTGCGCGCAGCGGCGTATGACGATCAGGGTCTGATCGAGGCCATCGAGCACCCCGACAAGCCCTTCACTATCGGCGTACAATGGCATCCCGAATTCTTAGGCACGCGCAATTCCATGAATCTGCTCTTCGAGCGTTTCGTGGATGCTTGCCAGGAGGAATCGCAGCACAAGAAGGAGAAGCGCGCGAACATCGCGATCGATCGCATTCACACGGGCTTCGTCTGGCCGCAAGTTTCCTTCATCGATCGCCAGCCGAAGATCACGAATTAGAAGTGCTGTTGTTCGAACTCGGTCAGTTCGGCAAGGAAGCCCGCTTCGCCTAGCGCGGCTTCAAGCTCATCGAGCACCTCTTCGGAGTCTGCGCTCACCTCGTGGAAATGATAGCCCGAGGTAATGTTCATCAGTGGCGTGGAAGCTCCCGTGGCAAGCTCGTTGAGGAAGCGCGCCACGTCGCGGCGATTGCGGAACCCAAGATCAGCCGAGAGCCTGCCATAGGTTCGATGGTTCACGATCACGTTCTCCACCACTACCCCATGATCGACCATCAGATTGAGCTCGTCGCCGGTTTGCTCGATCGTATGATGCACTTTGAACAGGCGCTTTGGGCGCGCGTTCGCCACTCCGGTCACATACCCACGATTCGTCGCGTAGATCTCTTCACCCGATTGACGCAAGAGGGCGATGTCTTGGACCACCACCTGGCGCGACACGCCCAGTTGCTTGCCGAGCGCCGCACCTGAAAGCGGCATCGTGCTCTGACGCAGGATGTTCATGATCTCTGCTCTTCGCTCTTGGCCGATCAACGCGCCTCCTTTTGTAGTCGTAGCTTCCATCTATCCCTCTGAACTGCGCTCTTCGTGCTCAACGATCTTCGTTATGCTTCGATCCGCAAGTTCTTCATGCTCAGATCGAGGATGCCCGCCGAATGGGTCAGTGCGCCGCTCGAGATGAAGTCAACACCCAGGTCAATGTAGGTCTGCACGTTGTCACGCGTGATGTTGCCCGAGCATTCCGTAAGCGCACGATCACCAATGAGCTCGATCGCGCGCGCCATGGTGTCGTGATCCATGTTGTCGAGCATGATGATGTCGGCACCCGCTTCGAGCGCCTCGACCACCATGTCAAGATCTTCGGTCTCAACCTCGATCATGCTCGTGAACGATGCCGTTTTGCGCGCTGCTTCAACGGCTGCTTTGATGCCACCTGCTGCCGCAATATGGTTGTCCTTGAGCATCACGCTCTCGGAAAGGTTGTAGCGATGGTTCACGCCGCCGCCCAAGCGAACGGCATCCTTCTCGAAGATGCGCATGCCTGGCGTGGTCTTGCGCGTATCCACGAGCGTAGTCTTGCTGCCTTCGAGCAGATCCGCGATCTGGCGCGTGTACGTTGCGATGCCGCTCATGCGCTGCAAGTAGTTGAGCGCGGTTCGTTCGGCTGCAAGCAGCACGAACGCATCGCCTGAAATGCGCGCAAGCAGCTGACCAGCCTTGACACGAGAGCCATCAGCCACGAACCGCTCCACGCATACCGCAGGATCGAGCAGGTGGAACGTGCGCTCGAACACATCAAGCCCTGCGATCACGCCTTCTTGCTTTGCGATAAGCTCGACCGTTGCCTGCGCGCTTGCTGGCACTACCGCCGCGGCTGACACGTCGCCATGGTTGAGGTCCTCTTCAAGGGCGGTACGGATATGCTTTTCAGCGATTAGATTGAGTGCTGCCAGATCCATAGGATTCCTTCTTACTCGAAGACTAACGGCGGCGGGCGAACACGCGATCGCGCAAGCTTTCTGCTTCGCGCTGCAGGTGCGGCTCAACGAGTATCTGCGTTTCACGATACACCGGGATCTCTTGCTTGAACGGCGTGGCATCAGCGCAGCGGTCCGCCACGATCTTCTGCGCCGCCCTTTTCGCGAACACGAGGCTCTCAAGCAGGCTATTGCTTGCCAAACGGTTGGCTCCATGCACGCCGTTGCAGCTGGTCTCGCCCACGGCGAAGAGATGCTGCATGGTGGTCTGCGAATCGCTGTCCACGTGAACGCCACCCATGAAGTAATGCTGAGCAGGTACCACCGGGATCGGTTCCTTGGTTATGTCGTAGCCTTCTTCAAGGCACTTCTGATAGATGCTCGGGAAATGATGATGGATCGTTTGCGGCTCGATATTCTCGAACGAAAGCCACACGTGCTTGCTGCCCTCAGTCTCCATCTGCACTTTGATCGCAGCTGAGACCACATCGCGTGGCTGCAGCTCGTCGGTGAAGCGCTTGCCTTGCGCATCGAGCAGGATCGCGCCTTCGCCGCGGCACGATTCCGAAATCAGAAACGCGCGCCCCGGGCGCCCCGTGTAGAGGCTGGTCGGGTGAATCTGCACGTAATCCATGTTCTCCAGCTCGACGCCATGTTCACGCGCAATGCGACACGCATCGCCGGTGAGGCTCGGGAAGTTCGTCGAGTGTTCGTAGAGACCGCCGATGCCACCGGTCGCCATGACCGTGAAGCGCGCGCGAATGCGATACGCATCGCCTTGCGCGTCTTCCGCGATAATGCCAGCGCACACGCCGTTCTGCTCGATGATATCGACCATGGTCGTGTACGCACGGATCTCGACGTTGCTCTTTTGGCGCACTGCCGCCAGTAGCCTGGTGGTGATCTCTTTTCCCGTGGTGTCTTCGTGGAAACAGATGCGCGGACGCGAATGCGCTGCCTCGCGCGTGTAGGCGAGCTCGCCCGTTTCGGTGCGCGCGAAATCGACGCCGTAATCGATCAGGTCGTTGATCACCGCACGTGAGGAGCGGATCATGATGTCCACGCTCTCGTGCCTGTTCTCCCCATGGCCAGCGCGCAGCGTATCGTCGAAGAAGGCTTGGTAGTCGTCTTCATCGTGGAGCACGCAGATGCCGCCTTGCGCGAGCATCGAATCGCATTCGTCCACTTCGGTCTTCGCGATCATCAGGATGCTCAGATCGCTCGGCAGATTGAGCGCCGTGTAGAGGCCGCCGGCTCCGCAGCCTGCGATGACCACATCATATGTTTCGTCGTTCGTCATGTTCCGTTCCTCTTATAGTGAAAACGCGAGCGGTTTTGGGTGAGCTCGCGCGGTTTTGTCGTTACCGTTCGTACAATCGGCCTGGCACGCGCCGGCTTGAGCCAGCATTCGGCCACATCACGATGAAAGCTCGAGCATGCGCGTGAGCGTTTCCTTGGCCGCGGGCACGAATTCAGCCTCGACCTCAACTTCTTCCGTGGTGTTCTCGAGCGCTTCGGCGATCTGCTCGAGCGTGATCGAAGACATATCTTCGCAGCGCGGGGTGGTTGCAGGGAAATGAAGCTGTTTGCTGTCCGCTTCGCTACCCAGGCGCTTGGCGATCTCGTGCGCGACGCCCACCACGGTGCAGATGATATAGTCGGTCTCTTCGCCGGTCACCACGCGATCGATGATGCCCGCAGTCGAGCCGAGGTAGTCGGCCAACTCGCAGACTTGCGCGTTGCATTCAGGATGCGCGAGCACGAGCGCGTTCGGATGCACCTCTTTCAGCGCGCGCACCTCATCAGGCGAGATGTCTTGATGAATCGGGCAGTACCCATCATTGAAGATGAAATTCTTCTCGGGCACGAGCGAAGCGATGTAGCGCCCCAAGTTCTGATCGGGAATGAACAGGATGTTTCGCTGCGGCAAGTTCTGGCAGATCTTGAGCGCATTCGATGAGGTAACGCACACATCCGACCACGATTTGATCTCTGCGGTGGAGTTCACGTAGCAAACCACGGCAAGATCGTCGTATTCAGCGCGCGCCGCATCCACCGTCTCCTTCGTGACCATGTGGGCCATCGGGCAATCTGCCTGCGGATTCGGCAAGATGACGGTCTTGTTCGGGCTCAAGAGCTTCGCGCTCTCGCCCATGAACTGCACGCCCGCGAACACGATAGTTGCGCAATCGAGATCGGCAGCGAGTTTGCTCAAGTTGTAGGAATCCCCGGTGTGGTCGGCAACATCCTGGATCGCATCTTCAACGTAGAAATGCGCCAGAATGACCGCGTCGCGCTCGGCTTTCAGCTCTTCGATGCGCGCGACAAGTTCTGTATCAGTTGGCAAGGTAGCCATCCCCTTCAATCTTTTGAGCAAGTATGGCAGATGTGAAGACAGCTGACAAGACAGTAAAACATATCGGTCAAGATGCGACCGATATGGTCGAGGCTATGAAAGGAGTTCAGGCGCCTTGTTCAGCGCGTCTTCTTCGCGGGATGTTCGCAGGTTTGTTCACGGGCTTGTTCGCGGGTTTGTTCACGGGTTTGCACGCCGAAGCCAGCGGTCAAAAACAAAAAGCAAACGTCAAAAGCCCCAAGTTACCAGTACGACCGTGCGACTACCAGAGACCGAGCATGTACTGCATCCCCAGGCTCACGCCCGCAATAGCAAGGCAGCAGCAGAAACCGAGGAAGATAGGCTTGCCGCCTGATTTCACCAGCTTCACCAGATCGGTGTTAAGACCGATCGCAACCATCGCCATGGTGATGAAGAATTTCGAGAGCGTCTTTATGGGCGCGAACGCCTCTGTCGATACGCCGCAACCAAGCGCGATGGTGGTGATGAGCGAAGCAAGCAAGAAGTAGAGGATGAACAGCGGAAACGAGCGTTTCAGGCTGAAGCCTTCGTTGTGGAGTTCGTGCACTTCGCCTTCCAGCTCGGCGGCGCGATCCTCATGAGCAGCTGCCAGCTCGGCACGCTTTTGCTTATGTGCCTTCTTCACCTTGTGCGCACCCCAGAGCGCCAGCACGAAGGTGATCGGGATGATGGCGAGCGTTCGCGTGAGTTTCACGATGGTCGCCTGATCGAGCGTGTTCGCGCCTGGGTGCATGCCATCCCAAGCCGCCGCCGCAGCGGTGACCGAAGAGGTGTCGTTCACCGCGGTGCCTGCGAAGAGCGCGAAGCCTTCGTTGGAGAGCCCCAGCACGCTACCGAGCGTAGGGAACACGAGCGCGGCGATCACGTTGAACAGGAAGATGACCGAGATGGCCTGCGCGACCTCTTCATCGCGCGCCTTGATGACCGGCGCCGTTGCCGCGATAGCCGAGCCGCCGCAGATGGAAGAGCCTACGCCCACCAGCGTTGCGATGCGCTCGGGAATGTGGAGCGCTTTGCAGAGCACGAAGGCCACGATGAGCGCTGTGGCGATGGTGGAGACGATCACGGGCAGCGATTGCGCGCCCACGCGCACCACCTCGGCCAGGTTCAGGCCGAACCCTAGCAGGATGACCGCGTACTGCAGGATCTTCTTCGAGGTGAAGGTGATGCCTTGGCTCGTGCGATCGCGACGCTTCCACACGAGCGCGATGGCCATGCCTGCCAAGATGCCGAAGACCGGGCCGCCGATCAGCGGAAACGCCAGGCCGAGAAAGGTGCAGCCAAGCGCGATGGCCGCGCAAACGAGAATGCCAGGAATGTAGAGCTTTACCTTTTCGAGAAAGATCATCGATGAACCTTAGCTGCCCCTCAGCGGGCGCATCGAGCGCGCCTGAGCTGCTTTTGGGAAAGACTAGAGCATGTGTGCGCGCAGCTCTTCACCTGAGTGTGCGCTCAGATATGCTGGCGGGATGTCGAAGATGGTCTTGCAGCCGGTCATGCCCTCTTCGCTCATGCGATGCGCTGCGCGTGCGCAGGCCACGAGGACGCTGCCCGTGAATTCAGGGTTGGAATCGAGCGTAAGGGAGAATTCGATCACGTGCTTGTTCTCTTTGTTCGCACCCGTTGCGCCCGTGCGGATGACCGAGCCGCCATGCGGAATGCCCTTATGATCGCGATCGAGCTCCTCTTGCGTGATGAAGGTAACCGTGGTGTCGTAATCGGCGAAGTAGTTCGGCATCTCGACAATGGCCTTTTCGATGGCGGCCAGGTCGGCGCCTTCTTCAGCGACTACGAAGCATTCGCGCGTGTGCTTCTCGCGCGTGGTGAGCTCAGGGTTCGCGCCGCTGCGCACCGCGTCGAGCGCGCTTTGGACCGGAACCGTATACTGGCGCGCATCGCGCACGCCCGGCACGCGACGGATCGCATCCGAATGACCTTGGGAAACGCCACGACCCCAGAACGTGTAATCCGCGCCTTCGGGCAGGATGCAATTCGCGTAGAGGCGTGCGACCGAGAACATGCCTGGGTCCCAACCTACCGAGATGATGCCGATCTTGCCTGCTTCTTTAGTTGCTGCATCGACTGCTGCGAAGTGCTGCGGGATGTTCGCGTGCGTGTCGAACGAGTCGACCACGTTGAAGAGCTTGGCGTATTTCGGCGTCTGCTCGGGCAGATCGGTCGCGGAACCACCACCCAGCACGAGCACGTCGATATCGTTCGTATGGGCTTCGATATCGTCAACCGAGAAGACCGGTACACCAGCAGTGAGCGGAGTGATGGTGCTTGGGTCGCGACGCGAGAAGATGGCCACGAGCTCGATGTCGTCATTTTGACGAGCAGCCAGCTCAACACCTTTGCCCAAGTTTCCGTATCCCAGAATGCCGATGCGCGTTTTCATCATGTTCGCCTTCCCTCTTGCGGTTTTTGTCGCTACTAGGCTACTAGTATAGAGCGTTTTACCGACGATCGATTCTTTCGCTTCGTAAACGGAAAACGGTGACAAACTACCCGGTCGTTCGACATCAAAAAAGGCCAGCGGGGAGATCCGCTGGCCTTGCAAGCTTCTGGAGCTGAATGAGCTATTCGCTCTTCTTGTCGTTGGTGACCTCGTTGATCGCTTCGGTAGCGACAACCTCTTCAACCACGTCAACTTCTCCTGCTTTCGCGCCGTTGACTGCTTGATCGACAGCGCGATCCGCTACTTCACTGCCTAATGCTTCAGCAGCTGCAACCTCAGCGGTCTCTTCAGCGATAGCTTCGGTCAGCTCAGCGTCAAGTTCAGCCTCGACCGCCTGCATCGTTTCAGCAGGAACGCTCGGCGCAACCGCTTCGGCGGACGCGGGTGCAGGTGCAGGAGTGGGTGCTGCACCAGGAGCGGGAGGTGCTGGCGGAATGGGCGTAGCAGCTGCAGGAGCAGCAGCAACAGGCGCTGCCGTCGGTGCGGCTGGCGTAGAAGCTGGTGCTGGAGCCGGCGCTGGTGCAGCAGTTGCAAGGGTCTCCACGGCTGGCGCGGAAGCCGGGGCCGGAGCGGGTGCAGGCGCAGGAGCTTGCGCTGCTACGGGAGTTTGAGCGGGAGCAGCCGCAGCAGCTGCGTTCATCACCGCAGGAGCAGGCGCGATGGCCTTGCGCATCTTATAGATGAACACCGCCATGAGCACGAAGAGCACGATATTCACGATGCCGCCCACGACCAAGCTTGCAACAGCTGCGATGATCGCAAGCACGAAGAGGGTCTTGAGCTTCGCCGTGTCCTTATGCTTCAGAAAGATGAAGATCGACACGAAGAGCTGGAAGCCACCAGAAATGACCGCGAAAACCGCAAGCGCAACCATGGCAGTCGCAGCAAACGACATTGCAGCAAGTTCATCAGGGTCAACATAATAATAGTTGTAATAATAACTGCTCGAATATTGTGCAACAGTCTCGTTCACATAAGCGAGCGTGGCCGAAGCCGTGAAGACCATCACCAGGCTAAAGATGATCGCCAGCGCCGAAATCACGATCGCGGCAATGCTCAGGCCTTTGACGACCTTTTGATTTTGCGCAAGAGTGTTCATTTCAATCTCCTTATCATCTGCTCACAAGCTTATAGCAGAAATGCGGCTTGCAGGCTTTCGTCAACAAGCTGTTTCTTCACCCGGCATCGCGAGAACGCTGCCGCTCTTTCTCGAACGAAGTGCGCTCGATAGTGCATGCCGTGAAGAAGTTTCTCTAGTATAGCGTTGTGATCTTCAAATCAAGATCAGATGCCTCGATCTGTTCCTTGCCACCGAAGACGCAAACGACCTCATGCTCCTTCAAGCGTTCGAGCGCCGTGCCGCGCGCGCGAAGATCTTCGATGGTGGTCGAGAGCATCTCGGCACGCAAGCGCGCACGATAATCCGCTGGTAAGCTGGCGAAATAGTGATTGTCCTGGCGCTGCGCGAGAGCGCGTGGTTTGAGCGGGGCGTCGTAGCCCGCAACCGCACTGATGATATAACCGCGCAGTTCCGCTTCGCTGGGATCGAAATCGGCAAGCCATGCGCCCGAGCCGTTATAGACCTCCACCGTATGATCGAGATTCGGGTCGCGGAACGAATAGAGCATGACCGTGCCCGTACGCGTTGCCTTGAAGCCCGCACCATACGCGCCGCCCTTCACGCGCACCTCGTTCCAGAGATAGTCGTACGAGAGCACGCGCGTGACGATATTGGTCGTCCCGTCGAAGGGAAGCGCCTCGATCGCCGTGCGGTTCGTACCTGCGCCCACATAGCAAACGTCACTCGGAACGATGAAGGCTTCGTTTTGCGCCACCGGATCCGGGACAACGAGCGTTCGTTTGCGACCAGCAAACCCCTCTTCAAGATCGAAGGTTCCGCCCGCTTCCCACACGCGCACCAGGTCTTCTTGCGCACCGGTGAAGCTTAAGACCACATCGTCGGTGAACACGCGCTTCGCCACCGCTTCGAGCTTCTCGATGAGGCCCTCCGCGCGTTCGTCGAAGTGCGCGAGCAGATCGCACAGGAACTGATAGAAATCGATGCCAGCGAGCTGATCGAGCAGCTTGCCTGCAGGGGTAAGACCAGCGGCAACACGCGCCAGCGCACTCGTGTGACCCATAGCCTGGAAATTCTGCTCCATGGAAATGCGCTGCTGTTGCAAGATGGTCTTGATGCGCTCGGGATCGTTGAAGTGCGTGTGCGCCCAGATCTCTTTCGGCAACATGATGGCATGATCGAGATTCTTCGACAGCACGCTTGCGGAAACGATGAACTTCGGCGCGATGCCTTGGGCAAGCGTCTCGTTCTCATAGGTGGTGGCGGAAAAACGCAAACGCCCCAGGTAGAGCTGCGAGAGCGTATCGATCTCGGAAGCGGTGTAGTGTTCAGTATCGAGCTTGCCGAGCAAGTTCGCGAGCAGCGTGACGTAGGGCAGTTCGCCATACGTAACGTGATCGAGCGAGAAGTAGTAGGACAGATAGTCGATGCCATGCGTGGGCACTTCATGGACGATGCTGGGCAACGGCGTGTCTGCCTCGAAGTGCCAATCTGGCTCCGCAGGCGTCTCAGCGATGTCGGAGAGCTCGAGCAGCGGAAGCGTGGCGAGCGCTTCGGGGCTATCAGGCTCCATCTGAATGCGGTGAAGTTCCTCGGCCTCAGCCATGATAGCTTCGAGCTGTGCGGCATCGAGCGTCTGCTTGATGGCGGCAAGGCGCTCTGCCTCTTCGCTCGACTCCTTGGCGGTGGGCACCACTTCAACGAAGGCGCGATGGTCGTTCTCGAGCAGCACTTCTGCGAGCAGACCTTCGAAGTAATCGGTCTCGAGCTTCTCGCGCAGCGCGGCGAACGTGGTTTCGTAGCGCAGCGGGTCTATGGCCTGCGCATCATCGTAGAGCCAGGCAGAAAGCGCATTCACCGCCAGGATCACGCCCGTTGATGTGCCGAAATCGCCTTCGCGCATCACGAATTCCGCATGCGCGATCGCCCCTTCGATCAGCTGCTTGTCGATGCCGCCCTCCACGAGCTTGCGCACTTCGCGCTCGAGGCATTCCTTGAACACGTGCGCTTTTTGGGCCTCGATGCCCTTCGCTTCGATCAGAACGAAGGGCTGCAGGATCGATTTGTTCATGTAGTCGAACACATCACCTGCGAACCCTGCCTCGAGCAGCGCCTTCTTCAGCGGTGCCTCGTTCGAACCCATAAGGGCATCCATGAGGATGTCGACAGCGATGATGCGTTCATTGTCTGCCGCCGTGCCGATCACATAGCCGAGCCCAGCGCACGCGTTTTCGGGCGAGGTGTTCATCTCGACCACCACATCGAGCGCTTCAACCGGGTCTTGGACCATGAGCGGGTTCGGCGCGCCTGCAGGTTCTGGCGCTTTGTTCGCAGAAAGGTAGTTCATGTTCAGGAACTCGAGCATCTTGTCAATGTCGAGGTTGCCATAGAGCGTGATGTAGCTGTTGCTCAGCTGATAGTGACGCGCGTGGTTGTCGAGGAAGTCTTCGTAGGTGAGGTTCGGGATCGCGCTCGGCAGGCCGCCCGACTCGAAACGATAGGCGGTATCGGGAAAGAGCGCCGCTTGGAGCGCGTCGAAGAGCACGTTGTCGGGGTCGGACATGACGCCTTTCATCTCGTTGAACACCACGCCGTTATACGTGAGTGGCGCGTCTGTGTTCTCGAGCTCGTAGTGCCAACCCTCTTGCTCGAAGATCTCTTTGCGCTTGTAGATGGCAGGATGCAGCACCGCATCGAGATAGACGTCCATAAGGTTCATCAGGTCTTTCTCGTTCGTGCTCGAAACGGGATAGACCGTCTTGTCTGCGAAGGTCATGGCGTTCAAGAACGTTTGCATCGAGCTCTTGAGCAGGTTCACGAACGGCTCCTTCACTGGGAATTTGTCCGAACCGCACAACACCGAATGCTCCAAGATGTGGAAGACGCCCGTGTCGTTCACTGGTGGGGTCTTGAAGCCAATGGAGAAGGCTTTGTCGTTGTCGTCGTTTGCCAGATAGAGCAGGCGCGCGCCGCTTTCGTGGCGCATGAGGGTTGCGGTGCCGTCGATCTCGGGCAGATTCTCGTGTGTTTCAACCGTGAAGCCGTAGGCTTTCGCTCCAGGAGTAAGGTCCATCTTCCATCCTTCGTACTGCGCAGGTGTGTACTCATTTCTTCGTTCAATTATAAAGCACCGGCTAGGCAAGCAGCACGCCCAAGGGGCATTTGTAATTACCCGCTTATCTGCAGATCGGCAAAGCCTGCGAGGTACGAAGTGACCCGTTTCCCTGTTCGCGAATCTGCACTTTGCAGATTCGCTCATGCGTCACTGCTTTTCTCGGGTTTTATTAATAATTAGAGTGTCGGAAAAGAGTCACTTCGTTACCTCACTGCCTTCGCCGATCTTTTCAACCTGCTAGCTTATAGGGTCTGGCCGGAGGGGAAGGTATGGACCGCTTGCGCAGCCGCGGTTGGAATCTAGAACGTTAACAGTAAGCGAGCAGCTGTAGGGCCATGCCTTCGCCGGAGGTCGGGCACTATAAGCGTCTGCCCCATAGGCGTGCTGCTTGCGTGAGAAGGGTGGGAAAAGATGTCGAACGACCGGGTAGTTTGTCACCTTAAAGCAAGAAGGGGGCGAGGGCGCGGTTGGCGATGCCGGCGAAGTGCGCCAACACCATGCCGTAGTTCGCGATGGGCACGCCTGCCTGTTCACACGCTTGGATGCGCGAGAGCATCGCGCGTCTGGTGAACATGCATGCTCCGCAATGGATCACCAGATCGTAGCTTGAAAGATCACTCGGAAAGTCTTTGCCCTGAACATGGTCGATCGTGATGCCTTCGCCCAGGTTCTTGCGCAACAAACGCGGGATCTTCACCGTGCCGATATCCTCCGAGATCGGGTGGTGCGTACACGCTTCAGCGATAAGAATGCGCGCGTCTTCGCCCAGCTGCGCAAGCACCTGAAGCGCCGCGGCTTGCACATGGATGTCTCCCTTTGCGCGCGCCATTATCACGGAAAAGCCCGTGAGCGGAACCTCCTCGGGGACGATCTCGGCCACCTGATGGAACACCTGCGAATCGGTGATGACAAGCGCGGGCGGCTCTTTGAGCGAAGCGAGCGCGGCAGCCAGCTCGGTATCGCGCACCAAATACGGCAGCGCTCCCCCATCGAGCAAATCGCGGGCTGTTTGCACTTGAGGCAAGATCAGCCTACCCTTGGGCGCTTCCTTGTCGATCGGAACGACGAGCACGACCGTATCTCCCGAATTGACCAGGTCACGCGCAAGCGGCGGATCCTCAAGCAGGCTTTCAGGGGCGGCATCGATGATCGCTTGGAGCAGTTCGCCCATGCCCGTGCGCTCACTTGCCGAAACGCGCACCGCCTGATCGAAATCGCTCGCAGCCCTATTGTTCGCAGCCCCCTCGCCTGCAAGGTCGATCTTGTTCGCCACGACCACTGCAGGGATCGCTTCTCGCTCAAGATCCGCCAGTAGATCGCGCTCCACCTCTCCCCACCTACCCTGCTCATACACGAGCAAGGCCAGATCGCAGCCCTTCATCGCTTTGCGCGTAGTCTCAGCGCGCAACTGCCCCACCACTTCGGCATCGTCGTCAATACCCGCAGTATCCACGAAGAGCACGGGGCCGAGCGGCAGAAGCTCCATCGCTCGCTCGACCGGATCGGTCGTGGTACCTGGCACTTCGCTCACGATGCTCACCGGCTGGCGCGCGAGCGCATTCACCACACTGCTCTTGCCCGCATTGCGCCTGCCGAACAGCCCGATCGTGATGCGCATCCCCTTCGGCGTGGCCGAAAGCGCGTCACGCTGTTCAAGATCGAGCGAAGGGGTCGAAACGTTGTGTTCAGAGACCATGGATTCTTTCCTTAGAGTTCACAGAAACATCGCGCGGCGTGCGTGTTTGCTGGTATCCTTTACGCATTCGTATTATATTCCTCGATTATGAAAAACCCGTTACGCACGATCGGAACGAAAGAACCCATGACCACTACTATTCCGCCCTATGATCCTGCCTCTCCCCGCGCGGAGGAATTCATCAACCACGAAGAGATCCTTGCGACCCTTGAAGCTGCTCGCGCTGATGCCGCCGATCTTGCGCTCGTCGATCGCATCCTCGAGAAAGCCGCTGAAGGGAACGGGCTCACCCACCGCGAAGCGAGCGTTCTTCTGGCCTGCGAAGACAAAGAGCGCATCGAGCGCATCTTCGCGCTGGCCCGTGCGATCAAGGACGACCATTATGGCAATCGCATCGTGCTCTTCGCGCCGCTCTATCTGTCGAATTACTGCATGAACGGCTGCGTGTATTGCCCTTACCATCTGCAGAACAAGACGATCCCGCGCAAGAAGCTCACTCAAGAAGAGATCGCCGCCGAAGTGATCGCGCTGCAAGACCAGGGCCACAAGCGCCTCGCGATCGAGCTGGGCGAAGACCCGATCAACAACCCGATCGAGTACGTGCTCGAGAGCCTTCAGACCATCTACTCGATCAAGCACAAGAACGGCGCGATCCGTCGCGCGAACGTGAACATCGCAGCTACCACGGTCGAGAACTACCGCAAGCTCAAGGAAGCCGAGATCGGCACCTATATCCTGTTCCAGGAGACCTATCACAAAAAGCGCTATGAAGAACTCCACCCCACCGGCCCAAAGAGCAACTACGCCTACCACACCGAAGCGCACGACCGCGCGATGGAAGCGGGCATCGACGATGTGGGCCTGGGCGTTCTCTTCGGCCTGGAGGGCTATGCCTACGAATTCGCTGGGCTGCTCATGCATGCCGAACATCTCGAAGCGGTGTTCGGCGTAGGTCCGCACACGATCAGCGTGCCGCGCGTGCGCCCGGCGGACGATATCGATCCCGACACTTTCGACAACGGCGTGCCCGACGATGTGTTCGCGAAGATCGTCGCATGTATCCGCATCGCCGTTCCCTACACCGGTCTCATCATCTCGACGCGCGAGCCACAAGCCATGCGCGAACAGCTTCTTGAGCTGGGCGTATCGCAGATATCGGGCGGATCGCGCACGAGCGTGGGTGGATACGTGAGCGAGGAGGACGAAGAGGCGAGCACCGCGCAGTTCAACGTCTACGACAACCGCAGCTTGGACGAAGTGGTCAGCTGGCTCATGGAGCTCGGCTACATTCCTAGCTTCTGCACGGCGTGCTATCGCGCAGGACGCCAGGGTGATCGCTTCATGGAGCTTTGCAAGAACGAACAGATCGCAGGCTTCTGCCACCCGAATGCCCTCATGACGCTCGAAGAATACCTGCTCGACTACGCCTCGCCCGAAGCTCGAGCGCTTGGCGAAGCGCTCATCGATGCCGAGATGGAAAACGAGGACTTCAAGCGCGCGCCTGTCTATGCCGTGCTCGAGAAGAACCTTGCAGCCATCAAAGAAGGCAAGCGCGACCTGCGGTTCTAGTGTGCGTGCACATGCAGGAGCTCTTCGGCGCGCTCTGAGCCTGGTTCGCCGAAGTATTCCGCATAGATCGTCTCGATGACGGGATTCTCATGCGAGAAACGCACGGGCGCGTCGGTATCGAGCGTATGCAGCACCGCGCCGCGCGCAAAGCCCAGTTCGCGGTCGCTGCCATCGATCGGCTGACCACCACCGCCAGCGCATCCTGAAGGACAGGCCATCACTTCGATGAAGTCGTAGTCCACCGTGCCCGCATCGAGCGCCGCAATAAGCTGGTCAGTGTTCGCCAGCCCATGCACGACCGCACAGCGGATCGGCGTCCCTGCCAAGTCGAACACCGCTTCCTTCCAGGGGCCTTCGGCGGCAGGAGCGAACTCGAAGCCGGTGGGTTCAGGGTTCGAGCCGGTCATGATCGCGGCTGCAGTGCGGAGCGCCGCGGTCATCACGCCACCGGTCGTGCCGAAGATCACACCTGCACCCGTGCCCTTATCGAGAGGATCATCGAGCGGCGCATCTTCGAGCGCTTCAACGTCGATCTCGCTCTGGGCGATCATGCGTGCGAATTCGCGGGTAGTGAGCGAGGCGTCCATATCAGGCACGCCAGGATTCGAGGACATGCCCGGCAACGCGACCTCGACCTTCTTCGCGGTGCACGGCATGAGCGCGACCGAGAAGACCTTCTCTGGCGCAAGGCCGTTCTTCTCCGCGAACCAGGTCTTTACCACGGCACCGAACATCTGCATCGGACTCTTCGCCGACGAAAGGTGCTGGGCGACGGATTCGGGGTAGCGCGTGCGCGCGAAATTCACCCAACCAGGGCAGCATGAGGTGAACAGCGGCAAGCGATCGATCTCGCCCGCTTTCACGATGTTCAAGAGTTCGGTACCCTCTTCCATGATGGTGAGGTCGGCGGCGAACACCGTGTCGAACACATAGTCCACACCCATCTCCTTGAGCACAGCGCACATGCGCTCCACGCCCAGTTCACCGTCTTGCTTGCCGAACGAAGAGGCCCACGCCGTGCGCGTTGCAGGCGCGATCTGCACCACCGTGGTTACCTCGGGGTCGGCGATCGCCGCACGCAGGCGGGCGATATCGTCGCGCTCGGAAAGTGCGCCGACCGGGCAGTGGGTGATGCACTGGCCGCATGCCACGCAGCCGGCTTCGCGCATCGTGCGATTATCGGCCACCCCAATGCTCGAGCGCGAGCCCGTGCCGATGAATTCCCACACGCCGATACCCTGCAGCTTCTTGCAGGCAGCCACACAGCGGCCACATTGAATGCAGCGGCTCGCGTTGCGCTGGATGATCGCGTGCGGATCCCACTCGGCACGCTTGCCGCGCGGGAGCTCGTTCGCGTAAATCGCCGGCGTGGCATCGGGGCCAGCCAGGCCATAGGATTTCAGCAGATACTGCAAGCGACACGTGCCAAAGCGCACGCAATTGCGACAATCAAGATCGTGGCGCGAGCGGATGAGCTCGAGATTCGTCTTGCGCGCTGCTTCTGCACGGTCAGGATGCGTACGAACCACCATGCCTTCTGTGGCTGGCGTGTTGCATGCGGCGCTCAGGCGTTCATCGCCTTCAACCTCCACGCAGCACACGCGGCAAGCGCCAATATCGCACAGTCCCTCGAAGTAACACAGCGTCGGAATGCTGATGTTCGCCGCCTTGGCAGCATCGAGGATGGTGGCACCGTCTTCAACGGTTACGGAAGTGTCGTCTATCGTGAGCGTTACCATACCAGTGCTTCCTTTCCGCAAACTTTGCCAAAGCCGTGATGGTCGCAACGCAGGCAGCGGCTCGTTTCCTGCTCGACCTCGTCTTTCTTCATGCCGTTCTTCGCAATGTCGAAGTCTTTGATCGCCTCGGCGAACCGGCGGTTCGTCTGTTCGACACGCCCGGTTGCCGGGCGCGTGGTGAGCGGGGCGGGAATCGTGACTTCGTCGTGCACGTTATGGTGAAAGCCGAGCGCTTCATCGATGTTGGCAGCAGCCACCTTGCCTGCTGCGATCGCGCGAATGACCGTTGCTGGACCCGTAACCGCATCGCCACCTGCGAACAGGCCTTCACGATCGGCAAGGGCGCCCTGATCGTTCGCCAGAATGCGTCCGCGTTCCGTGGCGATCACATGCGCGAACGCATCGGTGTTGATCTTCTGACCGATGGCCACGATGATCACATCGCAGGGAATCTCCACTTCGGCAACGTTCGCTGCCTGAGGCTTCGGACGGCCATCTGCCCCCACTGCGCCGATGTATTGCGGTTGCACCACGAGCGCGCGCACCGCGCCAGTCGCATTCGCTTCGATGCGGATCGGCGCCATGAGCTCGGAGATCTGGCAGCCTTCGGCCATCGCTTCTTCGATCTCTTCAGGAAGCGCAGTCATGTCCGCGATGCGTCGGCGATAGACGCATTCAACGCTTGCCGCACCCAGACGACGCGCCGTACGCGTGCAGTCCATCGCAACATTGCCGCCACCAACGACGACCACGCGCTTGTCCGTAAGATCGGGGGCGAGGCCATCGCCTGCGGCACGCAAGAACCGTACCGCCGAAAGCACGTTTTCGGCGTCCTCGCCCGGGCAACCGAGCTTGTTCTCGTCGTGCGCGCCCACCGAAAGATAGATCGCATCGAAATCGTTCGCGAGGTCTTCATACGTGAGGTCGGTGCCGATCGTGGTATTGGTGAATGCCTTCACGCCTGTTGAAAGGATGAAATCGATATCCTGATCGAGCTTTTCCTGCGGCAGACGATAATCGGGAATGCCGTAGCGCACCATGCCGCCAAGCTTCGAGCGCTGATCGTAAACGGAAACGTCGTGGCCCATCAGCTGCAGGTAATACGCTGCCGAAAGACCCGCTGGGCCGCCGCCGATCACGGCGATCTTCTTGCCCGTGGGTGCGAGGTTTTGCTGAGGCTGGTAGGGCGCGGCGTGGTCGGCCGCGTAGCGCTTGATGCCGCAGATGTTCACCGCATCGTCCACGAGACTCCGGCGGCAGGTGAATTCGCAGGGATGTTCGCACACATACCCACAGACCGTAGGCAGCGGATTATCGTTGCGGATCACGCGCAGGGCATCTTCGTACTGACCCGCGTTCACCAGCGCGATGTAACCGGGGATGTCGATATGCGCAGGACAGGTGCCCTGGCAGGGAACATAGGCGTTGCGCTCGGCGGAGCAGAGGTCAGCTTCAGCATGCGAGCGATAATCCTCTTCGAAGGAGCGCAGGCTTTTGAGTACCATACGGGCTGCTTCGTGGCCGATCGCGCAATCGGCGCTGTCCAGGATTCCCTGCGCCGTGGTGGCAATGAGCTCGACCGTTTCGGTGGTGCCCACACCATCGAGCACCTCTTGCTGAAGTTGGACCAGTTGCGCAAGGCCGATGCGACACGGCGTGCATTTGCCGCACGATTCCGAAAGGAACAGGCGGGTGAGCGATTGCGTGAATTCGACCGGACATTGGTCCGCTGGCATCGCGACGATGCGCCGCGCCGCCTCTTGCGATAGTTGCTTGAAGCCCGCTTCAGCAGCGGATGCTTCTTCGATGATAAGTCGAGCCATTAAGCCTCCTCGAACTCGTGACTTGAGCCTTATCGGTAACGCCGCAATTTGGTGCGGCCCCTCTCATGCATAAGTGCACAAAGTTTAACGTGTTTTTGGAGCGTGCGTTTGCTCGAGTCTGTTCGAGATGAGGAAAAGCGGTCTGAATGGTTGGTCTTGATGCGTTGAACGACGATTGCGCTGCGATCTAACAGCGATCTAACAGCGATCAAACGACGAGCGAATCGCCGCGCGATGATTCGACCGAATACCCCTGTGCGGAAAGAATGGCTTCGAGCTTGCCGTGCTGTTCGACTGCCTCAAGCCCGGTAGCGAGCTTGTTGTTGTAGAGCGCGTAGTCGCCGCGATAGGATGCGGGCGTAAGATTCGGCATGATCACGTTCGCTCCCGCTTCAAGGCCAGCCATACGCCCTTTTGGGTCGATCGTGGCGAGCGCGGTCGTTGCGGGAAGAAGCGCACGTGGATGAGCCAGCCGTAAGCACGCGAGCAAGAAGAGGGTCTCTTCCATCGTGGCGGGCGGTTTGCTGGCGAACGGCGTGCTGCTATGCGGAATGAAGGGACCGATGCCGATCATGTGCGGATCGAGCTCGTGCAAGAACGCGAAGTTCGCCGCCATCGATTCGGTCGTTTGCCCTGGTGCGCCTACCAGAAATCCACTCCCCACCTGAAACCCGATCTCGCGCAGGGTGAACAGGCAGGCCTTGCGCTCCTCGAGGCTCATGGATGCAGGATGAAGCTTGCCATAGTGGCGAGGATCGGCTGTTTCATGGCGCAAGAGATACCGGTCTGCCCCCGCGTCGAAGAGCTGCTGGTAGACCTCGCGCGGCAATTCGCCCGCCGAGACCGTGATCGCGCAATCGAGAAAGCGCGCGCGCAGTGCGCCGACGATATCTACGAGCAGAACCTTCGGGTCTTCCCCACCCTGCAGAACGAACGTGCGATAGCCCAGGTCGTAGCCCTGTTCGCAACAAGCAAGGATCTCTTCGGGACTCAGGCGATAGCGGCGCAGATGCGCATTGGATGCTCGGATCCCACAGTAATAGCAATCGTTCTTGCAATAGTTGGAATACTCGATGAGGCCCCGCAGAAATACCTGGCGGCCATAGTGCTCGTCGCGCACCGCGCGGGCGCGTTCGAACAGATGCTCACGCAGCGCTGGACTGTCTTGCATGGAGAGAAGTGCGACCCACTCTTCGCAACAAAGCGCATGCTCTGTCTCGAGCTTTTCGATCAGCTGCATCGCATCATGCGTGCGCGATGCTTCAGGTATGCCTCTTTCATTCGTCATCAGGCATCCGATTATACCCTGCCCTCAGATGGCGAACACCCGGTCGTTCGTCACCTATGGCAAGCAGCACGCCTATGGGGCACTTGTAATTACCCGCTCTCGCTGTTCGCTTGCCTTGATCAGGCAAGCTCATGCGCTTCGCTCCTTCGGACAACCTATTTATATTGAAGTTAGCGGACTCAGAGTAATTCAAGTGCCCCATGGGCTCAGCTGCTTGCTCGACCAGGAGCGACTTGGCTCGATCAGCGGAGAGGGTGAGGCAACGAGGTGACTCTTCGCCGACTAAATTCGTCAATAATAAAACCCGAGCGAAGCAGCGACGCATGAGCGCGTCTGCGAAGCAGATGCGCGAACAGGGAAGCGGGGAACCTCATGTCTTACCCGGTTCGCTGGTGCAGATAAAAGTGACGAACGACCGCCGTCGATAGGCATGACGTGCTTGTTCTTGGCGGTGAATCATGGTATGTTGAATCCAGATTGACGCGCAAGCATCATGAAGGGGCTCACCACCTTCGGTGGGGCTTCTTCGTGGTGCTTTTTTATTGGATGCAAAGGAGGCGTGCATGATCATCGTCAATGGCGAAGAGGTCGAGATAGACAGCGGTTCGAGCGTTGCAAAACTCGTTGAGGAGCGCGGTTTGGATCGCAACCGTGTCGCGGTTGAGCTGAACAGCGAGATCGTTCCACGCGGCACCTTCGATGACACCTTACTTCACGATGGCGACAAGGTCGAGATCGTCCACTTCGTGGGAGGCGGCTAATGAGCGCACCTGTTGAACACGCTTCGCCGGCTCTTTCACGGGAGGCTTTCTTCGCTGCCCTTGCGAAACGCCATGGGGTCGAAAACCAGCAGAAGCTCGCACAAGCACAGGTGGGCATCGCTGGACTCGGCGGATTGGGATCTGCTGTCGCGTGCCATCTGACGCGCCTTGGCGTGGGTAAGCTCGTGCTCGTAGACTTCGATGCGGTGGACGTATCGAACCTGCACCGCCAGCAGTACACCTGCGCGCAGGTGGGCATGAAAAAGACCGAGGCACTCGCAGAAACGCTGCGCGCGATCAATCCCTTTATTGAACTTGAGCTACACTCCGTGAGGGTCACCACCGAAAATACGCCCGGGCTCTTCGCGGACTGCTCTATCGTGTGCGAAGCGTTCGACGAACCCGACCAAAAGGCTTTGCTCGTTGAAACTTTGCTCACCTCCTGTCCCGATACCACGATCGTGGGCGGTTCAGGCATGGCGGGGCTGGGATCTGCGAACACGATTCGCACGCACAAGGCACTCGAGCGCCTCTATCTTTGCGGCGATGGCTGCAGCGATGTCGCAACAGAAGGAAGCCTTACGAGCCCACGTGTTGGTGTTTGTGCGGGTCACCAAGCGAATATGATTCTGCGGTTGATACTTGGCGAAACTAAGCCCTAAGTTCAGCATGCCCGAACGATTAACGAACTGCGCTTTGATGCGCTTATACGAAAGGAAGACTATGAGCACTGAAGATCCCCTGGTTCTTGGAGGGAAATCCTTCGACTCCCGCTTCATCTTGGGCTCGGGCAAGTATTCGCTCGACCTGGTGGAAGCGGCGGTCGAACACGCGGGTGCACAGATCATCACGCTTGCGCTACGCCGCGCTAATTCAGAAACCGACTCCATCCTCGCGCATATCCCCGAAGGCGTTACGCTTTTACCGAATACCTCAGGCGCGCGCACTGCAGAAGAGGCTGTGCGCATAGCGCGCTTGGCGCGAGAACTTGGCTGCGGCGACTTCGTGAAGATCGAGATCATGCGCGATTCGAAGTATCTTTTGCCCGACAACTTCGAGACCATCAAAGCCACCGAAGCGCTCGCGAACGAAGGATTCGTTGTGCTTCCCTATATGTATCCCGATCTGAATGTTGCGCGTGATCTGGTGAGCGCTGGTGCTGCAGCGGTCATGCCACTCGGCGCGCCTATCGGATCGAACAAGGGGCTTGCCACAAAGGACTTCATCCAGATCCTCATCGACGAGATCGACCTGCCCATCATCGTAGATGCGGGCATTGGGCGACCTTCGCAAGCTGCCGAAGCCATGGAGATGGGGGCGGCTGCTGTTATGGCGAATACTGCTATCGCAACCGCCGGCGATGTAGCCTCTATGGCGCACGCGTTCAAACTCGCCATCGAAGCCGGTCGTGAAGCGCATCTTGCTGGGCTCGGGCGCGTGATCGACAAAGGTGCAGTGGCATCCTCGCCCCTTACCGGCTTCTTGTCGGACTAGGCAACCAGCCTGTACAAAGAAGAAACAACTGGAGGTTGTGAATGAGTAAGAAAATCGCAGAACATCAGCCGATGGAGGGGATAACGGTGTTCGAGGTCGAGAACAAGATCGACCACCTCACCTATCTGCCCGACATGGAGCAGATCGACCCCTCCGTTCGCCTCCAAGTTGAAGAGGCGTTCACCGCGTACGACCCCGCAAGCTTCACCGAAGACGATGTGCGCGCCGCACTGAAAGCCGATACGCTCACGCCGCGCGATTTCGGAGCACTCCTCTCCCCCGCAGCCGAGCCATTCCTCGAAGAAATGGCGCAACGAGCACGCAGCGAGAAGCGTCGTTTCTTCGGCGACAACGTCTATCTGTTCACCCCCATCTATCTGGCGAACTACTGCGAGAACTACTGCATCTACTGTGGTTTCAACTGCCACAACAAGATCCGTCGCGCGCAGCTCGACACTGAACAGATCGAAGCAGAGATGGCAGCGATCGCCCAAACAGGGCTTGAGGAAGTGCTCATCCTCACCGGCGAAAGTCGCACCAAGAGCACCGTGAAATACATCGGCGAAGCCTGTAAGATCGCCTCACGCTATTTCAAGAATGTAGGCCTTGAAGTCTACCCGATGAACTCCGATGAATATGCCTACCTGCAAGAATGCGGCGCGGATTATGTAACGGTATTCCAGGAGACCTATGATCCCAGCCGCTACGAAGAGCTGCACCTTGCTGGTCACAAACGCGTGTTCCCCTATCGTATGGAAGCACAAGAACGCGCGCTCATGGGTGGCATGCGTGGCGTTGCGTTCGCAGCGCTGCTCGGGCTGGCCGATTTCCGCAAAGATGCCTTCGCAACCGGCATGCACGCCTATCTGCTGCAGAAGAAATACCCACATGCAGAAATCTCCTTCTCGTGCCCGCGTTTGCGCCCGATCACGAACAACAGCGAGATCAACCCCCACGATGTGCACGAACGCCAGCTTCTGCAGGTCATGTGCGCCTATCGCATCTTCATGCCGTTCGCTGGCATGACCATCTCGACGCGCGAATGCGAACGCTTCCGCAACAACGTGGTCGACATCGCTGCAACGAAGATCTCAGCGGGGGTCTCAACAGGCATCGGCGGACACGAGGGCGAAGAGCAGGGCGATGACCAATTCGAGATCGCTGATGGGCGCAGCGTGGAAGAGGTCGTTGCTGCGCTCTCTGCGCGCGGTTTACAACCGGTCATGAACGATTACATTTATGTGTAGGAGCACCATGTCATTTCAGATCATCGCTATAACCAATCGCGCGCTTTGCGCCCAGCCGCTTGAGGTGAGGATCGCCGCACTTTGTGATGCAGGAGTCGATCGCGTGATCGTTCGAGAGAAGGATCTTACCGAACGCGAATTCAGCGCGCTGCTCGATCGCATCGATGCGCTGCTCTTGCCCGATCAACGCCGTCGCATCACGGTGAACACCTTCGTCGATCTCGCAGCTGCAAAGGGCTTTCCCTCAATTCAAATAAGCTACGATAAATTCGAGCGCCACCCCGATTTCGCGCGTGAGTTTCAAGAGGTGGGTATATCAGTGCATGGAGCAAATGAGGCAAAGCACGTTGAACGGCAGGGAGCTGATTTCTGCATCGCTGGTCACATCTTCACCACCCAATGCAAGCCTGGCGTAGAACCGCGTGGGCTCGATTTTCTCAGGCATATCACTTCGAACGCTGCCATTCCTGTCTACGCGATCGGCGGTATCGATGCGCACAATATCGCCTCGGTACGCGATGCTGGAGCGGCTGGCGCATGCTTGATGAGCGCACTTATGACCTGCGATAACGTTGCAGACACGATCGACGGACTACGAGCGGCCCTTTCTTAGAAGAAGGCCTTTTGCACATTGTGCGCGATCGCAGCGAGCGCATCTTCCCCACGCAGCGCAACGATTTCTCGGTAGGCTTCTTCGAGCATCGATGCATAGCGCGCTTCAACCGCTTCAATAGTTTGCTTGCACGCTTGCGAGTCCTCTGCGCATACATCGAACGGCATCTCTTCTGGTAAATCGGTCTCGATGAGCAAATGATCGAGCGGAATGGCTTTTGCATATTCCCGTCCACGCTTCGTCTGGAGCATGAAGGCGTTGACCGAGAAGAAGCAGCCCAGATCACGCGCTCGTTTCAACTGAGCGCTCGAGCCTGAAAACCAATGGAAGATGATCGTGTTATCCTCCAGCAACCCGTATTTCTCGAGCATATCCATGATCACATCGGCGCTTCGCACGGCATGAAACGAGAAGATGCGTCCCCCCTTGGCTTCACCAGTTCCTTCGGCGCCTTCGGTACCTGAAAGCCTAGAGGGATCCTTCTTTGCGGCGGCGAAGATCGTGCGCAGCACTTCGATCTGCGCCTGCTTGGTCTGTTCGTCAGTCTCAAAAGCGCTCTTGGCAAGCCCGTTCTTACCAAAGTCAAGCCCGACCTCGCCGATGTAGCGCGCATTGGCAACGAGACCGGGAAGGAGCGCTTTGTCTTCATCGGAGATCTTGCCCTGTGCGATCCACCACGGGTGTGCTCCCACGCCCACTTTTATCTTTGGAAACGAAGCAAGCGCTTGTTGTGCGAAACGATAGTCGGCAGGACTCACCGTCGTGGAGAAAGCGCCTGCGAACCGTTCGGTGAACCATGGGGCGAAAGCCCCGACATCAGGCGCGAAGCTCATATGCGCATGTGCGTCGAAAAACTTATTGCTTTCTAGCATGTTTCTCCTCTTCCCTTTTTGCGCTAACAAACAGCTGTACCTATCCGCAATCAGTGGAGAAGGCAAGACACGAGGTTCCCCGCTTAGTTGCCCCAAGGGGCTCTCGCCTATGAGGTGTTTGGCCGATCCACTTTCTCGCATGTCTAAAGCGTTTGCTCACGTCTGCACGCCCGCGCAAGAAAAAGCTCCCCGCTTCCCTGTTCGCGAACCAGCTTACGCTGATTCGCTCATGCGTCGCTGCTTTGCTCGGGCTTTATTACTTATTATATGTGTCGGCAAAGAGTCGCTTTTTTCTTGCACCCGCATACAGACGTGAGCACCTAAGCAAGACAAAAACGCGTCTTCACTCGATGCCTGCAAGGTCGCGGAGGACTTCGCCAGCGATCATCTGCCCGAAAATCGGCGGCACGAACGATGCCGTACCCAGGTCCTTGCGCTCAGCGCGCTGCCAATCGCTGCCCATGTTGGTATCGACTGGCTGTTCGCAGGAATAGATGACCTTCAGCTGTTTGATGCCGCGCTTGCGCCCTTCTTTGCGCATGATGCGGCAGAGCGGGCAATTCACCGTGTCATATAGATCGGCGATCTTGAAACATTCGGGGTGGATCTTGTTCGCCCCGCCCATGCTGCTGATCAGCCTGAACGAGTAATTCGGCGCGAGCTCGGCCAACTTGAGCTTCGCCGAGATCGTATCGATCGCATCGACCACATAATCCACATCGCGCGCATATTCATCAAGGAAGCTCTCCATTTCCTCCTGGCGCAAAAAGCCGAATATCTTCTCAACTTGCGCTTCGGGATTGATGTCCTTGATCATCGCCTCCATCACGTCCACCTTGCGTTTGCCGAGTGTGGAATAGAACGCGATGGACTGACGATTGATATTGCTCTCCTCCACTACATCGCGATCGAGAATCGTCAGCTTGCCCACACCTCCGCGCGCAAGCGCTTCAGTGCAATTCGATCCCACTCCGCCGACACCAAGTACGAGCACATGCGCATCCACGATCGCGCGTAAGGCATCTTCACCCCACAGAGTCTTGAGTTTCTCATAGCGAGCGGGCAATTCATCGTATTGCGCTTGTGGCGTTTCAGGTTGCACGGATGAGCCTTTCATTCAGTCTTCCCCTCATTATAACGAGCGCGCACGCGCCTACGTCGAAGGTTAAGTTGCAGACGGAAAACTAGAACTTAACAGGTTCCTGCCAAAACACCCCCGCTTTCCAGCTGCGCATTCGCTCATGTTAGGTTAAAGACACAGCCGAAACCACAGCAATTCGGCTCATGTTGTGGGCTTGGCATTCGAACGTATCCGCTGCAACAAGGAGGCTTCATCATGCGCCCCATTCATCACACTAAAGATACCGTCATGATCTTGGACGATATTTCTGAACTCGCTACACCAGCTGAAGGCCCGGTCGTCTCGCTCTATCTACCAACCGAATACAAGCGTTTGCGTACCAATAAAGAGCGCATCGAGATGAAAGATCTCATGAAGGAAGCTAAGCATGAGATCGATGCGAACTATGCTATCCAACCGAACAACAAGATCCTCGTTCATCTGGAAGATGTGATCAACGCTCCTGATGAAGGAATCTGGCTGAACGCGGAGGCTAGCGTAGCGCTCTTCGCCGATAAGGATCATGTCTACATCGCGAACCTCTATCACAAGGTCGATCCGCAGGTCTTCGTTGGCGACAACTGGGAGCTATCCCCGCTCAAGGGTGATGAATTCCAGCAGTCCAAGTACTACATCTTGGCTGTTTCTGCCGATCGCTTCGGGCTTATCAAGGGGCTTGGCAGCTGCCTTAACCGCATCGATGTCGAAGATGAGGGCGTTGCGGAGCAATTCGGCGAACTCATGCACGATTTCAGCGATGCGCCCGCGCTCGACCATCACATACTCATGAAGCATCTCAACCCGTATCACGATTATCGTTCGCGCAACGAAGTGTCCAAGATCGAAGCGGAGAAGTTCTACCGCTACATCAACAAAGTGGTCCAGGATACCTTGCTTCCCGACAATCCCGATCCTGTCATCCTTGCCTGCTTGCCTGAGCATGAGGCTGAATTCCGCAAGATCGCGACCATTCCGCATCTGATGGATAAGGGCATCGAGAAGGATCCGGGCAGCATGGATTCGAAAGAGCTCGCCATCGCCGCATGCAAGATCCTTGAAGCGTAGCTGCGCATCATACGTACCAACAAGAGCCCTCCCCCGAGGGCTCTTTTTTGCCTGGTGACAAACTACCCGGTCGTTCGACACCTTTTCCCATCTATCCCGCGCAAGCAGCACGCCCAAGGGGCACTTGTAATTACCCGCTTTCGCTGTTCGCTTGCCTTTATAGGCAAGCTCATGCGCTTCGCTCCTTCGAACAACCTATTTATATTGAAGTTAGCGGACTCAGAGTAATTTAAGTACCCCATGGGCTCAGCTGCTTGCTCGACCAGAAACGGCTTAGCTCGATCAGCAGATGACAAACTACCCGGTCGTTCGACATCTTAAAAGAGGTACTTATCGGCGAGACGAGCGCGCTTCTCAGGTGTGATGCCGAGCCCTTGTTCGAGGTAAGCATCGAGCGAGCCGTACTTCTCTTCGGCTGCTTCGCAGGCTGCGTTGAGATACCCAGGCTCAGCGGTCAAGAAAGCAAGCAGCGCTTCATCGCCTTTCTTCAGCAGATGCAGATGCTCGAAATCATGCGCAACACGACGAAGCTTCTTGCGTGCGAAGATATTCGTAGCCAGATAGTCTTCCATGATCGTCTCGGGCGGCACGCCAAGCGCATGCAAGATGAGCAAACTCGCCAAACCGGTGCGATCCTTCCCTTCTGAGCAATGCCACAGGATCGCGCCCTCCTCCTGTTCAAGCAAGATGTCAAAGAACTGCTTATACGCTTTTACTGCCTCATCTCCCAAGAGCGCCATAGGGTAGATATTGCGCACGATCTTGTAGGGATCTTCCTTCATCTGACTGAATTCCTTCATGAGCGAACGAATGTCGTGTTCGTGTGTGATGCCGACCGCACCTTCTGTGAACACCGGCAGATTCACGAACTTCACCTCAGGCATTCGCGAAGTGGGATTGGGCGATAGCTCGCGCTCCTTATCGGTACGCAGGTCTATCACTGTGCGCAGCTCGTATTCATCGACGAGCACATGGATATCGTGGTCGGTGAGCTTCTCAAGCTTGTCGGAGCGAATGAGCTTTTTGGCACGCACGCGCTGGCCCGTAACTGTTTCCATGCCGCCCTGATCGCGGGTGTTCTCGCTACCCGAAAGCTCGATCAGACCGTAATCAGTCATGCCGTCTGCTTGTTTAGTTACTTCCAGTTCCATTATTCCCCTCTTCCTTGCGCTTCTTCATCGAGGCATCTTCGCCTTTCGCGATGACCTCAAGATACCCTTCTTCATCATAGGGAGCAGCAGACTTGTTCGTGCCTATCTCTTTTTCTGCCTGCGCTGCTTCAGCAATGATCTCCTTGAGCTGCTCTTTGCTCAGGCCCTTCGTCTCTCGATAGCGATCACGCACTTCCTGAATGAAATAGCGTACATCGCGGTCGTCGCTGTCTTCGTCGTTGCGCACGAGCTTCGCGACCAAAGGCTCGATGCGCGCCGCAAGGTCGGGATCGTCCTTATCGATGAGGACACGTGCCTTTGCTAGCAAGCGCACCAGTTCAGCGCGGCTTTTGATGATCGTAGAAAGATCGGCAGGCTTGCTCGAAACCTCATGGGCAAGATCGACCAGATGCGTGTCAGAGATGCGAATGGTGATCGATGCGAACGCAGGCATGAGAAACACTGTAACCGCGCCCGCGCACACGAGCACCGAAGCGATCTCGTTGCTCATCGCTCCCGATTGCTGTGCCACCATCGTGACCGCCACAATGATCGGCAACGCCGTGGTGCAATAAAGCGCTACCGTAATGCGTGCGCTGCGGCTCAGATCGTGCTTGTGCTTACCTGTTGACAGCGCGATGAAGACCGGGAGCGCACGAATGAGCAGGAGCAAGACGATGAAGAATACGAGCAGGAGCGGCCTGTCGCCTACTGCATGAATGTCGATATTGCTCCCTGAAACAATAAAAAAGAGCGGGATGAAGAAGCCGAACGCAAGACCATCGAGCTTGGTCTCGAGGCTCTTGCTTCCCTGAGGAATGATGTAGCGCAAGATGAAGCCCGCCGCGAACGCACCGAGCACGATATCAAGGTTGAACACCGCCGAGAGCGCTGTGAGCGTGACCATGAGCAAGACGGTTGCGCGCACTACGGTTTGCTGAGTGGTTTCAGCCCCTTCCTGGACTGCCGCTGAAATGCGCTCCCAATTTTTCAAGCGGGAAGAAAGGAATGCAACCGCCACCGCGATAAGCGCGAACATCACTAGGATGATCACGCTCTGGATGGTCGTGCGCGTTGAAAGGAGCAGCGCCATGGCAATGACCGGGCACAATTCACCCCAAGTGCCGTAGGAAAGCACCGCATTACCAATGGGCGTATCCATAAGCTTGCGCTCTTTCAAGATGGGAAGCAGTGTGCCGAGCGCAGTGGTAGTGAGCGCAATGACCACCGCAAGCCCATCGATGCCATCAAGCGAGAACTCCGGCCATACCCACACCACCAAAACAGCGATCACGAACGTGAAGACCCACGTAACAAATCCCCGTTTTCCCTGATAGTTAGAAAGATTCTTCGGATCGATCTCATAGCCGGCAAGCAAGAACAAGAACCCGAGCCCTAGATCGGAAAGGAGCGATATCGCATCACCCACCTGTATCCACCCAAGCAGATGCGGACCACAGATAACGCCAGCAAACAGCAAGAACACTGTTTCAGGAATCAGCTTATGAGGAATCGCCCGTGCCAACAATGGCGTGATGCAGGCAAGGAGCGCGATGACTGCAAGCGATATGAGCTCAGTTTCCATCTTTGTCCTTCCCTCGTGAAGTTCCATTGTAATCGAGCACGTGAGAAATGTTGGTTCGAGCTGGCATGAAGAACCATCCGTAACGCAATTGATGCCGAGTTGTGAGGTTGTCATGGTTTACGCAGTGCGGAAGAACTGTCACGATTGAATCATGCTCGTTCAGTCTGCCTTCAACGAGGTCTTTGCATGTCATGGCTTTCCAACATAGATAAAAAGCAACTGGTGCTTCATGTGTCCTTCATCTGCCTGGTTGGCGTGGTTTCGGCCTTCACCTCGATCGTGCTATGCATCTGCGTCAATACCTCCTATCGTCTGAACCAAGAGTACTCCTGGCTTGTGTTCTTGCTCCCCGTGCTCGGCATCATCACCCTTGCTTTCTACAAAGCAATGAAGCTCTCATACTTCTACTCGACCGACGATATGGTTATGGAGGTGCGCGAGAATAAACCCGTTTCCCCTACGCTTGCGCCTGCCATTCTCGTGGGCACTTGCCTCTCGACCCTTGGCGGCGGTGCGGTCGGTAAGGAATCGAGCGCGTTTCAGATGGGCGCCTCGATCGGAGAGACCTTAAGTCGCATCTTCAAACTTAAGAACGTATTCAAAGACAAGCAGGACCGCAATGTCTATGGCTATGCTGCACTCATGGGCATGTCGGCCACCTTCAGCGCTCTGTTCTTCGCACCACTTGGTGCAGTGTTCCTCGTTTTCGAGCTCACGCATTTTAAGACCTTCAGCCCCGCGCGCTTCATCGCACTGCTCGTTTCGGCGTTCATCGCTGCTGCGATCGCTTACCCGTTCGGCATCGGCGATATCATTCCCCGCGTTGCCATTCCCAGCGTCACCCCCGATCTTATGCTGCAAGTCGTGCTCATCGGCACGCTCGGTGGCATCTTAGGGCGCTTCTTCGGAGCAAGCCTCGCCGCGGTGCGCGCATGGGAACGCAAGCGTTTGAACCACCCCTATATCTCCGTATTCGTTGTCGGCATCGGCATCACAATCCTCGTTGTGGCTTTTGGCCTGCAGAGCTTCGAAGGTGGTGGCATGAACCTCCTGAAACAAGCTACATCGGGATCGATCGGCACATGGGATTTCGCCATCAAAGCTGGGCTCGTATTCCTTGCGCTCGGCTCGGGCTTCAAGGGCGGCGAGATCATGCCCACCCTCGTTATCGGCGGTTTGCTCGGGTGCTCGCTCGGACAGCTCATCAATGTCGATCCTGCCTTCGCGACCGCAATCGGGGTCATGACGTTCTTCGCCGGCATGACACGCTGCCCTATCGCTGCCTTCTTCCTTGGTTTTGAGGTGTTCGGCGTTGAGATCATCCCGTTCTTAGCAGTGAGCCTTATCTTCGCCTACGGAGCAAGCCACGATTCCGGCTACTACGGCAAGGGCATCAGGCTCAACTTCCACAGCGCACGCCGCAGGCAGCGTCTCGCGAAGCAGTTCATCGAAAACGCGTCTGATGTCGATTCAGCTCTGGCGAAGCTAGAGGAACAGGCGAACGAGTTCGCTACCGAAAAAGAGCAGGCCGCACGCAAAGAAGCGCAAAGCAACGCGCAAGCGAGCGATCCCACCAGCAAACCGCCTAACGATGCAGCGTCTCATTCATGATCGTTTGCAGCTTGCCCTAAAATGGTGCCTGTTGAATATCTCTAGTTCAAGGAACTCAGCAAGGAAGGAACCCCTTATGACCACACTTTTCGTCAATGCCTGCGCGCGTGAAGAATCGCGCACGCTCTCCCTTTGCCGCGCCTATCTTGAAGGCAATCCCGCCGTTAAAGAGGTGCGCCTCTTCGAGCGCAACCTTGTGCCCTTCGATTGGAAGATGGTCGAGGAACGAGTGGCGCTCTTAGAAAAAGCCGACTGGGGCGATTCTATGTTCGACCTCGCGAAACAGTTCGCTGCCGCAGACGAGATCGTTATCGGCGCGCCTTATTGGGATCTTTCGTTTCACGCAGTCCTGAAGGTCTATATCGAACACGTGACCGTCAATGGTATCGTGTTCCACTACACCGAAGAAGGAAGGTCCGAGGGACTCTGCAAAGCGAAGCGCCTCGTGTATATCACCACGTCAGGCGGTCCTTGCTCGTTCGCGAACTACGGGTTCGAATACTTCCAGGGCATCGCGCACATGTTCGGCATCCCTGAGACGCACTTCATCTCCGCCGAATTGCTCGATGTGATCGGACAAGATGTCGATGCGATCATGAACGATGCGCTCACCCGCGTGCGCAACCTCAAGGAAACCCTCCCTGCGCTGTAGGCATAGGTGACAAACTACCCGGTCGTTCGACACCTTTTTAGACGCGGCTGGATTGCGAAGGATCCATCGACATGGTTTGGAAGCGATGCTCCATGTAGGCGTTGTCGTAGTGCTTGTTGAAGAACTCTTCGAGCGGGGTATTCGGCGCGTGCCCCGCTTCACGCAAGTACCAGCAATCGATCGTTTGCACGGTGAGCACCACATCCACCACCATGAACACGAAGCACACAACGGTGAGCGTATAGCGCAGCTTCCACGGAATCTTGTTGATCATCCAGAGCAAGATCGGCAACAAGAACTTCACCCACATCACACCGAGTACGCCCCAGAAGCACATGAACATGAAGTTCGTGCGGCCATCGATAGAAAGGAACGTTCCCGAATAATCCCAGGCCACAATTCCGAATGCACTTTGCATGATCCAGCTGACCGTGAACTCGAACGCACCGCCGATCAGCGCCGAGATCAAAAAGATCACCGGAATCGGCTTATCGTGGAATCGGTTGAGCGCTACGGTCATGAACAAGCCACCGAACCCATAGATCGGCGAGAATGGTCCGTAAAGCAGTCCTGCGCGATCTTGGTAGGCATGATAAATGGCAAGATGAAACACGGTTTCGATCGCTAGCCCCAGGATACTGCACACCACGAATATCCAGAACAGGTTGAAGAAGTTCAGCGTGATATAGCCCTTCAAAGGCTTTCGGCTATCGACCTTCTTCTCGAACTGAGCACGCTTTTGTGGGTCCATCGTGTGCGCTTCTTTTGAAAGATAGCGTTCTTCGGCCAGTTCAGGATCCATATACACCGTAACGACCGCCAAGAAGACCAGTTCGACCACGTAAACGACATGGAACAAGCTCAAGCCGTAGAGCATCATCATCGCAAGGAACGCGCCTAAGATGAGCGCAATGGTCGTGATGGCGAAGCGTTCCCCATTGAGCGTGTTGTTCTTGATGAACCGCACACCCATAGCGACGAAGAGAACGATGGCGGTGATAGCGAGCAGGACGATGCCGATCGCCAGGAGCATGCTCTCGGGTCTTTCATGATGGTTGATATCGCCCACTGCATGAGCTGCGAATACACCGATCAAACACAACGAGGCCAGCGCGCAGATGATGCTCATTACGCCGAATGCCTTGATGACCTTAGGCGAAAACCCTTGATGAGGAAAATCGTCTTGGTTGGTAGGGATCTCGATCTTCCCCCATATATCTTTGAAGCGCATCAAGACCACCTCCTCATTCTCATGCATGATCAGCTCCTCAACTCTACCACAGGTCAAATCGGGCTTTTCAGGCAGGCATCTTCCCTCGCGGTTTTGTTACCAAATCGCTTAATGCCTGTTCACTTGCCTTGACTACAAACATTTGTTCGTATAGGATGGAACGAGGCGAATCGAACAGGTGTACGATGGATATCACGGATAAACTCGAACTTCTTGCAGATGCTGCAAAATATGATGTTGCCTGTACCTCATCGGGCGTAGGGCGCGCTGGGCAGAAGGGAAAGCTCGGCAACACCTCTGCTGCTGGGATCTGCCACAGCTTTACGGCCGATGGCCGCTGCATCACGCTGCTGAAGGTCCTGCTCAGCAATGCGTGCATCTATAACTGTGCCTACTGCGTCAATCGCATCAGCAACGAAGGCACCCGCACCACGTTCAAACCGCGCGAATTAGCGGACCTTACCATCAGCTTCTATCGTCGTAACTACATCGAAGGACTATTCTTAAGTTCAGGCGTTGTCCGGAGCCCCGATTTCACTACCGAACTCATGATCGAAGCGCTGAGCATCTTGCGCGAAGAATACGGCTTCCGCGGCTACATCCATGCGAAGGCCATTCCCGGCACTTCGCCTGAATTGCTCGATCAGCTCGGGAGGCTTGCCGACCGCATGAGCGTCAATCTTGAGCTTCCTTCGCAGAAAAGCCTGCAGTTGCTCGCACCAGATAAAAGCAAGCACGATATCCTCCATCCCATGCGCTTCATCAAGAACGGCATCGAAGAAGCCCGCGATGTCCGCGCTCTTGCCGAAAAGAATACGGTCTATTTGAGCAAACGCGATCGATCGCTCGCACGACCCGTCGATAAGGAGCGGAGCTTCGTTCCCGCTGGTCAATCAACGCAAATGATCATCGGTGCCACCCCCGAAAGCGATTACCAGATCCTTAATCTCTCTTCAGCGCTCTATCAGAAGTTCTCGCTCAAGCGCGTATTCTTCAGCGCGTACCTGCCTGTGAACAACGACAAACGCCTTCCCGCAGGAGATGGCGTTGCGCTCAATCGCGAACACCGTCTGTATCAAGCCGATTGGCTCATGCGGTTCTATCGCTTCGATGTGAACGAGATCATCAATGAAGAAGCACCCTTCCTCGACTTGGAGGTCGACCCCAAAGCGAATTGGGCGCTCAACCATCTCGATTTCTTCCCTGTTGAGGTGAACAAGGCGCCCTACGCAATCCTTTTGCGCATTCCCGGCATCGGCGTTCGAGGGGCGAAGCTCATCATGAATGCGCGCAAGACCCATGTGTTGCGCGAAGATGAATTGCGCAAGCTCGGCATCGCTTTCAAGCGCGCTCGTTTCTTCATCACGTGTCAGGGGAAGTACCAGGGCGGCACCATTCCGTTCGAGCGGCAATCGTTGCGTGCTCAACTTGCCGCGCCGATCGACGGCGGCCGCCACGGAAGACGTGCTGCAAAGGTTGCCACTGGGCAGATGAGCCTCTTCGATATGGCACCCACCCAGAAACTTGCAGGACACCCAACATCAAGCAGGCAAGACGCGCTGGTCAGCGGTCAGAAAGCACTGCACGCAACAAGCCGACCTTATTCCCATGGGCACGATCTGGGCTGGCGCGCGCTCGATGCTGCCTCGTAGCGAAAGGCCGTGCCATGGACCCCACGCCCGATAACATCGCATATCTCTACGATGGTAGTGTCGAGGGCCTCTTCACTGCCGTGTTCTTAACGTATGCGAACAAGGAGCACCCGCTCGATATCTGCCCTAGCGAACACTATCAACCGCGCATCGGGCAAACCACACGCCAGATCGAGACCGATTTCTCGCTTGCCCTTCGCGTTCAAAAAGGTGTGAGCAAGCGCGCGGGTTATAGCGTTGCGAACATCATCAAGACTGCCGCTCTTGCCGATGATCCGCACACCGGAATCTCGATCTACCGCTTCATCCGTTACTGCATGGATCCGCAAAACGCTCATTTCTTCCAACAGAACAAAAAGGGAGAGCGCAGTGTTCAGCAGAGATTCACGGGTGCTGGATGCGGACCTGCTTTGTTGAAAGGCTCAGCAGTGCCTGCTGTTCTCGATCCCGTGGTCGAGCCTGTTCTGAAGCTTGAACGCTTCGTGCAGAATGAGCGCCATCATATCCTTGAGTTCTTGAGGTTCGAAGAGCTTGAAGGGGGCCTTTGGTGTGCGCGCTGCAACCCTAAAGCCTCGGTCGTGCCGCTCATCATGGATTGGTTCGCGGATCGCTTCAATACGCAACCTTTCATCATCTACGATGAGAACCACCACATCGCGGGCGTGTACGAAGGAAGCGATTGGCACCTTATCAAGACCGATTCGTTCACGCCACCCGCACCAACCGCAAATGAGCTCAAAATGCAGGAAGCCTGGAAGCGCTTCTACCACACGCTCAACATCGAAGCTCGCTACCATCCTGAGCTTCGTCGGCAGTTCATGCCCAAGCGATTTTGGAAAAATATCACCGAGGTCAGGGATATGGCACCCGCCTAACGAAACTTAGCGCTTTATCTAAGCAAAGTGGCGCGGTTTGACGTATCATGCTCTAATCACGAAAACCAGGCGGGCATCCTGCTCGCCTTTGTTTATTCGGTATATGAAAAGGGAGTAACTATGTCACGCGTTTACAATTTCTCTGCTGGCCCGGCAGTGCTGCCCGAAGAAGTGCTTCAGGAAGCCGCCGATGAAATGCTCGATTACCGCGGATGCGGCATGTCAGTCATGGAGATGAGTCATCGCTCGAAGACGTTCGCCCAGATCATCGAAGATGCCGAGAGCGATCTGCGCGATCTCTTAAGCATCCCTGATGAATACGCCGTGCTCTTCTTACAGGGCGGTGCTTCTCAGCAGTTCGCAGCTATCCCCATGAACATGATGCTCGATGGCAAGGCAGACTACATCGTTTCTGGCTCTTGGTCGAAGAAAGCATTCAAGGAGGCTCAGCTCTTCGGCGACGCACAGTGCATCGCGTCGAGTGAAGACGGCAACTTCTCCTACATTCCCGATTGCTCCGATCTTCCCATTCGAGAAGACGCCGACTACGTTTACATCTGCGAGAACGAAACCATCTACGGCACGAAATACCATGAACTGCCTAACACGAAGGGCAAAGTGCTCGTTGCCGATGTTTCTTCCTGCTTCCTTTCTGAACCTGCTGATATCACCAAATACGGCGTGATGTATGGCGGCGTACAGAAGAACATCGGCCCAGCTGGTGTTGCAATCGATATCATCCGCAAAGACCTGATCAAGGAAGAAACGCTTCCGAACACGCCCACCATGCTGAAGTGGAAGACCCAATACGATAACGATTCGCTCTACAATACCCCACCCGCTTATGGCATCTATATCTGCGGCAAAGTGTTCAAGTGGATCAAGAAGATGGGTGGCCTTGAGGTAATGGGTGAGCGCAATCGTGAAAAAGCGCAGATCCTCTACGATTTCCTCGATCAGTCCGATCTGTTCATGGGAACCGCGCGCCGCGAAGATCGCTCCATCATGAACGTTCCGTTCATTACAGGCGATCCGAAGCTCGATGAGCTCTTCGTCGCTGAAGCGAAGAAGCACGGCATCGAGAGCATCAAGGGCCACCGCACGGTAGGCGGCATGCGTGCGAGCATCTACAACGCCATGCCGAAAGCAGGTGTTGAAGCCCTCGTTGCCTTCATGAAGGAGTTCGAGCTCGAACACAAATAAGCATCAATCTGCTTAGATACGAACGAAGGCCGGCTGCATTTGCAGTCGGCCTTCTTGCTTAAGATGACAAACTACCCGGTCGTTCGTCATCTTAGCGGTTGCGGTTTCTGCGGTAGATGTCGATGGCGATCCAAAGCGAAAGGATGATCGCGATAACGAATTCGATAAACGCGAGGATGGGCATGCCGAAGATATGGGATTCGTCGATCGCGAACGTGAGCAATGCCGCACTGATCAAAAGACCAGCGATGATCAAGCCGATGGTCAAGCGATTCAAGATGCGTGATATCTTCATCATGGGCTCAGCCGAACCGAGCATCTCCATGTTCACCTTCAGTTGACCACGCGAGAGCAGCTGCATGGTATCGCCTGCGTATTCTGCAGCGCGCAGCGCTCCGCGACTCGCACCATTCACCGCAACGAGCAATTCTTTAACGGTGTCCTTGAAGTCGTCGGACGTTTCTTTTGTGCGCTTGATGTGCTTGTTGATGATGTCGACCATGTTGAACGAACCCACATATTCGAGCAGCGTTCCCTCCATGGTCACCAGACCGCGCGAAACCATGGTCACCGACGAAGGCAACGTTACCTTCGTTTGACGCGTTACATTCAAGATATCGCCCAAGAACTGACCGATATCGATGCTCTCAACTTCGGCGGTGCCATACCGGTCCAAGATGACATCAAGCTCCGCAAGCAGATGCGGCTGATCTATCGCAGCAAGATCACGCGCGATCGAAAACGACATGAGCGCATCCATGAGAGCGCTTGCACTACGCAAGCCCACCGCTTCGACGGCCTTTTCGAAGCCCAAACGATCACGCGTGCTCAAACGCCCCATCAACCCTAGGTCAAGATACACGATCTGTCCGCCATAGATAACGATATTGCCTGGATGCGGATCGGCATGGAAGAAGCCGTCTTGCAATATCTGCTTAGCATAATTCTCGAGCATCTTGTCGCCGATCTCATCAAGATCGTAGCCTTGTTCAAGAAGCTTATTCGTATTGCGGATGGAGATGCCGTCAACATACTCCATGACGAGCACCTCTTCGCGACAGTATTGCATGTAGGGCTTCGGTGCACGCACATAGACGATATCGGCATTGAGCCGATTGAATTCATCGAGGTTGCGCGCTTCATTCAAAAAGTCGGTCTCTTCGAGGAAGGTGACCCACAGCTCCTCGACCACATCGCGCAGATCGACCATCTGGGCATCCTTCATATAATGCGAAAGGCGACGGGCAAGGCTGCGCATCACATCGATATCCTGCGCCATGGTAGCGCGCACGCCAGGACGCTGCACCTTAATGGCAACCTCTTCGCCCGTAGTGAGCGTTGCACGATGAACTTGCGCCAGCGATGCGCTGCCGAGCGGATGCGGATCGATCGAGGCGAATATCTTCTCCCGGTCGATCCCATAGATCGCATCGAGCGCAATGAGCACCGTCTCGAACGGCATGGGTTCGCATTCCTGTTGAAGCTGAGAGAGCGCCTTGCAATAGGCATGAGGCAAGATCTCGGAACGCGTCGAGAGGGTTTGCCCAACTTTGATGAAGCTCGGACCAAGATCTTCGAAGAGCGCACGCAATTCTTCGGGGGTAAACCCTTGTAAGAAATTATGCTTGCGCAGAATATGAACGATCTCGTGGACGCGTTTCACGCGCACACTGCGACTGAGGCCAAACTGGTCTTCGGGATCAACATCAGCTCGTGCCGTAAGAAAATGCCGCAGAAACGTGTTCTCTGTCACCACGATCCCCCTTCTTCTTCCTGCTGTTATTGTAGCGCGAATGAAACACGTGCGCTTTTAGATTGCAAACTCGTAAGCAAGCAGGGCACGAGCTTGTGATCGGCCCAAAATGAAAAGCGTATGAACCGTTCGATCCATACGCTTTTCTCCTGCACGCTTCACTGACGCCCCCGCGCCTCACGTGCTGGTTTTAGCATGAGCAGCACTTCCGAATGCCCTTCGCGCACCTGCCCCCACAGACACGCGAACACTCGATAGCGTGCTATTCGGCGGCGTCCTTAACTGCTGCTGCAGCAGCATCATCGGTGACCTTGTTCGCAAGTTCGTTCACCTTTGCAACAAAGTCTGCACGCTGTTCAGGGGTCATAGCCTGAAGCTGCGCAGCTAGTGCTTCATCACGCATCTGACCAAAGGCGTCATTCGCCTTATGCTTGAGCTCGGTATTGAGCTCTTTGCCCTGCTCGACCGTAAGCTCCCCTTTTTCGATAAGATTGTTCACGAGCTCATTGGCGCGCTCGCCACCATAGGCCAGTGCACCCACACCCGCGAGAAAAATATCTTTGAACCCATCACGAATATCTGCCATGAGAGGCACCACCCTTCTTTTCCTGTGATCACTTGCATTCCCTGCGCATATTAGTGTAGCTGCTTTTCAGTCCCGCGCTTCAGGCTTTGCCAGAAATGAGTAAACCGTAACCGGTGTGTAATTTTACCGCCTCCGAACATGCGACCCTTTAGCGGAATAAAGTGCCCTTCTGACGCTTAACTGCCCGCTTCGAAGTTCGCACGCGATCGAGTTTTAATAGACTCGACCTAGTTGAGATTTTCGAACCTCAGCTCGTTATTCATCTTTCTGGGATAGGAGAAGGTCCATGGGATTTCTCGAAGGTAAGACCGCTATCATCACCGGCGGCGGCCGCGCTGTCTTGAAGGACGGCTCATGCGGATCGATCGGCTATGGCATCGCTACCGCATACGCAAAAGAAGGCGCAAACCTGGTCATCACTGGGCGTAACGTCCAGAAGCTCGAAGATGCGAAAGAGGAGCTCGAGCGTCTCTACGGCATCAAGGTACTTCCGATCCAAGCAGACGTGAGCGCTGGCAACGACAACGCCGCAACCGTACAGAACGTCATCGATAAGACCATTGAAGAATTCGGCCGCATCGATGTGCTCATCAACAACGCACAGGCTTCTGCTTCGGGCGTTTCCCTTGCTGAACATACGACCGACCAGTTCGACCTGGCGATCTATTCTGGCCTCTATGCTGCGTTCTACTACATGCAGGCATGCTATCCGCACCTGAAAGAGACCAAGGGTACCGTTATCAACTTCGCCTCTGGAGCAGGACTCTTCGGCAATGTTGGACAGTGTTCCTACGCTGCTGCAAAAGAAGGCATTCGTGGCCTCACGCGCGTCGCAGCCAATGAATGGGGCGCAGATGACATCAATGTGAATGTTATCTGCCCGCTCGCTTGGACTGCACAGCTCGAAAACTTTGCTGAGGCTTACCCCGATGCGTTCGAAGCGAACGTCCACATGCCTCCGATGGGCCACTATGGTAACGTCGAGACCGAGATCGGTCGCCCCTGCGTTCAACTCGCATCGCCTGACTTCAAGTTCATGTCCGGCGAGACCATCACGTTGGAAGGTGGCATGGGTCTGCGCCCCTAGTTCGCGCTCATAACTCCGCTTCACCAAGCCCGATGTGCCTTGCATGTCGGGCTCTTTGTTTCAGCCATTTTACAATTTGCGCGTTTCCTCGTTTTCAATGCTAACGTTATGCCACTTGCAAAAAATATCTGATCGAAAGAGGTCTACTATGGGAAAGCTCGAAGGGAAAGTCGCTATTGTAACCGGCGGCACGCGTGGCATCGGATTCGGCATTGTGGAGAAATTCCTTGCTGAAGGCGCGAAGGTCGCCCTGTTCGGATCACGCCAAGAAACCGTTGATGCAGCGCTCGAAAAGATCAAGCAGAACGATCCTGAGGCTCCGGTCATGGGCCTTCATCCTGCCCTTACCGATCCTGACGAGATCGCAGCTGCCTTCAAGAGCGTGGTCGATACGTTCGGTTCACTCGACATCCTGGCGAACAATGCTGGCACCGATTCACGCACCAAGCTGGTGGACTACACGCTCGAAGAGTTCCAGAAGGTCATGCGCCTCAACGTTGAAGCAACCTTCGTGTGTTCGCAGGCTGCTGCTCGCATCATGATCGAACAAGGAACGGGTGGTGCGATCATCAACACCTCTTCGATGGTGAGCATCTACGGCCAGCCTGCTGGATGCGCTTATCCCACCTCGAAGTTCGCAGTGAATGGCCTCACCAAGTCGCTCGCGCGCGAACTCGCGCCGCATAAGATTCGTGTGAATGCAGTTGCACCTGGCGTTACGCATACCGATATGGTCGACGCGCTGCCTCGCGAGGTCATCGAGCCGCTCATCAAGACCATCCCGCTCGGACGCATGGGCGAGCCTGAGGATATCGCGAACGCGTTTGCCTTCCTTGCATCCGACGAGGCGAGCTACATTTCTGGTGACGTGCTTTCCGTGGACGGCCTTTCCCGCTCGTAACCCAACGCGCAACCTATCATAGCCACAGAAGCGGGTGCAGCACGAAGCTGTCCCGCTTCTTTTGTTGCGCGCTAAAAAAGTGACAAACTACCCGGTCGTTCGTCATCTTTAGGTATAGTAAAGGCAAGCTATTGAAGGAGTTCAAACATGCAAGACGTTTTTACACTGAAGAATGGTGTGACCATGCCGCGCATCGGGTTCGGCACCTACAACACCTCGGATGACGAAGCATGCCGCGTGGTCTGCGATGCTGTTGAGGTTGGCTATCGCCTGATCGATACCGCCGCCATCTACGAGAATGAAGCTGGTATCGGGCGTGCGCTTGCAACGTGTGGCGTGCCGCGCGAAGAGCTCTTCATCACGTCGAAGGTTTGGAACACGCATCGCGGCTACGCCAAGACCATGGAATCGTTCAATGCATCGTGCGAACGCTTGGGCGTGGACTATCTCGACCTTTTCTTGATCCACTGGCCCGCGAACGAAAAACAGTTCGGCGCCGAGGCTGAAACGATCAACGCGGATACCTGGCGCGCTCTCGAGGATCTCTACAAGAACGGCGATGTGCGTGCGATCGGGCTTTCGAACTTCAAACCGCATCATATCGAAGCGCTCTTGAAGCATGCTGAGATCGAACCGATGGTCGATCAGATCGAGTTCTATCCTGGACGCATTCAAACGGAAACGCTCGAGTACTGCCTTGAGCGTGACCTGGTCGTTGAAGCGTGGAGCCCGCTTGGACGGGGCAAGACCCTTACGAACGAGGCGATCGCGGAGATCGGTGCGCGTTATGGAAAATCGAACGCGCAGGTGTGCTTGCGATGGCTCATCCAACTCGGTATGCTTCCCCTTCCGAAGTCAGGCAACATCGAGCGCATGAAACAGAACCTCGAGGTCTTCGACTTCGAGCTCACGCCTGAAGAAATGGCGGTCATTTCCGCGCAGGAGAACCCCACGGGGCGCTTCTGGGACGCGGACGAGATCGACTTCTAGATTCGCGCACACGAAGCCCGCAAATTACCATCTTATGCAAGCAAAAAGCCCGAGCATGATGCCCGGGCTTTTTTCGGTCATGACCTCCGCTTGAAAGCGCAGGTAGATTCCTTAGGATCGACTCCTAGTAACCTGACGTCAGGCTTGAAGGGAAGATCGCTTCTTGCAGAACTTCACCAGAATCGTCAGCCAGCTGCCATTTGCCGTTCTTCTTCTCGACCTCGAAATCAACGACATCGGTTTCCGTGGTAGGAAGCGCCTTGATGGTGTCGATGACCAACTGACCGATCTTCTCGTTCATCTGCGTTTGAGACAAGCCCGTCAATGATCCATCGGTGCTTGCCTGCTGCGCTGCTGCAACCAGAGCGCTCTGGAACTGTCCCAGATCCTTTGAGGTGAACTTGACGCTTACCGTTGCCTTGTCACCATCAACCTTCACGCCCTCGATCTGGTAATCGAAATCGCTGAAGATCGCTTCGTAGGCATCGTTCGCCGTGATGCCGTATGTGCTCAATGCCTGGAATTCGGCTGATCCGCCCGCGATCTCTTCGATCGCCGCAGCATCAACGTTCTTGATCTGGTCGAGTTCGCTCGTGACCGCATTACGCGCAGCCTCTTCGCTGTTCTCAGCACAACCAGACAAGAACACGCAGCAGCATGCAACAACAAATGCAACTACCGCAAGTGCTGCTTTATGCGCCCATGACCAAGTGGTTCTTTCCATGTGGTCTCCTCTCGTTCTTTATCAGATGCCCTCATTGTAGCAACACTTCAGGTGATGAATGGCGTGACAGCCCAACAAAACCCATTGTCTTTTCGTTGCTATTCCGAGGACGTATTCCCTTGACAACGGTAGGCTCAATCGCTCTTCTAGCGAACGAGCTTCCATTCTTTGTTCAGGGCGAACGTTTCGATGCCTTCGAGATACGTCCTTTCGTTTGCGGGTAGCGCTGCTCGCGCAAAATCGAAGAGCAATTCGATCCAGACACGCAAGCTCTTTGCCTTCTCGCCATAGAAACGCGCTTCATATCCGCGCGAACGAATCGCATCGATCGTCTCTTCCACTGCTCGTTCATCAAGCGGCCAGATGTCTTCACCTTGCGCATCTTGGCAAACACCAAGCTCCTGCTCGAGCGCGCGCATGCTCTCCTCGCTGTAAAAGAGCCCTTTTATGAGTGCGGCATAGCCCGTCAGATACTCCTGCGGCAAGGAATCCGCTGGACGGATCTCGACAAACCGCTTCAAGCGCACATCGGGCCAGAACATGGAAATAAGATGCTCGATATCAGCCTTCGTCATGGCGGTATTCTCGTAGATCTCGCCCGCGCTGCGCGTAGACTCAGCCTGTTCCACGGTGGTTCCATCTGGCTGTTTCGCGTTGATGAAAATAGGCGATGTCGAAAGCAACCAATCAGCATACGCTCCGAACCCGAACCCTGGCTTGAAAACGCCGGGCACCACACCACAACGGTCGTCGTCAACGTTGCGCCATACCGCTAGGCGAACGAGCGGATAGGCGCCTACTTCGCGCTCGTATACCGCCACGTTATCTGCTATCGCGCCAAGGATCGGAGCGAGCGCGCTTGCGATGCGCATCTTACGCACGGCATCTGCTTCGCTGGTGTAATCGATCGAGACCTGTGTGGAAGCCGAGGCGCGCATCATGCGCAAACCGAGCGTTCCTAAATCCGCAAAATGCTTGTCCATCAGGCGATATCGCTCTTTAGGAATGAGGGTGAGCTCTTCGGCCTTACGTGTAGGATGGTAGCCCGCATTCACCAGCTTCGCCCCATGCGCTTGAAGGAACGGGTCGATCGCAGCGCGAAAGTGCTCGTAGGCAGCTTCGATCCGCGCCACTTCGGAAAACGGTGCTATCGAGATCTCTATCTGAGAAGAAGGTTCGAGGGTGATCGATGCCTCTTCATTGGCGCATCCGATCAGTTCACCTTCTGAATTCTGGTAGATGATCGGATAGGTGGAAAGCAGATGTTCGAGCACCTCATGCACCCCAGGAATAGAGCCCTGTGCTGCATAGGTGAAAGGGGTCCCGTCGCTGGTCACGATGATGAAATGCTCGACCTCGACGCCGAGTTTCCGATCGTTCTCCTTCGATCCCGATTCGAAATATGCGATGAGCGATGAGCGATTCTTTTCAGCTTCCGTCATGGTCTCCCCTTACGCAATTCAGAAAAAGTTCAAATTTTTGTAAGTTAGCTCTTCATATTACATCAGAAATTTTTCAAGTTTTATTGAGGTTCGACTTTCACACTAAAGCGTAAACAAGCATTCCGCCCTGAGTGAAGGAAGTTCTTATGCCTCATCTTGGTTCGCCTCTTCAACTCCGCCCTTTCTTGCGATCATCTGCGCAAACGCAGAGCGCTTCTCGCTGCTGCTTGCGCGCTGAACGGCAAAGACGCCCCCAGCGAACAAAACGATTCGTGCACCTTTTCATGGCGCTCTGCCTAGGGGCATGCCTTGCCTGCCTGGCCTTGCCGGGAATCGCTTCGCCCGCAGAGGCCGATGAGGCGCGCCCTTCTGCGGCTCGCATACTCTATCATTTCGCCGAACCCGATCAGATAGAGCCGAACGTACCCTTCACCGATCGAACCATCGATCTCACCTCTGTTAGCTCAGGCGAAAGGTGGTGCGATAGCGAGCATACCTATATCCGCGCGAACTGCCACCCCGCGCTTCTTGCCACCTCAAGCGATGAAGGACGCTTTCGCGTGCTCAAGGACTATGCGAGCACGAGCGAAATGGGAAAAGGCGCGCAGGATATCACCGCCGAGGCAACCTATAACGCTGAAGAGGGCATCGTAGAGCTCCCCGCTCACTACGCCGAGGATGACCTCACTGTTGCGTGGTATGTGCCGATCGACCAAAAGCGCACCGAGCTTCCTGTAAACGTGAAGATCGCAAAATCGATCGATGGTGTTGCTTCCGAGAAGACCCTCGAGCAGGTTTTCAGCGCCGATGCTCCTACGATCAACCTCAAGCTCTTCGATGACGAAGAGAAAGCCTCGCATGTCGAGACCATTCGCGTTACGCAAGGAGGCAGCGAGCTTTCGCAATATGTCTATCAAAACGGCTCGATCTGCATAAGCGCTTCGCCACTCGGAGGAACGATCGAAATAGTGCTGGATGATGGGAACGAAACACAGGCGCAAAGCGAAGACCAGGAGAGCGCTTTCAATACCGAACCTCCCCTGTTCAGCCTCTTCAGCGCCGCGAACCCGGTGGTAGGAGAGCGCTTCTCCATCGATGCGGATTCCGCCTTCATCCGCACCTGCGAACCTGGCGGGAACATGGCAACGGTCATGGGTTGGCCCGAGAAGAGCAGCACCTATGGATTCGCCATCCATTTCACCCGCTGCGCGAACCCTGAAGTGGTGAACGCCGACCAAAGACATGTTGCGCCTGGCGGAGTCGTTCACACCCCCGGAGGAGGCAGTTACGATTACACCTACGTGAAGGGTTGGCACTTCGCTTGGGGTGAGTGCGGCGGAAACGTCGACAACAACGGTGCAGGAGAGCCGAAGGTACAGAGCGGCTGGGTCGAGGTGACCGCAGTCGATTATGCCACTCAAACGGTGAACTATCGATTCTTCTTAGACGTTTGCTCCGATATCGATGGGCACAACATGCAGAATATCGTAGGCACCTTCCAGGTTCACGAAGATCTTGTCGGATATCTCAAATTGGACAAGCAGAGCATACTGCCTGATATTTCGGACAACAATCCTTGCTATTCGCTTGCAGGAGCAAAGTATGGCATCTACGCAGACGAAGCATGCACCGATCTCAAGCAAACGCTCACTACCGATGCGCAAGGATGCGCGCGCTCAAAAGCACTGCCTGTGGGCACTTATTACGTAAAGGAGCTTTCGTCTCCAACCGGCTTCGCGCTCGACACGGTCCCCCATGAGGCGATCGTTTCGGCTGGTAAAACGAATGAAGTAACGCTCGATGAAGTCCCGCAAAACGACCCGACCCCCATTCTGCTCGCCAAGCATGATTCTGACTACGCCTACAACGACAGCTACAACAACATCCAAGGAGGCGCAAGTTCGTTCGCCGGTGCAGAATTCACGATCCGCTTCTTCCCCACGCTCGAGAGCGATTACGCCAAAGTCGAACCGCTGCGCACCTGGGTCGTAACGACCGATGAACGCGGCATCATCGACCTGCGCAAGGGCGATGGCTGCAAGATCGGCGGCGATGATTTCTTCTATGACACCACGGGCACGATCACGCTGCCGATAGGCACGTATGAGATACGCGAAACAAAAGCGCCCACGGGCTACAAGATCAACGAATCGGCCGTTGTGCGGACGGTCACGGGATGCGCGAACAGCGTGGAAGCGGTCTCGAGCTACAATACGCCGATCATCGCTGATAGCATCATGCGCGGAGGTCTTGAGCTCGAAAAGCGCGATGCGGAATCGGGGCTGCAAAGCGCCCTTGGTTCAGGCACGCTGGACAACACCATCTTCACCATCACCAACAACAATAGCCACGAGGTCAAGGTCGATGGCATCTTCTATCAGCCAGGAGAAGTATGTGCCACGCTCGTAGCGAAGGAGGGCAAAGCGGCGCTCGCGCCTACCACCCTGCCCTACGGCGAATACACGCTCACCGAGGTGAGCGCAGGCGATGGCTACAACCTTTCGGATAGCGCCCCGCGACCGTTCAGCATAACTGCCGACGGACAGATCGTTCGCTTCTCCGATAGTGCCGAAGGCACGCATGAAGGCGCATTCAAAAACTTCGTGAAACGCGGTGATATCAATTTCATCAAAGTTCGTGAGGCGAACAATGAGCGCCTGGTCGGCGTGCCGTTCAAGATAACGTCGCAGACCACCGGTGAAGCGCACGTAGTCGTCACCGATGCCAATGGCGAGATCGACACTTCTTCTGCCTTCGTGAAGCATACGCACGAGACCAACGCGAACGACGAAGAGGAGGGGCGTAAAGCTGGCCGTGGCGTGTGGTTCGGCAAAGCGAGCGATACCTTCACCACCGAAGCGCGTGATGACCTGGGTGCTCTCCCCTACGACACCTACACACTCGAAGAGCTTCCGTGCGCCGCTAACGAAGGGCTCGAGCTTGTAACCACCACGTTCTCGATCTATCGCGAACAGCAGCGTCTCGATTTCGGCGTGATCGAAAATCATGATCCCGCCCAGCCCTGGATCGTTACCACCGCTTCCGACGCGAATGACCACGACAAGCTCGTGAGCATCGCGCAAGAAGGAACGATCAACGACCACGTGCGCTATGGAAACCTCGAGGCCAACAGCGCATACACTTTGCGCGCAACGCTCGTGGATCCTGAAACAGGAAGCCAGCTTGAAGGTGCTGCAGGCGAAACAACGTTCACCCCGAGCGCAGCAAGCGGCACGACCGAGGTGAAGATCCCCCTCGATGGTCTTACAGAAGCACCTCAAGATGTTGTCGTATACGAGACGCTCCTGAAAGACGATGAGGTCATCCTCGAACACCACGAAAGAAACAACAGCGAACAAACCGTGTCGACCACAAAGCCACGCATCGCAACGACCGCGCTCGATGAGAGCGATGGCGATCACGAGATATTGAACGATGCCGAAGTGCACGTGATCGATACCGTAGCGTTCGAGAACCTCAGCCCCGGCAAATCGTACCGCGTTACAGGAACGCTTATGAAGAAAGAGGTTAACGAACAAGGCGAAGTCCAGGCCGTCCCGCTAACCGACGAGGCAGGCGCTGCCATCTCGAGCGAAACCACCTTCACCCCGCAAGCAGAACATGGCTCGATCGAGGTCTCTTTCAACTTCAATGCAAGCGCACTTGAACCAGGAACAGAACTGGTCGTCTATGAAAAGCTCCTGTGCGATGAAACCGAGATCGCCACGCATGAAGATCCCGAAGACGAGAATCAGACCGTGCGCATCGTTGCTCCCGAAGAGCCTCTTACGCCGTCGAACCCCGATGAACCCGTTCCTGCTTCCGAAACCCCTACTCCCGAACAAAAAGGTACCTTTGCCAAGACCGGAAGCGCTTTGGTGCCCCTGCTCGTAGCAGCGGGGATCGTGGCCCTTAGCGGCGCTGTTCTCGTGGGGATATCCTATCGCCACTACCTGCGTGGGCGTTCCATCACAAACGCTATCGCACGCAACATGCTCGGCGATGACCGAAGGCAACCGTAAAGCCAGCACCCCTCCTGACCTGCCCCTTCAATCCCAGAAACGTCCTGGAGAACCACCATGTTGTCTTCACGCTCTCGGAAATACCTCAGTTTCGCTCTCGTGGCGATCCTGCTGACCATGATCGTATCCTGCCTTCCGCCGCTCAGCTTCTGTACCGTGCACGATGCAGAAGCAGCCACGCTCAAGCGCGGTGATGTTGCGCGCGCCGCATCGAATGGGATCGTGCTCGACAGCGACCTTCATACCAAGACGCCGATCTTCAATAAGACGATGAGCACTACGCAAGAAAAAGATAAGGAGACCTCCGAAAACGTTTATACCTATTCCTACGCTCTCTCTGTTCCTGCAAAAGGGAATGCTACCTTAGGAACAACCGTCTCAGTGCGTTGGAATGACGTAGGTTTCGATGGCAATGACGACCGAATCGACCTGGTGCTCGAATGGCTTCCCGACTCAAAATGGTATTCAGCAACCTCGATCTCGCGCGTACCTCTCCTTCAGCGCTACACCCAAAACGGATACCATACCGCCGGCATTTGCGTTGGCGTCATAAGCCAAGGAGCAGGGAGCAAAATAAGCTGTGAGGAGCATATACGCATCAACTTCTATAAACATGGGACCACGCAGCGCGCAAAGGGCTCGTTTCTCACCAAGTTCACCGACCTCGACCAAGAAGGCTGGGACGGAGCTTACGGCGATCGCTGGTGCGAGTCGATCGAATTCATTTCCGGCTACGGGCAGAACATGTACGTTCCCAATGAGAACATCCTGAAGATCGGGAAGAATCGCAACGGCGAAGATGCGACCGACTACCGTGCCGTGCGCGAGATGGATGGTTCAAGCCTGAATTCAGGGGTGGTCACGCAGCTCGATTCGGGCGCAGAGTTCTGGTATTACTCAACGCACGGGTGGACCGATATTCTGGATCAATTCGATCCTAAAACGATCACCCTGCAAGCGGGCAATGGCGGACGCGTGCATTGCGCAGGGAAACAAGACAGCATTGCTGTCGGCTGGCGTGGCAATCGCAGCGTCTCTATCGAAGCAAATCGCGGCTACAAGATAGCCGATGTGCGGGTCGATGGACACTCCGTCGGAGCACCCAGCTCGTATGCTTTCCAGGATGTCACGACCGGTCGGACGCTTTCCGCTTCTTTCTCCCCTATTTCCTACACCTTCCGCTTTCACAAAAATGGCGGATCAGGCTCCATGGAAGACCTCGTCTTCCACTATGATGAGCTCAAGAATCTTACTCCAAACTCCTTTGTTCGCACGGGCTATCGATTCACCGGATGGAATACCAGCCCCGAGGGAAACGGCACGCCGTATCTTGACCAACAAGAGATAGCCAATCTCACCTCGGTCGATGGCACCGTGATCGATCTCTATGCGCAATGGGAACCCATCTCTTATCAAGTTTCATTCGATCCGCAAGGCGGAGAAGGCTCGATGGCCAATGAGCGCTTTGCCTTCGATGAGCGAAAGGCGCTTCCTTTCAATCGGTTCGCACGACAAGGCTATCTGTTCGCAGGATGGAATACCGATCCTACTGGAAACGCCCAGGCATACGCTAACGAACAGGAGGTCTGTAATCTTGCGTCAACTGAAGGCAGCGTGATCACACTCTACGCCCAGTGGAAGCCCATCACCTATTTCGTTTCTTTCGATGCGCATGGTGGCGAAGGCACAATGGATGATCAAGTGCTCACGTTCGATCAGCTCGCTTTGCTCAATGCCAATCAGTTCGTTCTCGAAGGATTCCATTGGTTCAAATGGAATAGCAATCCTTCCGTTCCTGAGACTTGGTACGACGATGAAGCGCCTGTTTTGAATCTCGCCAAACGAGCCAACGAAGTCGTTTCACTGTATGCCATTTGGATGGCAAATCGCTGCCTCGTTGTGTTCGAAGGAAACGGCGGCACGGGGCATATGGAGGCGCAATCGTTCGCTTATAACACCGCCGAACCGCTCCATCCCAATACGTTCGAAAAGGAAGGTGCTCACTGGGTTTCATGGAATACCGCACCCGACGGAACAGGAACAAGCTATAAAGATGAGCAACTGGTGAAGAACCTCCGCACAGAAGACAACAGCACGGTCATTCTCTATGCTCAATGGGAAGAGGATGAGCCAGAAGAACCCAGCGAACCCGAAACGCCACCGCAAGACGAATCAAACGAAAACGGGCAAGATCCACCAGCAAATACCACCCCGGAAGAGAATCAGCCTCCCGCTGAAGCAGAACCGCCCGATGATGCTGGCACAAGCGGAGATACCAACGGTCCCTTAGCACCCACCGAGCCTCAACCCGAGCCAGAACAGAACGATGCGATCGATGCAGAGCAACAGGGTGAAACCCGCGAACATAAGGTCGAAGCTCCTCAGCAAACAGGCGCAACGAGCAACGATGGTCCATCTGCACCAAAGGCTTCATTCGCCAAGACCGGCGCTGCCACGCTCGGCGTCATGTGCGTGGCATTCGTGCTCCTTGTCGGCGGCAATGCAATACTCATCATCGGTGCGCACAAACGCAAACGCGCCCGCGAACAGCGCCGTCGCATCTTTCGTTCCTTCATCGACTCATGAGACTGCAACGACGATTCAACAAGCTGATGGCAGCAGGCATCGCGCTCGTGCTCGTTGCCCTTGGTTTGTTCATCAGCTTGTTCTTCATGCAAGCGAACGCGAACATCTCTCCCAATCCGAATGGCATCTCATTCGAACACGATGCTCTTGACGATACGGGAGATACCTATGATGACTTCGTTGAGGTCGATTGGCAGCACTGGCGCACAGTCAATCCTGACCTTATCGCATGGGTGAATGTTCCTGGAACAGCGATCAACTATCCTATCTTGCGCGGAGTGAAGGATAATCCTTCCTTCTATCTTCACCATGATATCTATCGCAATTACAGTGTGTTCGGCGTGCCTTATTTGGACACGAGCGATGATGGCTCTGGCTCTATCTTAAATGCGATCGTCTACGGACACCACATGGACAACGGCTCGATGTTCAGCGATTTCGCAAAATACTCCGATGAAACTTACGCGCGCGAGCATGCTACCATCTGCCTGCAAACGCCCGCGGGGAAGCAGCGGTTGAGTGTTGCTTACGTACGTATCATCAATGGGGATGAGGTCGAAAAGCATACGCGCTTCACTGATGAAGAAGCCTTTCGTTCCTGGTACGAAGATGATCGCTCAAAAGTCTGCGTCGTGCTCGACAACAGCACCGACCCTCCGTTCGCTATCACCTTCTGCACCTGCTCATACCACGAGTTCAGCAACGAACGCACCCTCGTCGTATGCACGCCTATCAATTAGCAGGTGACAAACTACCCGGTCGTTCGACACCTTTTGAGCGAGCAAGCAGCACGCCTATGGGGCACTTGTAATTACCCGCTATCGCTATTCGCTGGCCTTTTCAGGCAAGCTCATGCGCTTCGCTCCCTCGAACAGCCTATTTATATTGAAGTATGCGGACTCAGAGTAATTTAAGTACCCCATGGGCTCAGCTGCTTGCTCGACCGGAACCTACAAGCGTCTGAACCGCACGGCTCTCGCTCTTCGCCGATCCGCAAACAACTTCGTTAATCTGCTGCAACTAGAGCGCAGATGTTTTCGATGTGGGTGGTGTGGGGGAACATGTCGACGGGCTGAATAGCTTCGAGTCGATAACCCTGTTCGCGCAAGTAGGCAACATCGCGCGCCTGCGTTTTCGGGTTGCAGGAAATATAGACGATACGGCGCGGGCGCAAGCGGGCAGTTGCTTGCAGGAATTCGAGGCTGGCGCCTGAGCGCGGCGGATCCATAAAGAGCACGTCGAGCGCTTCACCTCTTCCTGCCATCTCATTCATGAACACCCCGGCATCCTCAGCTATGAACGATGCGTTATCTATGCCGTTATGCTTCGCATTGTTGCGCGCATCCACGATCGCAGATTCCACCTTATCCACACCGATAACCGAGGCATCACCCTTCGCCGCTGCAGGAGTCTTCTCCTGCAGCGCTCGCGCAGCCACCAATCCGATCGTACCGGTGCCACAATAAGCATCGAGAATACACTCAGTGCCTTGCAGGTGCGCCAATTCGATCGCTGCCTCGTAGAGCACTTCTGTTTGCACCGCGTTCACCTGGTAGAACGAATGAGAGGAAATACGGAAGCTCGATCCGCACAAACGATCAAGGATGAAGCCCGGCCCATAGAGCGTGCGTTCCTTTCCTTCTCCCAAGATCACGTTCGTTGCGCGCGTATTCACATTCTGAACGATCGTGGTTATCTCAGGACAGCGTTTTACCAGTTCACGTGCAAAATTCTTTGCACCTGGAAAACTTTCGGCATTGGTTACGAGCGTAACGAGCACCTCATTCGATCGATGCCCCACTCGCACGATCGCGTGGCGCAAGAACCCTTTGCCTGTATCTTCGTTGTAGGGCTCGATCCCATAGCGCATCATCACCAGGCGAATCGCTTGAATGATCTTCTTAGCCACCTGATTTTCGATCAAGCATTCATCGGTGGGAATGATGCGATGCGTACCCTGCGCATACATGCCGCAGAGGATCTCGCATTGCTCGCTTCGTTTCTTGGCATTCCGCTTGCCCGCTCTTTGTTCATGGGGGTGCTTCGTATCTTTAGTGTGAGTTCTTGAAGCCGTACGTTTCCCTGGTGCATAGGGCGAAATAACCTTGTTGCGATAGTGGAACGGCTCATCCATACCAAGGATCGACTGAATGGTTGCGCCATCTTCTGCAAGCGCGTCCGCGAAGAGCTTCTCAATCTCAGCTTGCTTCGAGGTAAGTTGATCGGCATAAGGGATCGCCAGCAGTTGACAGGCGCCACACTGTTCATCAACAGGGCAAAACTGCCCAGCTTTCAACGCTTTATCGCGTTTCATGATGCTCGGTTTCGGATCGGGTTTTCTCGCAGAAGCAGGTCTTTTCTTACGCGCAGATCGATTGGCTACACTGTTCTTCGATCTGCTCTTTGATCTGGCGTTTGATTTCTTTTGTTCCATGTGATGAATCACGCACAAGCTTCGAACGAGCTACGCGATACCGCGCTTCACACTACGCCGTTTACGCTTAGGCTCTTCAGTCGGTTCACGAAAATCGAGCATGAGTTGCTCTTGGATCGCGCCTTGCTCAGCTTCCGGAACGCGCTCGATGTCTTTCACCGTCCAGCTGACTGCCTCAGAACCATGTAGTTCGAGCATCTTGTAACGTGCGTCTTGGATATTCTGCTTGGAACCAGCGCGATACTCGCTCTCAAACTCGATCGAGCTTGAAGCAGGCGCAGCGCCTTGAGGAGAAACGATAGTTGCACGGTATTTCATGATTTATCCCTCCCCTTTTCGCATGCAATCACGTAGCTGAATACAGCGATGCGATTCCATCGCGCTAACCTTATCATACCCAAGCACAGGCACCCAAAAGCCCAGCAAAAAGAACGTATTGGATCGCTGAAATTCTACGCTTGCGCTTCTTGACTCTCCATCGCGCAAACCTGAAATGCACGAACCAGCTTGCTAGACAAGGCGAACGAACTTGCGCTTTCCTACCTGGATGACCGCGCCCTCAAGCATGCCTGGCTCAACGTTGTACGCTTTCGGTGCCAGCGCTTCGCCATTCACCTTCACGCCACCGCCATCGATCAAGCGGCGTGCTTCGCCTACCGAGTTCGCCATACCGGCATCGCTGATGAGCTTCGCAACGTACACAAGCCCTTCATCGTTTGGCGTAAGATCGGCTGCAAACTCAGGAATATCTTCGGGTACATCGTGCTGCTTGAACACGCGATCGAACGCAGCCTCCGCTTCCTTAGCTGCTGCTTCATCGTAATAGGCTGCCACGATATTCTGCGCGAGCTCGCGCTTCACCTTGTTCGGATGGAGCGAACCATCAGCAAGACCCGCTTCGATCGCGTCGATCTCGTCGACCGATTTCGTGGAAGCAAGGCGATAGTATTTCACCATCAATTCATCGGGAATGGACATGACCTTGCCGAACATATCGTTCGGTTCATCGGTAAGGCCAATGTAATTACCGTAGCTCTTCGACATCTTCTGAACGCCATCGGTGCCTTCGAGCAGCGGCAAGGTAAGGCAAACCTGCGGTTCCTTGTCCATCTTCTCCATGAGCTCACGACCGGCAAGCAGGTTGAACAGCTGGTCGGTGCCGCCCAGTTCAACATCAGCATCGATGCAGACCGAATCGTAGGCCTGCATGGTGGGATAGAGGAACTCGTGCAAGCTGATCGGCTGGTTGTTGTTGTAGCGCTTCGTGAAATCGTCACGCTCAAGGATGCGTGCGACCGTAAAATTGGACGTAATCTTCAACAAGCCCTCAAGATCGAGCGCAAGCAACCATTCAGAATTGAAACGCAACGTGGTCTTTTCGGGATCGAGAATCTTGTACGCCTGCTCGATATAGGTCTTTGCGTTCTGCTCGACCTGCTCGCGCGTAAGCGGCGGGCGCGTAACATTGCGACCTGAAGGATCGCCAATAAGCGCCGTGCCATCACCGATGATAAGCGTGACTCGATGACCCAGATCCTGAAATGCGCGCAGCTTGCGCAGCGGAACAGCATGACCAAGATGCAGATCGGGAGCCGTTGGGTCAACGCCCAACTTGATATTGAGCGGCTTATTGCGCTCAAGCTTTTCCATCAAGGCTTTTTCGGGAATAATCTGAGCTGCGCCAGAAGCGATCACACGGAACTGTTCTTCTGCTGAAATCATCGATCCTCTTTCGTTATCTTCGTGTGTAGTCTCATCTTTCGTACGGATAATCAGGATACCGCAAAAGCACTCATTTCGATGCTTGAACGCTCCTAATGGCACGGGGTTTTACGTATACTCCTCGCTACCTGCTCAGATGCGAATGAAGATGCTCGAACCTGCAACCGAGCACCTTAGCGCATGCGCAGTTCCCAGAATGCTACTGCCGATGCAGCCGCAACATTGAGCGAATCGACGCCTTCCCGCATCGGGATCTTTGCAACAAGATCCGCCATCTCGATCGTACGCTGCTGCAATCCTTCGCCTTCAGTCCCCAGCAATACCGCAAGTTTTTCAGGACGTTGCAAACGCGCATCGTCCAAAAAGACCGATTCATCATGCAGCGCAAGCGCCACGGTAGTGAAGCCTTCGTGTTTCAGCGCCGCTACACCCGATTCATACCAATCTTCCACCGTGCCAGGAAAACGCGTCCAAGGCATCTGAAAGACCGCACCCATCGAAACACGGATCGCGCGGCGATAGAGCGGGTCGCAACAACCCGGCGAGACAATGAGCGCATCAAAGCCAAGCGCAGCCGCATTGCGAAAGACCGCGCCCACATTCGTATGGTTCGTGATGTCTTCGAGCACGGCAACACGATGGGCATCTGCCAGCAGATCAGCAAGATTTGGCAGGGGTTTGCGCTTCATGGCGCAGAGCACCCCGCGCGTAAGTTCGAAACCCGTGAGCTTCTCTATCTCATCTGAGGGCGCAACGAAGATAGGAATGCTCTCGTCGTTCGTACTACCACCCGCACCTGCCTTCTCTTCCAGGGCATACTGCGTTTCGATGCGCTCGATCAGGCGCGCACTGCGCTGCAAACGGTGTTCGGGAATCAGAAGCGAGAGCGGTTCATAGCCCGCATCAAGCGCGCGGACGATGACCTTCTCGGATTCGGCGATGAAGATGCCTTTCTCTGGCTCCAGTCGATTGCGCAGCTGAACTTCAGTAAGGCTCACATAGGCCTCGAGCCGTTCATCTTCTAAGGTTTCAACATGAATGATCATCGCTGCACTTTTACCCTAACCGTCATTAGAATTCACCGTTTTCTAGAATGGCAACGCATTGAACACCCTGTTCCTCACAGAGCCGAATGAGCTTGCGATCGAGTGTGAATAGTGTTGCACCGAAACGACGTGCCAGCACAAAATAGAACATATCGTAGGAGGAATGATCCAATCGAATACTCTCAGAAAGCACTTCATCTTGAAGCTCTTGGATTGAATAGTATTTATCTACATAAGCAACAGAATCAACAAAACACTCCTGCGCTTCTTCTCGATTCATAACCCCTCTTCTGCAGAGCTTACGAAACACACTTACAGCCTCAGCGCGAAGCAGATCGCAGCTGATCACTTGCTCGTCTGCAAGCATTAGAGAACAAAATGCTAAGCCTTCTTCAGTTTGTCGCGCTATATCGCATGCAGCACTTGAATCAAGAACTATCATCGTGCCTCCTCCTCACGAATCTCAGCTAGAAGATCCGCAGAGGAAGGTGCTTCCTCTGAAACTGGAATAGCACGACGCTTCTTCATCCGCTCGAAAAGGCGCTGACGCTTCTCGATATAGTTCGGTTTTTCGCCACACCTGCTTCGAGAACTTGATCGATCGTGCACCACGAAATCCCTGAACCCCAGGTAATCCTCAAGGATCGTGAGCGCCTGCTGAGAGATGCTCCTGTTCTCACGAGAAGCACAACGACGAAGCTCTTCATACACTTCAGTCGGACAATCTTTGACCTGTAATGCTGGCATCTTCATCACCCTCTTTCTTTGCCCCTAGTATAGCATGCTTTTTGCATTCATTTCTCATTCATAATGAATTGTTACTCAAATGTGCGAACATGCCTAACCGCCGAAACAGCCTTGCGCATAAGAAACGCTTTTGCGTGCGCCTGTTCAGCCGCCAATACAACTCGATAAACAAGAAAAGCCCTCCCGAAGGAGAGCTTTTCTCGAAATGCGGATTATCCGAAGGAGGGATTACATCATGCCCATTCCGCCGCCCATGCCGCCACCGGCAAGTGCAGACAGGTCAGGACCTTCAGCAGGAATCTCATTGACAGTTGCCTCAGTGATGAGGATGAGCGCCGCAACAGAAGCTGCAGACTGAAGCGCCGTACGGGTGACCTTCACGGGGTCATTCACGCCCATGGCGATCATGTTGCCCGTCTCGCCGTTCGCGAAGTTCACGCCTTCGCCTGCCGGCAGGCCCTTCACCTTCTCGACCACCACAGAGCCTTCGTAGCCTGCGTTGGACGCGATCGCGCGCATCGGAGCTTCGAGCGCTTTGCGGATGATATCAACGCCAACCTTCTCGTCGTTATCGGAGACGGTAAGCTTGTCGAGTGCAGGGATCGCATTCACGAGCGCAACGCCGCCGCCAGCAACGATGCCCTCTTCAACGGCTGCACGAGTTGCCTGCAGTGCGTCCTCGATACGGCTCTTCTTCTCCTTGAGCTCGGATTCGGTAGCAGCGCCAACCTTCAGCACCGCAACGCCGCCGGAGAGCTTAGCCAGACGCTCCTGGAGCTTCTCGCGATCGAACTCGGACTCAAGGCGCTCAAGTTCAGCGCGCATCGAAGCGATACGAGCATCGACTGCAGCCTTATCGCCCGCGCCGTCGATGATGACCGTGGTGTCCTTGGTGACCTTGACGGTCTTCGCGGTGCCCAGGTCCTCGAGCTTCACATCGGCAAGCGTCATGCCGAAGTCTTTGGAAACGACCTTGCCGCCCGTAACGACTGCGATATCCTCAAGGATGCGCGAACGGCGATCGCCAAAGCCCGGAGCCTTGATCGCAACCACGTTCAAGGTGCCGCGCAGCTTGTTCAAAAGCAGCGTGCCCAGTGCTTCGCCCTCAACATCTTCAGCAACGATGAGGAGCGGACGGCCTGATTTCATAACCTGCTCGAGCAGCGGGATAAGATCCTGGATAGAGGAAACCTTAAGATCGGTGAGCAGGATGAAGGGATCTGCGAGCACTGCTTCCATGCGCTCGGTATCGGTTGCCATGTAAGGTGAGATGTAACCGCGATCGTACTGCATGCCTTGCACGATATCGATGTCGATGCCGAAGGTCTGGGACTCTTCAACCGAGATTGCGCCATCTTTGCCAACAGCTTCCATAGCCTCTGCGATCTTCTTGCCGATAACTTCGTCACCTGCGGAAATGGTGCCAACGTTCGCCACCTGATCTTCGGTGGTTACTTCCTGCGCCGAAGCCTTGATCGCATCGACCACTGCCTCGGTTGCCATTTCGATGCCACGGCGAATACCCAGCGCATCAGCGCCAGCGGTCACGTTGCGCAGACCCTCTGCCACGATCACATCGGCGAGCAGGGTTGCGGTGGTGGTGCCGTCGCCTGCAACATCGTTGGTCTTCACGGCTGCTTCACGAACGAGCTGAGCGCCCATGTTCTCCACGGGATCTTCCAGATCGATCTCGCGCGCCACCGTAACGCCATCGTTGGTGACGAGCGGAGCGCCGAAGGAGCGCTCGAGCGCAACATAACGGCCCTTAGGACCAAGCGTCACCTTGACTGCATCGGAAAGCTTCTTAACGCCAGCAGCCATACCGCTGCGGGCGTCTGCATCAAACAAAATCTCTTTTGCCATTAGTTGAATTCCTTTCGAATTGATACGTGAATCTGATTCACTAAACGTTTATGAATGAGATGCTTAATCGGTGTAGACCGCGTAGATGTCATCGGCGCGAAGGATGAGCACTGCTTCTCCATCAACATCCACTTCGGTTCCGCCATACTTGCCATACAGAACGCGATCGCCCTCTTTAACGGGCATAGGAAGGTGCTGGCCCTTGTTGTTGATACGGCCTTCGCCAACAGCGAGAACGACGCCGGTCTGCGGTTTCTCCTTAGAATCAGGAGCGATGTAGAGGCCACCTGCCGTGGTTTCCTGGGCTTCGTCCTGCTTAACGATGATGCGATCACCAAGCGGCTTCAAATTCATATACGTACTTCCTTTCCTTTAACGCATTCGCCTTTGAATGCCTTGTTACCTTCGTTTGCTGGCTGACTGCCCGAGTTAGTTCGCTTCGCATAAGCGTAAACAGCGCCAAATACGAATTAGCACTCTCACTTGAAGAGTGCTAACACAGACTATACTAACAACTTTTTACCCGATTTCAAGCAGAGCGTAAGAAAATGTTAGTATTCGTCACTTAGATTCATAAAACGGTAACTTAGGCGTGCCAAAGCACACAAATCATGCATAAATCCGCTTCCCAATGCGGCGAAATCGACGAACTTCGGTCGCATGCCACCGTGAAGATCTATAACCAGGCAGCACCCTTGCGTACTTGCGACCAAGGTTGGTGATCCAGAACCTCAAGCACTCTTCTTGCGTCTGGTTCCCTACGATGAACCCAAACGGGCACCGTCTTGCTTGCTATAATGAACGCTACCATCATCTTAAGATCCGCGAACGCCACCTGAACCAAGGATAAGAATCCAGAGTGAATGCGAATGACCGCTGATAGTAACGACAACTTCGAATATCGCCCAGCGAGCGCTTACGAACGAGCCGAGGCCCGCAAGCATCATTGGGCTGTTGCTATCGGCCTTCAAGCTGTTGATGGCCTGGAAGTTTCTCCTTATCTGCGCGAGTTGGCAAAAGGCTACCAAACAGGAGCGTACACCCTCGATCAAACTGGCAAGCTGATCCGCAGCCATTATGCAGAACATCATTCAGGCGCTAAAAACGAGCATCCTGACGATGGCACCATGGAAGCAGACCTGGTCAGCCAGCGTATCGCCGAACTTTTGACCGCCTCGCCCTTCGTCCTTGATCCAGAAGTGCTCTCGCAGATTCACAGCTATCTCTTCCAAGATCTCGATCCAGATGTTTACCATCCTGGCCAATTCAAAACGGAACGCATGATCAAGCAAGAAGAGGTCCTCAATGGCGATAGCGTGCTCTATGCAGACCCCCTTGCTTATGAGATGTCCTTGCGCATGTATTTCAATTCCGAACGCGAGAAAGAGTACGGCGTGGAACTTGCGGGCGAAGCGCTTGAATCATTTGCTCGAAGCATCGCTTTTCTGTGGCAGATCCATCCCTTTTGGGAAGGCAACACCCGCACCATAGCGGTTTTTTCAGAGTTGTACTTGAATCATCTCGGATTCCGCGTGAACAATACGCCCTTCGAAGAGCATTCTCGTTACTATCGTGACGCGCTCGTGCGCGCGATGTATCGAAATGCCGATGCGGGAATCTCGCAAGACGTTCGCTACCTCACCTGGTTCTATGACAATCTGTTGAACGATGCAGGGCATTCACTTGAACGCGAAGACCTGATCTGCAGCGCGCTCTTCGAAGACCCGACTCTTTTGAAGAACCTCTCCCCCGAAGACGCACTCGTCAAGTAACGCCAGATAATGCGATAGGGTTTGGAAGGCTGTTCCGAATATAACTACGCGTGCGTGTCCATACTTATCACATAGCCGTCTTGCACTTCAATATCCAACACTACAAAGCTGCTCGGGAAGCACTGTACAAAATCTGACCGGGTTGTTGATCGAGTTATTTCTTCTGTATAGGAATATCGAGTCTTGTCAGTAAGAATAAAATGCCATTCCGAACCGGATAAATATGAGCCTCCTTTGCTGACAAGCGCACCTCGAACTGTTAGCTTATTTCCATCGAGTGAGCACTTTATTCTCATGGAAGGAGGTCCTGCAGCGTCACCCACTCCTGAAAAAGTTCCTGAAATCTTTGTGCGCCAGGCTGCGAGCTTCTCTTCTTCCGCCTTAGCTATACCTGCTTTTTTGTTAGCAATAATAAGATCGGCAAATTTATCGATGGTTTCCTCGCCAAAGCCAACATCTCCCATCCATGCTCTTACGGCAACAATTTGTTTATCGGTCACATCCTGTGGCTTGATCGCAGTAAAGACCACAACGGGAAGCTCGATAGGGGATCCTTCGTTTTGATCGAATGAAAAGCTCTCCCCATTGATAGTGACATTGCCTTCGGCGATTTCGATATGCGTTACCGTATCAGGCACGGCATATATCCCACCGCTTCCTGTTACTGGAGAGCCTGCAACCGTAATATCGTACGAACCTCTCAATAATTCAAGTCCTGGGCTTCCTGCATCAACGAGCAGCGTCTCTGAAACCGTCTTGTTATCCAGATCGACACCTTCAACATGGATCGGAATACCAGATCCAGTTTGCGGATCATAGCCAGATGCCTCAAAAGCAAAAGAAACTGGCACGGGAACATGAGCCTGCTTGTTCTTCTCATTCAAAACCAAAAAGACCGCAAGACAAGCAATAAGAACAACAACGATGCACGCTATTACAATGATCATTGGTTTCTTGCTCTTTGGCTTTGCTGTTTCCTCTCCTGCCTCAACTGCATTGATATCACCATCAGCCTCAGACACAACAACCTTTTCAGCTTCTATATTCTCTTCTGTATTTTCTTTGCCCTCATCGACGCTTTTAGATTCGTTCACTTCGTCTGCCATATTCGTTTCCCCTCTTTAAACCGAACCATGCGTTCGATGGTCTTGATAATTTGCCAAATAATTCGCGAATTCCTTCGAAGTGTCGGAATTGCCACTGCGCCATGCTTTATGGTCGATGATCTGCGATTCGAAACCGTAATACGCATCGATATACGCGATCAGATTGTCGAGCGCCTCAAGCTGCGCAGCAGGATAATCACCCGATCCTCCCACATGCACCATCTCGATGCCTACCGAATAGGAATTCATGCCGTAATCAGATGCCCACGAGCCAATAGGCGTCGTGCCCACCTTGTCATCGCGCGACTCATCAGTAGTTCCGTACTTTTCGTTATGGCCCGTATCGCCAAAACCTGCGTGATGAGTGATGCGATCAAGGTCGACGCACTGAACGATGCTGCCATCCTTGTTGATGACGAAGTGCGCGGCAACGCCTTGTCCGTTGCTGTCCCACCAATCGACAACTCCTGAAGCGCTGCCTTCACCTTCAGTATCGTGCAACACGATGTATTTTTGGAATTCTGCACCCTTCTCGCCATGATCGAAGCTCGCACGAAGGTCTTTGGTCAAATCCAATTTCTCAAGCGCATCAGCTGAAGCGCGCTTTGCCTGGGCTTCGGGGCTCACGTAGGTAGCTGCTTCATTTGCCGCTTCAAGGACTGGCGCTGCACTGGACTGCACCAACGCAGCAACAAGCTCTTGCGAGCCTTCTGACGTATCAGCCTTTGAACAAGCAGGAAGTATTAGACAAAACAAGCTCAGCAAAAACACAGCAAGGACGGTCGACAGGGCTTGTCGTGCTCGACTCGATTCAAAGAGGGTCTGGCAAAAAGGTTTCCACATATCGTCTGCCTAACTGCTCTTATTAGCTCAAGTAAGACGATCCGCGACGCTTCTCGATCGCAAGCATCGCATCAGCATTCTTCTTCTCAAAATCATTGAGCGTTACGATGGAATCGAAAGAATCAGGGCTATATCGAACGGTATACCAATTCTTATTATGGAAGTAATCCTGCAGATCCTGGTTCTTGAATCCCCTACCATAGCGAGCATAAATCTCATTGCGGGCAAGATAGAGCTGATAATCCGTTAATGCGTTCAACTCGCTATCGGAGTAATAGCGCGAATCACTCTCTGGCAGGATAAACCCATTCGGGCTGCCAATCACATCATCGATCGAGCTCGATGAGCTTTGCGAACTCGACTGAGTTGTACTCTCCTTTTGCTGATTCGTTGCAGAATTGCTTGCGAGTTCCTGCTCTTTCTGCGCTGCATACCCTTTAGCGGAATCATTAGTTGTTGAATCGCTTTCACCAAATACAAAAGTCACGACTAAGATAATGACTGCCACCAACGCAATAGCGGCCGCAACCACCGCTACAATGATCGGTGCCTTCGTTTTTACCTTTTTCTCCTGGTTGCCCACAGTTGATTGCGCGACAAATGACGTAGCACTCTGTTCTTGTGACACAACCGAAGGCATGGGCGTTGTCTGCTGAATGACCGGTTGCTTTACTGGAGGCTGTGTTGCTGTTGGGTATGCACTTACATCGACTCCAGACGTATCTGGCTTGCTCATTGAATCCTGGTCGCTAAGTTCAAGCAATTGAGCGCTGCTCATCTTCTGAGTTCTTGATTCAGCATTTTCATCTTTCGCTTGCTGAACTTTTGTCCCGCAGTTTTCACAAAAAAGCGCATTGTCTTTTAGCTCTTCGTCACATCTTGTGCACTTCATATTTGTCCCCGAATCTTCTTAATGAGGTCCGCACTTATTTCGATTTTGGTTTTAATAGTTCTCCCAGCAGGCCTTTAAGACCCACACATATCATAAAAATGCCTAGGATACCTGCGATCTTCGTAGTCGCCCGAACGAGCTGTACGATTGCTTCATACGCATACACAGTTGCTTTGTACTCATAGGTGTAAAAATCGCCTTGAAATGTCATATTGGATAACCCAGTAAGCAAATTAACATCTACTCCACCGAACACGAAAACAAGCACGCCCACGCCTATCATGATTGCGTTTCCTATTATGAGGCCCAGATTACGCTCTACTCTCTTTACATCCTGGGCGTGAGCCGATGACTCAAACATCGTTTTGTTATTTTGCAACGAGGAAGAAGAATTTGTTGAACTTGTCAAAGACAGCAGTTCAGCCTTCTTTGTTTCGTATTCCTGTTGGGTGATCAAACCTTCGTCAAGAAGGCCCTTGAAATTCTTTAGATACTCTTCTGCATTTTCATCCATAAATGCATCTCTTTCTTCCCTAAGACCACAAAAGACGGACTTCGCCCCATTTATTGCCGTTGTTCAGTCTTGTAATTCAATAGAATTTACAAGCCGGCTCTACATGAAACAAGCTGGTTTGTAAGCGTGATTTAGAGAAAGACCACCTAAGCAGCTTTCTGGATATACTAGGCACCCTTTACCCATACCCCATTGCCACCAACGTAATAGCGACCATTATCGACCCAACTGTTAGTAGCCATGACACCATCAGAACTAACCCAGTATTTGCCCGAAATCCAAGTGTTGGTTTTCATGGCACCAGATTTATCGTAGTAGAACCACTTTCCGCTCTCTTTATTCCAGCCAGTCTTCATTGCACCAGATGAGGCGAGGAAATAAGTCTTGTTGTCGATCTTCTGCTTACCAGTCTGCATGACGCCACCAGAGCTCATGTAGTACCATTTGCCGCTGACTTTCGTCCAACCTGTCTTCATGGCACCAGATCCAGCAAAGTAATACCATCTATTCGAAATCTTCTGCCAACCCGTAAGCATTGCTCCAGAACTATTTGAGTAGTACCGTGAATTACCCACATTATAAAAACCGATCTTCATCACGCCGTCAGAAGGATTAAGGTAATACCATTTGCCACTGACTTTCGTCCAACCTGTCTTCATGGCTCCCGATTTATTGAAGTAGTACCATCTATTCGAGATCTTTTGCCAGCCAGTCTTCATCCAGCCTTTGGCATCAAAGTAGTAGTGCGCATTGCCGATCTTGTTGAACCCTTTTGCGTAAGATGTACTACCGAAGCTGTACCACCAGCCTTTTGAATTGTGGCACCATTTACCACCACTAACCGCTTGATCGCTTGGGACATCTTGGATTACTTGAGGGAGCACCGCTCCGTTATGACCTCCAGTCCGCAGCCAAGATTCAAGTTTCGAAGTGTCTTGAATCTTATTGTTGGTGCAATCCAGTGTTCGAAGAGCGTTATTTGCCGATATATCCAGCGCGGTTAGTTCGTTGTTGTTGCAGTACAGTGTTTTAAGTGAAAAGAGGCCAGAAAGGTTTAAGGACTTAAGTTTGTTATAGCTGCAATTCAGTATTTCAAGTGCGGAACATTCTGAAGCATTGATAGAAGAGAGTTTTGCGTTATTGCAATTAAGCGTCGTGAGCGCTTTGAGGCCAGAGGTATTCAATGCAGTGAGATCATCATTGTTGTTACACAGCAGCGTCTTTAATGATGGAATGTCTGTCACATCAAGTGACTTGAACTTGTTATAACCGCAATTCAAAGACTCTAATGAGCTACATCCCCAAAGATCAAAGGATGACAGTTCATTGTTGTTGCAGTTAAGAGTGTTAAGGCTTCCACACCATAGCACACTGAGAGACGACAACTTATTATTGTTGCAGTTGAGAATCGTGAGCGAGTTCAAATCAGAAACACTCAAAGATGCAAGGTTATTGTTGTTGCAATACAGTGCCTTAAGAGCATTGAGACTAGAAATGCTCAACGATGAAAAAGCATTATAGCTACAGTCTAGAATTGTTAAAGCACTGCATCCGTTCGTCTGCAATGACCCAAGATTATTATTATTAGAATACAATGTCCCAAGATTTGAACATCCAGAAACATTCAAAGAAGTCAACTTGTTGTTACTGCAATTTAAGGTCCTCAACTTGTTGTGACCATCCACACCAAAAGAGGTTAACGCATTATTATTGCAATAGAGTGTCTCAAGAGAAGGAAGGTTCTTTGCATCCATGGAAGCAAGTTTATTATTGCTGCAATCTAAATATGAAAGAGCATTACATCCCGACATATTGAGCGAAGAAAGTGCATTTTGCTGACAATAGAGTCGTGTAAGATTCTCACAATTAGCGACATTCAAGGATACAAGTTTTGTTCCAGACGAAAAGCCTTGGGAACAATCGAACTCCCTTATCGCATTGCACCCTGATATATCCATATGAGTCAGCTTATTTCCAGCGCATTCAAGCGTTTCAAGAACTGGACAATTAGCCGCCTTCAGAGAATCAAGTTCGTTGTTATCACTGTGCAGTATTTTGAGAAAAGCGTGATCTGAGATGTCGAGCGTGGTTAGTCTGTTGTTCGCGCAATCGAGTATTTTCAATGCGCCAAGATTAGAAACAGCGAGAGATTCGAGCTTATTGCCCTTACAATCCAATTGCTCAATCGCATCACAGCCCGACAAATCAAGCACTGTAAGATTATTTGCGCCGCACTTGAGAAGTTCAAGATTATCAAGTCCCGCCACTTTTAAAGTAGAAAGACTGTTCGAATAGCACTCTAGCTTAGTAAGCGACGTGCAACCGGACATATCCAAGGATGAAAGATTGTTGTTGCTGCAATTTAGAGTTGTAAGCGACTTACATCCCGTCACTTTTAAAGAAGCAAGCTTGCCAGAAACGCCATATGAAAGATCAAGCTCGGGAAGCAAGGTACATCCTGAAATATCTATAGAAGTCAAAGGATTATTGTTCGGAGTAAAGTATTTCAAAGAAGTACAATTAGCAGCATTAAGTTGCGAAATCCTATTATTGCTGCAACTTAAAGTTTCAAGTTTACTGCAGTCTGATACATTCAATGAGGTGAGCGCATTACTGCTACAATACAGCGTCTTGAGAGCAACAAGTCCTGAGACGTTTAATGATGTAAGCATGTTTGATTGGCAATCTAATGTTTTTAAGGCACTTGACCCAGACACCTCAAGAGACGTGATTTTCGTTGAAGTGCATCTTAGACTTTCCAGCGACCGAAGACCTGATGCATTCAAAGATGTAATCTTACTATTGATGATATTAATCTCGGTCAAAGAGGTGCATTTCGATAAATCGAGTGATTTAACCCCTTGAATTCGTTCCTCGTTACTAAAATTGCAGCGTAAATATTTGACTGGCTTTCCAGCAATTTGAGCAGGTAGCTCAACGAATGGTGAACCCGTAGTTTTGATCGAAGTAATAGCAGCCGCATTACTATCAGTCCAATAAGTATAAGTGACACCATCAATCGTAGTTGACTCTTCTGCATGAGCAGGCTGAACAGGCATTACCAAAAAGAGAGCCATCAACATGATTGTTAAAATAAGGAGAGTAACTTTTGCTTTAGGCGAGAGCAGTTTTTCTTTCGATATGCTTCGTTCGTTTTGTGAACACATCACTCCGCCCTCCATTACTAATTGAAAATGCTTGGACATAACGCTTTTCCCTTCACCTCATAGCATTTAGACAGAGCGCCGATATAAGCTCGGCCAACCTGTCTCTATGCAGAATCAGCTCACCAGAATGGCGCACCCCCCACCCGATAACTTTGTGCGCTTCTGTCAATCTTTTTTACCTGGGGATTTGCAAGTTTACCACAAATTGTCACTTATATCGAGGTCACTTAATTCGAGCAATACCTAACCATGCAAGTAGTCACAAAGGAGGCTACTGTGGATATAAGGGCACGTATTGGCATCAGAGTCAAAGAACTACGAGACGCGCGGAAACTAAGTCAAGACTCACTTGCTTACTCGATCAATATGTCGCGCTCATATCTTGCCGAAGTCGAAACAGGAAAACGAAATGTCTCGATCCAAAACATCGTACGCATTACAGAAGGACTTAACGTTTCCGTGAAAGAGTTTTTTGACTCAGATCTATTCGATTAAAAATCCAGGTTAAACGTAGAACTTGGCATCGGGGAAGGGGGGCTCGACGGCGCGCTTGAACGCGTAGGAGTTCGTACGGCGGATCGCGTAGGCAACTTCTTCAGGGTCGAAGCCTGCTGCAACGATCTCTTCGGCAGACTTGCCCTGCTCGAAATGCGCGATCAGGATCTGATCGAGCGTGGCGTAATCGATGCCGAGCGCTTTCTCGTCTTCAGCACCAGGTGAAAGCTCTGCACTGGGCGGTTTCGTGATGATGTGCTCGGGAATGGGCGGAACCTTGCCTTCAGCAGCCGCGCGCTCGTTCACCCAACGGGAAAGCGCGAACACGTCGGTCTTGTACAGGCCACCGATGGGAGCGAACGCACCTGATGTATCGCCATAGAGCGTCGAGAAACCCATGGCTGCCTCGCTCTTGTTGCCCGTGTTCACCATCATCCAGCCGTATGCATTCGAAAGCGCCATCAAGCACACCATGCGGCAACGCGCCTGCGTGTTCTCTGAGGCGAGCCCTTCAAGCTTGCCGCCCGCTGCTGGTTCAAGTGCCGCCACAAACGCTTCGTAGGGACCAACGATCGAGATGGCCTCGGTCTTGATGCCAAGATTCGCGCCGAGTTCTTCAGCATCGGTGAGCGAATGATCGGTCGAATAGGGGCCGGGCAACATGTAAGCATGAACGTGATCGGCGCCGAACGCATCAACGCACATGACCGCCACGAGCGCAGAATCGATTCCGCCGGAAAGGCCCAGCACGACCTCGGAAAATCCCGCCTGCTGCGCATAGTCTTTCAGCGCCTGCACGCTTAAGGTGTACTTCTGCTCCAGATCCATACTGGCCTCTTCCCCTTCGATCATTTTTGCGGCGTTTCGCGGGTGCTCAGCTTCCAAGGCTCTTCGAAAGGTGTCTACCTTCTCAAAGCTTCAGTGTGCATTCACTCAGCGCTCGACCGATCCCTTGCGCCACCCGCGTGCGTTAGCTTTAGAGTGCGCGGATCTGATCGGCGAGCCACTCCGCCCATGCATCAACGCCTTTACCATTTGTAGCAGACATCGGGAAGATGGGAGCAGTAGGATTCAGATTCTTAATGTGATCGTAAAAGAGCTCTTCGTCGAAATTGAAGACTGGAGCCGTATCGATCTTGTTGAGCACGATGGCAGATGCCGCCTGGAACACGCCGGGATATTTGAGCGGCTTGTCATCACCTTCGGGAACCGAAAGGATCATGGCCTTCATGCTCTCGCCCAGATCGAAATCGGTCGGGCAGACCAAATTACCCACGTTCTCAATGATGATGAGATCGAGGTTGTCCAGATCGAGCACATCAACCGCACGACGGATCATCGCGCTTTCCAGATGACACGCGCCACCCGTGTTGATCTGCACCGCAGCGATCCCTTGGCTCTTGATCTTCTCCGAATCAACCGAAGAAGCGATATCGCCTTCGATGACCGCGATGTTGAATTCATCGCGCAGCGCTTCGATGGTAGCAAGGATGGTAGAGGTCTTGCCTGAACCGGGCGAAGCGAGTAGGTCAAGCACGAACACCTTCTTCTCGCGGAACAGCTCGCGGTTCTCTTCGGCAAGGCGATCGTTCTTATCAAGAATCGGTTTATGGAGATCGATCTGCATAGCATTACTCCTTTTCGTGTTCGAAATCGACCGCACGGTCGGCTTCGCTGCTCTCGTTTTCCTGAGCAGGCTTGGTAGTATCGTCTTCTTCATCGGGCAAGTCAACTTCGATGGAAGAGATCTGCAGCTCCTTGCCTTCGAGCAACTGCAAGAAGGGGCTGCCACATTCCGGGCAGAGCATATGAAAGCGATCGTGCGTGAATTCGTTACCGCACTGCGTGCAGATGCTCTTCGGCTGGATCATCTCGATATCAAGCGTGGCACCTGCGAAATAATCGTTGTTCTCTGCCAGTGCCTCGAAGGCGAATTGAAGCGCGTCTTCGATGGCTTCGGTCATAACGCCCACTTGAAGCGAGACCTTAAGTACGCGCTCAGCCCCTGCCTCGCGCGCAACGCTCTCGACCGACTCCATAACTCCTGTCATGATGCCCAGCTCGTGCATTATTCACCTTTGCTCGACTTGTCTGCTGGCGCGCTGGCAGGTTGGCTCGACGCAACGTTGGCCGCCTCTGCCGTTGCACGCGTAGGCTTCTTCGCAGGGGCAAGCTCATCTTCGCTTCCCCAAAGATGCTCATCGAAATCGCGCTTGAGCTGGCGCAGTTCCTCGCGTGCTTCTTCTGCTTCTTTTGCCTCGATCTCGGCCTGTGCTGCTTTGGTCTTCGCGCGCTTGCGCAATGCGATGCGTGCCACGAGCAAGCTCATCTCATAGAGCAGTACCAGGGCGGCGAACATGAGGCCCATCGTTACCGGCGAAGCATCCGGCGTGACCATAGCCGCGAATATGAGCAGGCCGATATAGACGTATCGCCAGCTCTTGCGCAGCTTGTCATACGAGATGATATTGAACATGACCAGGTAGAACACGATAAGGGGCAGCTCGAAGCCAAAGCCGAAGCCGATCTCGAATTTGATGATGATATCGACCCACCTGCTCGCTTCGGGCATGATAGTAGCGAAGCCAGAAGCCTGATCGGTAAGCCATTCGAACGCCGGTGGCAAGATAATGAGATAACAGAAGATCGTTCCAAGGATAAACAACGCCACACCCGCAATGAAGGTTGGCACGAACCATTTGCGCTCTTTCGGCTTGAGCGCAGGCAGGAAGAACGCCAGGATCTGCCACAAGATGAACGGAGCGGTAGCAACGAGCGAAGCCCAGAACGCGATCTGGAAACGCAGGCCAAATGCGTCGAACGCACCGAACACATTCAGGAGCACCTGTCCATCTTCGTTAGCCGGAAGGTATTCCGCAACGGGCATGAGCATGAACTGCGCGATAGTGGGCGTTGCTAGATAGAAGATAAGGCACGAAACGAGCAACACCACCACGATGCGCACAAGGCGCATGCGCAGCTCGCCAAGATGCTCCATAAGCGACATGCGCGCCGGTCCGATAGGCATGCTAAGCTTCACCTCCCGCAGAAGTTGAAGGTTCAGTCTCTTGTTTAGGCGGGGTTGCCTGAGACTGAGCTGCCTGAGGCTCGGCTGCTTGAGGCTGGGTTGCCTGGGACTGAGCTGCCTGAGGCTGGGCTGCTTGAGGCTGGGTTGCCTGGGACTGCGCCGCCTTGGTGGAGGCGGAAGCAGGCTTCTGCTCACGTACGAATTCCTTGTTCAGCGGCACGTTGCCGTAGAGTTCATCGGCTGAAGGCTTCTTTGCCTGCTCTTGCGCTTTCTTGGCAGCTTCGGCTTTCATCTTCTGACGATTTGCATCGATGTCCGCCTGCTTTTGCGCGTCAACCTCAGCGCGCTTCTTCATCTCAGCACGTTCGCGGTCGTAGCGCGCTTTACGCTCAGCAAAGGTTTCTTCATGTTCGCTACGAGCGACCTTTTCCTTCACCTTGCCATGTGCACGATCGATGGCACGCGCCGGATTCTTGAAGGGTTCTTCCGCATTGGGGTCGAACACTTCTTCGCGAATAACGCCATCCATCTCATCTTTTGCTTTTTTGAATTTGTTAACGGCCATGCCGATAGTCTTGGCGATCTCCGGCAACTTATCGGGCCCGAAGATCAGAAAGCCAAAGAGGAGTATGAGGAAAAACTCAAATCCACCGATACCAAACAAGACGAGGCCTCTTATCTTTTACCAAAACCGCCGGCGCTCTTACGAGTTGCCGCCGAGGAACATTAATCCAACCGTTGGAATCGAAAGAGCGAGAACCAAAATGACGCATACGACGATGATGCCGACGCGCTTCAAAAACTCTTTGCGTGCCTGCGCTTCTTTTTGGCGGCGCGCACGTTCAAGTGCAGCCTGACGACGCTCTTCAGCCTGTTTAGCGCTTATCTTCTGCTTTTTTCCAGCCATTTCGATACATCACTTTCCTACGATCACGCTCACTTTACCCTACCGCTTGGCTGCGCGTAGGCTCGATTCGGTGTGATGTAGCCAATCGCAGCGAAGAGGATGGGTTGGTCGCTTTAGTGCGCGAGGGTTAATCCTGATCGGGTCTGAGCGCGTTGCGGATGCTCAAGACACGTCCGATATTGCGTGCGACATCGGTGCTGTCGACATGCCATTGACCGCGCTCAAAGAGAACGTCGCCGTCGACCATGGTCATCATGATATCGCTGTTAGAAGCCGAGCTTAACAGCGTGAAGATCGGATCGTTCGCTGAAGTTTGATGCGCACCGGCGAAGTCGATCGCGATGATGTCCGCCTGCTTGCCCACCTCGAGCGAGCCCACCTTGTCTTCGATGCCGAGCACTTTCGCCGCCGAAAGCGTTCCCATCTCGAGCAGCGTTTGAGCACTGATGAAATCGCGGTTGTTCAGCGCACGCTGGATGAGCAGCTCGACGCGCATTTCTGTGAACAGGTCGAGGAAGTCGAGTGAGCCGGGAGCACCGGTAGCAAGTCCGACGCGCAAGCCCGCACGCAAGTATTCATCGACCGGCGCAACGCCCATGCCAAGCTGGGCATTCAAGCTCGGTGTTGCAGCGATGGCAACGTCGTATTCTTTCAGCTTGCTGATGTCTTCAGGGGTGACGCATACGCCATAGATGACCATGACGTTCTCCGCCTCGAAGCCATCCCAGTTCAACACATAGTTCACTGGGGTAACGCCCGTGGGCAACCAAGGCGGAAGCTCCATGAAACCTGAAAGCTCGAAACGCATATCGCTCTTGATCGCGCGACCGTTCTTGACGAAACGATACTCTTCGCGGCTGCCAGCCAAACGCATGGCAACAGGAAGGTTATGCTCGAGCGCATACTGCGAAACAACCTTATAGATGAGCGGATGGCACTGGAACACTGGGGCTGGAGCCAGGCCGAACGAAACGCGATCGGACTCGAGCTTCGATGACCACTTTTCCAGATCGCTCACGCCCTTCTTGAGCGAATAGTTAACGAGGTTCTTGTCGATCGCCGAGATCTCGCGGTACACCACGGCACGAAGACCGACTTTGTCGGCCGCTTTCGCCGCTGCGCCCGTTGTGGTGATATCACCCACGGTGGTGATGCCACTTGCGAGCGACTCGAGCGCGCCAAGATAAGCAGACTCATACGACTCTTCGGCCGAAAGGCGCCTACGTAGGTCGGAGATTTCCTTCATCCAGGCTGCGTAGGGAACATCGCTCATAAGACCACGAAGAATAGCATCTTCAAGACGCGCGTAGAGGTTGATCAAGCCAGGGCAGATGGCGGCAGTGCCGAAATCGCGCACCTCTTCTTCAGCATAACGAATGCGCAGCATGTCAGCTTTGCCAATGTCGGCGATCTTGCCGTCTTTGACCAGAACAGCGCCGTTTTCGATCGGTGCAGACGAAACGGGTAAAACATGTTGTGCACACAGCAGCATGGCTTCCTCCTGAGATACTAGCTCACGCGATATCTTATCACGTAAACATGCGCATTCGCTGCCATGCGCACTCTATATGCGGGAAAAGATGACAAACTACCCGGTCGTTCGACACCAACTCGACCAGTGGAGAGGGTGAGGCAACGAGGTGACTCTTTGCCGACTAAATTCGTTATTAATAAAACCCGAGCAAAGCAGCGACGCATGAGCGAATCAGCGTAAGCTGATTCGCGAACAGGGAAGCGGGGAACCTCGTGCCTCGCCCTCTCCACTGATCGAACTAAAAAAGGTGTCGAACGACCGGGTAGTTTGTCACCTTTTGTGGGCGATGTGGACGGCGGCGACGCCGAATGTGACGTTCGTCCATTCGATATCGGTGAAGCCCGCATCACGCAGCATCTGCGCAAAGCCTTCCTGGTCAGGAAACGCCTTGATGGATTTGGCGAGATAGATGAACCCGGATGCATCGCCCGTGCAGATCTTTCCCCACAGCGGGATGCCGAAGCGCAAATAGAACCGATACCCAAGGCGCATGAGCGGATTGGGAGGGGTGGAGAATTCGAGCACGCAGAGCGCACCGCCCGGCTTCAGCACGCGATACATCTCGGAGAGCGCTTGTTCGCGCTTGGGCATGTTGCGAATGCCATAGGACATGGTGATGATGTCGAAACTCTCGTCTTCATAGGGGATGTCTTGCCCGTCCACGACTGCAAGCTCAACGGGAACGCCGCGGTTCTCCCCTTCTTCAAGGCGCTCTTTAGCCACGTCAAGCATGGCAGGAGTGTAGTCGGAAAGCACGATCTTCGCTGGCTTCTTGCGATTGCACGCCATGAAGCTCACATCACCAGTGCCACCCGCGATATCGAGCAGCTGCGTTTCGGGCGTAATGGGCGATTTGTCGATGAGCGTTTCGAGCCAGGAAATGTATTGCCCAAAGCTCGAAAGGCGGTTGAAGCGTTCGTAATCCCACGCGATATCAGTGAAGATCTTCTTCACCCGATCAGACGAAAGTTCAGCAGGAGCATTCTGGCCCGTTGCCGTATCGATCGAATGTCCGCTTGTCTCGAGCTTTGCCGCACCCATTTGCACCGCGCCCTCAATCACCCTTCATGTTCTCGAGCCTAAGATCGGCTCGCTTTCTTGTGCGCAATCTATCGTAGCTATCCGCACAAATAAAGCAATCGAAGGTTTTAGGAGCGGCGCGATTACGGGCTGAATAGCTCTTAGGTGAACAGGTTAGTAAGGATCATCGAGCGAAACGTGCGCTACCACATCGCAATCGAAGTCGAAGAACTTATCCGCTTGGTAGCGCTCAAGCGCAACGAGCGCGATCATCGAAGCGTTGTCGGTGCATGCCTTGAGCGGAGGCATGGTCAGGCGAACACCCAGTTCATCGCAGAGATCTTCGTAGGCTTCGCGCAACTTCGGATTCGCAGCTACCCCGCCACCCAAGCAGAACTCGCGCGCACCGGTTTGCTCAAGCGCCGCGCGCGCCTTGGCAACCTGCACGTCGATGACCGCCTGCTGGAAGCTTGCCGCTATATCGGGCATGTTCCACTCTCTGCCCGCTTGCTGTTCCTTTTGCAGATAGGTGAGCACTGCCGTTTTGAGGCCCGAAAGCGAGAAGGTGTAGTCGCCCGAATGGAGCATCGCACGGGGGAACTTGATCGCTTTCGGATCACCCTTTTCTGCGAGCTTCGAGATGAGCGGGCCCCCAGGGTATCCAAGCCCGAGCGCTTTGGCCACCTTATCGAACGCCTCCCCTACCGCATCATCAAGCGTCTGTCCGAGTGTGGTGTATTCGCCCCAGTCCTTCACTTCCACGAGCATCGTGTGGCCACCCGAAACGAGCGAAACCACCATGGGCGGCTGAATCTGCGGGCAGGCAAGTTTGTTCGCGTAGATGTGTCCTTCCAGATGGTTGACCCCCACCAGCGGCAAATCGCAGCTCCAGGCTAATCCTTTAGCGAACGCGAGACCCACCACGAGCGCGCCTACCAAGCCCGGAGCATACGTTGCTGCGACCGCCGAAAGATCCTTCCAGGTAAGGCTGGGGTCTTGAAGCGTTTCGCGCGCTTGCTCCAGGCATTCGAGCGCCACACCGGCGATGGCCTCGATATGCTTACGACTTGCGATCTCGGGCACCACGCCGCCGAAACGCGCATGGAAGTCGATCTGAGAGGCCACCACATCGGCAATGATCTCGCCTTCGCCGTTGATGATGGCGGCTGCCGTTTCATCACATGAGGTCTCGATTGCAAAGATCAGCGTCTCGGAAGAGGGCACGCCCTCATGCGCACGAGCGATGTCGTTGATCATAAGATCCATGCCTGCCACATCGTGATGAGGCAGTGGCAACGGCCCTTCGTAGATCACGGCGTCTTCGCGGTCAGAATAATAGCGCGGACGCACACCGATGTTCTTCAAGCCCAGCTCTTCATAGAAACGATGCGCTCCTGTGTTCGTGATGCGCACCTCAAGCGACATCTCATGTGCGCCCAGGTCACGCGCGTCGAGTGCGATCTGCTCGATAAGCGAACGCGCGATTCCCAAACGCCTATAGCAAGGATCGGTCGCGACTTTCAAGATCTGCACCCCGCCATCAACGATCCATCCGCCCGCATAGCCGATGAGCGTATCGCTTCCGTGTTCAACGGTTCGTTTTGCGGCATCTGACGTAAAGAACGCCGCCCACCAGGTGCGATCGCTGCGCGGCAGATCGTCGATGACCTGGGCTGCATTCCACGCGTCGCTTCCCATCACGCGCGCCTCGAGCGCTTCAACTTCGCCCGCCCAAGAAGCATCGAGCGGAACGAAACGCACTTCGAAGCCTGCGGGAAGCACGGAGCTGCTTTGGTCATCTTCGTGGCCTGGCTCTGCAGAGCCGCTCGCACAACACCCTTCTTTGGGGTCTGCCACCCCCACGCGCAACTCCTGCGCGCGCTCGGCGCCTTCTGGCATCTTCGCCAGCTTGATGCGTTCGTGCTCTTCCGCATCGGAAAGGCGCGTATAGACGGGCAACAGCGCGAGCGGGTTGCCCAACGCTCGATCATCGGGAGCGAACGCGCCATCGCGCCAAGCAGCCTCAACGCAGCGCAGCAAACCAGCGCCCGTGGGATGCCAGTCGCTCTCGGGCGCAAGCGTGCCGAAGGGCGCGAACAGCTCAGCGAACTTACCGAGCGCATCACCCGTGATGGTCTGGCGTTCTGCAGAAGCTGCCAGCCACTCCTTCGCCGCCTCGGCCTTGATGACGAAATCGGCATTTTGGCGCACGGGGCCTTCGTCGTTCAGCACATAGCGCACGGGATAGACTTCTTTGCGCATCGCATCACCAAGAACGACCACCTCGCCGCGCACGCCCTTCGCCCATTGATCCCACGCTTGAGCATCGAGCGTGGAGACGCCGAAGAGCGGCAGATCCAAACCAAGCGCGATCCCTTTTGCGGTTGCCGTGCAGATGCGCACACCCGTGAACGAGCCTGGGCCACGGCCGCAAGCCACACACGCAAGCTCGCTCTTGGCCACCCCTGCGTCTTCGAGCGCGGCATCGATCTTCGCGATGAGCTTTGTGTTCGAAGCGCGGAATGCAGGCGTTTCACACGATGCGAGCACCTTGATCGTGGCGGTTTCACGCTCGAGCTCCCCCACGCCAACAGCGATGATCTCGTTGGCGGTATCGAAGGCAAGTATGTAGTTCTTTTGGGACACTGCGTATCCTTCTCGCTTCACTCCGGGTGCTTGGCTGCTTGAATGCGCGCGAACCAAGCGTCGATGAGTACTTGCGTCTCTTCGCTTGTCGTGTGCGCTTCGATCGAACGCGCGTTATCCTCGCGCGTGGTGATCGAGATCCAAAACGCTTGGGTAGGAATCTCCTCGGGGAACTTCGCGGCCCATTCGATGCAGCTCACCCCATCGGCTTCGACATAGTCATAGAATGCGATGTCTTCAAGCTCGAGCGCATCTTCCAAGCGATACAGATCGAAGTGATAGAGCGGCAAACGGCCTTGATCATAGACGCTCATCACGTTGAACGTGGGTGACGTGACCGCTTCGCCAACGCCAAGTCCGCGCGCAAGCCCTTGGGTGAAGTGCGTTTTCCCTGCACCCAGATCGCCTTCGAGCGCGATCACCGTGCCGGGAACAACCACCTCGGCAAGGGCAGCTGCTATCCGCTGCGTCTCTTCAACATTTAAGGAAGTGATCTTGCGATCCGCTAGCTCCACACGCACTCCTTAGCGCGCGCTGCGCTCAGCAGAACGAACCGTGTGCTCCATGGTGCAAGAGGTAGTGACCGATCCGATCCCGCCAGGAACTGGTGTGATAGCTGCAACGATCGGCTCGACCGCCTCAAAATCGACATCGCCACACATGTGGCCTTCGGCATCGAAGTTGATGCCCACGTCGAGCACGATCTGGCCTTCCGTGAAATATTCCGCACCGAACGCACGAGCGCGCCCCGTTGCGCAGATGACGATATCCGCCTGACGCGTGACTTCGGCCAGATCGAGCGTTTTCGAATGGCAGATGGTCACGCTGGCATTGTAACGCAGAAGGATCATCGAAACCGGTTTGCCGATCACAAGCGAACGCCCCACCACCACAACGCGCTTGCCCTGAAGCGGAATAGCGTAATGATCGAGCACCTTAATGCAGGCCTCCGCCGTTGCAGGCGGCAAGGCATCGGGGTCATCGATGAAGATGCCACCAAGCGCCGCGACCGAAATGCCATCGACATCCTTATGAGGAACGAGCATATTGCAAAGCGCCTGCTCGTCCATGTATTCAGGAAGCGGACGGAACATCAAGCAACCGTGAATGCTCGCGTCTTCGTTGATGTATCTGATATCTCCCGCTACCAGTTCAGGATCAACGTTTTCGGGGTAGTCGAACACCTGCACTGCAATATCGAGCGACTCGGCACGCTTGATGGCCATGCGCTCGTAACTAAGATCGTCAGGGTTCGCGCCAACGCGCACGATCGCGAGCTTGGGAACGATGCCCTGCTGGCGCAGCAGTTCTACGCGCGGCTTAAGATCAGCCTCCATGGCTTCGACCACGGGTTTCGAACCGAGAATATGCGGGATCATCGTTCAAGCTCCTTTACCACGGTTTCGTAAGCGCGATCGGCACGCACAGTGTATGCGTTAAGCAGGTTGCGCATCTCTTCTTGATACATGCTCGCACGATCACGATCGGTCATGGAAGCGCAGTTGATCACCACATTGAGCGATGCTCCCTGCAATGCCGCCTTAGCGAAGAGCAGGCTGGCACCGGTATCGGAAAGCGCCATGCGCGAGCCTTTTTCCGCGAGCACTTCTGCAAGCTCGATCACGCGCGCGCAGGTTTGCATGATGGAAAGCGGCACATCACACGCAGCGATGAGCGCCGTTTGCAGTGCCTCTTCTTTTGCGCGTTGTTCCTCAGGCGTTTCACGCGGCATACCATAGGCCGCCGCAAGTGGAGCGAAGGCATTCGCGTCTTCTTCAACAAGCTCGATCAGATGGTCGATAAGCGCGCTCAGCTGGTCGCAACAATCCTGAACTTCATCCTGAACAGCGCTGTAGGCAGCCTTGCCCAGCGTAAGGTTGCACACCATAGAAGAGAGTGCTGCTGCAAGCGCGCCGCAATAGGCGCTCGCTCCCCCACCACCTGGCGTGGGAGCTTTGCTCGCCAGTTCGTCGATAAAAGTACGGTCGATCATAGAAGCCGGCTTAGAACAGGCCGCTGATCTTGCCGGTCTCATCCACATCGATACGCAGTGCCGCGGGCTCTTTCGGCAAGCCCGGCATCGTGAGCACATCGCCCGTAAGAGCGACCACGAAGCCTGCGCCAGCAGAAACCTTCACCTGGCGCACCATGATGCGGAAATCCTTCGGTGCTCCGAGCTTGGCTGGATCATCGGAGAAGCTGTACTGGGTCTTCGCCATGCAGACTGGATACTCGCCGAAACCGAGGCTTTCGAGCTTAGCGATCTCCTGCGCAGCTGCAGGCGTGAAGTCCACGCCGTCGGCACGATAGACGCGTTTTGCGATCGCTTCGATCTTTTCAGCCAAACCCAAGCCATCGTCATAAGCAAAGGTGAGCTTGCTCGTTTCATCACACAGGCGCACGACTTCTTCGGCGAGCTCAAGGCCGCCTTCGCCGCCTTTCGCCCACACCTGAGAAAGCGCCACGTTCACACCAAGCTCCTCGCAGCTTGAACGCACGAGATCGATCTCGGCTTGCGTGTCGGTCGGGAATTCGTTGATGGCTACCACGCACGGGAGGTTATAGACGTTGCGGATGTTATCCACGTGCTGCAACAAGTTCGGCAAGCCAGCCTTCAAGGCCTCAAGATTCTCTTCGCTCAGATCCGCCTTGGCCACGCCTCCATGATTCTTGAGCGCGCGCACCGTTGCCACCACGACCACCGCATCAGGCTCAATGCCCGCTAAACGACACTTGATGTCGAGGAACTTCTCTGCACCAAGATCGGCGCCGAAGCCCGCTTCGGTCACGCAATAATCGCCGAGGGCGAGCGCCATGCGCGTTGCCATGATGGAATTGCAGCCATGCGCGATGTTCGCGAAGGGACCGCCATGCACGAAGGCAGGCGTGCCTTCGAGGGTTTGTACGAGATTAGGCTTGAGCGCATCTTTCAGCAGCGCCGCCATAGCGCCTTCTGCGCCGAGATCATGCGCCGTGACCGGTTCATCGTCGTAGGTGTAGGCCACCACGATCTTGCCCAAACGCTCCTTCAGATCGGTAATGGAAGTTGCAAGACAGAAAATGGCCATGACCTCGGATGCGACCGTGATATCGAAGCCGTCTTCACGCGGCATGCCCGCCTTCGGGCCGCCAAGGCCGCACACGATGTTGCGCAGCTGGCGATCGTTCATATCCACCACGCGCTTCCACGTGATGCGGCGCACATCGATGCCGAGTTCGTTGCCTTGCTGAATATGGTTATCGAGCATAGCTGCGAGCAGATTGTTCGCAGCGCCGATAGCGTGAAAATCGCCCGTGAAGTGCAGGTTGATGTCTTCCATGGGAATGACCTGAGCATATCCGCCACCTGCAGCGCCGCCCTTCACGCCAAAGACGGGCCCGAGCGAGGGCTCGCGCAGCGCGACCACGGTATTCTTGCCCATCTTGGAAAGCGCATCGGCGAGACCCACCGTTGTGGTGGTCTTACCTTCGCCAGCTGGCGTGGGATTGATCGCCGTGACCAGAATGAGCTTGCCCGGCTGGTAGTCCTTATCGCGAAGAAGATTGTAGTCAACCTTCGCCTTCGTGCGTCCATAGCACTCGAGGTATTCGCTCGCCACACCCGCTTTCTCTGCAACAGCGGAAATGTCGAGCGGCTGAGCCGCCTGGGCGATTTCAATATCGGTTAGCACGTCGGGTCCCCTCTTTCTCTTTAGGCTCTAGCGCTGATTATCGCACTTTTTCAACTCGTTATAGATCAGGCGAAGCCCCTGTAAGGTTAGCTCCACATCCACTTCGGTGATCGTATGCGAAAGCGGTGCGATACGGTGCGCGAGACCGCCTGTTGCCACCACTTTGGTCTTATAGCCAAGCTCTGCTTGAATGCGCTCGACCAGCCCATCGACACGAGCCGCTTCGCCGCTCACCACGCCGATCTGGATGGCCTCGGATGAATCGCGGCCGATCGCCACGCCCGGGTCTTCCAATTCGACCGCACGCAAAAGCGCCGCGCGCGACATGAGCGAGCGCATCGAAGATTCCACGCCGGGAGCGATAACGCCGCCTACGAACACGCCATCCTTGTCGATGACCTCCATGTTCGTTGCGGTGCCGAAATCAACGACCACGACCGGTGCGCCGAAGATGGCCTTCGCTGCGACCGCATCAGCCACACGATCGGCGCCAAGTTCGACGAACGAAGTCTTGTCGATGTTCAGCAAGTGAGCGCAACTGCGCGCCGAAACCACCTGAGGTGCAACCCCGAAGGAGCGTTCGCACGCCTTTTCCCAATTGTGCGTGAGCGCTGGCACCACCGAACAGAGGATGGCGCCCTTGATCACGCCAGCATCGATCTCTTCGGCACTGAGCAGCGCGCGAAGCTTGATGCGCAATTCATCGCTCGTATATTCAACGTTAGTGGCAAGGCGCCACATATGGATCAAACGATCTTGATCATAGATTCCCAAAACGGTGTGGGTATTGCCGATATCAACCACTAAAAGCATCGCGAAGTACCTTCCCAGGCCTACTATTTTTTAAAAACGCTCGGCGATTATGTACAGTAAATCGTAAAACGAATGCTACCATATTGCATAAGGGGAAATCACTTTATCAGCACGCGCTTGATAAAAGTTTTAACAGATATTGAGAGGGATTAGCTATGGATCATACTCCTGCGCGCATTCTTGTCGTTGACGACGAACCATCTATCACCGAATTCGTTAGCTATGCTCTGCAGAAGGAAAACTACACGGTCGATACTGCTGGCGACGGTGAACAAGCACTCACGCTCATCGAGCAGAAACCCTACGATCTCTATATTCTCGACATCATGCTTCCGGGCATCGATGGCTATGAACTCTGCCGTCGTATTCGCGCCTCTTATGACACGCCTACCCTGTTCTTGAGCGCGCGCGATGGCGAAGTGAACAAGATCATCGGCCTTGAGCTGGGCGCAGACGACTATCTGGCTAAACCTTTCGGCATCCGCGAGCTTATCGCACGCACACGTGCATTGCTCCGTCGTTCGCAGGCTACCAATTCCACCAGCGCTGAGGTCAGCGCAAGCGGCATCGCGCTCGACGACGACGCGCACACCGCCACGGGCGAGCATGGCCCGATCGATCTTACGCCGCGCGAGTTCGAGCTCATGAGCTGCCTCATGCACAACGCCGGCAAGGTCGTCTCTCGTGAAGATCTGCTGCGCGAAGCCTGGGGCTGGGAATTCATCACGGAAACGAAGACGGTCGATACGCACATCAAGCGTCTTCGCGATAAGATCGAAGCTGCTGGCTACAATCCGCAAGTCGTCGAAACCGTACGTGGTTACGGTTATCGCTTCAAAAAATAGCCTGGCGAAGCTTCAATGAGGCTCGCAACGCACGTCGCATTCACGACGACTCTTCTTTCTGCCCTAAGCTGCTCGATCATCTGCATCTGCGGCATTCACTTCTTCCATGCCTCAGAGTGGATCTTGCTCCTTATCATCCCGGTCAGCTGTATCGCCTTCTTCTTGAGTCTTGCCATCGCTCATTTCACGAGCAAACCCTTCCGCGAACTTGCCCAGAGTCTCAAGCGCTACCATGAAGGCGATTACAACATCTCGTTCAAGATCAACCATGGTATCTATGAGAGCGAAGAGCTTTCGCACGATATCGAGGATTTGATCGACACCGCAGAATCCCATAAGGATGAGATCGCGATATTGCGTCACCGTGAAGGTGAATTCATCTCGGACGTGGCTCACGAATTCCGCACACCCCTAACGGCGATCAGCGGTAATGCTGAGCTTATGATGGATCCCGACATGCCGCTCTCCATGCGCCAGCACTTCTTGCAGATCACGCTTTCTGAGGCGGAACGCTTGAACAACCTTGTGAACGACCTCATCTCGCTGCGCCATATCCAAGAAGACTCCCCCACCACTATAGAACGTGTGAACATCCGCCAGATCGCTGAAGAAGTTGGCGAGATCTTGAGCGCGAACTTCCAAAAGAAAGATATCGAGTTCTCCATCGATGGCGAAGCGCCCGATATCCTCATCGACCCTGCGCGCCTGAAGCAGGCGATCATCAACCTCACCGATAACGCCTGCAAGCACGTGCCCGAAGGAGGCAGCGTGAAGATCATGCTTTCCGGCGTCGATGATAAATCCATCATCGCCGTGAAGGATAACGGCGTGGGCTTCGGCGACATCAACCCATCGCTTCTATTCAAGCGCTTCTACCGCACCGACTTCTCGCGCTCGCGTGTGAAGGGCGGATCAGGCCTCGGTCTTTCGATCGTGCAGGCCATCGTCGAAGGCAACGATGGCAACATCACCGCGTTCAACGATCCCGAAGGTGGTGCCGTGTTCCTCATAGCCTTCCCCTCCGTTATCGATCGATAGAGCGTCCTTCTATCTCACGCAAGCAGCACGCCCAAGGGGCACTTGTAATTACCCGCTTCCGCTGTTCGCTTGCTCTTCGAGGCAAGCTCATGCGCTTCGCTCCTTCGAACAACCTATTACGAATTAAGAATGCGGACTCAGAGTAATTCAAGTACCCCATGGGCTCAGCTGCTTGCTTGGTCGGAAACATCTAGCTCGATCAGCGGGGAGGGTGAGGCAGCGAGGTGACTCTTTGCCGACTAAATTCGTTATTAATAAAACCCGAGCAAAGCAGCGACGCACGAAAGAACCTGCAAGATGTAGGTTCTTGAGCAGGGAAGCGGGGAACCTCGTGTCTCGCGCTCTCCACTGATCGAGTTGATGACGAATGAAAAAGATGACGAACGACCGGGTAGTTTGTCACCAAAAAGCCCCGCCCGAACGGATCGGACGAGGCTTTTTAGGATACGAATCGCAGATAGCTATGCGTTGCGTTTTAGGTGCGCGGCTATTCCCGCTTGATCGTCTCGGTTGCCTCCTGGCCGTTCTTATCAACAGCCACATAGACGAAGCCTGGCTTACCTTCAACAGGAAGCTCGTTATACGCGACCATCTCAGCGATCTCTGCAGCAGTTGCGCTCTTCGGCTCAGTAGCCAGCAGGTAGTCGGTGGAAGCACGGCGAGCCATTGCCTCGCGGAAGTCCTTGGTGCCCACGAACACTTCCTGCTTGTAAGGATTGACCTTGAGCTTCTTCGAGCGGTAGATGATGTAAGAAAGCGCTGCGATATTGGCGATGAGCGCGATCGAAGCCACCACGGTGTTCACTGCCGGATTGTTCACCGAGTGAACTGCGAAGATCGAATCGTTTGCGAACATCGGGCAAACCTGGCAGAACATGCACCACATCGAAAGCGTGAACGCACGGTTCTGGATCCATCCGCCTTTGTTCCACCAAAGGCCTGCGATGGTAGGCGCGAGCAAAAGCGCGATACCGCAATACCAAGAGTGAGTCGGCAGGCAGTTGTAGGTGTAGCAGAAGTTCCAGAGGTCATAGGCGATGATGAAGACCCATGTCATATCGGGCCACAGCATATCCTGGCGCTTCTTTGAGATGTAGATGCCGAACCAACCGGTCATGCACAGAATGTTCAGCAAGCCTGCGCAGCCATTCAGTACGTTATGGATGCCACCATTCAGAAGCACGCCCTCATCAGTTACGAAGCTGGAATCCCATGCTACGATCGCACTTTCGAAATCGCTTGCGACCGCAATGAGGATATTGATCGCAACGATAACGAACGGGAACGCCTTGAACCAATGTGAGCGACCGATCTTGCCCCAACTGTACTTTAGCATCATGAAGCCGATACAGCCTGCGGTTGCCGCATAGACCTTAGCGTAGTGGAACCAGCCACCCATCGTTTGATATGTTGGGTTATTGAGCGCCCACTCAGCCCCCATGGCGGCTCCGATTTCGACCACCACACAATAGACGGTCATCGCTGCACACACTCCAATGAACATGAAGATGCCGCCTGCTTTAGTGCGTCTCGCGAACTCATTGAGCAAGATGAGCGCGCCAACCACCATGAACAAACCGAGCCATTGGAAGCCCGCATTCGCTCCATAAACATCGAATAACATTTTCCCCTCCTTCTTCCCCATGCCAATCGATATCAAGTATCTGATCAATGCGTTGAACGGAACTTTTTTATACAAATCAAAACATTTGCCCAGATAGTTGATGGTTTTTCAAGAAAACCCATAGCCAGAATATGGCAACGAGCGAGGTCAAACAACGAGGTGGACAACACTGCGAAAATGTCGTTACCTTTGTCGGAAACTTGTAACTTCAAGTAGTGAAAATGTTCTTGCATTACAGGGCAAGTTGAAGTAAATAAACGCGATTTATCCCACATGACATGCGGTTTTGTTGAATTCTATTCAGACAGTGAAGGGTGCGAAACGGATAACATAGGTGACGAACGACCGGGTAGTTTGTCACCTACAGATGGTTGCAGGTCGCGGTAAGAGAATGAGAGAGGAGAGACCTAACCCTTACCAAGAAGGCAAGACTCAACTTTGCCCATCGATACTATTTTGCCCACAATAAAAGAGCGCCGGCATTACGCCGGCGCTCTTCTAGGAAGGAAAGATTTCCCAAAGGTTGGATCGTGGCCTTATGCAGGCTTAACTGGAGCTCGATCCTCTTCAGGCTCAATATCGTCACCCAATCGAATGCCGCCCTCTTCCTTAAGGCGTGCGATCGTCGCATCGTCTGCGCCGACCTCTTTCAGGTAGACTTCGGTATCTGCACCAAGCGGCGAAACCTCAGTGAATTCAGAGATCTCGACCGGAATGGTTGAGATATGGTGAGGCAGACCAGTCTGCAGCACGCGACCAACATTGGGGAATTCAACCCATGCGAGAGCCTCAGGGTTCTCGCGCGTGATCTGCTCGACCGCTTCAGTCTTGGAGTTGACCTTAGCGATGCAGAAGTCCTTATCCTCGAGCCAATCGAGCCATTCCTGGGTGGTACGGCCCTTGATGGTCTCTTCGACGATCTCGAATGCCTCAGGAGCTTCCCAACGACGCATCAAACCAGTTGGCTTGATCTCGGGGTGACCGATCGCATCGCAGAACGGCTCCCAGAACTTAGGCTCAACCATGCCAAGAGCAAGCTTGCCGCCGTCCTTGGTCTCATAGACGTTGTAAGCGGTTGACGGATACTCGAGGTCGTCACGCTTGCATTCGCCATCGTTGAAGCACCAGCGGCTGTCGAGCAGCGAGTTCCACCAAACGAAACAATCGAACATCGAGATGTCGATGTAAGCGCCTTCGCCCGTAACGGTGCGCGCATAGAGCGCAGCGAGCAGCGCCTGGCCAGCAACCATGCCTGAAGACAGGTCGCAAAGATGCAGCGGCGAAGTAGAACCATGGTTGACAGACAGATAGCCACTTGTCGCCTGCATGTTCAGGTCGTGCTGAGCCTTCTTCGAACGAGGATCGTTAGCACCATAGCCCGAGATCGAGCAGTAGATGATGCCCGGATTGAGCTTCTTGATTGATTCGTAGTCGATGCCGAGTTTAGCGGTAACACCAGGACGGAAGCTTTCGACGATGATGTCTGCTTCCTGTGCCATCTTCAAGAACCAGTCAACAACTTCTTCGTTCTTCAGGTTCAAAGAAACGGACTTCTTGTTGCGGCCGAGCGCGGTGATGTAGTAAGAGATTCCGCCGCCCTTAGTCGGATAGTCGTGACGCATGAAGTCGCCCAGGCCCGTGTCTTCGACCTTGATGACCGTTGCGCCGAGGTCTGCGAGGACCTGCGTTGCATAGCCACCAGGAAGGTAACGAGAGAAGTCGAGAACGGTAATATCAGAAAATGGAGTATTCTTTGCCATTAGTTAAACCACCTTTATTTAGTCTTCTTCGAGTTCGGACCGAAGCTAGGCTCCAGCACCTCAGGAGGCAGCGGATCGCCATCGTATTCCATGACTGCACCGTCAGCTGCGAGCTTATCGATCTCTGCATCGGTATAACCAGCGATGTTCTTCAAGATCTTACGCGTGTCATAACCGATCGGGCGGCTACGATAGAGCACCGGATCGCCAATAGAATCCAGACGGAACGGAGGCGTGGTAACGATGTACTCTTCGCCTTCGGTGAATTCTGAGGTCGGGCCCTGCTTGACATACTTGATGCGACGGAGCTGGTCATTAGCGAATGCCTCTTCGTCGTTCAGAACGTCAGCGACCGTTTGGATCTTCTCGAACGGAATATCGTTCTCACGGAAGCGCTTCTCAAGCTCAACGAAGTCGAACTTCTTGGTAGCGTCCTGGATCGCTGCAACAACCTCTTCATAGCGGCCATTGTTCGCGAGAGCCTCGAGCGTGTTGAGCTCAGGATCGGTGAAGTACTTCGGATCCATCTCGAGCGTTTCGAACACGAGCTGACAGTACTTGTTGTAGTTGCCGAAGCACATGAGGAACCAAACGCCATCGCGAGAAGGATAGGAGTTGTTGGTCGGGCACTTCGCCTTCATGCGGTCCTTCGGATGCGGATCGCCCTGCTGTGCCGTGATGAGCGAGCAGGTCATGCCCCAGGTGCCAACGTGATAGAGGCTCGTGGTGACCTTGTCGCCTTCGCCCGTGCGCAGCGCACCTGCGTAAGCACCCAAGATGCCCGCGCAAAGAGCGCAGCCGGTGTTCCAGTCGCCAAATGCGATCGGCGAGTTGCCGGGCTCATAGTGCTCGTTGTTCTGCGGAATCGAAGCAACGAAGCCAGAACGTGCGGCAAATGAAGTTGCGTCGAAGCCCTTAGCATCCTTCATAGGACCGAACTGGCCATAGCCACGGTTCTGTGCCCAAACGAGCTTCGGGAATTTCGCATGCAAGGTCTCATAGTCGAAACCGAGGCGCTGAAGTGCACCGTCACGCAGCGAAGTAACGAAGATGTCTGCTTTTTCCAGAAGACGCATCATTGCTTCCTTGCCTTCTGGGCTCTTGCAGTCGATCGCTGTCCATTCTTTGTTGAACGAACCGCAGTCATATGCGACATCGTCGAATTCGCTCTTGTAATGCATACCCCAAGCTGCACCCTGAGTACGCTGTTCGTCGCCCGTGAATGGCTCGACCTTGATGACCGTTGCGCCCAATTCGCCGAGCAGACGGCTTGCTGCAGGACCAGCTGCATACTGGGTGAGATCAACGACGATTACGCCTTCCAAACCTGCCATGTATTTCTCCAATCTAAAGAATAAATAACCTATTGAAAGAAAGCCCCGGCAGAAAACCGGGGCTTTCCAATTCCCCTTATACGGGAGAGTAGTGCTATTTCAAGCCAGCTGAATTACGGCTCGAGGATAACACGGAGGCCTTCGCCAGCGTCGATGAGCTCCATGCCCTTTTCGAAGTCCTTCAAAGGAAGAACGTGGCTTGCGATAGGCGCGATGTCGAGGCCGTTGGCAAGAAGCGCCAGGCCCTGACGCCAATGCTTGCGCTCGTAAGCACGAGAACCAACGATGGTGATCTGACGCATAGCGATCGGGTTCATGTGAATAGTGGAAGCCTGAGCGGGCAGACCGGTGATGCCGATCTTGCCGTTCTTAGCGACCATTTCAACTGCCTGCTCAACAACGGTGTAGTGGCCAGCTGCATCGAGAATGATCTCGGGGCCCTTGCCGTTGGTAAGCTCAGCAACACGCGCGATAACGTCTTCCTCAGAGCCATTGATGGTGATAGCGCCGAGCTGCTCTGCAACCTGAAGACGCTTGGTGTCCATAGCGAGACCAGAGCAGATAACCTTCTGAATACCATAAGCCTGCTTGAGGACTGCGATCATGAGAAGACCGATAGGGCCAGGGCCCATGACAAGCGCGGTGTCGCCCGGCTCGGGATGTACGCGCTCAACAGCGTTGAGAGCAACACCCAGGGGCTCGAGCAGTGCACCCTGAACGAACGAAACGTCGTCAGGCAGCGGGATAACATTAGTTGCACGCATGGGCATATATTTTGCGAATGCACCTGGCAGGTCGGTACCGTAGAACGGACGATTGTCGCAGATGTTGACCATGCCCTTATCGCAGTAGGAGCAGGTGTTATCGAACAGAACCGGGTTAGCGGTTACACGCATGCCAACCTTGAGGTTGCTCGGAGCGTTCTTGCCTACTTCAGCGATGACGCCGGAGAATTCGTGACCGAAAACTGCCGGGAAATGGATGTCATAAGAATTGAAGAGAGCTTCCTGACCGCGATGCAGAGAGTGATCGGTGCCGCAAATGCCGCAAGCCTTGATCTCGAGAAGTACTTCGTCGTCTTTGATCTGGGGAATCGGAGCATCCTCAACATACTGCCATGGCTCTTCGCGACCTACGCAGTGAACTGCATTCATTGTACCTTCCATGTACAACCCCTTTCGATAGGTATGAAATGAAACGGAAGAAAAAGGTGCAGCCACCAAAGGGCAGCTGCACGAACAAAACATTTACTGGATGGACCAGCCACCATCGAGAATGAGCGTCTGACCGGTGGTGTACTCGGTAACCGGTGAGCAGAGGAAGTAGATAGCGTTTGCCATTTCCTCGAGCGAGCCCATCTTGACCTTGCTTGGGGTGCGACCATATACATAGTCTTTCTGAGCAGGATTGTCTGCGAAGACCTTTTCGACCATCGGGGTCATAACGTAGCCCGGAGCAATGCCGTTGACGATGATGCCATACGGTGCGAAGTCAACTGCAAGTGAGCGAACCATACCCATAACAGCTGCCTTGGTGATGCTGTAGAGAGCAATGTTCTCCATAGCAGAGATGCCACGCTGGGAAGAAATGAGTACCATCTTGCCGCCGTGACCTTTTTCCTTCATGAAACGAGCAACAGCAGTTGCGAGGAAGAAGTTCGCCTTAGCATTGACAGCGAAGATCTTGTCCCAATCAGCTTCGGTTGCGTCCATTGCATTCATACGAGGCAAGGAGATGCCTGCGGTGGAAATGAGAATGTCGATATCGCCGAATTCTGCAACGGTCTTATCGATCATTGCCTGTACTTGATTGGCATCGGTACCATCGCATACCATGCCAACGGCCTTACCGCCTGCTGCGCGAAGCTCTTCAGCAGTATCGAGGCAGATCTGCTCAGGAACGCCGCAAACCATGATGTTTGCGCCAGCAGCTGCGAACTGTTCCGCGGTTGCTTTACCGATACCAGAGCCACCACCCATGATGATCGCGGTCTTGCCCTTAAGTTGCTCCTCTGGAGCTGTTGCGAACCAATTTGCCATGTTTACCTTCCTTTTCTTTTATTCCAGGTTCCTTGCCCTGCCCATGCACTACCGCCCATTACTGAATTGGCCGTTCGTTTGACCACGATTGCGGTAGTTGCATGAGAAGAATAAGACCCCTGAATTAATCCCTCCGACTTAGTTATCAAGTCTGTATCAATTATCAACTTCATTAATGAACGCGTCCAATAGGCGCATCTGTCGAATTGGTAGAATCCAAGAATAATATAGACGTAAGCATATTGATTTAGGCAATATACATAGACTCAACAATATCTATGAGGCAATTTTGCTACCCAAATTATAGATTTTGACCAGTAAAGCGTTCAACCCATAGACTAAGACCTATAGGTTTGGAACATGGTTTATTAGTGAATAGGAATTGCTATTCGAACGTGCCGCATTCGATCTGCTCGCGACGATAATAATCGCGCAGGTCACCGATCTTGCCAGAGGGGAACTTCGCGAAATTGCGTGCGAACTCGATGAGCTGGTCGGTCACGCAACTGCGGAATGCCTTCTCTTTATACGCCATGTAGATCGTGTGAAACGGAGTTTGGATATCGGAGATGGGGATGCCCACGAATCCGCGCGTTTTGATATCGTCGAGCGTCTCGAGCATGATGGCTACCGTATCGGACTCGGAAACTACAAAGGCTGCGGCACTGATCTCATCGTTGAACGACTGCTTGGGCGAAAGACCAACGCGGCGGAATAACCCTTCGAGCAACGTCGAGGCGAATGATTCCTTGCGATACGAAACCAGGTTATAGTCTTTGAGCTCTTCGAGAGAAACGCTTTCACGTTTTGCAAGTTCATGGGTCTCTGAAACACCTACGATCAAATTCTGCGTGATGATCGGCTCATAGACGATATCGCGCTCATCGAGTACCATGCCGCAGAACGCAACGTAGAGCTTGCCATCGAGTAGGCCCTTCAGGCAATCGTAGGTGGTTTCCTGATGGATGTCGAAATCGATATTATCGCCGAACTCCTTGCGGAAGGAGCTCAGCAGAAGGGGAAGGAAGTTTCGCTGGATCGAGATGACCGCACCGATGCAGATCTGTCCTGAAAGTCCACTAGAGTAGAGCTTCATAAGGTCGATCGCCTTGTCAATCTCGCTGAGCGCGACGCACACGTGCTCGTTGAATTCCGCACCATAGGAAGTAAGGCGCACATTGCGACCAACACGCTCGAACAGCGGTACGCCAAGCTCTTTCTCCAAATTGCCGATCGAATTTGAAAGAGAAGGCTGCGTGATGAAAAGCTCTTCGGAAGCTTTTCCGTAATGTTCAAGCTCAGCGAGCTTTCTGAAGTAATAAAGCTGAGAAAGATTCATTTCTGTCCTTTTCCTTCGCCCGTCGAGCACGAGCGCACACTGCATCATCTACATCCGCAACAACCCCAAATGCTACGGATGCCTTCCCATTCATCTGCTCCTCGTGCAGATCCGAACCTAGAGCCTGCTCTGTGCTGCTCCAACTGCTTGTGCAAGGAATACCGCAAGCAGCATCTTCAAAAGATCGGGAACGACAAAAGGAGCGACAGCCGCCACGAATGCAGCCTCTGCCGTAAGCTGGCCGACCCACATAAGCCACAGCCAACCAAATACATAATAAATAGCCGCAAAACAAACGCCCACTATGAAGCTGCGGAGCAAGAATCCTCTTTTCACCTGGCCGCCGAGAAACGTTGCGCGCTGGTCGGAAGCGAAAGCAGCACGCTTAGACAGCAGATGGCTGAGGGGCAAAACGATGCACGCGCCCACCACAAAACCCATGATGAAGCCACCCGTTGGGCCGAACAGAGCACCTATCCCGCCACGGAACCCCGTGAAGACCGGAAGGCCAATAGCGCCGAGCGCAACGTAGCCGCAGATCGCGATGAAAGCATCCCTGGGTTTGAGCGCAAACAGCGTGAAGAAGATAGCAAGCGGAGAAAGGGAAAGGGGCACAGGACCGATCGGTACGGTGACCCATGCAGTAACTGCCATGCAGGCAATAGCTGCCGCACAATAGACGACCGAACGGCTTCTCGATTGTTGCCTCACCATGACTTCTGCTGACATGCTATCCTTCTCTCTTGCTTTTGAGTTTACTGCATACCTTGTTCGACTCTTGCCAGCGGCGGTTCGCACCAGACGCGATCCATGGTGGCAGCGAGGAACAAGCTCACGGGTTGATCCATAACCGATACACTGGAATCTATCGGTTACTCATAAATTATATCTATAAATCTATACATGTGACACCCAAAATCGATACTTTCGGACGACCTATTGATTTGAGCGGTCATAAAGAGATCGTGCATGATGAATTGTGGTAAAACAAGACCATGAGCACGATCGAACTTCTCATTTTGGGACTTGCCCTTTCCATGGACGCTTTTGCGGTAACGGTGTCCAGCGCCTTCGTCTATCGCGGAACCGATAAAGCCCACCGTCTCTTGATGCCCGTCTTCTTCGGTGTCTTTCAGGGGCTCATGCCCGTGATCGGATTCTATGCTGGTTCGTTGGTGGGGCCCTTCATCGAAACCTATGCGGGCATCATCACGTTCGTTATCCTTGGGTTCATCGGCGGCAAGATGCTTTGGGATGCATTCCATGAAGAGCCCGAGGAGGTCTTCGATAAGCACGCTAAGCTCACGATTCCCGTCTTGTTCTTCCAGGCTATCGCCACGAGCATCGATGCGCTTGCCGTGGGTGTCAGTTTCGCAGCGCTTTCGCTCAACATCGCATCAGCAGCGACCCTGATCGGCTTGACCACCGCATTGTGCTGCATCGTTGCGCTGATCATCGGGCGCCATTTCGGCATGAAGTTGGGGAACAAGGCCACGATCATCGGCGGCATCGTCTTGATCGCGATCGGCATCAAAGCCCTGTTCACATAAGAGAATGGCGGGTGTGGACTTCGCCGGAGTTGGCGGCGATGACGCGGCCTTGTTCGGTGCGAAGGAGAAGTTCACCGGAAGATGATGCGCCGATGACTTCGCCGGCGTAGAGCAGCTCCCCATCGATCGTTTCGAGCTCGACCTGCTCGCCCTTGTTGTAGAGAAGGCTATTGTAGCCATCCATGAACGGCTCTATCCCCTCTTCACGCCATAATTCGTAAAACCCTTGGATGCAGCCGAGCAATGCAGGTAGAAGCTGACCGCTTATTTGATCGAACGTAACGCCCGATAGAGCATCGAAGCTTTCAAGATATGCTGCGGGAACGCCTAACTCTTTGATCGAACCTGCTGCTTCAACATCTTCAGCAGAGCCACTAGGCGAGGTGATATTGATACCGATGCCGCAGCAGAGCTTACCGCCGATCATCTCGAGCGAGATGCCTACCAGTTTGGCACTTCCCTCACCGGATACGACCAGGATATCGTTGGGCCATTTGATCTTGATCTTCTCGGTCTGCGCGAAGGAAGCGAGCGTTTCCTGCACCGCCAGTGAAAGAAGAAGACTCAGCGTTGGAAGAGCGTTCTGGTCCACCTTTGGCTGAAGATGCTCGCCCAAAGGATCGAGGATGAACGAGAAATACAAGCCGCCTTCAGGACTCTTCCACGATCTTCCTTGCCTTCCATACGCTGCAGTTTGCCTGTTGGCCACAAAGCAGATTCCTTCAGGAGCCCCTTTAGAAATAGCTTCTTTGACACAGTTATTGGTCGAATCAACTTCGTCGAAGAACGTGACGCGCCAGAATCCACCACCGTACGTCTTCACTTCGGCGGAAGCTTGCTGCTCCTCCCCTTCCTGCGGGCGAGCTGCTTCTTGCAGATGCGCTATGGCCTGCAGGAATGCTGCGTCCTTCAGGGGGTTCGCGTCTTGTGGACGGCCTGTATCTTGCAGGTGCGCAGCATCCTGCGAGCGTGCTGTATCGTTCATTACTCGCACTTCCAAGCTTTGCCGTACTTCACATTATCGGACGTGACCGGCACGCCATTGGCAAGTTCATGGTGAGGCAGAAGCTCCAAGAGCGGCTTCACCACGAAATCGCGCTCGAGCAAGAGCGGATGCGGCAAGGTGAGCACCTCAAGATCGGAAACGTAGCCTTGATAGTCAAGGATATCGAGATCGCACGTGCGCGGGCCGTTCTTCTGCGTGCGCACACGCCCCAAGCTGTTCTCGATCGCTTGGAGGTAGGTGAGCAGTTCTTGCGGGGGCAAGCCGGTGCGCATGAGCACGACCGTATTCACGAAGAGATCCTGATCCTCGAAATAGGCCGGTTCGCTTTCGTAGTAACTTGCAATATCGATGATCTGCGTGTCGGGCAGCATGCACATGTCGCCGATGGCCTTGTTAATCATCGCGATCTTGCCTTCACGCTCCTCGCCTTCGTCTGCCACGAGCGCCACGTTGCAGCCCATACCGATGAGCACATAGGGACGCAGGTTCTCTTCGAGCGCTTGAGCGGTGAGCGCCACGTTGTGCGTACGGATGACCGATGCGCCCAGCTCGCAGGCCATGAGTGCTTCAGCGGCCGAAGCGCTATCACGCTCTTTCGGGTCTTTGATCTGGTACGCTTCGCCAATGTAGCTCTTGCGCGAAACCGCAACCATGGTCGGAAAGCCCAGGCGGTTGAACTCGTGGAAGTTCCTCATGAGCTCGACCGTCTGCTTCGCCGTCTTACCGAAACCAGGACCAGGATCGAGGCAGATGCGCTCGCGTGCAACACCGTGTGCGATCAAGTTATCTGCCTGCGCTTTTAAGTAATCGCGCACTTCAGCAACCACGTCTTCATAGACGGGTTCATTTTGCATCGTTCGGGGATCATCGCCGCCCATGTGCATGACCACAAGCCCGGCCTCGCACGAAGCGGCCAGATCGACCATGGCAGGATCGCGAAATCCGCTCACGTCGTTGATGATCGAAGCGCCTGCTTCGAGCGCCGCACGCGCAACCGGAGCATGACGCGTATCGATGCTCACACAAACGCCCTTACGAGCCAACGCCTTCACCACATCGAGCACGCGGGCGCACTCCTCTTCTTCGGTTACGGGCGTGGCGCCGGAACGCGTTGATTCTCCCCCGACATCGATGATGAGCGCGCCTTCCTCGACCATCTGGAGCCCGCGTGCGATCGCGTCCTCAGGCGTTGGATACGAGCCACCATCGGAGAAAGAATCGGGCGTAAGATTCAAGATGCCCATGATAATGGGTATCTTGGCATCAAAACTGTACTGGCTGCATTTCCAGATCATGAATGAACATCCTTTGGCTATTCGCGCGGCTTGCCTGCGCTATCGTCGTGCTTGTCTTCTGCATCCTGGCCATCTTGCATATCTTTGATCTTCTGCTCAAGACTATCAAGGAAGCCCTTGTTGGCATCCGAAGCGCTCGGCTCTGAAGGTGCGGCGGGCGTAGCCGGTGCAGAAGGAGCAGTTGGTGCAGCAGGCTCTTGCGGTGCTGCCGGAGCTTGCGGGGCAGCTGCCCCATTCTGTGCGCTTGTCTGCACCTCATTGGATGCAGGGGACGCAGGAGCGCTGGGAGCAGCTGGCTGTGCAGGGGTGGGTTGCGGCGCAGCAGAGGCTGGGGCTTCTTGCTCTGGCTCTTTCGATGCGAGCGTATTGGCAGCTTTCTCCACTGCGCCGCTCGCCTCGAGCTTCAGGTAATCTGCCCACTTGTTATCGAGAAGCGCCGTACAAGCTTCTCCATCGACCGTCTCGCGCTCGAGCAAGACCGCAGACATAAGGTCCATCTGCTCCTTGTGCGAGGACAGGATCTCGTAAGCACGATCGTGAGCTTCACGCATGATGCGCGCCACCTCTTCGTCGATACGACGCGCTGTTTCCTCCGAGTAGTCCTGCGTATTGCCGTAGTCGCGGCCCAAGAACACTTCGTGGTTGGGCTGCCCAAATACCTGAACGCCCAGATCGGAGCTCATGCCATAGTTCGTAACCATCGAGCGTGCCATCTTTGTTGCGCGCTCAAGGTCGTTCGAAGCGCCGGTGGTGATGTCTTCACAGAAGATCTCTTCCGCCACACGACCGCCCAAGAACACGGCCAGCTCATCGCGCATTTCGTTGCGCGAATTGAGCACCTTGTCCTCATCTGGAATGGAAAGGGTGTAGCCGAGAGCGCGACCACGCGAGATGATCGAAATCTTGTGGACCGGATCGGCGTGAGGAAGCAGGTGTCCCACGAGCGCATGGCCAGATTCGTGGTAGGAGATGGTCTTGCGCGTATTTTCGTCGAGCACCCTACCTTTGCGCTCGGGACCAGCGATCACGCGCTCCATGCTTTCGGTGACCTCTTGCTCGGAGATGATGTGCTTGTTGCGACGCGCCGAAAGGATAGCCGCTTCATTGAGCAAGTTCGCCAGATCGGCACCAGTGAAGCCCGGGGTGATCTTAGCCAAACGCGGCAGGTTGACGTCCTTTGCAAGCGGCTTGTTCTCCGCGTGGACCTTGAGGATCTTCTCACGGCCCTTCACATCGGGAACGTCGACCACGATCTGACGGTCGAAACGACCGGGGCGCAGCAATGCGGGGTCGAGTACGTCGGCGCGGTTCGTTGCCGCGATGAGCACGACTGAATCGTTCGCTTCGAAACCGTCCATCTCAACGAGCAACTGGTTCAAGGTCTGTTCGCGCTCATCGTGACCGCCACCGAGGCCAGCGCCACGCTGACGACCGACTGCATCGATCTCGTCGATGAAGATGATGGCCGGAGCAGCTTCTTTCGCCTGTTTGAACAAATCGCGCACACGCGAAGCGCCCACACCTACGAACATCTCAACGAAGTCGGAGCCGGAGATGCTAAAGAATGGCACGCCCGCTTCGCCTGCAACGGCGCGCGCGAGCAAGGTCTTGCCCGTGCCCGGAGGGCCTACGAGCAAGCAACCACGCGGGATCTTCGCACCCATAGCCTGATACTTCGCAGGGTTGTCGAGGAAGTCCTTGATCTCCTGCATCTCCTCGACCGCTTCATCAACACCAGCGACATCGGAAAAGTGCACGTCGGGATGCTCCTCGACCGACTTCTTCGCCTTCGCCTTACCGAACGACATCTGCGAGTTGTTCGCCTTGTTCATCTGCGAGAAGAAGAAGAACAGCAAGCCAGCGATGATCAGGATCGGAAGCAGCGAGAGCAGGATCGAACCCCACGGGGAAGGCAGGGTGATGCTGTATTTGATTTCGGGATGCGCTGCCATGAGCTGGCCCAGCGTGTCCTGACCGACCCAGGTACAGGTGAAGTTGTGCTTCGATCCGAGCGTCTTGACTTGCAGGATGCTCGGTTCGATGGTCTCAAGGCGCGAGCCGCCATTCACGATCGTGCCCAACTGAGAATTGAGCGCCTCGATGCCCGTGTTGAACGCATTCGCCGCCGTTACGCCTGCCGTTTGTGCGGGATAGTAGACACCCGAAATGGTCTCTGCGCCCGCATCATAGACGACCGATTCAACACGCCCTTGGTCGACCGCCTGCGTGAATTCAGACGTTACCAGCGAGTCGGTTTGCGTGATGCCATCCGAAGAGCCTTGTGGCATGCGCGTGAGCATCGAAAAGAAGAAGATGGCCACGAGCGCGAACACCACGATCGTGATGATGTTGATCTGGCGTGGCTGCTTGTTAGGCTGTTTGTTCGACGGTTTGTTGTTCTTTGCGTTTGGATCTTGTGCCATAACGTATCAATGTTCCTTATGCGTTGGTCGGTTGGTCATTCAGTGGTTCAGTCGTTTACGATCAGGCCTTCTTTGCGATCGCGCTCCGCTTGAGCGCTCCCACATAGGGAAGGTTACGATATTTTTCCGCGTAGTCGAGCCCATAGCCGACCACGAATTCATCCGGACAAGCGAACCCCAGGTAGTGACAGGGAAGATCGGCCTGTTCTGGAATGTCCTTACGGAGAAGCGCCGCAATGGAAAGCGATGCGGGCTTGCGCGACTGAAGATTCTTGATCAGATAGCGCAGCGTGAGACCCGTATCGATCACATCTTCAGCGATGAGCACATCGCGGCCCATGATGTCGGTTGAAAGGTCCTTCTGAATACGCACGATGCCCGAGCTTTCAGCCTCTTTTCCGTACGAAGAAACTGCCATGAAATCCATTTCGAGCGGAAGATCGATCTGGCGGACCAGATCGGCCATGAAGATCGCCGCACCGCGCAGGATCGAGATGACCACAAGGTCTTTTCCCTCATAATCGCGCGTGATGGCCGCTCCCATTTCACGTACTCGCGCACGAATGTCGCTCTCAGAGAACAGAACGCGCTCAAGATCGGGATGTAATTCTTCCACCGCTCCTCTTTCATGGCATAGCTTTCAAACCGCATCTGCGGCTTTTAGTGTTCTAGTTTAGCAAAAGCGCCGCGCGATTCGTCCGCTTGCAGGTGTGCACATTCCATTTGCGAAAAATTTGCAATAAATCTACATCGTCTGCGCCCGTGAACGCCTCATGCAGCCCGTTTTTTCGCGCGTTTACGCCTCTTTTTGCGTTATCTCGACCGGCACTTCCCTGCGCAAAAGATCGGGGAAATTCTCGAGCAGCTTATCGATGGGCAACCCGACGATGTTGTTGTAATCGCCCTCATAGCCTTCAACGAGCGCTGCGCCCTTGCCCTGAATGCCGTAGGCGCCCGCCTTGTCGATGGTTTCGCCGGTTGCCACATACGCATTGATGTCTTCTTCGGTGAGCTCTTTGAAGGTGACCTCGCTCGTTTCCGTGAAGGTACGGAAACCGATCGAAACGTTGCCGTCTCCCCCGTTTTCTTCGGTCTCGTTCAAGAGCATCATCCATACCGAAACGCCCGTGATGACCTGATGCGTCTTGCCGGAGAGCTTACGCAGCATCTCACGTGCATGATCGGCCGAATAGGGCTTGCCGAAGATCTCGCCATCGAGCACGACCATCGTGTCGGCACCGATCACGAAGCCCAACCCCACCGGATTCTGCGCGAGCACTTCTTGAACGGCTGCGCCCGCTTTCCGCTCGGCAAGCTTCTTCGCGGCCTCTTCAGGCTGCGCGAGCAGATCGGCATCGAGCGTTTCGTCGACCGGTTCAGTGGGCGTGAACACACGGAACTGGACGCCTGCATCTTGAAGCAGCTGCGCTCGACGCGGCGAATTCGACGCCAAGATGATATTGATGGGAATGACCGGCTGTTGATCCATGGGTTCTCCTTAAGGAAGCGTTGATTGAAAAGTCTCGGTTAAGCGCGCTTGCGGCGCGTGCGGAAGCGGGCCATGGGTTCGATGAGCACGCCTTGTTTGTTCGCGCTCACGGCAAGATCGCCCTGAATGTTCACGACGTAGCCACTTTGCAGGCTGCCGTCTTCGTCGAAGGCTTGGAGCACGGCTTCGATGGCCGCGCTCTCGATGCGCCCTTCGGAACCGATGAGCGACTCGAGCACTGAGCGAATCGCGCGCCGCTTGAGCGGGAGTGCGAGCATGCCGAAGCTTGGAAGCAGCAGCGTGTAACCTTCTGCCTGTTCAGCATTGTTCACAAGGGCTTCTTCAGCGAGCGATTCCATGAAATCGTCTTCATCAGCAATGAGGTTCATCGTGCGACAAAGCGTGTCGAGCAATTGCGGGTTCTGCGCCTTCGCAGCAGGAACGATCTCGTGACGCACGTAAGAGCGAAAACGGTCGGTATGCGCGTTCGTCGCATCCTCGCGCCAAAGAGCGCCCTGTTCATCGCGTACGACCACTTCGCCACGAGCCGCACGCTCTTCAAGATAGCAGCGCAGGCTGGCACGCGAGACATCCAGCAACGGACGCACCACCGGCCCATTGCGATAGAGCATAGAGCGAAAGCCGCCCGGCCCCGTGCCTTTTATCGAGCGCATATAGAAGTTCTCTACGCGGTCATCTTGCGTGTGCGCCGTGATGATGCGCCCTTCAGCGATAGGCACCGCCGCATGCATGCAGAGACTTTCGAGCGCTTTGCGCGCGGCAATGTAGCGCTCTTGACGCCCGATAGCTTCAACGTTGCCCCCCGTTTCTCGAGCGAGCAGAGCAACGTCGACCTCACAGCAGAAGAACGGAATATCGAGCGCTTCGGCAAGCGCGGCGACGAAGACCTGGTCGTCTTCGGCATCGCGCCCGCGCAGTTTGTGATTCACGTGCAAACACGCAAGTGGCCCGACCAGTCCACGCGCATGGAGGTCGGCCATGATGTAGGCAAGCGCCGTTGAATCCGATCCGCCCGACACCATCAGGAGCGCTGGCGAAGCGGCATCGAAAAGCGCATGCTTGCCAATCGTATGTTCAATAGTCTCGATCACCTGAATGTCCTCTTACAATTTTGTTTCATTTGAGCACTTCATGATTATAGTTTCGCCTTCTCGCATAAGCTAGGAAAGCGTTCTCATAAGAATGACAGAAGAAAGTAGGTGAAGGCCATGAATTTCGTACTTCGTGTGATCGGCATCTTCATTGCCGTCGCAGTCGCGGTGTGGCTCGTTCCTGGTATCGAAGTAGGCGGAACGGTGTCCACGTGGGCGAGCGTGCTCATCATCGCGCTCATCATTGCGCTGCTGAACATGACCATCAAACCCATATTGCAGCTACTCGGGCTTCCTATAACGGTCATTACGCTCGGTATCTTCTACATCATCATCAATACCGCGCTGCTCTATCTCGCTTCATGGTTGGCGAATGGACTGTTCGGCATCGATTTCATCATCGCGACCTTCGGCTCCGGGTTCGTTGCGAGCATCGTCATCTCGATCGTTTCGAACATCATGAACGGGCTTTTGGGAACCGACAGCTATCGATAAAGACTAAAGCACCCCAGCGATTACACGCTAGGGTGCCCTTAGATTAGCCTTATCTTGTGCGATTGGGTTTACGCAGCGGGTGCGGTGTAGACGCGTGCGGCGCATTCCTGATCGAGATCGTAGAGCGCTTTGGCGTCGTTGCCGAAGAGCTTCATGCGCGTGAGCATGGTTTCAGCCGTATCTTCCTCTTCGCCCTGCTCTTCGATGAACCAATCGAGGAACTTCATCGTACGATAATCGTTCACTGCAAACGCTGCGCTGTAGATGTCGTTGATGAGCGACGTTACGTACTTCTCATGCTCAAGGCCTGCCTCAAGCGGAGCAACATGATCGGTGAACTTCTTATCGGGCTGAGCAATAGCTTCGAGCACCACCTTTTCGCCGTTCTCATGCAAGTAACTGCGGAACTTCAGCGCATGATCGCGCTCTTCCTGAGCCTGGATCATGTACCAATTAGCGAAGCCGGTAAGCCCCTCTTCTTCATAGTAGTTCGCAAAATCCATGTAGAGGTAGGCTGAATAGAGTTCCTTGTTGATCTGGTCGTTGAGCAATTCGTAGACTTTTTTGTCCATCCTGAAGCCTTCTTTCCGTATAGGTCTACTGATCGAATGGCGGCACTGTTGCACACCCATATCTTATTGATTCTATGATAACGCCAAATTTCGTCTAGCGCGTTCGTAGGGGTATAATCAAAAAAGACACATTCAGGCTTGCATCGTTGGAAGGTTGTTTTCATGGCGAAGACTCGAAACGCACAAAAAACAGCTCCCAAGATCGATGCTTCCCATGCACACATCATTCATCCTGCCGCTACCCCGAACTCGAAAACTTCAGTGAAATCAGGGACTCAATCACGTACGAATACGACCGCAAAGACCAAGAAGAGATCGAATACGCGATCGAGCGCGAAGCAAAACCAGCGTGAGCAGATCATTACGGTAGCAAACCGACTCTTCCGCGAAAAAGGCTATCACAAGACATCGGTTTCAGAGATCGCCCACGAAGTAGGCATGGATCAGTCATCGATCTATTACTGGTTCCCCTCAAAAGAGGCCATCCTTGAACATGTATGCGATCCCAATCGATCGCTCTCCGCACTTGACCATATCATGAACGACATCGATGATCGTGTCGTCCAGCTCTATATGCTCATCTCCTACGATGTGGTGCGCAAGTGCAATCTTCCCTTCGACTTCATCGAGTTCGAAGGGCTTGTCTACGACCATCGCGATCGCTTCGAGGGATTTCTTACCAGATATCGTGAGTTCTACCAAACCTTCGAGCGCACGATCTCACGCGGCATCGAAGAAGGCGTGTTCAACGATTGCTTAGTGGATGAACAAGTCGTGACCATCCTCTCGATCACCGAAGGCATCCAGCACCATTACCACGCAAAGCTGCGCGGCAATCTCATTCTGGTTTCATGCGACTACGAAGTGAAGGACCACGAGCCAGAGGCTATCGGACACATGGCTGCGCGCACGATCATCCCCAGCATGCTCGCTACGCCACAAAGTCTCGACGAGATCCGTTCGAAAGCGATCGCAATACTGGAGAAGCTCGGACTCCCTAGAGCCTAGTTCTTCTACTCGTTCTTGACTGGGTATGCTTCCAACGTTGCGAGCGATAGCTCGTTGAATCCTCGCACGACAATATCGGCTTCTTGCTGCCATTCTTCAAAGGTGTAGCCTTCGTGCGGATCGAAGATCCCGACGGTGGGATACCCTGCGTTATGAAGTACCTGAAGAGCGTAAAACGAATCGTCAAAGCCCCAAGTAGCTTCTTTTGGTGTTGCCATGATCCGGCGTGCTTCTTCGAAAATGCCTGGCTGGCGTTTTGTGGTGCCCAAGTCCTCGACCGAAAGCACCGCCTCGAAATACGGGAGTAAACCGAGTGCTTTAAGGGCTGTTTGCAGATACAGCTGAGGACTTGACGATGCGACGGTCAACTTAACGTCTGCGCGTTTGCAGCTCTCAAGAAAGGTTTCGACCCCCGGAAGAGCTTTCGAATGAGAAAGAGCATCGACCATGTACTCGTCCATGAGGTTTCGCACCGCACGGGCATCCTCCCCTAGGCCGAAACGCCCATGGAACCACTGTGCGATCTCATCGAGCGACATCGGAATAAGCTGCTTGCGATCTTCAAGCGTGACGGTCGCCTGCGCTTCACGGGCAAGAACACCCTCGAGATCGTGCCACGCATCGATCGAATCGACGAGCGTTCCGTCAAAATCAAGGATTGCGCCTTCAAATGCCATTATTCGTAATCAGCTTTCAATGCAGCGAATGCCGGGATCGAATGCTCGATCGTGCTCTTGTCGATGCAATAGCCTGCTCGTACCCAGCCGCCTACGCCGAAGCTGTCCGAAGGAACGAGTAGCAATTCGTGTTCCTTTGCCTTGTTCGAGAACGCCTGCGCATCAGGTTCGAGCGCCTTGATCCACAAATAGAACGCACCATCGGGCTCGATGTATTCGTAGCCGAGCTCGTCGAGCGCATGAGTGAGAATCTCGCGGTTCACCGCATAGGCTTCCACATTCGTGGGCTCATCTACGCAGCGTTCGATAACGCGCTGGAAGAAGACCGGCGCGCAAATGTAGCCAAGGGAACGACCGGCACCACATACTGCCAAATAGACTTCGCGGGAATCATGGACCTCGTTCGGAACGAGCACATAGCCGATGCGATCGCCCGGCAGAGAAAGCGACTTCGACCAGGAATAGCACACCAGCGTGTTGGGATAGATCGCAGGGACCCACGGCACTTCAACGCCATAGGTAAGCTCACGATAAGGCTCATCGGAGATGAGGTAGATGTCATGATCGAACTTCTGCTCAGCTTGGACGAGCACGTCTGCGAGACCTTCGAGCGTTTCATGCGTATAGACGGTGCCGACCGGATTGTTCGGCGTGTTGACGACCACCGCCTTCGTCTTCTCCGTGATCGCCTGCTCGAGCGCATCGAGGTCGATCTGGAAGTTGTCTTCGCGCGCCGGGACCTCAACGCATACGCCACCCGCAAATTCGATCCAAATGCGGTATTCGGGGAAATAGGGCGCGATGACGATGATCTCGTCGCCCGGCTCGATAAGCGCCGTGAAGCAAGCCGAGAGGCACGCTGCTGCGCCCATGGTGAGGTAGAGGTTATCGGCTGTGTAGTGGGTGCCGAAACGCTTGTTCAGGTTCTCAGCGATCGCCGTGCGCGTTGATTCGAGGCCTTGCGCCGCGGAATAAGCGTGCAGTTGCGCAGGCGCCATATCTGCCAATTCGCGAATAGTCTCTGCGACCGAATCGGGAGCTGGAACTGAAGGGTTGCCGATGCTGAAGTCGAACACCTTATCTTCGCCGATCTGGGCTTTTCGTTCCATGCCGTAGGCAAACAGCTCACGAATTGCCGACGGAGCATTGCCGCGCTCGTACATCGTTTCGTTATACATCGTTATCCCCTTGCGTTCGAATCGCGATTATCATTCACTGGCTATTATGGCAGAAAGCGCTTTGGCCGGCGCAACAAGGCGCGTAGATTGTCCGCGGATGAACAGAATAGAGCCACCCTTAGTCTTGTTTGTTCGCAGCACCATCCCGCTCTGTTTTGCACGAGCTCTCAACGTATGAGCGCGAGCCCACTATTCACCCTTCTATAACGCCATTTTGTTGAGCGGCGCTTTATGCAAGAGAGCGAATCCGCTATAATGAATCTTCGCTTGCCCGAGTGGCGGAATGGCAGACGCGGCGGTCTCAAAAACCGTTGTCGAAAGACGTGCGAGTTCAAATCTCGCCTCGGGCACCAGCTAAGTATCAAGCTCCCTTCTGGGGAGCTTTTTTGTTGCAGACGCTTTCTTGCTCACAAGTTTTCCCTGATGAGAGAAAGATCATCGATGGAACACTGAGAAATATAGCGAACTTTCAAGAACGCTCCGATGCGCTTCATTCATACAAACAGGCCCGTCATGATGCCCAAGCAGAGCGCGGGACCGAAGGGAAAGGTGCGATCCTTTGCGAAGATGCGAAAGCACACGCCCAACACCACCCCGGCCAACGAAGCGATGAGGAGCGCCGTGAAAGCTTGCTGGAGATCGAGGAATAAACAGCCTACCGCCAGCAGCTTCACATCTCCCCACCCTAAGCTTTCTTGCTGGGTGCGCTGCTCCAAAATCCGCTTCAGCACGACCAGCGCGAACGTTACCCCTGTCGAAACGACGCCTGAAGTGGCAAGTGACGCAAACGCCGCGGAGGCGCTTCCCCACAAAGCATCGAAGGCAGCAACAACGAGACGCAAGGCCAAAAGGACAAGCACGTATTCATTCGGGATGCGGCGCGTTCGAAAATCGATGACCGATACCGCAATGAGCACTACGGCAATAACCAGATAAACTGCCAATCCCATTACGATCTGAAAAAGAGATGCTGAAATGTCCATGCGCACATGGTTCCTTCCTGCACCTCTCTGTATTATTCACTCGTCGCCCTCGCCCTCCTCCTACCCAGAAGAAGACTCCGTAGACTGAAGCGGTCAAAAACAAGGCAGGGGCCCTTTTCTCAAGAGTGACCATTCTCTGCCGGCTGAGCTGGGTAGTATGGCCCAGAACGAAAAACGGGAGGAGCTCATAACAAGCACCTCCCGTTTAAATTGTATCCACCGAAAAAGTCCGGCCCGAGCGCCTGAGAGCAAATGCCCCTGCTCAAGAAACGCTCACTGTACGTTTCAGCAGCTTAGATGGTGAAATCCTTTTCGCCATTGAAGACTGCAAGCGCATCTTCGACGCTGTAATCGCCGAGCGTGATAGCAGAGATAGCCTTGGTAAGGCGAACTGCTTCTTCGGTCGAACGCATGTGGATGTTACGGCCCGTTGCGTTGCCGCATGCGCCACCAATGTGGATCTGATCGTAGAGGTCGGACAGGAAGACCGAAGCATCTTCCTTAGAACCGCCTGCGCAAACCAGGCCCGTGCGACCAGCAGCGGTCGAAGCGATCTTGAGGCCTTCAGCAGAAGTCTGGCCATCGGTCGCCTTCGGCGGATTGACCTTCACAAAGTCTGCACCCAAGCAAAGCGCAACACCTGCTGCGCCTGCGATAAGATCGGGGTCCTTCTCGTCGGGCACTGCCTTGCCGCGCGGATAGATCCAGAGCACCACGATGAGACCCTGAGCATGAGCCTCGGCGATGAGTTCGCCTGCTTCAGCCATCATGGTTGATTCGTATTCGGAGCCAAGATAGATGGTATAGCCGATGCCAACGATGTTGACGCCCGCATCTTTCATGGCGAGCACCGCTTCCAGATCGTAGAGCTGCGGAGAATATGGATCGTCCTGAGCGCCCTTCACGAGGTTGGTCTTGGAATTCATCTTCACGAGATAGTTGATCTCGGGATAATCGTTCGCATACTGAGCGATAAGACCACGCTGACCAGCCAGGATACCGATGGTGCCCTTGCTGCCGATCTCAAAAAGATGCTCGGGCTCGAGATCCGACGGATCGATGCCTTCGCCGTAGAAGTCTTTGTTCAAGTGCTCGATCTTCTGATCGCAAGCAAACAACATCAAACGGCCCGTGCCGCGCGTTGCTTTCATATAGTTCTCAATGTAGTTTTCACGTGCTTCAGGCATTACATCTGCAGGGACCCTTACCTGATCGCGAGTAATGGTGGGCATATTCTCCTCCTTATTTAAGCATTGCACCTGCGTGCAACTTGATCGAATGATCGCAGCCTATTATAACGAAAAGAGCAGGGAACTTGCACTGCTAGAACCAGTTATGCGTACCCTCTACATAAATTTGTTCGAATTCTTGCGGTGACTTGGAAAGATAGATGATCCCTTCGGCACCAGCGATCATCCAAATGGCCAGGATGCCGATGCCAGATGAGAGCGTTGCGAGGATGATCGTAGCGAGCAGCAACAAGAATCCCTGTTCATGGTAGCCAAGGTAGAACTTATGCATGCCGAATGCACCCAACGTGAGCGCAAGGATGCCCGCAGTACGATGATCGCTCTGCGAGATCTGGCGCATCGTGAAAAGGACCTTGCTCATGCGCGATGGGTTCGCGCTCGTAAGAGTAGGGGCTTCTTCTTCCTCTTCAAGGATGGACGCCGTACCGAAGTTCGAACCAAGCGATTCCTCAAATGCGACTTTTGCCTCGTTGAAATCCGCTTCAGGGATTTCAGGAGCGATGTCGCTATTCGCCTTCATCGCTCTTCCCTTCGAGCGCCTTTTTGTATTCGTCTTTGAAGTTCGAGAACATGCCCCGCGTTTTAGAGAGTTGGACTCCGAGGTTGTATGCCCCTTTGTTCACCAACTCTTCGGCTTTTTGAGCTGCTTCCTCGGCTTTAGGCTTCACCTTGTCTTTTGCTTGAGAGACCTTATGCGCCGCAACTGCCGCACCAGCGCCGGCTTTTTCCGCCACGCCGCCTTCCCGTTCAAGCTTGAGCGCTTCAGGGGAGACAACGATCGCGCCGCGGAAGGTCTCATCTTCCGAAGCCTTGGAGAGATTGTCGCCGATGCCGATCTTGAAGCCCTCGATAAGACTGGCTGGTAATTCCGATCTACCGAGCAGAAACTCGACCGAAGCTCCCTTATCGACCTGAAGCGATATGACATCACCCGTTTCGGCGTCGAAGGAAACGCTGCCCACGTAACCCAGGCGCTCTTCGTTTTCCGTCATGAGCGGCAGACCTTGCCAGATAACGCAATCGTCCCATGAGATGCCCAGGCGTTTGCAGGCAGCACGGCCGGTCGATTGGCTGTCGTCGTTGATCATGACCACGCCATCGACCACGCTATAACCGTCGAGTGCCACGAAAATATCGCTCCGGTGGAACATGAGCACAGCATCGGGTCGCTTCACTGCAAAACCCACGATCTTGCGCTTAGTGGGATGAAAGATGAAATGGCGAACGCGCCCAAGCCGTTTGCCCGGTTTCTTCGCGTGTTCGACACGCACTCCCATCAATTGTTGCGTTGTATGAATGTCTCCCATAACCCCTCAATGCGCAATAAGGCACTCCTAAGAGCGCCTTATCGTTAATGGATCGTTAGCGTTGATCGCGTAAATCCCGTTATTTCTTGGTGGCCTTCTTTGCTGCATCTGCTGCAGACTTAGCCGTTTTCTTGGCGGTTTCCGCCACATCTTTTGCCGCGCTTGCCGCGGTCTTTGCGGTGCTCTTCGCAGCATCAGCAGCGCTCTGTGCGATGTCTTTTGCTGCATCCGTCGCGTTTTCAGCTGCTTCTTTGACCGCTGTTTTTGCATTCTTAGCAGCATCCATCGCTACCGGCACTGCATCGACTGCCGTGTCGTGAACCGCTTCAGCATTCTTCGCGACCTGCGCAGCAATGCGCTCGCGTGCTGCATCGATCTTGTCGCGCAGTTCGTCGTTCTTCTCAACGACTGCAGGAGCCGTCTGCTCTACACGACTAGTTAATCCTTTTTTTACTTCAGCACCTTTGTCGACCACGGTGTTGATGACCTTAGTCGAAGTAGTTGCAGCGGCATCGACGAGCTGATTGGTGGTTGCGCGCGCTGCCTTCATTGCATCTGGATAATTCTCATTGAGCGTGTCGTTGATGAGCGCACGATTCTCTTCACCCGTGCGGGGCGTTGTGAGAAGGGCAATACCTGCACCGACCAAGCCGCCAACGAGAAATGTTGCGAATCTTCCCATAGTGTTTCCCCCTTTATACATGAACTTACTTCTTCTTAGAAACACGCTTACGGGGCGATACCCTGTGGTCTCTTTCCGAAAGCGGGCTGCGTTCTATTATAGACACTTCGCATCAGGCGAGAATCAAAAAACATGACACACATAGGTTTGTTAACGTCGCGTTGATTGCCGTTTTGCGAGCGTAACTTAGACTGCCTGGGGATGAACACATCGAGCACTTCCGGTAGCCTGACCTCCACCGCCTTGCACGCCGCCGAGAAAGGCGAATGGAATGTCGCGCCTGGTAGAGCGCGCTTCAAACCCACGTGGTCTCACGGACAAGTCCACGCGCTCTCGCGAGTAAGCCTACCTATGGCCTTGCGCGTAAGCTATGCGAGCTCTTGATTGATGAAGTGGAGCGCCTGTTTGAAAGCCCCGAGCGCGATCAGGTCGTCGTAGTAAGAAACGCGCACGATAGCCACATCGCGCATGGTCGCGCTCCATTGGGTCGTGCCCGTGAACACCGGGTCGGTTGCTTCATCTTCTCGCTCGGCATGCGCCCGTGTTTGGATGTCGATCACCAGATGCTCAAGCAAGTGCGGGAGCAACGTGTTCTCCATGACCGCGCTAAAGGTAGGCCCCGCTTCGTTTCGGCAAGTATGAAAGGGAATCGTAGGGAACTGAACGAGCACCTGAGCAATAAGCTCAGGTGAGGTGGTGCGATAAGCGGGATCGAGAACGCGCACCTCCGCTTCGATTCGATCAGGCAGTACGCTCAGCCGCTCGAGCGCGATCTTCTCTGCCACGGGCTAGTCTCCGCCTTGGGCAGAACCAGCAGCTTGTTCATTGCGCTCGGCTTGCGTTGGGCTCTCTGTGCCATCGATCACGCCGACGCCGTTGGTCTGCGCATCGCTCGTGTCGTTATTGTTGGCGGTTTCTGGTTCGCCCGTCGATTGATTCGAGGCCTTCAACAGCCGCATCGATTGGTTCCCTTCGCCCTGATGCGCTTCAGGATCCACATCGGTGATCGTAAGCACATCACGTTCGGGCGAGAACACGTACGACCCCTCGTTGGCGTAGTTCACGTAGGTATATTTGATGGTCTTCGCGAATGTGTCGAGCTCGTAGCCGAAACTCACGCTATCAGTGAGCTTGATCTCGGAATCGGTGATCACGATCGAAGCGTTCGTTCCCTCGATCTTCCACTGGCCTTGGAAGTCTTGCTTGTCGTCGTAGCGGAACAGGTAGTCCCAAACAAGGAAGCCGCCGCCTGCGAGCACCACCACAAGAATGATCGTGATAACGATCTTGAACGCACGTGGAACGCGCTTCTTCTTGGCTCTTTTCGCCTTCTTCGCCTTGGAAGCTTTTTGCGCTTGCGGATGCGCGGAAGGCATCTCCCGGCTTACGGGAATCTGCTCACCCTGCGGTCTCGCAGCTGGAGCGTGCGGCACCTTCGCAGTCGGCGATGCACTTATTCCTGAATGCGGAGCTTGGTTTACCGCAGGAGCGTGAGGCACGGCTGGCCGAGGCTTCTGCGGAGCATGAGGCACTTGGGCAGGACGTGGCGTGTTGGGCGCGGGCGCTGAAGCGCGCTTGGGTGCAGGAGGCGCCGCATGAGCAGCATGCTTTCCGCGAGGTTTGTTCGTATTTCGCGCGCGCTTGCCAGGCATGGTTCGACTGCTTATAACTGCTTATTCAGGCTTGATGTATTCGATGCCGCCCATATAGGGAACGAGCACATCGGGAACCTTGATCGAGCCGTCGGCCTGCTGATAATTCTCAATGATCGCAGCCATGGTGCGGCCAACCGCAAGACCGGACCCGTTCAGCGTATGCACGAGACGGTTGCCCTTGAAGTTCTCGGGGTCCTTGTACTTGATGTTCGCGCGACGCGCCTGGAAGTCTTCGCAGTTCGAGCACGAAGAGATCTCCTTGTAGGCATCGTATGAAGGCAGCCACACTTCCAGATCGTAGGTCTTCGCTGCCGAGAAGCCCAGATCGCCCGTGCAGAGGCTGATCACGCGATACGGCAAACCAAGCAGCTGGAGGATGTTCTCCGCGTCGGCGACCATCGCTTCGAGATCGTCGTAGGATTCTTCGGGCTTGGCATACTTGACCATCTCGACCTTGTCGAACTGGTGCAAGCGAATGAGTCCGCGCGTATCGCGACCGGCACTGCCTGCCTCTTCGCGGAAGCACGGCGTGAAGGCACAGTATTTGAGCGGCAGCTGATTGGCGCTCAAGACCTCATCGGAGTGGATGTTCGTGAGCTGCACTTCAGCGGTGGGGATAAGATAGAGACCTTCTGTGGTCTTGAACAGGTCTTCCTCGAACTTCGGAAGCTGACCGGTACCCGTGAGCGTCTTGGCGTTCGCCATGACCGGACACCACCATTCCTTGTAACCACGAGAGACGTGCGTGTCGGCCATGAAACTGATGAGCGCGCGCTCGAGACGAGCACCAAGCCCGCCCAGCAACACGAAGCGCGATTCAGCGAGCTTCACCGCGCGCTCGAAATCGATGATACCCAGATCCACGCCAAGATCCCAATGCGCCTTGAATTCGAAATCGAACGTGGGCGGCGTGCCCCAACGACGCACCTCGGGGTTATCGTCTTCGTCTTTGCCGATCGGCGTGGTTTCGGAAGGAATGTTCGGGATCGCAAGGATGAGCTCGTTGAGCGCAGACTCGGCCTGCTCGTGCAAATCGGCGTAGTAGGCGATCTTCTCTTTGAGCTTCGCGACCTCTGCTTTCGCCGCCTCTGCCTCATCCTTCTTGCCTTCGCCCATGAGCGCTCCGATGCTCTTCGAGATGGTGTTGCGCTGCGAAAGCAGTGCTTCCTCCTGCGCGATCGCGCTGCGGCGATCTTCGTCGAGCTGCAAGAAGCGCTTCGAATCCCACGAGAAGTTGCGGCTTTCCATAGCCTTGTTCACAAGATCGATGTTTTCGCGGACGAATCGGATGTCGAGCATGATTTCCCTTTCGTAAACAATAGTTCAACGCAGAACTTCATCAGCGCGTCTTTGGTATTGTTGAGATATTCAGATTGAGTATACTTTACAACCAAACAGGATACCACCTAACAGCCCTTCTCTCTTTTCAAGGCGTCTTGAACATTCGAGAAACGCGAGGGGTCCTGTCGATAAGGAAACAAAGTATAAAGGGGCATCATGGATCTGGCTGAGATCTACCATTTCATCTTTGAAACGTATGCCGGAATCGGATGTTTGGTCGGTGCTGGAATCGTTATCAGCATCATCGCAGCGGTGATCAGCGAACGTAAAACGCGCAGGGTGTTTCGCGATCGTGGTGAACGCCCGGAAGACCGCGACGAAGAGAACGAGGGCGAAGGCGAATAGCGCACTCGTTTTGTTTTTGATACAGAAACGCCCGTTCACGCGGGCACGAATAGAAAGAAGCACCTCATGGGACTGCAAAGCATGCCACTTTACGAACACGCCGAAAACCCTGATTACATCCCGCGCGTAGGTGCGGTACACGATCTCTGCGGATACGGAAAGTGCTCGCTGGGCGTGGCGATCCCGGTCATCTCTGCGGCAGGATGCGATGTGTGCCCCCTTCCGACCGGTCTTTTCTCATCGCACACAGCCTTCCCCGTGTGGCACATGCTCGACACTACCGACATGATGAAGCCCTATATCGATGCCTGGGAAAAGGTAGATATCTTCCTGGATGCCGTCTACTCTGGCTTCCTTGGCGCGCCTGAGCAAGTCGATAGCATTCAGCGTTTGTATGCGCTGTTTCCCAATGCGCTGCGCATCGTCGATCCAGTGATGGGCGATCATGGCAAGGTCTATCCTACCTACACCAAAGAGCTGTGCGACGCGATGGCGAATCTGGCCGATGGCGCGGATATCCTTACGCCGAACCTGACAGAAGCTTCCATCATCTTGGGTACCGAATACACAGGGCAGAACGTTTCTGTTGAAGAAGTCGAGAGCATGATCAACATGCTGCGCAATCGCGGTGCGAAAAACGTGATCATCAAGGGTGTTGATCGCGAAGATGGCTTCTTGCGCAACTATGTCGCGGGTCGCAATACTCCCCTCACGGAGTTCGTAGTGGAGAAGCTTCCGGTCATGCTGCATGGCACGGGCGACCTGTTCTGCTCCTGCGTGACCGCGGCTATCATGGCTGAAAAGAGTCTGGATACGGCTGTGGATTTCGCAGGCAAGTTCGTGCACGATGCAATGATCGTCACGCTCGAGCAGCCGAACTTCATGAGCCGTGGCATCAGCTTCGAACCGCTGCTAGGCAAAGTTGCCGACCTGCTGAAATAAATCGAATAGATACAACCGAAATAAGCGGTTTCGTTATCGATAGATGAGCTCCTTTGAGCCTTTTTGGGCTTTTCTTCCTCTGCCAACTCGGCTACTAAAATGTGTTCTTTTTTTTGGCGTACGCAGTAATTTCGCAAAACTATGCCATAATTATGGCGTACACAATAATTCTGAAGGAACAGCATGAACCCGATTCGCACCAGCAACGAAATTGGAGCTGCCATTCGCACCGAGCGAAAGCGACAAGGCTTAACCCAAACCGATCTTGCCGACCTATGCGGCGTTAGCCTTACGTTCATCTCTAATCTGGAAAACGGTAAACCTACGGCCGAGCTCGCGAAAGCCCTCACCGTTTTGGTCACCTTAGGCTTAGATGTCCATCTTGCGAAACGAGGTGAATAGCCATAAATCTTACTGTCTATCGCGATTACCCTGATGGACTCGTTGCCTTAGGAAATCTTGTGCGCGAAAACGGTGAAACCACCTTTTGCTACAACCAAGAATACCTTACCCGCACCGATGCTGCTGCTGTCTCGCTGTCTCTTCCTCTACGAGAAAAACCCTTTTCCGAAGAGGAACTTTTGCCCTACTTCAAAGGCCTCTTGCCCGAGGGAGAAGCACTCGAGAACTTGTGCCGCTCCATGGGCATCCTTAGCGGCGATTACTTCACCATGTTGGGTAGTTGCGGCCTCGATTGCCTAGGAGATATCGTCATCGACCCTTATGCTTATCAAATCGAGCGATCTTATGAGCCCATCACCGTGCAGGATCTAACAGCGATGGCGGGAAAACCTCGTTCGATAGATGCCTCCATCGAATTAGCTCGCCTTTCACTGGCTGGCACCCAAAACAAATGCGGACTCTTCCACGATCCTGAAGCTCCTCTTGGTGATGGCTGGTATCAACCAGTCGGCGGCGCTCCTTCTAATTACATCATCAAGTTCGCACGAGAAGACCTTCGCGATCTTATGATCGTTGAGCATCTATCCCTCACCTGCGCTGCTGCATGTGGGGTTCCATCAGCCAAGACAGCACTGCTCAACCCCTCACGTCCGATCATTTGCGTAGAACGCTATGATCGCTTAGGCAGTGCATCGGAAGTTATCAATGGTCAGGTGGCGCCTCTCCGCCAGCATCAGGAAGATATTACGCAGGCATTTGGCATCATGCCGGAAGCAAAGTACCGCCAACTTGAACCCAGCACCGTAACCGTGCTTGCTAATTTCTTCCGAAATAGCTCAGCAAATCCCGCACAGGATATTGCCAATCTCACGCGACTTTTGTTGTTCAACTATCTTATTGGTAATTGCGACAACCATCTGAAGAATATCTCCATTCTTTATTCTTTTGACTGGAAGTCATTCCAAATGGCTCCTGCCTACGATCTGGTAAGCACCACCTATTTTGCTCGCTTCTCTTCTACTATGGGCATGGCAATAGGAAACCATCTGGATATACGAGAAGTCACCCCTGAAGACTTTCACATCATGGCTGAACGAATAGGAATCAATATGCGTCTGATACGTAATATGGTTAAGGAGTTCCAGCAACGAGCTACTGCAGCACTAAATACCGAAGGAAACTTGCTGAGCGAACAAGGCTTCGAGCCAGCTCCTTATATAGCTGATGAGCTTCAGGAAGAGATGCTTCCTCGCTTAGAAGTGCTCTCGAAGATATAGCCGATGAGCAATCCAAAAACGCATGTCATGCCCTCTTCAACAGTGGCGAAAAGGTCCCGTTCTCTGGATGATCGTTGGCCTGTGTGGGAAGCATGAGAGGTTCAGGCATCGAGCGTTCGTATTCTTCTTGATTTACACGGCGAGCATATCCCCATAGACCGAGCAATACCACTTTCGCTATTTGCCGAATGAAGCGGACAGATAGCGGCTGGGGTAGACGATGAAGCCCAGTTTGCCGATATGAGAGAGCACCCACATCACGAACACGGGCAGTGGATAGCAGGCGATCAAGCAGGTGATCGCGTTCACGGGAATCCAGAAGGGCGCGAACGCGCCGCCTGCATGGAAACCGAGTGCATAAAGGCCGCAGAATACGAGTACGCTCAGGACCTGATGCATGAGCCAGATCGCCATGGTGTAGCGCGCGACGAACCCATAGAACCGTATTTGATTTCCTCGCAAGAATCGAGCGGCCGAAAGCGAATAGAGCGCGAGCAATCCCAGCAACGTGAGCAAGCTTAGAAGCGCCGCTTCAGCCATGTTGAACGTGAGCAAAAGCGCAGCGAGAACGAAGAACGCGGCTGTTAGGCCTGCGGCGAGCGCAGGTTGCCTGAGAAGCTTCGGCGCATCGAAGGCGCACAGCGCAATACCGAGTGCGAACCAGATCCAGTTATCCATGATGCCAAGCAGGTAATACGGCACATATGCCGCAATGAGCAGCGTGGAGGTAGCCTCAGCGTTGAAGATCCATGTGTCCTTCGCCGCGGCTGGCGCATGCCCATGCATCTCGCTTGCAGAAACGCGCGTGGCCTTAGGGAAATTCTTATTTGCACTGCTCGCTTCCATGCATCGATTGTACCGATGCCCTTAGCAGAGCGAACACTTCTCGAGGTACTGGTACGAAATCGTTAGGCGCTCAGGAATGCCTTGTAGCCTTTGTAGGCTTCGTAGATATCCGCCTTCGAGGTAACTTCCCAAGGCGAGTGCATGGAAAGCACTGCCACGCCTGAATCGATGACGTTCATGCCATATTTCGCGGGGATGTAGGCGATGGTCCCGCCGCCGCCGGCGTTCACGCGACCCAGTTCAGCGGTTTGATACTTCACGCCTGCATCATCCATGATCTTACGGAGAGCTGCCATGTATTCGGCGTTCGCATCGTTGGAACCCGACTTACCGCCTGAACCGGTGTACTTGTTGAACACCAGACCGCGCCCACAATAAGCAGAATTCTTCGGTTCGAAGACCGAGGCATACGAAGGATCGAACGCGGCACTCACATCAGAAGAGAGCATCGAGGAATTCGCAAGGCAGCGGCGCAGTGCCAGTTCGCTTTGCTTGCCCATCAAGCTCAAGATCTCTGCCATGGTGTTCTCGAAGAACGCCGAGGTCATTCCTGTTGCGCCAACGCTACCGATCTCTTCCTTGTCCACTAAGATACACACCGCCGTGCGCGCAGGGTTTTCAACGGCAAGCTGCGCCACCAGACTCGTGTAAGCGCAGACACGATCGTCCTGGCCATAGCCGATCACCATCGAACGATCGAGCCCGCAATCGCGCGCATCGCCCGCTGGCACTACCTCGATCTCAGCAGAAAGGAAATCTTCCTCTTCGATACCGTAGCGTTCAAGAAGCAACTGCATGATATGCGCGCGTACCGCTTCCTTTTGCGCAGTGCTCGCGATCTGCTCTTCGTAGGTTTGTTCTTTTTTGGCTGGCTTTGCTTCGGTGGTTTCTTCAGCGTCTTCAACGATGAGCGGTTCACTCCCAAACAAAACGTCGAGGCTTTCGCCTTCCACCACTTCCCTGCCATTCTTCTTCATCTGCTCTGCGCCCAGATGCGGCAGCAGATCGGTCACACAGAAGACCGGGTCGGCTGGATCGTCGCCCAACGAAATATCGACCACAGTGCCATCCTTCTTAGCCACTACGCCCTTAAGTGCGAGCGGCAGCGCGACCCACTGATAGTTCTTGATGCCGCCGTAATAGTGGGTATCGAGCAGCACAAAATCAGAAGCTTCATAGAGCGGATTCTGCTTCAGGTCAAGACGCGGGGAATCGATATGCGCACCCAAGATATTCACGCCCGCGTCGATGTCATTCGTACCGATCTGCACGAGCATGATCGCCTTGCCATAGTTGTCGATCCAGATCTTATCGCCTGGTTTCAGCGCACGTTTTTCAGCGATCGCCTCTGTGAGGGGAACATAGCCCGCTGCGCTTGAGAGCTCGATAGCGCGCTTGGTGGCGAGTCGTTCGGTCTTGCACTGCGAAAGGAAGCTCTTATAGCCTTCGCAAAGTTCGGTAAGTTCAGTTTTATCCTGATCGGTATAGGATTTCCATGCGTTTTCGCGTTCCATGATCGTCCTTTCGTTTTAGCTCGCAAACAAGCTTATTCGTTTCCCTGCGCATCTTCAACGATCGTGCTCTTCTTGCGCCAAGACGCATCGATCGATAGCGTTTTCGCATCAAAAATAGTTAACCATTTGTTAGCAATCAACCTTTTTATTGTTTCATGGAGTAGAATTCTACATCAAGGACGAACGCGCTCTGCCTGTGAGCGAGAAGAGCACAGAAGGGCTGCATACGTTCTTCGACTTGTTTGAATCGATGATCGCACGCGCGATCGAAGAGGAGTGATGAACATGGCACAACAAGTGCGCGATGAAATCCCAACGCCGGATAACTCGACCAACTTCAACATTGCAGCAGGCAGCGAAACGCCTGTAGGCACCACGCTCGAGAACCTGAAGGCAGCTGTTGGTGGCGAAACTGGCGCTTCTGCACACTACAGCGTTTATGCTGACGCAGCAGAAAAAGCAGGCTATTCCCAGCTCGCAGCTCTCTGGCGTGCAACCTCTGCAGCTGAGCAGATCCACATTGCTATGGAGTACAACGCAGTTACGGCTGAAGATCCTGATTGGCCTCGTCCGGAAGTTACCGCAGGCACCGATGCTCCTGCAGACTTGAACCTCATCTCTTCTGCTCAGGGCGAAATCTATGAGACCTCCGACATGTATCCTGCGTTCATCAAGAAGGCTCAGGAAGAAGGCAACAACGCTGCTGTCATGATCTTCACGCGCGCAAAGCTCGCTGAAGGCTATCACGCTGAAAACTATATGTGGGCATACAACAACATCGATACGCCCACCGACGAGCACTTCTATCTCTGCCCCGTTTGCGGCTACATCCACCGCGGCAAAGACTTCGAGAAGTGCCCGATCTGCTTCACCCCTGCAGCAAAGTTCATCGAGTACTAAGCCTTTGCGCTTAGGCGCGCTCACGAATTCTTGCAACCCCCGTGCTGAAGTTCAGCGCGGGGGTTGTTCGTTTATGGGGCAAACAGGATGAACAGGGGCGTCTAGGAATCGAATGCTTCGCCCACGTTCATAGCGAGACAGTGATCCGCGGTTTTATCGAGTGCGCTCGGATCGCGATTGATCACGATAAGGTGCTTGCCGTTGAAGAACTCAACGAGACCCGCTGCTGGATAAACCACTCGCGAGGTGCCCGCGATGATGAGCGTTTCTGCTTGCGCGATGTCTTCGACGGCCGCCTGTATGACCTGTTGATCGAGCGCTTCTTCATAGAGCACCACATCGGGGCGAATGATTCCCCCACATTCGCAATACGGCACACCGTCGGCTTCCATGATCGCATCAAGCCCATAGCGCTTACCGCACTTCATGCAATAGTTGCGATGAATGCTCCCATGAAGCTCATGCACGCGCTTCGACCCCGCCGCCTGATGCAAGCCGTCAACATTCTGGGTTATCACGCTGCGAAGGATGCCTTGCTGCTCAAGTTCGGCGAGCTTCTTGTGCGCCTGATTCGGCTTGGCATCTTCATGCACCATCTTTGCTCTGTAAAAATCGTAAAAGACATCGGGATGCGCTTCGAAGAACGAATGGCTCACGATCACCTCAGGAGGATAGGGGTACGCCTCATTGAAGATGCCTTTGGCACTGCGGAAATCGGGGATGCCGCTTTCGGTTGAAACCCCCGCCCCTCCGAAGAACACGACGCTCTTCGGATCTGCTTCATTGATGATGCGCCGTACTTCTTCAAGATATTCGTTCATATTCCCTACCTTATTTCCAAAAAGATGACGAACGACCGGGTAGTTTGTCATCTAGTATGAGTTGCCGATGTATTCTTCTTGGAGGCGCGTGAGCGTGCCATCCTCTTCCATAGCTGCAAGCGCTTCATTGACCGCATCCTTCAGGTTGATGGATTCCGTTGGCAGTGCAATGCCGTAGGCCTCCCCCGTCATGATGCGTTCGATGATGCGCATGTCCGAGAATTCGTGGTCGATCAAATATTCAGCAACGGGAAGATCGAGCACTACTGCTTGAACTTCTTTAGCTTTAAGTGCCTGAAGGCATTTGCGTGTGGTCGAATACTCGATGATCAGCTTTTCGTTCGTGAGCTCACGCGCAGTCTGCATGCAAGTGCTCCCCTTCACCACCGCGATACGCGTGGTCTCGGGATCGAACTCAGCCGTGTTTTCGAAGGTTACGGGTGCTTTTTCTTTCCCTGTTGTTTGAGCAGTAGAGGGCTTCACGAAGCGTGGCAATGCGGTGTCTGTCGAAGCGCGCGCAGAGGATGCGGATGAAGGCTGCTCTGCCTCCTTCATCGTAACGACCGCCTGATTGCCCACGTAATACCAGCTGCTGAAGTCGACTTTCTCGTCCCGCTCTCCCGTAATAGCAAGCGCAGCAAGCGCGATATCGCCTTCGGGGTCGGGCTTCTCTTCTTCACTTGCCGTGGCAGATGGCTCGCAGGCCAGCGTTTCGATGATCGTGTCGCGCGAGGTGGGCACCAGCTGGAGCGCAAGCCCTAATCGATTGGCCAGCTCCTCTGCAACAGCGATATCGTAGCCCCACATCGCTTCTGCCCCACCATCGCTGAACGGGGGATACTCAGAAGAAACGAGCACTTTGAGCGTGCCCTTATCCATAAGCTCACTTTCGTAAGCGCGCGTTTGCTCTTTTCCCTGATCGCTCTGCGCACAACCGCTCATGAGCACACAGGCAATAAGCGCAGTACAGAGAAGCACCGCGAACGCCACCATTCGCAAAACGCGATACCCCTGCGGAGCCTTGAGCGCTTGCGCTCCGTTTTGCGACAACGATCCACTGACCGTAGCGGAGATATGCCTATGCTGCTGGACGTGCTTCAAAACCCGATCCTTCGACAAGCCAGACGTTACTGCTCGCTCGCTTTCAACACCTCAAGTGCCAGCTGATAGCCACCCGTGCCATAGTTGAGCGCTTTCGAGACGCGCGCGATGGTGGTTGCTGAAGCTCCCGTTGTCTTCTCGATCGAAGCGTACGATTCGCCTTCGCGCAAAAGACGTGCCACTTCCAAGCGCTGGGAGGTGTCCTTGATCTCGCGAATCGTGAAGAGATCTTCTAAGAGCGCGAAGACATCATCGGGCTCGTTCAGCCCCGCAAGCACATTCAACAGATCTTCGACTTCTCGGGTGCGTAGTTCGGACATACTCTCTCTTCTCTCAAGACTACTCGACAAAAAGAGCCCATTGAACAGGGCTCTTCTGTTTGCTATCAGGATAGATGATTACTCAGCGATGCGCGTGATCCACTCTTCATACTCGGGCACTTTGCCATAAGCGACATCGAAGTAGCGCTCCTGAAGTGCCTTGGTGATGGGGCCGGGCTTGCCGATAACGCGATTGTCCACGCTTCCAATGGGCGTGAGTTCAGCGGCTGAGCCGGTCATGAACATCTCGTCGGCAACGTAGAGGTCGGAGCGGTTGAGCGTTTCCTCAAGTGCGGGAATATCCATATCAACAGCGATATTCAAGACGGTGTCGCGCGTGATGCCTTCGAGCAGGCCATCGCCCAGCGGAGGCGTCATGAGGATGCCGTCGCGCACGATGAAGAGATTCTCGCCCGTGCCCTCGCACACATGGCCCACTTCGTTGAGCATGATCGCCTCTGCGTAGCCATGCTCCTTCGCCTCGAGCTTCGCAAGGATCGAATTCATGTAAGAAGCCGTAGATTTTACTGCTGGCGGGATGGCGTTGAACGAACGCTGACGCCAAGACGAAATGCCCACGGATACGCCGTTTTCGAGCGCTTCCTCACCAAGGTAAGCATCCCACGGCCACACCGCGATGATGACATCGACCGGCGCTCCGGTGGGGTCGACGCCCATCTGGCCATAGCCGTAGTACGCGAGCGGGCGGATGTAGCAAGACTTCAGCTTGTTCGCTTTGATGATGTCGACCGTTGCCTGGCAGAGTTCCTCGACCGAATACGGCAATTCCATGTGTGCGATCTTCGCGCTGTTATGCAGGCGCTTCATGTGATCTTCCAAGCGGAACACGACCGCTTCATCGGTGTCGGTATTGTGATAGCAACGGATGCCCTCGAACACGCCAGAACCATAGTGAAGCGCATGCGTGAGCACGTGCGTGGTTGCCTCCGCCCATGGGACGATCTCGCCATTTTTCCAGATGTAGTCGACTTCGGTCAGATCCGCCATAGCGCTCCCCTTCTTCAAAGTGTTCGATACGTTTTGCCGCACGCTTCGCAGCGCCGGCATGCAGTAAAAACAGAAAGACCATGGCAGCACCATGGCCTTCCGTTATTCTACTCCATTTCGCTGGAGTGGTTGAAGCTAATTGTAAAAAAGGATGTCGTTGTAAGTGGGCACGGGCCAGTAGTCATTCTCGACCACGCACTCGAGCGCATCGATCTCGGCGCGCAGAGCATCCATGGCGGGGATGACCTTTTCGGCATACGCGTATGCCTGCTCCTGGAGGTCTTCGATGGCTTCCGCGCTATCGTGCTCGGCGATGAGCGTACGCGTGCAAGCCGCAACCGCGTTCGTTCCTTTCACCAGGTAGGAAAGGAGCTTTTCGTGCTCTTCCATATCAGATGAAGCAATCGCTGCCTTCACCGAGGTGATGGTCTCTGCCAGATCGCGCATATATTTGCTGATGGCAGGCAAATACGTGCGACGCGCCATGCGGATCATCACGCGTGCCTCGATGTTCAGAAGCTTCGTGTATTTGTCGAGCTTCACCTCGTAGCGGCTGTGCACTTCCGATTCGGACAAGATGCCGAACTCAGCGAAGAGATCGATCGATTTCTGCGAAACGAAGCAAGGAAGCGCTTCGGCGGTGTTGCGATGGTTCGCCAACCCGCGGCGCGCTGCTTCTTCTTGCCACTCTTCCGAATAGCCGTTGCCGTTGAAGATGATGCGCTTGTGATCGGTAAGAAGCTGGCGAACATAGCTGATCGCTTTCTTCTCGAACTCAGCGCCCTCAAGACCTTCACAAGCATCTGCGAAATCCTTGAGGCTCTTTGCGACCGCCGTGTTCAGGATCATGTTGCAATCTGAAAGATTCACGGCAGAACCCGGCATGCGGAACTCGAACTTGTTGCCCGTGAACGCAAAGGGGCTCGTGCGATTGCGGTCGGTGTTGTCTTTGAGGAATTGCGGCAGGACCGCAACGCCCAAGTCCATAGAAATGGCCTCGGCGGAATGATATTCATCGCCTTTGATGAGCGCATCCACGATGGCATCGAGCTCATCGCCTAGGAAGATCGAAACGATGGCTGGAGGCGCTTCATCGGCACCAAGACGGTGATCGTTGCCTGCAGAAGCAACCGACATGCGCAAGAGCTCCTGGTATTCGTCGACCGCTTCGATCACGCAGGCGAGGAACACGAGAAAACGCAGGTTGTCGATGGGGTCATCGCCGGGATCGAGCAAGTTCACGTTGTCATAGGAAAGCGACCAGTTGTTGTGCTTGCCTGAGCCGTTGATGCCTTCGAAGGGCTTCTCATGCTGGAGGCATGTGAGGCCATAGTGCGACGCATCGAGGCGCATCTTTTCCATGGTGAGCAAGTTCTCGTCGATGGCGCGGTTGGCGTTGGTGAAGATGGGCGCAAGCTCGTGCTGCGCGGGCGCGACTTCGTTGTGCTTGGTCTTGGCTGTAACGCCGAGCTTCCACAGATCATCGTCGAGCTCTTTCATGAATTCGTTGACCGTTGGGCGGATGGCGCCGAAGTAGTGCTCATCGAGCTCCTGGCCTTTGCTCGGCGGTGCGCCGAAGAGCGTACGACCGGTCATGATCAGGTCGTGGCGGCGTTCGTAATCTTTTTCAGCGATGAGGAAATACTCCTGCTCAGAGCCGACCGTAGCGATGACCTGGTGGCCGTCTTCGCCGAAGAAACGCAGCACGCGCTGTGCTTGTGTGTCGATCGCGCGCATGGAACGCAAAAGCGGCGTCTTCTTGTCGAGCGCTTCGCCGGTGTAGGAGCAAAAGGCCGTGGGGATGCAGAGCACCTCATCCTTGATGAAGGCCGGGCTGGTGGGATCCCACGCGGTATAGCCGCGTGCTTCGAAGGTGGCGCGAAGGCCGCCGTTGGGAAAGCTTGAAGCATCGGGCTCGCCCTGGATGAGCTCCTTACCCGAGAAGGTCATGATGGCGGTGCCATCGCCCACGGGGTTCAAGAAGCTGTCGTGCTTTTCAGAGGTGATGCCCGAAAGCGGCTGGAACCAGTGCGAATAATGCGTGGCACCGTTTTCGATCGCCCATTCCTTCATGGCGTGCGCGACCACGTTCGCCACCTCGATATCGAGCGGCTTTCCCTCTTTGATCGTTTTCGCGAGGTTCTTGTACGTCTCGGATGGGAGACGCTCCTTCATGACGTGGTCGTTGAAGACCAGGGTTCCGAAGATCTCTGAAACGTTCGACATACGTTCTCCTCACGTAGATGTTTCACGAGCAATGAGCGATGCGAGCAGACATGAATGCCGAAGACCCTAGAGGGATCGTGCGCTTTGCTGCATCGCATTTTGCATATTATACCAGCAGCGGAAGAAAGAACTCCCGAATGCGCAGACTATCCAAATGCAGACGTTGAGCCTGTCCCTGCCGCACTGCCGCCTTGGGCCGCGGTGCCTCCAGCAGGCATGCCAGGGAATGTGCCGCCGTTCAAAACGATGATGAAGAAGGCGATTGCCTGAACGGCGAAGCCTGCCCAGGTCCAGATGAGCGCCTGGCGTCGACGCTTTGCGGAGAGCGTCGAAGTGGAAAGCCATGCCATGAACAGGCCGAGCATGCCACCGATAAGACCGAGCACGAACCAGCCGATCTTGAAGCCGACGCTCATGGGCGTGGGGTCATCATCCGGGTCGGAGGGCGTGGCGAAGAAGGAGAAGGCTCCGTTCTCGCGGAAGGTGGGCTGTTGCTGGTTTTGCGGGGCTTGTTGTTGCTGGTTTTGGTTGGGCTGCTGAACTGGCTGCTCGGGAGGCTGCGGTGCTTGTTGCGGGTCGCCCTGCGCCGGCAGTTGCCCAGCGTTCGGCTGCTGAGCAGGAGTTTGCTGCGGTGCTGGCTGCTGTGCCGCTGGCTGCTGCGGAGCGCTCGGCACTACAGGCTGGGCGCCAGGGGTAGGCGGAGGCAGCGGCGTGCCGCTCTCTTGCGGGGCGTTCGCTGCGGGATGTTCGCTCTGTTTATTCTCTTCGGACATATATACCTCACGATGGGTGCGATTGTATCTGTCTGCTTATTATGCCTGATTCGCACAAAAATGCGCAGACAAGCACACAACCTATAGGACAACCGTAAACCTTTCTACAAAAAAAGAACCGCCTCCGGGGGAAGCGGTTCTTGTTTGCGATCGATATGATCGGGTCTGGAGCAAAAAGCTTAGCGCTTTGAGAACTGCGGACGCTTACGAGCTTTCTTCAGGCCGTACTTCTTACGCTCGACCATACGAGCATCGCGCGTGAGGTAACCTGCGCGCTTCAGTTCTGCGCGATAATCGCCCGCCTCGAGAAGAGCGCGAGCGATGCCCATGCGCAGAGCACCTGCCTGACCAGACGTGCCGCCACCATTGCAGCGAGCGATAACGTCGAACTGATTCATGGTATCGGTTACGCCGAAGGGGGTCTTTGCATAATCAACGAGAGCCTGGCGACCGAAGAAGTCGAGGCCATCGCGGCCATTGACGGTAACCTTACCGGTGCCCGGGACGATGCGCACGCGAGCAACTGCGTTCTTACGACGACCCGTGCCGTAATAGATAGCTTCACCTGCCATTAGTTATCCTCCATCTTGATCTCGCGGGGCTGCTGTGCCATGTGCGGATGCTCTGCACCGGCATAGACCTTGAGCTTCTTAGCCATTGCACGACCGAGCGTGTTCTTGGGGAGCATGCCCTTAACGGCATGTTCGATCACGCGCTCCGGGTGCTTTTCCATGGCCTCTTCGAAGGTCTCGCACTTGAGTCCTCCCGGATAACCGCTGTGGCGGTAGTATTCCTTATCGGTGAGCTTCTTACCGGTCACACGGATCTTGTCGGCGTTGATAATGACTACGAAATCGCCAGTGTCCACGTGAGGGGTATAGGTCGGCTTATGCTTACCGCGCAGGATGTGAGCCGCCTTCGATGCGACACGACCAAGAACCTGGTCTTGCGCGTCGATGAGAAGCCACTCGCGAGCAACTTCATTCGGCTTTGCATAATAGGTCTTCACTGTGTTCCTCCAAAAAAGTAACAATGTTTGTTTTCAAAAGTTGCTTGCTTTGCCTGAAATGCGCGAAGGATCCTACCCCTTCGCTTTCTTCTGGCTTGGTTCTGGACTACCGTGCCAAAAGCTTCAGACCGCACAGCCACACGGGGCTTTTGAAAGCGAACCTTTGCATAATAAGCTTTTTTCGTTCGTGAAGTCAATCGATTCGTGCACGAGATGGGCCTGAAAGGTCGATTTGGAAAGATATCGGAAGCGAAGGCGCCTGAAGCCTTCGTTATCATTGTCGCTTGTGAGTCAGGAGAACCGTCTCCTTGACTCACTAAGAGCCATTAGCTCATGGAGCCCCGACAGCGCACGAATGGCTAGTCTGCTTTAAGATCGGTGTTGTCGATATCGTAGGGTGTTGCCTGATAGACGTAGTAATTCAACCAGTTCGTGTAGAGCAGCTGAGCGGCCGCGCGCCAATTCGAGAGCGGCCTTTGCGTGGGATCATCGTTCGGGAAATAATGCTTAGGAACTTCAGGGTCGATACCCTTCTTCACATCGCGGAAGTACTCTTCGGCAAGGGTTTCGGTGTCGTATTCGGGGTGGCCGAATACGAAGAAGTGGCGGCTGTCGGTGCTCTTGGCGATGAACACGCCCGCTTCATCTGACACAGCGATCACCTCAAGGCTGGGATGTGCCTCGATATCCTCCACATGAACTTCGGTGTTGCGCGAATGAGGTGCGTGAAGGATGTCATCGATACCGCGCACGAGCGGACTTGAAGGCTTCACGATCTGGTGCGCGAAGATACCCGACATCTTGCTGTCGAGGACGTGCTTGTCGATGCCGAAGTGGTAATAGATGCCTGCCTGAGCACCCCAGCAGATATAGAACGTGGAGAATACGTGCGTCTTCGCCCACTCGAAGATCTCGCACAGTTCTGGCCAATAGTCGACCGTTTCGAAATCGTAGAGTTCGACCGGCGCACCGGTGATGATCATGCCGTCGTAACGCTTATGGCGAATGTCGTCGAGGCCAACATAGAACGATTCCAGATGCTCGGCTGGCACATGCGTGGCGCGATGGCTGACCGTTTGCAAAAGATCGACCTCGACCTGCAATGGTGTATTGGAAAGCTTGCGCAGGATCTGCGTTTCCGTTTCGATCTTGGTGGGCATCAAGTTCAAGATGAGCACGCGCAGGGGGCGAATATCCTGATGGATAGCGCGATGTTCGGTCATCACGAAGATATTCTCTCCCTCGAGCACGCTTGTTGCAGGTAGCGCATCAGGAATTCTAATCGGCATAGCTAACGTCCTTTCTTCGGTGTTCATCATAACAGCTTTTGAAAGGGCATTTTGCTCGCTGCGCGATTCATAAAGCGCAAGGCTATCGGTTGTTCTTAGTGCTGGCTATCACGAAAAGCGATGCCCCGAAGAACGAAACGTGCCCTGCTGAACAACGATGAGAAAAATGCCGGTGATACCATGAGTTCCAAGACATACGGTCGTGCAGGCTGGCCTGAACGACCTTACCCAACTTGAGGAACGAGGAGCTTGCATGTCCACCCAAATCGAAACCACTTGCGTTCAAGGCGGCTACCATCCCGGCAACGCGGAGCCGCGTCAGATCCCTATCTATCAAAGCACCACGTGGAAGTACGATTCGAGCGAGTTCATGGGCAAGCTCTTCGACCTGGAAGAATCTGGTTACTTCTACACGCGTCTGCAGAACCCCACGAATGATTTCGTTGCCGCGAAGATCTGTGAACTCGAGGGCGGTACTGCTGCCATGCTCACCTCTTCGGGGCAGGCTGCGAACTTCTTCGCGATCTTCAACATCGCTGGCTGCGGCGATCATGTGGTGAGCTCCACTTCCATCTACGGCGGCACCTACAACCTGTTCGCACACACCATGGCGCGCATGGGCATCGAGTTCACGTTCGTTTCCCCCACCTGCAGCGATGCCGAGCTCGAAGCCGCCTTCAAACCGAACACCAAAGCGGTCTTCGGCGAAACGGTAGCTAACCCCGCGCTCACGGTGCTCGATATCGAGCGCTTTGCGAAGGCAGCGCACGATCACGGCGTACCGCTCATCGTAGACAACACCTTCCCCACGCCCATCAACTGCCGTCCGATCGAATGGGACGCCGACATCGTTACGCATTCCACCACGAAATACATGGATGGCCATGGCGCTGCCGTTGGCGGCTGCATCGTTGATTCGGGCAACTTCGACTGGGATGCGCACGCTGATAAATTCCCCGGGCTGACCACACCGGATGAGAGCTACCACGGCGTTATCTACACCAAGCAATTCGGCCAGGCGGGCGCCTACATCACGAAGGCGACCTCGCAGCTCATGCGCGATTTCGGCTCGATCCAATCGCCGCAAAACGCGTTCCTACTGAACATGGGCTTGGAAAGCTTGCATCTGCGCATGGCACAGCACACGGCGAACGGACTGGCGGTCGCGCAGTTCTTGAAGGATCATCCGAAGATCTCGTGGGTGCGCTATGCCGACCTGCCCGGCGATGAGAGCTACGAGCTTGCGCAGAAGTACCTGCCGAATGGAACGTGTGGCGTAGTGAGCTTCGGTGTTGCTGGCGGGCGCGAAGCAGCCGAGCGCTTCATGTCGGCACTCAAGCTGGCGCAGATCGCCACGCATGTTGCCGATGCACGCACCTGCGTACTGCATCCCGCGAACGCCACGCATCGCCAGATGAGCGATGAAGAGCTGGAAGCAGCGGGCATCAGTCCTGATCTGATCAGGCTCTCCTGCGGCATCGAAAGCGCAGAGGACCTGATCGCCGATCTCACTCAGGCGCTCGAAGCAGTCTAGGAGATGACAAACTACCCGGTCGTTCGACACCTTTTTTCGTCCGTCATCAGCTCGACCAGTGGAGAGGGTAAGGCACGAGGTTCCCCGCTTCCCTGCTCAAGAACCTGCATTCTGCAGGTTCTTTCGTGCGTCGCTGCTTTGCTCGGGTTTTATTAAAAATGAATTTAGTCGGCAAAGAGTCACCTCGTCGCCTCACCCTCTCCGCTGATCGAGCATGTCCGATGCGAGCTTTGTCATCCTGTGAGCTACCGTTGCCATAAGGGGCGCAGCCTGTGGGGTGGTTGGACGACTCTGAGTCCGCACTCTTAATTCGTAATAGGCTGTTCGAAGGAGCGAAGTGCACGAGATATCCTGCAATACCTTGCAGGATATCGAGCAACGAAAGCGGGTCGACCCAACCACCCCTCAGACGTAAGCCCCTTGTGGCAACGAGTGAGACCTCGTGTTTGATGTCGAACGACCGGGTAGTTTGTCACCTTAATCTTGGACGCGGATGACGGAAGGATAGCCGCCAATGACTGCATTGGGGAGCGCAAGGATCTCGTCGATAACCTTAGCAACGCTGTCTTCGTGAGCCGTATGCGTGACGAACACGAGGTTGACTGCATCGCGCGCTTTCGTACCACGCTGCTGAACCGACTGGAGCGAGACATCGTACTTCGCAAAGATGTCTGCGCATGCTGCCAAAACGCCTGCGCGGTCTTCCACGAGGAAGCGCAGGTAGTACTTCGTTTGCAGCTCTTCAACAGAGATGACCGGAATGTTATCCGTGCACGTGCAGCCAACGATCGGCTTCACACCAAGCTGCAGATGGCGCGCCACTTCGAGCACATCACCCATGACCGCGCTCGCAGCAGGACCAGCACCCGCACCTTCACCGAAGAACATGGTCTCGCCTACGGCATCGCCGATCACGTAGATCGCGTTGTAAACGCCATTGACCTTCGCAAGCTGATGATCGAGCGGAATCATAGTGGGGTGAACACGCACATCGATACCGTGATCGGTGCGATGAGCATGCGCAACGAGCTTCACAGCATAGCCCATGGTGTCCGCCATTGCCAGATCGACCGGCGAAATGCGGCGGATGCCTTCGGTGTAGACATCGTCCATGACCACACGCGAATTGAACGCGATCGAAGCCAGGATAGCGATCTTCGCTGCTGCGTCGTGACCATCGACATCGGCCGTGGGATCGGCTTCTGCAAAGCCTTTTGCCTGGGCTTCAGCGAGTGCTTCATCGTAGCTCAAGCCGTCTTCGCCCATGCGGGTGAGCATGTAGTTCGTCGTGCCGTTCACGATGCCCATGACCGCAGAGATCTCGTTAGCGATCAGCGAGTGCTTCAGCGGACCGATGATAGGGATACCACCGCCAACGCTTGCCTCGAACGCCAGCTCAACGCCCTTTTCTTCCGCGAGTGCCATGATCTCTTCGCCTGAAGTTGCCATGACCGCCTTGTTCGCGGTAACCACGTTCTTACCTGCATTGAGTGCATCAAGAATGACCTGCTTGGCAATGCCCGTTCCACCGATGAGCTCGATGACGATATCGATCTCAGGATCGTGGATGATGTCGTTAAAGTCCTCCGTGAAGATATCGGCCAAGCCGTGCGCTTCAGCTTGCTCAGGTTCACGCGAACAAACGCGCACGAGCTCGATATCGATGCCGTAATGACGCAGGAAATCTTCCTTGTGGTTGTGCAGAATATCGATGCAGCCGCCACCAACGGTACCGGTTCCAACCAAGCCGACTTTAACTGCCATGTGATCCACTCCATTCAAAATCGTGTATCCCGTGATTATACCTACTTGAAGACACATCGAGCGGCCAGATCGCGGGCCGCTCGATAAGATAGCGTTTTCGATTGTCTTGCGGCGCTTTGGCGTTTAATCCACATCGCACGCCATGAGATCGGCATAGGTCTCGCGGCGCGTGACGAGCGTGGCTTGCCCATCCTTCACGAACACAATGCCCGGACGCGGCTGGCCGTTGTAGTTGCTCGCCATGGAATGACAGTAGGCACCAGTGCCGAACACGCAGATGACATCGTCCAGATCGGGATGCTGCAGCGGACGATCGAGCACGACCGCATCGCCGCTTTCGCAGTGCTTGCCGCAGATGGTCACGATCTCCGTGCGCGGTTGATCGGCCTTGTTCGCAACCACTGGTTCGTAGTCTGCGTGATAGAGCGCCGTACGGATATTGTCAGACATGCCGCCGTCGATGGCCACGTACTTGCGGATGCCGGGAAGCGTCTTCAGGATGCCCACCGTGTAGAGCGTAACGCCTGGCACAGCCACCATCGAACGACCCGGCTCGCAGAGAAGGCGTGGCTCAGCGAAGGAGAACTCGGCGCAATACTTCTTCATGGCCGTGGTGACCACTTCAGCGAATTCATCGATCGACGAGGGGTTCTCTTCGGTGGTGTAGGCGATGCCCAGACCGCCGCCCACATCGATCTCGCCCACTTCGATGCCGTAGTGGCCCTTAACGCGCGCCGCGAATTCGACGATGACCTTGATGGCTTCGTCGAACGAATGCAGTGCGAAGATCTGCGAGCCAATGTGCATGTGGAAGCCCACAAGATTCACGTTCGGAAGCTCAAGGATGTCGGCCACGCAGTTGAACGCGAAATCTTCGCGCATGGTGAAGCCGAACTTCGAGTCTTCGCAACCCGTGCGGATGTATTCGTGCGTGTCGGCCTCGACACCTGGCGTGATGCGCATGTAGATATCCTGCGTCTTGCCCAGCTCGCCTGCGATCTCGGAGACGCGACGTGCTTCGATGCGCGAATCGACCACGATGCGCCCTACGCCTGCCGCAATGGCTTCGCGCAGCTCTTGGGGGGTCTTGTTGTTGCCATGCACGAACACGCGCTCCATCGGGAAATCGACAGCTTGCGCCAGCGCCAACTCGCCGCCGCCCGACACATCGAGGCAGAGGCCGTGCGCATTCACAAGGCGACAGACCGCCTTGTTCAAGAACGCCTTCGAAGCATAGATGACATCGGAATTGGGATAGCGCGAAGCGAACGCATCGCGATAGGTTTCCATGCGATTCTCAAGGTCTGCCTGGTCGTACACGTAGAGCGCCGTGCCGAATTCTTCGGCAACTTTCACCATATCCACGCCACCGATATGAAGATGGCCATCGATGACCTCTGCGGTCATCGGCAGGCATTCGCCCAATTCCATAGTGGTGAGATTATCAGGTTCGACATCATGCTTTGGTGCTGGAAGCGACATGGGAGCCCTTTCTTTCGTGCCTCGCTCGATATGCTAGTTATATGGGGTTAACTTATCCGTATCTACCCCATAGTAATAGGTAGGACTACGAAAATAAAGCGAAGAAACGCGATAGTAACGATTCGTCGGTTTCTTGCACTTCTTCAGGCTCGGGCTCAGGCGGCGCGATCGCTTCGGTGGTCATGACGAACTGGACGAGGTTCACGTTGGTATTGCGCGCATCCGCGAAGCTCTTCGGCACGAAATCGCTCTTGTCGTACTCGGCCATCATGGCATCGATCTCGGCTTGGACCTTGTCGGGGATGGTCGCGCTCTCCTCATGGAGCGTGGACGTTCCTTCAGCTAGCGCCGAGGCTCCATCGCTCAGCTTGCCAGCTCCCTGCGCAAGGCTTCCACTCGAACACGCAAGTTCGCTCACACCCGCATCGAGCGCGGCAGAACCGCTCGTAAGCTCATCGCCCTGCTGGGCAAGCTCGCCGAGGCCACCTGAAAGCTTGGTGAGCGAACTGTCGAGCGGCGCATAACCATCTGCAAGCCCTTCAACCCCCGCGGCGTAGTCTTTCAGCTGACTGAACTGTCCCGACATGCCTGAAAGTTGAGCGAGAATCGCGTCCTTTTCAGCTTGCGACATCGTGGGGCTTGCTTGGATAGCGTTCACCAGCTGCTGCATCTGCGTTTGCGCCTGATCGAGGGAACGCACTATAGCGGCGCTCGCTTGGCTCAACCCTTCAAGCTGTTCGGCAAACGCTTGCGAGCCCGCAGCCGCCTGCGCAAGGCCATCGCTTACCTGCGCGACGCCTGCCGCATAAGCAGCCACCCCTGCAGAGAGCTCTTGAGCGCCCCCTTGCAACTGAGCCGTTCCGCTCTCGAGCTTACGAGTTCCCGCAGCGAGCGCGGTCGTGCCCGCTTCAAGGCCTTCCGCGCCGGTATCGAGCTTGCCCGTCCCCTCGATGAGCTCATCGAATTGAGCGGTAAGCGCGCTCGAATCGGGCGCATCGATCGCCATCGAGAACGGGATAGCGGCGATGCTCACCCCATCCATCTCGAAGTCTTCGACATGGGCCGTGAGCACATAGGAGCCCGTCTTGCCCGGCATGCCGCTGAACGTGACTGCCGTGTTAGAGCCATTGAGCGCGATGGCGCCCTCATCCGTGGCAATGTTCGAGACGTGGTCCATCGGGAGCGTGCAGGTGATCTGCAGCAGATAATTGTCGAAGTAGAGCGGATCGAGTGCGGTGTTCTGAGTGGTCTCGATGGTCATCTTCAGCTCACCCGACTTGCCGGCAACTTCTTCGGGCGAACACACCTTGCCATCGAGCTCATAGGTGATGCTCACGTTCCAAGGCAGATCGGTCGAGGTGAGATTGCCCTGGTAGGCGAACGATTCGCTCTCCACGGTGCACAGCACGCTGTCAGACTCGCGCGCGATGTTCGTGCCATCGGTCAGGTTCACCACTTCGCTGTAGGTGCCGAAGTCCTTCACCATGACGGGCTCTTCGGAGAACAGTTCGTTCACCACATAGAGGCTCTTCACCGTACCTGCGGCCGTCATGCTCGCATACACGACCTCCTGCTTTTCGCAGGTTCCCTCGAGCAGGGTTGAAGGCGGCGCAACGAGCGTGGTGTTGGTCGTGCTCTCTGTCTCGACCGCGTTAGTCTGCTGTTCTTCTGCGGCATATCCGAGATTCGCAGGAGCGATCTCGGTGATGGCGGTTGCGATGATCAATAGCACACAAAGCGCCATTGCTAATGCCGTTCTTCGTAGCGTCATGGCTCTCACCTGCCCGCTTTCTCTTCGAGTGGCTGTTTGTTAGGTTGCTTGTAGAAATGTGTTCCCATCGTTGTCTTTTCGATAACGTGATCGAAGATCATGAAGAGCATCGGTAGGAGCAAGAAGGTGTTGAGCGCCGCGATGAAGGCGCCACGCCCGATGAGCGTTCCCAAACTCGCGATCACCCCGTTGCTCGAGATGAGGCCGATGAACGCACCGCACAGAGTGAGGATGGTCGCCGAGGTAAGGATCGTGATCGCGCTGCGCGAGATCGCTTCGGTGATGGCCTGGCGCTTCGGTTTTTCTCGGCGTTTGTCGAGGTAAGAGCGCGTGAGGATGATCGTGTAATCGACCGTGGCTCCCAGCATGATCGCGCTGATGATGAGGTATCCGATGTATTGGATCGTCTCGCCCGCGAAATACGGAATGGCCAGGTTGATCCAGATCGAGCTCTCGATCGTGAGCAACAAGATGAGCGGGATCGAGATGCTGCGGAACATAAGCAAGAGCACGAGCCCGATAGCTATGATCGAAGCGAACAGCACGCGCGCGGAATCGTCGTTCACGATGAGCGACATATCGTAGCTTGTTGCCGTGGAACCAACGAGCTTCGCTTCATCGGGATAGTAGAGCTGGCAGAGGTCGCGAATACGCTGCACGAGCTCGAACGCTTCGGGGCTTTCGCCGCGCAAGTCGGTCGCGATGATGATGCGCGAATAACCGCCCGAGATGAGCGATTCAAGGCTTGCAGGAGGCACCATGTCGGTAGGGATGCGTTCCGAGACCGTGGTCACGTACGACGTGATCGAGCTCACGTGCGGCAACGTATCGAGCGCAGCGACCAGCTCCTTCTCCTTGCCCCACTGACCTTCAGGCACGAGCACCGCGCACTGACCAGAAGCATTGAAGGTCTCCTCGATAAGCTCGGTATCTTCGTAGAGTTGGCTGCCCGGTTCCACGAATCCGCTCGCCCCATACACATATTCGGTGTTGCGCGATCCCAAGAACGCTGGCACCACGATGAGCGCCGCGATAAGGGTGAACGGGATGCTCAAGCGCATGCACCACTTCGCGAACTTGTCGAACGAGGGCAAGAACTTGTGATGCGCTGTTCGCTGCAGCAGCTTTTCAGAAAGCAGGACCATGACGGGCAAGATGAACAGCACCGAAAGGAAGCTGAACACGATGCCTTTCGCCAGCACCACGCCCATATCCGCGCCGATGAGAAACGCCATCGCGCAGAGGGAGAGGAATCCGAAGAACGTGGTCGCAGCCGACGAAGCGATGACACCCGAAGCCTTGTGCATGCCCGCGAGCGCGGCATCGTAGGACGAGCGGCCCTCTTGCTTGAAGTGGCGGTATTCGTGCAGCATGACGATGCCGTAGTCCATGGAGACCGCGAGCTGCAGGATAGCCGCGCACATCTGCGTGATGAACGAGATCTCGCCGAAGATGATATTGGTGCCGAGGTTGTACACGATCGAGATGCCGATGACCGAAAGGAAGAGCACCGGTTCGAACCAGGCTTCGCTCGTGAGGAGCAGAAGCCCCAGGATCACGATGACCGCCATGACCAGGATGAGCTGGATCTCGAAGTCCGACGAGCCCTGCGCGACCGCCGTGTTCACTTCGTCGCCTGAGAGCGCGACCGCGCTCGCCCCTCCTGCTTGAGCTGCTTCCTTGATCGCATCGAGTGCCGCGACCGACTTCGTTGAATCGAGTGCAACCTGATAGAGATAGCCCTCATCGCTCTTCCATGCCTTCACGATATCAGCATCATAGGTTTCGAGCGGCCGACGAATGTCCACCACATCGCCGAGCCAAATGAGGTCATCCACCCCGTCGATCGCCGCGAATTCAGCGGCAAGCGCATCGGCCTGCATGAGGTCGATCCCTTGGGCATAGATGTAGCTGTTGGGCAAGTTCGCGCCGAAAGCGTCTTCGAGCGTTTGGAGTGAACCGGTAGAAGGAGAATCTTCGGGCAAGTAGTCCGAGAACTGGTAGTTGATCTTCACCAGCGGGATGCACAGCGCGCAGGCAACGCACAACAAAAGCGCCGCCGCCAATACCCCTTTAAGGTGATCGAGGGTCGCACGAAAGAGCTTGTCGATCATATGACGCATAACCCTCCCCTTTGTGCGCTATCGATTGGATGATTCGTTGAATCTTCTACGTTCCGCGATTCTTGGACGCTTTATTCCCCCGCGCGCTCATGGAAACGTATAGAACGTAGTATAAACAATCAGATGGAGTTAACGATTCATGAAGGGGATTCTCCATGCTAAAAATCACCGTTATCGCAGTCGGCAAATTGAAAGAGCGCTTCTGGCGCGATGCGTGCGCTGAATATAGCAAACGGCTTGGCGGCTACTGCAACCTTACCGTGCGAGAGATCCCCGATTCGAACCGCGAGCAAGAAAGCACGCTCGTTTTGGAAGCGCTGCCCGAAAATGCGACCATCATCGTGCTCGACATCCAAGGGAAAGAAACCTCGAGCGAAGCGCTCGCAAGCCGGATCGAGCGCTACACCGTTGAAGGAGTATCGCATTTGGTGTTCGTGATCGGAGGATCAGACGGTCTTACGAATGCAGTGAAAGAGCGCGCTTCTTTGCGCATGAGCTTCGGACCGATCACGCTTCCGCATAACTTGGCGCGCGTGGTGCTGCTCGAACAGGTCTATCGCGCCTTCAAGATCATCAAGCGCGAACCCTACCACAAATAAAGGTGTCGAACGACCGGGTAGTTTGTCATCAATTCCAGTCGGCGCCAATCACTACAAGGAAGTCGGTCGTGAAGGAATAGGTTCCGCCCGTGTTCTTCTTCAACTGGCCCACCCCGAGCGCATCAGCGATCGCTTGCGCTTGTGCTTTGTCAGAGTCATCGTTGTAGATGATGAGCGTATTCTTGTACTTGGAGTCATCCGCATTGCCCGTATCGGTTATGGCGCCCTTGTCCGAAAGCTTTCCTGCCGCTTCTGCCGCAACGCCATTTATGCCTGCGCCATTACGAACCGCGATCTTAACGCCCGAAAGGCTGGAGCTGGAAGCGCTGGATCCATTCGTTGAGGAAGCGTTCTTGCCGCCGTCACCAACAACCGCAAGCGTAACGCCGGTATTAGGATCGACCAGGTCTTCTTCGGTTGGAGGCAATCCCGCATCGACGCGCTTCATCATCTCGCGCCATGGCTCTTCATCAAGGATTGCCCACCAAATGTCATTCTCATACAGTGGCGTGGTGGGCTCCATAGCTGAATAGATATCTTCTTCAACGTTGATATCTTTGAAGGTGTTCGCGAAACCAAGGATGCTGGAGACTGAGAAGTCAGTAGTGATGTAATCGGCAAGCGTGTTGACCGTGTTGGTCATGGTTGCCACATCGGAAGACATGATCTTCTTCAAGATAGCCGAGATGACCATGCGCTGGTTCGCCGCACGCATAAGATCGCCATCGCCGTACTGATCGTAGGCATGGCGCGAACGACAGAGCACGAGCGCTTGCGAGCCATTGAGCGTTTGAGGACCAGCTTCGAGCGGCTCGCCAGCAAGGGGATCGTTGATAGCCATAGGCACATCGACCTCAACGCCACCGAGCGCGTTGACCACGTCTTCAAAGCCATTGAAGTCGATCTCTGCGTAATGGTGGATCGGCACGCCCGCCAACTCAGAAACGGTCTTGACCGCGAGCGAAGGGCCGCCAAACGCATACGCTGCGTTGATCTTCTGTTTGCCGTAACCCGGCAGTTCGACCATCGTATCGCGATAGATCGAAACCATGGTTATCTTGGTGTTGCGTGGATCGACGCGCGTGAGGATCATGGAGTCGGTACGATACGCACCGCCGTAAATGTCGCTCTCTTCGCGCTCTTCCGATTTATCAACGCCGATCAAGAGCATGTAGAACGGTTCGCTCGGAGAATCGGACGCAGTGAGCGAGGCGAGTAGATCATCGTCGAGACCGTCTTGCAGATTGCGATCGATATTGGAAATGAAAGCAAACGCAACGCCGACGCCCGCAAGTACGACCACCAAGAAGATCGCAGCAACCGTCATGCCAATCTTGCGCTTGTGATGCTTCTTCTGCTTGCGCGAGGCATCATGATATTGTTCAGCATTACCATGCCGAGAATAGGCGCTCACATCATAGGGAGATGTGAAAGACTCGTTGTATGACGAGCTCTCAGCACTGTGGGCGGCGCGGCGCCCAGACTTTTTTCGCGATTTCATCATGAGTATATAATGCGCAAACTCTATTTGTTACGCAATCGTTTATCGGGTAACAAACAAGAACTCCGCGTATTTAGCGTTTTTTCTCCAAAATTGTGTTGAGCCCATGAATTTTGTAAGGTTTCTCGTACAAAATAGAAGCCTTTTTGTGCCGGTTTCATCGTGGCTACTTGCCTTGATCGGCCTCGTCTACAGAGTCGTTCGGCAGGGTAAAACGCCATGAGCAACCGCATGTCGGATCCGTGATCTCGGGGTAGCAACTCAGGCACTCGACCTCGATGCGCGGGTCGATCGTCTGGGCGAACGTGGTGTATTCGTTGATGCCAGCTGGCTTGCACGGATGGAATTCCATGCCCTTGCGCGAGCGGGCCGATTGAACGCGGCATACATCGGTGCGAAAGATGAGCGCATCGTCTTCCCAGTGCATGCTCGTCTCGTTCGCGATCGTGTTGTAGTAGAGCGGAAGCGCCTGCGCGAGGCCTTCAAGCCCAGGATATTCAGCAAGGTTAAGGAACTTCTTCAGGCGCCTTGCCTCGGAAATGGGATAGCGTTCCCACACAGCAATATCGATCTCCATGGCGTAATCCATGCCCTCGCGCTCTTCAAGAACCTGGAACCAGGTGCCATCCATGGCGACCAGATTCTTCGACGCCATCCTCAAAAGCTCAACGAGCTGTTCCTTGGTCAAGTTCTCGATCGCATTCTTCAAGCTGGGCATTGCTTCGTCCTTTCGATCCAGTAGGGCAATGAGGAGCCAACGTGTCAGCACGCTCGAACCGTTCGTTCGATGATACCCGCTTGTGCAAGCGCGCTCAAGCAAGACCATCGTGTAGAATGATTCGTACTAAGAGTGAGGAGCGAGCATGAGCTTTCGTAAGACGGGTGCCCGCTTGGCATCGTCGCTTTCCACCTGGGGGCTGAAGACCCTCGCCCATCGTCCGGCAGCGAACATGCCGGGCAAGATCGCGCTCAAGATCGACCCCGATATCATCTCCGAAGAGATGAGCAAGATCGCGGAAGGCTCGATCGTGGTGGTGGGCACGAACGGAAAGACCACCGTGACCAACATGATCGCCGATGTGATCGAAGCAAGCGGCAAGACCGTGGCATGCAATCGCACGGGTGCGAACATGGCTTATGGCGTGGCCGCTACGCTCTTGCAGACCGAGCCGGCGGACTGGGGCGTGTTCGAGTCTGACGAGCTCTGGCTCGCGCGCATCTTGCCGCAGGTGAAGGCCACCTATGTGGTGCTGTTGAACCTCTTTCGCGACCAGCTCGACCGCTGTGGCGAGATCGACCGCGTACAAGATGCCATCATCTCTGGGCTTGAGCATTCGCCCGAGTCCACGCTCATCTATAACGCCGATGATCCCCTGTGCGCGATCATCGGCGAGAAGGTAGAGAATAGAGCGATCGCCTTCGGCGTGAGCGAAGACATGCACCTCGCGCAGAACACCGTTGCTGATGCGCAGATGTGCCAGCGCTGTTCGGGCATGTTCACCTACGATTATCGCCAGTACGGGCAGCTCGGTACCTACCACTGCGAAAACTGCGGCTTTGCGCGCCCCAAATTGGATGTTCATGCGCATAATGTGACCTTCGATGGCGGCATCACCTACGCGATCACCGATACGATCGATTCCGCGCAAGCTACCATGCGTCTCGCGCAGTCTGGCCCCTATATGGTCTACAACACGCTTGCGGTATGGACCTGCGCGCACGAGCTCGGCATCGACAACGAAACCATTCAGGAGTGCGTGAGTGCGTTCGATCCGCAGAATGGACGTTTGCAGCATCTTACGATCGAAGGGCGTCCACTGCTTTTGAACCTTGCGAAGAACCCCACCGGGTTCAATCAGAACTTGAAGATCATCACCGCTGATGAAGGCAAGAAGGTGGTAGCGTTCTTCATCAACGACAACGAAGCGGACGGGCATGATATCTCGTGGATCTGGGACTGCGATTTCGAAGAGCTCGCAAGTCAACCGGAGCTCGTGGTCTATGCTGGCGGCACGCGCAAGAACGATCTGCAGCTGCGCCTGAAATATGCCGGTATCCAGGCACGACTCATCAATAGCGTGAACGATATGGTCGACACCGCGCTCGACATGCCCGCCAATTGGAACATGTACGCGATCGCGAACTACACGGCGTTGCCCGCGGTGCGCGCCGCATTGATGGAGCGCGCCGATAGCGCTGAGGTCGCGACCCCACGCGAAGGTAAGCTCAGCGTTACCCCTGCGGTCATGGTGAACACGATCCCGCCTATCCAACAGGAGCCGCTACGTATCGTGCATCTCTTCCCCGACCTGCTCAATCTCTACGGCGATGGGGGCAACCTGAAGGTGCTCATGCAGCGTTGCGCTTGGCGTGGAATCCCTGCTCAGCTCGAGCAGATCCACTACGGCGATGAGTTCGATATTTCGGAAGCCGATATCGTGTTCATGGGCGGCGGTCCCGACCGCGAACAGCATCTTGCCTCACAGGAAATCTTGAAGAACAAAGAGCAGCTTGCCACCTACGTCGAAGCCGGTGGCGTATTGCTCGCCATCTGTGGTGGGTACCAAATTTTAGGCAAGAACTGGCTGATGGGCGATGAGATCGTTGAAGGGCTTTCGATCATCGATGCCAAGACCAAGCGCGCGAACAAAGGCTTCGATCGCTTGATCGAGAACATTGCGCTCGTCTCCCCTATCGCCTCGCGCCCTGTGATCGGCTACGAGAATCATGCGGGACGCACGCATCTTGGCGAAGGTCTTGAGCCGTTCGGTCAGGTGATCTCAACAACCGGGCACGGCAACAATGACACCTCAGGCGCCGATGGCGTACGTTACAAGAACGTGATCGGATCCTACTTGCATGGGCCGCTTTTAGGGAAGAACCCCGAGGTAGCCGACTGGCTCATCGCGACTGCGCTCTCGCGCAAGTTCAACCAACCAGTGAAGCTCGAAGTGCTCGACGACACCGTTGAGCTGAACGCTAACGATTTCATGGCAGCTCGCCTCATCAAATAAACCACCAGCCCGCCGACCACTAACACGCTTTTGGCAGGATCAGCGGAAGAGGCACGTTGCTCGATCAGCGCCGAGCGCGAGACACGAGGTTCCCCGCTTCCCTGCTCAAGAACCTGCATTCTGCAGGTTCTTTCGTGCGTCGCTGCTTTGCTCGGGTTTTATTAATAACGAATTTAGTCGGCAAAGAGTCACCTCGTTGCCTCACCCTCTCCGCTGATCGAGCACAGCTGACACGAACTTTGCCGAGAAGGTCTGCACGTAGGGTATAACGAGGTAAGCCAAAGCGAATGTGAGAGATCCAGTTTTGCGCTAGCAAAACTTAGCTCGAACGAGCGACGACGCGAAGCTAGTGCCTATGGTGCGCATCGAGGTTACCCTTCGGCAGGCCTTCTCTCTAAAGGCGCGCTACTAGACAATAAAAAACGGGCAGGGATGATCCCTGCCCGTTTGCATTCAGCTGCTCTGTTGCGCAAAACCTACTTTGCGGCTTTGAGGCGCTTGTCCAGTTCGTCGGCGAGCTGGTGACGCTTCACCTTGCCGCTTTCCGTATGAGGAATCTCATCGATGAACTCGATGTGCTCTGGCCACAGACGCTTCGCGATGCCCTTCGCGGTAAGGTAATCAGCGATGGAATCGAGCGTGGGGCGCTCTGCATGCGGATCTTCGAGCACGATGAAGGTACAGATACGCTCACCCAAGCGATCGTCGGGCAAACCGATGGTGGCATGATCGCCAACGCCCGGGCAACCCATGAGGTTCTCGTCGACTTCGTTGGCAGAGATGTTGATGCCGCCACGAATGAGGATCTCCTTCTTGCGACCATTGATGCGGATGCGGTGTTCATCATCCATGTAGCAGAGGTCGCCTGAAGAGAACCAGCCGTCGTCGGAAAGCTCCGAAGCCGTTGCTTCAGGGTTCTTCAGATAGCCTGCGAACATGTGCGGGCCGCGCGAAAGCTCTTCGCCCTGTTCGCCGTGAGGAACTTCATTACCGAACTCATCGACGACCTTGACCTCGATGCCCTCAGGAGCAATACCGGACCAAGCACCATCCCATTCGAGCGCCTTTGCCGGCGGAACGAAGAGGTGCGGACAACTTTCGGTGGAGCCATAGCATTCGCAGAGGACCACATCATGAGACGCAGCGCGCTCGACCATGGAGCCCGGAACGGGAGCGCCACCGCAAATGTAGAGCTTGAGCGATTCGAAATCGAGATCGGTTGAGTCTGCTGTGTTCAGCATGTCGTAAATGAACGGCGTAGCGCCCATCGACCAGGTGACGCCTTCGCGGTTCATCTGGTTGATCGCCTCTTCGGGGTTGAAGTGATGCGCGACTACGACACGACCGCCGAGCAGCAGCGGCGTGATGAGACCATGATTGAAGCCCGTTGCATGATTGAGCGGTGCCGGCATGAACATGACATCGTCTTTCGTAAGGCCGAGGCCCGTCGAGAATGCGCGCTCGGAGAAGAGCAGCGCGTTGTGCGTGATGAGCACCGCCTTCGGACGACCTGTGGTGCCGGAAGTGGAAAGGATGAGCACCACTTCATCGGACTTGCTGCCTGCTTCGCCCGTATAGGGTTCGTATTTCTCGAAGATCTCTTTGAGCGTGGTGGCAGATTTCGCATCGACCGTTTTGTCGTGAACGGCGATCGCATTGATCGGAAGAGAAGGAATGCGCTCGACCACGGAGAAGATCTGATCTTCGAAGTTGGTCTTGTGATGGAAGGTGGGAGCAATGAACGCCTTGGATTCAACAAGGTTCATGGCGTAGACGAGGTCTTCACCGTTGAAGGTGACCGCGAGCGGATGGATGACCGCGCCGACCTTCAGGCAAGCAACGTAGAGAATAGCGAATTCAGACCACGGCGGCATCTGGAAGGTGACCACATCACCGTTCTGGATGCCCTGCTCACGCAGCCATGAAGCAAGACGAGCGGCCTTATCGTCGATTTCGGCGTAGGTAAGGCGCACACCCATGTCGTCGGAAATATATTCACGGTCGGGGTGAGCCGCAACACGATCGTTCCAAATATCGTTGACCGTCTTTTCGGTCCAATAACCTTGCTCGTAATAGCGCTTTTTGTTCTCTTCGTTGATCTTAAGATCGGTAATCATAGTCCCTCTTCCTTTTTTATGAGGTTAGAACGTGTTCATGAGAACACTGGGCAAAATTTTACCTGTAATGTAAGCCCCCATCAACACAAAACCAATCCAAATCCGCACTAACCTATTTTCATTTACGATAAATCGCTCTGCACCGCGGCGCATAAAAGGTTGTATGCTTATGTGAACATGTTTTTTGAACCCAAGGGGGCTTATATGGAGTGGCAGCAGATCTATAAGGATCGCAGTATGGATGTTGAGACGATGCTTGATCGCTTCGTAGGCGATGGCACGTCCGTTTTCGTAGGAACCTTCGAAGTGGCCGGTGGTCTTATCCGCCCGATGCTCAAGCGCATTCAAGACGGGGCGTTGCATGGCATCTCGATGTATGGCGGCATCACGAGCGAGGATCTACACCTCGACGAATTGACCGTTGGCTTCGACGAATTCCATTACCACAATTACTTCACCGGTGGCAACGAGCGCAACGGCATTTCTGCTGGTCACACTGCCTATGTACCCCTACACCTTCATCGTACGAAAAACCTTGTTGAAAATGACGGGATCGATGTAGCATTCATCGCTATGACGCCTCCCGACAAGCATGGCTACTGCAATATCGGTCACGTTGGTTGCCGCCCTGAAGGCATTCGCACGGCAAAGCACGTTATCGCGCAGATCAACCCGAGCGTGCCGTGGGTGAATGGCCTCGAACGCAACCTGCATGTTTCGCAGATCGATGCCTTCGTTGAGATCGATCAGCCCATGACGCAGATGCCGATCGCTGAGCCAAAGCCTGAAGAGAAGATCGTGGGCGATATCGTTTGCGAGCTCATCGAAAATGGCTCGTGCATCCAACTCGGATTCGGCTCGATCGCGAATGCCATCGCTGAAGGCTTGAAAGCGCGCAAGCACTTGGGTGTGCACTCCGAGATGTTCAACGATGCCATGGCAGAGCTGCAGGAGCTCGGCGTTATCGACAACAGCCGCAAGAACTACCTGCCCGGCGTTTCCGTTGCGGGCTTCGCCTCTGGCCAGCAGTACCTCTACGACTTCATCGATCATAACCCGGGCATGTTCTTCACGCCCTATTCCCACGTGAACAACCCCGATTTCATCCGCCTGAATGACAACATGGTTTCTGTGAATTCTGCTGTTTCGGTCGATCTAACCGGCCAGGTTTGCGCTGAGAGCATCGGAACGCGCCAGTATTCTGGCACCGGCGGACAGGTCGACTTCATCCGTGGCGCGACGCTCGCGAAAAACGGCAAGGCGATCATCGCCATGACTTCCACCACGAAGACGAAGAACGGCGTGGTCTCGAAGATCGCTCCTACGCTCATGGCTGGCAGCGTGGTCACTTCGCTACGCACCGATGTTCAGTATTTCGTGACCGAATATGGTTGCGTGAACTTGATGTATTGCGACATTCCTGAGCGTTGCCGCCGCTTGATCAGCATCGCTCACCCCGATTTCCGCGATGAACTCACGCACGAGGCGAAGAAGCTCGGGTATTTGTACTAGCGCATAAGGAACCAGTAAGAGAGGGACGCTCCGAAGATTCCTGCTCTACTACTCAAAAAGGGATTACGGCAAAAGCTGTAATCCCTTTTTTCGTGCGCACGCTCTTGCGATGCTTCGTGCGATGCTTTGTACTATTTACTCTTCGTCCAAGTAGACGAGCTGGGCTTGGACGCTACGGAGTGCTGCTTCACGCAATGCTGGATCGATATCGACATACACTGCATCCACCAGAGCATCAGCATCGCGCGCAACGCCCGCGGCAAGCGCATCTTCTATCTGCTGCAAGCGTTCGAGTCGGTGTTGACGCGTGGCTTCGATGGCTTGCAGTGGATCGGTGATAGGATAGCCGTGCCCTGGATAGAACCCGCGAATCCCCTCTTCTTTCACGATGCGCTCGAGCACATCGAGCGAAGCCATATAGTCGCCCAAGTTGCCATCGGGATAGTAGACCACCGTGGGGCCATGTTTGAAGACCACATCGCCCGTGAACATCGAGCGATCCGCAGGATACACGAGCCCAACCGAGTCGCTTGAGTGGCCTGGTAGCGGCACCACGCGTAGCGCCGGACCGTTTTCGATCGGACAAAATTCACCAGGAAGCAACGTGCCATCGAAGGGCGCATACACGCGTGCGCCTGAAATATCCGCAAGCTCTTCAGCGCCTTCCGTATGATCGGCATGCATGTGCGTGCACACGACCGCACCCACGCGCAACCCCTGGTCGATGCAGGCATTGAGCACCTTCTGCACATGCTCTCCCGCAGGAGCAGGATCGATCACGATGCATTCGGGCGAAGCGGCTTCGGCAAGCACCCACGTATTCGTGCCCGTATAGGTCATGGGTGAAGGATTGTTGGCGCGCACGCAGAACACGCGCTCGCTTTCCTTGCCGCCCGCATAGGGCGTTTCGTCGATGATGAACCCCATATGAACTCCTTTTCAAATGAATGCCAAGAATCATAATCATGAAGGCCAGCAGAGATCGCTAACGCTCGTTCGAGGCATCGCGCCCTCAAACTAACTTTTGCAAATGGATTATCGCAAAAGTGGATCTCTCGGAGCGCTCTTGCTCAACCTCTCTCGCATTAGCCATCCCCACTGGCCTTCCAAACATGCTCCGCTAGTGCTCTTAATCCAAGTCTGCGTGCAGTACGATCGTGCCGTCTTCTTTACGCAGCGGCTTGAACATGATCTTCTTCACCTTGTGACGATTCGAAACGAACTCTTCAGCTGAAGGTGCTTCAGCGATGCGCGTGAGATTGAAGAGCGTGGGTGCAACGATGAGCCAACGGTTCTCGTCGGCCTCGCGCACGGCATAGGACGGGGTGACCCAATCGGCGATCTGCGCTTCAGAGGTGTTATCGTCGGCGTGCTGGCCTTCGGGCATGAGCGCTGAGAAGAAGAAGGTATCGTAGCGCTTCGGTTCGAAGGTGGGCGTGCAGAAGTTCGCAACCAGGCCAAGCAGATCGGTACGCAGGATCAAGTTGCGCTCGACGAGCAGGTCGGCAAAGGCGATCTCGTGCGCAACGAGCGCCTCGCGATTCGCGTCCCAGCTCGGGTCGGAAAGATCGGTTACCGTAGAAGTTGCATCGGGGCCAGCGAGCAGGACGCCGCACTCCTCGAACACTTCGCGGGCTGCTGCGACCACGATACGGCGCGCATCATCTTCGGAGACACCCAAAAGCTCAGCCCAGTCCTTCGGGCTGGGACCGCACCAGGGCAGATCGGGGTTCGAATCGCGTTCGTCCACACGACCGCCGGGAAACACCACCGCATCGGGCAAGAAGTCCATCGTGTTCACACGACGCAGCATGAACACTTCGACGTTCTGGTTGTTCGGGAAATCGGGCGGGAACACGCCATTGTCGATACGATATTTCGTTTGACCAGGCTTGGAATCACGCACAAGCATGACCGTTGCAGCCAGCTTTGGCGTGGGCGGATCAGGAATGGGGTTATCGATGTGGTCGCCGATCGAGGCAAGCACCTTCTCGTTCGGGATCGTTTCGATGGCTCCGTTCGACATATCAATACGCATAGAAACTCCTCTCGGTGCAATCTGTTTGCTCCTATTATATCGACTCGAGCGTGCGCAAAAGGATACAGGGCAATAACAGATACACATACTTAGATGTGTAAAGCTGCGTGAGGGAGTATGAGTAAACGAAGTGCCCGGCGTTGCTGGTCGCGCTGTGCATAGGCGCGTTTTGCCGGGGTGCGTATCCTATCGCCCGCGCTCGTGGCGTGGAGGGAAAAGGACCGCAAGAGCTGCCATGATGAGGCCAGATGCGATCGCAAGCAGCAGATAGATGGGATCGGGCGCGTGGGAGAGCAGGAAGTTCGAAACGAGCGCTGGAAGCACGCAAACGATAACGGTTGCGCACGCTACGCCGATAAGGCTCGAACCGGTAGTGCCGCGTGAGAAGAAGAGCGAGACAAGCGGAGCGCTGACAAGCCATGAGCCGATGATCGCCCACGTCATAGGACTTTGCATGGTGGTGAGGATGTTGTTGTTCACTTCGGTCCACATGTGGATGGTGCCGAATTGGAAGATATCCCACGAGGTGATGGAGACCGAACCCAGCCCGGCGAGCACGAGCGAAAGGAATGCCGCGAAGAGCGCCGAGAGGAACGCCTGAGCTGGCCGTAAGAAATAGCCGCAGATGAATGGCGCGAGCGAACCCAAGCTGATGGAGGAAGCGCAGGTGGAGAGCAGGATCGCATCTGCCTGAGGGCTTCCGTTGCGTCCGATGAAGAACCACCATATAAAAGTAGCCACTACCACGAGGCTGCCCACAAGGATCGCGTTATTGTTCACGAGCGCAAACCCCAACAGCGCGAATGCGATGAGCGCCCCCAGATGCGGGATCGCGAAGGCTGCAACCGCCACGATCAGAAGTGCGCCCCACAGTGCAGGTGATTCCCATCCGGGCAACAAGCTGAAATTAGAAAAGGCGACCGAGCTGATGAGCACGCATCCCAAGAGCGCCAGGATGCGCAGCACGAGCGAATAGCGACTTTTGATAGGGGTGCCTTCGCTGAAGCCTTCGTCGTACGCATCGTCTGCTGCGAAGAACGCTGGTGCCGTGCGCGACTGCTTCGCCGCCTGGCGCGCGGCCTGCTTTTCCTTGTGACGAGCCCAGCGCCCATTGAGCGGGTAGGCTGCCTGCTCTTCCCCGTTTTCAAACGCGCGCTCTTCTTCATCGAGGTCCTCCGTGAAAGGCGCGTTATCCGTGTTCGCACCGATCGCTTCGCTCACGATGGTGCCGAGCTTCTTCACGCCCTGCTTGGGATTGCCGAGGGCCGGCTTCGCATCACGCGCGAACGAATGGACCGAAGGATAGCGTCCCTCTTTGTCGGGATCGAGTGCGCGGAAGATCGCATCGTCCAGGTCTTCGCCAATGCCCTCCATGAGCAACGAAGGGATCACGATCTCGGCATCGTAGATCTTATCGAGCGCCTCATCGATCGAAAAAGCGCGGAAGGGGTTTTCACCGCGCGCGAGCATCTCATAGGTGAGGCTCGCCAGCGCCCATTGGTCGCAGCGCTCGTCGAGCTCTTCACGCTCCATCTGCTCAGGAGGCATATAGCCGATCGTGCCGCCCGTGGCCACGCCGAAGCCGAAGCCATCAGCCAGGCGTGCGAGGCCAAAATCGACGACCTTGACCTGCCCCTGCGTGTTGATGAGCACGTTATCGGGCTTCACATCCAAGTGCAGCACATGATTCTTGTGTGCGATCTCGATCGCGTGCGAAACCGCCTTGAACACGGCTGCCACCATGTCCGCATCGAGCATCTCTGGGAAATATTTCATGAGGTCGGTGAGAGAGATGCCATCAACGAGCTCCATGATGATGTAGGCCATATTGCCCTGGATTTCGAAGTCGTAGATCGAAGCGATGTTGGGGTCGTTCAGAAGCGCTGCTGTGCGCGCCTCTTCAAGCCCGGGAATCGAACTTTGTTGGGCAAAATCGGAATCGAGCATGATGCTGACCGATTCATCATTCGCATACGGGTTTTGCAGGTTGTTCAACCCTGCGTTGATCTGCTCGACCGGAAGCGCACGCGTTGCCGCATCTTCGAGCGGCAAGCACTTGATAGCCACCTCGCGATCGAGGCGCGTATCCCACGCCACTACGACCGTGGCGAATCCGCCCGAGCCGGCTTCATAGGTTGGTTGATATCGATCGAGAATAAGCACGCTCTAGACCACGAACTCCTGCACATACTGCTTGATGATGGCCGCCGAAGTGGGCGTGCACAACTCGCCTTCGAGCGTTGGCGTTGCGCGCGGGATGCCCTCGAGGATAGCCGCCGTTGCGGGCGCGGGAATGTCCATGAGCCCGTGTGCACACTGCACCGTGCCCTGCCCTGTTTGTACTGGTGTTGCGGTGATGCGTGTGGGGTCCAGCACGTAGAATGCCGTGCAGATAGCGAGCGCATTCCGAATGCCTGCAGCGTTGCCCACTTCATGGAAGTGCGTCTCTTCAACGGGGCAGCCATGCACCTTGGCCTCTGCCTGCGCGAGGATGGCATAGACACCACATACGTTCTCTTTGAGCGCGTCGTCGATGGTCATCGCGTCGATCGAAGCGTTGACCTCGCCGATCGAATGATGATGCTTATCGGGAATGGTCGTGTGATTCAGGATGTAATCGTAGCGCGTGCGCTGCTCAGAGCTCATGAGCGCGAGCAGTTCATCGAGCAAGGTTGCGCGCGTTGCGCTTTTCGTAAGATCGAGATGAAGTTCCATATGCGTTCGCTTCTTTCCGCTGAGTATGCTTGAGTGGTTTGTTGGGTCGAAAGCTGTTGGTCGTACGGTCGTGTGGTCGTGTGGTCGTGTACCTTTTAGTGTTCGGACTTGTCTGGTTTTTTTGCCTGCAAGTGGTTGATGAGGTGCGCCTGGAATCCAGCACCGAAACCGTTGTCGATGTTCACCACACTCACCCCGCTTGCACAGGAATTGAGCATTGCGAGCAAGGCTGCCACGCCGCCGAAGGAGGCTCCATACCCCACGCTGGTGGGAACCGCGAGCACCGGGCAGGACACCATGCCGCCGATCACGCTCGCGAGCGCGCCCTCCATGCCGGCAACCGCAATGACCACCTGGGCCTCCATGAGCTCATCCAGATGCGCGAGCAGCCGGTGAATGCCGGAAACTCCCACATCGTAGAGACACACTACTTTGTTGCCGAGCGCCTCAGCCGTGAGCGCTGCCTCTTCGCTTACCGCCAGATCGCTCGTGCCCGCTGCCGCGACCACGATCGTGCCGTTGCCTGTAGGCTCGGGCAAGCTGCCCACGATAGCCAGACGCGGAATCTCATGATAGGTAAAACCCACTTCCGCGAAATCTGCTGCCAACAGTGCAGCGCTTTCAGCCGAAACGCGCGTGATCAGGATGCACGTCTGGCCATTGTCGAGCAGCGACTGGCTGATGCCCTTGATCTGGTCGTAAGTTTTCGAAGCACCATAGATCACTTCAGCAGCGCCTTGACGCATCTCGCGATGATGGTCGACCTTGGCGTAGCCCAAATCGGAGAAGGGTTCTTTGCGCAGCGCAAGCAATGCTGCGTCGACCGTGGTATTTCCCGCAGCAAGCTCTTCGAGCACACTGCGGATATCTTCTGCAGCCATGATTCCCTCTCCTTTCATCTTCTACATTTGATACGTGTCGTACGAAGTTGGTGACAAACTACCCGGTCGTTCGACACCTTGGTTCTCTGCCCCCGCATTTTCACACTTCTCAAGGTTACCATGTTAGGCATTGGTTTCGCGGGTGCGCCAGTCTTCCTGCACAAAGGATGCAAGGAGTTCAGGAGTGATCGGGCAATGTGCCTCGACGCGCGTTGCGAGGCAGGAATAGTTCGGCTTATCGGCGGTGACCAGCCCCATCTGGCGTGAAAGGTCTCGGATCGCATCCTTCGTGAGGTTCGCTTCGCGCAGGGGCGAACGCACACCTAACTCTTCGATCGCGCGAAACCCCGGGCGGCGCGCAGGATCGTCGGAGGCGTTCGTGCCGTCGATGAGTACTTCGATGCCTTCGCGGGCTGCCGCTTCTTTGATGGTAGTGAAGATGACCTTCTTGCAGTGATAACACCGATCGGGCGGGTTGGCGACAACTTCAAGATGCGCGAAGATGTCGAGCGTGAGCAGGCTCGTCTCGCTTCCCAGCTGATCAGCTGCCAGGCGCGCATCATCCGCTTCGAAGGCATACTGGAACGCTGTGTTCACCGTGAAGGGGCGCACTTCGGCTCCACTCGCCAACGCACAGGCGAGCAAAAAGACCGAATCGCACCCGCCCGAATAGGCAAGTGCGACTCGTGGATGCTCGCGGAAGAAACGCCCCAGCGCTTCGGGCACGAGCGGTGCGATCTGTTCGAGATCGAGCTGTTGCACGATTAGTCTTCGCCCAGCAGCATGTCGATCTTCGGCATCCAGGAACTGATAGCGATGTGCTGCGGACAGATCTCTTCGCAGGAACCGCAGCTCGTGCAGTTTTCGGCGGTGCGGCCGAATTTCGGCACCTCTACCTGGTAATATTCGCGCGCCATATCCATGTTGTCATAGAGGAAGCGCATGTTGTACGCCGTGAAGTTATACGGGATGACGATCTTCTCGGGGCAGTATTCCACGCAGTAGTTGCAACCCGTGCACGGAACGACCGAGAACTGGTTGAAGCTTTCGCGGAGCTGCTCGATAACGGCCGTGTCTTCAGCGGAAAGCATGCCGGGCTTGGCCTTTTCCGCGAACGCGATATCTTCTCGGAGCATTTCCATGCTGCTCATGCCAGAGAGCACCGTGCTTACCTCGGGCATGTTCCAGAGCCAATCGAAGGCCAGCTCGACTGGTGATTTGTCGGTTGCCTTGTCGAGCACTTCCTGCACCTTCGACGGAAGATCGACCAAGAAACCACCACGCAGCGGCTCCATGACGATCACGCCCAAGCCGCGCTCGGCTGCAAGCTTGAGGCCCTTGAGCCCCGCCTGGAATTCCTGATCGTAGTAGTTCAGCTGAATCTGGCAGAAATCCCAATCGGCCGCATCGAGCACCTCTTCGAAGAGCTCGAAATCGTCGTGGAAGGAGAAGCCGATGTACTTCACGCGGCCATCTTCCTTCGCCTTGATCATGCTCTCAACAGCGCCGACCTTCTTGCAGCGCTTCCAACTACCGCCGTTCAAGGAATGGAGCAGGTAGAAATCGATATGATCGGTCTGCAGGCGCTCGAGCTGTTTTGCGAGCAAGCTATCGAAATCGTTTTCGGTCTTGTACATCCAGGTAGGAGACTTGGTGGCCAGGTAAACCTTGTCGCGATAGCCACCCGCCAGGGCCTGACCCACGATCTTCTCGGAGTTGCCGCCCACGTAGTTGAACGCGGTATCGATGTAGTTGATGCCGTGATCGATGGCGTAGTGCACCATTTCGATGGTCTTTTCAACATCCACTTCTTCGATGCTCGTGGCGTTGCCTGCCTGGCCACCTTCTTTCAGCGGAAGGCGCATCATGCCGAAGCCGAGCGGGCTTACCTTGCAGCCTGTTTTGCCGATCTCTCTATATTCCATGTGCGTGATTCCTTTCAATACAGCCTCTTCGTTAGTAGTTTACTACGACACCACGAAGCCTTAAAACAAGAAGTGCATGGCATTGATCGCCATGCACTATAGATTCATTGGATTGAGCGAACGCGCGGTCGAATGCGCCAGGACGAGCGGACTACTCTTTGCCGTTCCAGCAGTAGGTGCAGATCTTCGACGGATCGATGCCGATCGCCTCGATCATGCCCTCGAGCGATTGATAGCGCAGCGAGTCGAAGCCCATGTCTTCGCAAATGGTCTTGAGCAGGCATTTTCCGCGTTCGGTCGATGCATCGGCGTACTCTTCAAGGTGCTGCTGGCCTTCATCGCCTTCGAGCTGCTGCACCACGCGGCGCGCGATCAGATCCATCTCTGATTTGTTGCTCGAGAAGTTCAAGTACTTGCAGTTGAACATGATGGGCGGGCAGGCCGAGCGCATGTGCACCGCCTTCGCGCCGGAGCCATAGAGGAACTCGACCGTTTCGCGCAGCTGCGTGCCGCGCACGATGGAGTCGTCCACGAACAGGAGTTCCTTGTCCTTGATGAGCTCGGGCACCGAGATCTGCTTGAGCTTCGCCACCTTGTTGCGCACGTCCTGGTTCTCTGGCATGAACGAACGCTGCCAGGTGGGCGTGTACTTGATGAACGGGCGGCCGAACGCAGTCTTGCTCTCGGTCGAGTAGCCGATGGCGTGCGGCGTGCCCGAATCGGGGATTCCTGCTACGTAGTCGAGCTCGGGGATGCCCACTTGCTCGGCTTCGTCGCGTGCCATGACCGCGCCGTTGCGGTAGCGCATGACCTCGACGTTCATACCTTCGTAGGTTGAGGTGGGATAGCCGTAGTAGGTCCAGAGGAAGGCGCAGATCTTCATGTCTTCGCCAGCGGGCGCGAGCGTTTCGTACCCATCGGCCGTGATGTTCACGATCTCGGCGGGGCCCAGCTCGTAGACCGTTTCGTAATCGATCTTCTGGTAGGCGAACGACTCGAAGGACGCACAGTAGCCTTCGTGGTTCTTGCCGATGAGCACCGGCAGGCGACCAAGCCTATCGCGCGCGGCGATGATGTTGCCTTCTTCGGTCATGAGCAACAGCGTCATGGAACCTTCGACCTTTTCCTGCACGTGCTTGATGCCGGAAACGAAGTCGTCTTCCTGGTTGATGAGCGCTGCGACCAGTTCGGTCTCGTTCACCTTGCCCGAGCTCATGGCCATGAATTGATTGCCATGATCGGCGAAGTATTCTTCGATGAGCGCATCGGCATTGTTGATCACGCCGCACGTGGTGAGCGCGAACACACCTAAGTGTGAGCGAACGAGCAGCGGCTGCGGATCGCTGTCGGAAATGCAGCCGATGCCGCTGGTGCCTTCGAAGGTTGCGAGGTCTTTCTCGAATTTGGTGCGGAACGGGGTGTTCTCCACGTTGTGAATCTGACGCTGAAAGCCGCGTTCCTTGCTGAAGATGATCATGCCCGCGCGCTTCGTTCCCAGGTGGGAGTGGTAATCCACTCCGAAGAACACGTCCAAACTCACGTCTCTGTGCGAAACTGCACCGAAATATCCGCCCACGCTAAACCTCCAAAAACGCGCGTTGTTTCTACCTTCAGAAGTATACGCTGCTTGGCACGAGGTGCGGGTGGTCAATAGCGGATAAATGGAGAAAAAGAAGGTGAAGTGCCCGCGGCGTTTTCGTGTGGCGGGCGCGGGTGGTATGATTACCCAACACACCTACACACGCGTGCTTCGGGCGCGCTTAGCACTGAAACATGAAGGAGCAATCTCGTGGCGCTTTCCATCGGTATCGTCGGACTTCCCAACGTCGGCAAATCAACGCTGTTCACCGCGCTTACTAATAAAGGGGGTCTGGCGGCGAATTATCCGTTCGCCACCATCGAGCCGAACGTGGGTATCGTGCCCGTGCCCGATGCGCGCATGGATCGCTTGGCCGAGATCGACAACCCTGATCGCATCGTACCGGCAACCGTCGAGTTCGTGGACATTGCGGGCCTGGTCGAGGGCGCTTCGCACGGCGAAGGCTTGGGCAACCAGTTCTTGCACAACATTCGCGAGACCGACGCGATCTGCGAGGTCGTGCGCTTCTTCAGCGACCCTGATGTGGTTCATGTGGCTGGCAAGGTCGACCCCGCGAGCGATGTCGAGACCATCAAGACCGAGCTTGTGCTGGCTGATCTGGCTACAATCGAAAAGGCGAAGCCGCGCCTTGAGAAGGATGCCAAGCGTGGCAAGGATGCCGCAAAGAAGCTTGATGCCGTGCTGAAGGTTGAAGCTGGCCTGAACGAGGGCAAGCGCGCGCTGCAACTCGATCTGACTGACGAGGAGCGTGAGCTTATCTACGACCTGCATCTGCTGACCATGAAGCCGATGCTCTACATCGCGAACGTTGATGAAGATGCGCTCGATTCCGATTTCGCTGAGATCGACGGCGTTGCACCGGTGCCGATCAGCGCAAAGGTTGAGGCGGATCTGGCGGAGCTCGATCCGGCTGAAGCCGCAGAGTATCTGGAAGCCATGGGGCTTGAGGAATCTGGTTTGGCGCGTTTGGTGCGTGAGGCATATCACCTGCTCGGCCTGCAGAGTTTCTTCACGAGTGGCCCAATGGAAGTGCGCGCTTGGACCATCCCGATCGGCGCGAAAGCTCCTCAAGCTGCGGGCACGATCCATACGGATTTCGAACGCGGGTTCATCAAGGCTGAGACCGCGAGCTTCGAAGATTACTCTGCCTACGATGGCGAGAAGGGCTGTCGCGATGCGGGCAAGCTGCGTCAAGAGGGCAAGGATTACGTGGTGCAGGACGGCGATGTCATGCACTTCAAGTTCAATGTGTAATTAAAAGCGCCCGAGGAAGGTAAACCAACATACCGTTCGAGCGCTTTCAGAATACACCATCACCTGGAACAAACCTAAAAATTCAACCTTATTGGAACGAACCGACCGAAAATTAAATTCCTAGCCGACATTGTCCTGAACGATCGAATAGCCATCGATCCCCACATGCGGGAGGTACGCACCAACCACTGTTACGTGATCGCCTTTATTCAATTGCGCTATCTCCTCAAGCGGCAACGATGATACACATAAAGCATAATTTTTGCCTGTGTCTAAAAAGACCGAATCTTCCGTAATTCGAGTAATCGTTGAGGAGTATTTGACGATCTTACCTTCCCAATTCAGTTTTGCTCGCGCTGGATTTTCGTTCATGTCTTTCTCAACAGCATCTAGATCAAGATATATCGCATCGGTGATCGTGTCGTCCTCTGTTGCCTGATCTTCAGATTGATCAGCTTCCTTTTTTAATATGGACATATCCACATTCAGATCTTTAAGGGTCTCTTTTGTATCGGAAATCACTTTGTCCAGTAAGATTCCAGGCTCTAGTTCTCCGCTGCTTATATCAAAAAGATATGCACGATATTTTGATTCGCCTAAAATCGACTCAAAATCTTTGAAAGATAAAGCAGGTTCAACGATATCGCCGAAAGAACCATCGTCTTTATAACCTAAAAGTTCATATGAATAGATGACTGGCGATGATCCATGGCATGTTTGCCTCAAAAAAGCCAGACCTTCTCCATCGGCACGAGAGTATAGATCAATAAAAGGAAAATAACCATTGGTGCCCCATAAAGAAGGATTTCCTTGAAAAACCTGCTGCAAATCCTGACCATCAAATGACCAAATCTCTATCTCAACAGGAGGAACATCATAAGAACCTGGTTGTTTGCTAGCAGCGTATGCAACGATCAGCTCATCTTTCCCATCACCGTTAAAATCAATGAGATCAGCAAGGCAAAGTCCGGTTGCATACTCTGTACTTATCTGTGATTGAGTCGAAGGAAGCCCATATGTCTTAATCAATTCACTGCACTTCTCACCGAATGCTTTGTTTCGAAGATCGTTTTCACTTGTGTTGTCCTGGGAAGTGCACGCACAGAGGAATAGTAGTGTCCATGAAGAAAACAGCACAACAATGACGTAAAAGAAGCGCGAACGAAATGATCGTTTTGAGCTTTGCATCTAATCTCCAATCAAGAGTAGTCTTCATTACATGAGGCACGAGATTGACCATCATATCATATGATTAGAATGAAAAACCTATTTTACCAGGCGCTACTACCTGCCCAGCCAGCTTGAGATGAGCGGTGCCCAACCGGATACTAGCACCACGATAATGAGCACGGGAATGCCGAACTTCACCCAGTAATAGAGCGTTTTGGGGAAGTGCATGCCGTCACCCGTGTTCACTTCCTGCAAAAAACTTTTCCATCCCCAGCCGCGCTTGCTCACGCAGAAGAGCGTGAACACCAGTGAGCCGACGATGAGCAAGTTGTTCGACACCACGAAGTCTTCAATGGCTTGAATGTTGCCGATACCGGGAAGCTCGGCGCCCGACCACACGTTGAAACCAAGCGCGCAGGGCAACGAGAGTAGCGGGATAAGGATCGCATTGATCGCTACCGCTTTGTTGCGGCTGAACTTCCACTGGTCCATCCAGAAACTCATGATGGCTTCGAAGACCGCGATGAGCGTCGAGATAGCCGCAAAGCTCATGAACACGAAGAAGAGTGTGGCGAATAGGCCACCCATCCACATCTGCGAGAAGACTGCTGGGAGCGTAACGAATACCAGACCAGGACCCGAATCAGGCGCAACGCCGAATGCGAAGCACGCCGGGAAGATGATGAAGCCCGTCGCCAGTGCAACAAAGGTATCGAGCCCCGCGATGCGCACCGCTTCGCCGGGAAGCGCGTGCTTCTTGTTGATGTAGCTGCCGAAGATCTCCATCGATCCAAGGCCGATGGAAAGCGTGAAGAATGCCTGACCGAGCGCCGCAAACACCGCATCCGAAAATGCGCCAGGACTTGCGAATATCTTCGAGAAATCGGGGTTGAGGTAGAACGCGATGCCCGCGCCTGCACCTTCCAAAGTGACCGAACGGATCACGAGCACCGCAATAAGAGCGAGCAGGCAAACCATCAGCACTTTCGTGACGCGCTCCACTCCCTTCTGCAGACCGAGATGGCACACGAAAAGCGCTATTGCGCAGGCAAGGAACATCCAAAACACGAGTTCAGCGGGGTTGGCGAGCATGGTGTTGAAGAGCATGTTCGTGCCCACTGCATCCATGGTTGCTAGGTTGGCTGTTGCCATCTTCGGAATGTAGGAGAGCATCCAGCCCGCCACGGTGGTGTAGAACATCATGAGCAGGTATTGACCGGCCAGCGCCACCCATTTGAAGTAGTGCCATTTCGTTTTCGGTGGTTCGAGGCGATCGAATGCACGGGCAACCGATCTTTGGCTTGCGCGGCCGACCGCGAGCTCCATGACCAGGATCGGGATGCTAAGGATCGCGAGGAAGACCAGGTAGAGCAACACGAATGCCGCACCACCGTATTCGCCCACCACGTAGGGAAAACGCCACACGTTGCCCAGTCCGATCGCGCAACCTGCGCTGATCAGGATGAACCCGAGTCGTGATTTGAAGTGCTCGCGTGGCATCTAGTTCGCCCGTCGTTCCCTTCGGCAATACTTCGCTTGCTTCTTTGCTGCTTTACTGCTTTCAGCCGACCACGTTCATTCTCGATAACGGCCGATAGCTCTTTCATGGTAGGCGAAAACAACCTGCAGCTCGGGCGCACGAACCATTCGATACCTGATAGTTGTTTTTTTGTCCGTTTCTCGGTATACTTCGTTACTGCTCGTGGTTACGTACGCGGCTCGTCCGCAGGCGCTTCACAGCACAAGCCAACGTGGCTCAGGTGGTAGAGCAACGCACTCGTAATGCGTAGGTCGCCGGTTCGAGTCCGGCCGTTGGCTCCATTAAAAGAGCAGGTCAGAGCGCATAAATCGCTCTGACCTTTCTTTTTGCTTTGGTGGTCAAAGCCTAAAATGGGGACAGATCAGAACAAATCGGGGACACGTTTCTTGCACGTTCTTGCACGCCTTCAACGAAACCACAATTAGCGGTCGATCCGTACGCTCAGTTCCGAATAGATGATCTCTTCGATGTTCCCAGTGTAAAGAGAAAGTTCGCGCTCGAAGACATCGCTGGCAGGTGTGAACCCTTCGCGCTCGAGCACGCGCCGCATTTGCTCGTACACGCCAAACAGCTCCAGCTCGGGTTGCAGATCGTCTTTGACCTCGGCAAAATTCATGGTTCGCAAGTATTTGAAGTACGTCCCTGCTGGCTTTTCGATCAACCCTTTACGGCGCTTATGCGGACGCACGCGCGTGCATAGATGAAAGTCCTTCCATGGCTCCCCCGCCAGAAACGCTTCACGGCCAACGCGATAATTCCCCTGCAATTCGCTCACATCGCCTTGCTTCTGACCCTGCTGCCACGTATCAAGGATATGACGAACAACGCGTTCGGCCTGTTCATCAACTTGAACGCCATCTTGCGCAGAAAACGTTGCATGCCCACTTTGAAGGTTGACCGCGCTGGCACTTCCAATGTGTCTGACCGGCAGGGCTTCTTCGTCCGACAAAGCGAGCTGCTCATCAATGAGGGATGGCAAATTCGTCTCGGCAACCGAAAGGAATGCATCTGAGATATTGCTGTCGAGGAAGTATTCGGCCTCGCACGTCTCGAGCTTGAATTCTGCGGGTTCACGTCGCCAATCGTTGCGTGCCCGCATGCGCGCCAGCGTATTCTCGAGAAGCGATTTCTGCATCAAGAGCGCGCGCCGCTGCTCGACGATAGCACTGATCCGACCCTCCATCGCGCTCTCCAACGCTTCGGAATCGGGTTCGCTCAAATAGCCCTTGATCTCGTGCAAGCTGCATCCTGCCTGCTGAAGCGATGAAACGAGCAGGTAATCGCTGAGCTGCAGTGGCGAATAGAGCTGGTAGCCATTCTTCGCCTTTGCCACCGGCACCAAGAGGCCGATATCCCTGTAATGGCGCAACGTTTCTTTCGTCGTGCCACACAGACGGGCAAATTCACCCGCTTTGAGCAGATCATCAGGCATAACAGTCTCCTTGTTCATAGGCGCTTCGCTCGCAGGCAAGATAGGAACAGACTCAAAATGCGTCCAGGTTCAGTCCCGCGGACGTCTTTCAGCACGTTAAGGTTTGGTCCCTTGAGCATCTTTCGACCTTTGCTCGAAATCTTTTTCGCAGCGGACGCTTGACCGTGTGGTTACCCCACAGTTTACCATGGAGCTCGAAAACATGACCGATTCGCAAATCAGGAGAACCGCCATGAACGACAAACTAGCGCGATCCAACGAGCAAACCGCGGATTCTACGGCCGAGCCGCCTGCTGCTCCAACTGCCGAAGCCACGGGCGCAAGCGCCGAGATCAACGCGAACGGTCACCTGCTGCCCCACAATTGGAAGGGCACCATCGCGCTTATCTGGTCGGGGCAAGCCGCCTCCATCCTTGCGACTTGCGCCGCCACCTTCGCCGCGCTCTGGTACATCACCACCACCGAAAACTCGGCGCTCTTGCTTGCTACGGCAGGCGTGGCAGCGCTTCTTCCCACCGCCCTGCTCTCCCCTTTCGGCGGCGTTGTTGCCGATCGGTTCAACCGCAAATACGTCATGATCGCGGCCGATGGCATTGCGGGCGCGTTCTCGCTCGTGCTCGCCCTGCTCATGCTGGCCGGCATGCTATCTACCTGGCTCTTGTTGCTCCTGCTCACGGTACGGTCGGCCGCTCAAGCGTTCCATGGAACTTCCCTGATGGCGCTCATGCCCGAACTCGTTCCCGAACGCGATATGGTGCGCATCAATACGCTCGACCAGAGCCTGACGAGCGCTTCGGCTATCGTAGGGCCCGTGCTCGGCATCGCGCTCTATACGATGCTCGGGTTCGTTGCGGTGCTTGTAATGGACGCGATCTGCGCCGCCATTGCCTGCGTGTGCCTTGCGTTCGCCAAGCTCCCCTATGCACAGGGACATGGCGTTTCTTCGGGAAGCGTTGCGAAAGATCTTGCGCATGGGTTTTCGATCTTGGGGCGCGAGCCAGGCATCAAACCTCTTCTACTGCTGGTAGTCGTTGCGATGCTGCTCTTCTTGCCCCTGGGGACGCTCTCGCCGCTCATGACGTACAACTGGTTCGGTGGCGATGGCTATGCCGCTTCGGGCGTTGAAGCTGCAGCGGGCATCGGTCTTCTTATCGGATCGCTCTTCATGCTGGTGTGGGGTGGTGGTAAACGGCTCGTGCCTGTTCTGGTTGTTGCCGGCATGTCCATTGGGGCGGGCTGCATCGCGGCAGGTCTTCTGCCACAGTCGGGTTTCTTCGCCTTCGTGGGCATCATCGCGCTCATCTTCGCGGCCACGGCGGTCTTCAATGCGCCCATTCTGCCGCTCATGCAAAAGCGCATTCCGCAGGAGTCGTTCGGGCGCGCCATGGACATCTTCGGATCTTTGACGGCTCTCGCTTCACCTGTTGGGCTGTTCATCGCGGGGCCTGCAGCCGATGCGCTCGGTGTGAACTGCTGGTTCGTGGTGTGTGGGGCGCTGCTCTGCATTGCGATGGGGCTTTCACTGCTTTCGCGCTCTTTGCGTGCGCTCGATGATCAGGATGCGAATGATCCAGCAGACGCCCAGGAGCCTGAAACTTGTGAGTAGTCCCTTGTCCCTCTCAATAGTTACCCGCGTTGGCTAACCGTAGCCAACATTCACCCGTCTCGGCCAGCACTCGCCCATGTTTCCTGCGTTTTCCGTGGTCTTATTGTTGCCCCCCCAACGTAGAACTCGCCAGCGCTTTTGGTATTGTTCACCCCGTTAACGGCGCTGCAATCTTACTGCCACCTTACAAACGTGAAGATTTGACGCGAATGCCTAGTACGCTCGTTCTTTCCAGTAGGATTGAACCTACAAATGCGCAACTTCGCCTATGACATACAGCTCGGTTTCCTTGCATTTCCGCTGGTAGCGCTTCTGCTAGCGCTGCCCTACGCGCTCTACCAGTATCGCCGCTTCGGTGCCATTTCAGTCTGGAAGACCTTCGTGGTCTTCACGTTCATCCTGTACTGCTTGTGCGCGGTTTCGCTGATCGTGTTCCCTCTGCCAAAAGACCCCTCCCAGATCGTTGAGATCGCGCAAACGCCCCAGCTTCAACCGTTCCACTTCGTTGAACAGATCCGCGAAACGACTGATTTCTCATGGGCTGATCGCAGCACCTGGGGGCCGACGCTCAAGGCGCGCGCGGCTTACGAAGCGTACTTCAATGTGCTGTTGACCGTACCGCTGGGTGCCTACCTTTGTTACCTGTTCCGTTGCCGCTGGTGGATGGCGCTTTTGATCGGCATGGCCACCACACTCCTGTTCGAGACCTCCCAGCTGACGGGCCTCTTTGGTATCTACGAACACCCCTACCGTCTCTTCGATGTGGACGACTTGATCTTGAACACCACGGGCACAATGCTGGGATTCTGGCTCATGATCCCTCTTGCCTGGGCGTTGCCAAGCATGGATGAGGTGAACGAGCAAGCCCGCGAACGAGGCAGCAGTCGCGTTTCGCTCACGCGGCGCGTTTTGGCGGCAGCAGTCGACCTGGCCGTGCTGGCCGTACTCTTCGTGCTTGCGTGGATCATGTTCAGCCCGACTGATGCGCAGATCGCGAAGGCGCTTGCTGTGGATCCTTCGCGGGCAGGGGCAAAGACGCTCGCGTTCCGCTTCATTGGCGGCTTGTTCGCCGACCCGATGACTGCGCTCTTGCTCGCGCTTGCGATTGGTGCGGTGCTTTTCGCGGTGATCCCGATGGCTTCCAAGGGACGCACGATCGGAAAAGCGCTGGTGGGGATTCGTATCGTGAAAGCCGATGGGAGCGATGCTCCCGCCTGGGGCTACTGGGTGCGCTACCTTGCTTCGGCGCTCTTCCTGCTGATTCCTGTTGCTTTGGTGCTCCTTGCCCCCGAAGAGATCGAAGGCGTGAGCAACAACACGCTCTTTCAGATCGTTGGCCTAGTCGTGGTGGTATGGGCGCTCACCATCGTCGCGCGCGTGATCGGGTCATTCAGCGGATATCCGTATGTGTCCTTGAGCGAGGTCGTTTCAGGAACGCGCCTTGCGCCTGTGAAGCTGCAGAGGGCAGAGAGCGGAAACCAGAAAAACGCTGACCAGAACGCGAGTGGGCGAACCGATCGAGGCAGCGGCGCATCCGCTGCATCCCAAGATGAGCAGCAGCGCGATTGGCAGGATGATCAAGCAGGAAACCTTGAGGGCGAAGACCCGTTGGCTGAGCGCGTGCGCCAAGCGCGCGAGGCTTATGCGCAGGCGGGCATCTCGAGCTATGCCGCGGAAGCCCAAACGCGTGCGATCGACCCACGCCAAGCAACCCCTGACGCACACGGTACAGCGGCACGACCAGCGCAGACAAACCAGGCTTCCGACCAGGCAATCTCCGACAAGCAAGCAGCTCTCGATAGTCTGCTGAGCGTGAACTACGATGAGCAGCACCCTGTTGTAGGAGCTTCAGCGAACAATGCCCTCACCCGAGCTATACCCCAAAATCTTGGAGCTCAGCCGTCTGGCGCACCGGGCAATCTTCCCACACGACAGATACAGGCGGCTGGCAATTTACCGACGCAGAATATTTCGGGTCAGGCGCCCGAAGCAGCACCCACCCAGCAATTAGGCGCTCATGGAACATCGCTCACGCAGCAGATGAATGGAGCCCATGCGCATGACGAGGCAACGAGCATTCAGCCTCCGGCAAACCCAACCCAACGCATTTCCGACCCGAGCGTTCAGCGCAAGCTTCGCCGCGACTCCCGCCCCGATGCCGGCGGAACCCAGATATTCAAAAAACAGTAGCTATCTCTTCGATACATCCATGCAGAACAAATTCTGCAATTTCCATACTTTGTTAAAAAGTCCAATTAGAGCTCTAAATTGAAGCTCACCATTTAACTTTTTTGCAACTTCTTCCAATAAGCCTGCCAAAAGCACGCGCTTATTTCACGATCCTCTTTTATCTATTCTTTCAATTTGGCAATTAGAATGAAGTGCCAACCGATACCTTCTTGTCTTCCAGCTACGATAGCAATGTCGAAAGGAGCTGCCATGCCAGTCAAAGTGCCTTTGTCAGTTGGCGATAAGCAAACGTTCACCAAGACCATCGCCGAGTCGGATGTTTACCAATTTGCTGGGATCACGGGTGATTTCAGTCCATTTCATGTGAACGAAGAATACATGAAGGGCACGCAATATGGCACCCGTATTGCTCATGGTGTGTTGACTTTTGCGCTTTCGAGCACCGCATCCACACTCATCCATCAGCCTTACGACGATGAATGCCCCGTTGCTTCTTACGGCTATGATCATGTGCGCTTCACAGGTCCCGTCTATTTTGGCGACACGATCACCTGCAATTATGAGGTCATCTCGGTGGACGAAGAAACCGGCAAGACCGTCGCAAAAGTCGAAATCGTAAACCAGAACGGCGACACCGTCTGCGTCGCCGAACATATCCTTAAGTTCTTAGAATTTAAAAGTGCTAAAGCATAGATAGGGCAAGAAAATGGGACTGATTGATCTCGCAAGCAACAAATCAATGTGGCGCGGGTTGGACTACTACCAAAATGACAATGTCCTCGAAACACACAACATTGGGGACTTGCAATATGCTGCAAAAGTCCGCAACGATGCTGGCGCTATATATGATGTCGTTGTAAATCTCGACAAAGTTCGAAACTCACAATGCTCTTGCCCGTTCAAAAAGGACAAGCCTAAAGCAATATGCAAACATATTGTTGCAGCATATTTCGCCATATTCCCAAAAGAAGCTGATGATCTTCAACGCGCGTACGAAGAATGGGAAGCTGGTGCCGAAGAACGAGAAGCTCAACACTTAAAAGAGCTCGAAGAGTACGTGAACTCCTTAAGCATCGAAGATCTTCGATCTATGGTACTCGACCATATTCTTGAAAAGGAACGTTACGGAAACTACTATTGGTAAAGCGCCAATAGAGCCAATATGTGAAATGCGCATAATATATAACTTCTGCTCCTGCTCTCTAAAGTGAAGTTATATGAATCTTATATTTGTATAAGTTTAAGTTCAATATTCTGGTTATAAGTTATACTTTTTTATGAAACATATAATTTTGAATCGTATTTTCAGCTAAGAAATTATAGAATGGCTAAACATGCACAACTTTAATTCGATTCATACTGAATAAAGTTCTACCAATAGGGGCAAAATGGAATATCCAGAACTCTCAAAGCTGTTTCACATGGATATCGCGAGCGACCGCTACTCAAAAAACAAAGCAGAAGCTGTTCGCAGAAGAGAAATGGACTCAACATTCATCGTAGAAATGCTGAGTGATTCGGAGGACCTCTTTATCGCTACGCCTCGTGAAATGGTCGTGCTCATGGAGAAAGTCCTTCGCGCTGAAAGAAAGACTTCAGCGATGATGCGCGCCATTCCACCAATCGGTCAGGCTGCGCTCATACGCGGACTCGTACTTGATGAAGTTGTTAGCACGAACACCATCGAGGGCATCCACAGCACAAGAAGGCAGATTGAAGAAGCGCTGGAGTCAAGAGAAACCGACGATACCAGCTTTAAAAGGTTTAAAGAGCTTGCGTTGCTTTATCTGCGCCTAGCAGAGAAAAATCGGCCATCTGCACCTGGCACCCTTGAAGAAATCAGAGAAATATACGACGCCATCATGGAAGGTGAATTAAAAGAGTCCGATAAACCTGATGGCGAATTATTCAGAAAGGGCGGTGTTGACATCACTTCAAATGGAGTAAAGACCATCCATCATGGGGTCGAACCCGAAAGTAGAATATTCGAAGGGCTCAACAACATGCTCAAACTTACAGCTCGCAACGATATGCCTGAGCTCATTAGCTCTCTAGCATCTCACTATATATTCGAGTGCATCCACCCCTTTTACGATGGAAACGGAAGAACTGGAAGATATCTTCTTGCTCTGTACCTTGATGAATCATTATCGATTCCTACCGTACTATCTCTATCGTGCACGATAGCAGAGAACAAAAACGCTTATTATGCTGCGTTTTCCTCCGTTGAAAATCCGCTTAACCACGGCGAAATGACACATTTCGTATATTCCATGCTTGAGCTAATTCGTACCGCGCAAAGCACCATGATCGAACGACTGCAAAGCAATATAGAACATTTTGAAACTGTTCAACAAAACTGCATGGAGTATTTCGAACAAAACAGCTTATCCAAGAAAGAAAGGGAGATCGTTTTCGTTTTAGCTCAATACGATCTCTTCGGCATGGTTTCGTCTCTTACCTGGAATTCGATCGCAGATATCATCGAACTCGGCAAGCAGACAACAAGGAATCACCTTAAAAAACTTGAGATCAAAGGCATCGTCCAAGCCGTCTCAAAAAAGCCTTTGAAATTCAAACTCACCCAGGAAGCAGAAGAGGCACTGGGAATTTGAGAAGCTTTGTTTCTGAAAATATTAATGACTCCGATCACAGACATAAATAGCAACAAATGATTGGCAATCTATTATGGCTAACATAACTCAAGAAAACGAATTTTCATCTCTCATTGGCTTGATCGATAGATATATCGATGACGAGGAGCGGCACTATGCGATAGCAATAGACGGAAAATGGGGCTCAGGAAAGACTCGTTTCATAGAAAAAGATCTTGGAAAGCATCTGAAGGAACACAACAAGCGCTTAGTAAGAATATCGTTATTCGGGATCGCAACATCTACTGAATTAAATGCACGAATTCTTGCTTCTTGGGCCCATCTTGAAGGGACCAAAAAGGGTCGTGCAAAAGCGTTAGCGAAGAGTGGTATATCGGCCGCAACCAAAACTGTCTTAGATTACGTCCACAAAAAGGGAATATCGCTTGACTCGATCACTGAAACTAATCTTCTCGTGGATCTTGTGCTCAAAGACAAATATATTCTTGTCTTAGATGATGTAGAGCGGCATTCGTTGAGAGATAATGCCGATATTAAAGACTTGTTTGGAGCTATAAACGATTTAGTAGAGAACAAAGGTCTTAAAGTAATTTTAGTAATGAATGGATCAGAAAAGAATTCTTTAGCTGATTTTGATAAGAGTATACGCGAAAAACTTATATGGAAAACCTATCATTTCTGCCCCTCTCCTAGCTATTTAGCAAAAAGCATTTTGAAGAAGAACATGGGCAAAATCGATGAAATCGAAATAATTAATGTTATCTGCGAAGCTGCCGAATTGGCTAATTGTCATAATGCACGAGCGATAATACGCTCAAAACTTCTATTAGAATCGCTTGCGGCATTGCCTTCTTTGCAAGACAACTCAATCGCAAACGAAAATCGCATATCTGCATTAAGGGATTGCGTGCATTTCGCGCTCCTTTACTGCATGGGAAAAGAACCGCAGACACCAAAAGAGTCATCAGCTTCTGATGATAGTCTTGCTGCTGTTTTGGAGCGTTCATCACAAAGAGATTTGTACGAGCAATACCGCGAATGCTCTTTCGTTGCAAATTACTTCCGAGGAAACGAAAGCGCATTACTCGATGATTTAAATTGTGAGATGCAGAGGTACATTGATAAAAGATATCCAGAATCAACTGAGACCTTAATCATTAAAACCACTCGTAGCAAAATAAACCCCGACCTCACAGATGAAGAAGTTCAAAAAGTAATGCAGGCTTTCTTCAATGCTGTCGAGACAGAAGCATTCAATCCGGCATCTATTCAAGATGCGGTTATCACCTATGGGCTTTTCATAGACTTAGGCTTTTCGTGCCCAATGCCACAGGATGAGTTTATGAATATTTGCGAAAGAAGTGTTAATAGATGCTCTTTTGATCAAATTAAAAATCTAAATCAATGGGAAGACTGGGATGGTTTTACTGCTGGAAAAACAGCTAAAACTCTCTTGCCTCTATTGAGAGAATTTGTAAGCAAAGCTTACGTTAAAAAATTGAGTGTTTTGTCGGCAGAAAGCGAAAACACCACAGATGCAATAATCGAAATGATTGAAGATGCTCGTTCTTTTAATAAGGCAGCGTTAACATCGATTCCTGCAAATACTATTGTTGAGGCTTTTTCCGGCGGAACACCGCAAGAGCAAAATAAGCTCCGTAAAGCTTTTATATCACTAGGATCATATTTGCCTTCTAATCTCGGCAGAATTGAATACATCTATTCATGGCTGAAAGAAATAAAGATCGCCCTCGATAAACTCCCTCGACAGTCCATAATGAATGAACTTCGGAAAAGCTATTTTTCGCAAAACTTAGATGATTTGCTGTCACAACTTGGGGGCAAAGATTAATTATAGGATTTCGATTTCTTCTATTAATTATATGACCAAACGAGCGCTTCGCTGGTTTGCCAAACTTATGTAGTATTTGGCTTAGAAACTATAAAGATGAACTTGGAGAATTCGATAGAAAAAGCATCTAGAGCCTCAACCCCAAATTAAAGCGACCCTGAATACTCAGAGCCGCTTTTTTAATTTTGTTATAAGAGTCGAAATAAGCACATTGGTGCAATCTCAAAGACCGAATAACCTAATCCTAAGAACAAAGATGACAGGGTCTTAATCCGATCGCTTGTGCATTTGCCACCGTAGTATAGTTCTTATTCTTGATTCTCTTCGCTGCAGAACAATTGCTATTTATGTGATAAACATCACTAGTGGAAGAATAAACAACCTTACCACTTTGTACCGCACTTGAACTGCTGCTTGAAGAGCTCTTCTTGCCATAATTAGGAATCCAGGCACCGTTGCTGCCAACATAGTATTTCTTGCCATCGACCCAGGAATTCGTAGCCATTGCACCACTAGCGCCGACCCAGTATTTACCTGAAATCCACTTGTTCGCCTGCATAGCGCCTGATCCAGACATGTAATACCACTTGCCCGATGCTTTCTGCCAACCAGTAGCCATTGCGCCGGAACCCTTGAGGTAATACCAGGCGCCACCTTGCTTGAGCCAACCAGTCTTCATCGCGCCGCTAGAATTAAGGAAATACCACGTACCGTTGATGCTCTGCCAACCTATTTTCATAGCGCCGGACTGATCAAGGTAGTACCACTTGCCTGAAACTTTTTGCCAGCCGGTAGTCATGACACCTGATTTAGTAAAGTAATGCCAAGTATTCTCGGTCTTAGCCCAACCAGTGCGCATCCAGCCAGATTTATCGAAGCAATACGTCTTGCCGTCAATATTCATGGTGGTGTTAGAAGGATAGGATCCATCAGCGTTCTTATACCACCAACGATTCCCACTCTTCATCCAGCACGCTTTTGCTTGCTGATCGTGATCAATCGCTGCAGACGAACCTGCGCCGCTTGCTGGTTCCGCGTATGCCTCTTGTGCACCAGCGAACAACGAACATGAAATTGCAAGCACGAATGCCACAACCAGCACCACGAACACATTCTTGCGGCTACTCCCCTGCTCTTGAACGAGCTCATTGCCTAACAAATTTCCCATTTGAGCACCTCTTCCCTTATTTGCCCAGATAATCGTAGCAGATGTTGCGTGTTTCAAGAAAGACGCTGTTTAGCTGATGCTCAATGCAGATACTGTTAGCAATTACGACTCTTTCAAAATGGCGTGCGAATAACTGCCAGCATGAATTCAATCGCACGCATTGAATCAGCTCCGCTAAGGTTGAAGGCGCTCGACTGATACCCTTTTAATCTGTCACGAAAAGAACTTCTCAACATACTGAAAAGAACCATAATTGTTCGAGCGATTAAAGATGACCAGCATCATCTTCTTTTAAACCGATACTTCCTATTTTTACTCGTAGGCGGTGCTGTCGCCTCAATTATGCCGTCATCCAATAGCTCTCTAATACGATTACGAGCTTGATTAATAGTTAAACCGCCCATCTCACCAAGCTCATGTATTGAAAGCTCTCCATACTCTAATAAAAGAGAAACTATCGTCGCTTCGCCGACATCGCGCTTTGACTGCTTCGCGTTGCCGTTCGGACGATAAAGGACTACACGAAAATGATCTATTGCAGGTCGAAAATCTGGTCTTCTCAAATGCCGCTTGAGCATCTCGTTAATCATAAGAAGAATTCCCGTTCCATTCCCTTCAGCTGGAGAACCAGCTGTGCTTGGAAGCTCTGAAAGAGACAAAAGTCGCATAAGAGTTGCATTGCGACAACAAGATCTTCCATCAGCAAGGTTTGTTCGTGATTTACCTCCCCATAAACCTCCAGGATTTACGATCTCAACCCGATCGTCATAAATATCAATTGCAATAGATTCGCCTTCGAAGCGGCTGTCATAATCCCTATGAATAAGAGCGTTCGCTATTGCTTCTCGCAAAACTTCAACGGGTATCTCTAGTTCATCTTCTCGCCCAACACCTTGAACAGTAGACATGCGTCTTAAGTTTTTCGAAACTGCCTCTACTGCCCCTTCAAGCATTTCACCAATAGTGCCTTCACAGATAACGCGATCCATAAAACGAATACTACTATCGGATGCCTTTTCCGAACCCAAATGAACGGCAACATCTACATGGAGTTTTGGATAAAACTGCTGCGGATAATACCCCGCGACCAATAGCCCTGCCTTCGTTACACCTTGTTGTCCGTCTACAAAATTCAGTCTTTTAAGTTTCGTTACTAGATCATTCGCATTAAGTAAGGCACGTGGTGTGATTTCCTCAGCCTTTACAAAAGTCTGAGCATATATTTCCTCATTCAAGTCTTCGATAGATGCCCCCGTAACACTCACACGATCAGATCCTGTATTTATGCAAGCATTTTGTAGTGAATATATTTCGTTAGCTGATAACGGAATATCTGCATCATCGATACGCTTATAGCTTCCTCCTTGAACCCCTCGTTTTTCTATATAACACGGTTTACGAGACGGGTCGAGTTCATCAATCCGAATGACTAGAAGCTGGGCGCTATTAAACTCGCAAGGAGTAATCGAATAGTGCGGGGGATTTATAAGGCGGCCTTCTTCTCCAGAATCCCCTATCCCTGCAATAAATTGATCCCTTACTCTGTACAGGTCAAAGTTTTCGACTGGCATAAATCCATTGCGTTCGCTCAAACCTAAAACAATGTCTCCGCCTTCAGTGTTAGCAAAGGCGCTTACAGTCTCCCAAATATCCTTAGAGAGCTCATGGGCACATTCTTTCACCTCACAAGTTCCGTCATCTCTTCCCTGTTGTCGAAGGCGCATTATTGTTGCATCTAAATTGTCGACTGACATCAATCCCCGATCACTCACTAACCGTCACTCATAATTATAAGTGACGGTTCGATTATTACAAGTGATAGGCTGTTATTTCTTTCATTGTATGTAATAGTGTGTCAACTGAAAGTGTTCTTTCACTTACAATTCATCACTAACAATTGTCACTGACATAAATATTCTTATGATTGATTCTTTCTTACTAAACTGTTGTGACTACTAATACCGACATCTTCAACGAAACTCAAACTTCTTATTTGTGACGATCGGATAGACCTTGCCAAACCGCCCACCCGTGAGCATCTCCCAAACAACACACGAGCGATTGTTGACATGGATCCAATCACAAACATTTGACCCCTCCCCACAGAAGGAATAAGAATGCTCGCCTGAAAGGATTTTCACAATCTCGAGAACCCTCTTGCCATCATCGAATCGGAGTAGGTAAATAAAACGATTCAAAACATTTTCGCGGTATTTGTTATCTGTTTTAAGGAAGTTGCTGATACTGGTAACTTGATTTGCTGATGCAGACATCTCATATGCATCCGAAATTTGATGCGATAAAATCTCAACAGGTTCTTACACTAAGCTTTCGCTCGTCAAGCTTAGTGTTCCGCCTTGGCGTAATTCGCTTCGATCTCAGTTTTATCGACTCTCCACCAGGGTTCGTTATCCCTATACCAGCCGATAACATCGTGCAACCCAGCAGCAAAATCCGTATGCTCAGGCATCCAGCCAAGCTCTGTTGTAAGTTTGGTCGCATCAATCGCATAGCGACGATCGTGTCCAGGACGGTCTTTCACCCAGTCAAAATCATCAGGCTCTTTACCCATCGCAGTTAAGACCTCGCGCAATACTTCGAGATTGTTCTTCTCTCCATTTGCCCCGATCAGGTACGTCTCGCCCAACCGGCCTCTCGTCAGAATAGTCCAAACTGCCGACGAATGATCATCAACATGAATCCAGTCGCGCACATTCAATCCATCGCCATATAACTTTGGCTTCAATCCTGAAAGAATATTCGTGATCTGCCGCGGGATGAACTTCTCAATATGTTGACGAGGTCCATAGTTGTTCGAGCAGTTTGAAATGGTGACGGGCAACCCATATGTCCTATGCCATGCACGAACAAGCAGGTCAGAAGCAGCCTTAGTCGAAGAATACGGACTGCTCGGATGATAAGGCGTCTCCTCAGTGAACTTCGCAGGATCATCAAGTGCTAGATCTCCGTAAACCTCGTCAGTCGAGATGTGATGAAAACGCACGCCATACTTGCGGGCCGCTTCAAGAAGCGTATAGGTGCCCTCCACATTAGTCCGAAGGAACGGGGCAGGATCTGCAATCGAATTATCATTGTGTGATTCTGCTGCAAAATGCACAACAGCATCTGCATCAGCAAACAAAGAATCGACCAGAGCCGCATCGCAGATATCGCCCTCAACAAAGGTAAGACGATCTTCTGGAATACCCTCGAGATTCGCACGATTCCCTGCATAGGTCAGCTTATCGAGCACCGTCACCTGAACATCAGGTTTATTCTGAACGACCCAATGCACGAAGTTCGAACCGATAAAACCAGCTCCACCAGTAACGATGATTCTTTTTGGACTAAACTCTGAGGCCACGCTTGATCCCTAATTCACCTTACGCTTATGCGCTCTTCTTTATTTGCGACCGCAACAAAAGCAGCCTCTCTACTCCTGTTGCACGCAATTAAGCTCTTCCATTATAAACAAGCGTTCCCGAGCAACCTTGAAAGCTACTTCTTTGCGATCTTTTTAGCAAGCCAAAAGGCTTTATACATACGCAATCTCAAAAGAGAAACAAGTATTGCCGAATTAGCACATCCAAGATGCGATACTTCAAGCGTCTTTGATGCATCGAAATAAGGTGCTGACTTAGCGAGAGAAATGAATTCAGCATAACGATCAGATTCTGAAAGCGGGTTTTGTGGATTGAGGAAATAGGTTTCCATCGACTTATTTAAGTAGATGAACTTGCGAAGACTAAGGCCTTTCCTGAAATTCTCCCCTTTATTGTTCGCCTCAATGAATGACTCGATCGCACGGTAAACATTTTCGTATTTCGAGAATGGCGCGCCACCGAATTTGCGCGTTATCGAATTGGGAACATGCCGATAAAAATAGGTTGGACAGGAGATATATGAAACAGACTCAGCTTTCTCTAATACATTCAAAATGAAGGTGCCATCATCGAATAAGCCCTGAAGTGAAGGGTCGAATCGTAAGCCGTTCTCCCTGATCAACGATCGCTTTATAAGGTAATGCCATGCAGCTCCCACACCACGAAGCATAACAACGGCATTTCGTTCGATACGCGCAGGACCCATGTTGAACACTGCAAGCTGCACTGCATCGATCTCATCTCGCGTTTTGGTAGAGAACTCCTGACTCGCAACTTGATAAGTTGTTTTTCGCGCTTCCGAAAATGCAATATAGTCGCTCAGAACCACATCGGCATGCGTCTCTTGAGCTCGTTCATAAAGAACCTCCATCGCGTTTTCAGCCAAATAGTCATCGGCGTCAAGCAAGAATACATACTCCCCTCGCGCCTTCGCTAACCCATCGTTTCGGGCAGCGCTTACTCCTTCGTTCTTCTTGTGGATAACCGTGAAACGCTCGTCCTTTGCCGCAAAAGAATCTGCAATCGCGCCACTTTCATCGGGACTACCATCATCAACTAGGATTGCCTCGATGTTTGATAAAGTTTGAGCCTGGACGCTCTCCAAACACTGTTCAAGGTAAGGTTCCACATTATAGATGGGAACGATAATGCTTATGGCGGGTGTAGATGTGTTCACTGGCGCTATAACTCCCAAGGCGACGAAAACTTTTTAGCAGATTCGTTATAAACATCAAATGACTTTTCGAGTCTATTCCATTCTAAAGCACCGTTTCCGACAAATCGGAACTTGGCAAATTCTATTTATGAAAACGCGCTTTCAAACTATTTGTGAATTGCGCCATAAGAGGATTCTTCGTAACGACTCCCCACACGTAGGCAAGTATGCCGAAAACGAACACACCCACCACAATTTCCAAAATCAGGCCCTGAACGCTCAAGCCCCATAGAGCATCGAATACCCCCGCTGAAGCACGAACTGCCAAGAACATCAGCGCACCACACACGATAAAAGGTAGTGAATTCTTCAAGTATCTCAAAAGCGGCAATTCCTTATGCGTCATAACAACCTGCGCGATCAGCACGGCAAGCTCTGCACAAACTGTCGAAATGGCAGCACCCATCGCAGCAAAATGCGGGATCAGCACGATATTGCAGCATATATTCACCACTGCGCCAACACACACCGAAATCGTGAAGAGCTTGTCGCGGTCGGTTGGCAAAAGATATTGCCTCCCGAGCACGTTGGTCATCGAAACGATAGGGATGATAACAGCCAATACGCTCATCAGACTCCAACAAGAAGCGAATTGGTCTCCTAAGAATACTGGAGCGAACTCTGGTGCGATCGCAATGATCCCGAACATGAGTGCGAACGCCATCGCAAGCATCGCCCCTATCGACCCCTGCAAAAGATCAAGCGCTTTCTCACGATTCCCTGCATGCAATTCGGCGGTCATGCGCGGCAGCATCACCGTTCCCATCGCTGTGATCACTGCCATGGGCATACGGGATAACTTCTCGGAATACTCGAAGAAGCCCGTTTGGGTCATATTCGTCATGGCGCCCAGCATCACCTTGTCCAGCGTCACATAAAAGCTGATCGCAATAACGGGGATAAACAAGCGAAGATTGGGGCCCATGTGCTTGCGCACGCCAGCAATCGAAGGTCGCGCGATATCCACATAGCGCTTCAAGAACGGCCACAGAAGCACCTGATTCACCAGGTAGCTTCCTGCAATAGCCGCGCAGTAGATCCAAAGATCGTCTGGCGTACGAATGAACACGAAAATAACAACAAGGCTCGCAACTTTAGTAATGATGGAGCGAATGGTGGGTATCTTGAATTCTTCAACACCGAAGAACAGCCAGGTGATATCGAGAACAGCGGAAATGACCCACATGCCCCAAACGCAAGCGAGCAAGAACCCGCCTTGAGGATCGGTAAACATATAGACGATATACACAGCCACAACGATCGCACTCGCTAAAAGCTGGCAGCTGAACATTCCCCAAAATGTCTCTGTTCGTTTTGCGCGATCCGTACCGCATGCTGCGATCTCGCGCACACCATACGATGACATACCCAACACGATGAACATCACGAAGTAGTTCGTGATGGAAAACGTGTACGAATACACACCGACCTGCGATGCACCCAGCACGCGAGAAAGAAATGGCGTCGTAATAAGCGGCGTTAAGATGAGCAGCAACTGATACGTTGCTTGATATAGGAAGTTCTTCTTTATGCTCGCCATGAGACGCGCCTATCCGCCATACTCACTTTATCCTTGCGATTTGAAACGTATTTGATGATCCAGAAGATGATCAAAAGATAAATAATTCTATAGATTATGCTGATCGTGAAGATATTCTCGTAGAACTTGTTCGAAAAGAAGCAGAGAATGAGCGCATAGGCAACCATCGTGTACACGATCACCCAAAGTCCCGAATAGCTCCCACTATTGAGCAACTTGCATTTTCTATAGATAAGCTGGGAAATCGCTGCCATGAGTCCTGTTAGAACAATACAACCTACCACGCCGAAGTCATACAAAAACGCATAGAACGTTGTGTACACATTTCCCGTACTTACGCCATTCATCGTATTAAACGGCAGATCGTATTGATAGACGAATTCAGGAATAGCGAACTGCAGGCCGATCCACCGAATCGAATTGCGAAAGGTCATATATCCAAAAATGCCACTACTGCCATATTGAGGATCCGACTGGATGAAGGTATCCAGATTAGGTAATTGAGCACCGATATATGACGAGAGGTAGCCCAGGCTGTCTGAGGAAGTGGTCCTTCCTTGCAAAACCGCGGCGACCGATTGAAAAGAAACCAAGAAGAGCACTGCAACGCAAACCAGCGTAAAAACCGCTCTTACGTCAATAACGGGTCGATCGTTCTCGAGTTTTCGCTTAAGGATGAAAAAGGCGAGCACGAAGCAAAAGATATATCCTGCCGCTACGGTTCGATTCGCACTTGTCAGCTGCAACACGCAGGCAAGCAAAAGACCAAGCAACTGGATCCAGCGACCTTGGTTCTTCTTCAGGACGAACGATTGCGCAAGATAGAACGCAAAAACATAGCCGAGCATGCTCACTATACTGCGCAGCTGACTCAAAGGCGTATAGAAGATATCGGCACCTTCATCGGTGAACTTGATCGCCGAATTATACCTGCTGATCGAACCAGGGATCGTCTCTGCTGGAAAAGCTGCCAAGATCTCCACCATCGACCAATAGAGAACAGCCGCTTCAAGCACCACAAACGCGAGCAACAACCCTTTATTCACAGGAAGCACCCAGCTCCGGTCGTCGCTGTTCGTAGAGGCAGCCTTTTTCTTCTTGCCCACGACAGAGCAGAGATACGAAACCGCGACAAATACCGCAACACCCAGTAAAACGATTCCGAACACTTCAGGTGACATCTCATAAGCCCATCGCTCAGTAAAGAACACTGCCGAAAGAGCGCAGAGTGCGAATCCGATCACGAACAAGAAAGCAGGCGAAAGCATATCTTGACCGTTCAAGATATAAATAGCCACACAGCTGCAGAGGAGAATAATGAAGAGAAAGAGCTGAATCATAAACCTAAAGACTACATACTCCCAAAAGTCTCATCGACAAGGCTTCGTATCCCCTGTCCCTTGGAAATCTGGGGGCCAACAAATTGCCCCCCGCTGTTCCCCTCGACGAGAACCCATCCTTTTGTTTCGGAAAGCGCTAGATCCCAGCCAACATACTTTTGTTCAGGAAGCACGGTGGGTAGCTCCTTGACGAGCTTGAGCATTTCCTCCCACTCGGGAATCTGAAAGCCTACGAGCGGGATACCAGTATCAGGGTGCACTTCGATCACTTCGTCGAATTCGGTTCGTCCTGGCGTTATGATCTTGCCCGTTGCCTCATCAACGGCCGCAAGAAAGCCGCCTGCGCCACCATTATCGATCACGCTCTCGCCACGCCCGATCTTGATGAAGCAGGCTATTGTATGTACCTGTTCATCATCGAGGTAGGTGGCATAACGAATCGTGTTAACACTTTGAGGGTGAAGCTGCGCGATTCGCGGGTCTTGATCGATGAGCTCCTCGAGCACGCAAGGGCCCGCCTCCAAAAGCACCTTAAAAGCTGCTCGCACCTCATCATCTGTTCGGGGCGCAATCTCTTTCCTGATGCCGTTCCCACGCGATGCCGCAACCGGCTTAACCATATATTGATCATGGCTCGAAACGAACTGGCTGAACCCTTCAAAGTCCGCCTCACTTTTGATCTGGATCACTTCCCGTTTGAAATAATCTCGAAAGACCTCGTAGGTCTTCATCTTATCCATGAACACCATGCCTGCAGGATTGCTATTGTAGAGCCGGGCACACAATACCGTACGCTCTAGATCTCCTACGAACTCATGCTTCTCAGCTTCAGTCTTCGATGCGAAATCATACAAGAAGTACTCGTCGGGTGTGATGAGATGCTCAAGCATGTCTCTGTGTATCGCCTTCTTCAACGAAGCACGATCGGAGTCTGGCACCATCTCCTCTCCGTAAAAAAGATCGATGCATTCATCGATCTCATTCGGCTTTGAGGAAAGTCTACGTCCCACCACGATCTTACGAAGGAGCCACTCAGGGCAATTCAGGACGAGCCTCTTGAAGCTTTGTTTGATGCCAGAAGCCACTAGGCATTCCCTTCATCAAATTTATTCCAGCTCGTAATGCTGCCCAGGTCGAACACAGTAAACGGTGAGCTATGGAAATCTTGTCCCAACCCGAAATTATTGCAAGCGGTGATCAAGAACGATGCCATGTAAACATCGGTAAAAGCAAGGCCGATGGAATTGAAATACGTAATCTCGCTGGCTGTTTCTCGGCCAGGCTTTCTCCCTCGCACGATCTCAGCAAGTTCGGCATAGATATCGTCATCAGTGAGTACGCCATCTCGATACATATGCGAAATGGTGGGCGAACCCCTGTGCTTCAGTGCCTCCCACGAATCACAAACGATCTTGTCTGCCTTCAAGGCAACATCATACTCGTCTTCGATCCCGCCCACATGGCAGTAGAACGCCCCTTGCTTGACCCAGTCGGCTTTGAGAAGAGGAACTTGTCCGCTGATCGCTGTAACGATGATGTCGGCATTTTTTGCAGCTTTCTCGTAAGAAGAATCACAGCAAGAAATGATCAAGTTAGGGAAGAGCTTGGATGCGACCGATACGAAGCGCTTCTCGTTCGCGGGATTGCGCGATGCGACTCGACAAACCTTCACGCTCGGGAAGAGCTTTGCCAGGACGAAAAGATGCATGAGCGCTTCTTCGCCCGAACCTAACATCCCGATGGACTTCGGTTGGGACACCGCAAGGCATTTCGCACCGAGCGAGCCAACCAACGCTGTCCTTAGCGCAGTGGGAAAGCCCGCATCGAGCACCGCTATCGGAGTGCCGTTATCCGCGCTCAATACAAGGATCATGCCTGAAACATTCGGAAGCCCATCCTTCACGTTGTCAGGGAATACCGATACGAGCTTCACGCACGAATAACCAAGGCTCGGAACTGTACACGGCATGCAATTCACGCGCGATTGATTAGCCTCGACCAAAATCTGAGAAGTCTTCTCTGGCAGAATGAGCTCGCCCTTGTCATATTCTTCAAATCCTTGCTCCAAGCAATCCAACATCGCAAGGACATCAGAAGAGAGTGCGGCTTTGGCCATATCTTCGTTAGTGTAGTAGCGAATACTCGGCACGAACTCTCCTACTGCTCAAGATCCAATGCTCGCTGAACGAATTGAGGTAATGCAGCTCGATCCCTATATTCTCGCGGATCGAAGAGCGCGAAGAGCATATCGTTTCCTTCTTGATCTTCGACACGAAGCTGCTCCAAGATCTCCTCCATCAATGCCAACAATCTCTCGAGGCTTTCGCTCTTCAAGTGCACATAAGCAAAGACCTGTTGGGCTGATCCCCAGTCTTCGATGATATCACCAACATGATGTACCTGGGCGAGAGCAACGAACTCCGGGCGAGCGCAAAGCCAATCGACGCCATGGATCGCAGCGATCTTGCCTACCTTGAGATGGAGCGGCCATATTGCATAAGAACCACCAGAGACCAACCCCTCTTGCAAGGCTGCGCTGGGCTTTCCCATGCTGTGATCGATCAGCAACTGGAGCTGATCGATGCCATAAAGCTCGTTCACCAGGTAATACGTGAGCGAGCCACCAAAGCGATAGCCGATCTCATTGACAAGGAATCTGCCGTCTGCATAGAATAATTCCAGCCAAACCGGACCTTCATCCATGCCAAGCGTCCGAAGCAGCTGCTTCATCTTCCCATCTACTGCTTGAAGGTATTCATGAGCATGCACCGAAGGGGCGATCTGAAGCGCCATGACCGGCGCACCGTGGTCGCCCATCTTCTGCGAATGCTTATCAGTGAGTCCGCAAAAATACAGCTCACCATCATGGGCGGTATATTGAGCAATGAGCGCATCGGATTCCACATACTCTTCGATCAGAGCCTCGCCGCAGAATGAATTCTCTTTTGCGAAAGCAATTGCCGCAGGAAGCTCTTCAGGAGCAAAGCACTTAGTAAAGCCCCTGCTCCCACTTCCATCGCGGGGCTTCACTGCAAGCGGATAAGCCGATTGCGGCAAACGAGCGGCTTGCGATTCGGTGTATTCTTGTGAGACGGCTAGGCCTGCTTTACGGCAAGCTGCTTTGAATCGAACCTTGTCATCGCAGAGATCTTGTTGGTCCGTAGTGCAATAGCAAGGCAGACCCAAGCTCTCAGAAAGTGCTGCCATCTTCTGAAGATTGAATTCATGCACTCCTGACAAGATGCCGCAGATTCCCTCTTCTTCGCATCGTTCTTTGAGCGCCTCGATATCAGCAGTGCTCAGATCCCAGCCTTCGTCTGCGATCTGCTTTGCAGGAGAATCTTCAGCTGACAGATAATCTGTTACGACAACATGATATCCCTGATTTTGAGCTGCTCGAACAAGCTCACATGAGCCTATGGGCTTTCCGCCTAAAACAAGGAGTTTCTTCTTGCTCATGTGGCCTTTCCGTCCTGCAATGTTTTGACCCAAACAAGATACTCTTCAGGGATCCGAGCGTCATTGATCGCGCGTCCATCAAGGTCATAACCCATGAAGCTCCCCCGTTTTGCCACTGCTCTGGCATTTGCGCTCTTGCGATCGAATGCGAATCGAATCAAGTTAAGGAACATATAACAGTCTACCTTAAACGAGACGTTTTCTACATACCAGACATCATTTTCGAGCTGATCATCCCATGTCCACACACCTTGAGAAAGATCGCGTGGAGGGCATTCGAGACCAGGTCTTACATCGAGACGATGCCTATGACGCTTGCTGTATCGCTCGAGATAGACGGCAGGAAGCGGCCTTGGCCCAATGATGCTCATATCCCCTTTCAGGATACTCCAGAAATTAAGGAGCTCATCAAGAGAGGTCTTTCGTACGAATCTGCCCCATTTGGTAACTCGTTGTTCAGCGGGGAGCAATTCGCCTTTTGCATCGCGCTCGTTGGTCATATTGCGAAACTTCAGGATGGTAAAGGGCTTGCCATGTCGCCCGATCCTCGTTTGTTTGAAGAAGAGCGGTCGTCCCACATCGAAGAAGGTAACGATCGCGATCACGAGGTTGACCGGCAAAGTGACCAGGCAAGCGACCGAAGAGATCACAATATCAACAAAGCGTTTGCCATACTTGGAATAGAAATTGGATGCTGGTACTACTTGTTGTTGAAGAGCATCCACATGATCGAGCCTATCTTCAGCAAGCTTTTGCCCAATCGTTCTGATCTGATCGGCTGTTAAGTCGGGTTGGTACGTGCTCACGCTATCCCTCTACAAACCACAAACAGATATGCTTCCATCCCTTTTACTTTCCTATAGTCTTCGCAAAGACCGAATCGTCGTAATTCGGCGTTACGAAATTCGCGTCCGATCCATTGCTGAGCGTTTTCACCTTATCGCATGGCAGAGGGATCTCCTGAGCCTCGACCATCTTTATCGGGCCACGCGCCATCTCGACCAAAGGTGTCACTGCGCCAACCAAAAGACATATTACAAGAATAATCCCCATGACTTTCGAATGCGCCTTGGCAACCACTGAATCAACAGGTTTTTTTCGTCGTTCTTGGAACCATTCGTAGTAGGAATGCAAATCCCTTTGTGCAAGACGGCTGACGACCATGACCATGAGCACCATAAGTCCTGGAATCGAAGCCCTCATCGCAAAATCTGGCGAAGGACCCATGCGCACAACGTTCGCGACCATCAGCAAAATGAGCGCACCCCACCAGTAAGGATTCTTCCTCTCGCTCGGCAATAGGAGAAGCAGCAAGATGCCGCATTCGAGCATGAAGAACAGACCAAGCTGGAGGATGCGGATCGGCGTGAATCCGCCAATGAACGTATGGAACAGCAGCGTCGACTCCCCTGAAGCCGTAGTGGCCAACGTGGCCCTCTGGCTCAGCATCAAGAACATCGCTATCGCAATGAGCGGAATCAATGCGATGAGGTTTTGCGGAGAGAAGATCGCCCTGATCGTCCGTCGAACACCTTCCGTCTTGAACTCACCAACGAGCTTCGCCATGCCTATGAACAGAAGGCCCATGGTTGGCAAGGGGCATAAGAACGCACTGAGAACGCCAATGAAGAGGTCATTGCCCACCCGCTTTGTCGAGAGAACGAGCAAGGTAGCAATCCATGCGGGTACCGCCTGATTGAACACCCAGAACAATTGCGTGGTAAAACTGCTGAATTGGTAGAATCTTGCCCACCATTCTATATGGATCTTCTCACACAATCGCGTTTCGATGACCGAAGGATTACCCGTAAGGAGCAATCCGACAATATCCATTCCGCTAAAGAATACGAAGATCAGAACAGCCATGATGATCGTTTTCGAATCGGAGCGCTTTACGATCAGCAAGAACAGCGCAAGAGCAATAAGAACCCCTGCCATGGTCCAGAATAAAAGCGCGATATTCGCTGCCGTCCACACCGCGCTTGCACCAAGGCCAAGCACAACACAGAGCTTACCGACCAAGGCAGGTACGAGCCAAAAGCCAAAGTAATAGCACAGTGCATTGCCATTCTCATATGCTACTGGCCAATCGTACAGTACCAGATCGCGCAGGACCGCGTTTCTCGCATTCCAATCGTTTGATTGATACAGGAATCCGCCCTGACCACCTAAGACGCACCATACAAGAACGGCGACCATGATCGCGATAACAAGCGGTATTGAGATGTTGATATTTACGGATCGAAGAGCATCCTTGCCTGTTCGTCGCCATATCAGCATCATGCCAACAACGAGCAACGCCGCTACCAAAATGGCGTATGGCACTTTCAGCCATCCGAAACACCACACTAGAACTGGCAGGGCAAGGAAACCGATCCCCACTAAATATATTTTTCGGGCGGATAAGGTGATCACGCTGTCTTCATCCTACTAGTTCAAATCTCCCTTACGGGAAGCTTTGAGACGCATCCCTTGCTTGAAGCTTATATAAAATACTACTCCAAACCAGATCGCGAGAGCGAGCATGCAAAGGAAATAACACCACGAAGCGCCCGTTATTCCCCACGCCTGTACACAAGGGTTAGCGATCACCAATGCAATGAGCGCGATCGAGACGTAACCCCACACGAGCTTACGTTGTTTACGCATGATCGTAATGCCCATAGTGAAGAGGCTTGCCAAAGCAAGAAAACCTCCACCGGTCACCAAGATGATCAGCTCGACCAAGAATGGCTGCAGATCGGTGGCATACAGCCAGCCCAGCACAGGAATGCCCAAGAAGAACGCAGCGACATCGCAGGCGATCGTTATCAATGCGACTATGCCGACCTGAAGCACGAACTCACGCAGGAACAAGGCTCCCTCTCCACGGGACCATCTTCCCGATAATGGTTCGATGAGCGGCATATACACGAATTGCGCAAGCAGACTTACTATGAAGACAGGCATAGCGATGAATCCATATTGAGCTTGAGCGACATCGTTCATCAACGCATCGATCGCATATTTTGGGGCATTACCTACATAGAAGAGAAGGAATGCAGCCAGAAAAAGCGGGAAACAATCCTTGAGCAGCGATTTGATCGAACTGCTCAGAGCAGACCGCGCTCCACCGATGATCTTTCCTTCGGCTCGACCAAGAGCCGTTCCATTATCCTTCGCGGGCAAACCGAACATCCTCTTGATCAGAAGAAGCCCTCCTACCAAGAAGGCTAGCGAGTATACCGTCGCAACAGCAAGTGAAACGATCAAGCTCTGAGACAGCGCGGCGCAAACGCAAAAGACCACGATCGTTGAGCCAACGCGACCCGTCTGAAGTCGCCCACCAATATCGAGACGACCATGCTGCTGGAAATTGCCATCGAAAATATCTTCAGCCGTATCGATCATCTTGAAGAACGTCATCAAAACGATGGCTGCGATCTTCTCTGCAGAATACCCAACAGAGACAGCAGAGAACGCCAGAAAGAGCAGCGATCCTATCAGCATTGCAGAACCCGTAAGAACGCGAGAACGCAGGTAGGTCTTGAATGTGAATTGAGGAAGAATGTCGGATGCTTGGAAATTACGCATACCGTAATTTCCTACATTCAGGAAGAGGCTCGCATTTGCATAAGCGATGGTGAAGATACCTGCTACCACCAGGTCGCATACGCGAGTAAGAACCATGAGCATGATAACGCTCTGAAAAGCGTTGAGCATACTTCCGGCAGTATTCCAGATGTATGCATTACGGTTGATCTTTTTTTCGTTATACATAACTCGCAACAACGTTCAAACAATAACCATTTTGAAAGATCTTATGATTCTAGGTTCTTCGTGACCACGTCGTAGACTTTTGTTGCGCACTTGCTCTCGTCGATCGACTTATGAAAGGCATCTTTGAAATGAATTTGGGAACATATCGAAAACGCAACACGGGTGCGTCCATCGCCAAGCAAGCGCTGATAGATAAAAAATGCGTAATCGACATCCTCTCTGTACAAGATCCCACAAAGACACCATTGCGGTTGAGAAGGGTCCTCATAACGAGATGTTATCGTTGCATCATCGTCATCGATCAGGGTGCATAGATCGTTTCCCAGGGACGGATCATCCTCTTCGACAACAATATTCACACCATATACGCCTTGATCGATCAGATCTCGTCCTAAGCTCTCTTTCGACTGAATTGTTCCCCGACCAAATATGGGCGAAGAGGAAAACTGGATATATCTATCATCCTCAGTTGTTTCGTTCTTGAAGCACTTTTCTTTCTTATCCCAGATAAAGCCCTCATTATCAAGATATTCAACTATTTCTGGTGTTGGCATATAAAAATATTCGTCCGCCCCATAAATTGGATTGGCAGGATCGCTTCCATTACGTTCTATGGGATGCTGAGTATTTGCTGCTGCATAATCTGAATAGCGAGAAAACCCTTGCAATTCGATAAAGGCACAGAAAAACAAAAGCGCTATAGCTGCAAGCACTGCAACATACTTTATTTTATTGCTTGGAGCTTTATGTTGTGGCTTATGCTTTGACAATGAACCTTATCCTTCGATCCTATACAAACTACTATAGAGCGACACGCTGCGCTCTTGCCCATAGGCCGAGTATTTCCTTGGATACGTTTCTTCCGTAACTACATTCTGCCAAAGATGTCGAGGATCGTTGGAGAAATGCTCTGCGTCAGAATAATCAAAATAATAAAGATCGTTAGGGTTCTCGCGTAATTGCGAAGCTATGATCGGACGGTCGTTTAGTAAGTACTTCGTTTCGTTATACAAGGAATAGACCGGATAATAATCACCGGCAACTATGCCATCGCCAACCTTCTCTCCTATAGCGATCATCGTTTCCTTTTCCGTAAAGCTTGGATCTTGGTAATTGTGAACATAAATGAATCCAATATTGAGAACTGCAAAAATGGCACAATTCGCCAACAGTCCCGCGATCATGATGCGATGCTTCTTCTTAAGCAGCGCGATCGCAAACACCAACACCGCTATGATCGTACAAATCGAAGCAACGATTATGCTTAAAATATCAAATTCGGAATAGTCGAGAACCGTCATGATGGTAGTGTTGACCTTGAAAAGTCTAAAATAGTCAACGTAAAACAACCATGCGAAACAAAGCAAGGTGGCAATTACCACATATATGACTTCTTTTCCCTTCTTAATCTGATCCTTTGCCAGGAGTCTTTCAATTTCAATAGCGAGAAGCAACAAAAACGCTGGCAAGACTACAATTTGCTTCTTCACTACAAAATCAGAGAAGAACACTGTCTGCAAAAGAAAACCGAGTATCGTCAAAACGGCGAATAGCTCAATATCACCTATGCGCCTCAAAAGCTCTTTCTTGAATAGCAGCGGAAGAAGAATGACACTGATGGCCACCAATGGAAACGAATAGAGCACGATATTCGTTACAAAAAAATCTCGAATATTCTTCAAGTAGCCTATACCAGCTGCAGCTTGATACGAAGACGCATATCCAGCCGAATCAACGCTACTAAATGCGCCAAAAACAGCAAGAAGATTCGTTAGCGGAGATATCTCCCAACAACAATAATAATAAACACATGACAGGGCATACGCACACAAAGCTCCGAAAATGCCCCATCGCAAATAGCACCAAGCCTCTTTCGCCTTCCTTGTTGCAATCAAATAAACGAATAGACCCAAAACAGGAATTCCGAGAAACACATTGGTCACATAGACCAAGAAGATCGAAGCGATCGTTAAAAATCCGATCAAAAAAGCTTTTAGTGAAAGCTTCATCCTCTCGCTCGATAGAACGAACAAGACCAAAGCCACGAAGAGCATTCGAGAAAGACAGGGGTCGACGATCCTTGATGCGTTGAAATACGGAAAGCTTATCAGTAATATCGCCGCGCAGCATAAGGCGATCAAATAAGCAACACCTGGTGAATCTGCTACTATCTTTTTTAAAACATTCGCAACGGTACCATAAACAACCCATATCAATATAAGGCCGATAATGACCGTTCCCATTCTCAGCCCAAAATAATTATCGCCGAACAAAAGCAGGGTGACATAAGTAACCAAGTTGCCAAAAACGTTGATCGTCGCTTGTGCACTCACAAGAGACTCATATTGACCTTGAAAATACTGATTTGGATCGATACTGCCAAATGTCAACAGATTCAAGGCAAGTTCAGCATATATGCCCTCATCAATAGGCATATATGTGGAAACGCCCCAAGCGGGTACATCAGCGTCAATATAGATTATCCTCAAAAAATAGATGAGGGAAATCGCAAAAATGCAGAAATACCTGCATTTTTTGTTATCAAGTATTTGCATCCTGCCTATGATCGCGAGTCCAAATTAGCATACAGGGATATCGAAGAACGACTGCGCCTTGCACTCTGCGCTTTTTCGGGTACGAATAATTTGATTTCCATCTTGCAAGGCAACAACACTATTGTCCTTCAATGGAGTGTTGTACAAACAGACATTGGCGCCGAGGGAGCAACCGTTTCCGATAGGCTCTTTTCCGATGATGGAACTTCCTGCTGCCATAAAAAGACCATTGCCGATCTTGGGTACAAGAGTCCCGCCAAGATCATCTCCTGTGTTGACCGTGACATTTTGAAAGAAAACGACAAAATCTCCGTAGTCAGCATTGCCAACAACGGTACCAACCGCGTGGCCAAACAGAAAATGAGGGGGTAAAGGACATTTATATGACACAAACGTACCTGATATGCTCCTGTTCAAGATCATCAATCGCCGAGCGAAATCCTCATTTTCGGCTGTTTTCCAAAGCGAATTGGCATAGAAGTACAGGAATTGAGAGTACTGATCCGAATGCAGGTGTGAAAAGACAGCTTCTCCTTTGTCGGCCCAGCCCCGAAGCGTAATATGGCGAAAACACTCTTCGGTTCGGAATAAGGCCTCCTCATATGCGCTTTTATTCATCTGAGATGCATAGCATTTGCTGTCGTCGGGAAAAAGGAATTGGCATTGTCTTTTAACATAATCTCTCAGATCATCAGCAGTAAGGCTCATCTTCATCGATCATCACCAACTTCTTCATTCCAGTTCAAGCGCTCTTCTTCTATGACGAGCGGCGCTGAACGCGTCCATTCAAAACCAAGGGCAGCATATGTACCCACTACACCAAGAGCCAAAACGCCTAACGAAAGACCCAGGCAAACTAAAAATGCCGCAAGAAAAACGTAGAACACCAGTGAACCTTGCGCAATGCATAAAACAAGCATCACGATAAAAAGCAAGGCGAATACCAAAGATGCTATGGCGCCTGCAAAAGCAATGATATGTATCGGTTGCCTCGACACAGTGGCAATAGACTCAAGCGCAACTCCAAAATACGAAAAGGGGTTGTAGCTTGATTTTCCTGATACTCGCTCTGGTTTTTTGTAATCAACAAAAACAGGATCGTACCCATAACGCATAAAAGTAAGGCGATAATTCGGACAAGGATCCCCGCTCGCCCGAAGCGTCTCAAGAATGCTGCTGTCATACATTCCGAATCCGGACATATGGCTGTAACCCTTTGTTCCAGCAAATCGTTCTATTAAACCATAGTAGAGATTACGAAACTGCTTGATCGCTCCACGCTCTTCGCTTTCAGGATTTCGACCAATTACAATTTTGTTTCCTTCTTCCCATTTTTCGATAAACTGCGGAATGAGCTCAGGAGGATCCTGTAAATCGCAGGCCATGCCGATCACTGCGTCTCCCTGACAAGCCAAAAACCCATGCGCACTTGAAGGCGCCGGGCCAAAATTACTCTGATTCAGTATGACTTTGACGCGCGAGTCCTTTTCAGCAAGGTCACGAAGGATCTGACGGCTTTTATCTGTGGATTTATTGTCGATGAAAACATACTCGTATTCATACTGAGGAAACTGGTCCATGACCGCTTTTACCCTATTGTAGAGTTCTAGGATGTTGCCCTCTTCGTTGTAGCAAGGCACTGCTATGCTGATGGTTTTTTTGCTCGTCATCGACCTCTCCCGCGCTAGTTCCAACGACCGTCTATCTCCAAAACCCCATCTTAACTTAAAAGCAGCAATTGGTCGATGAATGCAGGTGGGCTATTGGCTTATCAAGCATATATTCGTTCATTGCTCTTGATTCTGATCCACGAGCCATCTGTATCGTTTTACATGAAGGGCTCGAAGGTTTCACTTTTGAATCTTTCAAATCACTGATTATGGTCGAGCTATGAAATCAGATCATCCTCTTTGATGATCTCATCCACATCGATATCTCGAGCCAACTTCTTTCCGATCAGCTCTGGCAGCCGTTTTGGAGCAATGCCCGTTCCTGGTCTTTTGATCGTCATATCCTCCGCAGAAAGCACGTGACCGGCCTCCATCGCATGTGCAGCTATAATGCTTTTGCGTGCAATATCACGCACTTCTTGTTCGCTGTCGCGAACCTTCTTCTCGCTATCGCCAAAGGCATCTTCAACATTACGAACCATCCTCACCAAGGTAGGTAGATCGCTCAATTCGAGAGATGCAGCATGATCCGGCCCCTCCATGGTGCGATCGAGCGTAACATGCTTCTCGATGATCTGCGCTCCACGAGCAACAGCCATAACAGGTATTTCGCACCCAATCGAATGGTCAGAAAAGCCTATGGAACGCGAGGGATATCGTTCAGCGAGAGCGTCCATGGTCCTCATATTGATATCCTTATAGGCCGTAGGATAATTCGAGGTGCAGTGCAATAACGATATGTCTCTTGGCCCAAATTCCTCCAGCCAGTCCAAAGCTTCATCGATTTCTTGATAAGTGCTCATTCCAGTCGATAAAATAACGGGCTTACCTGTTAGAGCGATTTTTCTCAAGAGAAGCCTATCGGTCACATCACCTGAACCGATCTTATATCGGTCGACTCCTAGGTCTTCTAAGATTTCAACAGCCTCTGAATCAAAAGGAGTAGCAAAGAACTCGATCTCAAGTTCATCACAAAGCTCTTTGAGTTCGCGATAATCGTCTTTGGAAAGCTCCAACGACTCGAGCATCTCCAATTGCGAATCATCGTTATTCAGATTCTTCTTCTGATATTCAGCGCTTTCAGCGTATCTTGATGCAAGTTTCGAAGCGTGAAAAACTTGATACTTCGCAGCATCGCAGCCCGCGGCGGCTATCTGCCTCGTCATCTCCTTGGCAATCTCAATATCGCCATTATGGTTACATCCAACTTCAGCAATGATATAGGTATGCACGATCACTCCTCTGCAAATTCGATATCGTAGAATTCTTTCGCATTGATCCTGCCCTGATTGTCCGCGAAATAATCATCGAGCGAGGACATGATTCTCGAAGAAACCTTTCCATCTCCATACGGGTTAAGGGTCTTTTTTGCAACCTTCTGAAAATCGGATGAAAGCGCTTCGTCAATGGCCTTTTTTATCTCTTCGATATCGCATCTACAATCGATAACGCTAGTGGACCGAACACGCCCTTTTTGACGATCACCTATATTGACAGTCGGAACACCAAAGGAAGGGGCCTCGAGAAGCCCACTCGAAGAATTGCCAACAACTGCTGCGCAAGAATTGAGCGCAGATAAGTACCGTTGCATGCCAAGACTAAAAGAAACAGAAACATCTGCCTTACCCTCTTGATAGCGATCCAACGCATCATTAATAGCCAAACCACCTGCATCGGCGTTTGCTTTGGTGATCACAAGAGAATATCCCAGCTCTCTTAAATAATCGAAAGCCGCAAGCACTGCCTTAATCTCAACCGTAGCGTCCTCACCTAAGGTTGTGGGGTGATAGGTCGCCACGATAAACGGCTTTGATTTAGGGAGGCCGAGATCTTGAAGAAGCATCTCTCCGTCGATCAGTTCGACGTTTTTTATGTTCTCGATTCCGCATGCGCCAACATTAAAGACCCTGCAAGGGTTTTCACCCAGCTGAATAACGCGTTTTCTGTAGTCCTCGCAACTTGTAAAATGAAGCGTTGCCATCTTTGTAATTGCATGGCGAATCGCATCATCTATTGCGCCTTCTGTTTTTTCTCCACCGTGTATATGTGCGATTGGAATCCTATGCATCATAGACGCAATAGCAATCGGCAATATTTCATATCTATCACCAAGCAACACGACCATATCGGGTCGATACTTGACAAGGTATTCGTCGAACCCGACCAAAGCCTTTGCTGAGGCTTGATTGACCTCAGACGGAGTTCCTTTATCGCCATCTCCCAGGATGGGGATCTTATAGCAAATCGGAAACCCATCTGCCTCTATATCAGAGATCGTATATCCAAAATCTTCACTGAGATGAGTCCCTGTCACTACAAGCTGAAGTTCATAATCCTCGCGGTCCATGATACGTTGCATCAAAGGTGTAAGGAGATGATATTCTGCACGACTGCCTGTGACAACACAGATTTTCTTTTTCATGTTAGTGTTCAGCTTTTCTCAATACTTTTGCAGGATTGCCAACCATAACTGCGCCGTCTTCCACATCTTTCAGCACAACAGCTCCTGCTCCAACAATACAATCATGACCAACATTATTGCATTGAACAATAACGCTATTTGCTCCAATGAGCGAACTCTCTCCAACGGAAACGAATCCAAGAATAGTTGAGTTGGGAGCAATATTGCAATAATCATCTATAGTGATCCCGTGGGTGACCACCGATGAAACATTGATCGTACACTGGTCCCCGATAATGGTATCTGGCCCGATATTTGCCCCAGGCATAACACAGGTACCCGCGCCTATTTTCGCTGAAGGCGCAATTATCGCGCTATCAGAGATAAGCGTAGGAAAAGCAAATCCGATCTTGCTGTATTGTTCTGCAAGGCGCTTCTTAAGAGAGCACGGCATTGCAATCGTGATGACGGCTTTTCTTACGCCACTTTCGAATATATCTGCAGCATCGTCATCCGTGCCCAAAACAGAGAGCCCTTGAAACATGCTGCCCTTTTCAAGATTCGGATCGAGTATTCCAATAGGATTGAACGATGTTTCTGACAACAGGTCGATAATCACTTTACAATTACCGCCACCGCCAACTAATATAATGTCATTTGCTTTTGAGTCCACCTTTACTCCACTCTCCTGTGCGAGCTAGCGCGCGATCTACTTGAAATCTGATCCCTTATACACAGCATGTGAAACTCCACCTAGCAAAACGGCTTAGAACAGACTAGTTCCAATCTGGCATGAACTCTCGCTGCTTCTCTTCAGGCATAAACGGATACATTACCTCAAGCGATGGAGTCGAAAAGGTTCCGTCATCGAGAATCTTACTCATGAGCTTCGGCACAAGGGGGTCATCAAGACGCTGATCGACCTCTAATAGTACTCTATCGTGGCAATCGAAAAACTCAGTCAGTAACTGTTTGAGATCCTTGTTAGTCTCACAATGCAGGTATTTAAAGCCAAAAAGGTCTGCGATAGCCTTAAACGATGGGAAACTGACTCCTGTTTCAGCATTACAACCGATAAAGAGTCCATCGAAGAAATTCAGACAAGTCTGTCTGAAAGCATTATATCCATCATTTGAAAAAACGATGATTTTGATGGGCAGATCATAATGGCGGATTGTCTGCAACTCCTGCAGATTCATCATGATCGACCCATCACCTGTGACACAAATTACTTCTTGTTTCAATGCCACACAAGCGCCAATCGCTGCAGGTAAGTCAAAGCCCATCGATCCCGCGCCATAGTTAGTGATATAACGCTGGTCCCTTTTCCTTTTTCCAACCTGAAGCTTTGCAGCGCATGCAGTGTTATTGCCCATGCACACAATAGAATCGGCAGGCTGAACATCATCGAATTCTTTCCAAAATCTATATGCGCACACGCGTTCATCGTCATCCGTACCTGCTGCACCTTCAAATGCATCGAGAGAATCGTATACCATACCGCAATAATCCAGCCATGCTGAAGGCGCTTCGAGCTTCTCATCGCTTTCGCTCATAGCACTCAAAAACTGTTTTACGCTGCTTTTGACTACATGATCAACGTGCAGGCCTGGCTTTTTGGACTCATTTTCGTCCACATCCACCATGATTATTTTTGCATTAGGTGCAAATTTTTCTTGCGTGTAGCCTGTTTGCTTAAAGCCGAGGCTGCTACCAACAGTCAAAATCAAATCAGCATTTTGAAGAATGTAGTTCCCTGCACGTGGTCCAATATTACCCGACAGGCCGAAAAAGAGTGGGTGTTCGTTATAGTAAACATCGGCCACATGCGCACCGCCCACTACGGGAACATTGATGTTGTTCATGAATGCATCGATCTCTTTTGTTGCGCCGCCAGCGATTACTCCGGACCCTATCAAAACACAAGGGCGTTTTGCACGCGCAAATTCCTCTCGAACGAAATCAAGGTCCTGGTCGGATGGCTTAAGCATGTCTTTAGACGGCTGATACCGAATAAGATCCTCCGTCTCGACAATTGCATTTTGCACATTTAACGGAATATCAAGCCATACGGGACCTCTTCGGCCTTCCATTGCAAGCGTGTAAGCTTTCTCTATTTCAGCCTTAACGGACATAGGGTCAGTTAATGTTTTGGCGTACTTGGTCATATTTGAAACTGAGGAGATAATGTCGAACTCCTGTGGTCCACGATATCTTAGAGGTAAACCAGAACTATGGACCGAAATATCATATCTAACCTGTCCTGATAACACGATCATAGGAATACTATCAACCCATGCGCCCATCACACCGGTAATAGCATTCGTCGCTCCTGGTCCACTGGTAACACAAACAAGTGCAGGGTACCCACTAATACGTGCATAAGAATCTGCAGCCATAGAGCAAGACTGTTCGTGATGCATAAAGTATTTATGCATATCATCATTAAGGGCGAGAGCATTATCTAAATGCATTGACCCGCCTCCAACAACCGCAAAACAGTCGTTAACTCCAAGATCGACTAAAGTTTCTATCAGAATGTCAGCCGCACGCTTCTTCATAGATGCTACCTCTGTTCAACAGCGAATAATCTCTTAATATCTTTCTATCCATTCAGACATGGTTTCTTTTTCGAATTCAACCTGCAATTCAATGCCTTCTCGTAATGACATAAAATGAGCCGGCAACCCCGTCTCGCTTTCCAGCCGCTCTATCGAGGCAGTATATTCCTTATTCAACCCTTGACTAAGCAGCACAATGCCTAGATCAGAACCCATGATATCCAAAACCGATTGCGCTATCTCGCTCAAAAGCGCTGAAGAGCCTGACGCTATGTTGTAGTCACGATACTGAGGCTCATTGTGGATAAAATAGTCGATGATCTTCGCAAGATCGTAAACGTGAAGATAGTCGAATCTACAATCTTGTCGAATAGTTATATCCCGCCCCAGAAGTACACTTCTAATACAATGCGTGATAAACTTCGAATCAAAATCATATGGACCATAACATGCAAATAGGCGGAGATTCGTCACATTGTCGCTATTATGCGCCAAAGCATTCATCACGAATTTACCCTCTCCGTAGGCATCAATGGGAACCGAACTTGCAACCTCCTCTTCCTTTATCTCTCGGAGATCGCGACGTTTGTCGAACTCGGCACCTGAACCTAAGTAAAGAACACGAGGACAGAGATGTCGCAGTCGAAAGACGTTCATAAAACTTCTTATTGAAGCCGAAAACATCTCCTTATCACCATCGTCTTTGGGGTTTTTCACAGGGTTCGGATTCGCCGAATGAACTAACACATCTACCGCATGCTCTTTGATATAGTGCTCCAATGCTTCTTCGTCGAGCAAATCAAGTTCAGCACGTGTAGGTATCAAAAGGTTGCAATTGCGTTCAAGAATCGGTGATACGTTTCGACCAACAAACCCCGATCCTCCTGTCAAGAGCACTGTCGGCTGTTCAGGAAAATCCTCTTCGATTGTTGTTTCGACCACTATTTTGCCTCCAGCCGCTGAGCTGCCATTTGCATCTTATTAAGCTCTCCTATGTCTATCCAAGAGCTCTCTGGCACCGGGAAAACGCCGACTTTACCGCCGTCTTGCATACATCTTTTCACAATATCGGGAAAATCAAGAGCCTCATTGGGCTCAATATAGTCAAGCACATGAGGCTCAACGATATAAACACCCGTACTGACCAAGAAAGAAAACTCTGGTTTTTCTTTCAAGCCAACAACATAGCCTTCATCGTTAGTTTCTATAACGCCATATGGGATTGAAGTATTCACCATAGCACTGATATAGGTTATATCGTCTCCGAGCTTTTTATGGGTCTCATACGCGCATACTAAATCATCGTCTACCAAAATATCGCAATTCGAAACAACGAACGTCGAATCGATCTGCCCTTTTAGCAAATCAAGACCGCCACCTGTCCCACGAAACTTTTCTTCAAGAAGAAAATGCACCGCATAATCGGTTTCTAATCCCTCGAAATACGATTTGACCATATCCGCTTTATAATTCAGAACAAACCACACATCTCTACAGCCTCGCAAATAGAACTGCTCGATAATTCTCTCGGCGATGCTTGTCTCCCCAATAGGAACCAAGGCCTTAGGCAAGATTCTCGTATAAGGATAGAGGCGGGTTCCTTTACCACCGGCCATGATGACAAGCGGAACCTCTTTAAGCGCATCTTCAGACATCATCAAGTCGTCATCATTGTTGAAAGCAAGGAAAAGAAGCTTTTTATCCTTGTTCACAAGGGGATAAACAATGTATGGATGATTCTTTTTTGCGTAATTGATTTCTTTCTCCGATTCAAAGCAGACTGGATCGGGATTCATAGCCTGCACGATCGGAGCGGCGAGATCGCCATCTTCCAAGAAGAATTGTCGCATATCGCCGTTGGTAAACAGCCCCAACAACTCATTATCCATGCCAACGATTGCGACCGCAGGAGTATGATTCTTGCTCATAAGCTCTATCGCATCGCGCACACTGGCCTCTTTGCCAATAGTGTTATCGAGTTCATTATTCATGGTCATAATCCTATAGTAAAAGAGAGGCTCTTCCAACTAGTAGCATCAAAACTCCTGATAATAGGTGCAGAGCTTAGACTTCGCGTCTTTCTTTGTCACACCGTCAAATGATTCAATGCTTCCTTATATTCGCTAATTTGTTTTTCTATTATACGGGCGATGTCTTGCTTTTCGTTACGTCCTTTATACCATTCGACCGTTTTATCGACAGTCGTATCGATATTCCATCGAGGCTCCCAGCCAATCATCTTCTTTATTTTCGAAGAATTGAGCCCTAGATAACCCGCTTCATGGGGTGCATCCGGATCGCTCTTCGCTTCCCAATCGAATTCTTCACCCCAATATTTCGCAAACAATTCGATGAGTTCACCAGTAGTGATGCAGTCATCCTCGTCTGGTCCAACATTGTAATAGCCTGCCAGTTGAGGTTGGTCGCTTTGTCTCGCAACAATAAGCAAATAGGCAAACAATGGCTCCAGAACGTGCTGATAGGGACGGACTGAATTTTCATTACGTACGATCAAAGGTGAATTCGAAGTTGCAGCTCTTACCGCATCGGGAATGATCCTGTTTGCAGAATAATCTCCGCCACCAATGACATTTCCCGCGCGGGCCGTCGAAAACGTTATTCCCTTATCTTGAAAATAGCTCGAGATGTAACTATGCGTAACAAGCTCCGAACACGATTTTGAATTCGAATAGGGATCGAATCCGTCAAGTTGATCGGTTTCAACGTATCTATATCCTGGAATCTCGCGATTCTCGTAAACCTTGTCCGTTGTGACATTCAGCCCTGTCTTAACCGACGGTGAATGACGAATGCACTCGAGCACATTGACTGTACCCATAACATTAGTCTCATACGTATACTTCGGATCAAGATATCCATCTAATACGAGCGGCTGTGCAGCCAAATGAAAGACAACCTCAGGCTGCTCTACATCGAAGACCTTTTTCAAAGACTCGTAGTCTCTAATATCACCATAGTGGGAGTTAATTTGGTTTTCGATTTCCGAAAGAATAAAGAGCGAACCTTTTTCTGGGGGCAATGCATACCCTGCCACCTTTGCCCCAAGCGCCTTTAAGATGAAGCAAAGCCAAGTACCCTTAAACCCAGTATGGCCGGTCACCAATACGGTTTTATCACGATAAAACTGCAGAGCTTCGGACAGACCCACAGTTACCACACTTTCCAAGGAGCACAGCGACCAGTCCACAGCTCCTGAAGCTGCTCGCGTTCACGCTGCGTATCCATGCACTTCCAAAAGCCCGGATGACGATAGCAAGACAGCTTGCCTTCATCGGCGAGAACGGCAAGAACATCCTCTTCAAAGACTGAATCATCGCCGCCGATATAGTCGAACACTGCTGGTTCGCACACCATAAAACCGCCGTTGGTCACCGAGCCATCAACATTCTTCTTCTCTCTGAAGGTCGAGATCTTGCCATTATCATCGATGTCGAGAATGCCTTTGCTCTGACCGATCGATACACCGCTTAGCGTAACGATCGAATCAGATTGCTCGTGCGTCTCGAGCAATTTAGCTAAATCGATATCTGCAACGCCATCACCGTAAGTGAGCATGAACGGCTCATCGTTCACGTACTGCTTGATGCGTTTGATGCGCCCACCGGTCATAGTGCTATAGCCCGTATCAGCCACGGTTACACGCCATGGTTCAGCCTGGGAGGAATGTACGGTAACTTCTTTGGATCCGCCGCGATAATCGAAGGTAACATCGGTATGCTGCAGGTAATAATCATCGAAGTACTCTTTGATCTTGTGCTGCTTATAGCCTGCACAGATGATGAAGTCAGTAAAACCCTGTGCAGCGTAGATCTTCATGATGTGCCAAAGAAGAGGCCTGCTTCCGATTTCGATCATTGGCTTAGGACGCAGGTGGCTCTCTTCAGAGATCCTTGTTCCAAATCCGCCTGCTAGAATTACTACCTTCATTTGCTTCCTTTTAGTCTTCTTTATCCTAATAGAATGTGAATACTATCGTTAATCTTACCCATATTATCACGCATCTGCTGTGCTGAGTCGAACTTCGCGAATACGATCCCTATCGCCCTGTTCGCGCCATTGAATGGCTCGACCCGATCGCCTTCTCGCGCATACAAGACTTGACGATAAACATGGGGCATAAGTTCATCGTCTATCTGCACCGCTTTGTATGTTCCGCTCTGCAAGGAGTGCAGGACGTGGGTCGCATAAGCTTCTTGCGGTTGCTCAAAATCGATCCGTTCGGGCTGCTCCCCCATTGCACAAAGAACATTCGCCGCCACCAAGTCGATACCAGACATATCGCTCAACTGCACGGGGATCATATTGCCGCCTGCGCGCGACCCAAGTTCGATGATATAAGGAATGTCATCCTTGCCAAGGATCACCTCAACGTTCAACTCGCCGAAACGAATGTCAAGCGAGGTAACAAGATTCTGGAGAAGCTCCTTTACCAAACGCGCCTGCTTTTCTGATAAGCCTACTGGCGCCATCTTGCCCGTAGGAACCAGATCTGCTGCTGCATCGCGCATGCAATCCATGAGACCCCAGAATCGAATCTCGCCATCCATAACGAATATGTCCCCGCCGATAACATGGGGATAGGTTCGTTCGATATATTCTTCAGCGATGAGCGTGCCGTTTCGGCTGATATTGGCCGCAGCCTCGACAGCCTGCGTGAACTCCTCGAAACCCCTAACGATGGAAACGCCCTTGCTTCCCGAGGAATCCGTCGGTTTGACCATGATCGGCCTGTCAAAGCCTTGCAGCAGATCCCATACGCGCTCAAGATCGTCTTCAGTCGAGAACGCCAGCGAGCGCGGATGCGGAAAACCATGCGCTTTCAGATGCTCGCGAAATAAGTGCTTCTGCGACACGGTCTCGACCGCCCAAAGCGGGTTCGTTGGCAGTCCAAGTTGTTCAGCAACATATGCAGCGATGGGACTAGCTGGATCGCTCGCATAGGCGAGGATTCCTTCGACCTGCTCTTTCCTTGCGATCTTGAGGATTGCATCGCGATCGGTGGTGCTTTTTTGGTAGAACACATCCGCAACTTCTTGTCCGGGATTGTCAGGCAGATAGTCGCACAAGACCGTTCTATAACCGAGGCGCTTCGCCGTCTTGATCGCAACGACTTGCTGAGGCGATCCGCCCAGCATCAATATCGATTTAGGCACGAGCGCACTCCAAAACGACCGTACAGATCCTGTCGACCTCATCCAAAGGAAGATCGGCATACAGAGGCAAGGTTATGACCTGAGAAGCTACTCGCTTGGCGATTGGCGTAGTATCGCTCGAGTACATCTCTCGATAACAGGCAAAATCGGTAACGAGAGGATAGAAATACTTGCGTGCTCCTATGCCCTGTTCAGCCAACTTATCGAATATCTCATCGCGCGAGGCTCCAAAGGCGTCGGAATCCACCACAACAGGAAGGTAGGCGTAATTGTGTTCCACATTCGCTGGAGGGATACACAAAGACAGTCCCGGCACATCTGAGAGAAGCTCGTAATGCCGTTCAGCAACCTGTTTGCGTTTCGCTATCTCACTTGCCACATGGCGCAAATTGCAAAGCCCCATTGCAGCAGCAAATTCGTTCATCTTCGCATTGCCACCCACAAAATCACACGACTCAGAATCTTTCATGCCAAAGTTCGCATGACGTACCAGCTCTACTGCAAGCTGGGGATCCTTAAAAGAAGCTGCTCCACCTTCAATGGTGTTGAACACCTTCGTAGCATGGAAGCTGAACATGCTCGCGTCGCCAAAACGCGCTACCGAAACACCTTCTTCCTTTACGCCAAAGGCATGCGCTGCATCATAGATGACTTTTAAATCGTATTTTTCTGCAATGCGTTCGATCTGTTCATGATCGCAAAGATTCCCGTATACATGGACGGGCACGATCGCGCAGGTGTTCTCCGTAATGAGCGACTCGATCTTCTCAGGGTCGATCGTATAATCGCTCGAACGAATATCGCAAAAAACCGGTTTGAGACCTTTGCGAACCAATGCATTGGTCGTGCTCACAAAGGTAAAAGGAGTGGTGATAACTTCATTACGCCCATCATGCCCCAATTCAAAGGCTTCAACGATGTTTTCAAGCGCCAAATGCCCATTGGTAAAAAGCGCAAGATTTGGCGTGTCCAAAAAACCTTGCAAGGCAGTTTCGAGTTCGCGATGCTTCTCCCCTCGGTTAGTAAGCCACCTGCTCTCCCAGAGTGATGCTATTTCAGCGCAATACTCTTCATAAGGAGGCATCGAAGGGCGTGTTACTACTATCTGCGAACTAGAAATCGGTATCATCCTCATAAGAATCGGAAAGAAGGCTTCCGCGCACCCTGCGCTCATATACCGCATAGAGATATTGGCCGTAGGGAGATTTCGCATATTTGTCGGCTGCGGCTTTCAGGGTATCGCCGTCGATCCAGCTGTTGTTGTAAGCGATCTCTTCTAGCGATGCTATTTGAATACCCTGGTTCTTTTCTACAACACGTACGTATTCCGTTGCCGCATAGAGGCTTTCCATGGTGCCAGCATCGAACCAAGCAGAACCGCGATGCAGCAGCTCTACCGACAACGAGCCATCTTCCAAATACATGCGATTCAGATCAGTGATCTCTAGCTCCCCACGAGAAGAAGGAAGGATCTGTTTCGCCCATTCAACTGCGCGGCTATCGTAAAAATAGAGCCCTGTCACTGCATAATTGCTTTTAGGATTCTCCGGCTTTTCCTCAAGAGACACAGCCATGCCATCCTCATCGAACTCAACGATGCCAAAACGCTGCGGATCAGGGACATAATAGCCGAATATCGTTGCGCCATAATCTTTTGTTGCAGCTCTCCTTAAGCGTGAAGTTAAGCCACCACCATAGAAAATGTTATCGCCAAGAGTAAGCGCAACAGAATCGTCTCCGATGAAATCCTCGCCGATGAGCAAAGCCTGTGCTAAGCCCTCAGGATCCAGCTGTTCTTTATATGACAGACTCACCCCATATTGGGAGCCATCACCGAGCAAGCGATGGAATTTTGGAAGATCGCGTGGCGAGCTGATCACGAGAATATCTCGAATACCCGCCAACATAAGAATCGACAACGGATAGAAGATCATCGGCTTATCGTATACCGGTAGCAGTTGTTTTGAAGTGACCGAAGTGAGCGGATAGAGGCGCGTTCCGCTACCACCCGCAAGGATAATGCCCTTCATCGCGTTCCGCCTAAGTATTTTGCCTGTTTGTATAGCATTTTGTTTCTCTAACCCTGTTGCACACTGGCTATTTTGTCGCGAGATACACCACACCGATTATGTTGGCTTTTGCTAAATGGAGCTCATCGATCATGTTCGAAAGGGCACTGCGCGAATCAAGCCATTCGCGCACGCAGAGAATCGTTACATCTGCCTCTTTTGCGATATAGACCGAGCCTATGCCTTCCAAAAGAGAAGGACATTCAACGATCGTAAGGATTCCAGGAAGAGCGGCGCTCTTGAACCCTTCTGCATGCGGGTTTCCTTTAGTACGACTTACTGCCACGCCGGAATGTTCGAAAACACTGGTGAGCTCCGCACAAGTAAGAGTTGCACCGGTCAGACCGGTAGGAATGACCGCTATGGTATTGAGCGGCTCTTCACTTAGGAAGCGAATGTTGGCAAGAAGCTTTTCGCCTCTGTCACGATTAGGGATCCTTCCGATAATAGGGAGATCGAAGAGCGTAACAATATCGTTCTCTGATTTGATCGGCTTCTTTATCGCATCGATCACGATAAGCGCGCAGATCGAAAGGAAGACTCCAAGAACAAGAGCTATCGCAATGAGCTTCAAAAGGCCAGGAGAGATGCGTTCGGCATAGGTCGCTTCATTGGTGGTGATCGTGAACGCGGCATTAACTTTGCGTATTTCGTCAGCCGTAGCATTGATGGCTGAATTTGCAGCTGAGATGCATCCGTTATAGTCGGAGCCCTCAGCAAATATGGTGATCGTACGATAAGCCGTATCGGCTTTGGAGGTTACGGCTATGCCGTTTTGGGAGAAGAGCTCTGCTTCACTTTGAGCAAAACCGCCGGCCAAAGCAATGTCTGCATCAGTGATAAGGGTAGCTTTCGCCTCGTATGTTGAAGGCGCGAGGAGGGTCACGACAACCGTGATCACCGCACAAGCGATAGGAATAGCGATCGCTATCTTCAGATAATGACGAAGGAGTCTCAACAGATCAGAAAAGGTCATCAATAGCTCCTGTCTGTTGCCAGATATTTTGTTTAGTTGCGTTCATTCTGCATTTCTCTATCTTGTGTAGTACGAATAAGCTTGTCAATTATTTTTATGAACCACTTCGAGGCCGATCGTTGCGGTTGTGGTTCTGCCGAACATGGTCATTTCGATCAATGCTCGCCTTTTATGTCGGTCGATCTTCTTAATGATCGCTTCCTGCCCGAATAACGGCCCTTGGGTAACCGTAATGGTCTCTCCTTCAATATAGCCCTCGCTCATGCGCACACAATAGGCATCATCAGTGAAGGCAACGATCCAGTCTTTCTCCTCCTCAGAAAGAGGCGTGATCTCATTCTTCTGGCCGTTCTGCCCCAAAAGGCGTGTAGTTGCTGGGACTTTCTTGAGTTCACTCAGAAGCGCGAGAATCGAATCAGTGACCATGAACAGATACCCTGGAAAAAGCATGCGACGTACACGCTTCCATTCTCCTTGAATCTTGCGCATCGTTTCGTATTCCGGAAGGAAGGCATCCTGCAGAATAGCAGGATCGATCATCTGTTTACACATATCTCGCACGGCTGCTTCTTGTCCGCTATTGACTTGAGCGACATACCACATGTCTGTTCCTATCTTCGGGCCAAAACATCGTGTTTGCCGAGAGTCTTGCGTGTATAGCTTCGCCCTTTTCAGGGGCCTGAATCTTTCAACACACTCTTCAAACTCTCATGGCTTACGAAACGCGCTTGGCGACGATTCCGCTTCCTTAAGATATGTGCACGCATCTCGCAAAACCCTGCATCCTATATCTGGGCGCAGTTCGAGCAAGATACAACAATATATGGTATCAGTTCATAGGTTTTCGGTAAACAAATTAGGGCTTCTACCAGCCAAACGGCATGCCTATCTGTATACAAAAGCGGCCAGGGTTTTGCTTTACCCTGACCGCTCTGCGCATGCGTTGCTACCTTGCATCCGCTCTTTCGCTCGGCTAGATGGTCATGAAGCCGAGGAATTGGGCGAGGAATGAGATGAAGACGATCGCGATCAGGATGGGCGCGATGTACTTGATCATGATGCGCCATGCCGCACGCCAGCGGAATGGCGAAGAGGCCATGATCTCTTCCTCGATGATCTTCGGCTTGATGCACCAACCAACGAAGATGCAGGTCAGGAACGCCACGATCGGCATCATGATGGTGTTCGAGATGAAGTCGAAGAAGTCGAGCAGCGAAGTGCCGGCACCCAGCGGCTCGATGAACGAAAGGCCGTTGTAGCCCAGATTCACGAACACGGCCGCAACACCGATGATCACGAACGTGAGCACAGTTGCCTTCTTGCGCGAGCATTTCGCGCCGTCATGCATGATCGAAACGCAAGTCTCCATGAGCGAGATCGCCGAGGTGAGCGCTGCGAAGATAACCAACAAGAAGAACAGCACGCCGATAACGGGTGCGAAATCGCCAAACGATGCGAACATCTGCGGCAACACGATGAACATGAGACCGGGGCCGGAATTTTCGGTAACCGCCTCAGGCGAACCCAGCGCAACGAATGCCGCCGGCACGATCATGAGGCCCGCCAAGAACGAAACACCAATATCGAAACCCGCAACACGGATCGCGCTCGAAGTGAGCGAGTCGCGCTGCTTCATGTAGGAGCCATAGGTGACCATGATGCCCATCGCGATGGACAGCGAGAAGAACATCTGCCCCAGCGCTGCAACCACGAGTTCAATCGAGAACGCAGAGAAATCGGGCACCAGATAATAGGCGGCGCCATCGAGCGCGCCGGGCTGGCAGAGCGTGTAGACAACCAGGATGACCGTCATGATGATAAGCGCTGGCATCATGATCAGGTTAGCCTTCTCGATGCCGCCCTTGATGCCGCGCGACACGACGAAGAACACGATAGCCATGAAGATGAAGAGCCAGATATACGACTCAAAACTGCTGGTGATGAAGCTAGAGAAGTACGTACCGCCATCGCCGATCATGGTTGCGGGATCGAAGAAATACGCACCAACGTACTTCGCCACCCAACCACCGATCACGCAATAGTACGGCGTGATGATGAACGGAACAAGCGAAGCCAGGATGCCAATGAAGGCATACTTCTTGCCGAACAGCTTGAACGCGCCGATGGTAGACTGGCGCGTCTTACGACCGAGCGCGATCTCGACAAGCAGAAGCGACAGGCCAAAGGTGAACACGAGCACCAAGTAGGTGAGCAAGAACATACCGCCACCATACTTCGCCGCCAGATACGGGAAGCGCCACAGATTACCCAAGCCGACCGCAGAAGCGGCTGCAGCCAAGATGAATGCCCATTTGCTTGACCAGGTGTCACGAGCAGCATGCGCAAGTTGAGACATAGATCCCCCATTCAGGTTCAATTCGTTCGCTCGCTGATCCAGTTCGATTCGCACTGGATCGGTTCGCGATATTGCAAGACACGTTGATTTGTATTGCTACGAAGAATAGCAAAAAGAACCTTAAAATCTTCACAAGAATGACCGCGCAGGAGCAAGCGGCGAACGTGAACAGGCTGGCGAACATTCCCAGCGCTACAGATTGCGCGCGCGGCGACGAGCACGCGCGGCGGCCGCAGAAAGCACTGTGGCAGAAGGCAGCGGCTCGGTATTCTGCTCAGGCTGCTTCTTGCTATGCTTGCCTTCAGGTTGAGACTGCTGCACTGCGGCTTCGCTAGTGCCGTTCACGGCGGCAGCATGTCGAGCTCTCCGCTCCGATGAAGCCCGCGCCCCAGCGTAGACCTGCGAGAAATCGAACTTGGCGGCTTCACTCGATTCAGAGGGTTCGGTTGAAGCACTCGATTCCCTTTGACCAGTGGACTCATCAGCCAAAACCCGCTCTTCTGCAACCGACTTCGCAGGTTCAACTTTTGGCAATTCGCGCTCGAGCGCTGCATGAGAAGTTGAAGGAACTGCTTGGCTTTCCATAGATAAAGCGACTTGGTCCGCTGCTGAGGAACCTGCAGGAATAACCTCTACGGTTTGGGTTTCTGCCGCGCTGGATGCCTCCAGCGAAGAGGCCGGCATCGTTGCCACAGGCGCACTTATCGAATCGACCACAACAGCTTGGGCATCGCTCGTCATGAAAGCGCTAACAGCAGAGGCCTCTTCAAACGAACAAGCATCGAGATTCGGACCACGAGGGATCACGATCTCACGGTCTTGCTCTTTTTCCTGACGCCACCGCGCCCAGCGCGTAGCAGGCGATGATTCCGCTGCACCCGTGCGCTTCTTGGCCTTCTTCGAAGACTTCTTGCCCTTCTCCGGGCTGATCTTAGGGGCATCTTCGACCGCCTCGGGAGCTTCTTCGACCACCTTAGGGGCCGGCTCTTCAGGCGTTGGCACCGGCGGAATATCCTCGATCGCATCGGAAAGATGCTGGTCAGGAGCAAGTTCACCGCGCAGCCCACTCGGGCGAGGATCGTAGTAGAAGTGCTGCTCGTCATAGGTCACATGCCAGAGCACGAGTCCTTCAGCAGGCGCGTTCTGCCCTGCTGCCTGTCGGTTGCGCGCCGCGAGCACCTCGCCCACCCACTCGGGCGTGCGTTTCCCGCGACCAACCAACACGAGCGTGCCCACCATCGTGCGCACCATAGAATGCAAGAATGCGTTCCCGATGACCGTGATAACGATGAAGTTCGAATTCCAGATCTGCTCTTGCTTGAACGAGATATCGGCAACATAGCGATGTGTGGGCTTATCCTTCGCCGAAACCGCCATGCAGAAGCTCTTGAAATCGTGCTCGCCCAGCAGATGCGTAGAGGCCTGCTTCATTGCCTCAACATCGAGCGGCTTGCCCACATGCCAGCAGAACTTCTCCATGAGCAGGGGCGCGGCCACATCGGTACAGATGTAGTAGCGGTATTCGCGCATAACGGCCGAGAACCGTGCCGAAAAATCCTCTGGCATAGGGCGCACTGAGCGAAACGAGATCTCCTCATGCGTAAGCGCGTTGAGCGATTTCAAAAGCGAATCGGGCTTGCGGCGAAACCATTCATCAGGGAGCAGATCGAAGCTGATCACCTGGCAAAGCGCATGCACGCCAGCATCGGTCCTACCAGCGCACGTGGTATCGATGCGCCGACGAAACAGCAGTTCAAGGGCATCTTCGATATTCCCTTGTACCGTAAGCTGCCCATTCTGCCGCGCGAAGCCCGAAAAAGGCTCTCCGTTGTATGAAAACCACGCTGCGACCCTCATGAATGCCGCCCCGTTCTGTGGTTGTGCCTGTCTGCCATGCTGCGCCTCTACGATGCTTTCCAAATCTCGCGTCCGAACAGATCGTGCAAGTCCGCCTTGAGCATATGGTCGCGCGCATTGATGGTGAGCGGCAGCTCTGCGCGCATGCGGCTGCCGTCGGTCTGCGCCACGAAGAGCACGATCGGATCATTGCCGGGATGGGTCTTCAGGATGTCCAGCAGGCGCGAAGAAGAAAGCGCGTTCAGCTCGTTTGACTGCACCTGCAGCTCCATGCACACCGGCTTCACGTTCTGCTGCTCTTCGGTGAGTTCGAGCTTTTCGATCTCGTAGCCGATAAGCTGGTTTGCGCGGTCGCTCACCTCGAACTTGCCGCGTACGGTTACCACCGCATCTTCCTCGAGCACACTGGAGACCTTCTCGTAGTCGAAGCAGATGCACTCGATGCTGCCCGCCAGATCTTCCAGATTGAAGGTGGCCATAAGGGTGTTGCGCTTCGTGCGCTTCACGTTCACGTCGGACACCATGCCCGCACATTTGATGTTCTTGATGCTCTCTTCGCGCTCATTCAGCTCTGTCATCGAGTATTTGTTCGTGCGCGAAAGATAGTTCTCGTACGGGCTCAAGGGATGATCGGAGACATACATCTTCAGGATCTCCTTTTCGAAGGTAAGCTTCGTGCGCTTATCCCATTCCACCCCATCGGGCTCAGGGATGTCCTCGACGAAGCCCGCATCCGGATCGTCCGCGAACATGTCGAACATACTCACCTGACCAGCGGATTTGTCCTTCTGGCGCTTGGCTGCATCGTCGAGCAGCGATGTTTCATCCACGAAATACATGAGCTGCTTGCGCGTGTAGCCGGTCGAATCGAACGCACCGGACTTGATGAGCGCTTCGAGCGTCTTGCGGTTATAGCATGAAGAATCCACGCGGTTCACGAAATCGTGAAGCGAAGTGAACGGACCGTTAGCCTCGCGCTCCGCGATGATGGCCTGCACCACCTTCTCACCCACGCCACGCACGCCAGCAAGACCGAAGCGGATGCCGCCATCAACTGGCGTGAATTCCAAGCTCGAAGAGTTGATATCGGGCGGAAGCACGGGTGTGCCATTGTGGTTCGCGCTGGCGATGTAGCGGATGAGCTTATCGTTGCTGCCCATGTAGCTGGTGAGCACCGCTGCCATGAACTCGTTCGGGTAGTGCGCCTTCAGGTAAGCCGTGCGCATGACCAAGATGGCGTATGCCGCGGAATGCGACTTGTTGAACGCGTACTTCGCGAACTTCTCGGCGTCCTGCCAGATCTGCTGAGCAACCTCGAGCGAATAGCCGTTCTCGACCGCGCCTGAATCCCAGTCGGCCTGAAGACCGCGCATCACGTCGATCTTCTTCTTGCCCATCGCCTTACGCAACTTATCGGATTTACCCGCTGAAAAGCCGCTCATGACCATGGAGATCTGCATGATCTGCTCCTGGTAGACCATGGTGCCATGGGTCTCTTCCAGAATGCCGCGCAGACGGTCGTCGTAATAGTGGACCGCTTCGGGGTTCTTCGCCGCTTTGATGTAGTCTTCGACCATGCCTGACTCGAGCGGACCGGGGCGGTTGAGCGCGATAGATGCGACAACATCCGAGAATTGCTTGGGCGGGAGGCGCTTGAACAGGCTCACATAGAGCGCGCCTTCCACCTGGAACAAGCCATCCATGTTACCCGATTGCATGAGCTCGAAAGCTTTTTCATCGTCGGTGGGGATCTCTTCAGGAACGATCTTCGTGCCGTAGCGCTCTTCGATGTTGCGACAAGCGATCGAGAGCACGTCGAGCGTACGAAGACCGAGGAAGTCCATCTTGAGAAGGCCCAGGTCGGGCGTGTAGTGCCCGTCGTATTGGGTGATGATGCCGCCACCCTTGGTGTCGCGCTTCATGGGCACGTGATCGGCCATGGGGTCGCGGCAGATGATGGTCGCGCAGGCATGCACGCCTTCGCCGCGCACGTGACCTTCGATGGATTTCGCTGCATCGATCACCGCGTGCACGTCGGGCTCGTCTTCGTAGGCTTTTGCCAGGTCGGGATTGGTTTCGAGCGCTTGGTCAATTGTGATGCCGAGCTCGTTGCCGATCATCTTACAGATGCGGTCGCCCGTGCTGTAAGGATAGTCGAGCACGCGCGCAGCATCGCGCACGGCGTTCTTCGCCTGGAGCGTGCCGAAGGTGATCACCTGCGAAACGTGGTCTTCGCCATACACATCTTTGATGTGGTTGATGACTTCTTCGCGCCTGCCCTGCTCGAAGTCGACGTCGATATCGGGCATCTCCACGCGCTCGGGAGAAAGGAAACGCTCGAACATGAGACCGTTGGGCAGCGGATCGAGGTCGGTGATACCCATGGCGTATGCCACGATCGCACCTGCCGCCGAACCACGGCCCGGGCCAACGCCGATGCCCTGGCTGCGCGCCCATTCGATGTATTCCTGCACGATCAAGAAGTACGCCGGGAAGCCCTGATCGATGATGACCTGCATCTCGTAGTCGGCCTGCTTCTGCACATGCTCAGGAACGGGGTCGCCATAGCGCTTGACCAGACCTTCCTGCACGCGCTTACGGAACCATGATTCCTCGGTCTCCCCTTCGGGCAACGGGAACTTCGGCAGAATAGGATCGCGTTCGAGCTCGACGTTGCACTTTTCCGCCACTTCGATGGTGTTGTCGCAAGCCTCGGGGAAATCTTTGAGCGCAGCGCGCATTTCCTCTTCGGTCTTCATGTAGAACTGGTCGTTAGGGAACTTGAAGCGCTTTTCCTGGTTGATGGTCTGGTTGGTGCCGATGCACAGCATCACGTCCTGCGCCTGCGCATCCTCTTGCACGAGGTAGTGGAAGTCGTTCGTTGCGATGGTCTTGAGCCCTAGGTGGTTCGCAATTTCCGTGAGCTGTTGATTGAGCTCGCGCTGCGTCTTGCCCGCATCGGAGGTGATGCCCTGGTCTTGCAGCTCAATGTAGAAATCGCCCGGTTCATAGAGCGCGGAGAGTTTCTTCGCCCATTCGATGGCCTCGTCGATCTTGCCCGCGTCCACGCAGCGCGGGATGATGCCCGCGATACAAGCGCTCGTGGCGATCACGCCTTCAGAATACTTCTCAAGCATCTCGAAGGTCGTGCGTGGGCGATAGTAGAAATTGTCCACGTGCGATTCACTCACGAGCTTCACGATGTTGTGATAACCCGTGTTGTTCTTCGCCAACAGGATCATATGGTGAAGCTTCTGCTTGCCTTCTTTTTTGAGCGAGGAATCGGTGGTGAAGTAGATCTCGCAGCCGAAGATGGGCTTCACCCACGTGCCCGTTTCTGCCTTCACCTTGTCGCATGCGTCCGCTAGCTCTGGCACACCCGACATAACGCCATGGTCGGTGATGGCCACCGCCGGCATACCCAGGTCAGCCGCGCGCTTCACCATGTCGTAGACTTTGGTGGCACCATCGAGCAGCGAGTATTCCGTATGGTTATGAAGGTGGACAAAAGCCATGAGCAACATCCTTCTATCGTGCGTGCGAAAGCTTGCTCTTCACCGCAAGATCGCGTGGAGAACAATGCAGAAATCGAGGCGTTCAAGGACTTTCATTGTGCCATCTTCAGCCGTGACTTGCTAGGGCAAAATGGGCGGTTTCGCATCGAAATCACGAATGGTTCGGGTTTCGAGGTGGAAGGAAAGCGTTTTCGAATCTCCATAACCCCAGTTCGGCTGTATACAAGATGTTGTGTTTTCCCAGGTTACAAATTGGATTTCGCCACAAAATATTGGTTTTTGCGGTTTACACCAAATTGCGCATGGAGTAGCATGAGAGAGGTAAGGTAATTGATACTAAGTTAATAACAATTACAGGAGCACCAGCAGTACCGAATAAGGTTATGAATAACGGAGGGGGTATTATGACCACGCTTGAAGCACCTGCATTCGCAGCACAAAACACAACATGGGATGCTAAAGCAAATCAAAGCCACGGAGCCGCAGAAGAAACACAGAAGCACACGCACCAGCCTGCCGCTTCATCCGAACATATGCATCTGCAAAATGTTTCGGTTTCTATCTCTTATTCTTCGCCTGACGACTTCCGCGTCACCAACGAAGAGATCGAACAGTACATCGCTCGAGGTCGCGAACTTGAGCCGAGCAAGGATCTTGCCTGGATCGATCTTGCTGTTGAAGCGGAAGATGTCGCAATTCACTATGGGTACCACGCTCAGCCGTTCGAGCGCATCCGTCGCATCACTGGCTATCTGGTTGGCACCCTCGATCGCTTCAACGACGCAAAGCGCGCTGAAGAGCACGATCGGGTGAAGCACGACATCCCGTGCACCTGTCGCTAAATACGCTGCCTTGCCTAAAGAAAAGCCGCTCGCCTCTTGTTGGGTGAGCGGCTTTTTGTTTCTCTGGCTTGTGGGAGGGTGTGTTAGGGGTCGGGTAATTTGACACATCTTAGATGTGTCAAATTACCCGACCCCTAACACTTATGGCTTATCTCTAAGCTTTTACGATGCGGGCGCCTTGCGGCGTGTCTTCGATGCGGAAACCAAGCTCGGCAAGTCCGTCACGGATCGCATCAGCAACCGCGTAGTTCTTGTTAGCGCGCGCGTTGGCACGGGCATCGAGCAACGCTGCCATCGCTGCTTTCACCGTTGCAGGATCCGCCCCATCGCCTGGCGCGAAGCCAGCGAACTCCATCGCGAGCACCATTACCTCAGCAGCACTCTCCTCATCATCGAGCACGGTTGCGCCCACTTCGGCTGCATCGTTCATCTCGATCGAGATGCCGAGCACATCCATGAGCTCGACCACTGCCTGTGCAGCCTTCTCAAACGTCTGAACATCTGCTTCTGTTACAGAAGCGCTTTGCTGAACGTCATTCAAAAGCGTGTTTGCATCGCTCACGAAGCTGAAGATGGCACCGAGTGCCGCAGCAGTATTGAAATCGTCGTCCATTGCTTCAGTGAACGAATCTTTCATGTCCGCAATGAGCGTTGCGACCGCGATCGAAGTTGCAAGCGAGCCCGCATGAGCATCAGAGGCATCGGGCGTATGGCCGCCTCCCGCCTTCGCCTGCGACTGCTGTGCCGAACGCGCGAGCCAAAGCGCATTCGTGACGAAATTCTCCAAGCGCTCGAGCGCCGCCGCAGATTCCTGCAGACGCGCATCCGAGAAGTCGAGCGGGCTGCGGTAGTGCGTCTGCAGCATGAGCATGCGAAGCACCGCCGGATCGGTGGTCTCTAAGATATCGCGCAACAGCAAGAAGTTGCCGAGCGATTTGCTCATCTTCTCGGAATTGATCTGGAGCATGCCACCATGCATCCAGTAGTTCGCGAATGTGGTGTCGAACGCCGCTTCAGACTGCGCGCGCTCATTCTCGTGGTGCGGGAAGCACAGATCCGCGCCGCCGCCATGGATGTCGAAGGGCAGATGGAGATACTTCTCGGACATGGCCGAGCATTCGATATGCCAACCGGGACGGCCTTCGCCCCACGGAGAAGGCCAGCTCGGCTCGCCTGGCTTCGCCGTCTTCCAGAGCGCGAAATCGAGCGGATCGCGCTTGCGATCTTCCAAGCCTTGGCCATCGGCGCGCAGTTCACGGTGGCCCGATTCCATCTCGTCCACATTGCGGTTCGAGAGTTCGCCATACGCCGAATAGGAACGCACGGCGAAGTACACATCGCCATCAACCTCATACGCATGGCCTTTGTCGATCAGGCGCTGCACGAGCTTGATCATCGTGTCGATCTCTTCGGTAGCCTTCGGGCGAATATCGGGGTCCTGCACGCCGGCTGCATGCATGTCAGCGATGAAGGCATCAGTATATTCTTCAGCGACCTCGGCAGCCGTTCGGCCTTCCTCGAGCGCCTTGTTGATGATCTTGTCGTCCACGTCGGTCACGTTCTGTACGAAAGTAACTTCGAACCCACGCCATGTGAGGTAGCGACGGATGGTGTCGAACGAGATGAACGTGCGCGCATTGCCGATATGGATGTAGTTATACACGGTCGGGCCGCACACATACATGCCCACTTTGCCCTCGTTCACGGGAACGAACTCGCGCTTGGTGCGCGTTTTGGTGTCGTAGATCTTGATCATGGTATTCCTATCTTGATGGTATCGGTGGTACTGGTCGTGATGATTGGCTTCAACAGGGCTCATCGTCAGCTTCGATGATGAGCGCGGCATGAAGCGTTATTGGTCTTGATCGATCTGATCGGCTTCTTGCTGTGCCGCACGCTCCGCCTGCTTGTCGAGCGCTTGCTGTTTCACCGCGAATGCCTCGAGCTCATCGACACGCTTGTAGAGGTTGCGGATCGCACGTTCCACGGGATCAGGCAGATCTTCGAGGCGTTCACCCTGACAATCCCCGTTGTTGAGGAAGTAATCCTTATGATCAGCGCGAATGGGAGGCAGCGTTCCTTCTCGCTGAGCATCAGGTGAGCTTACGCTTGGCTCTTCAGCAGGAGACGACGGGATCTTCGCCGCCGCTGCTTTCTGCAGGTCGATCTCCTTGTCCTTCGCTGCGCTCTTCGATGTTGAGACGCCATCGCGCACAACGATATGGCCTGGCACGCCTACCACGGTGCAGTTCGGCGGTACATCCTTCACCACTACCGAGCCACCGCCGATCTTCGAGTTATCGCCGATGGTGATCGAGCCGAGCACCGCAGCGCCCACGCCCACCATCACGTTGTTGCCAAGGGTCGGGTGGCGCTTGCCGGTTTCCTTGCCGGTACCGCCCAGCGTGACATTCTGGTAGAGCACGCAATCATCGCCGATGATGGTGGTCTCGCCGATGATCACGCCCATCGCATGGTCGATGAAGAAACGGCGGCCGATCTGTGCGCCCGGGTGAATCTCAACACCCGTCCAAAAACGTGCGCACTGCGAAAGATAGCGCGCCAGTCCGCGCAGGCCCTTCTTCCAGAGCCAGTGATTGATCACGTGCGCCCAGCGTGCTTGAAGGCCGGGATAGGTGAGCCATATGAGGAACTTCGAAGGCGCCGCCGGATCGGTTGCCTGAACGGTGCGAATGTCTTCTGCCATTGTTGAGAATATATTCATGGGATTCAATCCTTCTTGTCTTGCGAAATAGTACCATGTTTAGCTTGCATGGTGCGGGTGACGTTAAGAGCGTTACTCAGAAGCGAGATGGGCAGGTTGTGTAGGACGAGCCGACATCGAGCCAAAGCGCTCCGAGAAATCCACTTTTGCAATCATTGTCTTTGCAAAAGTTAGTTCGAGGGCGCGACGCTATGAGGCGAGCCTGCACAATGTGCCCGTCTCGCTTCGTAGCAGCCCTAACAACATCGACAGACAAGAGCGACGGCCTCAGCCGAGATGCCTTCTTCGCGGCCTTCGAAGCCGAGACGTTCGGTGGTGGTGGCTTTCACGCCGATATTTTCCGTTGCGATGCCGCATGCACGCGCAATGTTCTCGCGCATCGCCTCGCGATACGGAGAAAGCTTCGGTGCTTGCGCAGCGATGACGCAATCGATATCGAGGATCTCGAAGCCTTCTTCACGAAGCAGATTCGCAGCTGCCTCGAGCAGCTTGAGCGAATCGGCATCTTTATAGGCTGGATCAGTGTCGGGGAAATGCTTGCCAATATCCCCTAGGCGCGCAGCACCCAAAAGAGCATCGGCTATTGCATGGAGCAGCACATCGGCATCCGAATGGCCATCGAGGCCTTGGTGATGCGGAATATCCACTCCACCCAAGATAAGCTTGCGGTTGGGGGCAAAGGCGTGAACGTCCATACCGAGCCCCACGCGCAGCTTGCGCAGCGCAGTCATCTCGGGGCTGGAATTGGGAATGTTCGTCATGTCAGGAGCGTTTATATTCATCAGCGACACCTACTCGACACCTTCGCGCAGCGCCTGGCGCACCGCCGCTGAAATGATGAGATAGTCTTCGGGCACCGTGAGCTTGATGTTGTCGCGCTTGCCTTCGACCACCATCACGCGACCGCCCAAACGTTCGATGAGCGATGAATCATCCGTACCCACGAAGCCATCGGAAAGTGCCGCCGCATGCGCGCGACGATAAATGCCTGCACGGAAGATCTGTGGGGTTTGCGCGTTCCAAAATACCGAACGATCGGGCGTTCCTTGGATGATGCCGTTCTCGACGATCTTGAGCGTGTCGATGGAAGGATGGCCGACCACTGCGCCATCGCAATCGATGTTGCCTTTGAGTACGCTGATCGTATGATCGACCAATTCGCGCGAAATGAGTGGACGCGCGCCGTCGTGCAGCATGACGTACTCGAAGTCATCTGGCACGAGCTCCAAACCAGAAAATGCCGATTCCTGGCGCGTGGCACCTGCAGGGGCCATGACGATAGGGGTAGCGAACGGAAAGGGATCGATCGCTTTCAAGAGGTATTCACTCGTACGCTCTTCGGGGCAAACGACCACGATGAGCCCCACATCGCCCACACTGTCGAACACTTCAGCTGAACGCGTGAGAATGGGCTTGCCTGCGATCTCAACGAGCTGCTTGCCACCTTCGTGGCCGAATCGCTCGCCACTACCACCCGCCAGGATGATGACCGCGGTCTGCGCGCCTTCATTCACCTTGCCCTGCAACTGCATCTGCTCGCGCAAGGAGCCAAAGGTGTCATCGTCGCGCATCTTGCTCAAGATACCGTTGAGAGCCGAAGGGGCGAAGATGGGATCGATCGTTTGCTCTGGCATAGAGAACCTCTTATCAAGAAAGCTGCCTTATGCAGCAATAATTCAACAAAATTGATTTTACTGCATAAACACTCTTCATTGAAGCAAACGAATGATCCCATAGGGAAAAGAAAGAGGCTTGCCCGCAAGGACAAGCCTCTTGTCAGCGTTCTTGAACGACTGGATTAGTCGGCAGCGGAATCTCCTGATGAGCCTCCGCGACCTGAGCCGCTGTAGGTGAGCCCTGCGCGCCCAAGATCGTAGTTGCTCAAGATGAGCTCCGCTTCTTGCGCGATGGTATCACGCTTGCGCGGTGCCGGGATCGAACCCGTACCCTGGTTGAACACGAGCTTCTCGTCTTCCACATCGACATCGATGACCGAGCCGCTCGTCCATTTGCCTTCGAGGATCTGCTCGGAGATCGGATCCTCGAGCAGGCGCTGGATCGCGCGACGCAACGGACGGGCACCGAAGGAAAGATCGGTCCCTTCCTTGGCAATGAGACGATTCGCAGCATCGGACATATTGATGGTCATGTTCTGCTCGATCAGGCGATCGCGAAGATCAGCCACCATGAGGTTCACGATCTCGACGATCTCGTCTTCCGTGAGCGACTTGAACACGATGATCTCATCGATACGGTTCAAGAACTCAGGACGGAACAAGCGCTTGACCTCGCTCATGACGCGGGTCTTGATCTCATCATCGTTAAGGCCGGTTGCTCCGCTGGAAGAGAATCCGAGCGGTGCCGTGGTGGTGATCTCACGTGCGCCCACATTCGAGGTCATGATGATGACCGTATTGCGGAAGTCGACCATGCGTCCTTGCGCATCGGTCAAGCGACCTTCCTCCAAAATCTGGAGCAAGATGTTGAAGACATCGGGATGCGCCTTCTCGATCTCGTCGAAGAGCACGACCGAATAGGGGCGCTGACGCACTGCGGTGGTAAGCTGACCACCCTCGTCGTAGCCCACGTATCCCGGAGGCGAACCGATCAGGCGCGACACCGTGTGCTTCTCCATGTATTCCGACATGTCGAAGGAAATGAGCGCATCTTGCGAATTGAACAGGAACTCTGCAAGCGTCTTCGAGAGTTCGGTCTTGCCCACACCTGAGGGACCAAGGAAGATGAACGAACCTGCCGGGCGCTTTGGATCCTTGAGCCCGGAACGGCTGCGACGAATAGCCTTCGAAAGCGCCGTTACTGCCTCTTCCTGACCGATCACGCGCTCATGCAGCACGGATTCCATGCGCAAAAGCTTTTCGGTCTCAGCTTCGGTGAGGTTGGAAACGGGCACGCCGGTGGTCATCGAAACCACATCAGCGATATCTTCCACGCCGATCTCGTTGACGATCTTCTCCGTCTTGTCTTCCCACTCTACCTGGGCCTTCTTGCGCTCTTCGCGCACCTTTGCCTCGCGGTCGCGCACCTCGGCGGCACGCTCGAAATCCTGATCGGCAATAGCGGCATCCTTTTCCGCGCGCAACGCACGAAGCTTGTCATCGAGCTCCTGGACCTCATCGGGCAGCACCATATTGCGAATGCGCATGCGCGCGCCCGCTTCGTCGATCACGTCGATGGCCTTATCGGGCAAGAAGCGATCTTGGATATAGCGATCGGAAAGCGAAACTGCCGCCTGGAGCGCTTCATCAGAGAAATGCACATGATGATGCTCTTCATACTTATCGCGCAAGCCTTCCATGATACGAACGGCCTGCTCTTCATTAGGCTCTTTGACAACGAGCGTTTGGAACCTGCGCTCGAGCGCCGAATCCTTTTCCAAATGCTTGCGGTATTCATCGAGCGTGGTAGCGCCGATGATCTGGATCTCGCCGCGCGACAGAGGCGGCTTCAGGATGGCAGCCGCATCCATCGAGCCTTCGGCTGCACCCGCACCGATAATGGTGTGGAGCTCGTCGATGAACAGGATGACATCGTCTGCCTGCTCGACTTCCTTGATGCACTTCTTCAAGCGCTCCTCAAATTCGCCGCGATACTTCGAACCGGCAACGAGCGCCGAAACATCCAGCGTGACCAAACGCCTATTGCGCAAGATATCGGGCACCTGATCAGCTACGATGAGCTGCGCAAGCCCTTCGACCACCGCCGTTTTGCCCACACCCGGCTCACCCAAGAGCAGCGGGTTGTTCTTCTGGCGACGGCACAGGATCTGCATCATGCGCTCGATCTCGCCCGCACGCCCGATAACCGGGTCGAGCTTCCCATCGGCCGCCTTCTTCGTAAGATCAACGCTGAATTCCTTCAGCACGCTATCCGAAGAGGATGCCTGCGGATCGAACTGCTGGCCGGCGAAGACCGAAGACTGCCCCACCAGGTCGTTGAGCGCCGCACGCAGATCGTCTCCTGAAACGCCCATGCGCTCGAGCACCTCTATTGCGGTGCCTTCGTTTTCGCGGATAATGCCGAGCAGAAGATGCTCGGTAGAAATATAGCTTTGCCCCATCTGCATGGCTTCACGCAGAGAATTCTCCAACACCCGCTTAACGCGTGGCGTGAAGCTCAAATGCCCGGACACATCGGTAGATTCATCGATCGTAACGATACGACGGATGGCCGCCACCGTGGCTTCGTAATGCACCCCCAGGCGCTCCAGGGCCTGAGCTGCCAGACCATCTTCTTCCTTGAGTAAAGCCAAGAGCACGTGCTCAGTGCCAACGTAGGGCTGATGAAGCCCGCGGGCTTCCTCCTGCGCCAAAACCAGCACTTTGCGCGCCTTGTCAGTGAACTTGTCGAACGACATTTACGCGCCACCTCCTTTTGTTACTTGGCTTCGTCGCGCATATGGGGGAACAGTAATACATCGCGGATCGTTGCTGAATTCGTAAGAAGCATGGTAAGGCGATCTATTCCAATGCCAACCCCGCCAGCGGGAGGCATTCCGTATTCCAAAGCGCGCACGTAGTCATCGTCGAATCCCATTGCCTCATCGTCGCCCATGTCCTTAGCAGCAAGCTGCGCTCGGAATCGCTCCGCTTGATCAACGGGATCATTTAGTTCATTAAAAGCATTAGCATATTCATGGCCGGAAATAAACAGTTCGAAGCGGTCAGCTACTTCATCTTCACCAATTTTCCTTTTTGCGAGCGGCGAAACCTCGATCGGATGGTCGGTAACGAAGATAGGCTGAATGAGCGTCTCTTCGACGCATTCCTCAAAGAGTTCGGCAATGATCTTGCCCGTGCCCCAACCTTCTTCGACGTGAACACCGTGCTTGTCTGCCACCGCCGCGGCCTCTTCGCGCGTCATGGCGAAGCTGATGTCCTCACCCGTGACCTCATTCACGAGCTCGACCATGCTCGCACGTCTCCATTCGCCACCAAGATGAATGGTCGTGCCCTGATATTCCACGTCGAGCGTGCCGCACGCCACCATAGCTGCTGCTTGCACGAAGCCTTGCGTGAGCTCCATCATGCCCTCGAGGTCGGAGAAAGCCTGGTAGGCTTCCATCGTGGTGAACTCGGGGTTGTGATACGGGTCCATGCCTTCGTTGCGGAACTGGCGACCGATCTCGAAGACCTTCTCGAAGCCGCCCACAAGCAAGCGCTTCAGAGGAAGCTCGGTTGCGATGCGCAGGAAGTAATCGCGGTCGAGCGCGTTGAAATGCGTGGTGAAGGGCTTCGCGTTCGCGCCGCCCATGATCGAATGCAAGAAGGGCGTTTCGACCTCGTAAAAGCCCTGCTCTTCCATGTAATGGCGAATAGCCGAGATGATCTTCGAGCGCTTCACGAAGGTCTCGTGCACCTCGGGGTTCACGATCAGATCGACATAACGCTGGCGATAGCGCAGTTCCTTGTCGGCCAAGCCGTGGAACTTCTCCGGCAGGGGGCGCAGCGATTTCGAGAGCAGCTCATAGGAATCGACCGCCACGGAAAGCTGACCGCGACGCGTGCGCATCATAAGGCCGGACACGCCGATCCAATCGCCCACATCCAGATCCTTCATAGCCGCAAAGGCTTCTTCGCCCAGCGCATTGATGCGGCAGAACAACTGGATCGAGCCGGTGGAATCGCGCAGCTCCATGAAGATGATCTTGCCCTGATCGCGCTTGGCCATCACGCGACCAGCCACCTCTACGCGATCTTCGGTGTTCTCACCATCTTCAAGACCGGCGTATTTTTCGTCGAGGTCGATGATGTGATGCGAATAAGCAAACGCATGACCGTAGGGGTTCTCACCCGCCGCAATGAGCGCCTCGCGCTTGGCATGGCGCACCAGGATCGGATCGTCTTCGGGTGTTTCAGGTGTTGCGTTTTGAGTGGTGTTCTCGCTCATCGATTGCCTTTCATTTTCTAGGAAAAACGCTGGTACGAAGGGTACCAGCGTCTCGATTACAGCTGTTTCTTATGGTAGTTGAAGTTCGCCCGGCGTACAGCAGGTATGCACGCTTACTGCTCGATCTTCAAGACCTTGATATGGATATCGCGGCCAGTAGGACCTTGCAGGTCGATCTCGTCGCCCTTCTTGGTGCCAAGGAGCGCCGCGCCAACGGGAGACTCATTGGAGATCTTGCCAGCAGTAGAATCGCTCTCTGCCGCACCGACGATGGTGAAGACGCGTTCGTTGCCACCCATGTCGACCGTGACCTTGCTGCCGATGTGGACCTTAGAAGATTTGGTGGGGGCGTCGACCACGGTTGCTTCGCCCAAGATGCGGGTGATCTCGGCGATGCGGCCTTCCATCATGGCCTGCTCGTTCTTTGCGTCATCGTACTCGGAGTTTTCCGAAATGTCGCCGAATTCGCGGGCTACGCGGATGCGCTCACCGATCTCGGCGCGCTTTTCGGTTTCGAGATAATGCAGCTCTTCTTCGAGCTTCGCTTTGCCTTCTTGGGTTAAGATGTAGTCCTTTTCCATGGAACTCCCCTTGTATTCGTTCGTTCGGTCGTTTCATGCGAGCTTTGCGCCCGCGCAGAAGAAACGCGCTTGATCTGGCGCGTTTCTCGTAAGTGTTTATTCAGCCTTGTCCTTTTCCGGTTCGGTCTCTTCGAAAACGGCATCGGAAGTGGTGGTGTTCTGTTCGGCTTCTGCTTCGGCTGCAGCAACATCGGCCTTCTTCTGGCCCGGCTCAGGCTTGTCTACTACTTCAAGCTCTTCAGGCTCTTTGCCTTCAGCCTGCTTGGCAGCCTCTTCGGCTTCTTTCTTCTTCTTGCCGCCGCCGAGGCCTTCGCGCAAGTTCTTGACCGTTTTGCCGATAGCGGTTCCGAGCTTGGGAAGATTCTTGGGGCCGAAGATGATGAGGATGACCACCAAGATGATGATGATCTCGACAATGCCGAAAGGTCCGATCTTCATGTTGTATGCACCTCCGCAGGGATTGCACGTACGTTGAGCGCGACACAGGGTGAAGCGCGGTTTATTCAGTATGAACCAAGGTATGAACTACCCTAGTGATACGCGCAGAAATTGTACCAAAAAACACATGCAGCGCTCGTACAATCCCTTTAAGCGGTTCATGTTAGGTGGGGGTGGAGTGCAGCCTGCGCCAGCTGCGCTGGTGGTCATCCCTGAGAAATGAAAACGAGCCCCGTAGGGCTCGTTTGAATTTCTGGTCGGGAAGCAGAAGTTCGCAAGAGTAAAGACACGCTTCGCTTTTCAGCCTTGACTCTTGCGGTTAACGCGCTGTGTAGCGCATTAATGAACCTTACGGTTCAAATCCTTGCAGGCAAAGCCTGCGCCTGCTTCGCAGGCTGTCATCCCTAAGGAATAAAAAACGAGCCCCGTAGGGCTCGTTTTGAATTTCTGGTCGGGAAGCAGAAGTTCGCAAGAGTAAAGGCACGCTTCGCTTTTCAGCCTTGACTCTTGCGGTTAACGCGCTGTGTAGCGCATTAATGAACCTTACGGTTCAAATCCTTGCAGGCAAAGCCTGCGCCTGCTTCGCAGGCTGTCATCCCTAAGGAATAAAAAACGAGCCCCGTAGGGCTCGTTTTGAATTTCTGGTCGGGATGACAGGATTTGAACCTGCGACTTCTTCGTCCCGAACGAAGCGCGCTACCAAACTGCGCCACATCCCGACATATGATGTGCCGTAAACGGCGTTGCCTATGGTATCACAGCCTGGTAGTGCACGGCAATAAAGCAAATCGCTCACGTACAAAGAATCCATCTGAACGAAGCTACCGCACCCACAGTCACAAAAAAGAACGGCCCTTGCGAGCCGTTCCTTGATCATTTCGTATCTGCGCGGTGCGAATTAGTAGCGGACATACCACATGTCGGAATGGACACCACTCACCTTCACCACATCACCCGTACGTGGAGCATGGATCATCTGGCCACCTCCGATATAGATGCCGGTGTGATGCGAGTTGATGCAAATATCACCGGGCTGCGGATTGCTCACGCGCGTCCATCCTTGGATGGTACCCGTGGTGCACCAGTGGCTGCCCATTTTGCCCGTGAGGCAGTAGCCAACCAAGCCGGAGCAGTCGAAGCTGTTCGGACCTGCTGCGCCCCAACCATAGGGCTTGCCCAGCTGTGCGTATGCACGGTCAACAACAACGTTGCCCGTTACTGTCTGGGGCTTAGAGTTGTTCGCCGGCTTTGAGCTGCTTCCAGAATTGCCGCTATTAGAGCTACCGCCGTTGTTGTTATTGGCGATGGCCTGCTCAGCAGCAGCTGCTGCAGCAGCACTGCGCGCCTCTTCTTCTTGGCGCATGAGCTCTTGGACTTCAGCGTTCAGATTGTCGTAGGTTTCCTGCATCTGAGCGGTAGTGGCTTCAGCCTCATCCTTAATAGCCTTGGCTTCGCTCGCCTTCTGCGCTGCTACCTGCTCTTGCTGCTCGTATTCAGCCTTAGCAGCCTCTACCTTTTCGCGGGATTCCTTGGTCTTAGCAACGAGCTCAGCGTCATTCTCATTCATGGTGTTGAGGATGTTCCAGTTCGTTGCGAACTCTTCGAAGGTGGAAGCGCCCAAGATAACATCAAGGAAGGTGTTGCCGCCGGTACGATACATGCTGCGCGCACGCGTTCCCAGCTCTTCCTGATAGCCCTTGATCTTCTCGGTTTCTTCCTGAATCTGAGCTTCAGCTTCAGTTACTTTTTTCTCAGCTTCGGCACGCTCTTCCTCCGCTTCGTAATAATTGCTTGAAGCGGCATCGAGTGTTGCCTGCATATCGTTGAGTTTGTCGAGCGCTGCTTGTGCCTCAGCCTGTTTTGAAGACGAAGAAGGCACTGCGGATGCAAGAGAAACGGGCAAAGAGAGCCCCACGGCCAGAACGACCGCCATAAATGCAATGAGCAGCGTACGCTTCGGTGCTACATTTGTATGCTTCATACTGTTTGAAAACCTCCCAATAGTGGCATAGGGTTCGTGTCTCAGCGTAAGCTGTAGTTGATACTAGCAGAAAACAGCACATTTATACAGAGCTTCAAGCCTTTAAGCTCTGATAAACCGCCCTTCACGCGCTTTACCATGTGCAAGTAGAGCCACTAAACCCCATGTTCAACGCCTTATTGCTCGTATATACACGCAATTGTGAAGAATGTGCGCTTTCTGTATGTAGAAGGGTCCTGCGCGCGAACAAAAGCGATCGAATCTTGCGAGAGATCGCACCGGCTCGAATCGCACGATACCAACAAGCGCGATCCTTCAGTTTGCTCATGCCTCACACATCTTTGCGAGACGAAGCTGCCTGCCTGTCCTCGTCCGTTGGCACCGCCCTGTGGGGAGACACCGTGCGCGCAGGAGCCTTTTGCCCGCCTGCAGCCGCTGAAGCTTCCTCATGTTTATCGTGCTTGCGGCGTTTCACCTCATGAGCGGCATGGGCCTGCAAGTTCGCGTTATCAAGAATGGGCTCTTCATAGGTAACACCCTTGCGCATCGCGATGTTCGCCTGGAAGAGCAGGAAGAGGAAGCCGATGACACCCGCAAGAAGCGAAGCGGACAGGATCGCAACCTTCGCCACCAAAATCTGACCAGGATCGGCATACGCGAGATTTGCCACGAAGATAGCCATGGTAAAACCGACACCACCGAGCAGCGCCGCGCCGAAGATGTGCGCCCAATTCACATTATTAGGAAGCGAAGAGATCTTGAGCTTCACGATGAGGAAACTGAAGAGGAAGATACCGATAGGCTTGCCCAAGAGCAGGCCAGCGAAAACGCCTAGGAACACCGGATCGGCCACGATGGCACCGAAGCTCGTTGCGCCCAGCGCCACGTCGGCATTCGTAAGGGCGAACAGCGGCAAGATCGCGAAATAGACCCAGGGGTAGAGCATGCGCTCCAAGCGCGTTGCAGGAGGCACCACTTCTTTCGCCACGCGCGCAAGGTGCGAAACCTCTTTCAGGTAGTCGGACTGGCCGAGCACGGGAGCATCGGGCTGGAAGTTCGCGCGTATCTCTTTGAGCTGCTTGTTCGACCAACGCCCGAACGAGAGCAGGTCAACGCGCGAGCCTGAGGGGATCGTGAAAGCGAGCAGCACGCCGGCGATGGTGGCATGCACGCCCGACATGAACACGCAGTACCAAAGCACCACGCCCAACAGCACGTAGGGCCAGAGCGAATAGAAGTGCAGGCGGTTGAGCGCAGTGAGCGCACCCAGCACCACAAGTGCCGCGAGAAGCCACAGCACCGAAGGCGCATGACCGTAGAAGACCGCGATGACCACGATCGCGATGATGTCATCGGCCACTGCGAGCGTTGAGAGGAACACGCGCACGCCCGCTGGCACGCGCGAGCCAAGCAGCGCTAGGATGCCGAGCGCAAACGCGATATCGGTCGCGGTCGGGACACCCCACCCGCCCAACGTTTCAGGGCTTCCCTGGTTGAATGCCACATAGAAGATGATCGGCACCGCAACGCCACCGATGGCTGCTCCCACCGGTAAGATGGCTTGACGGATATTCGTGAGCTCACCGACGGTCATCTCGTATTTGATCTCGAGACCCACCAGTAAGAAGAACAAACACATGAAGATATCGTTGATGATGTGCGCGAGCGACATCGAAGTGTTCGCACTGCCGAACCCCAGCGTTATCTCAGTATGCCAGAATTCCAAGAACGATCCATATGCGGGCGAATTCGCTATAACGAGCGAAAGAATGGCGCCGAGCAGCATGAAACCCGCAGCTTTGGTCGTGGAGTGCGTGAATTCAAGCAGCTTCAAGTAGCGGCGATGATGCCCAGAAACTTCCGAGATGAACGGGGTCTTATTTCCTTGAGAATTCTCCACGGCACACGCGGCGCCTGTGGCATGCGCGCCCTCTTCGCCGGCGGGCGCTGCATCAACGCTTTCTCGAACAGAGGCACCGGTTTGCTGCTTCTCTGCCGCATCCGAGTTCTGTGCTGAAGCTTTATCGGTTGCCATCTTGTCCTTCTTTCATTTACCGTGCACACAATTGTAAACCACCTAACAACCTGTCAACTTTTCGGTTGGGTTTCAATAATCGTTCACACAAGCCTTAAAAGATGCGTTAGACTAGCTAGTTGTAAAAGTGCATTTGAACGTGCGCTCTTTAGTAACGAAGGGAAAATGACTATGGATATCACCGTCACCGGTCGTCGCATGAACGTCTCCGACGCTCTGCGCGATTATGCGGAAGAAAAGATCGGCAATTCGATGAAAGCGATGGATATCGCACCGCTTTCTGCAGAAGTCGTTCTGCAAGTTGAAAAGAACCCCGCGAACCCCACCCCGTGCACCTGCGAAGTTACCATGCACGCTAAGGGTCATATCATTCGCGTCGAAGAGAACGAAGAGAGCCTCTTCGCCGCCATCGACGTTGCAGCCGCTAAAGTGCTTCGCCAGCTGCGCAAATACAAGACGCGCGTGCTCAACAAGCGCCTGAACGCCGAACCGGTCAACAAGCAGGCGACCGATGTCGACTATGATGCACTCATGCAAGAGCTGTCTGGTGAGGATGAAGAGATCGTACGCGTGAAGGAGCTGGAGCTTTTGCCGCTCACAGAAGAAGAAGCGCTCATCGAGATCGACCTTTTGGGTCACGACTTCTTCGCCTATATCGACCGCGACACCAGCGCGGTGCATATTCTCTATCGTCGTTCGAATGGCGGTTACGGCCTGCTCAAGCACCAGGCATAAGCGCTCGCGAACATACCGTAGAATCGAAACGGCCCGGATCACCCGGGTCGTTTTCTATTCTCTCCCTGTGATCGGCGAAGAGGGCTGCCTTGCTCGAACGAGCGACGCGTCGAGATTACCCTACGGCAGACCTTCTCCCAGAAGCTAGTCGGTCACAGCGTCGGATTCGTAGCGGGAGAGGAAGGCCTTTGTGCGGTTGTGCTGCGGGTGGTTGATCACCTGATCAGGCGTGCCCTCTTCGACGATCACACCCTTGTCCATGAAGATGATCTTGTCGGACACATCGCGCGCGAATGCCATCTCGTGCGTCACGATCACCATGGTCATATGTTCTTCGGCAAGCGCACGGATGACCTTCAGCACCTCCTGCGTAAGCTCGGGGTCGAGCGCAGAAGTGGGCTCATCGAAGAAGAGGATATCGGGCTGAAGGCAGAGGGCGCGTGCGATAGCCACACGCTGCTGCTGACCGCCAGATAGCTCGCATGGATACGCATCCTCACGACCCTCAAGGCCCATTTGCTTCAAAAGCGCACGGGCAAGCTTTTCAGTCTCCGCTTTATCCTTCCCCTCGACCACAACGGGCGCTTCCATCACGTTGCGCAACACCGAATAGTGCGGGAAGAGATTGAAATTCTGGAACACGAGGCCAAAGCGTTTGCGCGCTTCCTTGGCAACGTCCTTGCCACTATAGACCGTTTTGCCAGATGCGTTGTTCTCCGCAACCGTTAGATCGCCATAACGCAGCGCGCCCGACTCGAACGTCTCAAGCAAGGTGCAACAACGCAGAAGCGTAGACTTTCCTGAACCAGAAGGCCCGATGATCGAGACCACTTCACCAGGGTGAACCTCAAAAGAGATATCCTTGAGCACCATCGCATCGCCGAAGCTCTTCTCGAGACTCTCAACGGAAAGTACCGCTTTTTCCTGCTCGTTCGCCAGTTCCGTTGCCTGTGGGGTTGCTTGATTCGTGTCAGTCATACCATGTCCCCTTTTCGCTTAATCGTGATAGTAGGCCAGGCGCTTTTCGATACGCGAAATGGCGAACTCGACCACGAAGGTGAACACCCAATAGAATAGCGCCGCCACCACGAAAGCCGTGAGCGTGCCTTGCGCCGAAACGATGGCACGCGCCGTGGTGAACATCTCCGCCACACCGATCGTAAACGCCAGCGACGTATCTTTGACGAGCACGATCACTTCATTGCCGAGCGCAGGCACGATACGCTTGAAGACCTGCGGGAAGATGATGCGCAGAAACGTTTGCGCTTTGCTGTAACCCAAGATTTCGGCAGCTTCGTATTGGCCACGCGGGATGGACTGGATGCCACTGCGGTAGATCTCGGCAAAATAGGCCGAATAGTTCATGATGAAGGCGACCGCGCAAGCACCGAACTTCCAATCCATCGAAAGCTGCACGCCGAAGATGTAATACGGCGCGAAGAAGATGAACATGAGCTGCAGCATGAGCGGCGTACCGCGCATGATCGAAATGTAGAGACGGAACAGATACGAGATCGGGCGAAAACGGCTCATGCGCCCCAGCGCCACGAGCACGCCAAGCGGAAGTGCGCCGATCAGCGTGACGAAGAAGAGCTGCAACGTAACGAGAAAGCCCTCGCCCAGCATTCCAAGCATTGTGGTGAATTCCATATGCGAACCTTATCGAAAACGGACCGTTAAAAACAAAGAGCAAAGAGAAAAGCCCTGGAACTTCGATGGTCTCGCTACGAGGAGCATCGGGACATCCAGGGCTTTACATTCAGCGTGCCGCCACTAGGGGCGCAAGATTATTTGAGCACCCACTTATCGATGGAGATCTCTTCAGGATAGTGAGAGACGATCTCTTCAACCTTGCCATCGTTGTAGAGTTCGATGAGCGCGGACTGGATCTTCTCGATCAGTTCGGTGTTGCCCTTCTTCGCGCCAACGCCATAGTTCTCAGAAGAAACTACTTCGTCGAGGATGACGTAGCCGTCTTTACCTGCAATGAGAGACTGTGCGGTGGGATAGTCGATCGCAACCGCATCGCATGCGCCACTTTCGAGCTGCATGAGCGCGGTCTGATATTCAGGAGCGGTTTCGAGTTTGCCGAGCGTAGAACCGATGGTGTCGTAGTAATCGCCACCTTCAGCGAGATTGTCGTAAGCAGGTGAGTTGACCTGTGCGACTACCGTCTTGCCCGCAAGATCCGAAAGGCCCTTGATGTCGGAACCTTCACGAACAAGAATGACCTGGTCGTTCAGGTAGTACGGATCGGTGAACTCATAGGTATCCTCGCGGCCTTCGATGGTGAAGCCATTCCAGATGACGTCGATCGTGCCGGAATCGATCTGAGCATCCTTGGTGTCCCAATCGATGGGGGTAAGCTCGATCTCCCAGCCGTTCTTTTCGGCAACTGCCTTGGCGAGCTCCAGGTCGAAGCCGGTGTATTCGCCGTTGTCGTCCTTATAACCGAAGGGCTTGAAGGTCTCGTCGAAACCGACCACGAACTTGCCGTCTTCACCCAAGTACTCCGGAGCTTCGCTCGAAGACTTAGACTCGTTGGACGAGCAACCTGTCATGAGACCGGCCGACAGGCAGATCGCAAACACTGCTGCGAAAAAACACAGTAATAGCTTTTTCATGTTTACCGCTTTGCTCATATTTACCTCTTTGCTATAGATTTTCTACACTTATATCTGAAGGGTCGCACGACGCGCCCATCGGATATGCCACTTTAGCACTATGGAGCGTTAAAGCATGACTACTATAGCACGGAACACCGCGCGGGAAACGAGAATTCGACTGGCCTGCCCAGCTGATGCGGCGGCGGTTTGTGCTATCTATGCTCCCTATGTGCGCGATACCGCAACCACCTTCGACCTCGAGCCGCCCACGATCGAGGAAATGGAGCAGAAGATCGCCACCATCTTGGAAGAGCGCCCGTTCTTGGTGGCGGAGATCGAACGCGCCGATGCCAACACTGCGTCCACTACTTCTCGCGTTGAGACCTGCGATGACGAAACCTTCGCGGTTATCGGCTACTCCTATGCTTCGGCATTCAGGCCGCGCAAAGCCTACCTTCATTCGATCGAGACTTCGGTCTATCTTGCGCCTGAAGCGAAAGGCCACGGTCTGGGAACCAGGCTCTACGGCGCACTTGAGAGCATCCTGCGCCTTCAGAATGTGTACAACGCGAACGCTTGCGTCACCTATACCGAACCTGCCGATGAAACGTGCCCTTCCACGAGCCGCATCTTCCACGAACGAAGGGGCTACGTTCAGTGTGCGCACATCCCGAACTGCGGGCACAAGTTCGGTCGCTGGTACGATATTCTCTGGCTGCAAAAGCAGCTCATCCCGCTCTCGCAAGAGCCTGAAGAATTCATTCCACTGCCGCAGGTGGACAAAGAGGCGATCGCAGCAATCCTTACGCAAGCTTGAGCGCTTAGCGGTGACAAACTACCCGGTCGTTCGTCACCTTTTGGGAACGCCTTGGTTGGCAGATCTTGACCTGACCAGCGGAGAGGGCAAGCTGGCAAGATAACTCTTTGCCGACTAATTTCATTATTAATAAAACCCGAGCAAAGCAGCGACGCGCGAGCAGGGAAGCGGGCCTCGTGCCTTACCTCCTCCGCCGGTCGGGCCAAGATGTTCCTGGTCGACGAGTCTCGTTGGTGACGAACGACCGGGTAGTTTGTCACCTGACGCGCACGAGCGCGATAACGAACAGCGCAAGCGCGAACACACCCGAAAGACCGAGCGCCAGCTGGAAGCCGAACAGAAGCGAGCCGAACGCCTGAGTGCCCAGTGTGATCGAAAACACCATGAGCGCTGTTCCCATTGAAGCGACCGCTTGACGCACCGCCGTAGAAAACGATGATGCGTCGGTCATCCTGTTAGGCGCAAGCTCTTCCATGCTCCAAGAAGTAAGCGGGCTCACCAGACCCGATACGCCGCACGCGCGAATCCCCTGCAGCAGCAAGATGAGCCAAAACGGCGTTGAGACGTCCATGAACGCCATCGCCACCGAGCCAAACGCAAGGCAAGCTCCGAAGAACACGATGACCGGGCGCGCATGAAAGCGGTCGGTAAGATAGCCGGCAAGCGGATTGATGAAGAGCGCCGCGATGGTGCCCGGCAACAGCACCAAACCTGCTTCGAGCGCTGTTCCTCCCCATATGTTCTCGATGAACAGCGGCACGATGAGCGTGATGCCCATGAAGCTCGCGTAGAGGAAGTTCGACGCCCAGAATCCCACTACGAATTGCTTTGACGTGAATATATCCATGTTGATGAGCGGATCGTCGATGCGTTTTTGTCTCCTGATGAAGAAAACGAGCGCAACCACGCCAATAAGGATCGGTGCCCAGATCGATAGCAGCGCTGCGCCTGCATCTGAAGCGTTCGAAAAGCCGAGCAGCAAGAAGCCGAATCCAAGTGCCGAAAGGATGACCGAGGCCACGTCGAGCGTAGCCGTGCGCTTGGTGCGCGGCGATCGCACGATGAAGACGCATGCACAAACTATGAGCACGATCATGCAGATGGCAAGGATCACGAACAAACTGCGCCAGCCTGAAGCCGTGACGAGATAGCCACCTATGGTTGGACCGATGTTCGGCGCGAAGCCCATGGCGATGCCTGCAACACCCATGACCGTTGCACGCTTGTTCGGCGGAAATGAGGTCATGATAATGCTCATCATCATCGGCATGAGAATGCCCGCAGAAACAGCCTGGAGCGCACGCCCTATTAGCAGCAAGACAAACGACGGCGCGAACATATCAACGATGCAGCCAAAGGCAAAAAGGCAAAGGGAGAAGATCGTGAGCCTTTTGAGCGCGAAACGTCGCATGAGATAGGTGACCACAGGGACCGTGATGCCGATCACGAGCATGTAGAGTGTGGTGACCCACTGGCCGAGCGCCATATCGACCTTGAAGTCTGCCGCGATGCCGCCGAACATCGCGTTCATTGCGGTTTGGGAAAGGTTGCCCAGCGCCGAACCCAAGATGATGATAACGACCGGAATGACAACCTGAGCACTCACGTGCTCTCTTGGTGCCTTGATAGGTGTGTCGGTCATCATATCTCCCTGTGTTCGCTTCTTCCCCTTCTATCTTAGCGCATTGAAAAAATGCCTGTTCAATAGGGTATTGAAGAAGATGAGCGCATTTCACACCCTTGAGGAAATGCAACTATAATTCCTGTTCAATGGGCTTTTTGTAGAAAAAGCTACGAAATCATTACAAAATTTCTCTCATTGTTTTCAAGCTGATACATAACCTTACACTGGACACTCCTGACAATCATAGAAGCTCCTAAAATAGGTGTGTCCTGCGCGCGGAGGCGCATCGTTTTAACGAGCTGCTCCTACTAATGAAAGCTGCATCCATGCTCTATCGCGAACGCATGAGTCAAGCGAACAAAGAAGCGAAGGTCACGCTTTTGGGCGTGGCTATCGTGATCGTATGCTGGCTTCTCTTCGGCTTCGGCTTATACGGCGTCGATATCAAGATATTCTCCACGCCGCTATGGATCGTGATGGGCTGCTTGGGCACATGGATCGTAGCGATGATCGTGAGCATCATCCTGGCAACGAAGGTTATCGAAGACTGCCCGCTCGACGAAGACGACTTTGGCAGAAAATACCAGATCAGCGATGAAACCCCTGTACAGGTCACCCCTATGACGATCGATCAGGATCTTATCAAGACCATCGAGAAGACCTCGGTCACCCCACGAAAACCCATCAGCAATACCCCACATCGCTCGGGCGAACGCCGCAACGAAAAAGAGGCGCGATGACCTCGTTAACGCTGATCCCTCTTCTTGTCTTTCTTTTTGCCTGCCTTATCGTCGCCTTCCTCATCAGGAAGCACACGCCAGGGGAAAACTTCGAACGCGAATACTTCGTAGCAGGGCGCAGGCTCGGCCCGATCGTGCTCGTCATGACCACGATCGCCACGTTCGGCTCTATCACCGCTTTCGTAGGCATGCCTGGTCAAGCCTGGGAATACGGCTTTGGATGGGTATATTTGGCCGGTGCGCAGGTCGTTTCGCTCATACTGCTCTTCGGTGTGATGGGTAAGAAGCTCGCGCTCATCGCACGCCGCATCCACGCCGTCTCCATTATCGACATCATCAATGCGCGTTTCCGTTCGAGCATCCTCACGCTCATCCTTTCCTGCGCACTCGTCGTCTTCTTCACCGCGCTCATCGTTGCACAGCTCGTTGGGGCCGCAAAGATACTCGTTGCGGTAACGAATTACGACTACAGCGTTGGGCTCATCCTCATCACCGCAACTACCGCTATCTATACCGTCATCGGAGGTTTTCGCGGGGTGGCGATCACGGATACCATCTGCGGCATCGTCATGATCGTGAGTGCGTTGTTCTTAGGGTTCGGCATCATGAACACTGGTGGCGGATATGAGAACATCATGCAGACCATCGCCGTACAAAAGCCTGAGATGTTCGATATCTTCGCAGGCGGGGAAATGCCCATTGGGCTCTTCGTTACGCAATGGCTCATCTTGGGACTGCTCGTATTCGCGATGCCCCAGGTAGCGGTTCGCTGCTTGAGCTACAAAAGCACGAGAAGCCTCCGTCACGCACTCTGGATCGGCACCCTTATCGTAGGGCTCTTGCTAGTGGGGCTCACTGCGCTTGGCGCGCTTTCATATGGTGTTTTCCCTGATCTGCTGAACGAACATGGCGGCACCATCGATGACGTAGTTCCGCTCATGCTCGCCCAGGCGTTCCCCTCTTGGGCGGTGGATATCATCATCCTCGGTCCTATTGCTGCTGCGATCTCGACCGTTTCCACCCTCCTGATCAGCTCTTCGGTCAATATCATCCAGGGCATCTACGCTAATTCTGCGCTTCGCCAGCGCAAAGCCCCCGAGCACGATCGCGTCCGCTTCGTTTCGCAGGCATCTTCGATCCTGCTCTCGGTCGTTGCGCTCATCGTTGCTCTTACCCCACCCGACCTCATCTGGCGCATGAGCATGTACGTGTTCGGCGGCATCGAGGTGGCCAGCTGCTGGATCTTGGTGCTGGGATTGTTCTGGCATCGCGCGAATAAAGTAGGAGCCGTTGCTGGTCTTGCATCGGGCCTTGCCACCTATTTTCTTCTCGGCATCTTCGAGGTGAACATCTTCAGCGAATTCGATGCCGTTATCTTCGCGCTCATCGTTTCGCTCGTGTTCATGGTTGCTGGCTCGCTCTTCTTCTATGTGAAACGCGATGCCCGCATGCTCGAAGTGTTCTTCCCTGAACGCACGCCCTCAACTACGGCAGCGGTCTACGAGTTCGAAAGCGATGCACCTTCTTCAGGCAGACCTCTCACGAGCGAACGCGTAAGCTCCTCTTCTTCAAGGCGGGGCAAGTGGTGAAGCGCGCTCCTTCTACAAGATTCACGGTCTTGAGCTGGGCATTCGTTGCGGCAGTTGCGATTCTCATCTTTTGCATGAGCGCCAAAACAGGCGATGCGCTCGATCACGATTCTGGCATCATCAGCTTCCTGCTCGAAACCCTTCGCTCAGCGGCGAATGCGCTCTTTGGCCATCCGGTCGATGTGTCACCCGTGGGGCATTTCGCCGAGTTCTTTCTGCTGGGGCTCGCGCTCATGAACGCCCTGCGCCTGCGCTTCGCCCTGCCTAAGGCGTGTGTACTTTCCACGATCATCGCAAGTCTCTACGGAGCGAGCGACGAATTCCATCAGATCTTCGTCCCTGCTCGCACGTGCGATCCTGCCGATTGGCTCGTAGACACCGTAGCTGCCCTGCTCGGCGCATTGCTCTTTTGGGCGATCTTCACAATATGGCAAAAGCACCGCGATTCGCAGGCCAACCACTCCGCGCATTCCCTATAATGAAACAAGGCGAACACATTCGCCGCATTCATGTGCTTATTCGTTTGAGGAGTTATCATGGCTTATCACTGCATCATCGTTCCCTTCGATGGATCCGATCACGCCCAAAGCGCGCTCAACGCGGCGTGCGGAATTGCCAAAGGTCACGACACGCAGGTGCATGTGGTGAACGTGGTGCCCATCAACATCTTCCCTGAAGTTGCCGCTTCCGATCCAGCAGCGGTCGTGAGCCCTTCCTACGTAACGCAGAAGACCTATTCGGAGCTTTTCGATGACACGCTCCTCGAGATTCACGCTGAAATGGTGAGCACCATCGGCGATGCGCTTTCTGAGCTCGATCCCAGCCAGGTCACCTACGAAGTGATCGCACATCCTTCTGCGGTCGATGGCATCATCGACTATGCTTCCGATCATAGCTGCGATCTTATCGTGATGGGGAGGCGCGGCCTTGGGGCGATCCGTGGTCTGCTCGGCAGCGTGAGCTATGGCGTGATCCGCGCAACCACCACCCCAGTCCTTACCGTGAAATAAATAGCGTTTAGCGGTTCGCTTTCAGGCGGGCGAAGAGATTAGTCGAATGCTGCTTCACGAAGGAAATGAAGCGGCTTTCCCACAGGGTAAGCGTTGCATTCTGCGCTCGATACGGCACGTAGAGCACCTTCATCATGAAGCTTCCTGGCACCGCTTTTGCAAGCGCATCCTTCGCTTGTGGAGTCGAGATCATGCGGGCTATCTCAGCACGCTTCTCACGTGCCGTGAGCATGCAATTCTTGTTGGTGATGTTCTCCACGCAGCCCACCAAGCGCTCAGCATAGCGACGCGCAAGAAACTCCTGAATAGCAGGGGAATCGATGCCCCATGCCGCGTAGAGCTCCTGCAGCCAACGATGCTCTTCTTCGCGCTTCTCATACATATCAGCACGGTAGCGCGTGTTCTCGCTTTCGGCGCGCGCGCGCAGAAAATGGTAGAAGTGCCCGTCTAGGGTGCCCACTCGTTCGATATCGCGCACCACATCGAGATTGAACGGGAGATCATCCCAGAACGTTTCGGGAAAACGAATGTTCTTCTCGTTCAAGTAACTGCGACGGTAGAGCTTGTTCCAGGGCGCATAGAGCAATTGCGCATCGAAGAGTTCATGAGCGTGCTCTCGGAATTCCTCTTGCGAGGCAAAGACACGATCAGGAGCATTGCGCGCTTCACGGTAGAATTTCTCGGCGCTGTAATAGGTGTCGATGAAGAACCCGGTCACCAGCAGGTCAAGCTCGTTTTCATGCGCAACAGCATGCATGCGCGCGAGCATGTCCGGTTCGCACCAGTCATCGCCATCCATGAAATAAAGGAATTCTCCGCGCGCCACTTCGATGGCGGTATTGCGCGCCGCGGCAGCTCCGGCGTTGTTCTGATGGATGACCCGAATGCGACCGTCGGATAAAGCCAGCTTATCGGCAAGTTCGGCTGAACCATCGGTACTGCCGTCGTCCACCAGAAGTATCTCGAAATCGGAAAAGGTCTGAGCGGTGAGCGAGTCGACCGCACGTGCCAACCACGCAACAACGTTGTATACGGGAATGATGATGCTGATAGCGACCTGTTCGCCGGACAGAGCGCCTTGAGCTTCAGGAGAAAGATTCTGTTCGTGTGCTGTATTCATAAACTCCCTGCGCGCCCGTATGCTGTTGTTCACACCTGTTTTCAGCACGGAGTCCGCGAAGATTCATTATAGCAGGATGGCTTATCTGTCGAAGATTTATAATAGTTGGTTGCGGATCGTGCCTTTTTTAAGCGCTGAATTCGCGCCCTCGACTATCGATACGCGAACAAGGAGCGTTTCTCCAACTTGAATTGGATCGAATGCATCATTCTCTTTGCGGTTGCGCTCGGCGTTACCATTGTGCTCACGCCTCTTGCGCGCCGGCTTGCTATTGCGCTCGATGCGATCGACTATCCTAGCGCGCGCCGTGTGAACATGCAGCCCATCCCCCGTATGGGCGGTGTTGCGATCTTTGGCGGTATGGTTGCTGCTCTTGCGCTCGCACTCGTAGGTGCGCACTTTTGGGGATGGACCACACCTCTGCAAGGAGGGCTCGGCAACAAGGTCAACTGGATCGGCGTTGCAGTAGGTATCCTCATCATGTTCGGCGTGGGTATCGTCGATGATATCTACAATCTGAGGCCGAAGACCAAGCTGCTCGGCCAGATCGTTGCTGCTTGCGTAGTGGCCTTTTCGGGACTGCTCTTCTCGAGCATCCACAACTTCATCAGCGACGGTTACTTTGAGTTTGGCTGGCTATCGTATCCCCTTACGGTCTTCTACCTGGTGGCCTTCGCGAACATCATCAACCTCATCGATGGCCTTGATGGACTTGCGGCAGGTATTACCGCTATCACAGCAGCCACTATCGGTATTTTGGCGGTGCTCACCTGGCGTCCTGGCGCTGCGCTGGCAAGTTTCGTGATCGTGGGTGCGTGCATTGGCTTCTTGAAGTCGAACATCCACCCAGCGAGCATCTTCATGGGGGATTCTGGCGCGCTGCTCTTGGGCTTCGCGCTCGGCATCGTTTCCCTTATGGCAGTTGCTCGTTCGGCGTTCTTCGTTTCTTTGTTGGTGCCCATCATCGCAGCTGGCGTTCCTATTTTGGACACGGCCATCGCTATCATTCGTCGCAAACGCGCGCATCAACCGATCGATTCGGCTGATCGCGGGCACATTCACCATCGTCTCCTGCAGGCGGGTTACTCGCAGAAGGCAACCGTCTACATCATGTGGGGCTGGACCGCTCTGCTTTCGGCGGGTGCGATCGTGGTGAGTGCTATCGACGGGCCTCCGCGCTATGTCGTCTTCGTTATCTTGGCGGTTGTTACTGGCCTCATCGTATTCAAGCTCAAGCTTCTTCAGCCAGTACTGTTGCATCATTACAATCCGCGTTCGAAGACACGCAGAGGTGCTGCCGCAGACCAAGATTCTTCCGAGCACTCAGCTTCGGCTGCTCATACGAATACGCGCAACGATCTTGCTGATGATCACAACGGCGCTACACACGATAGTGGAGCACGTCGTGGAAGCGCAGATAGCTCGCGCCGATCAGGCCACGCGCGCCACAACACAAACCAACAGGTACATAAGCGTTAGCGAATAGAGTTCGCCCATGGCTAAGAAGTACGAAAAGAAAACGAACGCGATGCGTGAGCTCGATCGGATCGGCGCCGCATACGATACGCATATCTGGGATTGCGCTGAAGCGATGAGCGGTGTTGAAGTTGCTGATCATCTGGGCCTTGAGGTTGCCCGCGTGTTCAAGACGCTCGTTACCGTGGGAAAATCAGGCGCCCATTATGTCTTCATGGTGCCGGTTGCTGAAGAGCTCGACCTGAAGAAGGCTGCTGCTTGTGTTGGTGAGAAGTCGGTCCACATGATCCCCTCGAAGGAGCTTCTTCCCCTTACTGGCTACATCCACGGTGGGTGCAGCCCCCTAGGGATGAAGAAACTGCTCACGACCACGATCGATCAGTCGGCGCGAGAGCACGAGCGCATCGTCTTCTCAGGAGGGCGGCTTGGCTGCCAGATCGACACGAGCGTGGATGCGCTCGCAGAAGCGATCCCCCTGAACTTCGCCGACATCGCTACAGATCCGCTAAGGTGACAAACTACCCGGTCGTTCGTCACCTTTTAGCGGAGGTCGATGCCGAGTTCGTCTTGAACGAGATCGAATGCAGCGTCGATGGCCTTGTCCATGTCGTAGTACTTGTAGCCACCTAAGCGACCCGCGAACACCACGTTGCCTTCGCTCTCAGCAAGTTCACGATACTGCTCGTAGAGCGCGGTGTTGCGCTCGTCGTTGATGGGATAGTAGGGCTCATCGCCCGGTTCCCAGGTTGCGGGGTATTCGCGCGTGATGATGGAAGTGGGCTGATCGCCAAATTCAAAATGCTTGTGCTCGATGATGCGCGTGAAGGGGATCTCGCGTTCGGTATAGTTCACCACCGCATTGCCCTGCCAGTTCGCAGAATCGACCGATTCAGTCTCGAAACGCAGCGAGCGATACTCAAGATTGCCCAGCTTGTAATCGAAATATTCATCGATCGGGCCGCAGTAGATGATGCGGTCAGCAATGCCAGGATGCTCTTCGATGAACGTACGGAATTCCGTGTTCAGCAGGATCTCCGTATCGCCGAACATCTTCTCGACCATAGCCGTGTAACCGCCCATGGGAATGCCCTGGAAACGGTCGTTGAAATAGTTGTTGTCGTAGGTGAAACGCACTGGCAGGCGCGTGATGATCGATGCGGGCAGGTCCTTGCAATCACGGCCCCATTGCTTTTCGGTATAGCCCTTCACGAGCTTCTCGAAGATATCACGACCGACGAGCGAGAGCGCTTGCTCTTCGAGGTTCTGCGGATCGGTGATCCCTTCAGCGGCCTTTTGCTGCTCGATCTTCTCGCGCGCTTCATCGGGCGTGCGAATACCCCACATCTTCGAGAAGGTGTTCATGTTGAAGGGCATGTTGTAGAGTTCGTCCTTGTAGACAGCAACCGGCGAATTGATGTAGTTGTTGAACTCGGCGAATCGATTCACGTATTCCCACACTGGCTTGAGCGAGGTGTGGAAGATGTGCGCCCCATATTTATGCACGTTGATGCCGTCGATCTCTTCTGTGTAGATATTGCCGCCGATATGGTCGCGGCGATCGATAACCAAGCAGGTCTTTCCGGCAGCTTTCGCCTCATGCGCGAACACAGCACTCGTGAGGCCAGCCCCCACGATAAGATAATCGTAATGAGAAAGCGATGGTTGCAAAACTACCGTCATAGGAGAAATCCTCTCTTCACGTTCGTGCGCGGAAGGCTTCCTTAAGCCTGCCTTCATTTGCGCGCTTTCCCTATCATAATCGAAACCGTTTCATACACGGTGAGCGAAGTGGCTCAAGGGCGCTTTACACTTGTGCGGAGCACAGGACAGAACGGCGCGTTACACCTGAGCGACAAAATAGCTGCCGGGCGCTTCTGATGCCACCGCGCGCTACCATGGTGAGACGAACGAACATACGACGAACGAACCGGGAGGAACCATGGCGATCGAAGAACCCGATATGAACGCTTGGCTTGCGCAGGCCAAGGAAAGCGAACAGGCACCCAATATAGGCATGTTCTTGATCCACAACGGCATCGTACGCGCCACCCCGCGTCATGCTGTTCGTACAGAAGCTGCGCGCCCTGCCGATGCACCTGAGCATGATGCACGCGTGGTCGCTGTAGACTTCTCCTACGACAAAGCAGGGCTTGAAGCGGCGCTCAAAGAAGCACTTGGTTGGGAAGGCGTATATTACGTGCAAGCATGGCTCAACGAAGGGCGCGTTGAAGTGGGTGAATCGCTCATGTACGTGCTGATCGGAGCTGATATCCGTCCACATGCTATCTCTGCGCTCGAGAAGCTCGTCGGACACATCAAGTCGCAGCTGGTGGAGGAACGCGAGCTCTACGCTTAGCGTGCAGCGATGCAGGCAGGCGCAAGGCATGCAACCGTGCGCAGGAGAAGTTGCGCTACAATTAGCCGTTAGCTACGCTAACCACTCCTACAGAAAAGAACGCGCATGAGAAACACTCGTCTCGACAACTGTATCGCCTTCATCGGGCGTAAGAATTCTGGTAAGACCACGCTCGTTGAAGCGCTCATCTCGGAGCTTACCGCGCGCGGCATTTCCGCATCTTCGCTCAAGCACCACAGCCACGACGATTTCGAGATCGACATCCCTGGCAAGGATTCTTATCGCCATCATGCAGCAGGCACCGTTGCGACCGCGATCGTGAGCAGCAAACGCTTCGCTCTTATCGAAGAGACCGCTACGGAGAGCACGAATGCTAAAGAGCAATGCTTGCGCTCCATCGCGCTGCTCCCTGCCTCCAATATCGTGCTCATCGAGGGTTTCAAACGAGCAGGTATCGCATCGGTCGAGCTCTTCCGCCGAGACAACCCGAACGACCAAGAGGCTGCGACTGCCTTCGTGAACGGCGTTGACAACCTGGCCTTCGCTCCCTTCCCGCTCCCGGAAGCTGTCGTGACCGACATGCCGGAAGTCGAGCGTGCGGCCATCCGCGCAGGGCTTCCTTGCTTCGGATTCTACGATGTGTCGCAGATCACCACCTGGCTCATCGACACATATGCGAAACCGCTTTTGAGCGTGGTGATTCAAAGCGGTGGCGAATCACGCCGTATGAAACAATCGAAAGCGCTCGTGCCGTTTCATGGTCGCCCACTGATCGAATATATGGTCGGGCGTTTGGCGCCCATCGCTTCCGAGCTGATCGTGACCACCAATGAACCCGAAAAGCTTGCCTATCTCGAATTATGCTATCCCGGTCTGCGGCTTGCGCCCGACAAGTACGACAAACGCGGAGCCCTTCCTGGCTTCATCACCGCGCTTGAAGCGGCCAGCAATCAGAATGTCGCGGTAGTGGCCTGCGATCTTGTGAACGTGCCTGTCGATCTTATCGCCCATGAAGCCGAGCTGCTCGAAGAATCGCATCAGACCAGCCTTTTCATGCCCTTCGACGCGGTCATTCCGCTCACGAGCGAAGGGTTCGAACCGTTCTGCGGCGTCTATCGCAAGGATGCCTGCCTTGAAGCCGCGCTCACGTGTTGGAACAAGCGCAAAGAGCGCATGAAGAACGTGATCGACATGCTCAACGTGAACATCATCGATGCCGCGAGCGATCCGCTCTGCACGCCGGGATGCTTCATGAACGTGAACACGCCTGAAGATCTTGCTCGCGCTGAAGGTCAAACCGCCTAAGCTGCGCGCAGGAACCCTAGCCCAGCCCGAGACCCACATCCCGCAAAAAGAAAAGCCGGCGAGGCAACCTCGTCGGCTTTTTTGCGCTCAGAACACGGGGGGACGCAAACGGTGCGTGGACTTCTTAGCGATAGAAGCGCGGATAGGCTACCTCAAGTTCGCGCTCCTCTTGCAAACCTTCAAGGCTTTTACGGGTAAGGTTTGCGAGTCCCTCATAGAAGGGCTGTTCAGCAGCCTCTTCGAGCTGCTCAAGAAAATGAGAGGACCACGTCAAGAGATGGTCGCGCAAGAATTCGTCCACGAGTTCAGGGCGCTCTTCAGCGAGCCAGGAAAGCAGCACGAGCATCGTGCCGATATGGTCCTCTGGCTCATCGCTCTCGCCCTTTTCGATCGCAATGCCATTTCTACGCATCCAGTCACGCAGCTGCATGGTGGAAGCACCGAACACGACCATATCCTTGTCGGTGTAAACCGAACCCCAGGGCGGTGCCGGCTTCGCCAGCGGACCCACGAACAAACGACGATATTCCCACACGAGCGCATCGCTCTTCGTGCCTTCCGCAAGACCTTCATGCATGAGCGCAAGCGCGCGTTCGGCATCTTCGGCGGAAACGAAGGGCCAATCCTTCGCAGCTGCTTCAACATCGAGCGATGCAAGCGCTTCAAGACCGGCCGCAACAACCTGCGCGTCATGTTCGGGATCATGCAGGAAAAGCGGGCCTAAGGTCGACCCCACGAACACGATCTCCGCCCGCGATTTATCGTCAAGTTTATCCATCATGCCTCCTGGCTTCATCAAGCGCAGCATACGCTGGCCGTCCCTATTGTGCCCGATACAAAGAAAGGGCTCAACCGCATGCGGCCAAGCCCTTTTTCCTTGGGTGAGGTTCCCTACAATCCTACGCCGATCTGCAAGGCGTAGAAGCACATGCGTGCGAGGAAGATCGCAACCGCGATCAAAACGACACCGACGATCACGAAGACCGTGAGCGGTGAGATCTTGATAGCGGCGAAACCGATGCCATAGCCGATGACCGTAAGGATGATGAAGAGCACGAATGCCCAGATCATACTACCAGCGAGTTCACCAACAGGAAGCACCAGGTTGGATGCGGTCGAACCGATGATCCACAGCGCGATCACGCTTACCAAGCTCAGCACCGCGCCTACCGTGAAGATAGCAAAGTGGACCGAACCTGCTTTGCCCTTCACGGACGCATCGCCTGCGCCTGCCAATGTGGTGATGAGCAGGCCGAGCAGTGTGCCACCGAAGAACGTGAAGCCGATGATCGAAAGCGGCGTCCAGAAATTATTCCACGTAGGAATGGTGGGGATCGCATACGCAAGCCCGATGAAGAGCGCGGCGATAAGGCCAAGGATGCCTGCCACCAACGCAAAGCCCTTGCGTGCGCTGTTGTTCTTCAAGCCGCCAGCAAGTGCGACGATCCAGTACACCGCGGCCACGATCATGAAGATACCGAATGCGGTGATCTCGTTAGCGAGCGGTGTTGAGCCGACCGTGCTCGCGATGTTGAGCGCATGCCCTGGGTTCGCCAAATGGAAAAACGATGCGATAAGGCCCACCAATGCCACCAAGAGCGGAATGATGGTCAAGCGATCGATCTTCTTGAGCTGGTCTTTCGAAAAGTCTGCGAAGCAGAACGAAAGCGCGAGCATGAAGAACGCACCCGCACCGAGAGGCGCTAGCGTTGTGAAAAAAGTGAGTGGGAATTCATGTACTGCGAGTTCCATGCTTACTGCACCTCCTTAGGATTAGCAACATGCGCCTTCGATGCCGCAGGGTCGAGCGCTGCTGGCGAAGGCTTTATCGTGATGTTGGGGTGCGTGTAAGACGCCGAAGGCATCGGATGGATCTCTGCCGTGTCGCCATACTTCTTGCGCAGCTCGTCGATCGGACCGAAGTCGAGCGCACGCAACGGACAGGACATGACGCATACCGGCTGCAAGCCTTGATTGAGACGCTCTTCACACCCATTGCATTTGACCGAGTAGCCGAGCTCGCGACTGACCTTAGGCGCGTTGTAAGGGCATGCCATGACGCAATAGCCGCAGCCAACGCACTTGGTCTCATCCACGAGCACCAAGCCACGCTTGTCTTCCTTGTGCATTGCCGTGGTGGGGCAAACGCTCACGCAGGCGGGATCATCGCAATGATTGCACGCCATGGAAAGGTGATAGAACAAGCAATCGGTGGTGTAGATATCGTCCGCTTGCTTTTCCCAGGTGCCGCCTTCAAGGTCATACACCTTGCGGTAGGCAACATCGAGCGCGCTGTCTTTGTAGTCTTTACAGGCCATCACGCACGTTTTGCATCCCGTGCAACGGGAGTTGTCATAATAAAAACCATACTGAACCATGATGCACCTCCCTAAGCCTTAGTAACTTCAGCGATGATGGAATTGGAAGGGCCATTGCCGTGAGCCAAAGGTGAAGGCACATAGGTGGTGAGCGTATTGATGCAGCCACCCTTGTCGAGCTTGTTGCCCTTCATGTCGGCATCGTGCCAGAAGCCCTGTGGCATAGCAACGACGCTCGGCACGATACGGCTCGTGACGTGTGCTTCGATCTCAACTTCGCCTGCCGGGCTCTTCACGCGCACCTTGTCGCCGTCGTGAATGCCACGCGGATCAGCATCGAGCGGATTGATCCACAGGCGATGACGGTTGTAATCCTTGAGCACTTCGAGCGAACCGAACGAAGAGTGGGTACGCGCCTTGTCGTGCCAACCCGACATGTAGAGCGGATATTCGTCGGTAACAGCGCCATAGCCTTCCACGCCCGGATCGAAGATCGGAATAGGCGAGATGACCTGGCCTTCTGTAAGGCGGCCTTCCAACTCGCGATCCTCTGCGATCTTAGCGAGCGCTTCGGAGTAGATCTCGATCTTGCCCGAAGGCGTGTTCCAGGGATGACCCACGGGGTCCTTGACGTTCTCTTCGAAGGCGATAGCGGTGGGAAGCTTGCGCTTGTAAACACCCTGCTCGAGGATGCCTTCCCAGCTGGGAAGCTCGGGGTCTGCCGCAGCGCCTGCCTTGTAGAGCTCTTCGATCCATTCGTCCTGGGTCTTACCGAGCGTGAACTTATCACGTACGCCGAGCTTTTCAGCGATGTCGGCATGAACGTCGTAGATCGGACGGCACTCGAAGGGCGGCTCCTGCGCTGGGCCACCCACGGTAACACCCCAGTAGTACTCGGAGTAGCCGTTGGTGGACATGTTGAGCTGCTCGGCGCGCATGGCGTCGGGAAGCAAGATGTCGCAGTATTTCGCGGAGTCGGTCATGAACGTATCGCAACCCACGATGAACTCGCACTTGCTCTCATCGGAGAGCACCTCGTAGACCTTGTTGATGTCGCCATGCTGGTTAGAAATGCAGTTGCCCGCATAGTTCCAGAGCATCTTGATGCCATTCTTCGGCTTCTCGATCTTGGCCGCAGCTTCAGCCATCTCAGGATTCTGAGCGCCCATGAACAGTGCGATCTCATCAGTTGCATCGAGTTCCTTCTGGAAGTCTTTGCCCTCGTCGATGCACTTGAGCCACGAATAGCAGCTGATCTTGGCGTTCACCATGTTCATCGGAGCGCCATTCGGGTCTTCGTCTGATGCGGGCAGACTGCCAACCGGAGCTCCCGGAGGTTCTGCTTCACGCATGCCAGAGTTCGTGCCCGGCTTGCCGAGGTTGCCGGTGAGCAGAGCGAGCATGCAGACCGCACGCGTTGCCGATTCGCCGTTGGAGTGGCGCTGAAGGCCCCAGCCCTGAACCACGAAGACCGCTTTTGCGTCGTGGATCTTGGCAGCTAGTTCACGGATCTTCTCCGCGGGAACGAGCGTGATCTCTGCAGCCCATTCAGGGGTCTTCTCGACCTTGTCGTAGCCGAGACCCATGATGTAATCGTGATAGGACTTGTTCTGGCCCTTTGCAGAAGCTGGCATCGTCTCTTCGTCATAGCCTACACAATACTTATGCAGGAAGTCGAGGTCGACCCAATCGTTGGTGATGAGTTCGTGCGCGATGCCCGCAACGAGCGCCGCGTCGGTGCCCGTACGGATCGGCAGCCATTCAGAAGGATAGCCCGCCGCAGTTTCGTTCAGACGATAATCGATGTGGATGATCTCGGGTCCTGCTTCACGCACCGTGTTGTAGTCCCAGACCACATTCGCGCCGCCCATGCGGTTGTCGGCGGGGGAATTGCCGAACATCAAGACCAGGTCGGCGTTTTGCGCCTGATCGACCGATGAAGCAGAGATGTTCTCATAAGGTGATACCCCGACGCCATACATGAACGGCATCACATATTGGTGCATGCCCGTTGAATAGTCGCCATACATGGGCAAGTAGCCACCCACGCAGTTGAGCAAACGCTCAACCGAACGCCCGGTTGCTGAATACATGCCTGTTGCATAGTTCACATAGATGGAATCGTTTCCGTAGGTGTCGATGGTGTAGCGAATCTTGTCGGCAATGGTCTGGATCGCTTCGTCCCAGCTGATGCGCTCGAACTTTCCTTCACCGCGAGCGCCTACGCGCTTCATCGGATACTGGAGGCGATCCGGATTGTTCACCCACTGACGCATAACACGACCGCGCAAGCAGGCGCGCGCTTGGAAATCGTCGTTTCCGATATCGTCGGTGGTCATGTATTGGATCTTGCCGTCTTTGGTATGCCAGTGGAAAATGCAGCGTCCACCGCAGTTGACGTTACATTGGCTCCAAACGAGCTTTTCCGGCGTGTCGGCATGCGCAGGTTCAACGTTGCTGAATACGGCTTGTGATGCCGCCATGGTTCCGCCTGCTGCAGCTAATGCGCCCAAAGCTCCGGTGGCCTTCACGAACGTACGACGTGAAACGGCCGGAAGCATATCAGACATAGCTCTCCCCTTTCTTCCCTTATTGCGAGCAGAACGCCCTCCCCAAAGACATGCCGCTCAACCCTTCTCTTCCGAAGCGTTAACCACAGCTGCGAGCACACGGGATGTTTCGCATTTGTGGTTACGCTCCGCCCTCTCATGCATAGAAAGGGACATCTTTGATTCTGGTGCTCTTCCTCGGCAAACTTCAGCATATGCAGTAACCATTTACCCACAGAAGCGCCATTCATTATTCTATTTTGAGAATAAAATGCTTTACTTCGCTGAAGTGGGGCATTACATGCGTTTGTTTTACAATAACGAGCATCATGTCGCATGCCTTTGCCTGGCATGCTGCAAAAGCGAAGCCTGAACGATCTGGAAGTGAACATGCCCTCTCTCCTCGATGCTGCAGAAGCGTTTTCCAAGCTAGGAAAGAAGTCTGTCGAAATCGAACAGGCGGCCTGCGTGCGCGTGCGCCATCGTCATGCGAGCTGCACGGCGTGCTTTCAGGTTTGTGCGCACGAAGCGATCGCGCGCGACGATGATGGGTTGCTTGCTATCGACAACCACCTCTGCACGGGCTGCGGTGCCTGTGCAAGCGTTTGTCCAACGAGTGCGCTGCAGCTTGTCGAAGATGTTCCCGAGCTTGTTCGGGCTGCGATCGAGAGTGTTGCCGAACAGGCGAATGCCCTGCAAGATGATACGGACCAGGGCAGTGCAGATGGCCTTCGCGCCGAGAGGCCCTGCGGCACGCTCACGATAAGCTGCGAATATCTACGCAACCAGCAAGCAGCACTTGAAGAGCGCGCCCACAGTGAAGCCGATCTTCGCGTAGGATCCTCGCCTGACGAGATCGATCCTCCGAAGGCCAAGACCGAGCATGAAGCCGAGTGCTCGCTCACGCTCAGCTGTCTTGCGGCGCTTGATGAAGCAGCGCTCATCTCCGCAGCCTGCTCGAACGTTGAAGTTCGCTACGAAAGCGGAGACTGCGCCTGTTGCCCGAATGCGCAGGGCGAACTGATCGCAACGCTTGGCGAACAAGCAACGCGCTTCCTTGGCGCATTTTTGGCTGCTGCAACACCCGAGCGCCCACTTCCTGCCGCCCGAGCTCTTCCTGCCGCCTGGTCGCTGGTGACCCCCAACGATGCAGAAAGCGCCACTACCAACACTTCGCCCGAACTATCGCGGCGTGGGCTCTTCGATCACTTCATCGAACGCACGACCGACTCTATCGCTGAAGCAGCGGTGGGCACCTTCTACGTGAGCACGACGGCACAGGATCAGAAACGAACGCTCGCTCAACGTCTTTTTGCTGACAAGGGCATCTTGAAGCACATCGAAGCGGTGCGCAATGAACGCGTGCTCAACGAGCTCTACCGCTTTGATCCTGAATGGGCCGATCAGATCTTGCCTGAAAAGGATGATGCCGTGCTTCCTACGCGACTCTTTGGCGAAGTAACGGTAGATGAGACCACTTGTGACCTGTGTGGTATTTGCATGACGTTCTGCCCGACGGGCGCGTTAAGCGGTGTGGCGAATGAGCCGGTCAATTCCTTCGTCATGCTGAACCGAGACATCGCACCGAAGGGCGAGCTGAGCTTTCGCGCGAACGATTGCATGGCGTGCAACCTTTGCTTAGATGTCTGCCCGCATGATGCGCTTGAGCTTCAGCGTGGAATCTGCGCGCGCGACCTCTTCGCACTCGAGCCTCGCACCCTCATCAAAAGGTGACAAACTACCCGGTCGTTCGTCACCTGAGCAATTCGTCTAGCAGGCTGGCAGCTTGTTCATCGAGTTGCTTTTGCAGTTCTTCGTAGATGGCGATCAAGCGGCGTGCTTCAGGCGTGAGCTCGGAGCCCTTGTTTCCTTTGCGCCTCAGCAACTGGATGCCGAACGATTCTTCGGCATGCTTCAAAATGCTCCATGCCTTGGAGTACGCCATCCCCATCTCTGCTGCCGCCTTGTTGAGCGACCCCGTTTCATCAACGAGCTTGCACAGGCTCACGATGCCTTTCCCTAACGCCGGAGTATGTTCTTCGGTGTTCTTTGCTTTGATGATGAGTTTGACTTCGACTTCGAAATCACAGGGATCCATGCGTGCTCCAATCTGGTTGTAACCATATTGTAAAACTAAGAGAGGCCTCTTCGCGCCAAGTTGATTTATTATTCTCAATCGAGAATAATTAAAATCGGGAAGCAACGGGAAGGTTGAAGATGGAACAGACCAAGCCACACGCGAAGAAAGCGCTCGCGTTCCTTGCGATCGTCGTGAGCCTCTTGGCCGCTTGCCTGCTTGCAGGCTGCAACAGCTCGAGCTCGCAGGAAAAGGTCGAACTCGAGATCTATGCAGCGAATTCGCTCACCGACGCGATGAACGAAGCGCAGGAAGCCTACACCAAAGAGAATCCGAACGTGACCTTCAAGGATTCACAGTATGAAGCATCCGGCACGCTCGTGCAGAAGATCGAAGCAGGTGGCACGCCTGATATCTTCATCTCCGCAAACAAGAAGAACATGGATAAAGTGGTCGAAGACGGCAAGATCGGCGAAGATAAACCCTTCGATCTCTTCGCGAACGATCTTGTTATCGTAACCGCTGAAGACTCAGACCTTAACGAGATCGATCTGACACAGGCCTGCGATGGCACCTACACCATTTCCGTAGGCGATAAGAATGTTCCTGCAGGCACCTATGCCAAGCAGGCCCTCTACACCGTTGGCTGCTACACTAACGAAAGCGGCACCGATGGTGAGATCACTGGCCCGGTCAAGGGCAAGGTCACCGAAGCCGATAAGGTCGGTTCGGTCTGCTCGTATGCTCAGTCTGGTGAAGTCGATCTTGGTTTCGTGTACAGTTCCGATGTTATGCGCTATGACAATGTGAAGACCGTCTGCACCCTTCCTGCTGACACGCATAAGCCAATCGTTTATCCTGCTGCTGTACTGAAAGACTCAGCACATGCTGAAGCAGCGGAGGCGTTCCTCTCCTGGTGTCAGGAAAGCCCCGATGCTCAGAAGATCTGGCAAAAATGGGGATTTGAACTCGCTTGATCATGAATTTCGTCGGCAAACAGAACACCTTTTGGCTCGCGCTCATCTTGGGTGCGAGCCTTCTTTTCGGTATGTTCTCGCTATGCGGGAGCATGCCTACGTTTGCCTATGGCACACCTGCTGAATCGGCTCAAACAGGCGGTTCGGCACAGGCGCAAGATGCCAACGCAAGCACGGCTTTCCAGGATGTTGAAGTATCTTCTGAAGGAAGTTCAGCCCGCGCTTCCGGCATCGATTTCGCTCTCTCGGATTTCTCCCGTGTCGAGAAAGGCTCGAACCGCCCGATCGAAGGCACGTACCAGGGCTATTGCTACTTGATGGACGCGCCTGCCGACTCCCTTTGCTTGGTCGACTTGTCAGGCGTGGTGGTGGTCTACGTTCCTGAGGCGCTCGCAAAACAGAACGAGCTCGACCTTGCAAGCGAACAGGCCCAAGCCAATCTCAAGCTCCTATTCAGCGCGCTCGATTCCTATGATGCTCAGGGGAATTCCGTCGTGAAGAACGATGCGGAATGGCTGTTCACGAGCAAGCAGACCTTCACCACACACGGCCTTACGATCGGCTTTTCCCAAGAATACAAACCAGGGTATTTCTACACCTCCGTCCAAACCGAAACGGGCGCGGATGTGATGGGTGAAGAAAGCCCCCTTGCTACCGATGCGAACCTGCGCCTCTCGCATGTCGATTACGCCAACCTACAGGCAAGCGATGCGGTGGCCATCGCGGCGGCTCCTTCGGCCTTCGAACAACTTGGCAGCTTCTTCCAGACCCTCGACTGGTCGCCCCTTCTGGTCACGCTCAAGACCACGGGCACCGCTATCATCTTCATCTTCATCCTGGGGTTGCTCGCCGCTTGGTGGACGCTGCGCTTGAAGCCGCGCACCCAAAGCATCATGGACGCGATCTTCACGATCCCGATGGTGCTGCCACCCACGGTCTGTGGCTTCCTGTTGCTCATGTTCTTGGGACGCAACACGCCTGTGGGCGCGTGGTTCGATCAGATCGGGTTCCCCCTCGTCTTCAGCTGGCAGGCGACCGTTATCGCGGCGGTGGTCGTGGCCTTCCCGCTCATGTATCGCTCGGCGCGCGGCTCTTTCGAGTCAATCGACGCCGACATGCTCGATGCTGCCCGCACGCTCGGCTGGAGCGAAAGGCGCATATTCTTCCGACTCATGCTGCCGCTTGCCTGGTCTTCTGTGGCTGCTGGCACCATGCTCGCCTTCGCACGTGCGCTCGGCGAGTTCGGCGCAACGCTCTTTCTGGCGGGCAACTATGCGGGCATCACGCGTACCATCCCCATCGCCATCTACTTCGAATGGATGGGCGGCAACATCGAGGCGGCGTTCTTCTGGACGATCGTGGTGATCATCATCTCCTTCGCGGTGATCTTCGCGATCAACCTCTGGAGCAAGCGCACGACGAAGTATCGCCGTAAGGAGGTGGAGCTGTGAGTTTGGTAGTCGATATCGAGAAGCACTACGGCGCCTTCGATCTGGAAGTTGCCTTTGAAGCGGCGCACGAAACGCTCGGCTTCTTGGGTGCCTCTGGGTGCGGCAAGTCGCTCACGTTGCGCTGCATTGCCGGTGTTGAAACGCCTGATGCAGGCAAGATCGTCGTGAATGGCAAGACGTATTTCGACAAGGCTCCTGGCAAGAAGGCATCCGTGAATCTTTCTGCGCAGGAACGCAAGAGCGCGCTGCTGTTCCAGAATTACCAGCTCTTCCCGAACCTTACCGTGAAGGCGAATATCGCAGCGGGCATTCCGCGCGAGGTGCTCAAGCGAGACGGTGATGCGCTCATCGAGCGTCAACTCACGCGCTTCGGGCTTCACGGACTGGAGAAGCGCTACCCCCTGCAGCTTTCCGGTGGTCAGCAGCAACGCGTGGCGCTCGCGCGCATGCTCGCCGCCCAGCCCGCAATCCTCATGCTCGACGAACCGTTCTCTGCCCTCGATGCGCACTTGAAGAGCGAGCTTGAACAGAGCTTGCTCGACCTGTTCGCCACCTATGAAGGAACCATCCTCTATGTTTCGCACGATATCGATGAGGCGTTCCGTTTCTGCGATCGCATTGCCGTGGTGAGCGATGGCACGATCGACGAGATAGCGCCCAAGGATGAGCTCGTGCACGAACCGCGGAGCTTGGCAGCGATCCGGCTTTCGGGTTGCAAGAACACCACCCCGGCACGCTATGTGGACGATCATCGCGTATACCTACCTGAATGGGGCGTGGAGATGGAAACGAAGCGCGTGGTCCCTCATGACGTAGCTTGGCTTGGCGTGCGCGCCTACCACATCAAGCAGGCGCGTGAAGGTGCCGCGGCATCGAACGCGCAGCCCAATGTGTTCAGGATGCGCTGCGACCGTGTGAGCGATTCGCGTTTCGAGCGTGCCGTCATGGCTGCGTTCGTCGACGAGAAGGGAGCCCAGCTTCCCACGGCTCTTCACCTGCAGAGCACGCAGGATAGCGAAGTGCGCACCCCAGCACCGCCAGAAAATACCGAGCAAGCATTCCTTAAAAGTCATGTACGATGGAATATCGACAAGCACATTACCGCCGATGACGCTCTGCCTGAGAGAGGAGACTGCGTGTTTCTCACCTTCCCTCCCGAAGCGCTCTATGTGGTGACCCATTAGTCACGCTGCGCGAAGGGAAGCCGAAACACCCTGCTAGTCCTATGAAAGATCGCTTTGGACGCAACATAGACTACCTGCGCATCTCGCTCACCGATCGGTGCAATTTGCGCTGCGTATACTGCATGCCCGAAGCAGGCGTTGAAACCCGCGAACATGACGAGATCCTCTCCTTCGAAGAGATCGTGCGTGTGGCGGAAGTGGCTGCGCGATGCGGCATCAAGCACTTGCGCTTCACGGGCGGCGAGCCGCTCGTGCGTAAAGGAGCGCAGGACCTGATCGGCGCTTGTAGGAGCGTCCAGGGCATCGAAGATGTGGCGATCACCACCAATGGTGTTCTCCTGCCACGCTTCGCAAGCGAGTTGAAGGCAGCAGGGCTTTCTCGCGTGAACATCTCGCTCGATTCGCTCAACCCCACCACTTATCGCACGCTCACCCGCTGTGGAAACTTGGACGATGCACTTGCGGGCATCCATGCAGCACTCGATGCTGGCTTCGATCCGGTGAAGATCAATACCGTGGTCATCCGCAGCATGAACCAAGATCTCTCTGCGTTCGCGCGCCTCACGAAAGAACTCCCGCTCCATGTACGCTTCATCGAATACATGCCGCTCGGTTCGACCTGTTCTTCCGAGGTTGCTCACTGGGACGAGAGCGAGGTCATTCCCTTGCCCGAGCTGATCGAGACGCTCACTACAAGCTGCATTGAGGCTGGTCTGGGTGCTCCCTATCCGCTCGACAATGCAGACCAGCGCGCACTTGCGCCTGCTGGCTGGGGACCTGCACGTTACTGGAAGCTTCCCGACTCAAGCGGAACGATCGGGTTCATCACTTCGGTGTCCGACCATTTTTGTGCTTCTTGCAACCGCTTGCGCCTTACCGCTGATGGCAAGCTGCGCCTGTGCCTTTTCTCCGATGAAGAGCTCGATGTAAGAGCGGCGCTTCGCGAGGGCACCGTAGAAGATGTTGAAGCGTTGTTCTGGCAAGCCATGAAGCAGAAGCCCGAAAGTCACGCTGCGCGAACCGGCACCGTACGCGAAATGGTCCAAGTGGGTGGCTAAGCGCTAGAATAGACGCGAACGATACGAACGCACGGCGAAGAGGAACCGATGGCAGACGAATTGAAGCTGAATCACTTAACCGAACAGGGCAATGCCCATATGGTCGATGTGTCCGAAAAAGCCGAGACCAAGCGCATTGCCATCGCCGAGGGCTTCATCACCATGCAGGCTGGAACGCTCGCCACCGTGCTTTCTCACCGCGCGAAAAAAGGCGACGTCATCGCGACTGCGCGCATCGCCGGCATCATGGCAGCGAAGAAGACGAGCGAGCTCATTCCGCTTTGCCATCCAGTCATGCTCACTAATGTTACTATCGATCTGCTTCCCATCTGGGGCGATGATGCACCCGCGACCGAAAAGCAGGCGAGCCACGCAAGTGGCCCTCACCCTTGCGGCATCCATGTGGTAGCGCAGGCATCGCTCGTGGGAAAGACTGGCGTTGAGATGGAAGCGCTCACGGCCGCTTCGGTTGCCTGCCTTACCATCTACGACATGTGCAAGGCGATCGATCGCGGCATGGAGATCGGTGAAGTGCGCCTCGTGCACAAAGAAGGCGGCAAGAGCGGCGTTTGGCACCGCTCGTAGCGGTGAACCCTTCTGCGCATGCTCGACAGCGCTAACTAGTGGCCTTGTCCGTCCATCATCGCAAGCGCGTGCTCGAGCACCTCGTTCACAGCCTCCCAGTTCTCACGCACCGCTTTTTCGCTTCCCGGAAAATTGATCACGAGCGTCTTACCACGCTGCATGCACATCGCGCGTGAGAGCATCGCGCGGTTAGTGAACTTCATACTATAAGCGCGCATGCCTTCGGCAATGCCGGGAACCGGACGGTCGCACACATCTTCGGTAGCCTCCGGTGTAACATCGCGCGGAGAAAGCCCCGTACCACCGCACGTGATGACGACATCGGCCTCGAAACGACCGCACGCACTTACGATCGCTTGCGCGATGAGCGAGCGTTCATCGGTCGTTACGACATGCGAAACGCACGTCCATCCTTTTTCGACGATAAACTCTTCGAGCACGTTGCCCGCCGTATCGTTCTCGAGCGTACGCGTATCTGAACAGGTGATTATTGCGAACTTCATGAGATAACGCTCCCTTCCTCAACGTCGAGCAAGATGCACTCGACTTGCGCACCCGCTGCAACACGCTTGCCCTCTGGCACTCCTGCCGGTAGCACCGCCAGGCAATTCCCGCGCTGCAGCGTGCCGAACAGACCAGAATTCTGGTTCTTAGCAGGCACGACTACGAGCTTGCCATTTTCATCGTGCTCAAGCGTAGCGCGCAAGAGCAGCACACGCCCATCCTTCTTCTTGCGATCCTTCGCGAGCGTTGCCACCGCGCGCGGGCGCTCGAAGGTAGTGAAGCCCTGCATCTTGCGCAGCGCTGGACGAATGAACATCTCGAAGCCGCAGTAAGCTGCTGCTGGATTGCCCGAAAGACCGGAGACCGGAACGCCTTCCACAAAACCGAAGGCCTGAGCTTTGCCGGGACGCATGTTCACGAGCGTCATCTCAAGCGCACCCATCTGTTCGATCACGTCTTTGATGAAATCGTAATCGCCATTCGACGCACCGCCCGAGGTGACCACGAAATCATGATTCATGAGCGCGGTTTCCACAGCATCGCGGATCGCAATGAAATCGTCTTTGACAATCGGGAAAATAGTAGGGATGCCGCCTGCTTCTTTCGTGCACGCAGCAAGCGCATAGGCGTTGCCATCGCGAATCTGCCCAGGACCAGGCACGACCGTAGGCTCGACCAGTTCACTGCCGATCGAGATGATGGCCACCTTGGGGCGACGATAGACCGGAACCTCCATGATGCCACAGCTTGCGATGAAGCCGACCCCTGCCGCACGAATCACTTCGCCTGCATGGATCGCCACTTCGCCACGCGCGATCTCTTCGCCTGCTTCACGGACGTTGCTGCGCAGCGCCGTGGGTTCCGTGAACGCAACGCTTGCACCCGCGCGACCGTCACTTCCTTCGTAATCGACCAGCTCGTATTTGACGACCGAGTCGGCACATGCGGGCACAGGAGCGCCGGTCATGATGCGCACGCATTCATCCGCTGCCAGATCGCCTTCATAGATGGAACCAGCAGGAATCTCTGCAACGACCTTCAGCTTCACAGGAGCATCTGCTGTTGCACCTTCGATCTGAGCCGCCTTGAGCGCAAAGCCGTCCATGGCCGCATGAGCGAATGGCGTGATGTCGATATCGCTGGTGAGGTCTTCAGCTGCTACGCGCCCTACCGCATCAACGAGATCCACCTGCTCAACTTCAAGCGGATGGATATTCTTAAGAACGACCTCGCGTCCTTCTTCGATGCTCACCATCTCTAGATCTTTCATCGTTTCCCCTTCTTGCTGTTCCCTATAGTTCCTTATGATTTCCCTTTAGACCAGGTGCTCTACAGGTCGTGCTGCGCCTTCAAATACGTGCGCATCGAATAGAGCGTTATGTCGCTGCGATTCACCACGCCCACGATCTCGCCCTTGTCGAGCACGGGCACCTTCTTTAAATGATTATCCCCGAGTACGCGACAAACTTCGGGAAGCGTAGCAGAAAGGTTGATTCCCACCACGCCTTTCGTTGCCACGTCCATCACGTTCATGCGCATGAGCGCGGCAAGCTTCTCGTCGAAGGTGTCGTTGTCGTTCGAAGCCTGCATGATCATGACGATCGGGTCGGTGTAGAGATGGCTGCGCTTGGAAAGGAAGCGCATGATGTCGCCATCGGAAACGAACCCGACCGCGCGTCCTTCACTGTCCACGACTGGCGCCGCGCTGATCTTGCGCTCAACGAGCACGCGCATCACATCGAGCACCGAAGAGCTTTCGGATACCGTGAACACATCGGTCTTCATGATCGATGCGAGCACGCTCTGCTTCTCCTGCTTATCCAGATCGACCTTCGTTTCCGCGTCGCCGTTCTTCACGAAGATGAGCACAAGGATGAATCCGATAGCGCAGAGCACCGCAGAAACCCCGAATGCGGCATCCACGCCGTGCACGCCGGCAAGCGTCGTGGATTCGGTTGCCATGAGCGAGACCGACACCATCGCGAACACCGAGGTGAGGATAGCGGTTCCCAGCGAGCCCGCGATCTGGCGGAAGGTGTTGTTCACCGAGGTGCCATGGTTGATGAGGTCATTAGGCAGTGCGTTCATCGCCCAAGTGGTGATGGTCATGTTGATGAGTGCCATGCCGAAAAGGCGGATAGCCATGACCACTGCCACATAAACAAGGCTCACTTCGGGTCCTAAGAAGGCGAGCATGACCGTGCCGATCGTGAGCATGAGCGTGCCGGTAACAGCGAGCACGCGCGGTCCGTGGCGGTCGAACCAACGTCCTGCAATCGGACCCATGATGCCCATGATGAGCGCACCGGGTAAGAGTACGAGACCGGATTCGGTGGCAGAATAGCCAAGCAGTGATTGCAAATAGATGGGCAGCAAGATACCCACGGACAGAAGCGCCGCCTGCACGACCATGCCGATGATCGTGCCCATCAAGAAGGTCTTGTTGGCAAGCACCCGCACGCGCAACATGGGGTGTTCCATCGAAAGCTGACGGCGGAAGAACAGCACGATCACCACGAGACCGACAATGAGCGAGACGAAGAATTCGATGCCGAAACCGCCATTGCCGATGATGGAGAAACTATAGAGCAGCGAACCGAAGCCGAGCGTGGAGAGCACCACCGAAGGAACATCGAGCCTGGCATGCGCATGCTTTGCGGGGACACGATCCATGGTGAAGGGCGTAACGAGCGCCACGATCGCCGCAAAGGCGGTTACCACATAGAACATGATGTGCCAATCGGCAGCATCGATGACCACGCCAGCAGCCGTGGGGCCAATGGCCGGGCCGAAGGCCATCACGATGCCGAAGAGACCCATCGCGAAGCCGCGACGCTCGATCGGGAACGTGAGCATGAGCACACTCATGACCATGGGCATGAGAACACCCGCGCCCACCGCCTGAACGATACGACCAGAGAGCAATACCGGGAAGTTCGGCCCCCAAGCAGCGAGAAGCGAGCCGATCGCGAAGATCGACATCGAGAACAGGAAGAGATTGCGGATGGGAAAGCGGTCGATCAGAAACGCGGTAACCGGAACCATGATGGCGTTCACGAGCGTAAAGCCGGTGGTAAGCCACTGACCGGTGGCGGCGTTGATGCTCATGTCGACCATGATGGAAGGCAGCGCTGGCGCTACCACCGTTTGGTTGAGCACCGTCACGAACGTGCCCACTAAAAGCAGCACGATCATGACCGTCTGTCTGTGCGTTAATCCCAGGCGGTTGACCTTCGTTGTGGTCGTATTCGCCATGAGGGGTTACTCCGTTGGTTCTTCTTCGGAATCTAGTTTGAATTCGACACCGATCTTATCGATACGCAGTGCATCCATGGTCTTAGCCGTAAAGGTGATCGTGCGTTTATCGTGATGGATCTCGATCGAATCGCCTTCGGCAGGGATCTTGTCGATCAAGTCGAGCATGAGCCCTCCGACGGTCTCATAGTCGTAGATAGGCACTGGCTCGAAGCCGAGGAATTCGACGAACTGATCGACCGGAAGCGAGCCATCGACCAAATAGTTATTCTCGCTCACCTTCAGGATCTCGTCCTGATCGTCGTGGAGGTATTCGTCTTCAACGCTGCCGATGATCTGGCCGATCACATCGCTCATCGTAACGATGCCCGACGTGCCGCCATGTTCATCGACCACTACGGCGATCTTGGTGTGCTTGTCCTGCATCATCTGCATGAGCTTGTCGAGCGCCAAGCTTTCAGGAACCGGATTGATGTCGCGAATGACCAGGTCGTCTTTGGTCGAATCAGGCGGCAAGCGATACGCATCCTTGATATGTATGAAACCGATGATGTTATCGGTGTTGTCCTTATAGACCGGATAGCGCGTGAATTTGTTCGCACCCATGATCTCGAGGATCTCTTCTAAGTCATCGTCGATGTCAATCGCGATCATGTCGGTACGCGGGGTCATGATGGCTTTTGCATCTTTGTCATCAAGATCGAAGACATTATCGAGGATCTCGAACTGATCGGTAGCAAGCTCGCCGCTCTCTGCGCTTTCCTCGAGCAGGATCTTGATCTCTTCTTCGGTATACGCCTGATGTTCGCTGGCGGTATCGTGGCCGGTCAAGCGCATGATGCCATTGGTGGTGGAGTTGAAGAGCCACATGATGGGATACGTGATGCGATAGAACCAATAGAGCGGTGTTGCCGAGAAGAGCGCATAGCGTTCGGTGTTCAAGATAGCCATGGATTTCGGCACCAGTTCACCAAGGATAACGTGCAGCGCCGTGATAATGATGAAGCCGATAGCGACGGCGATCGCAGAAACCGCTGCATCGGGCAGCCCCAGCGCAGCAAGCGGCTCATGGATCACGCTCGAAACGGCAGGTTCGCCCAACCAGCCAATAGCCAGAGAAGCAAGCGTGATGCCCAGCTGGCAGGCAGAAAGATAGGCGTTAACATTCTCTGATATCTCTTTTGCGCGCTTTGCGCCGCGTGCGCCTTCTTCAACGAGAATATCGATCTGCGATTTCCTGACACGCACGAGCGAGAATTCAGCAACAACGAAGAACGCATTCATCAGTAAGAAGAATGCGACTAAAAGTATACTGACAACAAACACCATTGAGGCTTACTACTCCTTAATAGGCTCTCTCTGATTTTCCCTTAATCGTCTGTGCTGTTTTGCTTAACCATTGAATATACATCAAAACGTAACTAATGATCGGGAAGCATGCACCTCTTGTCTGTTTATTTTAGAGCTTCGATCTTTTCATTTCTCCGTTTTGTCTTGGTATTAGTAAAATCTACGATATGTCGACATTTTTTGAAAAGCTGGTGGCTGCTGTGCGCTTCCTCGGCCATTATCTTTGGATCGCCCTGAAAGCTCTTGGGCGATTCTTGCTTTGGCTTGGTGCCCTGCTCGTGCGTTCTTTGAGCAGCCTGATCACCTGGATTCGCCTGAACCTGCCACCACGCGTGCAGTTCATCTTGTTAGCAGTAGTGGTTGCGATCTTGATCGTGTTAGTTGCGCTCGTCTTCACCGGGCACACGTGCACGTTCGCACCCGATTCTGAAGAGCCTGCAGAAGAGCAGCCGCCCGAGATCACTTACACGCCTGACGAGACCGACTATAGGCACATCGCAGTCCAACCCGATACCATTACCTCGTTTTCGCTCGTCGAAAACGGCAACCAGATGTATGCCAGCCTTTCCGAAGACGAGAATCGTTCCATCACTGAAGACCTTTCCTTCCTTGAAGCCGACAACGAAGACGTGGGCTTTTTGATCATGAATCTGAACACGGGTAGCGGGTTCTGCTACAACATCGACACACGCATCTATGGGGCAAGCACCTACAAAGCACCCATAAGCGTGTTCCTCTGCGAAGAATATATCGACGGCGGAACGCTCAACAAATCTGCTGTGAGTAACCGTATCGAAGACGCGATCGTATGGTCAGACAATAATTCCTATCGTTCGCTCAAGCACAGCTACGACGGCTCGGACCACAACAATTGGCTTTCTGAGATGGGGATCGACCCCGCTAACTACATGGCCACCTTCCCCTCCTATTCCGTACGCGATTCCGCAACGCTCTGGACGCACATCTGGGATTACCTGAACTCGGGCAGCGACACCGCCACCTGGCTTAAAGGGCTGTTCGAACGCACCGAAACCTCCTTCTTGCGCAACGGCGCCGTTGAAGCCGGGATGGATAACGCAACCGTATATAACAAAGCAGGCTGGTGCGTTTCAGAAAGTGGCAGAGAAGATGCTGTTAACGATGCAGGCATCGTAGTTGATGGCGATAACACTTATCTGGTGGTTGCTTTCACGAGCAGACCCGATTCTCCTACTGCTGAAGCGAATCTCTCGGAGTTGTTCGCTTCGCTTTTGAAAGCACGCCATTCTCTCGATGCGTCAAGCGCTACCTGGGACAATGTCGAAGTGGTCGAAGCGCCCGCTGAAGGCGAAGGCGAAGGCGATACTGGCGTCGAGTTGGCGATCGATTCTCCGAACGAAGGATCGACCACGGCGGTTGTGAAGTCTGGCGCTTCTCAGGATGATTCGACGATCGTTTACGCATCGGATACGCTGCTTGTTGCGAAAGCCCCTCGCCAATATACTATTGCGGAGTGGCGCTGATGAACGCGACTGAAGCATCAGTCCAGACGAGCGCGATCGCTGAAGTGCCCGGGAAGCCGCAGACCTTCACGTCGAAATTGCTGATGCTCACTTGGGTGTTTGCCGCAATGTCTCTGCTTGGGCTTGCGGGCGAGACCCTGCAGCACTATATCGCCTTCGACGGTGATATCGAAAGCCGTGCAGGGCTTTTGTGGGGGCCATTCTCCCCCATCTACGGAACAGGAGCATTTCTTCTTACTGTCTTTGCGCTCAGGCTCGATGGTGCCAAGTTCCACTCGAACTTCAGTATCTTCTGCATTGCTGCTGTGGTGGGTGGCGCCGTGGAATATTTGGCGAGTTGGGCGATGGAGGAGTTTTGGGGCATCGTTGCCTGGAGCTACCTTGAAGCGCCTGGCAACTTCAACGGACGTACCGATATCTTCCACATGGTCATCTGGGGAATACTCGGGCTTGTGTGGGTGCGCCTAGGCTATCCCTTCGTTAAGAAGATCTTTGCAAAGGTGAATACGGAGGGTCTTGCCTATCGCATCGTGACTTGGGCGCTCTTCGCGTTCCTCATGGTCGATATCGTTATGACCGTGGCTGTGATGCTGCGTGCTGATGCGCGTTGCCACGGCGTGGAGGCCACCACCCCTATCGAAACTGCCTTCGATACCTATTATCCCAACGAAGTGCTGCAAGCGCGCTTCGAGAACATGGGCGGTATCGGCCGCCCCGACTAAGGTGACAAACTACCCGGTCGTTCGTCACCTTTTAGGCTTTGGCGCCGTATTGAGCGTAATAGGAATCGATAGCTGCCTTGAGCGCATCATCGATGATGATCTTGCCCTGCACTTCCTTGTTGTACAGGCACTCGGTCACCTCTTCCATGGTTACGATGGCAGCCGTGGGGAACCCATAGCGCTCTGAAACCTCATCGAGCGCGCATTTCTTACCTTCTTTGCCTACTTCCTGGCGATTGAGCGAAACCATGAGGCCCACCACTTCCACATCGGCCTGCGCCTTGATGATGGGATAGGTCTCTTCGATCGATTTGCCTGAAGTGGTCACATCCTCCACCATGAGCATACGATCGCCATCATGCAGATCACTGCCGAGCAAGATGCCTGTGTCGCCATGGTCCTTTACCTCTTTACGGTTGGAGCAGTAACGCACCTCTTTGCCATACAGCTCGTTCAACGCCATAGCAGTGACCACGGAAAGCGGAATGCCCTTGTACGCCGGTCCGAACACCACATCGAAATCGAGTCCAAAGTTCTGCTCGATAGCTTGTGCGTAGTAGATTCCCAAACGGTGCAGCTGATCGCCCGTAACGTAGGCGCCCGCATTCATGAAGAAGGGAGACTGCCTTCCACTCTTCAGCGTGAATTCGCCGAACTTGAGCACATCGCTCTCGACCATGAACTCAATGAACTCTTCTTTGTAGGCTTCCATCAAAGCTCCCTCCGCATGCTTCTTCGTTGGTTGAATCGATGTTTCCATCTTACCAGCATCTTCTGAGGAATCTTCGGTCACCTTGAGATCAGCCGGGATAAGCTTCCACAGGTGACGCACTACCCGGTCGTTCGACACCTTAGCGGGTGCGCAGGGGTTTCTTGCCCCAGTAGAGCCAGAAGAAGCGATTCTTGATAGGAGCAGTATTGCCCACCTTCTCGAGCGTGGCCAGCGCAACATTGCGCGCCGAATCGGGCTTGCGCAGCTCAGCCCCGCCCTCTATCATGCGATCGAGCATCGCAGGGTCTTTCTGGATCTCGCGCAACTTCTCCAGCAGCTCAGGTGAAGTAAGCACTTGATAAGCCGCTCCCGCGCGAGTAACGGTAGTGGTGTTCGCATCTTCTTGACCGAATGAGCGCCCCACGATGATGAGCGGCAAGCGCGAACAGAGGCATTCGGTAACCGCCAAACCGCCCGATTTAGCAATGGCCAAGTCGGCTGCATTCATCAGTTCGGCGATCTTCTCAACGTAGTTATAGACAGAAACATTCGGAACGCCGCAATCGCTGCAGTGTTTGCGCACATGATCAGCATATTCTTCGTCGCTTCCGGTCAAAAAAACGAAATGCATATCATCGAACGCAGCAAGGTCTTCGATAATCTCATCCATGAGCTCGCGAAAGAGCACATAGGGCTGGCGCAAACGCGCGCCCGCGATAACGAGCACGATTTTCTTATCCACGGGTAGCCCATATTTTTCAAGAACGGCAGTGCGATCGTACTCCTGATTGAAGCTCGGCTTAACAGGAATGCCCGTGACCTTGATATCCTCCGGCTTCACCTTACGCGGATAGAGCTCTTCTTTCATAAGCTCATCGGCAACGCAGAACAGATCGCTGAAACGATGCGGCCACAACCCCTCCACGCCATAGTCGGTCGGCACGCAAACCACAGGGAAGTCGAGCTTGGTGATCATGCGCGCAGCCACTGCCGCATTCGCCGCAACGATGTGCGTGGTCACAATAGCGATCGGTTTGCGCTTCGCCACATAGCGGGTGAAGGCGGAATACATGAAATAGGACCAAATGCTGCCGCCGCCCCACAGAAGGCGTCCGGTCAGAACGTAGTGCCACGTTATGTCGTAGATGTAGCGCGTCGGGCCCGTGAAGAGCGTAGTCGTCTTCTCACCATCGAACTTCATATACCCGAAGTCGAGGATGTCGAGCAGTTCGATATCGGCATTTTCAGGAACGAGCGGATGGTTGCCGCGTAAGCGCGCAAACGCTTCGGCAGTAGAAGCTGCCGCGCTGCGATGACCTGAGCCGACCGAAGAATAGAGCGCGATAACGAGCGGACGATCCGATTCTTCGTTGGCGGTGGTACTCACCGAAAAAAGATCGGAAGCGCCGATCATGCCTGTTTCAGGCAAGGACTCTTCAGAGCTGTCTTGCTCCGTAAGCTCTGGCATGATCATGGCACCTCCTCTCTTCAGCGTGCAAGATCGATTCAATACTATAGGTCATATCTATACTAGTGAATAATCTCGCAGAATCTCGATAATAAAAGCGGAGGTCGACCACAAGCCGGTATTACGCAAGCTGCGGCTTCTTCGCATCGTCCTTTTCGGCCATCGCTTTGATGGTGACGATATTGGCCATGGTACCGCGGATGACATCCGCGCGCGAAAGCGAACCGACCAGCTCGCCCTCCTCGACTACCGGCACTTTCTTGATGCGCTTTTCGGAGAGCAGACGACAGGCATCTTCAAGCGAGGAATCGCTCTTCACCGCGATCACGTTCTTGGTGGCGATCTGCATGACATTCATGTCGATGAGCTTACTGATGCGCTGCGGGAACGTTTGCGGATCGGGAACCTGATAGAGCATGTAGGTCGAGTCGAGGATGCCGTCGTTGCGACCGATGTACTTCATGATGTCACCATCGGAGATGAACCCGACCACCATCTTGTTATGGTCCACAATCGGAACGCCGCTCGCTTTGTTGTCGACCATGATTTGCGCGACCTCGCGAATGGTCGCGGTGCTCGTAACGAAGTAAGGCTCGGGGTTCATCGCGCGAGAGACCGGGATCTCATCGGTGTTCTCACTCGGGCTGAACTGCTGCATGGACATAGGCGCAATGTGCGTATCGCGCTTGCGCTTGTCGCGCACGAAGAACATGACGACGATGAACGCGATAGCTGCCAGAACAGCCGTTGCCACGAACGCCAGATGGTCACCCTCATAGAGCTGCATGGTGGGGTCGGCATTCGGTGCGATGGTCGAACCAAGCGCTGAGATAGACACGATGAGCGCCGTCATGAACGCAGCCGAGACCTGGTTCAAGGTGTTCGTTACCGCATTCGCATGCTGGATGACACTGTTGTCGAGCGAATTGATGCCCCACGTGTTCATCGGCGTGGTGAGGAACTGGATGCCAAGCGCGACCACCGTGTAGATGGCGCAGATGACCAGCAGATCGGTGTTCATATCGAAGATGAGGAAGCCGAGCGTGCCCACGAAGAAGATGGTAACGCCGGGCACCACGCACTTGCGCACGCCCCAACGGTCGAACAGACGGCCTGCGAAGTAGCCGACGAAGGCGCCGATCAGCGCACCGGGCAGAAGCGTGAGGCCTGTCTCGAGCGCCGAGAAGCCACGCAAGGTCTGCAGATAGAGCGGCAAGATAGTGCCGAGGCCGATCAATACACCGAAGTTGATGATGGCAACGATGATGGCGATGCGGTAATTGCGCGTCTTCAAGACCGTGACCTTCAAGAGCGGGTTCTCAAGCTTGAGCTGCCTGCGCACGAAGATGGCGATGACCACGAGGCCAACCACGATGAAGCCTGCGGTCATAGCGGGATTCGCAGTAGAAGAGAAGGTGGAAAGCCCGTAGAGCAAGCACACCAAACCGACCGTTGAGAGCAGAACCGACAATTTGTCGAAAGAAGTACGCTCGAAATCGCCATAGTTCTCGAGGAATTTCACCGCTGAAAGGACCAACAGAACGCCTACCACCGTGATGACCACGAAGAGCATCCTCCAGCCGATGCTATCCACGAGCACGCCAGAGAGCGTCGGGCCGACTGCCGGCGCGAAACCGATCACAAGTGAGACCAGACCCATCGCGCTTCCGCGCTTCTCACGCGGGAAGATGAGCAGGAGCACCGTGAAGATCATGGGCATGAAGACTCCCGCTGCGATAGCCTGGCACACGCGACCGAGCAGCAGGAAGATGAACCCGGGCGAGAATGCGCAGAGCAGACTGCCTGCCGTGAAGATGATCAGACCCGTGATGAAGAGCTGACGCGTGCTGAAGCGTCCGATCAAAAACGCCGAGAGCGGAATGACCACCGCTTCAACGAGCGAATAGATGGACATGACCCACTGCACGGTGGGCGCATCGATAGAAAGATCGCGCATGATAGAAGCAAGCGCTGGCGAGAGCAGCGTTTGATTGAGCACGACCACGAAGGTACCGATGAGCAGGACGGCCACTGTTGAAATCTGCTTGCGTGTAAGACCCATACAGACAGATCCTTTCCAAAAAAGATGCGTACGATACTTGAGCGAGCGAGGAGCTTTTCGTCTCCTGACCCCGAATTTCATCCGTGAAAAAAGGACGGTCAGCTCCGTCCTTTCCAAACTGCAGCGCTATTCGCTACTAGAAGAATGTTGAATAAACAACAATTCTTTACCTTATTACTCTTGAGAAAAAAGAGAAGCGCCGCTCTTTCAAACGGCGCAACTTCTCCATATTTATCGTTCAAATGCGGCGGTCAGCGGTCGCTTCCCGTAAGATGACGCACGACCGGGTAGTTTGTCACCTTATCGCTGCTCGATGGGTACGTAATCCTGCTCTTTGACCGCGGTCTTGTATGCCGGGCGAATGATGCGCTTGCCGGTGAGGATCTCTTCCATGCGGTGCGCAGCCCAACCCGCCATACGCGAGCAAGCGAAGAGCGGCGTGATGAGATCGGCCGGGATGCCCATCATGGAATAAACGAAGCCTGAATACATGTCCACGTTCGCGCACATGTCCTTGTTCGTGCCCTTTTCCTGCAAGATGACCTCGGGTGCCAGGCGCTCGATCGACTTCAGCAGATTAAGCTCAGGCTCGTATTCGGTACCTTCGGCAAGACGCGTCGCGAAATCTTTGCAGATGATGGCACGCGGGTCGGAGAGCGTATAGACCGCGTGACCCATGCCATAGATAAGGCCGGTCTTGTCGTAGGCTTCCTTGTTCACGATCTTCGCAATATAGGCAGCGACTTCATCGTCGTCTTCCCAGTTCTTAACGTTCTCCTTGATCTCTGCTTGCATACCGAGCACTTGATGATTCGCACCACCGTGCTTCGAGCCTTTGAGCGACCCGACCGCGCCAGCGTAGGCAGAATAGGGGTCGGTATCGGCAGAAGAGAGTACGCGGCAGGTGAAGGTGGAGTTATTGCCACCACCATGCTCTGCGTGCAGGCACATCATGATGTCGAGCATGCGCGCCTCTTCAGGCGTGAATGCACGATCAGGGCGTAGCATGGAAAGGATGGTCTCCGAAGAGCTCTGACCGGGGACGAAACGATGCATGATCATCGAATCGCCGTGGAAATACGCCTGCTTCGCATGGTAGGAGAGCACCATGATGCGCTGCAGACGAGAGATGAGCGAAATAGCCGTTTTGATCTCGTGCTCGATGGAGCGATCCTCGGCATTGGGATCATCTGCATAGAGCGAGATGATCGAACGCGACAGCATGATCATCAGATCCGCTGCAGGATGGCGCATGATGCGCGCAGCCGTGAAGCCATCGGGCAGTTCGCGTTCTGCATCGATAGCGGCCACGAACTGGTCGAGCTCGTCTTGCGTAGGAAGTTTGCCGAGCATGAGCAGGTAAGCGACCTCTTCGAAACCATAGCGCTTCTCTGGGGAAGTATCGCTGAGCAGATCGTAGATATCGTAGCCACGGAACGTGAGCTTGCCTTCGACGGGAACCTTGTCGCCCTCGTTCATCATGTAGCCATGAACGTTCGAGATGTTCGTGATGCCCGCGATCACGCCCGATCCATCGTTGTTACGCAAACCTCGTTTGACAGGATACATGTCATAGAGGGCCGGATCGACGGAATTAACCGTTACAATATCATCATAGAGAGCACTGCTTTTGTCTTCGCTCATACACGCTTCCTTTCAACCGTAAAGTTGTATTGTAGCGCGAAAAGCGAATCTTCTGTATATAGAACGCAATCTAACCAGACGACAGGGACGGCTCATGTCTGAAGCGAACATACCTCAAGAACCTTCAGCGGCGCAGAATGCCAAAGATCACGCCGCGCATTCTGCAGGCAGCGGAACAAGCGTAAGCACACCTGCGAACGACTCAAACGCCTCCGTGCCCACAGCTGCGACAACGGGTCCAAAATGCGACGCAGCCCCTGGTAGCTGGCGCCCCGCATGGGCAGACCCGAATGCCAGGACCAACCCGCGTCCGCGAACGTTCGGGCAATATCTCACGAACGCCTGGCATCATCTTGGCACGGTATCGCAGCACAAATGGCTCGTTTTCGAGGCCTGTGTGCGCTGCGGCATTCCTTGGCAGGGGCTTGTTCACGATCTCTCGAAGTTCTCGCCCGATGAATTCTTGGTGGGCATCAATTACTATCAGGGCAACCGCTCTCCCAATGCCGCTGAACGCCACGACAAGGGCTTTTCGCGTGGATGGATCCACCACAAAGGACGCAACAAGCATCACTACGAATACTGGCTCGACGTGATCGAAGGTGGAGATGGCACGCTGTATGGCTGCCCGATTCCCACCCGCTACATGGTCGAGATGCTCTGCGATCGCATCGCCGCTTCGAAGGTGTACGAAAAGGAGCACTACACCGATGCTTCGCCGCTCGAATACTACAAGCGCGAACTTTCCTCGGGCAACATCGAGATCCATCCCGATTCGGCCGCATTCTTGCTCGTCTTGCTCGAGCATTTGGCAGAACATGGCGAGGTCGAAACGCTGCACTACATCCGTAAGAACATCATCGAGCCGCGCTTCTTGTATGCGCCCGGCGTGACCTTCGACTAGTAGATCGGAATCACCAACATGGAAGGGTTCGTTTTACTCGACACCGGTGCGTGGTCGCTCGTTCCGCCTCTTCTCGCGCTCGCGCTTGCACTCATCACGAAAGAAGTCTATTCTTCGCTCCTCATCGGCATCGTTTCTGGGCTGCTCATCTACCAATTCAGTTTGGCTGGCGTAGGTCTTGAGCAAACGATCGACGGACTGTGCCTGCTGCCGAACATCTTCATCGAGCAGATCTCGTCGAATGCTGGTCTTATCTTGTTCTTGGCGCTCTTAGGCGCGCTCACGATGCTCATCACGAAGGCAGGCGGATCGATCGCGTATGCGAAATGGGCCGTGAAGCGCATCAAGAATCCGCGTGTTGCCTCGATTGCTACTGCGCTTCTAGGCGTGATCATCTTCGTGGACGACTACTTCAACTGCCTTACGGTAGGTAGCGTGATGCGCCCGGTGACCGACCGCTTCAAGATCTGCCGCGAGAAGCTGGCATGGATCATCGATTCGACCGCAGCTCCCATCTGCATCATCGTGCCTGTTTCATCGTGGGCCGTTGCCGTTGGCGGCTATTTGGGCGAAGACGGCTTCAACACCTTCGTTGCCTCGATCCCCTACAACTTCTACGCGCTGCTCACCATCGTGTTCGTGTTCGCGCTGTGCGCTAGCGGGCGCGATTTCGGTCCGATGAAGCGCGCGCAACAGGCCTTCGAAACGCGCTTCAAGCAGCCGCGCAAAGGCATCAAGCATGCTGCCGAAGAATCGCTCGCACCCAGTTCGAGCGCGGTTCGCGAAGATATCGATGAGACGCTCGAAGACAACGTGCGCCTCCAGGATATGGCGGGCGAAGCACTGGATGCCTACGACCAACTTCACATCGCGCGCAACGGGCGCGTCTACGACCTGGTCGTGCCGATCCTCGTGCTCATCATCTTCTCGATCCTGGGCATGATGTATGCGGGCGGCTTCTTCCAGGGCATCGATTTTGCAACCGCCATGGGTGAAAACCCCATCATGGGACTGTGCATCGGTTCGATGGTTGCCTTGGTGGTTGCAGCGCTGCTCTATCTGCCGCGCAAGCTGCTGAACCTCTCAAGCTTCATCACCGGCGCATCGGAAGGCGTTCGCTCGATGGTCGAAGCTATCATGATCTTGGTGCTTGCCTGGTCGTTAGGAGGTTGCTGCCGTTACATGCTCGGCACCGGCACCTTCATCGCTGGCTTGCTCGATTCCGCTGGCTTCGCGCTGCAGTTCCTCCCTGTGGTGATCTTCATCGCTTCAGCATTCATCGGGTTCGCCATGGGCACTTCCTGGGGAACGATCGCTCTTGTGATCCCGATCGTGATCGGCGTGTTCACGCCCGAAAGCCCGCTTTACCTGCTCACGATTGGCGCAACGCTTGCTGGCGCGGTCTATGGCGATCACATCTCGCCCATTTCGGACACGACGATCCTCTCATCTGCCGGCGCAAGCTGCAATCATCTGGCGCACGTTACCACGCAGCTGCCCTATGCGAGTTTGGTGGCAGGCATTTGCTTGGTTGGATATCTTGTTGCAGGGTTGAGCCTCTCACCTTGGCCTTCGCTGGTTGGCGGATTAGCTCTCATCCTCCTGTTCATAGGAGGCTTGGTCGTGAAGAATAGACCGAGCGAATAAGGCGGGGCACCCCTATTAGCAGAGGCTTTCCTTTGCGACGCGCGGCGAAGGAAGCTTCCTTGCAACGCGTGGCTAGCCCGACCGACGGGTAACGAGATGCCTAGACGTTGCTTAGATGCCTAGCTGCATGCTTTCGCTCAAATACTTCGCTGGCGATGCTTCCTTGCGACGATCAGCACCCCAGAAGCAACACGATAAGAAGCCTGGTCCCACATGACAGCCGATGGTAGGTCCGCACGAAGACTCCAGGAAGAACGCTGGTGTCTCTGAATGCTTATTGATGGCCTTTTCGAGCTTCTCAACATCTTCGTAGCAATCGGCGTTACCGATAGAGCACACTGCCACCTGAGGATCATGCAGGGAAAGATAGTTCTCGGCCATACGACGGATGCCCTTCTTGCGACCATGCGCAATGCCATTCAATTCAAGCTTACCATCGAGAGAGACCGTGAGCATCGGCTTGATATCGAGCTTCGTCCCCACCACGGCAACGCCTGAGGGAATGCGGCCTCCTCGTGCGAGCGCCTTCAGGTCATCTACCATGAAATGAATATGCATATAGTTATGAGCTTCGGTTGCCCACGCTATCATCTGCTCGAGCGGCATTCCCTTTTCGCGCTGGCGAACTGCCTCCCACACGGGCATGTTGAGCGGCGTGGCGGGGAGCTTCGTGTCGACGATATGCACCGCAACGTTCTCCGCGCCGTATTCGTCCTTCAAACGATCGAGCGCCATGCAAGCACCTTCATAGCAACCCGAAATACCTGAATCGAAGGCAAGATAGACCGCCGGAATGCCCGACTCGATGGCTTCGCGAAATGCGCTCTCGAACTCATGCTGGGAAGGCTGGCTCGTTTGCGGAGCTGCGCCGTTGCGCATCGCCTCATAGAATTCGTGAGCAGTGCGCGAGACGAACAGGTCATCGACCCCGCACAAGCCTTCGTCTCCGTTGCCTTCGGTATAGGTGAAATGGAGAACCTTGAGCTGGTTCGCTTTAGCAAAATCGGCCGTGATCTCGCACGGAGAATCAACGATGATGTTGTAGCTGTACTGCATGAGGCCTCCCTGGGTTCGATACCAGGCAAAATAGTATCATGGGATAGGTTGCACAGCAGAAATTTGTTATGCACGACGAACTCTTGGCGTCCGGATATTCTGCCTTTTGCAATAGCCACACGTGCTCATACAGGCTATCCGAGAGCACCCTCTTCTCGCTGGCGCTCTCGAAAGAACTTAAGCATGTGCATCGATCAAACCAAGAAAGAGCTGGTAGAGCGTGTCGTCCTCATCGAGTTCAGGATGAAACGTTATGCCTATCTGATTGCCGAAGCGCACCGCTACTGGCGCTTCGTCCACGCTCACCAAGGTCTCCACCCCTTCACCAGTTGCCACGATCTGGGGTGCGCGAATGAACGTGAGCGGGATGTTGGGCACCTCATCTCCCGTTTCCTTGCTGAAACGAAGTGGAGCCTCCGCATGGAAGCTTGCCAGCTGCCGGCCATAGGCGTTGCGTCTCACCTGGACGGGCAACGTGCCGATCGCGCCCGGGGCCCAACCCGCGCGTTCAAAGGGAGCGCGGGAATCTCTCCTGCCGTTGGCGTGCTCGACCTCGCGGGCAAGGAGGATCAGACCCGCGCACGTAGCGAGCACCGGCGTGCCTGTTTCGATCATCCGCTTGATCGGATCTACCATAGCGAACTCTTCGAGCAGCGCCGCTTGCACCGTTGATTCACCGCCAGGCAGCACGATCGCATCGAGCGCGGTATCAAGATCGGCGGCACAGCGAAGCTCGATGGTCTCGCATCCGAGCGCACGCAGCCTGGCAGCATGTTCGGCGAAATCGCCCTGAACGGCAAGCACGCCTATCTTCGCATTCCGCTGCGGAGCGCCCTTTGGAGCAGCACTCATTTGCCGCGCTCTTCCATGATGAGAGCGATCTCGTCCTCGTTCACGCCCACCATCGCTTCGCCAAGATCCTCAGAGAGCGCTGCGATGAGCTCTGCGTCCTCGTAATTCGCAACGCTGCGTACGATGGCTGCTGCGCGCTTCGCAGGGTTGCCCGACTTGAAGATACCTGAACCAACGAACACGCCTTCTGCGCCCAGCTGCATCATGAGCGATGCATCAGCCGGCGTTGCGATGCCGCCTGCTGCGAAGTTGACCACCGGCAGGCGACCAGTGTCGTGCACCTGGCGTAGCAAGCCCAGGGGAACCTCAAGTTGCTTCGCCGCTTCGAACAGTTCGTCGTCTCGCATCGCGGCAACACGGCGGATCTCCGCATTCATCTTGCGCATGTGGCGCACCGCCTGGACCACATCGCCCGTACCTGGCTCGCCCTTCGTGCGGATCATCGCAGCACCTTCGGCGATGCGACGAAGTGCCTCTCCCAGATCGCGTGCGCCGCAGACGAAGGGGGCGCTGAACTGCGTTTTGTCGATATGATAGGTATCATCTGCTGGCGAGAGCACTTCCGATTCGTCGATGTAGTCGATGTCGATAGCTTGGAGGATCTGCGCTTCCGCAAAATGTCCGATGCGGCATTTCGCCATGACCGGAATGCTCACTGCCTCTTGGATGCCTTTGATCATCTTCGGATCACTCATGCGCGAAACGCCGCCAGCAAGCCTGATATCGGCCGGGATGCGCTCGAGCGCCATGACTGCGCAAGCGCCCGCCTTTTCAGCGATCCGCGCTTGCTCCGGTGTCGTGACGTCCATGATCACGCCACCCTTCAACATCTGCGCAAGCTGCTTATTCAGCTTGGCGCGTTCCTGCGTGCTCTCGCAAGAGCAGGTGCCGTCCTTCTGATCAACGCTCATGATCGGACTCCTTTTCTTCTTTTCCTAACCCTTTCGGGCTGCAGGGTGTTTAGTCGTCTCTGCCATGGTAAAGTGATGATGGTCATATCGAAATGACCAAAATCGATGTTTTTATTAAGATCAGTTTCTTTGAGAACGCCTGCGAACAAGAGAGAACGAGCGCGCTATGCTGACGTACGAACTTGATGCGAAGAATTCCCGTAGCCTCTACGAACAGCTTTACCAGGCGATTCGCTCAGATATCGAACTGGCCCGTCTTGATGCAGGCAGCAAGCTCCCTTCGAAGCGGACGCTTGCCCAGCACCTCGGAATCAGCGTCATCACAGTCGAAAGCGCTTACCGCCAACTTGCTGCCGAGGGCTATATCGAAGCGAAAGAGCGCCGCGGGTATTTCGTGAACGAGCTTCCTTCTGTTCAAGCACACGATATGAGCGCAGGCAGCGAACAAATCGAGCATCAGCTGAATGCCAAAGCGGCCACCAAGCAGATCGATCCAGTCCTCGCGAGTGCCTCTTCGATCCAAGCAACCCCCTTGCTCGCTGATTTTTCAGGAAACGACCGATCAGGCGATCAATTTCCTTTTCATATTTGGGCGAAAACAGTCCGGCGCACGCTCAGCGAGGCTTCGAAAGGTCTGCTTCTTCGAACTGCGCACGACAACCGCGGATCGGAAGAATTGCGCACTGCGATCGCTGGGCATTTGGTCCACTTTCGCGGATTGGAGGCTTCACCCGAACAGATCATCATCGGAGCTGGGGCGCAGGACCTTTACGGGGTGTTGGTGCAACTTCTTGGACGTGAGCGTACCTTCGCGGTGGAAGATCCTGGGTATCCTGCGTTGCGCACGCATTACGAACTGAGTGGTGCGCACGTTGTTGGCATCCCTGTCGATGAAAGCGGGCTTGATGTTGCGACACTCAGAGCAAGTAAGGCGAGCATTGCCCATTGTTCTCCTGCTCACCAGTTCCCCACCGGAAGCGTGATGAGTGCAGTGAGACGTCATGAATTGCTCGATTGGGCGCGCGAAACCAGTAAGCAAAACGCTTTCCGCAGCTCAGAGAGACCAGGCGCGAAAGGTCGCCCTTTGAAGCGCTATATCATCGAAGATGATTACGACAGCGAATTTCGTATGCGTGGACGGCCGATACCTCCGCTCTTCATGCAGGACACTCAGGGGTCGGTGATCTATATGAACACTTTCACCCGCAGTTTAGGGAGCGTGTTCCGCATCGCTTATATGGTGTTGCCGCCGCAGCTGCTCACTACCTTCAACGAGCGTTTCATGGCACGTGCTTGCATGGTCGGTGCGCTCGAGCAGCTTGAGCTTGCACGCTTCATCACCTCTGGCGATTACGAGCGTCATGTGAACCGCCAACGGACTGCGTATCGACGGCTGCAAGACTCCTTGGTCGCAAAGATCATGACAAGCGAAGCGGGAGACTATGTGCGTTTCAAAGGAGTTGGCAGTGGACTGCATTTCTTGATGAAAGTCGATCTGCCCGCAGGAACTAGCTCGGCGATGCAGTTTGAGAACGCCACTCTTGAACGAGGCATCCGTTTAGTGAACATCGACGCATATCGTTCAGGCTCTCCGGGTTTTCGCGCGAAAGATCGGCGCGCGGTTGATCCTCGTGCACTTGACTCCTCTACGAAGGGTTCTCCCTCAGAGGCTACCCTCTCGCACCCTCATGAAACGGATTCCTGCGCAACGTATGTGATGAATGTTTCTGGGTTGGACAGCAAGCGCACCGATGAGATCGCGATCGTCCTTTCGGATGCGATTCTTGCTCAGCTTCGCCAGTAAGAGCGCCGGTCGGTCAAATAACATCTCTGATCTTGAGACTATTTTCAGAAACGAAAGAAATCGAAAGATCCCATCATAGGCAGCTTGCTTGCATGAAGCCTGATCAGGTCCCTGATAAAAAGAGAAGGCATTGAGCTTTCGTCAATGCCTTCTCTGATCGATGAGCGTTTTAGCCTATTTGAAAACTACGCCGCTGCGGGAGCGCTCACTGGCGTGTTCGTTGCGGCTTCGGGTTTCTTGTTCGCATTGTACTTACCGTCTGATCCGACCCAGTACTTGCCGCCGTCAACCCAAGCATTGGTTGCCATAGCGCCATCAGAGCCTACCCAATATTTGCCCGAGACCCATGAATTGGTGAGCATAACGCCCGACTTGTTGCAATAGTACCAACCGGAACCGTTCTTGACCCAGCCCGTTCGCATAGCGCCTGAGCTGTTGAGGAAGTAGGTCTTACCAGAGATGGTCTGCTTGCCCGTTGCCATCTTGCCATCAGAAGGATTCAGGTAATACCATTTGCCGCTCACCTTCTGCCAGCCCTTGGACATAGCGCCGCTGCTCTTGAAGTAGTGCCAGGCGTTGCTGATCTTCTGCCAACCTTTGGACATGGCACCTGAGCTCTTCAGATAATAGGAATTGCCCTTCTCTTGGAACCAGCCCTTGGCCATCTTGCCGTCGCTCTTGAGGTAATACCAAGAGCCCTTTACTTTCTGCCAGCCAGTGGTCATAGCACCTGACTTGTTGCAGTAGTACCAATCGGAGCCGCTCTGAACCCAACCAGTTCTCATAGCGCCTGAGGAAGCCAGGAAGTAGGTCTTGCCCTTAACGACCTCTCTGCCCGTGAGCATGATGCCGTTGTCATCCATGAGGTACCACTTGTTCTTGACCTTAGTCCAACCGGTCACCATCGCACCGGATTTGTTGAAGTAGTACCAATCTTTGTTGCCTGTTACGTGCTGCCAGCCCGTTGCCATAGCGCCCGAGCTCTTGAGGAAGTAGGTCTTGCCATCAACGATCTGCTTGCCTGTGAGCATCCTGCCATCAGCAGGGTTGAGGAAGTACCACTTGCCTTTTATCTTCTGCCAACCGGTAGCCATAGCACCAGAGCTCTTGAAGTAGTACCAGTCTGCATTAGGACCGATGTTCCTCCAGCCCGTCTTCATCCAACCTTTAGCATCGAAGTAGTAGGTGGTGCTCTTGATCTTGGTGAGGCCTACCGCATAGGTGCCATCGGTGTAGCGATACCACCAGCCCTTAGAGCTGTGAATCCATTTGCCATCTTTTGAGGCAACGGTCACGTTATTGCTGTTCGCGTCTCCAACGCCGCCGTTGTTGCCCGAACTGCTGTTGCCACCATTGCTGCCCGAGTTACCATTATTGCCCTGATTCTCTGAATTGGTCGCAACCTTTTGCGGAAGGATCGTGGCGGTATTGCCCGTCTTCTTCGACCACTCCTCAAGTCCCTTCACGTCGCTGATGTTGTTGTTCGAGCAGTTCAGATCACGTAAGCTGTCCAAACCTGTGATGTTGAGCGAAGTGAGGTCGTTCGATGAGCAATTCAGACTGGAGAGGTTCGGTAGGCTGGTAAGGGTCAACGAAGTAAGCTTGTTAGAAGAGCAATTCAGATCGCGAAGCACCCTCAAGTTCGAAGCATCCAACGAAGCGAGCTTGTTCGATGAGCAATTCAGCGTGGTAAGAGAAGATGCGCCATTCACCTTAATCGATTGCAGCTGGTTATTGCTGCAGAAGACCGACTGGAGAGAAGTGTGGTTCGATACATCGAGTCCAGTGAGGTTATTGTTGGCACATTCGAGCGTTTGCAGATGGCTCGATCGAGAGAGATCGAGTCCTGTCAGTTTGTTGTTGAAGCAGAAGAGCGTGGTAAGACGGGTAAGGCTTCCCATGCTGTTTATGGAAGTGAGTGCATTGTTGTTGCAACGCAGATAATCGAGTCCCTCCTGCCCCGATACGTCTAGCAATTTAAGCGAATTGTAAGAGCAATCGAGCTCCTTTAAAGCGGTTGAGCCGGAAGGCAAAACAAGCCCTGTGAGCTGATTGTTGTTGCAATAGAGATACCCAAGGTTTATGCAATTCGATACGCTCAAAGTCTTCAACTGGTTTGACTCGCAACGCAGCGTCTTGAGATTATTGCAATCCATGACATTTATGCCGGTAAGACTGTTATACGCGCAGTCGAGGTACTCAAGAGCGGTGCAACCAGAGACCGTGAGTCCTGCTAGTTTGCTCGACTCAGCATAGATCGCCTTCAAAGAAGTGCGATTGCGAACATTAAGATTGAGCGAACTAACACCTTCAACTTCGAGCTTCTTTGTGCTCTCCATACCGATCTGGGTGACGTTCTTTCCACCTAACTGAGCAGGAACGTCGAAACCAGCAGAAGCATTACTGACGCTGACCTTCTGGATCGTGACCCCGCCATACGTACTGTTATCGGTGTAGGTATAGGTCACGCCGCCTACCGTTTCGGTAGCTGCATGAGCAAACTGTGGCGCAGCGACCAAACAGCCAACCATCAAGGTGAGCGCTACTACAAAAAGAGCAAGCTTCTTCTGGAGCGTGGTTACCCTTTGATGTGCGATGGGAAGGTCGACATCACTAGATGCCTGTGCCGCTAAGAGCGATTCTTCTCTTCTCATCATGCCTCCGTTTCGTTCTCTACCGTCTATTCAGAATATAGCATCAAGAAATAGTACCACCCAGTCTTGCAGATGATATGAAGGCTGGTGAAGCCACTAAAAAACCCTGCTTGAACTGGTCAAACAGGGTTGTATTCAAATGGTGCGCCCTGAGGGATTCGAACCCCCGACGTACTGATTCGTAGTCAGTCCCTCTATCCAGCTGAGGTAAGGGCGCATCTCGTTGCAAGCAGTAAGCTTTGCAGCATTGGTTATTTTCTCAATAGAGCAACGTAGTGTCAACCACCAAAAACGGGAGAGGTAAAAACTTCTGTTTAGGGTGCTGCCCTTGTCGTTGGCCTTCAGCGAACCTCTGGGCTTACTGCGCAGCGACTTATTCGGCTGCCTTCGCCTTATCCCAAAGTGCCTGCATCTTCTCCATAGGAAGCTCTTCGAGCTGAACGCCTTGATCGAATGCTTCATCTTCCATGGCTTCCCAGCGATTGCGGAACTTCGTGCATGTTGCCCGCAGGGCACCTTCGGCATCGATTCCCATCTTGCGCGCCACATTCACGAGCGAGAAGAGCACATCGCCCATCTCAAGCTCAGCCTCATGAAACTCAGGCGTGTTCTTGAGCATCTTGCCGTTCTCCGACTTCGGTGCGCGTGCATAGGCTTCTTGCAACTCACGTGCTTCCTCGTGAACTTTTTCCCACACGTGCGCCACCGAATCCCATTCAAAACCAGCAGCAACTGCCTTGCGTGAGATCTTCTGTGCCTGCATGAGCGCAGGGAATGAAACGGGCACGCTCGCAAGGATGCTTTCGGGCTTCTGCTCGTTAGCTTCGCCCGATGCGGCATCCTGTGCAGCCTGCGCACGTTCGGAAAGTTTGATCTTATCCCAGATATCGAGCACGCTGTTCGCATCGCCTGCCTGCGCTTCACCGAACACATGCGGATGACGACGGATGATCTTCGCGTTGACCGCACGGCACACATCGTCGATAGTGAACTCGCCCCCGTCGGCTGCGATCTGACTTTGCAAGACTACCTGCAACAACACATCGCCCAGCTCTTCGCAGAGGTGCTCAGTATCGTTCGCTTCGATCGTGTCGACCGCTTCATAGGCTTCTTCGAGCATATTCGAGGCGATAGAGGCGTGCGTTTGCTCGCGATCCCACGGACACCCATCTGGGCGGCGCAATGCCGCGATCGTATCGACGAATTCACCGAATGATCGCGCAGCTTCAGGGGCATGCGAGATGCCCATTTCGTTAGGGTTGAGTTCAGACGTAGACATAGCTTTCTTGCACACTACTTCTGTTGCGTGTCGGAATCGACATCCGCAGAGGAAGCTTGGGCTTGGGCGCTATCAGAAGCCGCCGCACCCTCTGCTTCTTCCTGAGCCTCTTGCGCTTCGGGCAAGCGATCTTCTTCGGGTGCCTCTTCCTCATCTTCGTAGTCTTCATCCTCGTCGTCATCCTCTTCAGGATCGCGGAAGTCGGCAGGGATGAAGGCTTTGTATTCTTCAGGGATCTCTTTTGCAGGCTCAGGCTTTTCCATTTCGTGGACTTTTTCGCTGTTGAGCTTCAGCAGTTCAACGATCGCTGCCACCTCTTCGGCACTCAAGCACGGCTCGCCTTGCCACTTCTCGATGAAGGGAATGACCTCGGGGACCAAGCCAACGAAGCATTCGTCGCTTGGGTTCTTGAGCTTGATCTCGGCAACCGTAGGGAACGCGACCATGGGATAGCACTTAAGACCGGGCTTGTCGCCGATGAGCTCCTTGATGCAGTGGAGATGAACTTTCGACTGATAGAGCGGACTCGTGAACGGCTTACCCTTGATGCCGGGTGCGAACGTCCAGCGGCTGCCTTCTTCATCGGCGTTGATGTAGACATAGAGCTCGCGATATTCGAGCGCGAAGATTCCCTGGGGAGAAACGATGACGTAATCGATGCGCGAACGACCCAGCTTCGTGAGGATATAGAGATCCTTCAAGACCACGTAGCCCTCTGGCAGCTTGCTATTCAGATCAGCAGCAAGTTCGACGCCTTCTCGCTCGGCTGTCTTCATGCGATTGCGCTTCTTCCTCACATCGAAGAACAGCGTACCTGCGAGCACGACGAGAACAGCGATAAAGAGAACATTGACGATGACCTCTTGCATGGTTCCTCCTACGAAGTTCTACCAGCCGCATAGCAGCGGCCAGCACGTTGAATACCTGAGAATGACTTAGATCTTGTACATGAACTGGAAGAGATCTTCACGCTGTATGATGATCTGAACGCCCAGCTCTTCGGCGAGACTGTCGAGCGCGGTCTGCACGGCATTAAAATCAGCCACAGCCGGATCGAGTGTGACAAGCATGGTCATCGAGAAGATCTCGTCGAGAATCGTCTGGCTGATATCGTCGATGTTCGCACCTTTTTCAGCGAGCACCCTCGAAACGCCCGCTACGATGCCGGAGCGGTCCTTACCCAAAACAGAGACTACACAGCGCATTGCGCATCCTTTCGATCAAGACAGGCAACCTTTGTGTTGCTGTCTTTTGTGTTACCGCTATAGTAGCGCATGAACACGCCTCCACGTGCATGCGTCTTCTTATTCGCAGAAGTTACGCACCCCTACTCGCCCATGAGCGCAAGCGCATCGGCGCGTGCCGTTGCATCCTGCTCGAAGAGCCCACGCACCGCACGCGTGACCGTTTTCGAACCTGGCTTCTTCACGCCACGCATATTCATGCACATATGCTCGGCCTTGATGACGACCACGACCCCTTGCGGCGCGAGTTCGCGCATGAGCGTATCAGCGATCTGCGAGGTAAGGCGCTCCTGCACCTGAGGACGGCGCGCGAAGACCTCCACCAAACGCGCGAGCTTGGAAAGCCCGCAAATGCGGCCATCGGCGGCAGGGATGTAGGCGATGTTGGCCGTGCCGTAGAACGGTGCCAGATGATGTTCGCACATGGAGAAGAACGGGATGTCACGCAAGAGGATAAGCTCCTGAGAATGCTCATCGAAGGTGGTCTCGAAATGAACCGCAGGGTCTTCCTCAAGTCCTGCGAAACACTCCGCATACATGCGCGCTACCCTCTCGGGGGTTTTCTGCAAGCCTTCGCGCTGCGGGTCTTCGCCAATACCCTCAAGAATGAGCTTGACGCCTTCTTCGATCTTGTCCATATCCATTGCCATTATGTGATTCCTCTTATCCTCATGCCGACAACGCGTTCTGTTGCCTGCCTTTTCGTATTCCTATATGCCATTCGAGCAACGACTCGGCTTTGCTCTTATGCTTTGCGCCGCTCTATCATGCGTGAGATCCCTTGCTACTCCCAGCCTTCGGTGTCCAACTCAAGCGAGATCGGACAATGATCGCTTCCCATGATCTCGGGCCAAATGCACGACATGACCACGCGCTGCTCGAGCGCCTGGCTCACCAGAAAGTAGTCGATGCGCCACCCTGCGTTGTTGGCACGCGCATTGAAACGATAGCTCCACCAGGTATAGGCCCCTTCGGTGGTGGGGTGCAAACTACGGAAGGTATCGACGAACCCAGCTTCCAAAAGCGCCGTGAATTTCGCACGTTCTTCGTCCGAAAAGCCAGGGTTGCCCACGTTGGTGCGCGGGTTCTTCAGATCGATCGGCTCATGAGCCACGTTGAAATCGCCGCACATCACCACTGGTTTCGCGTTGCCCTTCGAGCCATCCGGCAGGATACCCTGCTCAAGACCTTGGCATACCTCGCGAAAGACATCGTCCCAGTGCATGCGATGATCGATACGCGCTAGTTCGTTTTGAGAGTTCGGAGTATAGACATTCACGAACCACAGGTGCTCGAATTCACAGATGACCACGCGGCCTTCCGTATCGAGCTCGGGCACGCCTACCTCATGAATGACCTGGAGAGGAACTTCTTTAGAAAAGACCGCCGTGCCTGAATAGCCCTTGCGTTCGGCATAACTCCAGGACTGCGTATATCCCGGCAGGTCAAGATCGATCTGCCCTTCCTGCAGCTTGGTCTCCTGGAGCGCGAACACATCGGCGTTCAGCTCGTCGAACACCGCAGGGAAGCCTTTTTTCATGACGGCCCGCAGGCCGTTCACATTCCATGAAACGAATCGCATAAGTTAGATTAACGCTTTCGAGCAGCTTTTTTAGCAGCTTTCGCTTCCTCTTTTGCGATCGCTTCCTTCTTCGCTTGCTTGCGTGCGGCCGTTGCTTCTTTCGAGCGGTCGCCCTTGATGCTGCCACCGCGTGCAGCCTTACGCAGCGGACGGATCTTGATCGCATCGATCGCAACGGCGGCGATCAGGAAGGCATAGCCCAGACCGAAGAAGATGAGGGAGAGATCCCCGTTGTCGATGAAGTATTCAGGCAGCATGACCGGCGGAATGAGCGAGCAGATACCGCAGATGATGACGATCCACCAGAGCATGCGCCATCTCTTGTATTCGCTCGTACCAGGATTGAGGTATTTCGCGCGGGCAGCTTTCTTGGTCTCCTCCGAAAGGCCTTCCATGGATTCCATAGCCTCGGACCCTTCCATATCATTGAGAGTCCACTTGCCGCCCTTCTTCTTGGGCTGCTCGGTTGCCTCAGCGGCTTGTGCGCTGGGTTTGCTCGACTTCTTCTCTGGCTCTTGCTTGCCCTTGAAGCGATCGAAGAAGCTCTTCTTCGGCTTTGCGTTCGGATCGGCGATATAGACCGAAGATGCGGCTTTTGTTGCTGGTTTGGCGGAAGCGGCTGACTTGCGCGTTTTGCCGCCTTCGCGCTGTTGGTAGCGGTCGTTCAGAGGATTGCGCTGTGACATGGAAAGATGTTCTCCTTTTGGTGTTGCTCGATCGGATGAGTGATCGGGTTCCTGATGGGAATAGGCGCCTTGCTCAGCGCCAAATGATAGATTACTGGGCTACGAAGGTCTTTCCCGTGATCTTCTCGTAAGCCTGAATGTACTTTTCGCTGGTGGCTTTGATCACATCTTCGGGCAGATGCGGTGGCTCGCCACTGCGATCCCAGTTGGCATTGAGCCAATTGCGCACGAACTGCTTGTCGAAGCTCGGCTGCTCAGTGCCCTCGATATAAGTGTCTACCGCCCAGAAGCGCGATGAATCGGGCGTTAGCACTTCGTCGCCCAAGATGATCGTGCCATCCACCTTGCCGAACTCCAGTTTCGTATCGGCGATGATGATGCCGCGCTCGCGTGCATGCTCGGCAGCACGGTCATAGATCGCAAGCGTGAGATCCTTGATAGCGTTGGCATCTTCAAGACCGATGAGCTCAGCCGTCTTGTCGAAGCTGATGTTCTCGTCGTGATCACCGATCTCTGCCTTCGTGGAAGGCGTGAAGATAGGCTCAGGCAGGCGCGAAGAATTCACGAGCCCTGCAGGAAGCTCGATGCCGCAAACTGCACCCGTCTTCTCGTAGTCCTTAAGGCCTGAACCGGTAAGATACCCACGCACGATACACTCGACCGGGAACATCTCAGCCTTGCGCACGAGCATGAAACGGCCTGCCAGATAATCGGCATAAGGCTTGAACTTTTCGGGCAGGTCGGCCACATCTGCCGAGATGAGATGGTTTTCCACCACATCGGCAAGCAGCTCGAACCAGAAGCAGGAAAGCTGCGTGAGCACCTGACCTTTATAGGGGATATCGTCTTTGAGGATATAGTCGAATGCAGAAATGCGATCGGTCGCAACGAGCAGGAGTTTGTCGCCCAGATCGTAGAGATCGCGCACTTTACCCTGAGCATCGGGCTTGATATCGATTCCTTGCATGTCGATCCTTTCTGAGTGCCGTACCAAGAAGAACCTGTACGGCAAAACGCAATTTTCAGTAAGTCTCTATTATGGAACATTTCGCCCGCCTTCGGGAGTACAGGTACGATTTTCCGCATTTTTGTAGAGGGTTTTTTCGCGAATGCCACACAAGACCTGACCGTGCGGCGTGCCGCCTGCGCTTTTAACTTGGCTAATTTCCGAGACGCTTGGATTTGCCTTTGCGCATCTGCATGGTGCGATTGTAGAGCGGGATATAGATGGTGAAGCGCGCACCTTCGTTGGGCTTGCCTTCTGCGCGCACCCATCCGCCGTGACGATCGGCGATCTCTTTCACGACCGAAAGGCCGATGCCCAAGCCGCCCGATTCTCGCGTACGACCTGCATCGGCACGCCAGAAACGCGAGAAAACGTTCTTCGCCTCTTCGTCGGTGAAGCCGATGCCGGTATCCTGTACGACGATTGTGCCCATGAGCTCGCCCTGCGTGACCGACACGCGAACCGAACCCCCTTCAGGGGTGTAGCGCACAGCATTCGAGATGAGGTTCGCGGTGGCTTGGCGCAGCATATCGGCATTGCCATAGACGTATACGTGCGGATCGTGGTGGTAGGTGAATTCGAGACCGGACTCTTCCACATAGGTCTGGTGGGTGGCGACCACCGTATCGACCATCTCGACCAGATCGACCTTCGAGAATTCGACCGGGTTCGCGCGGTTCTCCAAACGCGAGAGCTTCAGGAGCGCATCGACAAGACGGCTCAAGCGCCTCACTTCGGAATTGAGCGTCTCAAGGCGCTCTTCATCGGCAACGAACACGCCATCGATCATAGCCTCGACCGTAGACTGGATAGCCATGAGCGGCGTGCGGAGCTCGTGAGCAACGTCAGTGACCAGGCGACGTTCCATATCACGGTTCGCCTCGACCGAATCGGCCATCTGGTCGAAGGTCTTACCCAGACGAGCGATCTCGTCGTCGCCCACCATGTGCGTACGCGCTGAATAGTTGCCCTCTTTAAGAGCGCGCGCCGCATTCGTGATGGAATTGATCGGACGTGAGAGCAAGCGTGCCAGGACGAATCCAGCAAGAATAGCCACCAACACCGAGAAGAGCGAAGCGAAGATCATCGCCTGATAGGACTTATTACGGAAGTCTTGATCGGCTTGCGTAAGGAGCGTTTCGGAACCGAACACCCGCACGAACACCATGCCCACTTGCTTATCGTTGACCACGATCGGCGCAGAAGCGGTATTGCGCTCGTTCTCGGGAAGCGACGGGCTGATGAAATTAGCGTGCGCGCCACTGTTGTACACCACCGACCCATCGGCGGAAACGATCTGGATACTGACCGTATCGTAGAGTGCAGCAGCAGAATTGGCCGCAGCGAGCGCACCGCTGTACCAGTCGTTAGGCGTGGTCTCAAAGCTTTGGGCGATCGATCCTGCCACCGATTCGGCCAGGTTCTCCATATTCTCGCGCGTATAGCTTTGGAAGTACTGCTCCCACACGAACGAGAGCATGCCTACCGCAACGAGTGCGGTCATGAGCGCGATGGCGGCGAACGAAAGCGTGATGCGCGCCGTGAAGGAAACGCCCTTCTTCTGCTTTGCCTCGCCGGATTCGTCGTATTCGACGTTCTCTTCGACCATGATGCTCTACGTTGACCGTTGCGCCGAATGCGCAGGGGCTTACTGGTTCGCTTTCGTGGGGTCTTCGAAGCGATAACCCACACCATGGACCGTATGCAGCCACTTGGGGTTACGCGGATTGTCGCCGATCTTAGCGCGCAGGTTCTTCACATGAGAATCGATGGTGCGCTCGTAGCCTTCGAAGTCGTAGCCGAGCACTTTTTCCACGAGCTCCATGCGCGAATAGACACGTCCTGGATAACGGCAGAGCGTGGTGAGCAGCTTGAATTCGCTGGCCGTGAGATCGATGACCTCATCGTTCACCAAGATCTTATGGCCGGAGATATCGATCGTAAGCTCACCGAACTCAAGCACTTCGCGCTGCGGCTCAGCCTCGGAATGCACGCGGCGCAAGAGCGCACGTACGCGCGCGACGAGCTCGCGCGGGCTGAAAGGCTTGACCAGATAGTCATCGGCACCAAGTTCGAGACCGATGATGCGATCTTCCACTTCACCTTTTGCCGTGAGCATGATGATGGGCGTGTCGGAATTATCGCGAATAACGCGACAGACGCGTTCGCCCAGAACGCGTGGAAGCATGAGGTCCAAGATGACCAGGTCGAAATGGTGACGCGAGAATTCCTCAAGTGCTTCTTGGCCATCAGCCACGGCGACCACCTGATAGTTCTCACGCTGGAGATAAGCCGCGACCGCATCACGGATGGCCTTTTCATCTTCGACGAGAAGAATGCGACGGGTATCGTTGCTCATATTGTGCTCCTTATCTGAAGGAAACGCTCAAAAACCCGCAACGCAAAGAGAAGAAGCGCTGCGTGTGCGTTACTCTGTATTTGGGTTTATTGTAGCAATTAGCATCTTCTCTCGATGTATTGACACACAAATGTCACAATAGCCCTGCGTCTTTTCCTGTTTGGCTTGTTGAGCGAACAGGGGCGCATCAACACGAATCCAGGTATGAAAGAGCGCATCGTGCCGCAAAAACGCACCAACAAAACTCCCACCACCAAAGCACGCCCCACCAAGCGAAATGGCCGGGCGGCGAAAAGCGCTCATACCCCGGGGAACACTTCTTCGTTCACCCGCGTGCGTCCCACTACGCGCAAGAAAGGGGCGTTCTCTCGTCCTGCACAGACGCGAAGCAGCGCGCATGCAGCCCCTGAAGGGCGTTTCTCTCCTGAGGTGCTGCTCACTCGCCGTAATCTACTGATCGGAGCGGGCGTTATTGGCGGCATCGCAGCAGTGGGAGGCATCAGCAGTGCAGCTTCGAGCGCTTTTTCGACCAATACGTCGGTCGAGAGCCTTTCGGTCCCCCAAGATGCCGTTACCGAGCTGGCTGATTTCTCCGAAGTGCCCTATGGCGATTATTGGAGGCTTTCGGCATCTCAGAACTTGCCCTTCGGCAGTCTTGTTTGGGCAAACAACAACACCGTCGCAGCCTGCTTGTGCCCAACCGAGAGCGCACACCCGCTCAACACCATCCGTCTCTACTATTTCGGATCGGCAAACCTGGCAGAAATCATGAAGAAGCCACAGGGCTTCGATGAAGGCTTCGATATCTACGATGTGCGCTGCAGCACTGAAGGGCTCATCTGGACCGAGTGCAACATCTTCGAGAATACCTGGCGCATTTATACCGCGCAGCTCGAGAACGCCACGCTCTCGAATATCCTGCTCGTCGATGAAGGCGATGCCAATTGGGTCACTCCTTCCATCGCCGCATGCGACAATTCTGCATTCTGGCAGGTCATACCCGATCCTAATGGCGAATTCGCTAAGGAAAAGGCTGAATTGCGCGCGTTGCATTTCGGGCAGAGCAGTTATGAGACCGTGCTCGAATCGCTTCACGCCTTTGGTTGCAGGATCGTGAGCGTGCCCGAAGGGGTAGTGTGTGCTCCGCGCATGAATACGTCGACTCTTTACTACCAGCTCACGAAAGTGAACGCATCCGACTTCTCCGTGGCCGATGAGTTGGTCCTGCCTCAGCGCATGACTCCGTGCAACCTGGGATATGGCAAGAGCGGCTTCGCGTTCGCACTCGACAACATCTACAACTATGGCGATGGCATTTCGAATTTGGGCACCTACACGCCTATGGCGCCCGTCACGCCTTACCACTATAGCGATCTGCCGTGGTTCCGCTTCGGTCGCACGCCTTCCGCCACACCTGCTTGGAATGGGGACTGGTTCATGGTGAAGTCGGCGCGCGCGATCTGCGGCACCCATTTCGCCAGCCGTACCTTCTTCATGATCGACATCCCCAACAACACCGACACCTACGGAGAATACCTTGTTTCAGCAGGTACATGCAAAACGATCGTGGGGCTCAGCCAGATCACCACAACCGTTGAAGGAGAGCACGACCACGCGCTCATGCGCATCTTCACGCCTACGGCGAAAGAACCCGGCGATGCCTTCAGCGCCTAAGCGCAAATGACTCTGGACCACCGCCTGTATCAAGCGCAGCGTAGACGCGCCAGCGAGCATTCTCTTGCATATCGAATGCAGCGCAGACGGGAGGGGTACTTAAAACGCCCCGTTCCGCTATTTAAAGAGCTGGCAAATGCCAGCTCTTTTCATGCGCTCACTCCTGTGACGGTTTTATTAAATTGAATTTTGCAACACAGAGGGTTTTGAGCACCCCTCCCTTTACTACGCTGCACCAAGCGCCTAGAACGTCAGCTCTTCGAGGCGTTCGAAGACGATGTCTTTGCGCGTCAAGAAATCCCATGGATCGAAGATCTCATCGAGCACCTCTTTAGAGAGATGCGCATCGGGATCGGCCTCAAGACGCTCGCGATAGCTAGGCCCATCAACCGCATTCTGGATGTCTTCCCAAACTTTCATGGCATTACGCTGCACGATCACATAAGCATCTTCACGCGAAATGCCTGTATCCACGAGGGCGAGCAGCACCTTCGACGAGAAGATAAGGCCCTTCGTACGCCAAAGGTTGTGCTCCATCTTCGCAGGATAGGTCTGCAATCCATCGAGCATCCACTGCATCTTGGAGAACATGTAATCGAGCGCGATGAAGCTATCGGCCAGTGCGACGCGCTCCGCACCCGAATGCGAGATGTCGCGTTCATACCAAAGCGCCACATCGTCATAGGCAACTTGAGCGTTCGCCTTCACCACACGCGCCAATCCGCAAACGCGCTCGGCAGTGATAGGGTTGCGCTTGTGCGGCATGGCCGAAGAACCTTTCTGGCCCTTGGTGAAGGGCTCTTCCGCTTCGATCACGTCGGATTGCTGAAGCAGGCGAACCTGCATCGCGATCGATTCGAGCGTGGAGGCGGTAACCGCGAGCGCCGACATGACCTGAGCGTGACGATCGCGCGCGAGCACCTGCGTTGAAAGCGGGTCGGGAGTGAGGCCGAGCTTTTCGCAGACATACTCTTCAACATAAGGGTCGATGCTCGAATAGGTACCTACCGCACCTGAAATAGCACCGGTAGCTGCCACTTCGCGGGCCTGCTCCATGCGCACGAGCGCGCGCTTGAGCGCCCAAGCCCAGCTGCCGAACTTCATGCCAAACGTCATCGGCTCGGCGTGGATGCCGTGCGTACGACCAACGCAGAGCGTGTTCTGGAATTCGAAAGCGCGGCGCTTGCACGTTTCGCCGAGCTGCTTGATGTCTTCGATGATGATGTCGCATGCTTGCGTGATCTGATACGACAAAGCAGTATCACCCAGATCGGAAGAGGTCATGCCGTAGTGCACCCAGCGTGAAGGCGGCTCTTGGCCTTCGGGAACATCGGCGTCGATGTATTCAGCCATGCAGGTGGTGAAAGCGATCACATCGTGGTTGGTGACCTTCTCGATCTCATCGATGCGCTCGACCGTGAAATCGGCATGATCGCGAATCCACTGTGCTTCTTCTTTAGTGATGCCGGATTTTCCCAGCTCAGCCTGCGCTTCGCACGCAAGCACCTCGATCTCTTTCCAAATGGCGAACTTGTTTTCAAGCTCCCAGATCTTTCCCATGTCGGGGCGGGTGTAACGACCAATCATCGGATGTCCTTTCGTGGCACTGTCGCAAGCGAGCAGCTTTGACGGATAGGGTTAATTCTACCTGATGCGTATGGTTAGAGCGACCGAATGACCCGACGCGCTTCATCGAGCAGGTCGGTATCGGCTGCAACGATCACTTGATCGCCAGGATAGATGCGCGTTGAAGGGCGCACGACCTGGATATCATCGTTGTGAGAAGTGGCTACCAGACGGATGCCGTCTTGGAAGTCGAGATCGAAGGCTGCCACGCCTTCCTCGTTATCATGGTTGCGCATGGTGGGCACTTTGATCTCGATGAGCCCCACCTGATCGTTCGTGAGCGTGAACGCGACCGACATCGATCCGAGAGCAGCTTCTTCTTGGATCATGCGTGCGATGAGCGCCGTAGATGAGATGCTCTCGATGCCTAGACGACGGAAGATGCGCAGGTTCTTGGGGTCGTTCACGCGTGCAAGTGCGCGTGAGATGCCGAACACACGATTGGCGATCTCGCAGGAAGCCAGATTATCTTCGTCGTGACCGGTGGTAGCAACGAAGATGTCGGCATGAGGAACGCCCGCATCCTCCTGGCGCGCAACCTCGCACCCATCGCCTTGAATAACGAGCACGGGGCCTTCGAGCGTTTCGGAAAGGTGCGTGGCAACTTGAGGGTCGCCCTCGATGAGCGCAACCTGATCGCCTTCAGCGAGCAGCGTGCGCGCAAGGTATTCGCCAACCATTCCTCCACCAACGATCACGCAATACATTGAAGGCTCCTAGTTCTGCATATACTTCGCTATTTCGGGGATCATGCCATGACGCAGCGCAACGAGCACGGTATCCCCATGGTAGAGAACGCTGCTTGGCGTGGGGATCGAACTGATCTCTCCATCAGCGCGCTCAAAAGCGCAGACGCGTATCTTATGACGCGACTCAAGATCGCTTACCTTGATATAGTCGGAGCGCGTTTGAGAGAGATCGAGCGCAAACTGCACCACCTCGCAATCGCCCAGCGTGGTGATGTGATCGCCCAAGCCTGAAGAGATCTTCGAGAATATCTCTTCTGCAACGAGCGCCGTTCCGCAAACATAGTCGATGCCGAGTTGCAAATACGCACGTTCGTGACCCGTATTGTAAAGGCGTGCGACCGCATGCGGCACATCGTAGAGACGACGCGCGATCTCGACCACCATCAAGTTCACGTTGTCGCTTTGCGTGACCGCGGCAAGAAAATCACACTCATCGATGCCTGCTTTCATGAGCACGTCTTCGTCGTAGCCGACACCAGCGAACGTAGCGCCATTGAAATCGCGCCCGAGTGAAGCAAAGGCGCGCGGATCGCGGTCGATCACACAAACATTGTTCTCATAATTGGAAAGCATGAGGGCAAGACGAGAACCCACACGACCACAACCTACCACGATGATATTGCTCATGGCCTGTTGGCTCCTTCCTTGCACGATTTATTCAGTATCAGAATCATACAACATCCGCTGCACCGTGCCTCAACAAAAAAGCGCCCGAAGTGGACGCTTGTGATAATTTCGCTTGGGATACGATCGCACGCCCGATCAGCAAGACCCTGCATGATCGAAATACTGCACGCTCCTTAGAGGAAACGGTAGTGGATCGAGCGCGTTCCCCAGTCGCTCGGTGAATCTGCGCCGAGCGCATGATACACGCCAGGAGCCAAGTCGAGGCAACGACCGTACTTGCCGAATCCGCCCGTATCGGTGACCGTTGCGATGACGACCTTGTCTTGATAGCAGATCTCGACCACGCGACCGAGCAGGTAAGACTGGCTGGCTGGCACAGCGACCGTAACGCTGCCTTCGTCGAGCGGACGACCAGAAGCCGTGGTAGAAACGCCGAACTTGCCTGCACCGTTGTCGTTCGTGGAAACGTTATAAGCCGAGGCAATACCGCTTGACCAGGTGCCATCGGAGAAATCGGGCGTGATCCGCGGGGCGGTGGGCAAGGGGTTGAGGGTACAAACTGCGTTTCCCTTTTCCACTGCCTGCGGATTCGCATAGTCAACAGCGACTGCTGCTATGACCGGATCGGGGTCTTTCACCGTGATGGAGCGCTGAGCGCCATCGGACGGATCAAGAGCTTCACTCACGGTATTGTCTTGGTTCTCGTTATTCGAGGAAACACCTAAGCGTGTTTGCGAATCGATAGCGGTGGCATTCGATGATTGGGATGCGCCGATTCCGATGGTCGAGGAATCAACCTCGCCATAACCTTGCGCCTGCGTTGCTGCAAAGAAAGAAATAATGCCGGCAACTGCGAGCATTATCAGACCGAAGAGCACGAACCGAGAAAGGAAATTTCCGCTTCTTCTATGTACTTTGGCTGCTGCCAAAAAGCCTCCAATAAACACAACAAGTCCTGAGCCTGCACGTGCGAACACGAGCAAGAAACCTGTTTAGGATATGCAGTTGATTAGGATTGGAGCGCGATTACTGCATGTAATGCTTAAGAGCGTGAAACGATTATAGCGTGAGTCGAGAGTGAGAACAAATCGAGAATAAGGGTGAACGGCAGCTCCTATAGGACTTACCCGAAGGCGTTCTTCAAGGCTTATCACAGTAAGCCCAGCGCAATAAACGATTTGAAATTCTCGAACGTGATATAGGAAGGCAGCGTTAAAACACCGAACTCATAGAAAGTAATGATACTTGCCACGAAGATGAGCAAAATTGCTCCAACATAACAAGTCGTGTTCTCGAATATGATGGCGGCGAACAACAGTGCTAGCGCGGTAACCCACACGAAGAATGTGGGTGCCTGAACGAAAAAATTCCGGAAATCGTACAGTCCTACGGTGAACGGTAGGACTACGCAGCAAGCCTCGCAGAAAAGCAGGAATATGCAGATGCGTATAGGGATCGTACGGCGAGCGCTCGGAGACACCAGGAAGAACACGCCCGCTGGGATGAAATAAAGCGGGAGAAAGCTCACGAACGATCTTCCCTCTTCTGCCAGCGTTGCCACCACGATCACAACCGTCGTGATGAGAAACGCAAGGCCGAAGAAAACCAAAGGAAGGCGGTATGAAGGGGTGCTTGACTCTTCGCTGCGCAAGACAGCAGGCGTAGGTGCCTTCTGCTCGTACACCCTTACCTCTGGCTTGCCTGAGAGCACATGATCCTTGCTCAGGTTCACCACTCTGCGGTAGCGCTCCGATTGGACACGACTCGGTTCAAGCTCGATGAACGATCCGCTTGAAGGCCTGATAGGCAAGATGGCGAAGAGCACCAAATAGAGAACGATCGCAAGGCCGAACGTCACGAGACACAACGCAATGGCCGTTACCCGCACGAGAAGCGTATCGATATCTGCGCTTTCTGCGATTCCGGCGCATACCCCACCGATCACCGCATTTTGCGGATCACGGTACCAATTCTTTATCGAGCGTTCCTTTGACAACGGCAGATCAGCGCCTTATGAGCGAATCGTGCGCAGTGAAGCCTATAGCAAGTTCTCCGTAGTTCATGCGCACTTCCTTAGGCGAGCACGAACAGATAGATCGAGAAGAACTGGAAGATAGAGCCAGCGAGCACCCACAGGTGAAAGACCGAATGCATGTACTTCTTCTTTTTCGTGCAGGTATAGAACACCGCCCCGATCGTGTAGCAGATGCCGCCCACCACGAGCAGCCAGAATCCAACAGGGTCGAGCAGCGTCCAGAGCGCCGGGATGCACACGACCACTGCCCATCCTTGCATGAGATAGAGCAGGGCCGAGATCCAGCGCGGGCGATTCACCCAGAACGCTTCGGCAACGATACCGGCAAGCGCAACGACCCACACGAAGATGCAGAGCGGAATGCCGTTGTTGTTGATGAGCGTAACCAGGCAATATGGGGCATAACAGCCAGCGATATATAAGTAGATGCCGCAATGGTCGAGCACCTTGAACACCCGCTTGGCTGCTGGCACAGCGATCGCATGATAGAGCGTGGACATGAGATATTCGACCACCATCGTGATCGAATAGATGAGCGCCGCCGCGAGCAACAAGCCCGCACCATGAGTAACCGCCTGCACCACGCACAGCGGTATGGCCGCGATGGCAAGCAACGCTCCTACCCCATGCGTGACCGCATTGAAGATCTCTTCACCTAGGGTGTAGTCTTTCTGAGGCTTGGTCTTCATCGATGGTGCAATAGCGCTTGACATTGCTGCTCCTTCTAGGATCTAGCATCTTGGTTGAATGGGCTCTGGACACGCATGGTGCCGAGCCATCCTTCCAACTGCAGGGTCAGTTCACTATTCTACTGCATCGAGGATACAGAAGATTCGGCAGCTGTCTGCGTTTTATTCCCACCAGGATGGCACCAGGAGAACCAGGCCGATGCATCATCTTGTTCAGCATCGATGAGCTTGAGCGTGGAGGCACCTACGCCTGCTGCAGTGAAAGCGACGATGGTCGTGAGCTGCTTGTTGCGCTGAAGCGGATTCGTTTGCAAAGAAGCCATCTGCACCTTCGTGCGCGGCGTGATGGTGCGGTTGGTGCTGATACCGCTGTTCTCGATCGTCACATAGGTGCTGTCGTAGCCAAAGCCCGAGCCTTTATGCCAAAGGATCGCGCCCACGATATCCACGATGAAGATCAGAAGCGCCACGCCATAGAGCACACGCGCGAAGACATCGGCCATGGTGTAGAAGATGAGATAATCGCTGAGCTCTGAATACGACAGGAGATCGAAGTTCAGAGGTAGCGCCAGTAGGAACATGGTGATGAAGGTGAAGACGGCCAGCCAGAAGCCTCCGCCCTGCAGGATAGCGCGGCGCGTGATGGCGCGACGGCGCGCACGCGCAGGAAGCTTCTTGTCTGGTGCGGGCAGATCTTGCCACTCCGGCAAAAGCCCTGCAAGGATCTCGTCGACCTTATCGAGCTTCACGAACGGATGGATGACCAGACGCGCCTGACTCTTCGTAGATGATTCCGAAGAGTCTTGGGCAGCGCTCGCAACACGTGCGAGCGAAAGCGTGCAGGATTTGAGCAAACGCTGGAAGAATGATTGGCTGACCTCGACCGATTGAATGCGATCGATATCGATGCCATTGAAGTTGTGGTTGATGATGCCATATTCGGTCTCGATGCGTGCGCCGCGTCTGCGCGCGCGGAATCCGCCATAAGAAAGGCAAGCTCCGCCCACGGTGATGAGCCAGACCACGAGCATGATGGCAATGAAGGAACCCACGATGCTCACGATAACGCCGACCATCCATGAGGTTGGGATGAGGTCGATCAAACCCGTGACCGTGCTGATCATCTCGTCTTCAGAGGTGTGGAACATATAGCCGATGCCCGACAGGACAGAGCTCAGGGTGGCGAATATCGAGAGGAAGACCACGACTACCGAAGTCTTTCCGGTCATGCCTGTGAGCACCAATTGCTTGTTGGAAAGCCCGTATTCATAGGTGGTGGTACCCGTGTCGATGGCATCGCCTCCGAACACCCCGCGAAAATCGTTCACCAGATGAGCAGGCGTATCGAGCGCATTGTATTCGTCCGCATTTGGGATGGTTGGCGCAACCGTTGGTGCAGGAATAGTGGCGGCTGGCGCGCCTGTGGGAGCAGGGAGCGTTGAGGGCGTAGCGCCCTGCGAAGCAACCGCGCCGAGCGTTTCAGCTGCGTGTTCAGCGGTCATGCCCGCAGGCATCTCGACGCCAGCAGCTTTCATCTGTGCGAACTGCTTGCGTGCGAAGAGTTCCTTGCGCAGCGCTTCGGCTGCCGACTTCTCAATATAAGGAAGCGTGATCGCAGTGTTCGATGCCCCGCCTGCTGTTTCGATGCTCACGGTGCAAACCCCCGCGATGCGCTGGAACAACGTTGCTTTCTGATTGATCGATTGGATGCGCTGATAGGGAACGTGAGCACGCTTCTTCGAGATGATGCCCGAATAGAAGCTGAACTCTTCGTTGGAATACTCGTACCAGATGTAGTTGTAGCTGATGAGCCGCACCAGCATCGCGATGCCGGTGGCCACAAGAACGATAACGATCAATACCAGCAATACGATGAGGATAGAACCGCCCGTTGCATAGATGTCGATCAATTCGAAGAGCGCATCGCCCGCTGAGGCGATGGCCACCACGAACACAAAGGGCACGATGCGCAGAGCACCGAGCCAGACATAGCTGTGATTGAGCTTGTGCTTCACTGGTGCTGCAGCAGATGCGGGCGCAGATGCTGCTGGGGGCACCGCTCCTGCAACGGGAGTGGATCCAGGAAATGGCGCTAATGCTTCTGCTGGTGCTGATGTTGGTGTTGATGCGGGCGCAGACGCAGGTTCAGGAGCAGGTTCGGGAGCAGGCATGGCCACCGGCGCGCCCGTGGGTGCGGGCGGCTTGGGTGCTTCGTTCGATGGAGGAGTATTGGGAGATTCCACGCGCTACACATCCTCTTTGGCAAGGCGAGCGAATTCGGCAGCTTGATCGCGCAGCGTTTCAGCTTCAGCAGCGGGAAGCCCGGGAATCTCCATCGACCCCGCTGCGGTCGAGATCGTGACCGACGCAAGCCCCATCATGCGCAGAAGCGGACCTTGACGCGTGTCGGTATTCTGCACGCGAATGAACGGCACCACGGTATGCTTTCGCACGATGATGCCACGCATGATGTCGAGGAATTCCTTCGAAAGGGCATAGCTCCAGCGAATGTAGCGCAGCGGCGTGATGACCACCCAAAAGAGAATGAGCAAAGCAACGAAGCAGATGAACGATATGAGGCAATACGGGCCTGCCCACCAAGACGTGCTCTCGTCGACAAGAAGAGCGATCCCTCCAACCGCGAAGACGCACAAGAAAATGAGCGTGAGAGCGATCGTGTCGCTTACACGCCATACGTTCTTGATACGCGGATCGAGCTTTTGCTTTTGGGTTTCTTCCATGAATGTCTCCGTTTGCCTTCGCGTGCGATTTGTTCTTCCGATTATAGCGGCAGGAGGGGTCTGCGCCGGGAAAGTGTAAGCATCTTTTAAGAAGCACTGGGGCGAAAGCACAGGCATTCAAGAAATACGAGCTTGGCGCAGAACGGTGAAGCTGCGAAATGATGAAACGGATAGGGATAGTCCGAGCAAGCGCGCGCTGCGCAACTGCCCTTCAAGAAGCTGCTCTTAATAGTAGCGATAATAGGCAGCGCACGAGCCTTCCGAAGAGACCATGCACGGACCGACCGGATTCTCCGGCGTGCAAACTTTGCGGAAGAGCGGGCATTCATCAGGCGCCATGATGCCACGAAGCACATCTCCACAGCGGCAGCCCTTTGGATTTTGCGTGGGCTCCACTTCGGGATGGAAGCGCTTGACCGCATCGAAGTCTTCGAACTCTTCGCGGATCGCATAGCCTGAACCAGGGATCACGCCCAGCCCACGCCAGGTAGCATCGACCGTGTCGAACACTTCGTCGATCGCAGCGAGCGCAACGGGGTTACCTTCGCGCATGACTCCACGTGAATACGCGATCTCGATCTCGGCGCGCCCTTCGTGAAGCTGGCGCATGATCATGGCGATACCTTGCAGCACATCAACGGGCTCGAAACCGGTGATCACACCAGGGATGCCATATTGTTCCGCGAGGAACTCATAAGGCTTCGTGCCGATGATCGTGGAAACATGACCAGGCAGGATGAGCGCATCGATCTTCAGTTCTGGATCAGAAACGATCACTTCAAGAGCGTTGGGCATATTCTTGTGCGCGACGAACACCGAGAAGTTCTTCAGACCGAGCGCTTGAGCGCGCTTGATAGCCATAGCAACGAGGGGTGTGGTGGTCTCGAAGCCAACGCCTACGAACACGATCTCCTTATCGGGATGCTCTTGGGCGAGCTTGAGTGCATCGAGCGGCGAATAGACGATGTTGATCGAGCGACCTTCGGCCTGTTCCTTGAGCAGGCTTGAGGTGGAACCCGGAACGCGCGTCATATCGCCGAACGTGGCGATCATCACGTTCGGAATGCGTGCGAGCGCAATAACGGTGTCGATGTCTTCATTGGAGGTCACACAAACTGGGCAACCAGGGCCAGAAACGAGCTTCGTATCGTTCGGCATCAGATCGCGCAGGCCGTTGCGTGCGATGGCAACCGTGTGCGTTCCGCATACCTCCATGAGCGTTGCCTGTTCAGGCGCCCATGAAGCGGTGGAATGGATGAGCCCTTTGGCAAGCGCAGGATCTTTGAACGCAGAGAGGTCCATGAACTAGACCCCTTCAAGATCGGCAAGCTCGGGGAAGCTCTTCACCAGATCGAGCGTTTCTTGGGCGAACTGTTCATCGACCACTTCGATGGCGAAGCCCGCATGCACCAGTACGTAGCTGCCCACTTCCGCCTGGGGCGTGAGGTCAAGGGAAATCTCGCGCGTTACGCCGAGGATATCGACCGTGGCAAGATTGCCTTCATCGATCTCTTTGACTTGAGCTGGAATCGCTAAACACATGATCACTGACCTCCCTCATTCGAGTGCAATCCTATCACAGCCTGGCCGTAGGAGACCGAAGCATCGTTAGGCGGCAGCTCACGATTGAGGGCGATGGTGAAACCTGCAGCTTGCAGCTCTATTAGGGCACGTTCGGTCAGGTAGCGGTTCATGAAAACTCCACCTGAAAGCGTGACGATGTTGATGTCGTAGAGTGCGCGAACGGTTTCCGCCGCCGTAAGGATGGCGCGCACCACCGCTTCGTGGAAACGGCGCGCGATGAGGGCCTTATCGACACCTGCTTGCAGATCATCGAGCAGCGCTTCGAACACGGAGGCAGGATCGAGCAGCAACACGGACGTGTCTTGTGCGGTGCTCTGTTCGGTGGCGGTGTTCTTGATCAGGCCGAACTGGTAGCGCTCGACCGCATCAAGCTCGGCCGTTGGATCCACTGCTTCCTGCGCAAGCGACGAGGTCGTTTTCTCAGCTTCGGCAAGGAGCGTTTTCAGTTCAGCGGCTGCGTCTGGGCCAAGGCCCTTCGTGATCTCCGCCTCGAGCAAGATCGCACCTTCACCTTCGTAGCGCGGCTCGTTGCAGATACCCAAAAGCGCTGAGGCTGCATCGAAGAGGCGTCCTATCGAAGAGGTGAAGGGGGTGTTGATGCCACCCTCGATCATCTTGGTCATGAGCTCGGTCTCTTGTTCCTGGTCGGCGAAGAATGCTTGTGCGAAGGGATGCTCAAGCAGATCGAACGCCCATAACACGCCATAGGCACAGCGATCGGTATGATGGATCGCCTGCGTGCCCCCCGGCAGCGGGAAGTACGCAACGTTGATGAAGCGCTCGAACGTGGTGAGGTTCGAGAGCAGCACTTCGCCACCCCAGATCGCACCATCAACACCGTAGCCCGTGCCGTCGAACGCAATGCCACAAACTGGGCCTTCGAGCTCGTTCTCGGCCATGGCTGCAACCACATGTGCATGATGATGTTGCACCTCCGTGAGCGGGAGATCGCGTTCGCTTGCTTGCGTGCGTGCCCACTTGCTGAGCACGTATTCGGGATGCAAATCGCACGCGAGCTTGGTGGGCTGCAGGTGGAAGAGCTTCTCGTAGAGATCTTTCGTTTCGAGCCAGTTGTCGAACGAGGCAACATGCTCCATATCGCCCAGATGTTGCGAAACGAACGCCTCTTCGCCGCGCGTGATCGTGAAGGTGTTCTTGAGCTCGGAGCCAACTGCCAACAGCTCGGGAGATTCTTCCCCGAGCTCGTGCACTTGAGCTGGCAGCTTCACCGGCGCCGGCGCAAGACCACGGGCGCGGCGAATGACCTGTACTACCGGGTCCACCCCAGCCGGCTCGAGCACGCGCACCACCGAATCGTCGAAACGCTCGATGATGGCGCGATTGTTCACCAAGAAGGCATCCGCAATACCCGCAAGCTGCTCGAATGCTTCGTGTTCCTCGATCACGATCGGGTCGTCGTGCACGTTGCCCGAGGTCATGACGAGTAGGCCATCGAAAGCGCGTGCGATCAGATGCTGCAGTGGCGTTGCGGGGAGCATGATACCCAGTTCGGGCAGGTCGCCCGCAAGATCGAGCGGCAACTCAACATCGCTGCGTTTGCGCAACAGCACGATCGGACGTGCGCTCGATTCAAGCTGCATCGCTTCCGCTTCGCTGATGAGCGCATAGGCGCGCGCTTGCTCGGTCGAGTGCGCCATGACCGCGAACGCCTTGCCGTACCGATGCTTTCGTTCGCGCAGAGCGGAGAGCGCTTCAGCGTTGAGCGCATCGCACACCAAGTGATAGCCGCCCAGCCCCTTGACGGCCACGATCTTGCCTGCTTTGAGCAACTTCACGCAATCGTCAACGAATTCATCGGAATCTTCTGAGGTGAACGCCCAATCCAGGCTATCGATCGAAAGCTGTTGGACCTCATTGGGAAGCATGCCTTCCACGTCGATCCAGCCCAAGCGCGGCCCGCAATTGAAACAAGCGTTGGGTTGCGCATGGAAGCGGCGATCCATCGGATCGTCGTATTCTGTTTGGCAAGGTTCGTCCATGGTGAACTCTTTCATAGAAGTATGTTCGCGGTCGTAGGGCAGCTCATCGATGATGGTGAAGCGTGGACCGCAATTCGTGCAGTTGATGAAGGGATAGTGATAGCGGCGATTCTCAGGATCGAAGAGTTCGGCCACGCAAGCATCGCAGGTGGCAAGATCGGGCGAAACGAGCGTGGTCTCGTTCGCTTCGGCATCATCCGAAAAACGGATCTCGAATTCGTCGAAGCCTTCGACGGGCGCTTCGTTGAGCTCAAGCTCTTTCACGTTGGCCGCTTCGGGCGCTTCTTGCACGAGCGCGATCGCAAAGCAGTCGAGATCGTTCTGCGTACCTTCAACGTGGATCACTACCCCATCAAGCGCATTCAACACCCAGCCCGTCAGATGGAACCTCTGTGCGCACCTGAAGACAAAGGGCCGAAAACCGACCCCTTGAACTACTCCTTTGACCGTAATATCGAGCGCTTCTCGCGCAAGGTTTTCTGCCATGCTCACTACTCCGTAACGCGTGCGACCACGTTGCGCAACACCTTCGAAAGGAGGCGCAGCGTAACTGATGAATTGTCGGGAAGATGAATGTAGACACACCGCCTACCACGGGATGAAAGGATGGAGAAATCGCCCATGGCTTGCGCCTTTTCGAGCTCGCCAAGGCTTTGGGCTTTCGCGTTCTCCACTTCGATGTCGCGCGGTTCGTCTGCAGAAAGCACGAGGAACACTCCGTTATTACGACCGCCCTTGTGCAGCTGGCCCGTCGAATGCAGATAGCGTGGCCCGATCTCCAAGCAAGATGGGATGCGGCAGCGCTCCGCGATGCTGTGGCGAATCTCTTCCAGAGCCTCGCGGCGACCTTCACCCGTGAAGGGTAAGAAGGCGTTCAAGGAGAAGTAATCGCTCGGCTCGATACTGCGGCAAAGTGCGGTGATCGCGCCCGAAACCGTTTCATCGACGAGCGAGTCTTCCAGCGCTTCGGAAACGTGCACTTCGATCTCGCCAACCGGCACGCCCGCTAGACCGTTCTGAGTGAAGTGAGGCGCTTCGCCCCCCTCTTCTAAGATGCGCAGCACTTCAGTCTTCGCCGCCTGTACGTCAGGCTGATCGAACGGACAGATCTCCATGAGGTAGCCTACCATAGCGATGGCGTATTCCCACATAACGAAGTGCCCGGCAAGATCGATCACATTCTCGACCTTGAAGGTGATGCGCGGGATATCGGGGTTCAAGAACTCGAGCGACTGATAGTAATTCAGGCGTTCGTCGAAGAGGTCGGTCTTAGTCTCATAGATGATCGCCGTACGGTCCTTCGTGTCTTCGGAGAGCGTAAGCGAATCGGTTTCGATGTTGGGAAGGATGCCTTCGCCTTCTTTGCCCAAGCTTTCTGCCACCAACTGCTCGATCCAAAGGCCCAGAACACGACCACGCTTCGGCGAGAGGAATGCGAACTTGTTGCGTCCTTGCACATAGCTTTCGTAGAGGAAGGATGCCAGCACGAGCGCAGGGTTATCCACGCTGTCGCTACTGCACAGCATCTCGGCACGCGCTGCGCTGCGCATGAGCGCATTGAGGTTGATGCCTGCAAGCGCAGCTGGCAAGAGACCGAACACGGAAAGCGCCGAATAGCGCCCGCCTACGCTGGGCTCGCCCGTGAACACCCGCAGCCAACCTTCTTCTTTCGCGCGCTTTTCCAGGTCGGAGCCAGGATCAGTGATAGCGACCAGATGGTTGTAGAGTTCTTCTTGCGAGAGCTTCTCGCGCATGATCGCCATGACCGCTTGCATGATGGTGTGCGGCTCGATCGTGCTGCCCGATTTCGAAGAATGGATGACGAGCGTGGTCTTCGGATCGCATTCCGACATGATGGCACGCACACGCACCGGCGAAACCGAGTCGATGGTCTTGAACGAAATGAGCGAAGAATCCGCTTTGTTGTACTTCGTGAGCGTCATGGGCGCTTGCGTGGATCCGCCCTGCCCCACGAGCACGACCGTTTTCAAACCGCGCGCGATCAAGGAATCGGCGAAGTTCTGAATCTCGGAAAGCGCCAGAGGCGGCTCGCTTGCCAGCGTGGTCCAGCCCATGAAATCACGGGCGAAAAGCTGGGCATTTTCGGAGAAGTTGAAAAGGTTGCTGTCCTTGGCGTGAATACGACTCGCAACCTGGTCATCGATGAGCGTTTGCGCCGGAGCACCGGGCGTAGCTGCTTCAAAATTAATCATAGGTTCCTACCCGAACTATCGATGGATCAACCGTTTCGGTTGGTTTGCCTCATTTTACCGAAGTAGCAGCATGGGCGCTACACAATGGCGGCCACGATATCGTCAAGCCACGAAGAATCCACCTGATCGACCTTGCCCGCATCGCATAGCGCGGCAATGGTAGGATTCGTGGGAATCTGAGCGGTCGCGCCGATCTCGTATTCTTGCGCGAGCACATCCACCTGGCTTTCGCCGAAGATATAGTGTTTCTCATTGCAGTTCGGGCACACGAAATAGGCCATGTTCTCGACCAGGCCAAGCACAGGAACCTTCATCGCCTCTGCCATATTCACCGCTTTTGCCACGATCATGCCCACCAGCTCCTGCGGCGAAGTGACCACGATGATGCCATCGACCGGCAGCGATTGAAAGACCGTGAGCGGAACATCGCCCGTTCCTGGAGGCATGTCAACAAGCAGGTAATCGACATCGCCCCACACCACATCGCTCCAAAATTGCTTGACCACCCCAGCGATCATAGGACCACGCCAAATGACCGGATCAGTATCGTTTTCAAGCAACAGATTGGTCGACATGACCTTCGTGCCATCGGCTGCCACCGCAGGAAGTAAGCCATCGGGAGATCCCATCGCCTTGCCTTCGATACCGAACATACGAGGAATGGAAGGGCCTGTGACGTCGGCATCAAGGATGCCCACGTTCTTTCCCTGCTTCGCAAGCGCCGATGCGATCAGCGAAGTAACGAGCGATTTACCAACACCGCCCTTGCCACTCACCACGCCGATCACGTTCTTGATGTTCGATCTAGGATTCGGCGCGGCTTGCATGCTCTGTGGCTCGCGTCGCTCAGCACACGTCTTTCCGCAGGTCTGACAGTTATCGCTGCATGATTCGCTCATTATTAGACTCCTTGTTTTTCTTGCGCTCTCTACAGGAACACACAGAAAGTTATTCTCGAATTTGAATGCCGGATCAAAACTGACACAGCTCGAATAGCATTTCAGCTGATGCTACAACTTTACCACTACCCCTTCAAGGCAAGTTTGAGAGCGATTTCGAAGATCGACTCTGCCTTCGAATACGCGCAGAACCCCACCATAGAAGAAATCCCGCCGACCATTACTGGCTGGCGGGATCCCTCAGGAGGCTTACCCTTCTTCACTTGAAAATCCTAAAGAACATGAAAAAAGCCTCCAAGCGTGGAGGCTTTAAGATTCATGGTGGTCGGAGGGGGATTCGAACCCTCGACACACGGATTTTCAGTCCGTTGCTCTACCAACTGAGCTATCCGACCAGTATGTGCCGTCGAATGTTTACGACGCGAGTTGTTATTGTACTACAGACATTTTTTCGGTCAAGCAACCTGCAAGACTTATACGGTGAACGCAATGAAGCGCAACTATTTCTTAGAGAGCTCTTCTATCAAAGCGGGCACTACTTCGAACACGTCGCCCACGATGCAGTAATCGGCCACGTCGAAAATGGGCGCATGAGGGTCCTGGTTGATCGCAACGATCGCATCGGAATGGTCCATTCCTGCCACATGCTGTACCGCACCTGATATTCCACAGGCAAAGTAGATCCGTGGTGAAACCGATGAGCCCGTCTGACCAACCTGTTTGCTCGCAGGAAGCCATCCCTCTTCAACAACTGAGCGCGAACAACCCACGGTTCCGCCGAGCAACGCCGCCAACTCTTCGAGCATCGCGAAGTTCTCAGGGCCTTTCATGCCGCGTCCACCCGAAACGATAACTTCTGCATCTTGCAAGGATATGCCGTTATCGGTCGCGTCCTTGATGAAGTCCTTCACTTGAACACGCACCTGTTGAGGGACAAAGTCTTCCCTGACCACTTTCATATTCTGATGGGGAGTTGGCTCGGGCAGCGGCATTGCCCCTGGGCGTACCGTTCCCATTTGTGGATGCGTATTCGCACTGATACGCGCATAGAGATTACCGCCGAATGCGGGACGCTCCCATTGCATGACGGCTGTTTCAGGATCGATATAGAGAGCTGTGCAATCTGCGGTCAATCCCGCCTCGAGCTTCACCGCCACATGCGATGCGAGCTCACGTCCGTTCGCTGTTGCGCCTACGAGGATGATCTCGGGCTGGTACTTCTCGCACAGATAAGAGAATGCTTCGGCATACGGGTCCGCGGTGAAATGACGGTAGCACTCCCCTTCGATCACGTATGCCCTATCGGCACCATACCTACGTGCCATCTCGAGCGCTTCATCTGCATCGTGTGCGATGATGACCGCCGCCACTTCCTGACCGATCTCATCCGCGAGTCGGCGTGCCTGCCCCAAAAGCTCTGCACCTACTTGCTTCGGTTTCCCTTCGAACTCTTCCAGGAAGACCCAAATGTCGCGATGATCGTTCTTTTCCATCTCTGATTCCTTTTGCATCTTGAATGTTTCCACGAATCGTTATACGAGCAGCTTCGCTTCGATAAGCTCTTCGATCAGCTCATGCGCCTTTTCCTGCGCGTTGCCCTCCAAGAAAACACCTTCCGAACAGCGCTCAGGAACGAAAGACTTCTGCACACGTGTAGGCGAACCTTTGAGACCGATCTTCAACTCATCCAGACGCCCTTTAAGATCTTCGAAATTGATCTCTTTCGTTTCGAGCGCAAGTGCATCGAGCGTACTTTGGATGCTGGCATAGCGCGGTTTATTGCTCTCTTTCATAGCGGTGCACACCAGTGGCAAAGTCGCTTCGAGCACCTCGATGCCTTCATCGGTCTGACGCTTGATGGTTGCGCGCCAACGTTCATTCGGCGTGTGTGCGGACCTATGCTCGCTTTCGTTCGCTTGCGCGGTCTCAAGATGCAGATCGAGCACTTGGTTGACACAGGCACAGTTGAGGTGCTGGGCGAGCGATGAGATTGTTTGTCCTGTATCGCCATCGATTGCCTGTTTGCCGCCTAACACCAGATCAAAGGGGCCAAGATGACTGATAGCGGCACAGAGAATATAGCTCGTAGCGAAGGTGTCCGAGCCGCCGAACTTCCTGTCGGTGATCAGATACCCTTCGTCAGCACCCATCGCATGCGCTTCTTCAAGGATCGCGCTTGCCTGGCTGGGACCCATCGTAAACGCAACCACTTCTGCGCCGATCTCGTCTTTAAGCTGAAGCGCCATCTCGAGCGCGTGGCGATCGTAAGGGTTCATGATGCTCGGTACGCCTTTGCGGATGAGCGTGTTCTTCACTGGATCGATCTTGATCTCCGTCGTATCGGGCACCTGTTTCAAACAAACTGCGATTCTCATGGTTCCTTCTTTGTTCGGTGATTTGTACGACTATGACGACACAAGCTGTTTTGCGATGGTGATGCGCTGGATCTGATTCGCGCCTTCGAATATCTGGAATACTTTCGCATCGCGCATGAGCTTTTCGACCGGATACTCTCGGCTATACCCATAGCCACCCAGAATCTGGATAGCGTTCGAAACGACCTCCTGCATGGAATCTGAAACGAACGTCTTACAGATCGCGCCTTCTGTTTGCACTAAGCTTCCTGCATCCATCAGGCGCATCGTGTTGTTCACGAGACAGCGCGATGCTTCGGTCTTTATGTCCATATCGGCCAACAGCCCCTGCACCAATTGGAAGCTGGCCAGCGGTTTGTCGAACTGCTTTCGTTCTTTAGCGTAGGCGAGCGCCTCATCGAGTGCGCGCTGCATAATGCCCACACCCATGGTGCAAACGAACGCACGCGATAGATTGAGCGCATTGAGCGCAAGCTTCATACCTTCGCCCACTTTACCCAGCACGCGGTTTTTGGGAACGATAACGTTGTCCAGGATCAATTCAGTGGTGTTTGAAAGACGCAAGCCCATCTTGTCCTCTTCGGCACCAACCTTCACCCCAGGCATGTTGCGATCAACGATGAATGCAGTGATGCCATGGGCGCCTGCTTCGGGGTTGGTCTTGCAAAAGACGATATAGATCTGCGCAAGGCCACCATTGGTGATGAAGGTTTTTGAAGCGTTGAGCAGATACCCTTCTTTGGTTTCGACCGCTGTTGAACGCAAGCTTGCAACATCTGAACCAGCATTAGGCTCAGTAAGCGCAAAGGCGGCGAACTGGCGCTGTTTGACCACATCAGCGAAGTATTGAGCCTGCTCAGGCGTGCCAGCTAGAATAACATTGCGCAATGCAACGAACGTGGTAACGAACGTGATCGCATAACCGGCATCCACTTTTGCTAGTTCCTCGAAGATCATCGCCGTCGTTTCGTAGTCAAGCCCTGTGCCGCCGTATTCTTTGGGCACCTCTACCAGATGAAGGCCGAGATCGAACCCAAATTCATATAATTCAGCAGGGCATTCTCCTGCTCGATCAGCTTCGGCCACATAAGGCTTCAGCTCTTGCTCGGCGACATCGTGAACGAGCTTGATGAGTGCTTTTTGTTCTTTGGTATAGAACAGCGTCATCGTAGGTTCTCCTCTATGTTTGGCCATGCTTGAGGAAGGTGTGTGATCCTGTGAGCAAGCTTTCCTTTGATATATAGGTTATACCATATTGATTTTTGTTTTTTTATATTGTTTTTCCTATATATTAGGAATTGCTCGTTCTTCTTTTATGAAACTAAAAATGCAATCAGCCTGATGAAGCGCATTTGAAGGTCAAACCTCCACTGATGCCCTTCGTGGTTTTCTCTTCGGTGAATCAGGTGCGGTAAAATAGGCAAGGATATGAGCTGTTTTCCAGCGATCAAGACGCGGAAATAAACGCGCCACAGAACCCTTCTTATAGAAAGCTTTACTATGAACGCTGCTTCCCCGATTCTTTTCGACCTTGACGGCACCCTGCTCGATACTCACGATATGATCCTAGAATCGATGTGGTATACCATCAATGAGGTTGACGGGCAGAACCAAAACGATGGAGAGCTCATGGCTGGTGTTGGTACGCCCCTGCTCGATCAAATGCTCCATTTTACAGCAGGCAACAAGACCCGTGCCGAAGAGCTCGTGAATATCTATCGCGCTTACAACGACGCGATTCACGATGAGAACATCCACGCCTTCCCTGGCACGAGAGAAGCGCTTGAGCTGCTGGCTGGAGCAGGCTGCCGCATGGGCGTGGTCACCTCGAAGCGCCACTGGCTCGCTCAGCGCGGTCTTGAGATCTGTGAGCTTGATTCCTTCTTCGAATTTCTGGTTGGCTCAGATGATTGGCCTGAGCATAAACCTGCCCCTGGCCCGATCCTTCACGGGTGTGAACTGCTCAGCATCGCGCCAGCACAATGCACTTATATTGGCGATAGTCCGTTCGATATCCAGGCCGCAAACGCAGCAGGATGCCAAAGCGTTGCAGCTTTGTGGGTCATGTTTACTGAAGAAGAACTTGCAGCTTGCAAGCCTGATCTGAGCGTACATTCACTCCAAGACTTCGTGAAGGATCACTACCTCAAAGCATAATGAAAAGCGGCTGATCCATTGGATACAGCCGCAAGCCTAACCTCTATCGTTGCTACCAGCTAAAGCAGCAGGCAAAACCGCTCTTCAAAGATGAAAGGCAGCGTGACTTCTTCCTGCCGAAACGGAAGTCTTAATCCCAAGCGCTGCGACCTTCGAGGGCTTTCTTGCCAATATCGCTCCTGAACTGCATACCTTCGAAGTTGATGCGCTTGATCGCTTCATAGGCGCGATGGCGCGCCGATTCGAACGAAGAGCCAAGGCCGACCACGTTCAGCACGCGACCGCCCGAAGTGATGAGCTCGCCATCAACGTTCAGCGCCGTACCCGCCTGGAAGACGAGCACCTTGTTCAGGTCCTCAGCATCTTCAACACCGAGGATGACCTTGCCCTTCTCATACGAACCGGGGTAGCCCTCAGAAGCCAACACCACACTCAGCGCCCAATTATCGTCCCATTCCAGATCGATATCGCCATCGCGGCCTTCGGCCACCGCCATCATGATGTCCACCAGATCGCTCTTGAGGCACGGCAGGACAACCTGCGTTTCCGGATCGCCGAAGCGCGCGTTGAACTCGAGCACCTTCGGACCTTCGGGCGTGAGCATGAAACCGCCATAGAGCACGCCACGATAGTCATACTCGAAGGGCTCTTTCGCCGTTGCTGCAGCAGCCACTTCCATGATGCGCTCCATCTCGGCCATCTCTTCATCGGTGACGATAGGCACAGGAGAATACACGCCCATGCCACCCGTGTTGGGTCCCAGATCGCCGTCGTAGGCGCGTTTATGATCTTGTGCTGGCGCCATGCAAAATGCCTTGCCATTCGTAACGAAAGCGAGCAGCGAACATTCCGGACCGGTGAGCATCTCTTCGACCACTACGGTGTTGCCCGCGGAGCCGAATTCGCCCGAGAAACACGCCTCAACGCCCGCGCGTGCTGCGTCGAGCGTTTCTGCGACGATAACGCCCTTGCCCGCTGCAAGGCCATCGGCCTTCACCACGAGCGGCGCACCCAGTTCGTCGCAATAGGCCAGTGCTTCATCTTTGTTGGTGAAGCTCTTGTAGCGTGCGGTCGGAATCCCGTTCGCTTCCATGAATTCCTTGCTGTAGGTCTTCGAACCTTCGAGTTGCGCGCCTTGCGCATCGGGGCCGAACACCGCGATGCCTGCTTCGCGCAGAACATCGGCAACGCCTTTTACGAGCGGCGCTTCGGGGCCGATGACCACCAGTTCAACATCGTTTTGGCGCACGAAATCGAGCACCGCATTGCCATCTTCAATGTTGAGCGATTTGATATTGGTGCCCAGTTCAGCGGTGCCACCATTGCCTGGCGCGATATAGATCTCGCTGCAACGAGGGCTTTTCGCCAGCGCCCAGGTGATCGCATGCTCTCTGCCGCCACTGCCTAAAACTAGAATATTCATGAGATACCTTTCACGCGCTGGATGGTCGCGGTTGGCTACTTTGTGCAATAACTAGCGGGCTTCCCAGCCGTTGAAGATCGTCTGATCACGATCGGGACCGACCGCGATGATCGAAGCGGGAACACCGGTGATGTCTTCAAGATACTGAACGTAGACCTGCGCATTCTGCGGCAAGTCTTCGAAGCGTTTGCAATCGGAGATATCAACGCCCTCCCAACCAGGAAGCTCTTCGTAGATAGGCTTCAAGCTGGGGGAACAGATGAGCTCTTGATCCATGGGGAAGTAATCGTAGCGCTTGCCTTCGATCTCGTAGGCAACGCACACTTTGATGCGCGGCACGCAGGAAAGCACGTCGAGCTTGGTGAGCGCAACATCCGTGAGCGAATTGACCTGCGCGGCATAGCGACCAACGACCGCATCGTACCAGCCACAGCGGCGCTTACGACCCGTGGTAACGCCATATTCTCCGCCTACTTCGCAGAGGCGCTCTCCCACTTCATCGGTAAGCTCGGTCGGGAACGGGCCGGATCCAACACGCGTGATGTAGGCCTTCGCGATGCCGAGCACGCGGTCGATCGCCTTCGGGCCAACGCCCGTGCCGATCGGTGCACCGCCTGCACAGCAGGAAGACGAGGTGACGAAGGGATAGGTGCCATGGTCGATGTCGAGCATGGTGCCCTGCGCACCTTCGAAGAGGACCGACTTGCCATCGGCAAGTGCAGTGTTGAGCAAGTGCGTGGTTTCTGCCATGTGCGGGCGAATGCGTTCTGCCAGAGGTAGGTACGCTTCGCAGATCTGGTCGACCGTGTAGGTGGGAAGATCATAGATCTTCGAGAGGATCTGATTCTTCAGCTCGAGCACGGAGGCAACCTTCTCGCGGAAGACCGCTTCATCCATCATGTCCTGGATGCGGATGCCACGACGGGCGACCTTGTCTTCATAAGCAGGACCGATGCCGCGCTTCGTCGTGCCAATGAGCTTGGTGCCGCGCTTCGCTTCGCTCGCACCATCCAGATCGATGTGATAGGGCATGATAACGTGAGCATCGCACGAAACGAGCATGCGATCGGTCGGAAAGCCTGCTTCGTTGATGGTGCTCATCTCTTCAATGAGCACGTTGGGATCGATCACGCAGCCATTGCCGATGACCGGCGTAACGTTATCGTACATAACTCCAGAAGGGATGAGGTGAAGGGCAAGCTTCGTATCGCCCGTGATAACCGTATGCCCTGCGTTGTTCCCTCCTTGATAACGCACAACGTAGTCGTAGTCCTTTGCGATCAAGTCGGTGATCTTGCCTTTGCCTTCATCGCCCCACTGGGCGCCTAGAAGAACAGTGCTCGGCATAGGTATTCCTTTCGACAGTTCAATCTACCTGAAAAATATATCACAGTTCGAAGAAATTACAGGAGCAATCGCACTCGCGCACCAGGGCAGCGACACTCGGGTGACAGGTGAAAAGAATAACCTGACGATAGCGCGAAAGCTCGACGATCACCTTGATGGCTTCACGACGGCGTTCGTCGTCGAAATTCACGAGGATATCGTCGCAGAGGATAGGCAGCGAACGGCCCACGTTTTCGGCCGTGATGAGAAGGGCAACGCGCAACGCGAGATAGAGCTGTTGGCGCGTGCCGAGCGAAAGCAACTGAGGCGGACAAGCGGTCTTCACGCTGTCGAGCGCTTCGATCTCTCCTTCGGCATTCATGCGCACTTTCTGCCACGCGCCCTTCGTCATCTGCGCGAAGAGGCGCGAAGCCTGCTTGTAGACTTCAGGTTGGCTTTTGCGTTCCCATTCAGCGATCGAGATTTCCAGGCTACGCTGCGCGAGCAACAGCACGGCAAGTTCGTGATAGCGCTCCTTCAAGCGTGCATCCACGATCGCCTTGCGCTGCTTCGCCTCATCGAAAGTGGTGGCATGGCGCGCGTGCGAAAGCTCGCTCGAGATCTGACCGAACTGGAGATTCGTCTCTTGGATGAGCTCGCTCGTTTTGGCACGTTCAGTATTCTTGCGCTCGATGATCGCTTCGAGATCCGCCAGTTGTGCCTCGGGATCGAGCCCCATTGAAAGGCAGAGTTCGCGACGCTGTTCTGCGAGCGTGCCAAGGAGCGATTCGAGCGACGCGCGCTGCAAGGAGAGCGCCTGGAGGTTTTGCTTGGTCGTCTCTTCGTTCGTGCGCATATCGTGGGCAAGATCGAGCAAGTGGCGCGCCTGGCGTATCGAACCTTCGGCGGCGCTGAATCCGCGCTGATCAAGGAACCATTTTGCGCGGTTCTTATGGTCGGCCAGATCGCGCTCGCAAAGCTCAAGGTGCTGTTCGTCTTGATACTTGACCCATTCGTAATCGCGTCTTCGCTCTTCAAACGCCTCTTCCGTTTTTGAAGGATGCATGTTGGCAACGATGCCTCCTGCTGCAACAAGAAGCCCGCAAAGACACGTGATCACGCCGAACGCTGAATACGTGAGCGAACCCACCGCACGCCCCTGTCGGAAAAGCCAAATGCCCACGATGCCCATGCATACGAGGATAACGAACGCGATGATCAAGCGAATGCGTCGTTGTGTCTTTGCGCGATCTTGCTCGGTCTGGAAATCGTGGTCGTTGATGAGTGTCTCAAACGCTGTTGTTGATTTCGCAACTTCACGTTTTGCGCTATCAAGCGCATGCTCGTACTTGAGGCGCTCTTCGTCGAGATCGTCGAGAAGGGTTTTGACCTCATATTCTTCGGCAGATGATAGCTTGCTGAGCGCACGCACATTCTCATCAACTTCGACCGAATCGGGAAGGCGCATCTGCTGCTCCGAAGCGCGGGTCTCTTCGAGCAACGCAGTGTTCTGCTCGATCGATGCGTCGATCCCTTCAAGGCGTGCGTAGTTGCTCTTGAGTTCTTCGATCTCGGTATTGAGGCCGGCTTGCGCTTCGGTGAGCGCTTCTTTGCGTGCGAGCAACGATTCGAGGCGGTGCTCTTCTTCATAGAAGCTGTCGGTTTCGTTGAGCAGCTCCTGAACGAGCGTCTTCTCGCGTTCCTGTTCTTCACGCAAAAGTGCGATCGAGTCAGGAGTTTGCGCGGAGCGCGACATGAGCGCTCGTATCTTCTCCTGGATCTTAGCAAGCACGATGGCAGGGGATGATGCCGTACCAGAGCCAGCCGTGAGCAAGCGCGCGGTAACCTCGTTATGACGATCGAGCTTGAGCAGCTCATCGCTATTGAGCGCGAACATGGTCTCGTACGTTTCTTTGTCGATGTCATCGAGCACATGGAGTCGATCGACCACGCCTTCGCTGTTCTTCGTACGCTTGATCTCTTCAACATCGCCCGTGCGGTCGTCTTTGAAGAACAAGCTGCCGATGCGCTCTGAATTCTCTGGCTTGTAACTGTTCGAACCACGGCGCGAAGCACGCCAGCCGAACATGACATTCTTGATAAGTTCACTGATGGTGGTCTTGCCCGCTTCGTTCGCGCCATACACCACATTGAGGCCAGGCTTGAATGGGCCGACGATCATGTTGGCGAACTTGCCGAAATTCGTCAGCTTCACGTATTCGAGATAGATGCTCGACAGATACGTTGGCGCAAGAGGCTGGTTCTTCTCGCCCTTCTTCTTGTTCTGTGCATCGCTCTTAGTCATTGTTGTTCTCGCTCAACAGATCGAACACGAGCGATTCCGCTTCCTTGCAAGCTTCATCGAAGCGCCGCTGAAGCTTGGGAACAGGCAGGTCAAGCGCTGAGAATTGCTGCTCAAGATAGGACAGACCGTCGACTTTATCTTTCTTCTGCGCGCGCATGGTCGAAAGATAGACCGCCGGGAACAGCCCCTCTTTCTCGATCGCGTCCTTGTCGATCTTCGCGCGCGTTTCGTTCACGACATCATCGATGAAGAAGAACGGATAACGATCGTTGATGACCGAGCGGAGGTCGGCAAGCACATGCGGAGTGAGCGCACTATGAAGCGGCGTTGCACCCGTGAGCGTGATGCGACAGAGCATGTTCTGACATTGCGAACGCGCGTTGCGCTCGAACTGCTGTGTGGTGATCGCTTCTTGAATATCAGCGATCGTCGCGCAGGCAGAAACGTCCACTTCGATGCGTTCCCACACAATCTGCGCCGTGGGAAGGAACGCAACTTCGGTGGGAAGATTCTCTCGCAGCGTCACCTTGAGCACACCATGCGGGCCAGTTTCGTGAATATCGCGCCCTTGGATGCAGCCCGAAAAGGCAATGGCTGGATCATCCTCGGGGATAAGCTGCGGATGATGAATATGCCCGAGCGCCCAGTAATCCATCTTGCGCGCGAGCAGGTCTTTTGGTTTCACCGGACTGCGTGTCGGGTCGATGTCGAGACCAGAATGAATCACGCCCACCTGAAATGTTGCATCGGCAGCGATCTCTTTCGCCTTTGCGCGCGAGATACCTTCCGCGATGTTCTCGTCTTGCGGCCATGCCTGCGTGTAGTAGCTTCGCCCACCTAACACAGCGAGCGGTTCGCCCTCTTTTTCGTAGACGAAGTAGTTCGCCTCATGAGGATCGAAAAGATGAACGTTTTCGGGAAGATCGCCATATTCGCCCGCCCAGCGCGCATAGGGATCGTGGTTGCCTGTGCAGAAATAGACCGGGATGTTCGCATCGTGAAGACGTTCGAGCCCATCGCGAAAGAAGCAGAAATCGGCATAGGAAGGGTGCGAGGCATCGAACGCATCGCCCGCGATGACCAAGAAATCAACCTGCTCACGGATCGTTTCGTCGATGAGCTTACGATAGGCATCAGGAATGGATTTGACCAAACGATCAGCCCACACCGGCGAGATCGCACGCAACCCCCTGAACGGGGCTCCGAGATGAAGGTCTGCTGCGTGTATGAAGGTTACTGATCGCGCCATGGTTCGAGTGTAGCGGATAGTGATGCGTTTGTGCGCAAGCGTTAGTAACTTGAATCGTCGAAGTAGTCGGTGAACTTAGTGCGCTCGGCAAGCCAAGTGAGCTTCAAGTCACGCGTAGGACCACTGCGATGCTTTGCGACGATCAATTCTGCCACGCCCCAATCAGGACGCTTGTCAGACTCTGCCTCAGCTTCGCTGGTAGATCGATCGATGAACATGACGATGTCGGCGTCCTGTTCGATCGAGCCTGATTCGCGCAAGTCAGAAAGCATGGGACGCTTGTCAGTACGAGATTCGACCGCACGCGAAAGCTGTGCGAGCGCCATGATGGGCACATCGAGTTCTTTAGCGAGCATCTTAAGGCCACGCGATATCTCAGCAACTTCCATGGTGCGGTTGTTCGGATGAGGGATGACGGGCGTCATGAGCTGCAAATAGTCGACCACGATGAGGCCGTTCTCAACGTTTCGCATCATGCGGCGTGCCTTCGTGCGCAGCTCGACCAGTGAAAGACCTGGCGAATCATCCACATAGAGGTCGATGTTGCTCAAGCGTTCAGACGCATCGAAGAGCGGCGCCCATGCATTGTTGTCGATCCGTCCACTGTTTAAGACTGACAGGTTAATACCTGATTCAGCTGAAAGCAGGCGCTTCGTGATTTCGACCGACGACATCTCTAAACTGAAGAACGCAACGGTCGACTTCTGTTTTGCCGCGTTGACTGCAAGATTCATCGCGAACGACGATTTACCCACGCCAGGACGCGCAGCCAAGATGATCAACTGCCCACCACGAAGCCCATTGAACAGCTGATCGACATCCTTGAAGCCGGTGGGTACCCCTTGCAAGACCTCGCCACGATTCGCCATCTCAGCGATCTGATCGTTCGCCTCGATGATGAGCGTCTTGATGTCTTTGAACGAAGAGTTGACCGCTTTTTCGGTCACACCAAAAAGAGTGGCTTCAGCCTGCGAGATGAGTTCTTTAGGATCGGCAGGAGAATCATAAGCGAGCGAAGAGATGTTGGCTGATGCCAAGAGCAACTGCCGGCGCATCGCGTCACGGCCCACGATATCGGCATGGTGCTGCCAGCTCGTGAGGGAAAACGTATTGTTTGAAAGATCGAGCAGATACGGCTGCCCGCCTACCGCTTCGAGTTGGGAGGCTGCCTTGAGGCTATCCGCCACGGAAATGACATCGATCGGGATCGAACGCGCATTCATATCGCGCATCGTCTCGAAGATGATGCGATGGGCAGGACGATAGAAATCTTCAGGACGCAATTTGAGAGAGACCTCTTCGAATACTCCCGTAGAAAGCAAACACGCAGATAGAACGGTCTTCTCCGCCTCAATGTTCTGTGGCAGTGCTTTGCCCTTCAAACCTGAAGCCTGAAGTGCGAATTGATCGTTTGTCGTAGGTGCTGGCATTCGCTCCCTTGTCCTGTTCTTAAAGCATCGCGCCTGAAAAGAGGTGCTAACAACAAAACTTCCCGACACCGTGGATGCGGTATCGGGAAGTCTAATTTATCACACCTACCGGCTAATAGCTAAGCGGCGCGAAAAACAGCATTATTCTGCTTCAACCTCAGCCACTACGACAGCGTCTGCGGTGGGCTCTTCAGCAACTGCGTCTGAAGTGGAGAAATCCTCTTCAGCAGTTTCCTGCGCTTCAGCAGCGCTTTCGGATGCCGTGAAGGTCTCTTCGTTGCCGACCACAACCGTGAGGCTCGACTTGATGTCGCGATAGATCGAAACAACGACCTCGTGCTTACCAGCGGTCTTGATCGGGTTCTTGAGGTCGATGCGCTTGCGATCGATCTCGATGTCCTCTGCTTCTTTGAGCGCATCAGCGATCATAGCTGCAGTGATGGAACCGAAGAGCACGCCTTCTTCGCCCACACGTGCCTCAACCTTAACGGAGAGATCGTCGAGAGCGGCTTTGAGCGCCTGGGCTTCTTCGATGCGCGCTGCTTCACGCGTAGCGATGTTGTGCTTGCGCTGCTCGAGCTGCTTGAGGTTGCCCTTCGTAGCAGCAACAGCGATCTTCTGCGGGAACAGGTAGTTGTTGGCATACCCGTCGGCAACTTCGACGATATCGCCTTCGCCGCCCTTGCCCTTGAGTTCAGATAAAAGGATGACTTTCATGAAAACCTCCTCTTATCGATCGCGACGATTGTTGCGACCGCTGATCGCAGGCACGGCGTATGGCATGAGAGCCATTTCACGGGCGCGCTTAACAGCGTTCGCGATATCGCGCTGATGCTGGGTGCAAGCACCGGTCACACGGCGGGGCTTGATCTTCCCACGGTCGGTTACGTATTTGCGCAGCATCTGAGTGTCTTTGTAGTCGATATATTCTGCCTTATCCTTGCAGAACTGGCAGAACTTACGACGAGGCTGCTTATTGTATTCAGGCATTCTTAACCTCTTTCGTTCGTGATTAGAACGGGATATCTTCGTCGTAGACAGAAGCATCCACCACCGGCGTTGCTACCGGAGCAGGTGCCTGCTGTACGGGCATAGCTTGCGGTTGGGGTGCGCTCTGTTGCATCGGTGCGCCACCGCGCGAACCATCATTGCGCGAAAAGAATTCGATCTCATCTACGATGACCTCGATCTTCGAGCGCTTCTGGCCATCGCGCTCCCACTGGCTCCAGCGAAGCTTACCTTCGATGGCAACCTTGCTTCCTTTAGAAAGGAAGCGGGAAACGCTTTCTGCGCGGGCTCCGAACATGGTGCAATCAATAAAGTTGGGATAGTCTTCCCATTCACCTGTCTGCTGATTGCGACGACGGTCGTTGACTGCAACGCCAAAGCCGAGGACCGGCATGCCGCTTGCGGTTGAGCGCAATTCTGGATCGCGCGTAAGATTACCGGTGATGATCACTCTATTGATGCTCATGTGATACCTCTTTCTACGGGCAAATATCCCATTTGCCTCTGATTTCCTTCTCGTGAAGGGCTGGGTTCTCCACCCTTCTGTTCTTCAGTTGGTTTTGGCGCACAACCAAAACCACCTATACCGCTCGCATTAATCGCGATCGGTGCGCTTAACGATCATGAAGCGTTCGACAGCGTCGGTAATGCGCAAAACACGATCCAACTCTGCGATGCTTTCAGGATTTGCGTGGAAATCGATGAGGGTGTAATCACCGTCGGTCAAGCCGTTTACCTCGTAAGCGAGTTTACGCTTACCCCAGTTGTCGACGTTGTCGACCGTACCGTTATCTGCGGTAATAGCAGTATCGATACGCTTCATAACAGCTAAACGGGTTTCTTCGTCGATTGACGGAGCTACAAAAAACAACAATTCATAAGCCTTCATATGGTCACCTCCTCTGGACTTACGGTTTCGGGTCATGAAGGCAAGCCCGAAACAGGATTAGCTGAACAATCGTAGCAAATAGCGTTTCCACTCGCAAACAGACCGTCCGCTTACCCTCCGATTCCGCACAAACTGACAATCATTTCATGCCGCTTTGAGCAAGTTTTCAGTACCTGTCCATCTTACTCAGCAAAGCTCACGTTTTTCTGAAACTTTTTTGAACTCCGAACTCACATTTTTCTGATACTTTTTCACGTTTGCGTCGATTCACCACCCATGGCCCTTCGCAGCAACGCGCCCATCAGAGATGCCTATCTTTCGCGCTCCTGCCCTCACAGCAGAATTTCCGCTGCAATGCCCCTAGTTTTCGCGTGGGAATGCACATATGGGCTTTATAATGAAACAATATTTACATTAGGAACTTCTTCGAGATGGTTAAGGGAGATCATGGCAACCAACACTACAAGCTCTGCCAAAACTCATGTTTCGCTCAGGCTTCCCACCTCCATTCTGGAAAGCATTGATGCTCACGCCGAAAAGGAACACATTTCACGTACCGAGGCTTTCGTCTACTATCTGCAGACTGGTCTCGAAATCTCCGATGCTCAGGCGAACGAGCCAAGCAAAGACGAAGTGCTGCTCCAGAGCATCCAGGATGATCTCACGGTCATCAAAGCGCTCCTGCAAACTCAGCCTGGTGCTGCAACTACCCCTCATCCCTACACCGTTCCTGCAGTAGAGATTCCTGAGGAACCTGCTCAAGCAGAAGCCGTCGCAAGCGAATTCACCACTTCCGACGAAGTTGAAGAGCCGGAAGAGACCCAAGAAGTCGAAGAAGACGAAGGGGTTGCTGTTTCTCTCGAGAGTGAGCCTGAGCCCGATCTCGCGGAGGAAGCCGAAGCGCTTGCCGAAGAGGATTATTCCACCTCAGATGCCACCTCGAGCGAAGAGTCTTCTACGGCCGCTTATTCGCTGTATGCGATCGGCGAAGAAGAGAGCTTCACCGAGATCAAGCCTGTTGATGAACTCGATGAAGCAAGCGAGTTCACCACCTCTGATGCAGTTTCCGAAGAAGAACCCGCCGAAGAGATCGATACGGTCGATCCCGTCGAGGACGAAAGTGATTTCACCACGTCTGACGCAACCGAAGGCGGCGAAGCACTTTCTCTTAAGAAGCTTGAAAAAGCCGTTTCCAAGGCTGCAAAAGACATCGCATCGATCGAAAAGGTCTGGCTCTACGGTTCCGCCGCTGATGCAAAAGAGATCGAAGGAGCTTCCATCGATCTATGCGTGAAGACCGAAGACGACGACAAGCTCAAGTCGAAGCATCTCGATGCCTTCGTTGCCATTATCGAAGAAAAGACCGGCAAGCAAGTCAATGTGGTGCTCAAGCACGAAGCTGGCAAAGACCTCAAGCAGGAGATGAAGAACAGGGTCGAACTCTACAAGAAGTAAGACACGCCCTCATAAATCAAAAAAGCCGCTCGTTGAAGCGGCTTTTTTTATGCTCAGGAATCGCTTTGTGCTTATTGTTCGGCGGTTGCGTCTGAAGTAGTGAAGTCTTTTTCGGCAAGCTCGGCTGCTTGGGAATCTTCTTCATCCCACGCATCTTTGAGAGCATCGCGCGGGTCGAGCGTACCCTCCATATCGAGCTCGAGCTTCAAGCCTTCCATGAAGTTGGGCGCGGGACCGATGTAGACGATGTCCTTCTTGATGCCATCCTCGTCGTAAAGATAGCCGAATGCGTATGCCTCCGGAGCACCTGGCAAGCCACCTTCAGCGATGATGCAGTCCTTCATGCCATCATCGGTGTCGAGATATCCGTCGTAGCAGAATGCATAGGCTGTGGCGCCACGTGCGCCTTCTACTTCACGACGCGCGAGCGTGAAACAGGTTTCCGCATCGTCGCCCGGATGCGTTTCGATGAACAGATTTTCTTTGACCGCCAAACCCGTGAAGGGGATGATCTCTTCGCCCGCTTCCATCTTGGAAACAGCCTCGTTCAAAACAGCTTGCACGACCGCTTTCAGCTCATCGGTAATTTCGCCCTGCGGATCATTGTTGGTAGGATCGATCATTCTATCAGCCATGATGAAAACCTTTCTTTTCGTTTCACTATGAGTGTAGCGCTTCCGTGCTTCTCCGCTTAGTGTTTTCCGGGAGAAGGTCTGCCGCAGGGTAACCTCGATGACAAACTACCCGGTCGTTCGACACCAGCTCGACCAGTGGAGAGGGCGAGGCAGCGAGGTTCCCCGCTTCCCTGTTCGCGAATCAGCTTATGCTGATTCGCTCATGCGTCGCTGCTTCGCTCGGGTTTTATTAAATGAATTTAGTCGGCGAAGAGTCACCTCGCTGCCTCACCCTCTCCGCTGATCGAGCTAGATGTTTCCGGTCGAGCAAGCAGCTGAGCCCATGGGGTACTTGAATTACTCTGAGTCCGCTTACTTCAATATAAATAGGTTGTCCGAAGGAGCGAAGCGCATGAGCTTGCCTGTAAAGGCAAGCGAACAGCGAAAGCGGGTAATTACAAGTGCCCCATAGGCGTGCTGCTTGCTCGACCAAAAGGTGTCGAACGACCGGGTAGTTTGTCATCAACGGAGGACGACGCTGGGGAAGCGACGGGGTGCTGTGCGATAGTAGCGTTTTTGCTGGTAACCAAGAAGCGTGCAGACGTTCAGACCGCGTTCGTCACTCATATCGAAATAAGCGCGGGCAGCGGGACACGAATCCACTACGCGGCGCAAATACCCGTTATAGAGCACGCCGATACCGAGCGTGTGCGCCACCATTTCGATCGCTCCTGCTGCGAGCCCCGCATCAAGCGGGTCGGGCGATTCGATGAAGAGAACCGCAGGAGCATCACGGAACAGATAGTCATCCTTTGGATCGGTACGTCTGTTCTCGATGAAACGACCCAACGTTTCTGCAGGAATGGGCATGATGCGATCGGTCTCATATACCTCTGAAAGATACGCCCAGATAAGCTCCTTGAATTCAGGCAAGCTGTCCTGAAGAAAGTCAAAGCGACACATCTGTGTATTCTTCCCTGTAGGCGTATGCCCACCAGCTTCCATGAGCAGATGCAGATGCTCCATCGAGATCGGCTCATCTTTGAACGCACGGATGCTGCGACGGAATTTGATGCTGTTCAAAAGGTTTTCCGTAGGAAGGTCGAAGGTAGCAGGATCGAAATCGATCGGTGAATCTGCATAGGCAGGGATGCTCGGCGCTCCTTCAGGGCAAATAGCCACGCAGTGGCCACACTTCATGCAGCAATCGAGCGGATGAGCCTTGCCTTCGCGCAACACGATATTGTACTGGATGCAATCATGCACGCAGGCCCCGCATCCTGTGCAAAGATCTTCGTCAATATAAACATCTGTTTCCCCCATGATGTCCCACCTTCCTGCTGCACGTTCACTTCGATTATACAAGCCTTGCCACGCAACGAAAAAGACACCGAAACAGTGTCAACGAGCCGTTCATCCGCTTTGGCATCTTTCGTGTTTAGTTTATTCAGTCTTGTGTGAGTAGTCTGTACGAAACAGAGCGAGCAAAGCCAGCGCTCTACAGCTGCTTACTTTTTTGGATAGGAAAACCAGAGAACGTCTCCGCTTGATAGCTTTAGTCTCCGAAGGCCATCTCGATGATGAACAGAAGTTCAAGAACGCTCTTGAAGGTAGCTTGTTTCTTGCCTGCATCCCATTTGATGCGGCCTTGCCAAGTATGGTGCTGGCGGAAGAGAACCTCCAGTTCAAAAGAAGGCTCAAAAGCAGGATCTATGGGAGAAAGGACCGACTGCAGCGATTCGGTCTGCTGATCGAGGATGTTGTCTATAAGCATGATGAGGCTTGGCAAGCTTGAAAAGCTTACTGGGGCTGAGATGATAACGCTGTCGAGGGTGCCCGTCATCTTCCCATCCTCGTACGAATCGATGGAAATAAGGAAGGTATCGGCCCCTGGTGGTGCAATATGTGGCTGTCGCATTATGCTTCCCTTTCCGCGTATGCACAATGATACCGCATAAAGCTATGAGTTCGCTATGATTTATTTGCGAATAAAAAAGACCAGGCTGCCTTATATAGCAACCTGGTCTTTGTCGATTAAGACCGATCGGACCGAAGCGGCAAACTATTCTTCACCCTCAACTTCGTTCAAGAACGAATTCGCTTCTTCGAGAAGCTCGGCTGCGCCATCGGGAAGATCACTGTCCTTTCCGTGGTTGTTCACCTGAGCATCGTAGTTTCCTTCAGCATCGATATCGATCGTAACGGTCGATCCATCGTAGATCTTACCTTCGATGATGCCCGTTGCAACACGGTCGACCACCTGACGCTGGATGAGACGCTTCAGCGGACGTGCACCATAGACCGGATCGTAGCCATCGATAGCCAAACGTTCTTTCGCTGCCGGCGTGATCTCGAGCTCGATCTTGCGATCCTTCAAGCGTGCCGACACTTCTGCAAGTTGCAGCTCAACGATCGGCTCGATGCTCGCAATGTTCAGCTCGTTGAACGTGATGATGTCATCGATACGGTTCAAGAACTCGGGACGGAAGGTGTTGCGCAACGCATCTTGCATGCGATTGGCGAATTCCGCCATGCGCTTGGCCGCCGCTTCCGGCGTCATCTTCTGCATGTCCTCGACCATGTCTCCCATGGTCTCTTCCTTATCGCGCTCACGGATGAGCTGACTGCCGATATTGGAGGTCATGATGATGATCGCATTCTTGAAGCTGACCACACGCCCTTGGCCATCGGTCAAGCGGCCATCGTCGAGCACCTGCAAGAGCACGTTGAACACATCGGGATGAGCCTTCTCGACCTCGTCGAGCAGAATGACGCTGTAGGGCTTGCGGCGCACGGCCTCGGTAAGCTGGCCGCCTTCGTCATAACCCACGTATCCCGGAGGTGCACCGATCAGGCGCTGCACGGAGAATTTCTCCATGTACTCCGACATATCGATGCGGATCATGGCCTTCTCATCATCGAACAGGCATTCTGCCAGCGCTTTTGCAAGCTCAGTCTTACCAACACCGGTGGGGCCGAGGAACAAGAAGCTGCCGATGGGTTGCTCGGGATCGGCGAGCCCTGCACGGCTGCGGCGGATCGCGCCCGCTACCGCCGAAACGGCCTCGTCCTGCCCGATCACTCGCTCGTGCAAACGGTCTTCAAGATCGATAAGCTTCTCCATTTCGCCCTGCATCATCTTCGTGATAGGGATACCCGTCCACGAAGAAACCACCTCGGCGATCTCGTCTTCAGTGACCTCCTCTTTCAGGATGGTGCCATCTGCCTGGCGTGCCTCGAGCGCTGCGGTCGCTGCTTTCAGCTGCTCCTGCAGTTCAGGAATGCGTCCGAAACGAAGCTCGGAAGCTCGTGCCAGATCGCCTTCACGCGTTGCGCGCTCTTCTTCGAGCTGCGCCGCTTCGATATCGGCCTTCAAGTTCTGGACCGAAACGATGGAGTCCTTCTCGTTCTTCCATTCAGCCTTGCGTTTGTCGAGCGATTCCTGAGCTGCTGCGATATCCTTGCGCAGCTGTTCGAGACGCTCCTTGCTCGGCTCGTCCGATTCTTTCATGAGCGCTTGCTCTTCGATCTGCATCTGCGTGAGCTTGCGCTCGGCCAGATCGACCTCTTCAGGCATCGAATCGATCTCAATGCGCAAACGTGATGCCGCTTCGTCCATAAGGTCGATCGCCTTATCGGGAAGGAAGCGATCGGAAATGTAACGATTCGACAATTCTGCTGCCGCCACGATAGCCGAGTCGGTCACGCGCACGCCATGATGAATCTCGTACTTCTCCTTCAGGCCACGCAAGATAGCAATGGTGTCTTCCACGGAAGGCTCGCCCACCATGACCGGCTGGAACCTGCGCTCAAGTGCCGCATCCTTCTCGATGTACTTGCGGTACTCGTCGAGTGTGGTTGCACCAATGGCATGCAGCTCACCACGTGCGAGCGCCGGCTTGAGCATATTGCCCGCATCCATCGATGAATCACCCGATGAACCAGCACCTACGATCGTGTGGAGCTCGTCGATGAACAGGATGATCTGCCCATCCGATTCCTTCACTTCACGCAGCACTGCCTTCAGGCGGTCCTCGAATTCACCGCGATACTTCGCGCCTGCCAGCATGGAAGGCAGGTCGAGCGCGATAAGCTCGCGATCCTGCAGCGAAGAAGGAACATCTCCCGCAACGATGCGCTGAGCCAGCCCTTCGACGATAGCTGTTTTACCGGTACCCGGCTCGCCAATGAGCACGGGGTTGTTCTTCGTACGACGCGACAGCACCTGAATGGTTCGACGAATCTCTTCGTTACGGCCGATCACGGGATCCAGTTTGCCTTCGCGCGCCGCTTTGGTGAGGTTGTTGCCATATTGGTCCAACACCTCGAATTCTGTTTTTGATTGTTGATCAGTCACGCGCGTATCACCTCGCAATTCTTCATACGCTTTTTCAATATCGTTCTTGTTGATTCCTGCATTGTTCAAGATCTTGCCTGCTGCATCGTTCTCTTCTGAGAGCGCAATGAGCAGGTGCTCACTTGTGGCGTACGAATCGCCCAATTTCTCTGCGATCTTCACCGCCTTGTCGAGCAGGGAGACGAGCGCCATAGAAGGCGCGGTCATACCCATGATGCCGCCACCTTCCACCTTCGGCATGCGATCGATCTCTGCTTGGACTTCATCGCGCAGAAGTTTCGGATCGGCACCAAGGCGCTTGACGATGGCATCGATATTATGCTCGCCAGATGAGAGCAGCGCGGCAAGCATGTGAATGGGTTCGACCATTCCTGCCTTTGCCTCGCCAGCAATGCTCATGGCAGATTGCAGAGCTTCTTGGGCAGAAAGCGCCAGTTTTTCTAACATCTTCTGTAAATCCATGAAGCTTTCCTTTCGTTTCTTTCTGTTTTAGGGTGATGAACGCCCTAACGAATACGACGCAACTCGAGCGACGTTGATTGCGCTACGAGGCTGCTCACGTGTTCGAACGTTTCTAACTCGTGAACACGATCGGCAAGACGCCGAACGCGCTTGTGCAGATCGTCGATTTCGTCGTCGCGCTCATTCAGACGCCCCTGCAGGTCGAGAATGCGAATGACCCCTGCTAAATTGATCCCCTCGCTCGTGAGTTCGTTGATCAACTGCAGGCGCTCGATGTCGGCCTGAGAATACATGCGCGTATTGCCACGCGTACGTTGGGGATTCACCAAACCTTTTTGCTCATAGATGCGCAAGGTTTGCGGATGAACACCCGCTAGTTCAGCAGCGACGCCGATCATGTAGAGGGGGCGATTGCGATCATTCATCGGCTACCCCCTTACACTTTCAGGCGTTGCTGCCTTGAATGCCTCGAGCGCAGCTTTCTGTTCGTCGTTAAGGATGGTGGGAATCTTGACCTCGATCTCGACTTTCAAGTCTCCCGTTCCCGAAGCGTTCTTGCCCAAACGTGGTGCACCTTGACCTTTCAGCGTGAGCACTGCGCCGTCCTGCGTTCCTGCCGGAACGCGCACGCGCGCCTTCTTGCCTGAAGGTGTGGGCACTACGATCTGCGCACCCAGTGCGGCTTCGTCGATGCTCACCGGCAGTTTGGTGATGACGTCTGCCCCTTTGCGGCTGAAGTTCGCATCGGGTGCGATCTTGATCGTAACGAGCAGATCGCCCGCTGCACCGCCGTTCGCACCTGGATGGCCCTTGCCCTTCATACGCACGCGGCCACCTTCCATAGCGCCCGCAGGCACCTTGATGGTAAGGGTTTCCTTCTCCTGCGTTTCGGGGTTCACCACGCGTACTTTCTTTTCGGCGCCGTTGAACGCCTCATCGAAAGAAACCGTGAGCGTGACCTTCTTGTCCACTCCCTTTTCAGGCTGCGCTTGACGAGCGCCACCCCCGAAATCCCAATTCGTTCCGAAGGCTCCTTCACCATGGCGCAGGCTTTCCAAGATGTCGGCCCAGTCGATGCCACCACCGCCACCGCCGCTGAAGGGATTGCCTCCGCCGCTGGTGGTGTAGGTGTACGTGCCGCCACCGAAGGGATTTCCTCCCCCAAAAGGATTGCCTCCTTGGAAGGGAATCTGATTTTCGTTCGCGGTGCCGTACTGGTCGTACATCTCGCGTTTTTTATCATCCGAAAGCACCTCGTAGGCTTCGTTGATCTCCTTGAACTTCGCCTCGTCGCCACCGGCGTCGGGGTGATGTTCACGAGCAAGCTTACGAAATGCTTTTTTGATCTCACTAGCAGTTGCGCTTCGTGGAACGCCTAGCGTCTTATAGTAATCAGGTGTGGATGCCATTCGTTCCACCTCTCTTTCTTTTTTGATACAAAACAGGCGGACCGTTTGTGACCCGCCTGTTTAACTCCGATTACTCGTTGTCTTCTTCTTCGTCGGTTTCACGTTTCGGTCCACCAACCGCTACCGTTACCATGGCTGGCCTGATGACCTTGTTACCCATGCGATAGCCCTTCTGGTAAACCTGTTCCACGGTTTCATCGGGAACATTGGGGTTATCGACCGTTGCCACCGCTTGCGCTTCGAGTGCTTCGTAGGGTTGCCCCACGGGATCGATGACTTCGACCCCTTCTTTAACGAGCACTTCGTTGAGCTTGGCATACACTGCCGTTACCCCTCCGAGCAGCCCTTCTTCGCCGTTTTCGTTGGCGTAGTCGATGCTTCGCTCGAAATCGTCGAGCACCGGGATGATGTCTTCGACGAGCTTTTCCGTTGCGCGTCTGGATTCTTCCTCGCGCTGTTCTTTCATGCGACGGCGGTAGGTATCCCATTCCGCATGAAGTCTGAGGTATTTGCCCTGCCATTCGGCTGCTTCTTCTTTTGCTTTCGCAACAGCAGCTTCGGCAGATGCTTCTTCGGAAGCTTCATCCCCCGAAGGTTCGGGGGAATCAGCCTCTTCGACGATCTCTGCGTCGACAACTTCAGCTTCCGGCTCGGCATCAGTGGCAGCGGTATCTTTTACCTCTTCCTCTGAATTTCCGTTCACCATGATTAGTTGTCCTTGTTCTCGTCGTCGTCGACTACCTCGAAGTCAGCTTCGATCGTATCGTCTGCTGGAGTGCTCTCTGCTGTCTCAGCAGCTGCACCCGCCTGTGCACCTTCGGTGCTGTAGACGACTTCCGCCAACTTATAGCCAACCTGCTGGAGGTTTTCGGTTTCCTTCTTGATGGCCTCGAGATCAGTGCCTTCAAGCGCGCTGCGAGCTGCCGCGATCGCATCTTCGGCCTGCTTCTTCATGTCGTCGCCGACCTTGTCGGAGATTTCAGCAAGCGTGGTCTCGGTCGCGTTGATGAGCGAATCGCAGTTGTTGCGGATCTCGACTTCCTGTTTACGCGCAGCGTCTTCCTCTGCATGGATCTCTGCGTCCTTCACCATACGATCGACTTCGTCATCGGTAAGTGCGGTAGATCCCGAAATGGTGATCTGCTGCTGCTTGCCCGTGCCCAGGTCCTTAGCGGAAACGTTCACGATGCCGTTCGCATCGATGTCGAACGTAACCTCGATCTGCGGCATGCCACGACGTGCGGCCGGGATACCAGTGAGCTGGAACTTGCCGAGTGTCTTGTTACCAGCTGCCATTTCGCGCTCGCCCTGCAGGACATGGATCTCAACGCTGGTCTGATTATCAGCCGCCGTCGAATAGATCTCAGTCTTGCGGGTCGGGATGGTGGTGTTGCGCTCGATCATCTTAGTCATGACGCCGCCCATGGTCTCAACACCGAGTGAAAGCGGAGTAACGTCGAGCAGCAGGATGCCTTCGACATCGCCTGCCAGAACGCCGCCCTGAACAGCTGCACCCATTGCAACTACTTCATCGGGGTTGACCGACATGTTCGGCTTCTTGCCCGTGATCTTCTCAACCAGCTCCTGCACTGCAGGCATACGGGTCGAACCACCAACAAGGATGACCTCGTCCACGTCGCCCGTCTTCAGGTCAGCATCTTTGAGTGCCTGCTCTACAGGCAACTTGCAGCGATCGAGCAGGTCTTTGGTGATGCGCTCGAACTCTGCACGGGTGAGCGTGTAGTCCAGGTGGAGCGGACCAGCTTCGCCTGCGGAGATGAAGGGCAGATTGATGGTGGTTTGCGTGGTGGAAGAAAGCTCCATCTTCGCTTTTTCAGCAGCTTCCTTCAGACGCTGCATAGCCATCTTGTCCTTGCGCAGATCGATACCATTGTCTGCCTGGAACTTGTCGGCGAGCCAATCGATGATGCGCTGATCCCAGTCGTCGCCACCAAGGTGGTTGTCGCCTGCGGTCGAGCAAACTTCGAATACGCCATCGCCGAGCTCAAGCACCGACACGTCGAACGTACCGCCGCCGAGGTCGAACACGAGAACCTTCTCGTCTTTGTTGGTCTTATCGAGACCATATGCAAGCGCTGCTGCCGTGGGCTCGTTGATGATGCGGAGCACCTCGAGGCCAGCGATCTTGCCTGCGTCCTTCGTTGCCTGACGCTGTGCGTCATTGAAGTAGGCAGGAACGGTGATGACTGCCTGCGTGATAGGCTCGCCCACACGCTTTTCAGCATCGGACTTAATCTTCTGGAGCACCATAGCCGAGATCTCTTCCGGCATGTAATCGCGTTCGTCGATCGCAACAACAGCACGACCGCCGTTACCGTTCTTCACGTTATAGGCGACGGTCTTCTGCTCCTCGCCCGTTTCGCCATAGGAACGGCCGATGAAGCGCTTCACGGAAGCAACGGTGTTCTCGGGGTTGGTGACTGCTTTGTTCTTTGCAGCTTTGCCGACCGTACGCTCACCGTCTTTGCCAAAACCTACTACCGAAGGGGTAGTGCGATCGCCTTCAGCATTAACCAAAATTTCCGGCTCTGATCCTTCCATGACCGCCATAGCGGAGTTGGTCGTACCTAAGTCGATTCCAATAATCTTTGGCATGTTCTTATCCTTTCAATAGAGACTCGTAAAACGAACCTTGTATTACCTTATAGTTAAATGGAGCCTTGTTAAGAAAGCTCCAACGCTTGACATAATATAATCTAAGTGCACCATTGTAAAGTTTTATGCATCACAAACTTTGATATTTCTGCTTGCTTTACATCACCGCAGGTCAAAGCAACTTTGGGAATAAAAAAATGGAGACAAACCAGCGTTCGTCTCCATAATTCATACACAAGCGACCTCTAAATCACTTGAAATCTTGGCTTCCCACGATCTTGGCTCGATCTTCGGCGTGCACGTTGCTTTATGCTTCGCTCACCCGATCTCTTATGTCAAACGAACTGCTTGACATACTAGAACCGAATCGTTTCGCCTGCGCATTTTGTTGCGCGCTTGAAAGGTTGCGTACCAAAAGGTTACTTTAGTCTTCAACAACCTCAGGGATAGCGCCCATCGGGCAGCTTTCAACACAGTCGCCACAAGCGATGCAGGACTCTTCGTTAACAACGGTAACAACACCATCGACAACTTCAAGTACTTCTTGAGGGCAATCGTCAACACAAATGCCGCAGCCAATACATTCTTCTTCTAGAATAACTGGATGTGCCATTTCGTACCTCTTTCCTCAGTCTCAGCTACTAAGCTTGTACGGGCTTGAAAAACCCTCTGTAGGAAAATACCACGTATAGGCACATATTCAAACTGCTTAGCTATTTCTTCTGTAAACGGTTGATGAAGCCCTAAGATACCGCATCTTCAGGAACAGAAGACTCGTTTGAATGGGGCAGTGTGACTTGGTCTGCGCCACCGATCTCCAAGCGCACTTCCCAACCTTTATCGTTCTCGACCACGTTGATATCGATCGAGCTATCTGACTTGTTCGAATACGCTACGAGGTCTTCAAGGGTGTCCTTGCTGTCGGTAGTGACTACGATCTCTCTATTTCCAACGCCCGCTTCAGCTTCGATTCGTGCGATGAGCTCTTCGCTGGGCATACCAAATGCATCAATGCGTACCATGGTTCATCCTTTCTTGTTCGTGTCTCTTACTATTATATCTTTCGTGCGCGACTTAGAGGCATCGTCCAAGATGGTAAACGAGTTGTTACATGGCCTAACAGATGCGCGGAAGCTGCTCGCCCACAAGCATATCCATGATGCGCAGCGAGCCGAATCCTGTTCGCAAAGAAACGCGCGAGTCGCGCGCTTCCGGCTTTTCAACTACCTCGCCGATGATCGCAGCATCAACGCCATATTTGTTCGCCTTCATGGCCGCAAGCGCCGCTTCAGCTTCATCGGCAGCTACTACGCACACCATCTTGCCTTCGTTGGCAACCTGGAAGATGTCGTAGCCGAGCATCTCACATGCTCCACGCACAGCATCTTTCACGGGGATCGCGTCTTCTTCGATCACGAAATCAACCTGCGACTGTTCAGCAAGTTCGTTCAAGGTAGAAGCCAGACCGCCGCGCGTAGGGTCGCGGAAGCAACGCGTGTTCGGCGCGGCTGCGATCACCTCTTGGATAAGGTGATTGAGCGGAGCCGCATCCGTTTGCAGATCGGCAGAGAAGCCAAGCTCTTCGCGGCAGCTCATGATCGTGATGCCGTGATCGCCCAGCGTGCCAGTTACCAGGATCTTGTCGCCCGGTTTGCAGTACGCACCGGAAAGATCGACGCCCTTAGGAATGAAACCAATTCCTGAAGTGTTGATGAACACGCCATCGCCATGCCCGCGGTTGACCACCTTCGTGTCGCCCGTCACGATGCGCACGCCTGCTTCTTTGGCCATCTCGGCCATGCTCGCGCAAATGCGTTTGAGCTTATCCATCGGATAGCCCTCTTCAAGGATAAACCCGCAGCTCAAGAACTGCGGAACGGCACCGCTGGTTGCAACATCGTTCACCGTGCCGCACACGGCCAAGCGCCCGATATCGCCGCCCGGAAAGAACTGCGGGGTGACCACGAAGCTGTCGGTCGAAAACGCGACGCGCTCGCCTTCAGGCGCTTCAAGACGCGCGGCATCATCGCCAGCACGAAGCTCTTCACCGGCATACGCCTCGAAGAACACCTCGTCGATGATACGCTTCATCATCGAACCGCCGCTTCCGTGCCCTAACAGTACTGTTTCGTCCATATTCAGTTCCTTAGATTTAGATGAATTCGCCGGTGGTGGTCATGACCAACCGTCCGGTCTTAACTCCCTTGGTGCCCAGGATAAGGTTCGCCACATCCTGAACCTCGCCGGTTTCCCCTTTAAGGATAATCACTTCAAGGCAGTTGTCTTCGTCGATGTGCACATGGACCGACGTGATGATGCGATCGAGATAACGATGCTGAATGAAGTGCAGCTTTTCCTGCAGATCGCTCGCATGGTGGCTGTAGACGATGGTGAGCGTGCCCATGACGATACGTCCAGGCGTTGCGCACTCCCCTTCCACCAGCGCATCGCGCACGAGATCGCGAATGACTTCGCTGCGGTTCTTCGCAAGACCGCGACGCGCAACAAGATGGTCGAAGTTGATAAGAAGGTCTTCCGGCATTGCTACCGAGAAGCGCACAAGATCACTGCTCATACCGATCGCCTTTGCTTTGAACTAAACGAGATTGACCGTAACGCCTGGTGCAGAGCTAGCATCCTTATCGAGGGCATCCTGCGCATCCGTGAGGAGAGCGCGCGCTTCGTCCATAAGCCCCTGGATCTCCTTGAGCACCGCAGCGGTGTTCTCATAGCCGTTGTCGTCTGCTTTATGGAACAGCTTGTGCGTCCAGCGACGGTTCAGCGCAACCTGGTCGTCCATTTGCTCGAGCATCATCTTGAATTGATCGACATTCACACCATTGGTACACATGGCACTTTCCTATCTCTTAAACGATCTTTGCCTTTTGCAAAGACCGAACAGTGCGTTTTCGTGCAGGCAGCGCGAGCTCTTGTCGAAGGCTCCCGCGCCGAAACGCGGTGCTCCATAAACACGTTTCCTGTCTGTATTATCGGGCTGCAAATGAGAGAAGAGAAGTCTCATTTTTACTAGCGGTGTGAATTATTCCGTAATTTGTGTTATTCAACACAAGAACTCCCCTTTCGGGGGAGCTCTTGACAGTTCATAAAGGCTTCATCGCCACGGAAGCCGCACATGAATGATGATTCGGATGGAGATTTATGCGTTATAGCCGTTTGGATTCTGGCTCTGCCAATTCCATGCATCGGCGCACATGCGCGCAAGGTCGTATTCTGCAACCCAGCCCAGTTCGGTCGCTGCTTTATCGCATGCTGCATAGTTCTCCGCGATATCGCCCGGCCTGCGTTCGACGATCCGATACGGCAGCTCCTTGCCACACGCCTGCTCGAAGGACTTGATAACCTCAAGCACGCTCGAGCCCGTACCCGTTCCCAGGTTGAAGATCGCAACGCCGCTGCGCGTGCCGTCTTCGGCCACAGGGCCTTCGATGCTGCCCAGCCCGATCGCTTTGCCAGTGCCAACTTTGCCACCCATGAAATCGAGCGCTTTCACGTGCCCGCGCGCAAGATCGACCACATGAATGTAGTCGCGCACGCCCGTGCCATCAGAAGTAGGATAATCGTCGCCGAAGACCTGGATGCATTCGAGCTTGCCCGTGGCAACCTGCGCCACATAAGGAAGCAAATTGTTCGGGATGCCCTTCGGATCTTCGCCGATCCTGCCGCTTTCATGCGCACCGATCGGGTTGAAGTAACGCAGCAGCACCACATTCCACTCAGGATCCGCACGGTGCAGATCGGTAAGGATGCGCTCGAGCATGGATTTGGTCTCACCATAAGGATTGGTAGCCTCATGCTTGGGACAATCTTCGGTGATAGGGATCATCTCGGGGTCGCCATAAACGGTCGCGCTGCTCGAGAAGATGATGTTCTTCACGCCATGGTTGCGCGCTACGTCGAACAATACGAGCGAACCGGTAACGTTGTTCCAGTAGTATTCGAGCGGCTTCTGCGTGGATTCGCCCACCGCCTTGAAGCCCGCGAAATGGATGATCGCATCGATGTCGTGCGCAGCGAACACCTTGTTGAGCGCTTCGCGATCAAGGATATCCACCTGATAGAACGTGAGCTTTTCAGGCTTACCCGTGATCTCGCCAATGCGGCGGATGGCCTCTTCGCTCGAGTTGGAAAGATCGTCGACCACGACCACGTTGTAGCCCTGATCGAGCAATTCAACGCAGGTGTGACTTCCGATGAAACCCGCGCCACCGGTTACAAGGATCGTCTGATCCGCAGGCGCGGTTGCTAAGCTTTTGTTCGCCATGAGATACCTTTCGTTCTTCTCTTTATTATAGGTGCTTGCTGTGATGAGGTAATCTGGCGTGCAGGTTTTACCATCTAATGTGCATTTATCCGTGTGAGCATTTCTTTAAGCAGTGCCCAAGCGCGTTGCTTACGTTCGTCGGTCTGAAGCATGCGTTCGAAATCGACGAATGCGCAGCAGGGCCTTCCGAGAACGCCATCGCAGCAGTCCAGTTTGATCGGCTGATTGTAGGCAAGCGAAAGAATGCGCGCAGAGGCTTGTTCGGTTACCACGAGGCACAGCGGGTCGATTGCTTCGATCAGATGAAGGAGCGAAGGTGCGGCAAGTTCTTCTGCGGGTTGTGAAACGCCGCCAAGCGCGATCCAAAAGATGTCGGAAGCAGCGATTCCAGCACGTACAGCTGTTGCTTCGATCGCTTTGCGGGCCTGTTCAGAAGGAGTTTCTTGCGAGACGACACAAAAGAGCGCATTCACGTTCCCTTGGAAATAAGGCGCAAAAGCGGAGCATTCTGCCTCGCGCTGACGTTCGTACACCGACTGATTAGCGGGCTGTACTGGCGTGCGATTGTCCGGAGAAGGCGAGGTCATGCGCGCGACCTTACTGCTCGATGAAGCGCAGCATATCGAGAGGCTTCTCGATCACGTGATCGGGTGCGGCGGCCATCAAGCGTTCTTGTGGCTGATATCCCCAGGTCACCGCAACTGCTTCCATACCTGCGTTATGAGCTGCTTGCATGTCGCTTGCTGAATCTCCGAAGAAGAGACATTCTTCGGGAGCAACACCGAACTCACTGGCACAAAGCAACAGCCCTGTAGGGTCAGGCTTGCGCGGAACCGCATCTGATTCGCCATGGGCGACTTCGATCAAGTCAGGGAAGAAGCGATCGCATACATCGAGCACACCCTGTTCGAACTTGTTCGACAGGATCGCAAGACCCATGCCAGCCTCTTTCGCCTGTTCAAGCGCCGCAGTGATCCCCTCGAATTCGGTGGTGTAGATGATACCGAAATCGTGATAGAAATTCTTGAAGTTCTGAAAAACACGCTCTGCTTGTTTGGGAGTTGCATCCGCTGGTACCGCTTGTGCGATGAGACGCGCAGCTCCATCACCCACATACGTGAGGATCTCTTCAGGGGTATGGGGAGGAAAACCCTGGTCGGCAAGAGCTTTGTTCGTCACGTTCACCAGATCGGGAAGCGTATGGAGCAACGTGCCGTCGAGGTCGAAGATGAACGCTTTGTATGTTCGTTGTTCATTCATAGCTGCCTTTAATCATTCGGAAGAATCTCTTTCTGCGATTATGCCACAGAACCAAGAAGGAGCACCTGCCAGGTAACAGAGAGCATAGTTACCCCGCAGACGCTCCATAATCACTTTGCTGTTAACGCGCTTTCGCAAGCTTACACGAATTCAGCAGGTTTCTTATCCTTCGAGAAGATGGTCTTGATGCCCTTCACCGCCAAAATAACAGCGAACACGATCAGCAGCGCCGCGATCGCGAACTGCAACACGTTGGCCAGCGTGAACGCCCCTGCTGCGATAGCGGAAACCTTGCCCCACAACGTCATGACCAACGAGGTGAGCGTGACGATGAGCATGAACACCATGGGGATGTAGAACATCTTGTTATTCTTGCCGGCATTACCCAGCCATGCGCACACCGCGAGCAAACCGAGCGCTGCGAGCAGCTGGTTCGCCGCACCGAAGAGCGGCCACACGAGCTGGTAACCAGTAAGACCAAGACCAACACCGAGCACCACCGTGATGATCGTTGCGACCCAAGAGTTCGTGATGGATTTGCGCCAACCCGTAAGCTCAGAGATGTCTTTGCCATGCGGGGTGAAAAGCTCCTGGAACATATAGCGACCAAGGCGGGTTGCCGTGTCGAGCGAAGTCAAGCAGAACACCGAAACCGCCAGAACGAGCAGCGCATAAGCAATGTCGGTTGCACCTTCAAGACCAGGGATCACTCCGAGCATTTGCGAAAGACCTGCCGCAAAGACCTGCGTGGGAGAAGCATAGGTGCCATCCATATAGCCAGTGAACACGAACGCAACCGCGCAGAGCGAAATGATCGCAACGAGGCTTTCCAGCAACATACCGCCATAAGCGATCGGCAGCGCTTGGCCTTCCTTGTCGAGCTGCTTTGAAGTGGTGCCTGAAGCAACCAGACTATGGAAGCCCGAGATTGCACCGCAGGCAATGGTGATGAACAGCGCCGGAAAGAGGAAGCCGCTTGCCGCAACCTTGGAATCGCCTGCTGCAGCAAACGCGCCCGTGAACGCTGGAATCTGAAGATCGTTCGAAGCGCCCATGATGCCTGAGCCGATGATACCAACGACCGCCAGGGCAATCATGCCGTAGAGCAGGTAACTTGAAAGATAGTCGCGCGGCTGGAGCAGCACCCACACCGGCGCGATCGAAGCCGCAAAGATATAAACGCCCACGATCATCATCCAAGAGAAGTTGTCGAGCTGGATGACCGGGAAATTGTAACCAATGGCAACTACTGCAATGATGATCGCGATCGCAGAGATGATGTTCGCTGCAGCCGGAATCTTACGGCCACGCGTAACGATGCCGTAGACGATCGCAACCACCACGAACAAGATCGAGATCATAGCCGTGCGCGAATTCGCAACGTTCGTGCCTGCTACCACCGCTGCGCGCGTTGGATCGTCGACGGGAACGGGAGTAATAGCGAACGTGCTTGCTACGATGGAGGCAAATGCTGCGACCACGAGCAACAGCGTAAGGTAGGCGAACACACAGAAGAGCTTCTTCGCGGTGTCGTCGATGTTGCGCTGAATGACCATTGCGAGCGTGCGGCCCTTATGGCGAATCGAAGCGAAGAGCGCACCGAAATCGTGAACGGCGCCGAAGAAGATGCCACCAATGAGCACCCAAAGCACGACCGGCACCCAACCGAAGATCGCTGCCTGGATAGGGCCGTTGATGGGGCCTGCACCTGCGATCGACGAGAAGTGATGGCCAAGCACTACATATGGAGCTGCAGGAACATAGTCCTTACCGTCCTGCAATTCATGGGCCGGTGTCTCTCGCTTCGGGTCAACGCCCCACTGCTTTGCAAGCCACCTTCCATAGAACAGATAACCGCACAGCAACGCTGCAATCGCAATTAAGAGGATAACTACCGCACTCATGTCTTTTTCTTCTCCTTGTGATCAAGTCTTTGATTCGATCGTTCTTCAAAAATAGAAATCGACATGCGTGGAACGACAAGCCCTTTTGACCCGTCGGCCCATACAGATCGATTTTTAGCACACTGATTTTAGAACAAGTTTGCTTCAAGCGTGTTAATTAATTCTTTGCCTTGAGGATTGGTGGTAATAGAGGAATCTGAAAGGTCGATAAGAGCCAATCGAAGGTCGGTCCACCCCTTCAATCCGAAGCTAAAGTTCTTGCGGAACTTCGTTTTTCTTACGAGTTCTTTCGCGTTTGCGTCGGCACTTTCAGCAACGATGACCAAGGAAAGGAACGTGGTCATGTGCTCACTGTTGAGTTCGATGAGTGAAAGGGCCTCGGTCTTCATGAAAGCAATCAGCCCTTCGAGCGCTCTCGTATCAAGATGCTCAAGTGAGCGGAACAAGACATGCTCATGGATGTTCGCACCCCAGATCTTCGCCTTCTTCGAGAGCACATATTGCATGCTCTCTGAATGGAATTGGGCATGCCCCTGAAACGTTTGGCCAGCAAGCTCAAAGGTATCCTCCACATCGAAGTAGCCTTCATGAGCAGCGAGCAATCGTTCTAGCAGCTCTTGCCGTTGTGCCATTTCACATCATCACCTTGCGGTCGTTGCTGAGTCCTTGCTTACCTTAATCCTAACAATCACTGTATGTTCCGTGAATATCTGGCTTTGAGACGAATCGGGGGGAGATTCTCTTAAAATTGTATAGTGAAAGATATAAGAGGTCGTAATGAAGAACGCTCAAGAACATAACGAATACACCGAAAAAGAAAATGATCAGCTGCGCACCGATGCACTGATGATGATCAATGCATTGCGCGCACAACATGGGGACGCAGTTACGCGCGTGATCTCCCACTTGGCCGCGTCCGATCAGTTCTCTGCGTTGGTGGGCGACAACATCGCACCTTATCGTAGACTCATGACTTACTACGAATGCGCGATGATGGAAGTTGAAACGAAATTCCGTGTGCTCGATGCCGAATATGGCCTGCAGCACGATCGCAATCCCATCGAGTCGATCAAAACACGTCTTAAGAGCACTGACAGCCTCTCGAAGAAGCTTACGCGCAAAGGGCTGCCGATTAGCGTCGATTCGATCGAAGAGAACATCAAAGATGTGGCAGGTGTCCGCGTGGTGTGCACCTTCCTCAAGGACCTCTATACCTTAGCAGACGCGATCCTCGCCCAAGACGATGTGACGCTTATCGAGCGGCGCGACTATGTAAAGAATCCGAAACCGAGCGGATATCGCAGCCTTCACCTCATCATCGAGATCCCCATCTTCCTTGAATCGGAAAAGCGTCTGATGAAAGTCGAAATTCAGCTGCGTACCATATCGATGAACTTCTGGGCATCGCTCGAGCATCAATTGCGCTATAAGAAGAACTTGAGCGAAGAAGATATAACTGCCATGAATACGGAACTTATCGAGCTCGCTGAGAACGCCGCCACACTCGACGCGCGCATGCAGGCGTTACGTAATTTCCTTGATCAAGCGGAATACATGAACTAAACGTTATGCGTCGTAGTCCATCTTCTTTTCGAAGTAGCGACTGATGAACATGATGGGGAGCGTGAGGCAAAGATAGAGAGCTCCGAGCAGCAAGAAGCAACCGAAGAAATTATAGTTCGTGGCGCTGATCTCGCGCATGGTCTGGGTTAGCTCGATAACCGCGATCACCGAAAGTAGCGACGAGTCTTTTATGATGCTCGCAAATTGCCCGGTGAGGGCCGGAAGGATACGCGAGACCATCTGGGGCAATTCGACCGAGATCGCGCATTGCGTGCGCGAAAGCCCTAATGCCCGAGCCGCCTCGATCGGACCACGAGGCAGCGATTCGTATCCGCCGCGAATGATCTCAGCAATATAAGCACCAGCGAACACTGAAAGGATGAGGATGCCTGCAACTACGCGGTTCTCGACACCCCATGCCGTACCGATGATGTAGTAGAACAAGTAGATCTGCGCGATGAGCGGAGTGCCGCGAATGATCTTCACGTAGAAATCGCAGAGATAGCGCACTGGCAAGAAACGAGCATTCTGCCCCAACGCTACCGGAATCCCGACGATCAGACTTCCAACGAGACTGAATAGCGAGATGAACACCGTAAGACAAAACCCATCCCAAATGCGCGCGCGGTATTGCACCACGAAATCGAAATTGAGTGCGATGCCTGCCATGGAAAGCGAAACGCCCACCACCGCAACAACAGCAACAACTACTACGAAGTAATTGAGTGCGCGCTTCCACGGAGCAACGGGGCTGTCCTTCGCTGCCATGAAGATATTGCTTTTAGGATAGCTGGTGCTCATGTGCGCAAGCCTTCAAATCGGAATGGTCATGCAGCTCCTAGAGGCTTAGGAGCTGCATCAAGTTACTTAAAAGTGTAGCGGTTCATCAAGGTTTTACGTGCACGGCTTGCAATGTTGCCGCATGCGGTAGTTTCTCGCATGACCCGTTACTGAACCCACTACCGAACAAACCGCGATATTGCAGCATCTGTGTTGCCCTTGCTCGGACTTGTTCGAATTGTTCGAATTACTCGAAATCGAAGAACCACTTGAAGTCGTACTCGTCGAAGGCTTTCTTCTCTTCAGCAAGATACTTCTCGGTCAAACGATCGAATTCGCCATCCTCTTTCGACTGAGCGATGAACTCATTCAGCTGATCGAGCAGTTCGGTCTCGCCCTTCTTCACTGCGATTCCCCAGGCCTCAGGATCCTGGAAGGGAATGAAGACTGCTTTGGTGGTGTCGGGATTCGCGAGGTTATTGCGATAGATCGTGAGCTGATCGTAGAGGAAGCCATCGGCCTTGCCCTGAACCACTTCGGTTACGCAGGCGCTCTCATCTGCCAAACGCACGATATCGGCATTGGGCAGATTCTTCGTTGCCCACACATCGCCGGTCGAGCCCGTCTTCACCGCTACCTTCTTGCCCGCCTGGTTCAAGTCGCTTGCTTCCTCGATGCCAGAATTTGCATTTGCCAAGATGGCAAGCTGGGCCATTGCATAAGGATCAGAGAAATCGACTGCTTCTTTGCGTTCATCGGTGATGGTCATGGAGCTGATGACGCAGTCTGCCTTATCGGTTTGCAGCGAAGGGATCAGGCCGTCCCATGCGGTGTTCTCGATCTTGAGATCGTAGCCATACTTATCAGCGAAGTCTTGCATGAAATCGACTGAAAGGCCCTCGGCTTCACCCGCTTCATCCTTCGTTTCGAACGGTGGATAAGCAAGCTCCATTGCCACGGTCAAGATCGGTTTGCCGTTTTCGCCCACGGCATCGCTCGTTTTATCGTTTGCCTTTTCGGAAGAACAGCCCGAGAGCATGCACAGCGCGAGCGCGAAGGCGGCAACGATCGCGAGCAGTGCAAGCCAGGTTTTTCTTGTCTTTACGGTTGAAGCGTTCATAGGATTCCTTTCACTTTCTTGTTCTGTATCGTTGTTTTACTGAATCGAACCTGAATTGATCTATTGAGTAAAAGCTACTGTGAGCTTGTTTTTTCTTTTTGATTTGCTGCGATGAAATTAGCTCTGATCTGGTTGAGCGTGGCGCACGTTATGGCAAAGGCATCTGCATCGATCCCTTCCATCTGAGTGCTTACCAAGGTGGTTGAGATCGTTTCGAACGTTGAACGAAGGCTCTTTCCTTTTGAGGTAAGGCTCACTTCGGTGCGTCGTTTGTCGATGCTGCTCTTTTGGGTTTGCACGTATCCACCCAGCACGAGCTTCTTCACGAGGGCGGTTATCGTTGACGGGTCGCGGTGGATCTTTTCAGAAAGTTCTTGCATCGTGACCGTCTCTTGCGCGAAGAGCGCCACCAAGATGTCGCCGTGCGATGGGACCAGGTCTCTGAGTCCTGCTTGTGAAAGAAGTGAGATGAGGTAGGCATTCGCCGCTGTGAGCGTTTGAGAAAGCATGTTCACGAATGAGCCCTCTGCAGTATTCGTTGTCGAGCTTGCTTCTGGTGCTTTTTGTTTGGCAGGGCTCTTGATCGTTGCTGAGTTCACCATGAAACCTCTTCCTACTTCTCCACGATCGCGTCGAATTTACATACGTGATGGCAATTGCCGCACTCATCACAGCGCTCGCCCAGAATACGATACGGGCTTCCCGGCACGATAGCCTTATGCGTGCATGCCTCCTCGCACAGACCGCATTCCGTGCAATCGTCGGTGATGTGAAAACCTGGCGCAATGAATGTGGCGCCGCCCCAGCAAAAGCGTTCACGAAGTATCTTGTGGTCGCGATTCACCATGTTGAAGTCATAGTCGTAAAGTTCGCCCCATGCGCGCTGCAAAACCAGCACAACGGTTTCGGGATACTTCTTGATGTCGTAGTCTGCAACGGCAAATTGCGGATTCGTTTTGATGAGTTGATCCGTTTCTTCGGTTGAAAGTTCGCGCACATCGCCGCTCACCCGCACCATATAGCCTGGCTGAAAGTGAGGCATGTTGTCCTCATCCCATTCGCAAGGCGCGGCGGTAACTTCGCCACACACGGAAAGCTTACCGCCCTCGACCATCTGGCGATAGAAGGGCTTGCCGGTCATGGTGCGCAGATAGAGTCCATTTTCGTCATGCGCGAAAAAGTGTGCGATGCGTGAATCTACCCCGCCTTTTCCATCGAGCGTAGCAAAGCTGCAACACCCTACTTTGTCGAACAATTCATATACTTCTGCGATCGAAAGCATCTTGGCTCCTTTCTGAAAGACTGCTCTTTTTACGGTGTTTGGCTACGAATTTGATTGTGGCTGGTCAAAAAGAGTTCGACGAGTTTCGCGTGGTCCTTCTTTGGAAAGCGCTACCCTGTTGGCAACGATACGGGCGATCTCTTCTGCGTGTTCCCGCATAAGGTCGCGTCCGAACATTTCCGTGTTGTCTTCAGATACGTTTGAAACGCTATTAGCATCGATGAAGAAATTGCCTGCTTCGGTCTCGATCACGTCAAAACTGCCGAACGTGAAACCGAGCGTTGCAGCAGCTGTTTCGCAATCTTTCACGATTTCTGGCGAGATATCAGGATAGAGCTGATAGGTTGAGCCGAATCGGTAGGCTGAAAGGCCGTTATCAGCCACCCCGCGCTTCACCACCAGGGCGACCTTGCCTCCGATGATCTCAACACGCGTGATAAACCCACGTTCAGGCGCGATATAGTGCTGAACGATGAATTCGCGCTCAGGCGCTTGAGAGAGGAAGTTGAGCGCTTCCTGCTCGTTTTTCACGATCGCGGTATCGACCGTGCGGCCACTGCAAACTGGCTTGATCACGCAAGGATAGACGAACGCGGCTTCGTCTTCAGCGGCGAACTTTTGCGGTGTTCCTTTACCATAGATGTGCGGTGTCGAGATGCCTGCTTCGTGAAGCGCGGCGGTAGAAGCGAACTTGTCGATCTCGTAGGCGTGGGCGCGAGGTTCATTGATGAGTAAGATCGAAGTGTCCTCGATAGCTTGGATGAGCATATCCATGTTGCGCAGCGCCTGTTCATGTCCACGATTGAGCGCACTCGCGAATACGCGGCTTACCAACACATCGCACTCAAGCGCTGCATCAACGCTATTTGCCTGCTGCATGTTGATCAGTCGAACATCGTGCATGCTGTTAGGTAGCGCTGCTTTCAGCGCACTGGAGATTTCAGCGCCAAGTTTATGATCCGACCATTCATCAGATTCGAACAAGACACCGACCACGAGCGGGCGATTCATCATGTTGTCATGTTCGCGCAGTTGAACAGTGTCCTCTTGCTGCGTCTCTTTTTCAGATGCCATGAAGTCCCTTCCGATAAAAATACTTTGACATCAAATTAAATTTTCTCGATATTACTTTGATATCCAACTATTGTCAAATATAGATTTCTCTTTCTCGCGGTAACGAGACACTTACGTAAGGCTTTCAGCTCTGTGCTTCTGCTTGATTGCTTGTTTTGAGGAGACTAGGGTGAAAGTGTTCTTGCAAAAAAGATGACGAACGACCGGGTAGTTTGTCACCTGGGAAAAGGAGATTGTCATGGCAGAAACAGTTGCCGTTATGCTTGGAGACGGCTTTGAGCCGGTAGAAGTGGTTGCCCCTGTTGACGTTCTGCGCCGTGGTGGCGTAGACGTTACTTTGGTTTCAGTGATGGGGCGTAAAGAAGTAACGAGCGCACAGGATATCAAGATGGTAGCCGATGCACTTGTTGAGGATGTCGATCTTGATCTGTTCACGATGGTTGTTGTGCCTGGCGGTTCGGTTGGTGTTGAGAACCTCGGCAAATGCGACAAGCTTGCAGAGAGCTTGCGCGACCGCATGAAAGCGAACAAACTTGTCGGTTCTATCTGCGCTGGTCCGACTATTCTTGCAAACCTTGATCTACTACAAGGTCATAAAGCGGTTTGCTACCCAGGATGCGAAACTAACTTTCCTGCTGGGGTCTATCAGCCAAACGTCGATGTATGCATCGACAAGAACCTTATCACTGCAACGGGTCCTGCCACCGCACTGCCGTTTGGGCGTGCACTGCTCGAAGCGCTCAAGAGCGAAAAGGATGCCAACGAAGTTACCTCTGGCATGCTGTTTTAGGGCTCTATAGTCCCTTCTGATTCCTAAGCGAACAGAGAAGATCGAGCGATGCGCAGGAGCTTCTTGCGGTTGCCGTTTAAGGCACGACTCAGGGGAATCCTCTGAAACCCTTCGAGAAAGGGCAGCGAAGCAGTATAATTGATGCGATGCGGGCGTCGTATAATGGCTATTATGCGGGCTTCCCAAGCCTAAGACGCGGGTTCGATTCCCGTCGCCCGCTCCAGAAAATCTTACAGCCAAGGCAGACTGTCTTGGCTGTTTTATTGCAACAAGGTAGAGGGAATCGAACCGATGAGGTGGATTTCCGTTAAGAAAACGTGCCAGTGACACGTTTTTAGGAAATCGCCTGAGCAATCTGTGATTGCGAGGGTTCAGATTTGCGCAGCAAATCTGGAGTCCCGTCGCCCGCTCCAGAAAATCTTACAGCCAAGGCAGACTGTCTTGGCTGTTTTGTTTCAACAAGGGGTGTGTAAGGAGTCGTATAATTTGCCGGTAGGCAAATTCTTTTTGCTAGAACACGATTCCAAGCGCGTTCACGATTAAACCCCACGCTACGCCAATTGCATACAGCACGGCAATGATGGCAAGATTTTGCTTCCAGTGACGATTCGCGCGTACCAACACGAGCAAGCCGACACCGGCACTTACGAGCAATCCAGAGAGCATCGCTCCAGCGCCGAGCATTCCTTCAACATAGAGCTGAGCGATGATCACGCTTGGAGCGCAATTTGGAATAAGACCAACAAGAGCAGAGGCAAAAACAGAGAAATTAGGATTGGCCTCGACAAATGAAGCTAGCGCGTCTTCCCCTACCCCTTCGATGACCGCATTAAGAACGAGGACGATCAAGAAGATGAAGACCATCACCTGCAACGTATGCTTGGTGGCGCTCTTAAGGATCCCTTTCCAGCCGGATCCGTGCACGTGCGTATGTTCCACATCATCGTGATGCTCATACGCGCGCTCAGGGGCCTGCCCGCAAGTAGCGCAATCATCGTTGCAGCCACAGTTGTCCTGTTCGCACAACTCATGGATTCGCAAGCCTTGCTTGTCACGACGAGCTAGTCGTAGGACCAGATCGACGATGAAGCCCATGATCATGCCGATGACCAGCTTCGTTCCCATAATAGAAAGGATGGTTTCCGCAGGAACAGCTTCGGCAAGAAAAATCGGAAGCATTTCATCGGAGGTGGAAAGAAAAACAGCGAAGAGCGTGCCTAGCGTGATAACGCGTCCCGCATAGAGCGTTGCCGCTACCGCAGAAAACCCACACTGGGGAACAACGCCAAGCACCGAGCCAACAACAGGTCCTGCTGCTCCTGCACGCGCGATCGCTTTCTGTGTTCTCTCTCCCGTTTTGTGCTCAAGCCATTCCATCGCTAAATAAGCAAGGAACAGAAACGGTACGAGATAGATCGTTTCAACAAAAGAATGTTCGAGCACGTGAAGGGCATTGTGTACAAGGATCTCCATAGGTTAGAAGTGTAGCACTTCTCCCTGTTCAGCCCTTCTCGTCCCCTGCAAGCGCGCTGCTTTCTGCTGCAAAGCTATATCCAAAAGAAAATCGACAATAAAAAAGGCGACCGAAGCCGCCTTTAAAGAAGATATGAAAATGCGTTCTCGTTATTTCTTGAGACCGCCGATGAGAGACATCTTGGTGCCGCAGTCGGGGCAAGTACCCTTGGTGATGATGCGGTTGTTCTTGGTAACACCTTCCTGAGGGTTAACCATTTCCTTCTTCGCTTTGCACTTAACGCAATATCCAACTACTGCCATTAGAACCTCTTTCCGTTCCTATGTTGCCCCCGGAACGAAGGCAGCACAATCACTTATTTGCTTTAACCATTGTAGCGTGATGACCAGGTATTACAAGCACTATTTCGGCATTTGTTACATGCTTTTGAGAAGTTCCAATACAAATTTTGAATTTTCTTCGAGCACGTTTGGTTTGATGTTATCGAGCACATCATCGATGCTGCCGTAAAACGCTGTCTGGTTGCCCGTCATTCCTGCGAGCGTTACCGCCTGCAAGCCATGCTGAGCGGCAACGTGAGCAGACGTGTTGCGGCTAAGCAGCTTGTTCGTAGCGAACGAAACTCCGCTCTTCTCGCTCGCTTGGCGCAAAACTCGCTTGATGCGTGATGAAACCTTGTTGGGACGATATTGGCCTTCTTCGTCGATAAAGGAGAACTGACCAGCGCCAACCCCCTCAAGATTCACGATGATGGCACCCTTGAGTTCTTCTTGATGCTCTTCAAGGAAAGCTTTCATACCCGAATTGAGCGCCTCTTCAGCACCGAGCGCAACGAACCACACTTCCGTATCGATATCAGGATGACGGAAATCGCGCAGCAGACGCATCTCATTATTGATCTCTTCAGTGATCTTTACGTCTTTAGGTACCGAGCGCTTCAAAGGACGCTGATTTCCTACACTCGCTTCTTCATCCACAAAATCGCCGTCGGCTTCCACATCCTGGCCTTGAGCAGTACCAGAAACGTGATTGCGCAAGCTCTGCAGCGAGAACGCACCGCCGTTCCAGCCTCGATCGTTGGAGTTCGGTTCGCCATAATCGACATCGATGAATTCAGCATCGAGATCATCATCGGAACGGAAGCTTTCCCAGCTACCACGCTCCCTGCCTACGCTCTGAGCTTCATACGATGCATCAACGTCTACCCATTCACGCACAGACTGTTCGTCTTGTGATTTCTTCTTCTTGCCAAAACGACCAAAAATGCGACCAACGCGCGATTTAGGCATTTCAACATAATCGGGACCAGCAAATGCTCCTGTTTGCGTATAGCCTTCTTCATAGACAGAATCATCGGCATCTTCGATGTAGTCGTCCTCGGCGATATATTCTTCGCTAAGTTCCGTGCTAACATCGGCAAAAGTGCCCGTATTTCCTGCAGAGCCCGAAGAAGGAGCGAACGCTTCCTCATCGACGTACAGATCGGTAAGCGTTGTACCAAGCGTTTCGTCTGAAGAGCTGGTGGCTGCATTGCTTCCTACCACGTCGATCGGAGGCACTACGACACGCTCAAAATCGTTCGTGTTGAAATCAGGCAATTCAAGACCAGGGGTTTTGAAGAGCGTACGTTGCCCACTCGCTTGCGCCTCTGCTTGACGCTGAGGCTGATCAGCGCCGATGCGTGGCAACATGTTGGAAAGCAACGCAGGCTGCGGCATGGTCTTTTCATCATCGACCGCCATGGGTGCACGCTGCTTGGCGCTTTCTATCGAACCGCCCACTGGGGCAACCACATCAGGCAGCACGATCACATGACGATCGGACTGCGAAGCGTCATCGCTTTTTTGAGCAACTGACGTGCTTGCTGTGCCCATATCTTCCATGCCCATGATCGGCGAAACGGGTGCTGTTTCGTAATCGACCTCGGCTTCGGCGGTATCGACATTATCTTCTGCATAGATAGCATCTTCATCGAAGAGCGCAGGTGAAACGGTGGTTTCTTGTAGTGATACCTGGTTTGAAACACCCTCTTCAGATGCAGAGAGCGTCTCTTCTTCGTTGAACTGCTCAACGTCGATGGGCGACATTGCGATCGTATGACCCTCAGCTTCTACCTCATCATAATATTCATCATCGTACTGATCGATCTCTGCTTCGTCTTCATGACGATGCGTAACTTTCGACGCAGCAGAGCTAACCATATCTGAAGCACGATTCAAGAAGCCGCCAATGCCATTCCTTTTCGTATGAGCGCGATGAGATGCTGTCTTACGCTTCACCGAGCTCTTGCGCGATGAAGCGGAGGGAGCTTCCTCCTCCATGACAGGAATGATGACCGGTTCTTCAGCAACGAACGTTTCGTCGATTTCTTCGAAGTTGCCTTCTGGCGCTTCACCTTCGGTTGCACGTGAAGCAACAGGCACGACCGGTGCGGGCTCTTCAGCAACAACTTCTCGTTCGCGAACGATCGTTTCCTCTACAGGAACTGCGCCTTCCGCGTCTTCGTGCTGTGACTTCTTCAAGAGAGGAGCTGCCGCTCCGTCGATCTCCTGGCGCAAAGCAGCCACGCGTTTTGCCAGCTCAGACTCAGGCTCTTGATAGGCAGGAGCTTCTTGTGCGGCCCCAGCTTCTGCAGCTGGAGCAGCGGCGACGTTCTGCTCTGCCAATCGCTCGGCTATCGTGGGAGCAGCGTTGCGCTGACGTGCAGCGTCTGCAATGTGCGCTGCAGGCGCATCGGCAAAACGAGAACGCGAGACATTTGCCTCGCGCGCAAGATCGGGTTTGTTCGCATGTGCTTTTTCTTGAGCAGCACGGGCCCATGAAGGAACCTGCTTCTGATAGGAGCTACCCATGCCAGTGGCTCCTGGTTGCAGCGCTTCAACAGACTCGCGCACAAAGGATTCCTGCATTTCAGCGGGCTGTTCAGTATTTTGTTCAGCGGCTGTTTGAGAAGGTGTAGCTGCGGTCTTTACCGAGGATTCTGAAGCTGAAACAGGTGTTGCTGCTTTCGCATTGCTCGGCTTATAACGAAGCGAATCCTCTTCTTCCGCCGTAAAATGCACTGCTGCAGCTGCAGCTTCTTCTGCGGTATCTTCCAGACCGCCATGCTGAACGAGCTTGGATGAGATATCAGACAGAGGAACCTTGTCTGCAACCGGCTTACCCGTAAGCGCAGCGATGGCTGCTTTTGCAGCAGCGAGTGACTCTTCAGGGGTCATGCGGTTTTCGCGAGCTTGATAGGTGACCTCAACACCATCGGGAACAACGCCAGCTTCGTACGCCGCATCTTCACCATGGATCTCTACCCCTGCTTCACGGGCATGCTCCTCCATTTCCTCATTGCTCACCAGGCCGTTTCCAACCGTACGCGCAACGTCGAGAAGCACAGCTACACCAGCAGCATCATTGTTCGCTGCGTCGTTATAGGCAGAAAAGCGCGTTTTGATGATGCTTGCGAGCGGAAGCGCCAAGAGAACAGCGCAAATGATCTGCAAGACCAAGAGCACGATAGCAAAGCCGCCCGCTTCACTGGCGAAGAACACAGTCTTTATGAGAAGCACGAGGGGCGCGACCACTAACGTGATAGCGCACACATTGTGAATGATCGGCAGATAACGACCGATGATTCCTTGATATTCTGTTGCGACGCGCGCACTGTCGTAGTGCGTAACGAGGATGATCTTGCGGCGCTTGTTGGTGTTCGTAATAGAGAGCGGATTGTATTTTGCAACAACGTTTTGGCTCACGCCGCTACGCAGAAAACGCGAAAGGATGGGTTTACCGAACACTTCACAGGCAAAAAGAACGGCAGCAAAAAGACCGATGATGAAACAAGGGATCGAGAGAACAGGGAAGATGATGGGCAAGAGCACACAGACAAACGCAAGCCCAAAACAGATCGCCCGAACCGTGTTCCCGTTCGATGCACAAGAAACATCTTCAACGATGGTCGAAAACCCTGCACTCTTCTGTAGCTCATCGGCGATATATAACGCAGCCTGTTGTTCCTCTTCGGTTCCCGCAGGACGCGGCCCTATTTCCTGTGAAAGATGCGCGATATCGTCCATCATGTTCGTCATGAAATGCCCTCTCGTTTTCAAGGCGATGTCTGTGTTATGTGTCTTCTTCTCTACCTTGAAAAAAGGTATTCAGATATTTGGTTTTAGTATACGCCATTTGGCGATATAACCGACCATCGAACTTGAATCTGTTTAATTTGTAATCTAGGCGGTTTTTGTACTTGCCACGTACGGCGGTTCGAACTGGCATAACCTTTCAAGAAAGTCGTTTCTTTTCCCCTTTTTTACGCACGATCTCACTTCAAAAACAGCGTACGCAGGCAAGCGGGGTGCTTCTTTTATGCTACGACTCTTGTGTCTCATTCCCTAAATACTCACGCAAGAAGGAATCGTATCTTCCAACATCATTGCGAAGCTGCGTTAATTGATTATCGAGATCCGCGCTTGCCTGAGCATAGGCATCAACAAGAGGCTGAGCGAACGTTTCAGGGAACTTCTGCGCGAGCTCGACCGAAGCACTATCGGCTTTATTGTAAAGATCATTGTTCTTTTCAGCTGTTTTGCGATCTTGGATCAGAATTGCTTCGTTCGAAAGGAGCCCGAAGCTGATCTCTTCGAGACGCTTCGCTAAGTAATCGCCGTAAAGAGAGAAGTCCCCCTGGGGGAAGAGCTCTGCAGCTTCATTCAGTGCTGTCTGGGCATTTTGAAGCGTCGTTTGGGCTTCAGTAAGCCATTCAGTTGACTGCGCAACTGTCTCGGGCGATGTTTGCTGAACGGTAGTGGCAGCCTGAGCCAAGAGATACTGAGCATCATCGATGCTCTTTTCAACAAGAGCAAGATCGTCCATGGCTTTCTTGGCATCAATATCCACTGCAAGCTTCTTGCTCGCAACATCGAGCATTGTTTCACGTGAAACAATCGTGTTGTAGGCACTTTGCGCCGCTTCCTTGTCGGTTGTAGAGCCTTCTATGGCCTCATCTGCACGAACGGCATATTTTTTCGCATTTTCAAGCAACTCGAGCGCATGAGGGATCTGGCTTTGCAGTTGTTCTGCACGAGAGATCGTGTCATCCGCAAATGGCTGCGCAAAGAATTCGTCGATAGCAACGAGCGTTTGATCGCTTTCTTCGATGTAGTCGCATGCCTGCTCGATAAGTTCGCGATTCGTGCGGTTCTTTTCGTATTCCTGATAGAGCCACATCCCAGCGAACGTCGCAAGCACAGCAATAACTAAAACCACCAGCAATATGCTGATAAGGCGGCTGCGCGAACGTTGTTTTTGACGACGACTGATCTCTGCATGGGCTTCGGCACTGAACCCTGAAGCATTAGGAAGGAAGGGTGCCTCTTCGGTTTGCCTGCCAAAGCGCTTTTGTGCAGGTTGTGCATGTTTTCCTCGGGTTTTGCCTGATGGAGCACTTGTTGCTGTCTCACGTGAAACGTCCGATTCAGACGAAGTGTCGCGAGAAAGCGCATCTTTGAGCGCGGGATTTTCTCCACTCCCGAGCGCCATAGAAGCACCAAAGCCCTCGTAGCTTCCCTTGTTCTTGCGACGAAAACGCGCCCAGAAGCCCTTCTTTTCAGGGCCAGCAGAAGCAGAAGACTTCTTACCGAGCACATTGAATGAGATCTCGTTAGGCTTACCTTGCGAGAACTCAACAACATGAAGGTAGTCTTGATCGGTATTCTTATGCTTCGATTTCTTCAATGATCTCGTCCATCGTGAGCGAAACAATGTTCTTCGTCGGGAGCGAATTGAGGAATTTCTTCCCATAATGCTTTGTGACCAGGCGTTTATCGGCTAGCACAACGATTCCCTTATCGCTTGAAGTGCGAATGAGACGTCCCACCGCCTGCTTGATCGCGATCACCGCCTGTGGCAAAGAGAAATGCGCCCAAGCACGAGAATCATGGAGTTCACGTTCGCAAGAGAGCGGGTCAGTAGGAAGTCCAAAGGGAAGCTTAGGTATCACCACCCCTTTAAGAGTGGCGCCAGGAGCATCGAAGCCTTCCCAAAAGCTCTTCAAGGCAAAGAGACTTAGATGTTCATCTTTCAGGAAATCATCGCGTAAACCTTTGACGGATACTCCCCATTTCTGGCACACCAAGCGCAATCCTGCGGCTTTGATCTGCGGATTCGCCAAATCAAAGCATTCTTCCATCTCTTTTCGATTCGTGAAGAGCGTGAGCATCGAGCCTCCCTGAGCAAGATGCAAGCGCGTAAGGAACTCGGAAAGCGTAGAAAGATACGCGGGGTCTTGGGGTTCTGGCATGTCTGAGGGTAAATAGACGCGCATATTGGTATCGAAATCATAGGTCGATTCGATCTGAAGCGTCTCGGCGCGAGAAGCCTCGCCCTCGTTCAAGCCCATAGCCTGGACGAACGACTCGAATGAGTTGTCCACCGAGAGAGTGGCAGACGTATAGACGACCGTATCGGTTTCAGAGTAAAACGCTTCGTTGAGATTTTGCCCTACGTTGAGAGGCTGTGCCATAAAGGCATCTTTCATCTGGTCTTTTGCGCGATTCAAGCGAACCGAATACACCTGGTTCTCTTTGTTGGTGAAAAAGATGACATCGAGCGACTCATACAGTTCACGCAGCTCAAGTGCAAGAAGCGCGATCTCGCGCTGAGCACTCGAAGAATGATCGAGCTCTTCGAAATATGCCACCACATCACGGATCGCAGCAATGAGCTTCTCAAGCGTATTCTGCATAGCTTGCGCACATGATCGTACGCCCTGGAACACCGAGCTTTGGCGGATCTCGTCGTTGAGCCACAGATCGAGGTATTCATAGCGTTGGCGTTTGTTCGCCGTGTCGAAATACAGCAGGTCCTTCACGCTCAAGCAGTATTCTTCAGCAGCGATAGCAAAGGCCACACCCGCATTGCGCGTCTTGGAGAGCATGGTTGAAAGGAGCGTCTTCGCTTCTTCGACCACCTGTTCCCGTTCCGCACGAATGAGCGGATTATAACGAGAAGAATCCGAGGTCAGCGTACGGATCAAGCGCTTTACCGTCTCGGATGAGAGACTGGTTGAGAATGCACGGCGCGCCTCATCTTCGGCATTGTGAGCCTCATCCACGACCCAATAGCGGATCGGTGGGAGCAGCCCGTGCTCGAAACGGGCATCCCAGAACAGAAGGCTATGATTCGTCACCACGATATCGCAATGCTCTGCGCGGGCACGAGCTCCGTGAACAAAGCACGATTTCCCGAAGAAGGGGCATTTCCTGCGCAAACACTCCGTGTTGGTAGAAGTGATGCGATAGCGCGGCAAAGCTTTGAAGTTGAGCTTGAGACCGTCAATATCGTCATAATCAGTCTGTTCGATGAACGAAAGGAGTGTTGCAAGTGCTGGTGCTTGGTCGACCATTTGGTTGTTCACCAAGTATTGCTGTGGCCCTTGGGCATCAATGCGCTCGATCTTACGCAAGCAGGGGTAATGCGTGAATCCTTTGAGCGACGCGTACGATATACCAAGTGCCTGTTGCAACAAGGGCAGCTCTTTGTTCACCAGCTGATCGAGCAGGGTGTTCGTTTTCGTCGCAACGCCCGTGGGCACGTTGTTCGCTTTAGCAAGCAGGGCGAGCGGCAAAAGATATGCCATGGACTTCCCTACTCCAGTGCCTGCTTCGATCGCGGCATTCTCTCCCTTGCGGAGAGCCTGCTGGATAGAGAGCGCCATGAGTTTCTGCGGCTCGCGTGGTTCATATTCTTCATACAGCTTGCCAATGGTGCCGTCCGGGTCGAACGCTTGCGCGATCTCCTTGTCTGGAACAAGAACGAAAGGACGAGGTTCTTCTTCATTCTCTGAAGGATGCGATGATTGAGTACTCGCAGTATCTCCACGATGACCAGGCATTTCGTTGTTGCTGCGTTGTTGTGCGCCAGAAATGTTTCCCGTGAAACATTCTGCTTGTTGCGCGTTTTGCGCTGAAGCGACCCCCGCTGCAAAGACTGGCGCTTCTGCACGATCGAGTTCAGCTTCTTGATCAGCGCGAAGCTCTGCCGCACCGAACAGACTGGCCTGCACCTCGGCAATCTGAGCCTTGCGCGACTTGAAGAGCGAATACGGTGCTGCCTCTGAGCTGGCAAGTTCCTTGAACACATACACCGAGTTCCAACGTTCCACATCAGCCATATCTGCAATGTGCGCTACAAGTGGTGCTGGCATATTCGCAACTGCCGCAAGCAAGACACGATAGACCAAGCATGTTGCCGCAACATCGTCATCGGCACGATGAGTGGAGTCTGCGCCGCCGAAAGCGCGCACGAGGTCGAGCAAACGATGAGAATTGAGGCGCGGTAGTGCGATGCGCGCAAGATCGAGCGAGTCGATCCAGATGTTGTTCTTCAGCGTGGCTCCTGCTGCCCGTTTCGTGACGAACGTGCGGTCGAACCCGACGTTATGCGCAACAACGAGCGATTCCCCCACGAAATCGACAAGCCCAGCAAGCGCGGTGTCTGGATCGGGCGCATCAGCAACATCCTCATCATGAATATTCGTGAGATGAGCCACTTCATCAGGTATTTCTTTACCTGGATTTACGAAGGTGACGTACCATTCGACGATCTCTCCATTGCACATGCGGGCAGCCGCGATCTGGATGAGCTCGTCATGATTGAAAGAAAAGCCCGTGGTTTCCGTATCGAGCACCACTACATCTGCATCGAGCGCGCCGAAAGTATGCGTTTGGGCATAGTCTTTCAAATGCGCATAACGCTCACGGATGCGTGCAGGAGTGTTTTCGAGAATATATGTTTTAAGCGATGACTCTGCAGTCTCATTTTGTTTTTCCATAGCGCTAAGACTATCATTTAACCAACGAATACGCGCTCACTATCAGACGACTCCTAGGAGAAAACATGTCAGATACCGGATACTACGGAAGCTATGCCGACTTCACGTGCCCCGATCGTAAGGCTGCGCCTGCATTTATGAACTCCGATAACATCGTAGGCGATCCGTTTACCATCGAAATGGACTACAGCGGCAATAAGCGCCAAGCATGGATCGTGAACCCTTTTGGCTTTCGCATGGGCGTTTTGAATGAGAAGACGGCAAAGCAGGTCGACCTCTGCAACGCAAAAGGCTGGAAAACGGTCGCGCTCCTTGCTTGCGTTGCCTTCAAGGAAGAACCCAAACCTGGTGAATATTGGGGCCAGGTAGCCATCATCTCCTATGATCCTGTGCATGAAGATGCGTTCTCTACCTTTGTGAAAACGATAGGCAACGAACTGGGAAAGGGCATCCGTCCTGCGCTTGACCTGGGGAATAGCGGCATCTCACGCGTGCTTGAAAGCAAGGGCGCTTGGGTGCCCACCGGGCGCGTCCCGCTCCCTAAGCTGAAAAAGGGTTCAGCGTTCATCAAGACCGAGCGCACCACCACCGATAAGCTGGTGAATCAGGCAAGGAAGACCCGTGTGGGATGCACGATCATAAGCTGGGCGATCATAATCATCTTCGTGGTAGCTGTGATCTTCGCGATGAAATCCTGCGGCATGTTCTAGCGCGCGTACGTGATCGCGTCTTCGATGAGCGCGATGCACAATTGCGTGAAGTCCATGCCGGCAACACGCGCCGCATCAGGCAAAAGCGAAGTTGGCGTCATGCCAGGGATCGTATTGGTCTCCAGTGCGTAGAAATTGCCTTCACTATCAAGCAGCAGGTCAGTGCGTGAAACTCCGCTGCATTCCAGGCCTTTATGTGCGAGAAGAGCGATGTTCTGAGCTTTCTTGGTAAGTTCTTCGCTCAATGGAGCCGGACAGATATGCTTCGAGCCACCTTCGGCGTACTTCGACTCGAAATCGTAGAATTCATTGATCGGGATGATCTGAATGACGGGCAGAGCCTGTGGGTCCTCTGTTCCGAGCACGCCAACCGTGTATTCATCTCCTTGGATCATTGTTTCGACCAGCGCCTGGTCGTCGATCTCGAACACGTTCTTAAGAGCCGACTCGATCTCTTCACGGCCATTGCAAAGGTATACGCCAAGCGCGCTTCCTTCAGTTGCCGCTTTGATAACGCAAGAGCTGCCGAACTCTCGCTCGATGTCTTCTGCCGTCATCTGGTCGGGAGAATGGAGCAGAACCGCTCGAGGGGTAGGCACTCCTACCTGCTCATAGATGATCTTCGTTTTGGGCTTATCGATCGCAGTTGCGCTCGACCAAACACCAGGACCCGTATAAGGGATACCAAGAATCTCGAGCATCCCTTGGATCGTACCGTCTTCGCCAAGCTTTCCATGAAGTGCTAAGAATGCCACGTCGAAGTCCCCTGAAACAAGCGTGACCAGGTCTTCTTTCTTTGCAGGATCGATCTGCGTGACCGAGAACCCTGCATCTGAGAGCGCATCATAGACGGCGCTACCAGAAACCAGCGAGATTTCACGTTCGCCGCTCTTACCTCCAGAAATAAGCGCTACTGAAGTTTCCTGAGGAATTATCGTGGTATTCATGGAACCTGCTTTCGCTTAGGTAGGATGCCCCTCATGAGGCTTGTTGTGAGTATAACAAACCTCACGTTCCCTACTGTCGAGGCGGTATAATTGCCTTACCGAGGGAAGCAAATCCCACATAATTACGTGCATCACCTGAATAAGGAGCAGCATGTCTACCCCTATCAAAATGCTCTCGTTCGACCAGATCTACGACCTCTGCAACGAACTTGGCCAGCCACGTTACCGCGCTGACCAGCTCATTTCCTGGCTGTTCGTCAAACAAGCAAACAACTATGATGAGATGTCGAACTTACCAAAAGCCTTTCGAGCAACGCTTGCTGAAGGCTATCCTCTCGTGCCTGCTCGTCTGATCGATCGCCAGGTTTCTTCAGATGGCACGCGAAAGTACTGCTTTGAACTGGCTGACGGAGCTCGCGTAGAAGCTGTTGGTATCCCTTCGATGCAAACCAATGCTTTAGGAGAGCCCAAATCGCTCACCGTTTGCTTCTCAACGCAAGCAGGCTGTTCTATGCAGTGTCTGTTCTGCGCTACCGGCAGCGAAGGGTTCTCACGGAACCTCTCATCAGGAGAAATGGTCGATCAAGTAGCTTTCATCCAAGAAGATTTCGGGTTGCGCGTTTCCCATGTGGTGTCCATGGGACAAGGTGAGCCCTTCCTGAATTACGATGCTACCCTTCAGGCACTCGACTTTCTGAACAGCAAGAAAGGATTTGGCATTGGAGCACGTCATATAACGATCTCAACCTGTGGCGTTATATCGGGGATCGAACGATTGGGAAACGATCCTCACCAATATACTCTCGCTGTTTCGCTTCATTCTGCTGAACAAGTCGTGCGCGATATGCTCATGCCGCGTTGCAGTGCACAGCCCCTTCCTGAGCTTAAAACTGCGCTCTGCGCGTATCAAGCAGCCTCCGGGCGCCGCGTGAGCCTGGAATATCTCATGATCGATGGGGTGAACGATACGAAAACTGCACTTGAAGCGCTCATCGCCTTCACCCGTGATCTTATGTGCCATGTGAATTTGATCCCGCTCAACGCGGTCGATCATTCACGTCTTAAGCCAAGCGCCCAAAACGTGATCGAACACTGGCAGAAGACCCTTTCATCCGCAGGAATAGAGACAACGGTGCGTAATTCACGCGGAGGAGACATCGATGGAGCATGTGGACAGCTCAAGAACAAGCTTGCCCGATCTAATTAGGTCTGGGAAAAGGTTTTGAAACAGAAAAGGGAGGTAAGACCTCCCTTTTTTCGTTTTATCTGTGGTTCGCGATGCTTAATTCTTGTGTTCGCTGAGCACGGCAACGACGCGCTGTAGCTCGTCTTCATCCTTGAATTGGATCTCGATCTTGTTCTTTCCCTGAACAGTTTTGACACGAACAGGAAGTTCGAGGATCTTCGACATGCTTCGCGCAGCTTTCTTGAAGCTCTGTGGAGTGGGAACGCGCGAAGAAGGAGTGCTTGCTGCTTTTTCGCGACCAGCGAGCAAACGAGCGATCGCTTCGGTCTCACGAACGCTCAACTTCTCTTCCATGAGCTTGTTCGTGAGTGACTTCTTACCCTCGAGCGTAGGCACTGAAAGGATAGCGCGTGCGTGTCCTGCGGTGATCTTCTCTTCGAAGAGGAGCTGCTGAGCCTCTTCGGGAAGGTCGAGAAGGCGCAAGGCGTTGGCGATGGTCGATCGGCCCTTAGAAACGGTCTGAGCTACCTCAGACTGGGTCATACCTTTACGCTCCATGAGACGTTTGTAGCCATACGCTTCTTCGATAGGATTCAAATCGGAGCGCTGGATGTTCTCAACGAGCGCAGCCTCGAATGCTTCCGTGTCATCAGCGAGCCAGAAGCGAACAGGGATCGTTTCCATACCAAGACTCCGGCATGCCTGCCAGCGACGCTCGCCCGCGATGATCTCATAACCATCGCCTGTCTTGCGAACAAGAATGGGCTGGAGCAAACCATGGCGCTTGATCGAGTTTGCAAGCTCTTCGATCTCTTCTGGTTTGAAATTTGTACGCGGTTGGTTGGGATTGGGATGAACTTGCGCGAGCAAAACCTCGCCCACCATGCCTTTTTCATCGTTTTTCACAGATTTCGCGGCAGGAGCCACAGGAGCCGATTTAAGCGGATTATTCGCTTTAGACGAACTTGTACCCGTCTTCGGTGAACTTTGAGCCTTAGACGGGCTCACTGAAGGCTGATTTTTATCACCCTTCGGGCGAGCAGCAACAGGAGTTGCGCGCTTGGAAGACGGAGCTTTTTTCGCTGTGGAAGAATTCGCTACAGGACGAGCTGCGCGCTCAACGACCTTAGCATGCTCGATCGCGTCTTCAGAGATGTAGATATCTGCGGATGGTTTTGTTGCGACCTCTTCAGTTTGCGTTTCTGGAGCAGACGACTCTGTTACTGATGGAGTTACTTCCTTTTCAATAGAAGCAGCTTGTTTCGCTACCTTTTGCTTAGATTCTTCAGCTTCTGCAGATCTATTCTCGTTCGAAGCATAAGATGATGCGTCATTGAAAAGTGCGCCAAGGCCTTTTCCTAAACCGCTTTTCTGTTTAGCCACGTTGTATCACCTCTTGGGCAAGTTCGTTATAAGCTTCAGTGCCCTTATTCTCAGGAGCGTATTCGATGATAGGCTGACCATAACTGGGAGCCTCTGAAAGTTTGACCGTGCGCGGAATGAGCGTTTTGAAAACAGTATCGCCGAAGAATGAGCGCACCTCATCCACAACCTGCTTGGAAAGGTTCGTACGCGAATCATACATCGTAAGGACGATGCCATAGATATCCAAGCTTGGATTAAGAACACTTTTGACACGTTTCATCGAATCAAGAAGTTTTGTCACACCTTCGAGTGCATAGAACTCACACTGAATAGGAATAAGGAGCTTATCGGCAGCAACCAAGGCATTGATCGTGAGCAAACCAAGCGAAGGTGGGCAATCGATAAGGATATAGTCATAACGACCGCGCAAGCTACCAAGAGCGTTCTTGAGACGATTCTCGCGCGCCATCTCGTTAACCAATTCAACTTCGGCGCCAGCAAGGCTGATCGTTGAAGGAAGGACATCTACTCCTTTACCAACGTTTGCAAGGATGACGTCCTCAACGGGTGTTTCACCGAGAAGCACGTTATAAACGCACTGGCCGATATCACGCTTATCGATACCATAGCCACTTGTCGCATTTCCCTGAGGATCAAGATCAACGAGCAATACTTCCTTGCCTGCAGCGCCAAGCGCAGCAGCAAGGTTCACCGCAGTTGTAGATTTACCTACGCCACCCTTTTGATTGATGATAGCCAGGATCTTCGTTTGTCCGATAATATGCGAAACTGGACCTTTTTCCCTGAACGGTACATATGAAGGTCCTTCATCGAACTCTTCATCGATCTCTTCGACTGCAACGCTGCCTTGGCCTGCTGGCATAACTGGCTCTTCATACGGCGAAGCTGAAACAACTACATCACGTTCAATAACTTGAGCGGTTTCGTTGATCTCTTCGAAGTTTTGGTAGCCAGGATCGGCTGGTTGAGATGCTTTCGGTTCGTAAGGCGAAGTCGGTGCTGGTTTTGTATTGCGTTTAAGACTGTCAAGTAATCCCACGAACACTCCTTTCATGAAATATCACTGAGATTATACCGATAAACTGTTTCACGTGAAACAGCATATCGAGGAAATGTTGCGTAGTTATGCCTTATAGGGCCTTTTTTGTGCCATGCCTGGACGACGCGGTAATGAGACCATAGGTTCTCCAACCTTTTCATACACTAAAATAGTGCGATTCGTTTCATTATCTGAAAGCTGTGTCGTCCGCAGCGAAACAAGTTTCATGCCCAGCTTCTCTTCAAGCCCGGCTGCTTGTTCTAATTCTTCAGCTTCAACAGCTGCTTTATAACAGATAAGTTGCCCGCCTAAAGAAAGCAGTGGAACCGCAAGCTCGAGCAAAGAAGGAAGAGAAGAGAGCGCGCGGGCAGTGATAACTGCAAATGATTCAGGCATTTCAAGAGCAAGCTCTTCTGAACGTCCGGTATAGGTTGAAACCTGACCTTCCAGACCTAACTCTTCGATCATGCGATCAAGAGCAGTGGTCTTCTTCGCAACTGAATCGACCAGTATGATCTGCCGCCCTGATGCGATCGCTAGAGGGATTCCAGGAAAACCTCCTCCTGAACCGAGATCGGCAGCACGTCCTGAGGGAGCCTTTTCGAACTCTTGTAGCCCCACTAAGGAGTCTTCAATATGCAGCAGCTGTCCTTGCTGCCAATCAACAATACGGGTAAGGTTCGAGCACTCATTCTCTTTTAAAACAAGCTCTAAATGAAGATCGAGCAACTTCCGCTGCTCGATCTGAAGTTCGGGTTGATGACCCATGATATTCCTTACTGTTTCACGTGAAACACTAAACAGGGGTAACAACTACGCGGCGGCCGTGACCTTCGCCTTCTGAGTGCGTCTCAACCTCAGGGTTATCACGCAACGTGATATGGATGATACGACGCTCATATGGCGTCATGGGGCGAAGTGCGATCTTCTTATCCTGAGAAATAGCGCGACGAGCAGCATTCTCTGCGATAGATTCAAGCTTTTGACGCTGACGAGCCTTATATCCCTCAACATCGATCACGACAGGATAACGGAATCCTATCTTACGTGAAGTGATAACAGAGATGAGGAATTGTAGTGAATCGAGCGTGCGACCATGACGGCCAATGAGCACCGCAAGATCATCACCAGTGATATCAAGGATCAGCTCGCCCTCATCACCTTCATATTCATCGATCGTAACTTGACCAACATTAAAGTACTTCAGGATGTCTTTGAGAGCGGCAATGGCGGTGTCAGCAACAAGATCAAGTTCTTCATCGGTAAGAGCTTGCTTAGGAGCGTCTTCATCCTCCATCTGATCGATAGTCTGTTCTTCTGCTTGTTCAGCAAGAGCTTGCTCATCCTGTTCGAGTGATTGAAGCTCTTCACCTTCTAGAATTTCGTCAGTCATGATTCTCCTTAATATTCAAATCTCCCAAGATGGGAGGAGCCTATAAAAGAAACATGGACGATAGTTTCCTAACGTCCATGTTCGATCAGTTATTTTGCTTTCTTAGTCGGACGAGGTTTCTTAGCCTTACGCGTAACATCCACCTTAACTGGCTTGACCTCGGCTTCAAGCGCCTCACGCTCTCGATCCTTGCGACGAAGAATACTGAGCGTGATCTGCTGCTGCGCGACCGCAAAAACTGAAGAAGTAGCCCAGAATAACAACACGCCTGCAGGGGAGCCCCAACCGATCCAGAGCATCATGAGCGTCATGATGACCATCATGAAGATCTGCTGATTCTTCTGCGGGTTATTCGTTCCTTTTTGCTGAAGCAAAGTAGGAAGGAAGGTCGCACCTGCAAAGACGATAAGCAAGATTCCATAAGGAATGAACGGACCAACACCAACCGACCATGCGTTTGCTGGTGAAGCAACGAGGTTTGGCAGGATGTTGTAGAACGTATACTCAGAACCACCAGTACGCGTGTTCATGTCGTACAGTACTTGGAACAACGCGATGAAGATCGGCATCTGCAAGATCATCGGCAAACAGCCAGCAAGCGGATTAAAGCCTGATTCAGCATAAAGTTTCTGCATTTCCGCAGATTGACGCTGCTTATCATCAGCGTACTTCGTCTGAATCTCCTGCATAAGCGGGCTGAATTTCTGCATTTGGAACGTTGATTTGATCTGTTTCTGCATAAGCGGGAACAAGATCAAGCGGAAGATAAGAGTAATGATAACGATGGCAAGACCCCAGTCATGCACAAAGTTATAGAAGAACTCAATACATATGAATATTGCGTCCTTAAACGCGTCCCACATTATGTGTGTCCTCTCAGTTTCTATCTCCCAGTTTCAGTGAGAAAGTTTCGGGCACCGGATCGTATCCGTAATCGCCGCCTGGGTGACATCTTACTATTCTTCTTATGCTGAGATAAGAACCTTTTATAAAACCAAAGCGTTTGAGTGCAGTAATACTATATTCCGAGCAGGTTGGTACAAAGCGACATGACGGAGGTAGTATCGGTGAAAGGGCTAGACGATAGAACTTCACGCAAAGTACTGCAATGGTACAAGGAATCGACTTAAGAATTGTCCACAACTTCCGCATCGCACCCTACCTCGTAAGAACAAGCCTTTTCGATCAAGCCTCTTGTTCGTTTCTTTGAGCCCCTTCTTTACGGAGCGATCTCATGATCTTCATGCCTTCGTTTTGCAACTTCTGGTAGGGAAGCTGCAAGATCCTACGCTTTGCAAGAAAGACGATATCCAAACCTGAGATCGATCCGCCGAAATCAGCACAGAGTGCCCTCATCCGCCGTTTTGCGGCATTACGCCAAACTGCATTACCGTTCTTTTTCCCCGCTATAAAAGCAACACGACCAGAAGGGCCGTGTTGAGCATCAAGCACGATCAGCGTCATACCTGAGGTGTTATAGCGCTTTCCGTGCGTAAAGATAGAGGAAATTTCAGTAGAGGATTTTATCGTATTACGCACAAGTTCGGTAAAAGCCGCTGGTTAGACACACAGACGCTTACGACCCTTAGCGCGACGGGCGGAAAGAACCGCACGACCGCCTTTGGTAGACATACGAGCACGGAAACCATGCGTTTTTGCACGCTTGTGTTTATTGGGTTGGTAGGTACGCTTCATTACCTGTCCTTTCAGATTATGTGTAGCCTAAAAATTGTAGAAATACTTAATCTGAAAGTCAATCTATAACCTCTATGAACGGCTTATAACATCATACTCAGCGGTTTCGATGATATGCCCCTTCATCGCCCAATGAAGCTGGTTATAGAAATACCCCTCAGCAAGATCGAGATGGTTATCAAGCGCATAAACACGCAAGGTATAGGTATGATCAGCATCGGGTGGGCGTGGGCCGATATACGCTTGCGCGACCGTAAGATCGTCATCTATCTCTTCCATATTACTAAAACAGCTGTTGAAACCTTGTCTCCATTCAGGCTGAGGATTCTGGCTCGCATTTTCTGGAATGACTCCGATGTTCGGATCTATCTCACACATGAGCCAATGAATCCATGTGAACCCGCAAACAGGAGTTGAATCGTAGTCGATGAACGTAAGCGCGAGCGTTTGAGTTCCCTCAGGCACCTCTTCGATCGTAATAGGGAATGAGCAGATCGCATGATCGTACTTACGATCAGCAGCTGGAGCGTATTTTCCATACTTATCAGGAAGAAAACCATTTTCTGTTGGAAGAGATATCTTCATATCGATCACCTTATCCCATCGAAGGTCATACCCATGTCGTAACATATGAGACCATCATAAAGGAAGCGAAAAAGAAAGTTTTCAACAATACCATTTTGTATAAATGTTGATAATGTTGAAAAGTATTTGTTTGATATATAAATCAATGTTGATTTCTTCTCTTGTTTTATTTTGTCAAGCACTTTTCACCGAAATTTTGAGAAAACTTTTACAAGAATCTTTTGAGATGAATTTCAATAATAATCGTTTGAACTGGTATTTTATACAAATCACAACGATCAACAAAGCGCAAGGAAAAACTTTTTAATCAGTGATATTCATCATCTGATCTACTGCTTTTCCACGCTCTATCTTTGCTTTTATTTCTCATGAAACATCACTGGAGAGCCAGAGTTTTCCATATTGTCTATCAAAATCTCTTCCTCCTACCATCATGTTTCAATTCGTTTTTCATGTTTTTACACATTTTCTTAATAAATTGTTGAAAAAGCTGAAAATACAAGATGAAAAGGGAGCGAAAATCAGAAATAGAATGAAAACTAACTTGAATCTTATCGATATTTACCTAAAGTGCCCTATATATTCCCTAAAACACGTATTATTATGTGAAAACTCGTGAAAATTTTGGAAAGGCTCAAGGAGCAGCCATTACCATGGATGAATCTCAAGATAGACCCATCAGTACGAACGGAGGAATCGATCCTTATGGTCCGTTCGACAGGTCAACATCTTCAGTAGCTCCAGAACGTGCTGCAGTTCCTCAGGCTGATCCATCTAACTTCAATTACGACTATATCGACACGATCGCCTGCGTGGCTATCTATGACACGCTCACGAGCACGCCTCAGATCATTCAGATCCCAGGTGGCCCAACGCATCAATTCATTGAGAATATAGCTTCAACTACCTATAGAGAAGCACAACAACGAGGTGGCATGATCCCTTATACGGTCATTCGTGAAGTCACAGAAAACTTCATCCATGCTAATTTCAGTGAACCGGTCGTTTCTGTTTTCGATAAGGGCAACACCATCCGCTTTGCTGATCAAGGTCCAGGAATCCAAGATAAAGACCGTGCTCAAGAACCAGGATTCACTTCAGCAAGCGAACCGATGAAGAAGTATATTCGCGGTGTTGGATCTGGGCTTCCGTTAGTGAAAGAAGTGCTGAGCTTTTCTCATGGCACCATAAAGATCGAAGACAACATCGGGCAAGGCTCTGTGGTAACCATCTCTCTTTTGCGCGATCTGGATAATTCAGAACAGCCTCAAACAACCGAACTTCCTTCATTGACCGACAATGATAAAAAGGTATTACTTGCCCTTATGCCGCATAATCAACTTGGCGTCACCGATATCCACAATGAAACAGGTATGCCGAATGCAAGCATTCATGCATCCTTCAAAAAACTTGAAGGAGCAGGCATTTTAGAAAAAATCGGCAAAAAAAGACAACTTACGAACGAGGGAAGGCAAATCACGCTTTCGCTCTAAATTCCGATCTTCTCTTACTTTTCCACAATTACTTGCTAAGATAAAACCCCATCTTAGACATGTGGAAAAGAAAGGAAGGACATGGATATCCAAGAAGTTTGGGATAAGCTCATCTCAACTATCAAGAGCTATCCAGGTGTTAATCCTTCTCAGCTCGACGCTTTTTTCTCTCGCATTCAAATCCAGGCAGTTAGTCCTGGTTTTATCATGCTCACCTCGTGCACGTCATTCGTGAAAGAATGGGTAGAACGACACTATATGAAAGATATCCAGCGTGCGCTCGAAGATATCTATCATGTTGAATTCTTCGTTCAGATCGAGGTTGATACCACTGCTGAAGAGGCAGAAGGAGCAGGTGCGAACAATACTCAACAAACAGCGAATCCTTCCCCTCAACAGCAGGTATCGAACGAGCCATCTCTTTCAGGAGTAGGTTCGCAGCCAAGCACTCAAACCTTACCTTCGCATCAGCCGAGCGCTCCAGCCACTACGATCGAGAGCTCCTCTTCGCTGAATTCTTCGGTTTCGATTGATAATGTTTCACCATCGATAGATACTTCTTCATCAGTTCCTCAGATACCTCCTGTTTCGCCTGACCAAACGAACGCGGATCAACGATCATCTTCAAGCGATCCATCAACTCGATTATTGACGTTCGATTCGTTCGTTATCGGAGATTCGAATCGCCTTGCTTATGCAATGGCTACTGAAGTTGCTGAACGACCAGGAACATCGAACCTCAATCCATTGTTCATCTATGGACGAAGCGGGGTGGGTAAGACTCACCTGATGTGCGCGATCAAGAACTACATTGATGAGCAATATCTTAATTTAAACGTACTCTATATCGACTCGAACGAATTAGCAGAACGTTATACCGAAGCTGCACGTGAGAAATCTGTCGACAAGTCTTCTTTCAAGAACTTTGATAATTTCCTCAAAAACGCTGATGTATTACTTGTCGATGATATCCAAAACCTCCAAAGCTCTCCTGGTACGCTTGGGATATTATTCCGTATCTTCAATGCAAACATCAACCAAGGAAAGCAATTCGTATTCAGCGCAGATCGTGCACCGAAGAATATCGACTTAGATGAGCGCTACACCTCTCGTTTCAATTCAGGTGCAACGATCGATATTCAACCGGCCGACCATGAAACGAAACGCGGCATCATCAAGAACTTCGTTCAGCAATATCAGCAGGACGAAGACTTCAATTTCGAACTTTCTGACGAGATCTTGGATTACGTGGTCGAGCATTCTGGTACGAATATTCGCGAACTGAAGAGCGCTATTACGAACGTGATGTATGCCGTTAAGATGAAGGGCGAGAACAGCGTTACCACACAAGATGTGAAAGATATGCTGGCTAATCATTTCATCAATGAGACGGGTACGCGCTTCACGATAGAAACGATCCAAGCTGCAGTCGAAGACTTCTATAAGGTTTCACATGCTGATCTCGTAAGTAAGAGTCGAAGCCGATCGATCGCACATCCGCGTCACGTTGCGGTCTATCTTGCTCGCGAGCTCGTGAATACTACCTATAAGGATATTGGTAAAGCGTTCAACCGCGATCATTCTACCATCATGCATTCATTCGATCTTATTGAAAAAGGCCTGAACGAAGACAGGAATCTACGTGAAGAGATCGAAGCGATCCGAGGAATGTTGCGCTCAAAAGAATACTAAGTGAACTTTCGTGACAGCGTTATCAGATCGTCCTTGTTAGAGATGGTCGAGATACCACTCACAGCACTATTTCTTCATATTTAGAAAAGTTTTTTAGTGTATAAGTGGTTGAAACGCTATATCAAAACATGTCCGAAACAAGGAGGAAGGTAAGGATAAGTTTTTCGACTGTTTTTTCTTGTGGAAAACGAAAGCTTTTCTTAACAAGATATTCCTTCCTTCTTTTTCACGCTTCACCAGCAGAAAGCTTCGTTATGCACATTTCAACCATGCCTATTACTATTACTACTTAGATTTATTTATAAAAATGAATTAAATAGGAGAAGGCTTTTTCGTGGCGTAATTTTCGTTCATGCGGAATGGAGAGAGCAAGCTATAATCAATTCGTTCTCAGTTACTAATCTTGAATGATCGATGGTAACTTCTTGAACAGAAACCGTTATCAAGCGATGTTTGCCTGCCAGATTGTCTTCGGTATTTGGTGAAACATCGCCAACTAGATAAGAATGTGAGTTCACTCTATGAAGGTAAGCGTCAATCAATCTGAATTATCTCGTGCTCTTGCTACTGTGGTCAAAGGTTCTTCAAGCCGTTCAACGCTGTCGATTCTTTCAGGGATCTTGATCCAAGCACGTGATGGCGAGATCGTTCTCCAAACAACCGATCTTAAGCTTTCGATCCGAATCATTTTGCCAGCATTGGTAGAGGAAGCTGGCGATACAGTCGTTCCTGCAAAGCTGTTCAGCGATATTGTGAAGAACCTTCCCGATATGGCAGTGAGCATTTCGACCAATGATCAAACAGCAACGATCTTCTGCAATAACACCACGTACTCTCTCAAGACGTTGAATCCTCTTGATTTTCCTCTGTTTCCTGAGGTTGAAGCAGAACAGGAAATCTCATTTCCCTTTGATACCTTTGCTTCAATGGTGAAGAGCACAGCAAAAACGGTTTCGCGCGATGAGAGTCATCCTGTTCTTACGGGTGTCCTTATCACTCAAGCAGGGAACACGCTCAAGATGGTCGCTACCGATTCCTACCGTCTTGCAGTAGCTGAGGTTGAGCTCGATTCTGTACCTCCTCGTGAATTCGAGGCGGTAGTGGCAGGCACGTTCTTGCAGGATATCATCGCTTTGCCCTCGAGTTCGGATCCGGTGACCCTTGCCTTCAATGACAACCAAATTGTCGTTACCTATCACAATGCAACCTTCATCAATCGCCGTATCGAAGGGGTATTCCCGAACTACAAGCAGCTTCTTTCAACGGATTTCACGACGAAGATCAAGCTTTCTCGTAATGAACTTATGGATGCAATTCGCCGTGTTTCTCTGTTGAGCAACAAAGTTTCCCCTGTTCAAATATCGGTCGATGCTGAAGCAGGGGTGATCACGCTCATCTCAACTTCCCAAGATGTGGGAAATGCACAAGAATCGCTTGTCTGTGATGTCGAAGGTGTGTCGATCGATATTGCCTTCAATTATTCGTTCATGCTCGATGGACTCTCTTCTATCAAGACCGATGAGATATCTTTCAATCTGTTAGGCGAGATGAAACCCGGTATTATCGAAGCGCTCGGAGAAGAGCAGTTCCTGTATCTCATCATGCCTGTACGCTTTTAAGACGTTTTACCTGCGGTAGTTCACTCACTAAGAGTATGAACAGGTAATATTCCGTTCATGGGATTGAAGATTCAACAGATTCATTATCGTAATTTTCGTAATTACGATAATTACGAGCTTACTGATATCGGCGATGTTACGGTATTTGTTGGACCGAATGCGATCGGGAAGACGAATCTGGTCGAAGGAATTCAGCTCATAACTGCTTTCAATTCGTTTCGTAGCTCTAAAACAGAGCATCTCGTTCGCTTCGGAGAAGATTCTTCCTTTATTAAAGCAGTGCTCAGCGATGGGGTGCGTAAGCTTGATATCGATTTCACCATTCATGAAGGAAAACGCTCGTTCTCGTTGAACGGAAAACGAAAGCAAATCAAAAATTTGCGCGGTATCCTTCCTTCAGTAGTCTTTTCTCCGGATGATCTGAATTTCATCAAAGGATCTCAAAGCATCAAGCGCGCTGAGATCGATAACCTTGGTTCCCAACTCTCAGCAAACTATAGCAATGTGCGTCACGATTACGAGCGTATCCTTAAGCAGAAGAATCGGTATCTCAAGGAAGAAACAACGCACACGTTCCTCGAGAGTGTTAATGAAGTGCTCACTACGATCGGTTCTCAGTTCTATGTATTGCGCACTCGGCTTGTTCAAGAGCTCATTCCTTACATCAAGACCTACTATGCGGAACTTTGCGTTGGCAAAGAAGAGGTTTCGATCGCGTATATTCCTTCATGGTTGAAATATGAGGACCCCTCACTTCAAGAACTCTTGGATTCTCAGTTTTCTCGTGATGAAGTGAAAGAGCAGCTTGATACCGTGATTGAACGAGAGTTCTCTCGCGAACATCAACGAAGGCTTTCTTTATTCGGCCCTCATGCAGACCAGATCGTATTTCTTATCAATGGCAAAGATGCAAGCCATTTTGCGAGCCAAGGCCAGCAACGATCGCTCGTTTTGAGTTATAAGATGGCAGAAGCCGCACTTTTGCGCGATCGTTTGAATCAGACCCCGGTGCTCTTGCTCGATGATGTGATGTCAGAGCTTGATGAACAGCGCCGTACTCAATTGATTAAGGTGATATCCCAGGATATTCAAACCTTCATCACCTCAACGAATCTTTCCTATTTCGATGATGAATTTCTCTCAAATGCTGAGATTATTGAGCTAACTCAAGAAGGGGAGAGGTGATATGAAAAGACCGCAGACTCACGTTTCGAATTATATGACCGCCTTCTTCAACCAACTTCCTGATGAACAAAAGAAGCGCGCGCTCATCGATCGCAAGATCAAGCAAGTGCATGCTCAGTTTGCGGCTTGTGTTGATGAGTTCATTCTCGAACACATCAATTCGGTCTATATGACCAAAGAAGAAATCCCTGATTCTGGGGATGTTTCTCGTGAAACACATCAGATACTTACTGTCTACGTTGATAATTCCCTGGTAGCAGCAGAACTCAACGCGCAGCGGGAATTGGTCATTCTAAAATATCGCGAACAATTCGACGTGAAGGTGGATAGATTCGATATTAAAATATCACGCGGTGCGTACCGAGAGAACTATCCTTTCAAGAAGCCGCAATATCAAAAAAATTTACCCACCCCTCACAAGCTGACTGTCGAAGAAGAACGAGAGATAGAGACGCGCGTTTCTGGTATCGAAGATAAAGATATTCGCGAATCGTTTCGGCGTGTTCTAAAAGCGACTAAAGAACACCCCCTTAAAAATTAAGTATTTTCTCAAAAATATCGATATACCCGCTCATACGCGCTTACAACCTCTTGTGGATATATCATAAGTAGAGGTACATAAACCACCATATTTTGTGGTAGAATGAGCTGCTGTTCATAGGAGCGTTCTGTGCGCTTCTTCGTACCAATAAAACGCTGTTTAAAAAGGAGCAAGATTGGCTACAAAAGATTCTCACTATGATGGTTCCGACATTCAAATCCTTGAAGGACTTGAGGCGGTTCGTAAACGCCCTGGTATGTATATCGGTTCAACGGGCCCTCGTGGTCTTCATCATCTCGTGTATGAAGTTGTCGATAATGCGGTCGACGAAGCACTCGCCGGTTATTGCACTGATATCGTGGTGACCATACACGAAGATAATTCGATCACCGTTGATGATAATGGTCGCGGTATCCCTGTTGATAAGCATCCAAAAGAGAAGATCCCAACGGTTGAGGTCGTTCTTACGATCTTGCATGCTGGTGGTAAATTCGGTGGTGAGGGCTATAAGGTTTCCGGCGGTCTTCATGGCGTGGGCGTTTCGGTAGTGAATGCTCTTTCGACCAAGGTCGTTGTGCAAGTTCGTCGTGATGGTACGGAATATGAAATCTCATTCGATCACGGCAAGACAAAAGAGAAGCTCCACAAGATCGGTTCAGCGAAACATACCGGAACTACGGTCACGTTCTGGCCCGATCCTGAGATCTTCCAAGAGACTACGGTCTACGATTACAGCACGTTAGCAGCGCGTTTCCGTGAGATGTCCTTCTTGAATAAGGGCCTTAAGATCACGCTCATCGATGAACGTACCTTGAATGAAGATGGTAAGCCCACTAAAGAAGTGTTCCAAGCGCTCGGCGGCTTGCAGGATTTTGTCAAATATATCAATACCGGCAAAGAAACCCTGAACAAGCCCATTTACTTTGAAGTGGAAAACGCTGATGGTATGGTCGAGATCGCCATGCAGTGGACCACCTCCTATTCAACGAATTCAGTGCTCTCTTTCGCAAACAACATTCATACGATCGATGGCGGCACGCATCTTGATGGTTTCAAGCAAGGTGTGACCCGTACGATCAATGATTACGCCCGCAACAAAGGCATCCTGAAGGATAAGGACGCGAACCTTTCTGGCGACGACACGCGCGAAGGTCTTGCTGCGGTTATCTCGGTGAAATTGCGCGACCCGCAGTTCGAAGGTCAGACGAAGGGCAAGCTTGGTAATACCGAGATCCGCGGTCTTGTCCAGGGTGCAGTTACGCAGGGACTTGCTGAGTATCTTGAAGAGAACCCTGCTCCAGCGAAACGCATCATCAATAAGGCATCTCAAGCATTCAAGGCTCGTGAAGCTGCACGAAAAGCACGTGAGATGACTCGCCGCAAAGGAGTGCTCGATTCTTTCTCGCTCCCGGGTAAGCTCGCGGACTGCTCTTCGAAGAGCCCGGCAGATTCTGAGATATTCATCGTCGAGGGCGATTCTGCAGGTGGTTCCGCGAAGATGGCGCGCGACCGAAAGTACCAGGCTATCATGCCTTTGCGTGGCAAGATCTTGAATGTCGAGCGTGCTGGTCTTAATCGTAGCCTCTCTTCGGACACGATCTCTTCGCTCATCACTGCGATCGGAACGAATATCGGCGCAGATTTCAATGCGGATAACGCACGTTATCATCGCATCATCATCATGACCGATGCTGACGTTGACGGCGCTCATATTCGTTGTTTGCTGCTCACGTTCTTCTATCGCTATATGCCTGAGCTCATTCAGCGTGGCTATATCTATATCGCACAGCCGCCGCTGTATGGTCTTAAGAAAAAAGGCGGTAAGAAGCTCGAATATATCTTCAATGATGATGCCCTTACGAAGCGTCTTGAAGAGATTCCCGAGAAGGATCGCGATAGCATTTCGCTTCAGCGCTATAAAGGTCTGGGCGAGATGGATCCTGAACAATTATGGGAAACCACCATGGAACCGAAATCTCGCACCCTTCTGCAAGTGAGCATCGAGGATGCTGCTGAAGCAGAGCGTGTGGTGAGCGAACTTATGGGCGATCAGGTTGAACCGCGTAAGGAATTCATCCAGAAGCATGCGCACGATGTTCGCTTCCTCGACTTCTAAGAGCGCATCTCTTCATGAGATCCCATCCGTTTTATTCATTTGGTAAAGAATGCCCTGGTTAAGGAGCTTTTGTGGCTGATAATAACGAAACAGAGGTCGAAGAGACCCAATCAAATATCCTTTCCGCTGAACTGAGCAAGGAGATGCGCACATCGTTTCTTGAGTACTCGATGAGCGTTATCGTTTCTCGTGCACTGCCTGATGTGCGCGATGGCTTGAAGCCCGTTCATCGTCGTATCCTCTACGCGATGAATGAAAGCGGCATCACGCCGCGCCGTCCGCATGCTAAGTCGGCACGTACCGTTGGTGACGTGATCGGTAAGTATCATCCGCACGGAGATACTGCGGTTTACGACACGATGGTCCGCTTGGCTCAGTGGTTCTCGATGCGCGTTCCCCTGGTCGATGGCCATGGAAACTTCGGCTCGATTGACGGCGATTCGGCAGCTGCTATGCGTTATACCGAAGCGCGTCTCGATAAACCGGCGATGGAGCTTCTGCGCGACCTCGATAAAGAGACGGTCGATTTCCAGCCGAACTACGATGATTCACTCGAAGAGCCTGTTGTTCTACCGGCTCGCTTCCCAAACCTGCTGGTCAATGGGTCTTCCGGTATCGCCGTTGGCATGGCGACGAACATCCCGCCGCATAACTTAGGTGAGACCATCGACGCTACCTGCATGATGCTCGACAATCCTGATGTGACCACTGAAGAGCTCATGACCGTACTTCCCGGACCGGATTTCCCAACGGGTGCGATCATCATGGGCCGCGAAGGCATTAAGGAAGCTTATGAGACGGGCCGTGGAAGCCTCACGATTCGTTCGAAATGCCGCATCGAAGAGGGGAAGAACGGCAAGAGCTCGATCGTGATCTCTGAGATTCCCTACCAGGTGAATCGTACGAATTTGCTCAAGAAGATCGCTGATCTGGTGCGCGATAAGAAGCTGCCAGAAGTTTCGGCTGTTCATGATGCTGCGGATCGTAGTGGTATCGATATCATCATCGACCTCAAGCAAAACGCGATTCCGCAGGTCGTGCTGAATAAACTTTATAAGCATACGCAGCTGCAGGTTGGCTTTGGTTGCAACATGCTCGCGTTGGTGAATGGCGTTCCCCGCACGCTTTCTCTAAAGGAAATGCTGCATTATTACATTCTTCATCAGGAAGAAGTCATCGAGCGCCGCACGCGCTATGATCTGGCGAAGGCCGAGGCACGCGCCCATATCTTAGAAGGTTTCGTCATCGCGCTTGACGATATCGATAAGGTGATCAACATCATCCGTTCTTCTGAAACCGATGTTGAGGCTAAAGAGCGCTTGATGGAAGCATTCAAGCTTTCAGAAAAACAAAGCGAAGCGATCCTTGAGATGCGCCTGCGCCGTTTGACCGGACTCGAGCGCGAGAAGATCGAGAATGAACTTGCTGAGCTGCGCGAGTCGATCGCCTATTACAAGCAGCTCTTGAATGATACGAACATGGTCCACGGGGTCATCAAAGACGAATTGCTCGAGATCAAGAGCCGTTATTCCACTCCGCGCAAGACGAAGATCACGGGCGCAGTGAAAGAGCTCGATGTTGAGGATCTTATTGCTGAAGAAGAGGTTGCGGTTACCGTTACGAAGGCAGGCTATATCAAGCGTTTGCCCGTTTCGACGTATCGCCAGCAAAAACGTGGCGGCAAAGGCATGCAGGGTGTGAACCTGAAAGAAAGCGACTTCGTTGAGCATCTCTTCATCGCCTCAACGCACGACTACATCCTGTTCTTCTCGAACAAGGGCAAGGTCTACCGCCTGAAAGTGTATGAGATTCCCGAGGCTTCACGTCATGCGCGCGGTAATGCGATCGTGAATCTTTTGCCGTTCGAAAAGGACGAGAAGGTTTCAGCAGTCATTGCTACGAAAGACTTCCCTGAAGACGAATATCTCATGTTCGCAACTGCCGGCGGCATGGTGAAGAAAACCGCCATGAAGCTTTACGACCGTACTCGTCGTGATGGTTTGATCGCTATCAGCCTGAAAGATGGTGATGAGCTCATTTCTGTTCAGCGCGTTGCTACCGGCGAGAAGGTCATGATGGTTTCGTCTGCTGGCAAGGCGATCCAATGGGACGAAGAAGAAGTGCGTGCGATGGGTCGCGACACGCAAGGTGTGCGCGGCATGAATGTTCAGGCTGATGCGAAAGTGTTGGGTATGGAGATCGTTCGCCCAGGGTCTGAACTGTTCGTGATCACCGAGCGTGGGTATGGGAAGCGAACTTCGGTCGAGGATTACCCCATCCATCATCGCGGCGGCCAGGGTGTGTTCACCATTACGATGACCGCAAAGAAAGGCCTGCTCGCAGCCATGAAGATCGTCGAAGAGAACGACGAGCTCATGATCATCACCGAGGAAGGCGTTGTGGTTCGTACGCCAGTCGAGGGCGTTTCGCAGCTTGGGCGTTCTACCCAGGGTGTTCATATCATGAACGTTGCCGACAAAGACAAGGTAACAGCGGTGGCGGTTACCGAAGGTACTTCATCGAAGAAATCGAGCAAGAAAGAGGTTTCAGAGAACCAGACTTCGTTGCTCGATGATTAACGAATCTTGCAGAGAAGCATAACAAGTGCTTCATCGAAAATTTGTCGATCGCCTTGGTGCTGAAAGTTATGGAGCGCCAAGGCGATTGTGTCTTTTGCGCTACGACAAAATCACAGAGATGTGTCTTTTTAAGGTTCGCGCCCCCGCATGAGGAAAAAACACCTAAGGTGAAGGTAGACTAAAAGCGCACGAGAATAAGAAGCACCTCATGGTTCGTTGCTATATACAGACACTTATCATCTCGCAGGCCGTTTCGCCTTCGGTGCTTGTGCTGCGCCCGTATAGCGATGAGCCTGTTCAAGATACGTGTCGTGTGCTTCCCATCTGGATTGGGCTTACCGAAGCAACGCAGATGGGGCTTGCTATCGAGAACATTCGTCTTCCGCGTCCTGTTACCCATGATGTGTTCCTCGATGCGCTCACGAACCTGAATACCTACGTTGATCATGTGCTCATAGCGGGTGTGAAGAACGAAACATTCTTCGTGCGGCTCTATTTGCGCCACCATGGAGACCTGATCGACCTTGACGCGCGTCCAAGTGATGCGATCAATCTTGCGGTCCGTCAAAATGCGCCGATCTATATCGAAGAGGATGTGCTCGAAAAGGAATCGTACCCGTTCATCATCAAAAAGAACCATATTTTGAACGAGAATGATATCGAGCAGTTCCACACCTTTATCAAGACGATCGAGCCAGAAGACTTTGAAGAAGAGAAGGAATAAACTCCGCTCGCGTGTAAAATCTTCCATTTTTGAAAATAACTTGAAAAAAAGTGAGGGGTTTTATATATTAAATGGGCGCGATTTTCGGGCCCATAGCTCAGTTGGTTAGAGCGCACGCCTGATAAGCGTGAGGTCAGCAGTTCAAATCTGCTTGGGCCCACCATTTTTTGTGGATAAACACTCCACCGTGAGCCGAGTTAGCCGGTGGAGTGTTTATTATAAAAGTTCGAGGATCCAATAGATCCATCGCGTATGCAACGGAAGTTGCTATTTTTTTGGGGCATTAGCTCAGCTGGGAGAGCGCGGGCTTTGCAAGCCTGAGGTCAGGGGTTCGATCCCCCTATGCTCCACCATCATGAATACGACCATCCATTTGGGTGGTCGTTTTTTATTGGGAGACCTGCACGGATCGAACCCCGCGAGGGCACAACAGTCCAGTGGACTGTTGTGTGAGGGGGAGGCGAAAGCTCGGGTTAAGGGTCAAAAGAAGGACAATGGGCTACGTCCCCGTTGTCCCTCCAACAAGAGCGGGTACGCTTCGCACTCGCTCCTTTGCTTTGCCTTTATGTTTGATAGTGGCAGAATCTAGTGATTGCTGAACGTATAGTTTTCCGGATGGGCTTTCACGTCTTCGCGCAGTTTCGGATTCATCTTGCGCGTTCCGCGATAGGCATCCTGGGTTTCCGTTGCCACTACTTGATTGCGATTCTCCATCTTGATCTGCGTATCGAAGCTATTGCCATCAACAGAGGACTGCATCGATTCTTTGGTCAAGCGTAGACCGAACGGTGAGGTGTTCTTCACCATCATCTCTGCAAGTTCGAGTGCGGTATCGAGTACATCTTCATCGGCAACCAGGCGATTTGCGAAGCCCCAGTCGTAGAGCTCTTCAGCACCGATGCGTCGCGCCGTCATGAGCACTTCGTTCGCGCGGGCAAATCCGATGATCTTCGGCAGGTAGAACGATCCCGACATATCGGTTCCGGTGAGGCCAATGTTCAAGTATCCTGCTTGCATCTTGAAGGATTCACCCAAAACACGCAGGTCGCAAGCACAAGATATGGAAAGGCCGCCACCAACCGCGTGACCCTTCAACGCTCCGATGATCGGTTGCGGACAAGCGCGCATGTTCACCACCTGATCAGAGCAGATCGTTTGCATGATGAAGAAATCGCGCTGGGTGCGTCCCATTTCCTCGGGCGGATCGAGTGCGAGATCGTTCAAGTTGAAGCCTGCACAGAACGATGAGCCTTCGCCGGTCAGCACGATCACGCGACAATCGGGATCCATGCGCACTTTGATAAGGAAGTCGTTGAATTCCGCCATTTGCTGGTAGGACATCGCATTCAAGTTGCCTGCATCGTTGAATGCGCAAATATAGATAGGACCCTTCTGCGTGATGACGATCTTCTCGTAATCGTCGTACGTGAAATCGGCCATGTGGTATTGATCTTGGTATACCGTCATGATTCCCCCTTCTCATGAAAACATTACAGGGAAAGCATAGCGTAAAATTCGCCGAATAATTTCTTGAGCGAACCTTTCACAGCCCAAATCTTTCCTTCATTCATGCGTAAAAGAGCACGGTACTATTATTGAAAGGCTTGTGCAGGAAGCTGAATCACGTGCAAGACCTTGCTATCGGCAAGACTATGTTGCGCGGTCAACTTAGCATCAAACATCATCGTCCAAACGATCGAGATAAGAGAAGGCTACCTAAAACTATGAGACAGGAAAACATCCGTAACGTTGCGATCATCGCTCATGTCGACCACGGCAAAACCACGCTCGTCGACCGCTTGCTCTATACTGCAGGCGTCTTTCGTGAGAACCAGGACGTTCAAGAGCGCGTGCTCGACTCGAATGATCAAGAGCGCGAACGCGGCATCACCATCTTGTCCAAGAATATCTCGATCTCCTATAAAGATGTGAAGATCAACGTCATCGACACGCCTGGCCACGCCGATTTCGGCGGCGAAGTCGAGCGCGTGCTCAATATGGCTGATGGTGCACTTCTGATCGTGGATGCTTTCGAAGGACCTATGCCTCAAACACGTTTTGTTCTGCGTCATGCACTCGAGCTGGGCTTGCGCATCGTGCTCGTTATCAATAAGATCGACCGTCCCGGTTCGCGCCCCGAAGAAGTGGTCGACGAAGTGTTCGACCTCATGGTTGAACTCGAGGCGAGCGATGAGCAGCTCGATTTCCCCATCATCTATGCTTCGGCGGTGAATGGCTATGCGCGTTATGAGCCGAATGACGATAACGACAACATGATCCCCTTGCTCGACACCATCTTGAAAGAAGTTCCCGCACCCGACTGCGATCCGGAAGGGCCCGTTGCGCTACAGCTTTGCACGATCGATCATTCGAGCTTCGTAGGTCGTATCGGGGTAGGGCGCTTGTTTTCGGGCACGATGTCGAAAAATGAGCAGGTGCTCGTGATCAAGAATGATGGGGCTCGATACAACACAGTGATCAAACAGGTATTCACCTTCGACGCGCTCGGAAAGAAAGAGGAGCAGCAAGTTTCCGCTGGCGATATCATCGCAGTAGTTGGTGTGGAAGATGCCGACATCGGGGATATGGTCACCAGCCGCGAGAACCCGATCGAACTCGATCCGATCGAAGTGGAAGAGCCAACCATGGCGGTCGTGTTCGAGGCTTCGACTTCTCCGCTCGTTGGCCGTGAGGGTGAGATCGTAGGTGCGCGACAGCTGAAGGAGCGTCTGTTCAAAGAAGCGGAGAGCAACATCTCTATGCGTATCCGTGAAACTGAGGACAAATCTGGTGTAGAAGTAGCTGGTCGTGGGCTTCTGCATCTGTCGGTCCTGATGGAAACGATGCGTCGTGAAGGCTTTGAATTCCAGGTCGGGCGTCCGCGCGTCATCATCAAGAAGGATGATCAAGGCAATCTGCTCGAGCCCATCGAGGAAGCAACGGTCGACGTTCCAAGCGAATATGCGGGTAAGTGCATCGAGGTGTTCGGCACCGCTGGCGGCGAGATGACCGACATGTTCCAGCGTGGCGACCAGACGCACCTTGTGTTCAAGATCCCCAGCCGCGGAACGATGGGTCTGCGCACGCGCTTGCTCAACGTTTCCCGTGGTGAAGCGACGATGTTCCATCACTTCAGCGAGTATGGTCCGTATCGCGGCGAATTTGGCGGTCGCAAGAACGGCTCGATGATCGCGATGGCGACGGAGAAGTCGGTAGCCTATGCGCTTGACACACTCCAGCAGCGTGGCAGTTTGTTCGTCGGCCCTGGTGAGGAATGCTATGAGGGCATGATCGTGGGCGAGTCAGCCAAAGAGGGCGATATGGTCGTGAATGTTGCGAAGGCTAAGCAGCTGGGCAACCAACGTTCTTCGGGTGCTGATAAGGCGATCCAGCTCACTCCTCCGATCGAATTCACGCTCGAAGAGGCGTTGGAGTACATCGAAGATGACGAGCTGGTTGAGATCACCCCGCAGAATATCCGCTTGCGCAAACGCACGCTTTCTTCGGTGCAGCGCAAGAAGGAACAAAAGAATAAGTAGGAAGGCATCTTCCCAGGTGCGGATATATGAAGAGCATATGAAAACAACGCTCTTAAAATGGAGCATTTGTGCAAACAAACGCAAGGACCAGGAGTTGTGTAACAATCGTCTTGCGCAATTCGCGCGCTACGTTTACTGAACACAACTATATATAAGCAAAGGGACCTCTATGACGCTCAAAGCAACGTTTTCAAAAGTTTCAGCTTTCTTGCTTGCCGTTATTTGCTGCATCGCGCTTGCCGGCTGCAACTCTGAATATGGTTTCACGGGAGGAACGGCGGCAACGGTCAACGGTACGCCCATCGAAGAAGATACGGTAACGAAGTATATCCAGGACTTCCGAACCAGCTCCAACCTTACTGAAGACGAAGCCTGGGCAAACTGGCTCAAGGAAAGCTCTCAGGATCCTGCTTCCATCCGTAACCAAGTCATCGACTATTACGTTCAGCAAGAGCTCGTTCGTCAAGCTTCTGAAGAGAATGAAGTTGTGATCGAGCAGAGCGCTATCGATGAGCAAGTCGATGCGATGAAGAAGAACTATAGCAACGACCAAGCTTGGCAGGATGCGCTTTCACAATCTGGGGTCACGGAAGATCAGTATCGTGAATCGATCAAGATGGGGCTTACCTCTCGTGCGCTAATGGATAAGGTCGTTACCGAGGTCGATACAAGCGACGATGCGGGGCTGCTCGAGTTCATGAATCAATATAAAGATATGATCAACGGATCCAAGCGTTCCTCTCATATTCTTCTCAATGCAAATGATCAAGCAAAAGCAGAAGAAGTGGTAGGCAAGCTCACTTCTGGGGAAATGGATTTCGCAACTGCTGCTCAGCAATATTCGACTGATACCGCTTCGGCCCAAAATGGTGGCGATGTTGGTTGGAATACCATCAATAATTATGTTGAAGAGTATTCCGCTGCTCTTGATAGCATCGAAAAGGGTCAGATCACGCTTACCACGAGCGAATATGGCGTTCATATCATCTTGTGCACCGACGTGTTCCAAATCGATGGCAACCCAACCTCGCTTTCGGCATATCCTTCTGAGATCGTTGACTATATGCGCACGATCTACGGTTCTCAGAAGAAGGCCGAGGATTTCCAGGAATGGCTCAACCATTATAAAGAGGAATCTGAAGTTGTGGTCAACGATATGCCTTCGAACGTTCCTTACAATGTCGATCTTAGCCAGTACGAGAACAGCGACTCGGGAGATAACGCTGAAGGCGATGGCTCTAACGAAGGAGACACTTCGGGCGAAAGCAACGAGGGCACGACCAATGCTCCAGGCGATTCCGAGAACCCTGGCGACGAAGGCTCTAACCTGAGTGCTATCGAGGGCGGAAACAAGAGCGAGTGATCAAAGTCGATCGATACCGACTAAAGCTACAGTAAGAGCGGAGGCATGGTCTCCGCTCTTTTGTTTTGGCAAAGTAGGCTTATCATGGAGAGCGATCGAGAAGATAAGGAGGAAAGCAAGCATGACAGACGTGAAGAACGAAGCGCCACTCATTCAGCTCAACGATGCGATCGTGCGTCGGGATGGAAAGAATATCTTAGAGGTCGACTCTTTTGTGTTGCGCTCAGGTGAGAACATCGCCTTGCTCGGTCCTAATGGCGCGGGAAAGTCCACGTTCATTCGTCTTATCACGCGCGAGGATTTTCCGCTCTATCGCGACAACCCTCCTGTGCTCTTCCGCGGGAATGACCGCACCACTCTTCAAGAGACTAAGAAAGTGCTCGGTGTCGTTTCTTCGACGATGCAGGATCAGATCACGGTTCACCTTCCTGCGAAGGACATCGTTGCGGGCGGACTTTTCGGCACGCTTGGTGTTCCTCAGATGTATCGCGTGACTCCTGAATCGCAACAGCGCGTGATGGAGATATTGGAAATGCTCGGCGTGGCAGATCTTGCCGAGCGTGATATCAAGACGCTTTCGACCGGCCAGGCGCGCCGTATCCTTTTGGCTCGCGCGCTCATCCATGATCCGGAAGTTCTTGTTTTCGATGAGCCGACAACCGGTCTTGATCCAGAAGGCATGTACTATGTGCGAAAGTCGATGCGCGATCTGGTCGAGCGAGGAAAGTCGATCATCTTAGTGACGCATTATCCCGAAGACATCATCCCTGAGATCGAGCGTGTTGTCATGATCAAAGAAGGGAAGCTTTTCGATGATGGTCGAAAGGAAGAGCTTCTCACGAGCAAGCGCATGTCGGAGTTGTTCAATGTACCTTTGCGGATTATTGAGCAAGATGGCTATTTTTCCCTTGTGAGCGAATATTAAACTGGTATATAATCTATCATCGCACGTGCAAAACTTGTTTTGCGCGGAGAAGCTGGAGAGATGTCCGAGTCTGGCTTAAGGAGCACGATTGGAAATCGTGTATACGCCAAAAGCGTATCTGGGGTTCGAATCCCCATCTCTCCGCCAGTGAATTCCACGCCTTCTGGCGTGTTGCTAAGACGCGGTAGCTCGAGCGGGTTAGCCCGAATCGAGCACCGAAGTCTTTACCAGAAGCGCTCGCGAGAGCGTTTTCTTTTGACAAACTCCGCGACGCATTCGGTTGCGAAGAGCGGAACTTGGAAGGGTGGCAGAGCGGCTGAATGCGGCGGTCTCGAAAACCGTTTTGCCTCTAATCGAGGTAACGAGGGTTCAAATCCCTCCCCTTCCGCCAGTTGATACAGGCTCCCTTCGGGGAGCCTTTTTGATTCCTAGGGACATCGACGTGCACGCATGGATCGATGTTCTTCAGTGGTGAATCGTGAATCGATAGCTTGCAGAAGTGGGAGGCACCAAAAGGGTAGAGAGCTGCTTTTTCTGGATAGTATGCCCTTAAACAGGAAGAACACACTTGTAGCACAGTGTGTTCGCCGATGAAAAGCAGTGTGTGATCGTGTGAAACCAATGCAGCGAGCCATGAGGAAGAGAACACAATAAGAGCCTGCAAAGGGGAAAGGACAAAGCAGCTCATGTGGCACGGCAGAATTCCTGAATCAAAGCATGCGTGCACAGAATGCGCACAGCAAGAAGGTGAACACAAGACATGATCCTAAGGAAAAAGCCACCGCCGAGCTCTTTGGAGCAAAGGGGCTGCATCACACCAGCGCGCCGCTTCTTCTCTGGCAAACCGCTCTGTTAATAACATCGGGAAAAGAAGCTAGCATCAAAACAACAGTCTGCTATCAAAGCACCTCACTTTTAGAATAGGCTGCTAGCTATCATGATCTTCTGGTGTTGAAACCCTGGGGGACGATTTGACCGTTTTGGAAAACGGCGATGAAGACTCGACGTCGCGCGTTTCGCTCTTGCAGAGCCTTACCTCGAACAGATTTGCGTGGAACAGATTCAAGGGGAGAACCATCAACGCGGGGATGGTGGTCGAATGCAGATCGTTCTTGTCTCTGCGCTGTTGCACAACGATCGCGCGCTTTTGGAACATCGACTTTCAAGAACTGTGTCACGCATTTCGTTTTGAAAAATCTGTGAGACAAGACCTGAAAGAGCCAAGAGTCGATCATCGACAGAGAGCGTTCCAATAAGAGCGAGGGACCGATCAATAATAGGGAGCCTTTCCCTGAAAGACGGCGAAGTATTTTGGAGTTTCAAAAACAAAGTGATCGAAACGAGCAAAGGTGCTCTTCTGAAAGTATTAAAATGATGGTCACCTGATACCTATGCTGTAAGAGAGATACGATGGCTGCACATCCGAAAAAACGAAAGACCAATGATGTGCTTTGCATCAAAATGTTCGGCTCGTTCTCGATCTCTCAAATTCCGGCGAAAGCGATGCGCGATATAACGACAGCATCAGGCAATGCGCCGAGCGCCGAAATCGCTCTTGCTCGCATCGACACGTTCACTTCGGCTGAACCGATGGCTGAGATCACCGCGAGTCTTTCGGGGCGCGCCCATCGCCTTTGGCTTCTTGTGGCTTACCTTATCGTCAATCGCGATCATGGTGTTTCACCGCAAGAACTCATCGACCTTCTCTGGCCAGAAGTCACGAGCAATAATCCCGCATCCACTCTGCAAAACAATGTTTCACGTGCACGCGCACTCTTCAGTGAAGCCAATTTCGATGACGCGCGCGATCTGATCAAGCATACTGACGGACTCTACTATTGGGCCCCCGAACGTTCGACGCTTCTCGATATAGAGATCTTTGAAACCAATGCGCGCCGCATCGGAGATTTTCTTTCGGCCGATGATGCGGAAGGGATCGAGCTTGCTCTTGAAACCTGCAAGCTCTATACGGGTGATTTCTTAAGCGACGCCACCGATATTACTTGGTGTGCGAATCTGGCAGTTTACTATCGCACACTCTACAAAAGACTCTGCAAGACGACCATCATCGCGCTCATGGAGGCCGGGCGATTGAAGGAAGCTCAAACCCTTTGTCTTCAGGTGTGCGTTCTCGATCCTGCCGCAGAAGAATTCAGTCTGTTGCTCATGCAAGCTTATCTTGCTGATGCCAACCCGACTGCTGCGCTCGAACAATACCAAACGATCGCCAACTATCTTTCTCAAACTTACGATATTCAACCGAGTGCCGAGCTTGAGACTCAGCGAGAGATCGCTCTTCAAGAACTCTATGGGCAGAGCATGAATGAGCAAGGCATCCGCACGTTCCTTTTCGAAAGCAATGATGATGAAGGGGCATTCGCGTGTAGCAACGCTGTCTTTCGCGAGATCGCGCTTTTGCGTTTGCGCGAGATGGAGCGCAGCGGGGAAGACTCGCACATCATAGCGATCTCGTTCAGCAATCCTTCGACCAAAACGGCACGCAGCATCATCAACGCCAAACGGGTCGCGCAAGTACTTTCCGCGACGCTTCGTGCGAGCGATCCATTTACCAAAGTGGGATCGAATCAATTCTTGGTGTTGCTGCCCGGGGCGAGCGCCGAAAACGCACGCATGGTTTACGAACGCATCGTTGCGCGCTTCAAGGACAACTTTCCCCGTGCAGAACTTGCGTTCCGTTTCTCTATGATGAGCCTCGCTGCCCTTCGATAAGCTCCCGTGTGCACGTGCGAACATCGTAGCGGCGCAAAGCAGCAAATGTACTAGAATGAACGCATGAGAAAACAGGTCAATCTAAAAGAACACCTCGAAGAACAGATTTGCAGCATCGGTGCTGTTGTTGCAAGTGTTGTCGGGTTCATCGTTGTTCTGTATCTCATCACCATTATCGTGCGCGCGTTTTCGTCGGTGCTGGCTTAAGGGCGGACGCCAAGATGTGGACCCGATTTACCTTCGAAGATATTCGCATCATCGCTCACTACCTGGGGACGCTCACCTCGTTGTTCACGGTTGCCTTGCTCATCCCGCTCATCACCGCATTGGTGTTCCAGGAGTGGGAACCGGCAACCCGTTATTTTCTTGCTGCGGGCATCTCCCTTACCATCGGTTCGTTGTTGCGTATGGCCAAGGTCGATCCTGGTCGTCTTACCCGCCAACAAGCGATGGCGCTGACCGGCTTCGCATGGATGTTCCTCGCGTTCATCGCGTCGGTTCCGTTGGCGATGTCGGGCCACTTCGCGAGCTATCTCGATGCGCTCTTCGATAGCGTTTCCGGTCTCACCACCACAGGCGCAGCTCTGATCATGGATCTTGAGCACCTTTCCTACGCGGATAACATGTGGCGTTTTATCATGCACTTCCTCGGTGGTATGGGTCTTATCGTTATCGCGCTTTCGCTCGGCCTGCTCTCTTCATCGACGTCAGGGTTGTATTCTTCGGAAGGTCGCAGCGAGCATGTGGTTCCCAATGTCATCACCACCACGCGCCTGATCAGTAAGATCTCGCTGGCGGTGATCGGTATAGCAACGGTCTTGCTCATGCTGTTCTGCTTCGTTGCAGGTATGGAACCGGTGCGCGCATTCTTCCATGGACTATGGATCTCCATCTCGGGCTTCATGACCGCAGGCTTCACGCCCACTAGCCAATCCATCATGTATTACCATTCCTATTTTCTCGAGATCGCCTGTATGCTCTTGATGCTGCTCGGTATGATCAATTTCGGGTTATTCGTTGCGGTGCTTCGTGGGAAGACCGATCTCTTCTTCAAGGATTTCGAGATTCGAACTGGATTCTTCTGGCTCGTGTTCATATGTATCATCTTCATCGCGACCCTCTCCACCACGCCGCTCTTTTCCGATCTGCTTACGATGCTCCGCCGTGGCGTATTCATGCTCATCTCTGCCTCAAGTACGACAGGCTTCTCGGTCGTGACGACCAACCAGGTTCTGACCGTGTTCTCCTCGGGCGCGATTCTGATCCTAGCGATCCTTATGGCGGTTGGCGGTTCGAGCGGAAGCACTGCTGGTGGTATGAAGCTCTCGCGCATCGGTCTTACGGTGAAGTCGATCGTCTCTTCGATCAAGGAAGCCACTTCGCCTGATTCCGCCCGCGTGTCGGTGGTATATCACCACATTGGCAAGCAGGTGCTCAATAACGAGATCGCGCGAGCGGCCATGACGGTATCAACGCTTTTCGTGGTTACCTATGTTGTGGGCGCGCTCGTTGGCATCGCGCATGGGTATGATGCGACCGCATCGATCGCGGAAAGCGTGGCAATGGCTTCCAATGGTGGCTTGTCGTTCGGCATCACCACGCAGGGCATGCCGAAAACGCTCGAGCTCATCTACATCCTTGAGATGTGGGCAGGCCGTCTTGAATTCATCACGCTCATTGCGCTCGTCGTCAAGATCGTTGCTTCGCTCTTGCCCGTTCGCAAGCCGAAACGAGATCGATAGGTGAAGCACGTGATACGGCGCAGCACACAGAACGAAAAGAGGGCGAAGGCCCTGTGCGCTTTGGCGAAAGAGCGCGCTGTTGCACGCTGTGGGCAACAAGGATCTGCGCAGGTCTTCGGCGTGAAGCAACCTATCCTTTTGTTGGTAGCACTTGCGTGTTGCTTGGTGCTCTCGTTCGCAGTCGTTTTTCCGGCGTGGGCTGACGAAGAGGAATCTGCCACACAATCGGTCGACACGAACGGCAACATCGTCAACGTCAACCAAATGCCTGACAGTTCGTTTCTCTACAACACCGATATCGCCGATCTTGCTGGTGCCGAATCTTTCCATGACACCCAAACCGTGCAAGTGACAGGTGAAGTGGTGGGCGACCACATCAACGATGAGCTTGATCCCAACCTCTGTTGGATCACGCTGCAGAGCACGAAAGCCGACGATTATTCGCTCGTCTCGGTCCTCATGACCAACGAGCAAGCAAAGCTCATCGAGAATTACGGCAACTACAACACCGATGGCACGATCCTTCAAGTACGCGGCACCTTCTACTTGAGTTGCTCCGAACACCAGGGTCTTTCTGACATCCACGCAAAAGAAGTGACCGTGGTCAAGCAAGGATCGCCGCGCAAGCATCCGGTCAACGATGCGGTGCTTTGGACTTCCTGCTTGGCGGTCGGCCTTGGCGTGCTGAGCTTGTTCACCTACTCTTTCTTGCGCGAACGGAGAAAATAATCTGCATGCAAGCAAACGGACGTGATAGGTACGAGGGGGCCGTGATCAAGCTCGATCGCGGCTATCCGCTCGTCTCGCTTTCCGATGGGCGAACGATCCGTTGCGAGCATGCTACCAGCTTGGTGAAGCGCAAGACCGATCGCGCCGTGATCGGGGATCGTGTGGAAGTCCATCTTCCCGAAGGGCACGAAAAGGGGATCATCGAGGCGATCTATCCGCGCACGACGAAGTTCGTGCGTAAAGACCCGACCGAACGAGCGCTGCCGCAAACGCTCGCATCCAATTTCGATCTGGTGCTCATCGCGCAACCAGCCGAAGAAGTGAACTTCAAGCGGCTTGAACGCGAATTGGTGTTGGCTCATGAAACAGGCGCGACAGTAGCCGTTGTGTTGACCAAGGCGGATCTGGTTGGCGAAAGCGCCGAAGTTCACGAAACGATCGACAAGGTGCGAAGCCTCGTGGGGCATGATGCGGTGTTCGTGGTGAGCCAGGACGATCCTGCTTCCATCGAGCAAGTGGGGAGCTTCATCGCAGAGGGCAACAAGACGGCGGTCTTGATCGGGCGAAGTGGTGTTGGCAAATCGAGCTTGGTGAATTTGCTGGTGGGGCAAGATATTCAAGCTACCACACCCGTGCGAGAGTCGGACGGCAAAGGCAGACACACTACTGTTTCACGTGAAATCATCGCACTTCCCGAAGGGGGCTTCGTGGTCGACATGCCGGGAGTTCGCGGCTTGGGACTGTGGGATGCGGAAGCGGGCATAAAGGCAGCCTTCAGTGAGATAGAAGACCTCGCTCAGCAGTGCAAGTTTCGCGATTGTTCGCACACGAAAGAACAAGGATGCGCGGTGCGAGAGGCTGTTGAAGAAGGTGCGCTCTCGCAAATGCGCCTCGATTCCTATTTGCGCTTGAAGCAGGAAAACGACGAAGTAGCCGCAAAGCGCGTTGAAGCTGCACGCATCCGCGAACGACGTGGGCATCCGCGTCATCGCAGCGCGAAATGAACAACGCGTCGATCCATTTCGGGCGTCTTGCATACGTCTCGCGCGTAGGTGATTCGTACGGCAAATCGCTACATGCGCTACAATAGAGGCGCTACATTTGAAGGGGAGCTTCATGAACCCAGCGATCATCATCCCAACGTTTCATCAGGCTGCGGCCGATCGTGATAAATCTCTTGCCGAGAGCATTTACGATCATCCCACTCCGCTTGATGCGCCCGGCACGCTCGAGCGTTGCTTGGAGTCGCTGCAGAAAGTACAGGGCCTCGGCCAGATCATCATCACTGTTTCGCATAACGAAGCAGTTGAGAAGGTGAAGGGAATCGTCGATCGCTTCCCCCAGATGCACACGCTCGTTATCAGCGAAAGTGAAGCTGCCATCGTTCAGCAACGTCTTGAGCAGCTGGGCTTTGGTGATACTGCCGATAAGATCGGTGTTCACGGATATTCGGCAGTGCGTAACCTTGGGTTGGTCATCTCGAACATCCTCGGTTTCGATTCCGTCGTTTTCCTCGATGACGATGAAGTAGTGGAAGACCCTGAGTTCTTGATAAAAGCTATGTATGGTTTGGGGAAACTTACCCGTCGTGAGATCCCTATTCTCGCAAAATCGGGCTATTACCTGAACGCTAAAGGCAGCTTCTTGTCCATGAGCCAGAACAAGTGGTACAACCACTATTGGCAGCAGGGTTCAGCGTTCAATAACTGGATCACCAAAGCCATGTCGGGTCCGCGCCTTTCGCGCTCGAATCATGTGTGCGGTGGTTGCTTGTCCCTTCACAAACAAGCTTATATGCGCGTACCGTTCGATCCGTGGATTCCGCGCGGCGAAGATCTTGATTACCTCATCAACCTGCGCATGTATGGTTCAGATGTGTGGTTCGACAATCAGTGGTATCTGGTGCATCTTCCTCCGCAAGAGCGCCACGAAGGACACCGATTCCGCAAAGATATCTTCCGTTGGATCTACGAATACTACAAGATCGAATTCAGTCAGTCGCAGATCGACCTCTTGCAGATCAAACCTTCATCGCTTGAGCCCTATCCAGGCCCCTTCCTTGAACGTGGCCTGGAGAAGCGCATCAAGAGAACGGCGCTTTTGCGTTCTTTGGCACGTCCCGACCGCGCGGCGTATCGCAAGGCGGCGCACGTTGCCACCAACGAAGCGATCGAATATGCCCAAAAGTACTGCGACCGCTATTTCGAGTTCCAGCGCATCTGGATGCAGATCATGGCGCAAACCGAAAACGATAAAGTGCTTCAGCAGGCGCTTATCGAAGCAGCGCTCGTGCGTGAGGCTGGTGGCGAGATCGAAGTCTCGATTCCTAAGCCAAGCTTTGACGCAGGTAAAACAGGGGAGATCCACCTCAACCTTGCTGATGGTGAGTAGGCGCCCAGCGTGATAGAACAGTTTGCTTTTTCGATCGTAGCGGGACTGATCGTAGGAATCTTCTCGGGTCTTTTGGGTATTGGCGGTGGAACGCTCATGATCCCGCTCTTCCGCTTGGGGTTCGGGCTTTCTGCCATCGTCTCTACCGCAACCTCGCTCTTCACGATCGTACCTACCTCTATTGCGGGTTGCATCACGCATCTGAAGAATAAGACGTGCATCGCGAAGATCGGCCTGATCGCTGGCGTTGCCGGTGCGTGCACTTCGCCACTTGGTGTGCTGGCCGCGACGAATTCGCCCGATATCGCCATCATGGCTTGTGCCGCGATCATCATCGCGTATTCGGCTATCACGATGTTCCGCAAGGCGATCAAGATGCCCAAACGCACCGATTCGGACCTTTCGATGCGCGCGACGCTTCAGCGGTTTCGCATGGAGTTCGCCGACGAAACAGAAGAGATGCCTGATGGTCGGCAAGGCTCTGGTGAACGAACAGGGCAAGTTCAGGGTGCTCACGTAAGAGAAACCCAAGCCGCACCAGCAAGAACAACTGAGACAGCGATCGCTCATGAAGTTCAAAAGAGCGTGAATACTCTCGAAGCACCTATGACGGCCAAGCGGCTCCTTACCGGTGCTGCGATCGGACTCGTTGCGGGATTCGCCTCGGGGTATGTGGGCGTGGGCGGCGGTTTCCTCATGGTTCCGCTCTTCATCTCGCTGCTCGGCATCACGATGAAGAAGGCTTCAGGCACCAGCTTGATCGCGGTGGTGATCCTTGCGATTCCTGGCGTTATCACGCAAACCCTGCACGGGAACGTCGATTTTGTTGCCGGCATTGCGATGGCGATCGGCTCGATCCCAGGCGCTCTCATTGGAGCGTCGCTCATCCGTTATATTCCCGAGCGGAAAATGCGGTTTTTATTCGGGTTTTTCCTGCTGTTTGCCGCTATTATTCTAGTTATCAACGAACTGAACGTTTTCGGTGCATGAAGGTCGAACTATGAATTTCCCCCGTCATAATCTTTACGTGTTCCTCGAGATACTCGGTTTGTGCCTGGTGCTCATTTCTGGGTGCGTGCTTGGTTGGGCCATGTTCGGCGAAAAGAACTACGTGCTCATAGGAATCTCGGGATTGGTGTTCACCATCTTCTTGCTCATCACACTTACGCTCATGCTCGATCCCGACAAGATCCGCGCGCGCCAGTCGCTATCGGTGCTCGGTCTTGCTTCGAACTTGCTCGAGGGAATGCAGGGAGGCTTCAACTCCACCAGCGCTCAACATGCTTGCGAGATATTGCATCGTTCCTCTTCAGCTTCGGCCGTGGCGATCACGGATACCGAGAATATCCTTGGTTATTGCGGGACGGGGGAGGATAGCCTGCCCCACGGAATCAGCCCACTTCGCACGGAAGCAACCCGCGAATCGCTCAAAGACGGCAAAACGCGCGTGCTCAATTCGCCCGAAGAAGTAGGGCTTCCCACCAAAACGCGCGGTATCAAGGCGGCCATCATCGTGCCACTGAAGATCGGCAAGAGCATCGTGGGCACATTGAAGTTCTACTATCCATCGGCCTCGCGCATCACCGAAACACAAGTTTCGATCGCTGAAGGTTTCGCGCAGCTCATCGCCACCCAGATCGCGGCGATGGAGCTCGAGGAGCAGAAGAAGCTCGCCACGAGCATGGAGCTCAAAGCGCTTCAAAGCCAGATCAATCCCCATTTCTTGTTCAACACCATCAACACCATGGCTTCGCTCACCCGCACGGATCCCGACAAGGCACGCATCCTTCTGCGTGAATTCGCGACCTTCTATCGCGGTGCGCTCGAAAATGCTTCCGATCTTATTCCGCTCGCGCGAGAAGTTGAGCAGACCGTGCGCTATCTTTCGCTGGAACAGGCGCGCTTCGGCGAAGATCGCTTGCGCGTGGATGTGGATATCAGCGACGAGGTCAAGGCACTCATGGTGCCAGCATTCATGATCCAGCCGTTGGTGGAGAACTCCATCAAGCATGCGTTCCCCGCTGAAGGCCAGCTGGTCATCTCGATCAGCGGCGAGATCCAAGCAGCGGATGTGTTCTTGTATGTTGCGGATAACGGACTTGGCATGACCGAAGAGGCACTCGAGAACATCATGGACCCCAGTTCTCAAACGGGGCTCGGCATTGCGGTGAAGAACGTGAACGATCGCATTCTGGGTTATTTTGGCGAAGAGTCCTTCATGAAGTACGCGAGCGAACTTGGCAAAGGTACGCGCGTGACGTTGTACTTGAAGGGCTGTGCCGAGAATCAGCCTTCGTAGGGTCTTTAGCTGCCCCTCCGATTTATCGCACGCTTCGCTGGTGAAGGTGTCATTCATCAGGGCTATTCATATCATTGTTCCTTACCAGAAGGGACAAATGTTTGTTTTGAATGGGCTTTGTTAATCAACGCTGCAGAATCATTCAGAATAGTCTATAATTGGTACGATTTTCTATAGGTTTTCAACAGAGGAGGTCGTGTTGCTAAAGGCGATTATTGTAGACGACGAAGCGCCAGCACGCTCCGAACTGCGTTTTCTTCTTGGAGAACTCAATCAAGCTGAGGTTGTATCTGAAGCAGCAAGTGTCCGTGAGGCTATCGAGAAGCTCAAAGAATATCCGTGCGATGTCATGTTTCTCGACATCAACATGCCTGAAGCCACGGGTCTTCAATTGGCCGAAGCGCTCCAGCATCTGAAGTTCCCGCCCGCTGTCGTGTTCGTTACTGCCTACAGCGAGTTCGCACTTGATGCATTCAAGGTCAATGCTGTCGACTATCTGGTCAAGCCCGTCGAAACTGAGCGTTTGGCTCATGCGCTTGCCCGCGTGCGCGAACATGTGGTTCTGCATGCACGTGCTCAAAAAGCCGAACGTATTCCCGTCGAAAAGGGCGGCAAGAAGATCCTTATCAATATCGATCAGATCCGTTTTGTCATGGCGCGCGATGATTATGCCTATCTGCAGACCGACACCGATCGTTACTTCTCAACGGTCAGCTTGGCGCAGCTCGAAAAAACGCTCGATGGCCATGGCTTCTTCCGTGTTCATCGCGGCTACCTCGTTAACCTTTCGCTCGTGAAAGAGGTCGAGCCGCAATCAGGTGGCACGCTATTGCTCACGCTCGATGGCGTTGAAGAGAAGATCCCGGTTTCCCGCCGTCGTGTTTCTTCGCTCAAGAAAGCGCTGGGGTTATAGCGCAGCCGAAAAGCTCATAGGTTTTCAACTAGACACCAAACGCCCTCTTCTATAGAGGGCGTTTTGAGTTGGACAAGACTTCCGCGAAAACGCATCAAAGACCTTGCGCGCGCATTCATCGGGGGGGCTTGGCATACAAGCCTTCTCTGTCGATCCAATGAAAGAACGCGCTTTTCTTACAGAGCCGTATCTCTTCTTTCATTTCTTTAAGATTTTCAGAAGTGAACAGGTAAAATAGTATTCCGTTGTTAGGCTCGTGAGCCAGCATTCGAATTTGGGCACGTACAAGGCGTTACGTGCTATTTTGCTGTTCGAAATGAGAGGGGCGAACATGGCAAAGAAGATCATTCTCGATTGCGACCCAGGTCATGATGATGCGGTCGCGATCCTTTTAGCGCTAGGAAATCCAGAGATCGAGATCGTGGGAATCACCACGGTCGGGGGGAATCAAAGCCTCGAAAAGGTCACCTATAATGCGCGCGCAATGCTCGAAGCAGCGCACGCTCATGATATTCCTGTATATGCAGGTTCCGATCGCCCGCTCGTGCGCGAGCAGGAAGTGGCAGAATCGATCCATGGCGAAACAGGGCTGGACGGCGTCGAATTGCCCGTGCCCACCCGTCCGCTCGAAGAGATGCATGCCGTGAACTTCATCGTGAAGACCATCATGGAGTCGGAACCAGGCACGATCACATTGGTCCCCACCGGGCCGTTGACGAATATCGCGCTGGCGTTGCGCATGGAACCGCGCATCGCAGAACGCGTGAGCGAAGTGGTGCTGATGGGCGGCGGTTTCCACGAGGGAAATTGGAGCGCGGTGGCTGAATTCAACATCATCGTCGATCCCGAAGCGGCTCATATCGTGTTCAATGCTCCCTGGAAACTGACCATGGTCGGGCTCGATCTTACGCATCAGGCACTTTGCACCCCTGAAGTGCAGCGCCGCATCGAAGCGATCGGCACGCCGCTTGCTGTTATCGTCAGCGGGCTCATGGACTTCTTCCGCAAGACCTATCAGGACAATCAAGACTTCGTTGATCCGCCTGTGCATGATCCGTGCACCGTGGCATATCTTATCGATCCTTCCGTGGTGCAAACCAGACGGTGCCCACTTGATGTGGAACTTCACGGAGAGCTCACGCTCGGCATGACCGTGGCAGACCTTCGTGGCCCAGAACCTTCCGAAGAAGAGTGCCATACGCAAGTTGCGACGAAGCTGGACTTCGATAAGTTCTGGAATTTGGTAATACAAGCGATCGAGAACATTGGATAAGAACATGAATGAAGCGAAAAAACCTCTCCTTGATGAAGGCGGCAAATCCATTGTCGCGGTAATGGCAGCGTTGTTGGTGGCTATCTTCGCGTTCCAACTCAATGCTTCGATGCTCTCCCCGGCGCTCGTTGCCATGCAGAACGAACTTTCTACCACGGCGGTCGAAATCGGCAACACACAAACGGTGTTCTTCACGGCAGCAGCGCTCTTCTCGTTGTTCCTTCCGCGTCTTGCCGACTTGAAGGGCCGCCGCAAAGTGCTGTGCGGCATGCTCTTGGTCACGGGCATCGGATGCGTGATCAGTGCGCTCGCGCCGAACGTCGAAGTGCTCATGATCGGCCGCGTTCTGCAGGGTGTTGCTGGCCCAGTAGTGCCGTTGTGCCTGATCATGCTTCACCAGCGTGTGACCGAAGACGCACGGTATGCTCGCTTGATGGCTATCCTCACGTCAGTGAATGGTGGTATCGCGGGCGTCGATGCGATCCTGGGTGGCTGGCTAGCTGGTAACTTCGGCTTCCGTTCGGTGTTCGTAGTGATGGCAGCGGTTGCGGCTCTTGCGGTCGTTCTCGTGTTCGCACTCACGCAGGAGAGCACCGCCGAAGAAACGCCCAAGATGGACTGGGCTGGCGTGGTCACGCTCGGCATCGCGTTCTTGGCGATCTATCTTGCGATCGATGAAGTTGGCGCTCTTGCGGCGGCGAACTGGGGATTGGTTGCCATTCTCGTTGTTATTGCGGTCGTGTTCTTCGTGATATTTTGGAACATCGAATCGCGCAAGAAGGATCCGATGGTAACCACCCATTACCTCAAACAACGCAGGACCTGGGGTTTGTTGCTCACTACGCTCCTTACCATGACCGGCGTATTCGCCATCATGAATGGCGTAGTGCCGGCGATCGCGCAAGATCCTGTTATGGGCGTTGACATGAAACCCGACATGGTCTCGTTCGCAACGCTCACGCCCTATGCGCTGCTCGGCCTGTGCTTCGGCCCGGTCGCTGGCGTGCTCGCGAGCAAGTTCGGATATCGCAGCGTGCTGCGCGCAGGTCTTATCGTGAGCATCGCTGGCGTGCTCTTCGGTATATTCCTTTCGAACAACGCGAGCATTCCTTCGCTCGTCATCATCTCGGTGGTTTTGGGTATCGCGTATGCTGGTACAGCGAACATCATGCTGAACGGATTGGGAATCGTGCTTTCTCCCGAAGATAATCCCGGTTATCTTCCAGGCATGAATGCAGGTGCTTTCAACTTGGGAGCTGGCCTTTCGTTCGCGGTTCTCTATGCGGTCATGGATGCTTTTGCGATGAACGGGGCACAGGTCGGCTATTCTGCAGCAATGATCGCGGCGGCTGTGTTGCTCGGTGCGGCATTGCTCGTTTCTCTCTTCATTCCGAAACCTTCCGATGCCAACAACAGCTAGGTGGTGTGATTCCATGAGCAAGGTGATCGTATTCGGCAGCTTGAATATGGACCTTTCTATCGAAAGTGACCATATGCCTCAACTTGGCGAGACCATCATGGGGCGCCGATTCATCATAAACCCTGGTGGCAAAGGGGCGAACCAAGCCGTTGCGGCCGCGAAGCTGGGAGCGGACGTGGTGATGCTGGGCGCGGTGGGTCTCGATCCGTTCGGAGACCAGATGATCGCAACGCTCGTCGAACAAGGAGTGCGCTGCGATCTGATTGAGCGCGTGGATGCTCACCCAACGGGCGTTGCTGTTATCACGCGTGTTGCGGGAGACAACTTCATCACCATCGATCCCGGTGCCAACCTTTCCGGCGATCTAACCTACGTTGAACAGGTGCTCAAGGAAGAAGCCCAGGCAGGCGATGTATTCCTGTGCCAGCTCGAATGCGATTTCGATACAACGATGGATGCTATTAAGTCTGCGCACGAATGCGGAATGTACACCGTCTTGAATCCTGCTCCTGCGCGCGCCTTGCCAGAATGGGTGTATAAGCATATCGATCTGGTGGTGGTCAACGAAAGTGAATGCGAGATCCTTACCGGTATCTATCCGGTCACGCATGATGATCTCGTGAACGCCATGGATATACTGTGCGCTCGCGGGGTAGGTGCGGTGGCTATCACGCTCGGTGCACGCGGATCGATCGTTCGCGTTCGTGGCAAAGACTACGAAATGATCGCTCCATGTGTGAGCGCGATCGATACTACGTGTGCAGGAGATACCTACATTGGTGCCCTTGTTGCGGGCTATTCGCGTGGTGCGTGTCTTGACGAAACGCTCGCCCTTGCCACGGAAGCATCCGCGCTGGCAACCACGCGCATCGGCGCCCAACAATCAATCCCGCTTCTCGTCGAAGTGGATGCGTCAGAGGTCTAAGGCAAAAAAGCATAGTATCTGCTCAAGAGCAACTATTCATCCACTTCGGTTCTCCTAGAAACAGTCGCGATGCTTCGGCCGCTTCTTTTATATCAACCCATCCAGTGGGGAGTTTGTTGCGCCACCGTGTACTTGGCTTATATCCGCAGACGAGAATGATAAACTTTAAAGATGTTTTGAATCGAGGATAGGATCGTTCTATGACCTGTAGTGCAACAAAACCCGTTATCGGTATCATCATGGGCTCCGAATCAGATATGCCCGTTATGGATGCCTGCATGAAACAGCTCGATGAATTTGGCGTGCCTTATGAGGTGAAGATTGCGAGCGCTCATCGTAAACCTGCCGAAGTGCATGAATGGGCCTCGACCGCCATCGATCGTGGCATTCGCGTGATCATCGCAGCTGCAGGTAAAGCAGCACATCTCGGTGGCGTCGTTGCTGCCTATACGCCTGCACCCGTTATCGCGGTCCCCATGAAGACGAGCGATCTGGGCGGCTTGGACTCGCTGCTCTCCATGGTGCAGATGCCAAGCGGCGTGCCTGTTGCGTGCGTGGCCATCAATGGCGCGAAGAATGCGGCTATTCTGGCTGTTCAGATGATGGGTACGGGCTGCGAAGGCGCACGCCAGAAGATCATCGATCTCAAAGCAGAGATGGCAAACGCCTAACGCGAACCGTTGATGCGCTCTGCGCTCTTCCGAGCCGTCACGTTCTTTTACCTGAATCAAGTGACAAGAAAACGAGGTAGTTGTGACCAAATCTTTTTTGATGGGTAATCAAGCATTTGCCCACGCTGCCCTTGAAGCTGGCGTGCGCGTATGCGCAGGATACCCCGGTACGCCGTCATCCGAGGTTATTGAAACCGTCGCGAAGTTGCGCGATGCAGGATCGGCCCATGACGTGTATGTCGAGTGGTCCACCAACGAGAAAGCCGCCCTTGAAATGTTGGCGGGGGCTGCACTGTGTGGAGCACGTACGCTCTTCACTGCCAAACAGGTTGGACTCAATGTGGCAAGCGACCCGCTCATGTCGCTCAACTATATTGGCGTTGAGGGTGGCACGGTGTTGCTCGTTGCTGACGACCCAGGCCCGATCTCTTCGCAAACCGAACAGGATACGCGTCGATTTGCCTCCTTTGCGAAGGTTCCCGTATTCGATCCAGCAACTCCTGAGCAAGGCTGTGCGATGATCGCAGCCGCATACGATCTCTCTGAAAAATACCACACGCCGGTGATCTTCCGTCCTTCCACGCGCATCTGTCACGCATCGACCTTCGTGGAAGTGGCCGATGAGACCCATGCGCGCGAACCAGAAGGCTTCGAGAACGATCCCAGCAAATGGGTCATCTTCCCGGGGCGTTCGTATCGCGGGCACGGTGAGATCAACGAACGTTTGCCCAAGATCGCAGCCGATTTCAGTGCTTCTCCATTCAATCCGTGGCGCGAAGTCGCTGGCACCGATGAAGGCGCGAAGATCGGCATCATTGCAGGTGGCGTATCGTATTCCTACGCAGAAGAAGCGCTCGCTCAGATCGAAGAGCAAGTGGAAGCAACTGGTGCGCTTTCGCCGAGCTATCGTCTCATGCAGGTGGGCACTCCCTACCCCTTCCCCGAGGCGGCTGTGGCAAAATTCGCCGAAGGCCTCGATCGCATCATCGTGTTCGAAGAGCTCGATCATGTGATCGAAGACGAACTGCTCAAACTCTGCGGCAAGCTGCATGCGGGATTCGAGGTGCAGGGTAAGCTCACAGGCACCACTACCACGCGCGGCGAAAATACGGTCGATGCGATCCGTATGCAGATCCAGGAATTCTTCGGCCTCGATCTTCCTGTTGCCGCCGAGCGCACGGTTGAATTCAGCGATCCGATACCCGAGCGCCCCGCAGTCCTGTGCGCAGGATGCCCTCATCGCGGCGCGTTCTATGCCGTGAAGAAGGCGCTTGGTCGCAGGCGCGAAGCGGTGATGTGCGGCGATATCGGCTGCTACACGCTCGGCAATGCTGCACCGCTCAATGCGGTCGATACCTGTCTCGATATGGGCGCGGGCATAACGATGGCGCAAGGCTTCAATGTGATCGAGCCTGATAAGAAGGCCATCGCGTTCGTAGGCGATTCCACGTTCTTCGCTTCCGGGATGACCGGCGTGGCCAATGCGGTTTACAACAAGCATGACATCACCATCGTGGTGCTTGATAACGCGACCACCGCGATGACCGGCTCGCAGCCTCATCCGGGTACGGGCGCAACGCTCATGGGCGGATTCAGTGCGCCGATCTCGATACAAGAAGTGCTCAGTGCACTTGGCGTGAAGAAGATCACGAAGGCCAATCCGCTGTTCGCCGATAAGGCTATCGAAGCAGCGCGCGAAGCGATCGACTACGACGGTCCTTCGGCGGTCATCTACGAATCGCCCTGCACGAAGCTCACAAAAGCGAAGCCTCCTGTTTACTTCATCGCGAACGCGTGCGCAGGTTGTCGCAAGTGCGTCACTACCATCGGCTGTCCTGCGTTGGGGTGGAGCGAAGTTGGCCACTCGATCGTGATCAACCGCGCGATGTGCGTTGGGTGCGGCCTTTGCACGGACATCTGCGAATATGGTGCCATCACTTGCCCCACACGAAAACGAGTACGGCCTGCATTGCCGCCGCGTTCGCAGCGTTTGCATGCGGAAGATGGATCGCTCAGTCGATTCCCCACGCCACAAGAGTTGGCTGAGATCGAAGGAGGTAGCGATGATTAACGTTTCTATCGCCGGAATCGGCGGACAGGGAAGCGTGCTCGCAGCCCGCATCTTGGCGCAAGCTGCAGAAGCGAAAGGCTGGCAGGTGCGCAGCGCGGAAACCATCGGCATGGCGCAACGTGGCGGAGACGTTATGTCTCACGTGCGTATGGGAAATGCAGGTGAAGAGGTCTTTTCTCCTCTTCCTGCGAAAGGAACCGTGGATGTCCTGATCGCGCTCGAACCAGGCGAAGCTGCCCGTGCGCTTCCGTATCTCAAAGAGAACGGCCTGCTCGTGGTTGCCTCAACGGGCATCCCACCTGTGATGGCGAATTTCAAGCGACAGACCTACGACCCGCAGCATCTGATCGATGATATGCAGGCTGCAGGCGTGAAGATGGTCGTGGTCGACGATGCCGAGCTCGTGCATCGCTTAGGCGAACCGAAAGCGCTCAACGTGATGATGCTCGCCTATGCCATCATCGCGGTGAACAAGCGAGAGGATTGCGTGGATAATGCACTGCGCGGTGCGATCACGCTCGAAGATGTCGAAGCGGCCATTCCGCTGTGCGTGAAACGCAAGCTCGTTTCCGTGAACGAAAAGGCGATCAAGGTAGTTCAGCAGGTTGCGCGAGTGTAGCTGGTTCGCAGGTTGCCTGCTTGTTCTGCGAGATGGTCATGCTTTGCAATAGTCGTGAAACATAACGGTGGGAGCATAGGGCTACAATATAAAAACGCTACCTATATATAGCGCATCATGCGCGCCGATCAACATAAGAAGGGTTGAGGATGGAACTCAAAGAAGAGCAGTTTGCAGTCTTAAAAGAGCAATTCAAAACATTGAAGGATCGTTCGCCGTTTTACGCGAAGAAGTTCGAGGGTATCGATCTTGGCGATGTGCAAACTCAGGCAGATTTCGAAGCGCTGCCGTTTTCGGAAAAGGCGGACCTGCGCGATGCGTATCCGCTGGGACTCGCCGCTGTTCCTGAGAGCGAGATCGTGCGCATCCATTCTTCGTCAGGTACAACAGGCACGCCGGTCATCATCCCTTACACCCAGCAAGACGTGATCGACTGGGCGGTCCAATTCGCACGGTGCTATGAGATGGCGGGCATCACGAAAGATGACCGCATCCAGATCACTCCTGGTTACGGATTGTGGACGGCGGGTATCGGCTTCCAGCTAGGTGCCGAACGCCTTGGTGCGATGGCGGTTCCCATGGGTCCGGGCAATACCGATAAGCAGATTCGTTTCATGAAGGACATGCAATCAACCGTTCTTTGCGCGACCAGCTCCTATGCGCTTCTCTTGGCCGAAGAGATCGCCAAGCGTGGCGTGCGTGATGAGCTGAATCTTAAGCGCGCGGTCATCGGATCCGAGCGTTGGGGTCACAAGATGCGTCAGCGTATCGCCAATGAACTGGGCGTGAAGATCTATGACATCTACGGCCTTACGGAAGTATACGGTCCCGGCATCGGTGTTTCGTGCGATTACGAATGCGGCATGCATGTTTGGGACGACTATTGCTACTTCGAGATCGTGGATCCCAAGACGGGCAAAGTGCTCCCTGATGGAGAGATTGGCGAGCTCGTTATCACCACGCTGCGCAAAGAAGGTGCTCCGCTCGTGCGTTATCGTACGCACGATCTTTCACGCATCATTCCTGGTGAGTGCGAATGTGGCTCGCCGTTCCCGCGCATCGATACGCTCATCGGGCGCACGGACGATATGGTGAAGGTGAAGGGCGTGAATATCTTCCCTGCCCAGATTGAAGAGATCATCAAGTTCACCGATGGCGCTTCTTCGGAATACCAGGTCATGATCGACCATCTTGAAGGCAAGGACATCATGACCGTGTTCTTCGAGACCGATGCCGGCGTTGAAGATCGTGAACAGATCGAGCGCAACATGGAGTCGATCTTCAAGGGCAAGTTGGGCATGACGCCGAATGCAAAGGCGGTGGCAATTGGCGAATTGCCTCGTTCCGAGAAGAAGACGCAGCGCATCTTCGATAATCGCTACTAATATATAAGGCGGTTCATTCGGATGCGTTTTGCTCACGGGCGAGCTGCATCCGATCTTGTACCGTCTGCGCCGATTCGACCACTTTTTGGGGGCGGCATTCAACTTGCCGCCCTATAAGCGCTCTGTTGTGGTAAAGTGCTGCCATGGTTTTTTCAGGAATGTATACCCAAAGCGCGGCGATCCGTGCCCAGCACTGGGCACAGGGTTCGAATGATGTTTGCGCGATCATGTCGGAGCACTTGGCACAGTGTTCCGAAAGCGATCGTGCGGTCATGTCCGAGCATCTTGCTCAGGGCTCGACCTGCATTCTCTGCACCTCACCTCTCTACTTTCACTATAGATAAGCACACGGATCTCGATCCGGTGCTTTTTTTATGCGCTCGATCGGGTCGTTGTTGTTCGTCTTGGTGTGCGAAGAGAGGAAACGCGCGGGTATACCGTCCTGAGAAAACTGACGTATTGGAAAACGAGTGAAAGAAGAGGAGCGCATGTTTCTCAAGATCTTGATCGTGGCGATCTTCGTCGCGGTCACTGTGGCAGTGGGCATTTTCGCCCGCAAACATTCCAACAGTGTCGATGGCTTCGTGCTTGGCGGACGTAATGTTGGTCCGTGGCTCTCAGCCTTTGCCTTTGGCACGAGCTATTTTTCCGCTGTTGTGTTCATCGGCTATGCTGGCCAGTTCGGCTGGAAGTACGGCATGTCGGTATTTTGGGTCGGTATCGGTAATGCGGTCATCGGTTCGCTTCTGGCGTGGTGGGTGCTCGGCCCGCGTACGCGTGAGATGACGCAGCGGCTCAAGGCTACGACCATGCCGGAATTCTTCGGCAAACGCTATAACTCTCGAGCATTGCGCATTGCCGCTGCGGCGATCATCTTCGTGTTCCTCATTCCGTATACCGCATCCGTCTACAACGGTCTTTCGCGTTTGTTCGGTATGGCTTTCGGGCTGCCGTATGAATGGTGCGTGATCGGCATGGCGGTGGTCACCTGTATCTATGTGGTGCTCGGTGGTTATGTGGCCTCGGTTTGGAACGACTTCATCCAGGGTACGATCATGCTCATCGGTATCATTGCTGTTATCTTCGCGGTGTTGAATGGCCAGGGCGGTATCGCAACGGCTATCGTGAATCTCTCGCAGATCCCGGCAGAGGGAAGCGCCATGGCAGGACCGTTCACTTCGATGTTCGGCCCCGACGCGCTCAACTTGCTTGGCGTTATCATCCTCACTTCGCTCGGCACGTGGGCGCTCCCGCAGATGGTCCAGAAGTTCTACGCCATCAAGACCGGTCCGGCCATCAAGCAGGGCGCCATCATCTCGACGATCTTCGCGCTCGTGGTTGCGGGTGGCTCGTATTTCTTGGGTGGTTTCGGCCGCTTGTTCGGTGGCGATATCGCCTATGCTGCCAATGGCACGCCTATTTACGACTCGATCGTGCCGACCATGCTCGCCGGGCTTCCCGACATTTTGCTTGGCATCGTGGTGGTGCTCGTTCTCTCCGCGTCCATGTCGACGCTTGCGGGCCTTGTGCTCACTTCGTCTTCAACGCTCACGCTCGACTTGATCAAGGGCAACATCGTGAAGAAGATGAGCGAGAAGAAGCAAGTGCGTTACATGCGCTTCTTCATCGTGGTGTTCGTGGCTATCTCTGCCGGCATCGCGCTGGTGCAGTACCATTCGACCATCGTTTTCATCGCTCAGTTGATGGGCTATTCGTGGGGTGCGCTTTCGGGCTCGTTCCTCGGTCCCTTCTTCTGGGGCTTGTTCTCCGGCCGCATTTCGAAGCCAGCAGTTTGGTGCAGCTTTGCGCTTGGTGTTGGCATGACCGTGACCAACATGATCTTCGGCTACATTGCATCGCCGATCAATTGCGGTGCGATCACGATGGTGCTCTCTCTTATCCTGGTGCCGATCGTGAGCTTCTTCACCAAGCCAGTACCGTTCGTGGTGAAGCCTCCTTCGACAGCGGGTGCTATCGACCGCGAATATGTCTACGGTCTTAAGGAACAGAAGATCATCGACGAGCAGCAGAAGCTTCGTGCTGCGCGTGCGACAGAAGGTTCGGTTCAGGAAGAATAAGTTAAAACAACAACCGAAATGCGAAAAAAGCGCCTGGGAACTAGCCGGGCGCTTTTTTAGTAGCTTTGCAGGTGAAGAAGTGTTTTTCTGTGTGCACGTTCGCGAGGTCATAGGATTTTGCTAAGACGAGCATAGCTTCGAAGGGCGCAGCAAGATGTGTTCTGCCTTCGTGCGCGCAACACGACTGCACACGCGAGACACCAATGCGCTAGCTTCGCTGTGTTCGTGCTCGAGCAAGTGCGGATTCTGTTGCGTCTGCGCGCGGCGATCGGTCAGCCGTGCGCTCAAGCAAGATACGCGCAAGCAATGCGATAGGCGGCTTGCTTGCAAAAAGCGCTAAAGAAGCTCGCGTTCTTCGGCGTTCGCCCATTCGTGATATTTACGCAGAAGCGACATCGTTCGCGCGTTGGAAACAGCGGTCGAGAAGGGCATGAGATCTTCAACGCTAAAAGAGACGTTCCCATTCGCATCTTTGGGAAGGTTCATCTGTTCGATCACGTTCGCGAAGATACGTGCCATATCCTGATCGGTCGTTCGGTCTACCAGTTGTGCGAAATCATCGAAGTCTTTCATAAGTATTCCTTATCTTACTTATTACCTACAAAGTGTGACACGCGATCATACGCGATCGCGCGCAGGTTTATAATCAGTTTCATTCTAGCTCTCTCGCGTTTGGATCGAGCGCATGAAGCTGAAGTGTTGAACAACAGCCGAGCCTTTGAAAAGTGAAAGAGGAAAGTTCCGAATCGTATGGACGCATTTCTTACCGTAACCTTGATGACGTTGATCGCTGGCGTTGGTGGCACCGGTCTTGGTGGCATCCTTGGTGCGCTCGTTCGCACTGAATCCAACCGCATCGTCAGTCTCTTATTGAGTGCAACGAGCGGCGTGATGATCTCGATCGTCTGCTTCGAGCTGATGGTCGAAAGCCTTGAAGCGGCCCAGTCGGTCTTTTCGGACGGGGCGGTCTTTGTCGTATGCATCGCAGTCCTCGTGGGCATGGCGGTGGTATTCCTCTTGAATTGGTTGATCGATAAACGCACTGAGGGCGAGGTGCCTCACACTGCGAGCAGCTTGCATCCAAAGACTCATGACAACATCGATGAGCTGAGCCATATCGATCATTACAATCAGCACCTGAAAGAGCATGCGCCCAAACGCGAACTTTGGGTTGCTGGTGTGGTCATCGCATGCGCCATCGCGCTCCACAACATTCCTGAAGGCATGTCCATTGGAGCAAGTTACAACATCGATACCGAAGGCGGAGTGAGCATGGCGCTCATCCTTGCGGTGCTCATCGGACTCCATAATATTCCCGAAGGTATGGCCGTTTCTGTTCCCTTGGTTGCTGGTGGGATGAAGCGCATCAAAGCGGCATTGCTCACGGCGGCTTCTGGTGTGCCCGTTGTCCTCGGTGCTTGGTTGGGTTACTGGATCGGCGACATCGGTGCGATAGGCCTTGCGGCTTCGCTCGGTTTTGCTTCTGGCGCGATGCTCTATGTGGTCTTCGGAGAGATCATTCCTCAGGCTGTGTTGATGTATCGTTCGAAGGTGCCAGCATTCTTCGTCATCATCGGTATGCTCATCGGCATGATCATCATCTATGTCTAAAGAGAAGTTTCGCTCTTGCAAGATGGCGGGTTTTCGGCGCGTCGAATCAAGGGGATCTTGCTGGTTTGCAAGGCGTGAAGGGGCTCATTTTCATTGCCGCTCCCTGAGATGAACGGTTATTCAAGAAAAATTTTTTCAGGCTGAAAAAGCCCGAATTTCGCGTGTGGAAAACTCAAAAAACGCACCAAAATGTGGAAAACCCTTGCTAGCATGAACACGACGAAGTTGCTATACAGCCTTATCAAAAGGGCTTTTCAAGTACGTGCCACTATACAAGGAATACGCCATAACACGCGTGAGAAAAATGCTAGCAGGTGGGGTCGTAGCACAGCCATTTCGTCCAAATCCATGCCGAAATGCCCAGATAAAATCGGCTACCCAAACGCTAACGAACACAAAATATTGTGGTTTTCTCCCATGCCAACTCCTAGATATACGCTACAATCGTGCTATAGAATTTGTAAGGTTCTACAGGGATGTATAGTTCATGAATTACATCCGCGAAGTCACTCTTAAGCGGTCGTGTTCTTTGTCCGCAAGGAAAATCACCAACATAACCGCGCAAGGAACCGTTAGGTGGGTTTGAGTTGAGCTCAAAAGTTAAGCAGGCGAACTTCCGTCTTCCGCTCGAATACATGGCTTTGATTGACGACTTTGCGCGTCGCGAAGACATCACGAAAGCAACGGTCATCACTCGTGCACTCGATTGCATGCAAGCTTCATATGACAGCGGGCATGGTGGAATGCCCGTCACGGGTGGCGGTGCCGGCGGTGCTTCTGATGCCGAGCTTGAAGAACTGCGTGCGAAACTCAAGAAAGCTGAAGAGCGCGCCTCCGATGCAGAACGTGCGCTTCAGTCTGCCGAGGACCGCTTGCGCGATGCTCAGCGTCAGCGCGACGAAGCGGAGAATCGCGCCCGCAATGCCCAGAGCGATCTTGCAACTGCTCAGGCTCAGAGCGCCAATGTTTCTTCTAACGACAATCGCCGTACCGAAGCAGCCGAAGAAGAGGTTGAGCGTTTGCGCGCGCTCGTTGCCAAGCAGGCTGCCACGCTCGAGGAGAAGATCCGCGCGCTTGCGAGCAAAGAAGTGGGCTATGACGATCAGGCTCGTACGCTTGCTAATAAAGATGCAGAGATTTCATCACGCGATGCGATCATCGCCGATCGCGACAAGCAGATCACTGAGCTTCGCAGCCAACTGAGCGAAGCACAGGCACGCGTTCAGCTGAACAATGCAAGCCCCGTTTCGCTTTCTCCGGTTACCTTCGACGCTTCGACCTTCACGGAAGAGTCTCCTGTCGGTGCCATCTCGATGCTCAACATGCTCAACAGCGTTATGGCTGCGTTCAAGCAGCAAGTCAAAGATGCGCGCATCTTGGGCGAGTAAGAAGGCCGCAAAGCTCAGCAACACGAATTCGAGGATGTTATTAACAAGGCGCGTAACGATGGCTATCGTGATGCGATGACTTACTTGGATGATCGCGCCACCACCGCGCGTGAATCTGGCGCGCGTGAAGAACGTGCGCGTATCGCGAACATGGGCTTCTTCGAGCGTCGTCGTTACCTCAACATCCACGTTGCTTAAATCGCCAGCAAGCATCGAAGCGGAAATGCCGGGCACGTTCGCTTAAGGGTTCGGCGCTGTATCTCTCTAAGAAGCCAAACGCACTATTTCGCTAATACCGTAACGGGAACGTCGTGTTCTTCGGCGGGGATGAAAGGGACTTCCTGCTCGGAGAACGCAACGGCGATCTGCCGGCAGTCTTTGCCAAGCTGTGGCAGGTAACGATCGTAGTTCCCGCCTCCGTACCCGAGTCTGTTGTGATGAGCATCGAACGCAACAAGAGGAATCACGATCATCGTCAGATCATTTGCTGGAACGTAGGGAAAATCGCGCAATGTTTCATCATCGTGATGGTACTTGCGCAGGGGATGCGCGATGAAGGGAACCTCGTCCTTTTCGTAAGTTTCGGGTGAGACAAAGCGCATTTCCATGGTTTGTTGTGGCGCATCTTCAAGGCCCCACGCATCTTCCACGATACAAGGAAACGCAACCTGTGCTCCTTGCGCATAGGCGGCACGAATGAATTGGTCGAGCTGCACCTCTTCTTCAAACGCTGCATAGACTGCGATCGTGCAGGCTGGCGGATCGATGCCGATCGTTGCGCAAGTGATCGCAAGAGAAGTCTCAAGCTCATCGCAAATGGCAGAACTCTTATGAAGGCGATACGGCTTCGGCAAGGCGGCGCGTTCGGCAAGCACTTGGCGCCGAATCTGTTCGCGAGTCTCGGACGTTTCGCTATCGCGCGTTCTTTCGGGCTCTTCTTCGATCGAAACAGTTGGTTCAGGCATTGCGTTCGTGTTCATGATCGCGGCTTTCTCGTTGGGCTACTGATCCTATTACTATAGTAAGGCTTTCGAGTTTTCCCAGAATATCTCGAAAGGTTTCTGCCACAACAGAAACCTTCTCTGTTGCTCTGTGCAACTATTAGGCCAAGCCAAGGATCTGCAGGGCAAGGCAAACGATCGAGAGAATGCCCACGACTACGATCGTTGCGACAAGCAGCACGCGCGCGATCGGGCCGATGGTGTGTTCTTTCATCACATGCTTGTCGGTAGCGATGATGGCCATGAACACGAGCAGCACGGGCAGGATAACGCCGTTGACGAACTGCGCGGTCAGCATGATGCCCATCAGGTTAAGCCCTGGAACGAGGATGACCAACGCGGAACCCACGATCGTGAACGTGAAGATGCCTTTGAAGAGCGGCGCTTCCTTCCAGGTGAAGTTCACGCCCGCTTCCCAGCCGAACGCTTCGCAGATGACGAACGAGGTGGTGAGGGGCAACACGCAGGCCGCGAGCAAACTTGCCGCAACAAGCCCGATGGCAAAGAGCGCTTCAGCATACGGGCCCGCAAAGGGGGCGAGCGCCATAGCGGCATCGGCGGCGCTTTCGATCTCGATGCCTTGCGGGAAGAGCACTGCGCCCGTGGTCACGATGATGAACCAGGCGATGATGCAGGCAACCACTGCGCCCGTGATCGCATCGATGCGCTGGAAGAAGAGGTCCTTTACGGTCACGCCCTTCTCGACCACGTTGCTCTGCGCGAAGAACATCATCCAGGGCGCGATGGTGGTACCGACCATGGCAACCGTGAGCGAAAGGAATGAGAAGTCGGAAGAGACTTCGGGGATGACCGTGTGCATGAGCGCAAGGTTCCAGTTCGGTTGCGCGATGATGGCTGCCACGATATAGGTAACGAAGACGAAGGAGAGCACCATGAAAACGCGCTGCACGCGCTTGAAGCTGCCGCCCACGATAAGCCCCCAAACTGCAGCTGCAGCGATGGGGACCGATACCCAGCGCGGCACGCCGAACATCTCCATGCCAGAAGCGATGCCTGCGAATTCGGAGAACGTGGTCGCAACATTGCCGATGAGCAAGGCGAGCATGGCAAGCGAGGTAAGGCGAATACCGAAGCGTTCGCGAATGAGCGCCGCGAAGCCCTTCCCCGTTACCGCACCCATGCGCGTGGCGGTCGTTTGCACAACAACCAGAAGCAGGCACATGATCGGAATGATCCACAAGGTGAGGAAGCCAAACTTCGCGCCCACCGTGGAGTAGGTCGAGATGCCGCCCGCATCGTTGCCTGCCATGGCTGTGACGATCCCCGGGCCCATGGCCATGAGCACGAGCAATAGCTTCGAAGGCTTGCGCACTTCGGTGATCTCCTTGGCAAGCTCCGCTTCAGCATGCTCCTTGATGGCGGGATTGGGCTGGATGTTCTGCTCTTCTGCCATAGCCAGCTCTTATCCTGCAGCTCCGCCGAAGAAATGCAAAATGATAACGGTATAGGGAACGAGGAAGATCAAGAAGCACAAGAGTGCGACCACCACGGCAACCCAGGTGCGCTTGTTCGTGGTCTCCTCTGCACTGTCTTCAATGACTTCCATTGCGTCGTCAACCGTGACGATGCCGAGCATGCGTCCGTTCTCATCGACCACCGGCATGGCGATCAGATCGTATTTCGAGATGTCTGCCGCAACATCTTCTTCGGTCTCTTCGGGGAAGGCAGTGATCACGTCGTCGAACATGATGTCCTTGAGCTGCGTATTCTTGGTGGCGAGCACGAGCGTGCGGAGCGAAAGCACGCCGATGAGCTTGTCGTATTCGTTGAGCACGTAAACGTAACTGACCGTGGGATGGTCTTCATCGAGTGCGCGCAGTGCTTCGATGGTTTGGTCGACGGTATCGTCGGCGCGCATCGCAACATACTGCGTGGTCATAAGGCCACCTGCAGTGTCTTCCTTATAACCGAGCAAGCGGCGAATGCCCGCGGCTTCTTCAACACCCATCAAGCGCAGCAAGGTTTCAGCTTTTTCGTAGGGAAGATCGCCTACGATGTCGGCTGCATCGTCGGGATCCATATCTTCGAGCAGGCGAGAAGCACGCTTTTCGTCCAGGTCATCGATGACATCTGCTTGGTATTCGTCTTCCATCTCCGAGATCGCATCGCCCGCACGCGCATCATCGAGGTGCTTGAACACGTTGGCGCGCTGCTGAGGGTCGAGCTGTTCGAGAATGTCGGCAACGTCGGCCGGATGAAGTTCATCAAGACGGGTGTGGGAAACGGAAAGCTGCACGTCGGAGAGGTTGCGGTCGAGCAGGTCCATGTAGTTCCACGCGATGATCTTCTCATCGAGCGGTTTGCGAAAGAGCTTGCTCAACTTGAGCGCAACGCGTTCGACCCAAGGAGCCAACCCGCGCAGAATGCCACGAATGCCCACTTCGGCACCGAGCAGGCGCAGTTGCGAACCAGAAGTGGAAAGCTTGAGGTCGTTTACACGCACGACCTTCATGCCTTGCGTGTCGACGATCTGGCGGTCGAGTAGATCGCGCGCGAGCAAGACTTCATCGGGCTGAAGGTAACTGAAGCGGATGCCGGTCTTATCGACTTTGAGCTCGATGCCTTCATCGGTGACGTCTTTGACGTACTTGCGCCATGAGATCATGAAAGGCGTTTTGCCGGGACCCAAGAACGCAAGCGAGGTGATGCGCGGGAATACTTCGCCGGTTTGGATGGCAAGGTCTGAAATGGAGCCGATCTTTTCGCCATTGGCGTCGATGACGGGCTCGCCAAGCATTTGTGACAAATAGAGCATAGATCTCCTTTGGGCGGTTTGATCGGCGCGGTTTCATACGAACTCTGCGCAGCGGTTTGCAGCAGAAGATCAAGGAAACGGCCGTGCTTCAGGTGCGAGCGCTTTTCGAGCCCGCAAAGAAGCAGCAAACCTCTTTTCATCGCAGTTGTCTTTAGCCACCGCGACGAAGGAGATCCTCGAAGGGAGGTTAAAGACTAATTACTGTGAGGTTTCGATTTTCGAACCTTCACGTAACGTCCTTTCCTTAGGTAATAGTTGGCGCGAAAATGCCTAAGCAGTTTTCGAGCTTTTTAATTTTACGCGAAACGTATCACACGGGGGAATAAAGTTTTTGAAAGGTTGATTACATCCTTAAAAGTGCCCCAAAAAAGTTCAATGAGCCAAAGGGGACGGCTCATTGAAAAGGAAGGGGTCTTCGTGAAGCCCGGTGGAACCCGGGCCACGAAGAATAATGGAACTCAAGGGTCACGAGCTCCGTGGAGAAGATGACCTGAAGGGGGGGATGATCATCTTCCAAAGGAAAAAGGGTGGCTTGGAGGGGGGATTAGCCACAAGTGCATTATTAATCTTTCAATACCATATTGAAACCTTCACAAGGTGAACGGATTGTTTTGTAGGATGAACGTGTTTATCAGGGGTTATAGCGTAATCATTTGTGCTCTATCGCCGGGTGAACGGTAGGAAGCTGCACCCCGTATGCCCATGATAGAATAGGAGATGAACACGTTGGTATCACAAGCTGAGTGGTTAGCAAATAGATCGTATAAGGCCTAACCTCAGGCAAGAGAAATACAGCGTTGTACAACATAGCTGCAATGAACAAAGGGGCGTCGGTGGCAAAGCTTTATTCCTACACGGTTCCACTCAAGAGCGACCTGCTCAATACGTATTGTGTGTTGCAAAAGGGCTTCACCGATCAATTCGTCTACTATCGCAAGGACAGGCCGCAGCGGTATCTAGGGCTTGGTCGTTGTATCGCGATCGCATCGCGCGAAGACCTCGATCATGTTCTGCAGGGTGAAGTTGCTCTGCCCACGATCATGTTCTCATTCAATCGCTTCGATGCGTCCAATCCCAAACCAGCCGATGAAATGATGCAGGCGTTTCCGCGTTTGCGTCTCATGATCCCTGAAGTGGTGCTGATCGAAAACGAACAGGGCTGCTTCTTGCAGGTGAACAGCCTTGGTCCTGTGTACAAGGGAAGGGTCGAGCGTTTTCTTCGCCATGCGAACGACGCGCCGATGCGCGAACGACGTTCGATTCGCTATTCGGTGGTACCCGATAGTTATGAGGCGTGGGAAGAAGAGATGCGATCCACGCTCTCTCTTATTAAGGCTGGGCGCGCGGCGAAGCTCGTGCCTTCGCGGCGCCAGGCGGTCGTGGCAACTGCTCCGTTCTCACCAAAGGATGTGCTGCTGAACCTCATCGATGGCAAGGCGCAGGGCACGGTGTTCCTGTATCGCTATGGTGATGTCTTCTTCTGCGGATGCACGCCGGAGTTGCTCGTGCGCAAGCAAGGTTGCCATGTTGAGAGCATGTGCCTTGCGGGTACGGCCGCAATTGGATCAACGCCTGAGGAGCGCGAACAGTTCGCAACGTTCCTTATGAATGATGAGAAGAATCGTCGTGAGCATGATTACGTAGTGCGCTTCATTCGCGAAGTGTTCGAACGCAATTGCTACGATGTCGATATTCCAGCCGAACCCACTATTCTGCCGCTCAAGCATGTCCAACATCTCTACACGCCTGCTCGTGCATGTGTAATGGAGGGCGTTTCGCTCTTCTCTCTTATGGAGCAGCTGCATCCCACACCAGCGCTCGCTGGCCAACCAGTGGGCGAAGCGCTCATGTCGCTTCGTGAGATCGAGAGTTACAACCGCGGCTTCTTCGGTGGTGCCATCGGCGTGATAGATGCTGAAGACAACGGCGAATTTTCTGTGGCTATCCGCTCGGGCGTGTTCGATGGTGAAGCTGGCTGGATCTATGCAGGTTGCGGCGTGGTCGAAGGAAGCGACCCGCGCGAGGAATTCAACGAGATCGATATGAAATTCGAAACGATCCTGAGCGCCTTTCAAGGGGAGTAATATGGCGAATGAGACGATGAACGGTTCTATGCAGGATAACGAAGCCTGCACGAGCGAACACCCAATGCCGAGCGCTACCGATCACTCCGTAGCGCTCGCTACCTATATAGGTGCGTTTTTCGATGAGCTTATCCGCGGCGGCGTGAGTGCCGTGGTCGTAAGTCCCGGTTCGCGTTCGACCCCGCTTTCCATGATGGCTTACGCTTCCGATCTGGATGTGTATGTGGACGTGGATGAACGCGGCGCTGCTTTTTTTGCGTTAGGTCTGGCGAAAGCGACAGGGCAAGCGGTGGCGGTGATCTGCACCTCGGGTACTGCGGTGGCCAACTATTACCCGGCAGTGCTCGAAGCAGAATCTTCGCGCGTGCCGCTGCTCGTTCTTTCAGGCGATCGCCCAGCGCGCTTGCAGCAGCTTGGTGCTCCTCAAACGTGCGATCAGCTCAAGATCTTTGGCAACCATGTGCGGCAGTTCTGGAACATGCCTGAACCGACAGGTGCGACCGAACAGATGCGCTATGCGCGACAAGTAGCGCGTGAAGCATTGGTGGCGCTTGCTCCGCAAACATTGGTGAGCGCGCCGGTGCATATCAACTTCCCGTTCGATGAGCCGCTCGTGCCTGCATACGATAGGGCAGGGGTATTCGAACTTGAGCGTGCTGCTTCGCATGACGAGCTGCCGCTTTTGATCGAGCCTTCCTGCGCGCTTATGCCCGATCAAGTTGCGGAGCTTGAGCGTTTGCTCGAAGGAAAGCGGGCGATTGCGCTCTGTGGAGAAGGTACGCTCGGCGTGTTCGATGCGCGCGTCTCTGCAAGTTGGGATGCACGCGATGAATCTGCCCGTGCGCTTCTTTCGTGGGCGCGCCGTTTCGACATTCCGCTGTTAGCTGACCCACTTTCGCAGCTGCGCAACTATGCCGATGCGGCGATCATCGACAACTACGACAACATCTTCGGGCGTGAGACTTGCCCCGGGTTCGATGTGGTCGTTCGGTTCGGGCGCTATCCTGTTTCGAAGCGCATATTCAAAACGCTTGAGACGAAGCCCCATATTCAGATCGTGGTCGATCCGCTCGAAACACGCGATTTCGATGCTGCCACCACCACGTTCGTGAAATGCGATCCGCTTGCGTTCGTTGCGAGCTTTGGTGAGGCAAGCGAAATGAGCGAAAAATCTTCTACGCCCAACATCGATCGATGGGCCGAAGCGAATGAAGCCGAAGCCTCACTTATTACGAGTGTTGAAGACGCGAGCTTTGTCTATACCTGCACGCGTGAGGGGTGCTTCAACCAAGAGATCGCTCTTGAGGGTGCGTATGTCCAAGCGCTCATCGAGCATGCTGCTCCCCGTTCGCTCATCTTCAGTGCCAATAGCATGGCCATTCGTGCGCTCGATACGTTTTACGTGAAACCTTCCACTCCGGCTGCGGGAGTTGTCGAATTAGGAGCGCCGCGCGCCTGCCGTGCCTGCGATGTAACGCTGCTCGCAAATCGTGGGCTCAATGGGATCGATGGCACGCTTTCCTCCGCGCTCGGTGCAGCGCAAGCGTATGATCAGACCTATTTTCTTACCGGAGATCTTACGCTGCTCCACGATCTCAACGCGTTTGCGCTCCAGCACGAACTAGAATTGCGCGCAGCATCCGGCAAACCGATGCCTTCGATCATCGTGATCCTTTTCAATAATGGCGGCGGCGGCATCTTCGATATGCTTCCTCAAAAATCGAGCGATCCCTATTTCGAACGTTTGTTCTTAACGCCTCAACAGGTCGATTTCGAAGCATGTGGAAAACTCTTCGGCGTGCTATACAAAAACGTATCTGGCCTCGATGATTTTCGTGCCACGCTTGATAGCTGGAGTGGGACAGGAGGGATACACCTGCTGGAGGTTGATTTCTCGCTCGAAGGTCTTGCTGGCCGATTCCGCCAGTTTCAGTGAGTGTACCACAAATTTGGCTTTGACCAGGCATTTTGCTAGCATCAGTTTTCCACTGAACACAGGATGAGAAAGCAAAGAAGAGCGAACATGATACATGATGATGTTGAAAACCGTACGTTTGACATCGATGGGGTCGGACGGGTCCATGCATGTGGAAAACTAGGAAATCCGCTGGTCATCCTCTTGCATGGCTTCATGCAAACAGGTGCTTCTTGGGCGCAGATCGCGCCGCAATTGGAAGGGTATCATGTCCTAGCGCCTGATCTCTTAGGACATGGAAAAACTCCGTTTTCACCCGGTGATGAGCTATCGCTCGAGGCGTATGTCGAACAGGTGAATACGCTTGTTGCTTGGGCAAGAAAGAACGATCTAACAGGGAGAACACAGTCCGTTTCGCTCGTGGGCTATTCCTTGGGTGGGCGCATCGCGGCACTCTATGCCTCTCGCTATCCCGAGAATGTCTCTGCACTTATATTGGAATCGGCGGGATTAGGCCCCAAAAATGATGATGCGCGTACGGCGCGTGCAGAAAAAACGGAGCGCATGATCGCTGAACTTGATCGTTCGATCGCTCTTGACCCAACACACCCGCTGGCTGCTTTTCTCGATTACTGGGAAGCGCTGCCCCTTTTTGCCACGCAAGCTGAGCTTCCAGAGGCAACGCGTTCGCGCGTTCGTGAAGAGCGCGCGGCGAATGACCCGCTGGCCTTGCGTGCGAATTTGAGCGATGCGGGCCAGCACAAGATGGATGATCTCCGTCCCGCGTTGGCGCACCTCAATAAGCCCTTACTTTATATAGTGGGTGAGCGTGATGTGGCTTATACTGAGATTGCACGAGATTTGATGCGTACCTGGGCGGATGAACACAAGGATTCTCTGCTTTGCGGTACGGGATTTTTGCAGATAGAGGTGATGCGTGACGTAGGTCACAATACTCATCTCGAAGCGCCCGATCAATTTGCACAAGTCGTACGTGCGTTTTTGATGTGTACGGCATAGAGCGGAGCGTTCTCTGCTGCGCAATGGGTGGGCTTGTTGCAAAGTGCACGTACGCAACAAAAGACGAGCAACGCTGATACAGCGAAGAAGCGCGAAAGAAAAGGAGAAGCGTCCATGAGCGAATTTGCCTGGCAACGTGGCAAAGAATACAAAGAGATCATCTACGAAACGCTTGACGGGATCGCGAAGATCACGATCAACCGTCCCGAGCGTCGCAATGCGTTCACGCCACTGACCGCCGTTGAACTCTACAATGCTTTTACCGAAGCGCGCGACGATGCCGCGATCGGCGTGGTGTTGCTCACGGGTGCGAACCATGGTGGGCGCCACGAAGATGAAGCGTTCTGCTCGGGCGGCGATCAAAAGAAGCGCGGCACCGGCGGATACGTGGGCGAAGACAACATCCCGCGTTTGAATATCTTGGACGTTCAGCGTCTCATTCGTGTGATCCCGAAGCCGGTCATCGCGATGGTGAATGGTTACTCCATCGGTGGTGGCAACGTGCTCAACATGCTCTGCGACCTAACGATCGCAGCTGATACTGCGAAGTTCGGCCAGACCGGTCCACGTGTAGGCAGCTTCGATGCTGGATACGGTGCAGGCTATCTGGCTGCCATCGTCGGGCAGAAGAAAGCGCGCGAGATCTGGTATCTCTGCCGCCAATACACCGCGCAAGAAGCACTCGACATGGGGCTTGTGAACAAGGTCGTTCCCTTTGACGAGCTTGAAGCCGAATGTGTTTCTTGGGCGCGTGAGATCTTGAAGCATTCGCCCACGGCATTGCGCTTCATGAAAGCATCTTTCAATGCAGCAACAGATGGACTCGCGGGCATTCAGCAGCTTGGCGGTGATGCTACGCTTCTGTACTACACCACCGAAGAAGCGATGGAAGGTCGTGATGCATTCAAGGAGCATCGTGATCCCGATTTCGGACAATTCCCGAAATTCCCGTGATGCTCGGTAAAAGCGTTTGGTGTTGTTGCCAGTAGTTCAAGCAGTTCGTTAGCGAGCTTGCGAATGGATTCTGTGCTCACCGCTGCGTTCGCCACCTTGAAGATAAACAAAAGAGACTTCACGATCGATAAAGGATAGAGCCATGATCATTAAGCTCGCACAACTTGCCCGAGAAAAAGGTTCGAAGGCGTTCTTCTACACGCAACTTGAATCGGGGTCGGAAGTCTTTTCGTATCGCCAAACACACCTTGCCGCTGCGGCGCTTGCACAGGAGCTCGAGAAAAAAGGCCTTGGCAAGGACGCGCGCTATATTGCATGCAACCTGTTCAACGGACCAGAATTCGTGTTCCTCTCCTTCGCTGTCGCGTATCTGGGGGCAACGCTTGCCGTGCTGAATCCGCGTTTATCTGATGAAGAGCGCTTGCTGCGTAAGGTCGAGCTCGAAAACGCGTCGAACCAGAACAACATCGCGATCCTTACCGAAGAGCACATCCAGCGCATGATCATCGATTCGCTCGGCATCGGCATCATGGAGCTCGCGCATGAGCCCAACGGCCAGATCCCGGTGAATCCGCGCACGATGGAGATCCTTTCCTATGCGGAGAAGAAAGAACGCGAATTCGATCCCGACCATATCGGACTCATCATGTTCACCTCGGGTTCTTCTGGTACTCCGAAGGCAACACAGCTTTCTTGGCGTTCGCTCCATGGTGCAGCGGTGGCGGCGACCAAGGCGCTCTGCAAACCAGGTAAAGGCATCTGGCAGCTCGTTTTGCCCATGTGCCATATCGGCGGGTTCGAGGTCATGGTACGTTCGCTTGTAAACGAAAGCCCGTTCTTGCTCTACCTTCGTTACCAGCCATCGCGCCTGCTCAACGATGCCTTGAGCTTCAAGGTTACGCATATTTCCGTGGTCGACAAGATCTTGCAGGACTTGCTCGCCTACGACAACGATCGCATCATCGCGCAGTATAAATGCATCCTGCTGGGCGGTGCTGCGCTCAATAAGAAGACTATCAAGCAGGCGCTTCGCGCCCGAGCGAGCGTTTTCGCGAGCTACGGGATGACCGAGACATCCTCCATGATCGCTTGTGCGCCCATCACGCGTGGGTTCGATGGGGGCTTGCGCATGTTGCCAGGCTATCTTGTTCATATCGTTCAGCCCGACAAGCAAGGGGTCGGCCAACTTCAGGTGAAAGGCCCCGGGGTGTTCTCGGGTTATCTGAACGCACGCGCTGCGATGAGCATGGATGGCTATTTCGTAACGGGTGATCGTGCTCGCATGGGGCGCGACGGCAAGCTCTATGTGTATGAGCGCGTGGAAGATCTCATCATTTCTGGTGGTGAGAACATCTATCCTGAAGAGATTCGCGAGGCGCTCTTGCGCATTCCCGGTGTGAAGGATGCCTATGTGTTCGGTACCGCAGATGAGCTGTGGGGCTATAGACCGGTGGCGTTCATCGAGGCCGACTATTCACCTGAAGCCATTGCGAAAGACTATAAGGAGCTGGGTCTCGATCCCGAAGAGACGGGTATCCGACCTGCTTCTTGCCCGCAGGAATTCGCGCGCAATATTCACGAATACCTCGAGCCTCATATGTCGCACCTGCATCACCCGAAGCACATTCTCGTGCTCGAGCAGTTCCCGCAGACATCTGTGGGCAAGGTCGATCGCATCGCGCTCAAGCGTCTTTACGATAGGCGCATCGATATCAAGTCGGTCACGCTCTATCGCACGCGCCAGCCCTACAACACGCCCATCAAAACGCCGAAGCGCGAGATCGATACCCGCGAGTCGTTCTTCATCGAGCTCGAAGATTGGGCAGGGCGTACCGGTATCGGCGAGTGCGTTTCATTCACAACGAACTGGTATCTTCCCGAAACGCTCGGCGACGATTACGCGATCACCAAGGATGTTATTTCGAGCATCGTGATGAACGAACGTTATCTTCATCCGAGTGAAGTGAGCCGCTCGTTCGCCACCTTCCCAGCGCTTGCGAATTATCCGATGGCGAAGGCTGCGGTCGAATCGGCCGTGTGGGACCTGTACGGCAAAGTGGTCGGTGCGCCTTTGTGGGAGCTCATCGGTGGCGTGCGTGGCAAGCAGGTTCGTGGCGGAACCGTGATAGGCATCATGAGCACCGAGGACACGCTTGCCGAAGTTGATCGCGCAGTCGCCGCTGGATATGATCGCGTGAAGATCAAGATCACGCCAGATTCCTGTCTTGAGAAAGTGCGCGCGGTACGCGAGAAGCACCCCGACCTCATGATCTTCCTCGATGCGAATCAGTCGTTCACGGAAGAGACCATGGACATCCTCTATAAGCTCGACGCGCTCAATATCACGTGTCTTGAAGAGCCACTCGATCCGAACTATACGCCCACCTCTGGCTCAAAAGACCTGCTCGAGCGCCTTTCGCTGTTGCAGAATTCGATAAAGACCCCTATCTGTTTAGATGAGTCGGTCGTTTCTGCGCGCGATATGCATCATGCGATGGAGATCGACAACTTGAGCGTGTATGCCATCAAGATCGCTAAGTTCGGTGGCATTCAACCTGCGCTCGATTTCTGCAATTGGGCGGCCGAGCATGGCAAGCAGATTTGGATGGCAGGGATGTTCGATACGGGTGTCTCAAAGCGCACGTATGCTGCGTTCGAGACGTTGCCCTACGTGAACTTGCCGGGCGATATCTCAGATGCGGGGCACTATTTCAAAGAGGACGTTGCGCTGCCGCCGGTTGCGCTCAAGAATGGAGCACTGACACTTAACGCACCAGGTCATGATGCAGGTATCGGCTGTGTGCTCGACAAGGAATATTTGAAGAAGATCACGATCGAAGAGATTCGTATCACTAAGTAGGTAGTATTAAGTAGGTTTCGCGGAAACTCCGCTGAAGGAAACGCGAGCTGGCTAGATAGATCGAAAGGTATCTGGCCTGCATGATGAAGGAGAGATTTATGAGAAAGAGAATCGCAGCGCTTCTCGCAACCTTTGCGCTCGCTTTCTGTTTGCCGATCTGCACGCCAGCGGCGTTCGCGGCAAGCGCATTCGATCAAGGCGGATCGAGCATGGCTGCTGCTGGTATTGAATCTGATGTTACCTACAATGCGGGCAATCTGTTCGCCGTTATGCATCCTGTTTCGAATACCGATATCGAGAACGATCTGTATTGGGTAGGTCAAACCCTTGATGCGAGTAAGGTCAACGTAGGTACTTCGGGCCATGGCAGCATCCTTGCTGCTGGTCAGAGCATTACGCTGAAGAATGTGAAGGTGGCCGACAGCGTGCGCGCTGCCGCTCAGGACATCATGATCGATCATGCGCAGATCTCGAACAATATAACGGTTGCCGCTCAGAACATTTCGCTCGGTAATGACGTGAAGGCAAATGGCGTCTATGCGTCTGCGCGAACCTTGTCTATTTCTGGCTCTTATCAGGGCGGATTGCTCGTCGGCGAAACGGTGAGCTTCGACGGTGCGGTCGAAGGGGATATGAACATTCAGGCACAACAGATCAACATTGGAAAGAATGCGCAGGTGAAGGGGCAGCTCGTTCTTCCTGAAGGCGTAACGGTCAATATCGCAGATGGTGCGCAAGTTCCGAACGTCACCTATAGCGCTCCTATCAATACTGCTCAGCCGACCTTGTTCGACGACATCATATCGATCGTGTATGCCTGCATGGCTCACATTGTGCTCGTGGGCTTGTTCTTCGTTATCATTCGCAAGCAACTCGTGAGCGCTTCGATCATGGCGCGCAAGCGTCTTGGCATGATGCTTTTGGCTGGTCTTGTGGTGTTCTTGGTGGCGCCGCTGGCATGCTTGCTGCTCATCTTCCCGCTCATCACCATTCCTGTGGTGGTGCTCATGGTGCTTGTGATGCTGATCATTGCGCTGTTCTCGATTCCTTTTGCAGGTTCGGCGCTTGGTATGATGCTGTTCAAGGACCGCATGAATCCGGTGCTTGCAGCTGTTATCGGTACGCTTATCTTGACGATCTGCGCGTACCTGCCGATCCTGTCCATCATTACCGTGATCTTCTGCATCGTATTCACCGCAGGCTATCTATGGATGAGCTATTGGGATATTCACAAGACGCGCAGGCAGGAGAGGATCGCGGCACAGCAGGCTGCGATGGCGGGTGCGGTTCCGCCGCCGCCCTTCAAGAATGCTTCATCAACAGAGGCTCCCGTTGATGTCCCTCCTGCACCAACTGGCAATCCGGTTTCGAATGTTCCTCCCGAGTCGTATGTTGCGCCGCCTGCTCCAGGTACTCCTGAAGGACCAGGGCCAGACGATCCTATTCAGCAGCAACCAAAAAAGTGACAAACTACCCGGTCTTTTGTCACCTTGGTGAAGAGCAACGGATGTCGAAGGGGTTGAGACAAGATGACAAATGCGCGGGTAGTTGGGACTGCGGACATTTTCTTGGACGCTCTAGACCGTGTAGCCTAGA